>NZ_MSCV01000085.1 GCF_002005105.1 Methylocaldum sp. 14B | reverse complement strand
CTACAGCGTGATCAACGGCATGGGACCGCTTGCCGATTGGTATCGTGAGGGGTCGGGTGCGACCACCACGATCAACCATACACTTGCAGACTTCGATCCGAACGAGGTGATTACCCGCAAGGAGGAGGACAAGGGTACGGAAGCCGGAACGGCCGAATCCGAGTTAAAGAGCGTCGTGGCCTTGATGAAGGCGATCCGCGGACCGGAAGCCACGACATCGCCCGCGAAATACTTTTATTCCTCGCCGCGCCCGTGGCGGATGAACGATAAGGGTGAGGTCGTCGACAAGGGGACCGAGACCATCGGCGATCGTACCTTCGAAGGCTACGAATCCAGTGCCGGCATTGTTGTCCCGGCGCTGAAATATGCGCGCGAAAATCGCGGCCGTGGCAAGGATGGCGGCTTTCCGAGCGGCCACACCAATGCCGCCTATCTTGCCGCGATTGCCTATGCTTATGCCGTGCCGGAGCGTTTTTCCGAGTTGCTGACGGCGGCTTCGCAACTGGGCGAAAGCCG
>NZ_MSCV01000084.1 GCF_002005105.1 Methylocaldum sp. 14B | reverse complement strand
TAATAGCTATGCCTTTGGCATCAACGATGCCGGACAGGTGGTGGGAAGGTCCAGTACTGCCAGCGGCGAGGACCATGCTTTCGTAATGGTAGATGGCGTGATGACCGATCTCGGTACGCTCGGCGGGCGCGACAGCCGCGCCAACGCCATCAACGATGCCGGACAAGTGGTGGGATGGTCCAGTACTGCCAGCGGCGGGATACGTCCTTTCGTCGCGGAGAACGGCGTGATGACCGATCTCGGTACGCTCGGCGGGCGCACCGGCGGCGCCGCCGCCATCAACGAGGCCGGACAGGTGGTGGGAGCCTCCTATACTGCCGGCAGCGTGTTCGAACATGCTTTCGTCACGGTGGATGGCGTGATGACTGATCTCGGCACGCTCGGCGGGTCCGACAGTTGGGCCTTGGGTATCAACAATGCCGGACAAGTGGTGGGAGAGTCCTATACTACGCGCAGCGGCGACTACCATGCTTTCGTCACGGTGAACGGGGTGATGACCGATCTCGGCACGCTCGGCGGGGA
>NZ_MSCV01000083.1 GCF_002005105.1 Methylocaldum sp. 14B | reverse complement strand
ACCGCCATCACAAAGGCCGACTTGTTTTCGGAACCACGCCCCGGTTTCCCCGGCCGCTCACCGCCCAGGTAGGCATCGTCGATCTCGACCCGCCCGGCCAACTGCCGATCCGTTTCCCGCTCCGCCATCACCTGGATCAACTTGTGCTTCACCAGCCATGCCGTGCGATAACACACCCCGAGATGGCGCATCAGTTCCAGTGCCGAGACATTGTTCTTGGCCTGGGTCAGGAGATACATGGCCAGAAACCAGGTGGTCAGCGGCAGCTTGGTCGCTTGGAAGATCGTCCCGGCGATCAGCGTCGTTTGGCTCCGGCAGTGTCCGCATTGCCAGTATTTCCGCCCGGTCCGTTCGAACACCGTGTGGCGCGCGCCGCCGCAGACCGGACAGCGGAAACCGTCCGGCCAGCGCAGGGCCTCCAGTGCCGCTTCGCACTGCGCTTCACTGCCGTATTGCGTCAGAAACTCGGCCAACGACAAACCCTTTTGAAATTGCACCCGGTTCATAGGCATGGGACACCCCGCTTGTGATAGATGCCCATAGTCTAAGGACCCTAG
>NZ_MSCV01000082.1 GCF_002005105.1 Methylocaldum sp. 14B | reverse complement strand
AACGGGTTGAGCCCGCCGGCGAGCGCCAGGGCGTGCATCACGGTGACCCGGCCGGGGGTGACGAACTCGCCGGGTTTATTGACCTTGCCGACCACATAAATCTTCTGGCTGGTGGTGATCACCGACACCGAGACGACCGGGTCGGCGAGGTACTCGCTCAAGCGTTCGGTGACGGTGGCGCGGACGTCCTCGACGGTGAGGCCGCCGGCCGCGAGGTCGCCGACCAGGGGGAAGGAGAGGCCGCCGTCGGCGCGGACCAGGACCTGTTTGGTGAGGCCCTCCTCGCGCCACACCGAAATCTCCAGCACGTCTCCGGGGACAATGCGGTAGTCCTGTGGCATTTGCAGTAGTGGTGTGGGATTTGCCGCATCCGCCGAGACGCTGCCGGCGGCGATGAACAGTACGATGAGCGTGAATAGTTGTCGATACATGCTTGTTTTACTGGCATAGAGAACGCAACTTACGTGCAAATTAGGGGCCAAGATGGATCGGCATCAAATTTGTAAGCAGGCTCACTCTCACTGTTGTATTCCACGGAGTTTGTTATGAAGTTCAGATTGAC
>NZ_MSCV01000081.1 GCF_002005105.1 Methylocaldum sp. 14B | reverse complement strand
GAGAGAGACTGATATCATGAGCATGAGCGGATTGCCCTTCGATGATTTCCGCGCGCTGCTGCGCGAGCTTCCTGGCCCGGACACGCACGCGCTTGTTGCGGCGAAGGAGCGCAATGCGCAGCTGACGAAACCTGCCGGTTCGCTCGGCCGTCTCGAAGAAATCGCCATGTGGCTTGCCGCCTGGTCCGGCCGTTCGCCTGCCGTCAACCGTCCGCTGGTGGCAATCTTCGCCGGCAATCACGGCGTGACCCGCCACGGCATCACGCCCTATCCGACGTCTGTGACCCAGCAGATGGTGGAAAATTTTGCCGCCGGTGGCGCGGCGATCAACCAGATCTGCGTGGCCAATGATCTCGGCCTGAAGATTTTCGATCTGGCGCTGGATTACCCGACCGGCGATATCACCTGTGAACCGGCGCTTTCGGAGCGTGACTGCGCCGCCACCATGGCCTTCGGCATGGAGGCGATTGCCGGCGGCACCGATCTTCTCTGCGTCGGTGAAATGGGCATCGGCAATACCACGATAGCGGCTGCGATCAATCTTGCGCTTTATGGCGGTACGGCG
>NZ_MSCV01000080.1 GCF_002005105.1 Methylocaldum sp. 14B | reverse complement strand
CGACAGCCGTGCCCTGGACATCAACGACGCCGGACAGGTGGTGGGAGACTCCAGGACTGCCAGCGGCAAGTGGCATGCTTTCGTTACGATAGACGGCGTCATGACCGATCTCAACGCGCTGCTCGATCCGGCGGACGCCGCTGTTTGGACGCTTACCTCTGCAATCGCGATCAACGATGCCGGCCAAATCGCGGCCCAGGCCGAGATCAACGGCCAACACCGCGCCGTGCTGCTCACCCGAGTGCCTCGCCGCTTTTAAGGAAACCTTATGCGACTCCGGGTTAATGAAAGGAGGCGATTGTGGCGACGTGTAAGTGTTCGGCGGCCCGCGTTCGATCCAATCGCAAACGTCACTTTAGTCGCGACCTTCATGCATCCGCCACGCCTACGTACGCCGCTTCGCTCAGCACTCCGGCAGGGCTCCCGCAAATGACTTGACGCCGTGTCGGTTACGCTTCCCGTGCGCCTTCCCGGTGCCAATCCCCGCCGCGATATTGATGGGCAGCGCCCAGCTGGGTTGGGTCGGTCTGAGCCGGGGGAAGGATTCGGATTTGGCCCGCAGCTGATTGATGCGTTATTCCATTCGGCATTCGAGTGAACATTAATCGTAGGGTGGGTTAGCGCAGCGTAACCCACCGATTCGAGGTCGCTCGGTGGGTTACGGCCTCGCGGCCTAACCCACCCTACAAAAATTAA
>NZ_MSCV01000079.1 GCF_002005105.1 Methylocaldum sp. 14B | reverse complement strand
TGTCATCGGACCGGGCTACATGGCCATGTATGTCAACATCAACAATGGGGCACGCGCTGACAATCCGCTCGGCAAGGACAAGCGCCTGCGTCAGGCCTTTTCCTACGCGATCGATCGCGAAGCGATCGGCCAGATTGTTTTTGAAGGCACCTCCAAGGCCGGCAATCAGGCATATCCGCCCACAAGCCCCTGGTTCAACCAGAACCTGCCGGTTCCGCCGCGTGATATCGACAAGGCCAAGCAGTTGATGAAGGAGGCGGGTTACGAGACGCTGGACGTCGAGCTTCAGCACGCCAACAACACAACGCAGACGCAGATGATGCAGGTCATCCAGTCCATGGTGGCGGAGGCCGGCTTCAACGTCACCCTGAAGGCCACGGAATTCGCGACGCTTCTTTCCGAACAGACCGCCGGCAATTATCAGCTCAGCCGCTCCGACTGGTCGGGACGTATCGATCCCGATGGCAACCTGCACCAGTTCGTCACCTGCAAGGGCGGCATCAACGATGTGAAATATTGCAATCCTGAAGTGGACAAGCTGCTGAACGAGGCCCGCGCTTCGACCGACGACGCAGTCCGCAAGGAAAAATACGACGCCGCAAGTGTCATCCTCAACGATGACATGCCGATCATCTATCTCGGCCACCAGCCTTATGCCTATGCCATCTCCAAAAAGGTCAAGGGCTGGGCGCCTTCGCCTGACGGCATGATCCGCCTTCTCGGCGTTTCCAAGGACTGATCCCTTCGCATAGGCCGCACGGGT
>NZ_MSCV01000077.1 GCF_002005105.1 Methylocaldum sp. 14B | reverse complement strand
AGAGCCTATCCCAGTAGGAACAAAAGCGTGATGAGCGACCTCTAATGCCGAAATTTCGAGTCAAGAGGGGCTCTTATGGGACTGGTGACGAAAGATGATGGCTGGCGCATTCCGGATGAGCTGTGGGAACGGATGGAACCGCTCTTGCCGCCGCGTAAACCGCATCCGCTCGGGTGCCATAACCCGCGGGTGCCGGACCGACAGGCGATGAATGCGATCTTGTTTGTGCTCCGGACCGGGTGTCAGTGGAATGCGCTGAACGCCACCGGGATTTGCTCCAGCAGTTCGGCCCATCGCCGCTTTGTCGAGTGGACCGAAGCCGGGGTGTTCCAGGCGTTCTGGCGCGAAGGACTGCTGGCTTATGATGCGTTGAAGGGCTTGGACTGGTCGTGGTTGGCCATGGATGGGGCCATGACGAAAGCGCCGTTGGCGGGTTCAAAAAAACGGGACCGAATCCGACCGACCGGGGCAAACAAGGTGCGAAGCGAAGCCTGTTAACCGATGGCGCGGGCCTGCCGCTGAGTGTGGTGATTGCCGGCGCCAATCGGCACGACCTGAAGCTGGCGCGGTCCACCTTGGCGGCCATCGGCGTCCCGCGCCCTGTACCCACGCCGGAGCAGCCGCAAGGCTTGTGCCTGGACAAAGGCTATGACTATGACGAGGTGAGGGACTTGGCCAAGGCCTTTCAGTTTACCGCTCACATTCGAGCGCGCGGTGAGGAGGCCGAAGCGATCAAGAAGGAAGCCGGTTTCAAGGCGCGGCGCTGGGTGGTCGAACGGACCCACAGCTGGCTCAACCGATTCCGCCGGATTTTGATCCGCTGGGAAAAACGAACCGACACCTATCTTGCCATGCTGCACTTGGCCTGCGGCATCATTACTTGGCGGGCAACGGGTCTACTGGGATAGGCTCTTA
>NZ_MSCV01000076.1 GCF_002005105.1 Methylocaldum sp. 14B | reverse complement strand
CAGCGATGCCCCTTCCGCGACAGACGGCCGGTCGGCGGTCACGGCACAGGGTGTGTTCATGACGACACCGATCGCGTGCGGCGTGTCCGAGCCGGTGGTCACCCCCACCTGATCGATAAAGTCGCCGGCGCCGATGGCGAGCCGCCGGGTTGCGGTCACGCCGGGACGATAGCTCGGATGGGACACCGCCGCGAACGAGCCGTCCGGCGCGACCTCATCGAGCTGTCCCTCGGACGGCCAGGGATTTTGCCCGTCGCCGTCGACCAGCGGCACGTTGTGCGCCGGTGCCCGGCTGAAATAGCCCTTGTGCAGCGGCGAGCCGTAGCCGACCGTGCCGGCGTCTTTGAGAAGCCAGGTGTCGCCGTATTGCAGTTCATAAGTGAGGGCTTCCTGCTGGGCATGAAACCGGGCTTTCTGGCCATAGCGCAACAGGGCATGCCAGCCGTTCTTCACGAGCTGAACCGCATCGAGACCCGGCACCGGTCCCGACGCCAGCTCGGGCAGTACCGGCATCGAATCGACCGGCTTGGGCGGATCGAGCAGGGTGTCCCAGCTCAGCTGGCCCTTCGCTTCGTCCAGCCCGAGCCAGGTCGGCAACACCCGGCGGGAGGCCGCCCACAACTTGCGGTTCGGCGCCTTGCGATTAGGCGGCGAATCGTTGAGGGTCGGGGCGTCTTCATTGGCAAAGCGCACGGTCACCGGAGAAATCATCAGGTTCTGCGCGATCCAGAGTTCCCGGGCGAACTCGGCCAGCCGCCCGCGCAACGAGGCGCCGACCAGCAGCTCCACCAAGGCCTGGACCGTATACTCCTGATAGGACAGGGAGTGCTCGTACCAGAACCAGTCCGGCGAGACGCCGGTCGCCAGGAGCGACGGAAGACCTAAGGCCGAATGCTTGCCGAAGCCGATCAACTCGGGTTGTTCGAACTCGAGTCCGATC
>NZ_MSCV01000075.1 GCF_002005105.1 Methylocaldum sp. 14B | reverse complement strand
CCAGACTCAATTTCATAAACGCTCCCTAGCTCGATAGAGACAGCATTGCAGAAAAATCAGGTAGGCTAGGTGGTACATAAGCAACACCGACAGCCCACCGTCTAAGCCGAATATGACAGCATGGCTTCATGTCAGCTTTGTGAAACGGTGTTCCGTCGTTGGAACGGAACTGTAACAATCGTCTGTTAGCGTAATGCTAGATAGGCGACAAGAAGCTGTCTTCAAACGTCACGAGCGACGTCAGGGCAAAGCGCGAAAGGGCGACCCGAAGCGGCGGGACCCGCGGAGGGAACAGCCGTTAGGCTGGCCCGCAGGGCGAGCCCCAGGGATGGGGCGAGTCAAAACCGGAGTGTACAGAGGAGTACATGCGGATTTTAAGCCCTTGAGCAACGAAAGCATGGCGGCGCGCAGTAGTTTGAAGACAGCTTCTAAGACGGACCCATCGTCTGAATCGTCGGGCGAGTATTGCCCGCTGTTCCTTCATTTTCGTATTTCTCTGCGTCACAGCTCCTATGTATCTCCAATTGCTCAAATTTGCAGCACTCTTGGCATTCGCTACCGGCGCACTCGGAAATGGCGAAAATTCGCCGCCCCTGATAGAAAGCCACAGGGACTATCGCATTGTCCCCGGAGACGTGCTGGAGATTTCGGTGTGGCGCGAGGAGGGCCTCACCAAACAGGTCCTGGTCCGCGCCGACGGCGGCCTCTCCTTCCCCCTGGTCGGCGACCTCGCGGCCGGCGGCCTCACCGTCGAGGACGTCCGCGCCACCGTCACCGAACGCTTGAGCGAGTACCTCGCCGACCCGGTCGTCTCGGTGTCGGTGATCACCACCAGCCAGAAGATTTATGTGGTCGGCAAGGTCAATAAACCCGGCGAGTTCGTCACCCCCGGCCGGGTCACCGTGATGCACGCCCTGGCGCTCGCCGGCGGGCTCACCCCTTT
>NZ_MSCV01000074.1 GCF_002005105.1 Methylocaldum sp. 14B | reverse complement strand
ATGAAGCCTATGTCCAGGCCGACGGCCACACGACCTTCTCCGAACTCGCCTATTCGCTCGAAGCGATTTCGCCCGGCGCGGTGATCGTGAGCACGGTCGCCATCGGCATCATGCTCTTGTGGGAGACCCGCCTCTTCAAACAGAATGCGGTTTTATCCCTGATCCCCGGTCCCCTGGTCGCGGTCCTCTGGGGGGTGGCGTTCAATCTGCTCTCGCAACACTTCCTACCGGCCTTCGCGATCGCGAAGGAGCACCTGGTGAGCCTCCCGGAGATTCAGGGCGTCGCGGGCTTCTTCCAGCAGTTCACCCTGCCCGATTTCAGCCAGTGGGCCAATCCCGAGGTGTACACGGTGGCGGTCACCATCGCCATCATCGCGAGCCTCGAGACGCTCCTGAGCCTCGAAGCGGCGGACAAGATCGACCCCTTGAAACGCATCGCCCCGACCAATCGCGAACTGAAGGCCCAAGGGCTCGGCAATCTGCTCAGCGGCTTGATCGGCGGCTTGCCGATGACGGCGGTGATCGTCCGGAGTTCCGCCAACGTGAACGCGGGCGGCCGCACCAAGATGGCCTGCTTCATCCATGGCGTTTTGCTGCTGTTGAGCGTGATGTTCATCACCCGCTACTTGAACCTGATTCCCTTGGCCTGTTTGGCGGCGATCCTGCTCCTGACCGGCTACAAGCTGGCCAAACCCAAGCTGTTCAAGGAGATGTACGCCAAGGGGGCGAGCCAGATCATTCCGTTCGTGGTCACCATCGTCGCGATCCTCGCGACCGATCTCTTGAAGGGCATCGCGGTCGGCATGGTCGTCGGTCTCTATTACGTCATTAGAACCAACTTCCAGGCGGCGATCACCCTGACCCAGCACGGCAACAATTATCTCTTGCGCTTGCACAAGGATGTGTCTTTTCTCAACAAGGCGCTGTTGCGGGAGTATCTGAACCGGGTGGGCGAAAACGGGTATGTCATCATCGATGCCACGCG
>NZ_MSCV01000073.1 GCF_002005105.1 Methylocaldum sp. 14B | reverse complement strand
TTAATGGCATCATTTAACTTTCTTATATGGATCTGCAAGAACGATTAAAAGCGCTTATAGATCATGCCGAGTTCACCCCAACGGAACTTGAACGGAAAACGGGCATAGATCGCATGCGATGGAGCAACATCAAGCGGCGACACGTACACGCTGGCGCACCAGAGATAAAAGCCGTAGGAAAACTTGGCCGCAGTATGCTTATTGGCTCGTGATCGGCCTCACGCAGCGGAAGCCGGACACATCAGCCCGGAGATCGAGGACACCAGAAGAAATCTAAAAGGGGCTGGATAATCGCCGGAAGAGCGCTGATAAGAGGGATCAGGTTAGCCAGCCAAGACTAAATTTTTTCTCCGGCCTTATGTAAGCGAATACTGGCAAAACTTTCCGCTTTTTCTTACTTTAAATTCCGCGATTTTTGACTATCAGTAGAGTTAGCCATCACTTGACGAGAGAGCTATGAACGATAAAGCGGTAGAAGAATTGGCGGCGCGCGTCACTAACGCCGTACAGAAGTCCAGTTTGGCATCCCCGAACAGGTCCAGGTTGGTCCCACTGGCCTTATGGCTTTTAAGGGTTTCCAAAATAGCTTGGGTAGAATGCCGCTCATGCACGAATAGGGGCACGGCACTGAAATCTGTTGCCGTTCGGCCTTTCCTGCCCAGTTCAGAAAGGGCTTGGTGAGGCTCTTGAGCCGGGCCGCACATTGCGATAGCGACGAGAATTTCTCCTGTGTTCCCTCCCACAACTGCCGCTGCGCAAAGACATCGCTTTCCCCCTTTTCTGCCGCTTCGGCCACGAGGTTGAGCAGCCACTCGGCAAAAGGGCGCTCGGCGTTCTCATCCCAGCAGAGCTCCGGAGCGAGGCTGGAATCGTAGCGGTAGGTTTTCGGTGCTTTCTTATTCGGGAATTGTGCTTCGATCCCGACATCAGGCTGTTGCACGCTTTGTTGAGAATGTTGGTAGGCGGCAGAGCTTAGTTTTTCCCCATCACTCATTTATAGGTTCCTGTAATTATTCTTTTTGGGATTGGCAGGCCCCCTACTGAGGAGACTTACTGAAGATCCTGGTTACGCTTATTTCTTTA
>NZ_MSCV01000072.1 GCF_002005105.1 Methylocaldum sp. 14B | reverse complement strand
TATTGTCCCGGCAATTAAATCAGAATCATCCGGCCGCGGCCGCATAGGTTATGTTCGGGTGTTTGAAATAGCGCCTGATGCGCTCGGGCCGTTTCTGTAACCGGTGCAGATGGGACCGCGCTTTGCGTTTCAGCTCCGCCTTATTCTTCGCCGGTCGCCCAGCGTGCAGGACGCCCTTTAAATCGCTGTTCAACAGCTCATCCGGATTCAATTCGGGTGAATAAGCCGGCAAGTAAAAGACTTCGATCCGGTCCCGACGGGCCTCCAACCAGGTTTGCACCGCCTGGCTCCGGTGCACCTTCAGGTTGTCCAGGATTAAGAAAAGCTTCTTCGGCTGGCCCTGAATCAAACGGCTCATAAACTCAATCAAAACCTTCGCTGTCAACGTCTGCTCGTAAACCCTAAAACGCATTAGTCCCTGATTCGTGATACTGGAAATCAGATTCAAGCGGAGCTTCTTCGCCGGTTTTCGCACCACCGGCGTATGTCCTGGTGGGGCGTAACCGCGCTCGCGTTGCCCGTCCTGTTCAATTCCGGTCTCGTCCCCCCAGTGGATTTCAGCGTGTTCCACCCAGGCACGGGCAGCGATCGCCGGGTACTCCTCCCGTAACCACCGGGTGACCGCCCTCGGATCTTGCTCGTAGGCTTTCTTCAGCGGCTTTTGTGGGGTTAACCTCCACCGTTTCAAGTACAGCCCCACCGTCCGGATCGGTAGCCAAACTTCGGTCTGCTGGGCAATCAAGAACTGCACTGCTTGCCGGGTCCACAGGGCAAACGGCAAACCCAACGCGTCCGGTGTTTGGTGACAAATCAGCGCCTGGAGGGCAATTTCCTGCCCAACACTCAGGCGCCGCTGCTCACCCTTGCGGCGCCCACGTCGTTGCACTACGAGGGCCGTGTCGCCCCCGTTCCGGGCCTGACTGGCCCACCGGTACACCGTGTTCGGATGCACCTCCAAGATCGTGGCAATGGCCTTGGCGGTATAGCCTTCAGCCCGCATCCGCACGGCCGTTTTCCGGGCCTCGGTCAGCGCCTGATCGCTCCGTTGTTTCACTGGACGTCTGCTCATCCTTCTCAGACGTCATAATCTCGCTTTAGTTACCGAATCAATA
>NZ_MSCV01000071.1 GCF_002005105.1 Methylocaldum sp. 14B | reverse complement strand
TTACTCCAACACCTTGGACACGACACCGGCCCCGACGGTCCGGCCGCCTTCGCGTACCGCAAAGCGCAAGCCTTCCTCCATCGCGATCGGCGCGATCAATTTCACCGTGATCTTGACGTTGTCCCCCGGCATGACCATCTCCACCCCTTCCGGCAACTCCACCGCCCCCGTCACATCCGTCGTCCGGAAGTAGAACTGCGGCCGATAGCCATTGAAGAACGGGGTATGACGCCCACCCTCTTCCTTGGACAACACGTAAATCTCCGCTTCAAAATGGGTGTGCGGGGTAATCGTGTTCGGCGCCGCCAACACTTGACCACGCTCCACATCTTCCCGCTTGGTGCCGCGCAGCAACACCCCAACATTATCGCCCGCCACCCCTTCGTCCAGGAGCTTCCGGAACATCTCGACACCGGTGCAGGTAGTCTTGGTGGTCTCACGCAGACCAACAATGGAAATCTCGTCCCCAACCTTGACCTTGCCGCGCTCGATCCGCCCCGTCACCACCGTGCCGCGCCCCGAAATCGAGAACACGTCTTCGATCGGCATCAGGAACGGCTTCTCAATGTCGCGCTTCGGCTCCGGAATATACGCATCGAGCGCATCCACCAGCTTCAAAATCGCCGGCACACCGATCTCGCTCTGATCCCCTTCCAGCGCCTTCAGCGCCGAGCCGCGCACGATCGGAGTGTCGTCTCCGGGGAAATCGTACTTGGACAGCAGCTCGCGCACTTCCATCTCGACCAATTCGAGCAGCTCGGGATCATCCACCATATCGGCCTTGTTCAGAAAGACCACGATATAGGGCACCCCAACCTGACGCGCCAACAGGATGTGCTCACGGGTCTGCGGCATCGGACCATCCGCGGCCGAGCACACTAGAATGGCACCATCCATCTGCGCCGCACCGGTAATCATGTTCTTGACGTAGTCGGCGTGACCGGGGCAGTCGACGTGCGCATAGTGTCGTGTGGGGGATTCATATTCCACGTGCGCCGTCGCGATCGTAATGCCGCGCGCCCGCTCTTCCGGCGCCGCATCGATCTGATCGTATGCCTTGAATTCGCCACCAAAGCGCTCCGCACCCACCTTGGTCAGAGCCGCCGTCAGGGTCGTCTTGCCATGGTCAACGTGACCAATCGTCCCGACGTTCACATGCGGCTTTGTGCGCGTAAA
>NZ_MSCV01000070.1 GCF_002005105.1 Methylocaldum sp. 14B | reverse complement strand
GGAAGCTCTGAATAAGTGCGTTTTATTGGTGGCTCCGATAAACCGGCCGGGGCTGCCAGCCGAAAAAGGTCGTTTTTCCCTCCCCAATTGGCGCCCGCCATCGGCGCTCTTTCCGCCCCTCGCCCCCGGTTTTCCGGGACGATGCACGGATTGATCCCTAGGCTGCCATCAACTCCTCCCGCACCTGGTAGAGATTGCCGAGGGCAAACAGCAGGTAGAGTTGCTGCCCGTTTTTGAAGAGTCCCCGGTACCGGACCTTGGTATAGCCGAATTGGCGTTTGACGATCCGGAATGGGTGTTCGACCACCGCCCGCAGCGCGGCCAGCATGCGGTTGTGAAGCACTTGTTCCGCAGGCAAGTCCTCGCCCTTCTTACGCTTGAAGGGAAATGCCCAGACCGGCTCGCCCTCCTGGCGTTCGACCTCCAGATTGCGGTCCTTGCGGGTATAGGCCCGATCGCCCAGGACGACCCGCTCCTCGCCGTGCAACAGGGCATCGGTCATGACCCCGTCCGCCACCTTGGCGGTGGTGACTTCCACCGTGTGCACCAAGCCTGAATCAGCATCCACGCCGATGTGCGCCTTCATGCCAAAGTGGTAATTGTTACCCTTCTTGGTCGAACTCATCTCGCCATCCCGCTTCCGCTCGCGGTTCTTCGTGGACGGCGGGGCGGCGATCAGGGTGGCATCCACGATGGTCCCTTGACGCAACAATAAGCCCTTTTCCGCCAATAGGGCCGCCGTTTCATCGAATAGGGTTTGCGCCATCTGATGGGTTTCCAACAGGCGCCGGAACTTGAGGATCGTGGTTTCATCCGGCATGGCGTCCTCGCCCGCATCCAGCCCGGCAAACTCGCGCAGCATCGGAATGTCGTGCAGCGCCTCTTCCATCGCCGGATCGGAGTAGCCGAACCAGTGCTGCATCAGGTGGATGCGCAACATCGTCTCCAAAGGAAAGGGACGCCTGCCCCGGCCGGCCGTCGGGTAGTACGGTGCAATTCGGCTCGTCCACAACGCCCAAGGAATCACCTGCTCCATGTCCTGGAGAAATTTCTGACGCTTGGTCAGCTTCGGTTTCTTCACAAACACGGTGGCACTGAGTCCGAGTTGCTTCATCTGGGGTCGACCTGTCGAAAATTGGACGTTGGGCGTTATTTTATCGGGGCCAGGGACTTATTCAGAGCTTCC
>NZ_MSCV01000069.1 GCF_002005105.1 Methylocaldum sp. 14B | reverse complement strand
GGTCGGCCGCATCCAGGCTGAGCAGGGCGGCCAGGTTGTTGCGCGCCAGCGCGTCATTCGGGTTGCGGGCCAGGACCGCCTCATATTCCGCCATGGCCCCCGCCCAGTCCTTGCTGCGCTCCAGGACCCTGGCCAGTCCCATCCGCGCCGCGCGGTCCTCGGGCGCCGCCGCCAGCGCCCGCCGGTAGGCCGCCGCCGCGCCCTTCAGGTCCTTTTTCTGCTCATGGACCGCGGCAAGGTTGTGGTACGGCAGCCGCCATTGGGGATGGATCTCGATCGCCCGCTCAAAGGCTTGGATGGCCTCCGTCTCCTGGTTCCGCGCCAGATGGTAGAGCCCCAGTAACTGGTGGGCGGTCGGGTGCTTCGGATCGTCCTTCAGGGCTTTCCGGATCCGCGCCAGCGCCTTCTCCGGCTGCTGCGCGGCGAGGTGGAGCCCGACGATGGCCTTCAAGGGCTCGTAGTCGTTTTGGGCGCGGGAAAGCGCCGTTTCGTATTCCGCCAGCGCCGCCTCGGGCTGTTTCCGGCTTTGGTAGAGTTGGCCCAGGCGGAACGGCCCGACGGCTTTATCGGGGAAGCGGTCCTTGATCTCCTTGAGGAGCGGCTCCAGGGCGTCCGTCTGCTGGCTCGCCACCAGCAGGTCCGCCTTGAGGTTGAGCCCGTCGAGGTGCTTCGGCTGTTGCTTGAGGAATTCGTTGAGCTTGTCGAGGGCCAGGCTGGGGTTTTTCTGCCCGACCAGGAATTCGACCAGCAGTTTCCTCAGCCGGTAGTCCGCGGGATTCACGGCCACCGCCTTGTCCAGCTGTTCCTGGGCCAGGGCGGGCTTGCCGTCCAGGAGATAGGCCTGGGCCAGCCGGGTCAGCACCTCGGTCGACTCCGGCTGATCTTTCAACAAGGCCCGGAACGCGGCGATGGCGTCCTGGGCCTCCCGCCGCGCCAGCGCCAGCCGGCCTTCAAGCGATAGCGCCGGATGGTCTTTGGGGTTTTCCGCCAGCACCTGTTTCACCAGGTCCCGCGCCTCGTCGCTCCGCCCGCGCTTCGCCAAAAGCTCCGCCAGCTGCGTCATGGCCTTGAAGCCGTCCGGCTGGTTTTCGTGGTCGGCGATCAGGGCGCGGTAGACGCTTTCCGCCTGATCGGCCTCGCCGAGCTGTTGGTGCACCTGGGCAAGGCCGAAACGCAGGGCGGTGAGCGTCGGGCGGGCCGCGATGACCGCGGTCAGTTCGCTGACCGCCCGCGCCCCGTCGCCGCGCTTCACGAAAAACTCGGCGAGCCACAGCGGTGCTCTCGGGTCCTCGGGGAAGTCCTTCTGGGCGGTGCGGAGCGTTGCTTCCGCGGCGTCGAAGCGACGCTGCTTGAGGTAAAGTTCGGTCAGCAGCCCCCGGTGTTCGAGGCGGTCGGGTTGGGCCGCGATCAGGGCCTTGAGGGTCTCTTCCGCCGCCTCCGCCTGGCCCTGTTGCTGGTGCAGCCTCGCCAGCGCCATCAGCAGCGCCGGCTGGTTCGGCTGGATCTTGAGCCCGGTTTCGAGCACCCCGATCGCTTCGGCCGGCTGTCCTTGCTGGGCCCAATGGAGGGCCAGCACCAGATAGGGGTCGGGCCGGGCCGGCTGCTCCGCCACGATCGCCTCCAGTTGCGCCCGCATCGACGCGCTGTCCCCCTGGAGGTTCGCGATCGCCGCCTTCAGCATCCGCACTTCGAGGTCCGAGGGCCGTTCCTCGGCCACCGGCCCCAGGAGTTCCTGGGCTTTCGCGGCGTCCTTCGCCAACAGGTAGAACTTCGCCAGTTTGAGCTGGGCGTCGCGGTGGGTCGGGTCGAGTTCGACCGCCTTTTGATAGAAGGCGAACGCCTCGCGCCAGTGCTTCTGGTCCTCTTCGATCCGGCCCAGGTAGAAATAGGGGCTCGCGGCCTTGGGGTCGATCTGCAGGACGTTCTTGAACTCGACCTTGGCCTTGTCCAGATTCTGCGCCTCGACATACTGGAGGCCGCGCGCCAGGTGCGCGGCCTTGCGCTCCTCCGCCCCGCCGCACGCGGTCAACACCCAGGCCACCACCACCCAGGCCGGAACGGGCCGAA
>NZ_MSCV01000068.1 GCF_002005105.1 Methylocaldum sp. 14B | reverse complement strand
GGACTAAACCGCTCGCGCGGTAGGGGTGCTCCGATCCAGGGCTGAAGATAATTGAAGAAGTTTGGCTCTCTTTTCTATGTTGGCGAACGAGGCAATCCGCCTCGCTTCACGACAGGAGCAGAGCCATGAACCTCTCGACGCCCGCTGCATCTCCCCTGCGCCAACGCATGATCGAAGATATGCGGTTGCGCAAACTCTCGGAGAAAACCCAGAGTCAGTACATTCGTGCCGCGCGGCGATTGGCGGCCTATCTGGGTCGCTCACCCGACACCGCGACGGCAGAGGACTTGCGAAACTTCCAACTCTATCTGGTCGATCACGGTGTTTCGCCCATTACACTCAACATCACGATTACTGGGCTCAAGTTTCTTTTCGATGTCACGCTGGATCGCGGCCACCTCATGGCCAAGATGCAGCCGGTCAAACTACCCAAGACGCTGCCGGTGGTCCTGAGTCGTGAGGAAGTTTCGCGGCTGATCGCGGCGGCCGGTAATCTCAAACACCAAACGGCGCTCTCAGTGGCCTACGCCACCGGATTGCGAGCCAGCGAAGTGGTGGCTTTGCGCGTTGGCGATATCGATAGCCAACGGATGACGTTACGGGTTGAGCAAGGTAAGGGGCACAAGGACCGCTATGCGATGCTGCCGCCCGTGCTGTTGGAGCGTCTGCGGGTCTGGTGGCGCGTCGCCAGAGCGCAAGGCAAGATGCTCGACGGCGGATGGTTGTTTCCGGGGCTGAACCCGATCGATCACCTCAGCACCCGCCAACTCAACCGAGCGATCCACTTGGCGGCCGATACGGCTCAGATCGACAAACGAGTCTCGCTGCACACCTTGCGCCATAGCTTCGCCACCCATTTGCTGGAACAGAAGGTGGACATCCGCGTGATCCAGGCCTTGCTGGGGCACAAAAAGTTGGACACAACGGCGCATTACACCCAGGTAGCCAACAACCTCATGCGTGAAGTGATCAGCCCCATCGAGACGCTGCCTCCTTCGTAAGGGACCGCTGTGGGGCGGTGTGCCCTGGAGGTCGCGGATATCTTCCGCGCCCACGGGGACGCTTGGCGCCAGGCTCAGCGCGGCCATTTGAGTCTGAGTCAGCTCCAGGTCATGTCAGCCATCGAAAAGTGCCGCAGTGCGGCGCTGGGGGGACATGTGCTGTGTTGCCAAGCCTGCGGCCACGACGAGATCGCCTATAACTCCTGCCGCAATCGGCATTGCCCGAAGTGCCAAGGAGGTGCGGCGAAACGTTGGCTCGAAGCGCGTCAGGCCGATTTGTTACCGGTGTCGTATTACCATGTCGTCTTCACCCTGCCGGCACCGATCGGTGCCATCGCCTACACCAACAAGGCGGTGATCTACGACCTGTTGTTCGACGTCGCCGCCGAGACGCTGCGTACCATCGCCGCCGATCCCAAACATCTGGGGGCGAGAATCGGCGCCACCCTGGTGCTGCATACGTGGGGATCGGCATTAACCCATCATCCCCATGTGCACGGCATCGTGCCCGGCGGCGGCTTGTCGCCCGACGGATCGCGTTGGGTGGCCTGCAAACCGGGTTTCTTCCTATCGGTCCGGGTGCTCTCGCGGTTGTTTCGCCGGCGCTTCCTGGAATCGCTGGAACAGGCCTATCACGCAGGACGGCTGCAGTTCTTCGGCGAGTTCGCCCATCTCGTGGAGCCGGTGGCGTTTGCTGAGTGGGTGGCACCGTTGAAAGCCTGCGAATGGGTGGTCTATGCCAAACGCCCGTTTGCCGGCCCGGAAGCTGTGCTGGCCTATCTGTCCCGCTATACCCATCGGGTCGCGATTTCCAACCGGCGACTCGTCACCCTGGATGAACGGGGTGTGACCTTCCGCTGGAAGGATTATCGAGCCAAAGGACGGACACGGCATAAGACCATGACCCTCGATACGGGCGAGTTCATGCGGCGCTTCTTGTTGCATGTCCTACCCAGCGGTTTCCACCGCATCCGCCACTACGGCCTCATCGCCAACGGCGGGCGCAGGGAGAATCTTGCGCGAGTTCGTGAGCTCTTGGCAGAACCAACCGCAGCAATCCCGCCTGAACCCGAATCTGCCGAGGTCTCCTCTGGACCGACTCGCCCGACCTTTGTCTGCCCGGATTGCGGTGCGCCGATGGTCATCATCGAAACGTGGGGACACCGAACCTCGATACGCGCGCCGCCCAGCGCTCGGAGTGTTCCATGACCGGATTATTGGTGGGTGCAAATGCCGCGTATTGGCTCTCTGGTGTTTGGGGGCCGACGAGGGAAGACTTTGCCAAATGTGGGAAAACCGGGATTTTTGCCACCCAACCCCATGGCCAACTCCGCCATGGGGAGACGGTCACGGCCCTTTGTCATAAGGAAACCTTGCAGCCAAGCAGTACAATGCCTCAATTCACCCCGACGGCAAACCGTCAAATCGCCATAGCCATTTAGGCCGTTTCAAGCGTACCGGTACATCCCCGCGGTTTCCTCCCTGGAGGCTTGTGCGACGCCTGCCCGGCGAGGGCATTCGCAACCTGCTGCTCCTGCGCGTAGGGGCAGGCATCGCACAACCCTTAACC
>NZ_MSCV01000067.1 GCF_002005105.1 Methylocaldum sp. 14B | reverse complement strand
ACGTCAATCGTCCGCGTCTCACCCGGCTGCAGCGGGCTGTTGTCGCTCACTTCAAGCCCATCGTCCGCCAACAGGTCTTCCGGATAACCGGTGGTGTCGCGGTAGACATCGCTGTCCAGGAAACGCACCGACGCGGTGTAGAACTCACCCAACCGCACCGGCTTGTTGCCGTTGTTGGTGACGGTGAGCTTCATGCGCATCGCACGGCCCGGTACCCGGTAGGTGGCGTCGGCAACCTTCACCGAAATCGTCGACTTCGGCATTTCGATCGGCTGAATGCCTCTCATGGTGCCGGCCTGCAACGGAATGGTGATCGGGTATTTGCTGTTGGCGCTCGACATCGCGAAGATCACGATCAGGATCGTCGCCGCGGCAAAGCCCATCGCCACTTTCTTGTCACCCGCCGAGACCAGCTCGTCCGCACGGCCCGCTTCCACCATCAGGTAGCGCGGCAAGAAGGCCGGACGACGGACCCAGTACACGATCCAGGCGACGCCAATGGCGTACCAGAAGAAGTGCCAGAAGTAGGTGTTGCCTTCGTTGTAGGTCTCCAGATCCACGGTCTGACCGGTCAGGGTGGTCACCGGGTTCTTGAATTCGCTCATGGAGCCTTCGATCGTGATCCACTTGCCGGGGCCGATGATCGGACCACCGCCTTCGACGTTCATCATGGTGTGCACGTGCCAGTCACCCGGACGGCGCGCCTTCAACACAACTTTGAACTCGTAGGTCTTGCCAATCTCCAAGCGCACCGAACGCGGCACCAACTGGCCACCGATGTACGATTCCTTGCGGATGAAGACCGGACCCGGAATACCGATGTTCAAGAACGCGGTATCGGGCTCGGCGACCGTTTCCGGCCAGCCTTCGAACACGTGGAATTTACCGGTGATTTCGACGGTGTCGTTGACCTTCACCTTCTCTTTCGACCAGTTCAGATCGTACCAGTGGATGGTACGCATACGCATGAACGCCGCCTGCGATTTCTCACCGTGGGCCGAGGCGCTCGGCGCGTAGAAGCTGGTCGCGGCAAACGTGGCCAGCAAACCGACCATGGACCACTTGGCGATCCTGTCTTTGAGTAGTTTCATAGGTTCTTCCTCTCTCGAGTCTATTCTGTTGTACCCGCCTCTCAAGCCCCCGTGTCAGGGCGCTTCAAAGGCTTGGTGCGTTTTGCTTGTACGTCCGATTCCGGTCCCGATTAGGTCTGCTTCAGGAACCGTACGGTCGAGAACCAACGGCCCACAAAGTGCCACATGAAGTAGATCAGAATGGACATGAAGGCCGAGAAGAACGCCGACACCGGCGCGACGTCCTTACCGAAGGTTCTCAGGGTACCTTTTTCCACCATGCGGATGTACTCGGGGGTACCGGTACGCACATAGTTGTAACCCTGAATGTCGGCAATCGACATCAGCATGCCGTTGTATTCCACCGGCACGTGCAGCGGGGCAATCATCGGCCAGTTACCCGGGTAGAAAATCAGACCCCAAGCCATGCCCCCAACGATCGCCGTGAACAGGTAGCTGCCCGACAGCATCAGGAACGTATCCAGCAAAATCGCACCCGGTACCAGAATCGCCGGGAACACAAAGTTGATCGGGAAGTAGGTCCAACCCCAGAAGTTGAAGTAGCGGTTGACCCATTCACCAAACAGCAACGCCAACACCGCGATGGTCGCGCCCCACGGGTTGCGGAACTTCTCCCAGGTCCAGGCCTGGATCGCCGCCGGGAAGGTCACCAACACGATCGGGGTCACCGTCACCCACAGACGACGGTCCTTCCAGTCCGACCAGAAGTCCCAGTCACCCATGGTCAACATGGCGTGAATGTGATACGAACCAACCACCACAAAGAAGAAAATGAAGATCCCCAGGTAGTCAATGGTCCTGGAGACTTGCACTGCTTCGGCATGAGACCGAACCGCAGATTGAAGTGCGCTCATGAGTTACCTCCAAAAGTTCATTTATTGTCGTTTTAGATGACCGCCCGCCGGGCGGTCATCGTCACGTCCAGTGCCGGTCGCAGCGGCCGCGCCGATCGGTAGTAGCTACCGTCGCCGCCCCGCCGCAACCCGTCCAAACTTATTTCGCGATCAGACCTTGATCCACCGCTTCACAGATTTCCTTGCCCATCAGGTTCGAGAAGCTCGCAAACACCTGCAGCAACACGCCCATGATGGCCAATGCCAGCCAGCCGAAGATCACGAAGCCGTAGTGCAAGGGCGCTACGAACAACTCTTCCATAAACCAGAAGGTGTGACCCCATTCGTTCAAGCCAACGTTCGGCAGAATCATGAACGGACCGGTCCACAGAATCAGGTACGCCAGCGACAAGCCTTTCGAAGCCGAAAAGTGCGGCAGGCGGGTATGCGCATACAGGAACGCGCCACCACCCGTGATGATGTAGATCGGATAGCTCAGGTAGAACTCGATGATGTGCGACGGCGTGAAGTCGGTGTCGCGAACAATCGTCTGGTGCCAGGTGCCGTCCTGCTCGGTGAAGTAGCTCGCACCCCAGTAAATGGCCCATGCATACGCAAACAGCCAAATCAGGTGCGTCATGTTCCGGCGCAGTTCTTCCCGCGGCGCCAGTGCCGCCAGGTTGCGGTCACGGGTCTTCCACAGGTAGCCCCACAGAATCGAGGCGGTGACCACTTCCAGTACGATTTCGGTGTACAGGAAGTTCATCCAGTACGTCTCGAATTCCGGTGCGAACGAATCCAGACCGGCGGACCAGCCGTAGACCCCTTCATACCACCGAACCCACATATAAAAGACCGTGTACAGCATGAACGCAAAGGTCAGCCACTTCATGTCCAAAAGCGGCTTGTCTTGCGCTGCTACGCCACCAACTGTTGTTGCAGCCATAGTTTTACCTCCAAAGTTAGTACTCATTCGCGGTGCGTCGCCGCCCCGCTACCTCGTCGTGCATCCTTGTCTTCTTCATTCTTGCCCCTGGCCCAAGGGCCCCTGCGACAAAATGCCCCACTCCTAGGGTGCGTTGCAGTCTATCACTCATTCATGCCTTGTCAAGG
>NZ_MSCV01000066.1 GCF_002005105.1 Methylocaldum sp. 14B | reverse complement strand
AGCCGATCTCGATACCGTTGAGCCCCAGGCTGGTCAGCCCCCGGTTCATGTCGATCACCGGGCGTACTTGCCAAATGGCGAGGTTTGGATTGCCCGAGAGGTTGAGCTTGGTCAGATTGTGCAGTGGGCCGAGGGGCCAGACGTCCACCAGGGCGTTTTTCGATAGGTCCAGCTCTTTGAGCTGGACAAAGTTCGGGCCGTTCGGTCCCCAGCCGGCAAAGACCTGGATATTGTTAATGCCATTGCCGGCGACGTTGAGCCGAGTCAAGGTGCTGCCAAACGGCATCAGGAAGTCGAGACTCTTGCCGCCGTTGGGATCAGTCAGGTGGGTGTTGCCCAGGTCCAGTTCCGCCAAGGCGTAGGGCTTGCCGGTCTCCCAATTAATCAGCGGCCCGAGGTTGTCGAATGAGCCAATCTCGATGCCATTGAGTCCCAAGCTGGTCAATCCCCGGTTCATGTCGATCACCGGACGCACCTGCCAGATAGCCAGGCTCTGGTTGCCCGAGAGGTTGAGCTTAGTCAGCTGATGCAGCGCGCTGAGAGGGGCTACATCAATCAGGGCGTTATTCGACAGGTCCAGCTCCCTAAGTTGCATGAAGTTCGGGTTGTACGAAGAACCCCAGCTTCCCAAGACGTGGATGCTGTCAATGCCGTTGCCCGCGACGTTAAGCCGGGTCAGTGTGCTGCCAAACGGCATGAGAAAGTCGAGGCTCTTGCCGCCATTGAGATCGGTCAGATGAGTGTTACCCAAGTCCAGTTCCTGTAAAGCATAAGGCTGTCCAGTCTCCCAGTTGGTCAGCGGCCCGAGGTTGTCGAACGAGCCGATCTCGATACCGTTGAGCCCCAGACTGGTCAATCCCTGGTTCATGTCGATCACGGGACGCACCTGCCAGATGGCAAGGTTCTGATTACCGGAGAGATTGAGCTTGGTCAGATTGTGCAGCGGACTAAGCGGCCAGACGTCCACTAGAGCATTGTTCGACAGATCCAGCTCTTTGAGTTGGTTGAAGTTTGGACCGTTCGATCCCCAACTCGCGAAGGCCTGAATGTTATCGATGCCATTGCCCGCGACGTTGAGCCGGGTCAGCGTGCCGGCAAACGGCATGAGAAAGTCGAGGCTATGGCCGCCGTTGAGATCGGTCAGGTGGGTATTGCCTAGATCCAATTCCGCCAGCGCGTAGGGCTGACCGGTATGCGGGTTGGTCAGCGGTCCCAGGTTGTCGAACGAGCCGATCTCGATGCCGTTGAGCCCTAGACTAGTTAGTTCCCAACTCATGTCGATCACCGGGCGCACTTGCATGAGCGCCACGCGACGGTTGCCGGAAAGATTGAGCTTAGTCAGATTGTGTAGCGACGTGAGGGGGACTACCTCGATAAGAGCATTGTTCGATAGATCCAGCTCTCGGAGTTGGCTGAAATTCGGGCTATTCAGGTTCCAGTTCCAGCTTCCCAAGACCTGGATATTGTTAATGCCGTTGCCGGCGACATTGAGGCGGGTCAGCGTGCTGCCAAACGGCATCAGGAAGTCGAGGCTCTTGCCGCCGTTGGGATCGGTCAGGTGAGTGTTGCCCAGATCCAGCTCCGTCAAGGCGTAAGGCTCGCCCGTCTCCCAATTGATCAGCGGCCCGAGGTTGTCAAACGAGCCGATCTCGATGCCGTTGAGTCCCAAGCTGCTTAGTCCCCGGTTCATGTCGATCACCGGGCGCACCTGCCAAATGGCCAGAGTCGAATTACCGGAGAGATTAAGCTTGGTTAAGGTTTGCAGTGAAGCGAGTGGCCAGACGTCCTGAATATTATTCTTGCTCAAGTCGAGCTCAGTAAGACTGAAAAGCCCCTCCAATCCTTCCAATCTAATGATATTCCGACCGGGACACTCCAACTGGACTACCTGCTCAACGTACTGCCAACCGTTACGATTGGCCTGTTCTGTTAGGCAGTTTTGTAGATTTGGGTCTGCCATGGATGGCAAAGGAGTTGCCGCCTGCGCCGCAAAAGAGGCAAAGCAACTAAAAATAGTTATGGTAGCTATAGAGGCACTCTGAATACCAAAGAAAAATCTTGAACAGCGCATGTGCAACTCTCCTGAATGGCGCCTTTGCCATGAAAAAAGCCGCTAAATGCGGCAATCCCCCAGTCCTGCAGCATGGACGCTACGCATGAGCGCAAAAAATTAGTAGCGCCTCACAATGAGGCTAGGCACGAAGAAGTATAGATAAAGATACGTAGCGGACAGGCTGGACTTCCACGAAGCGTCAACCCAACTACGAAACTCCGGGAAGAAAGGATGATCGATGCCGACCGTATGGTCGTGAAGTTAGAGCTTCCGAGGTATGAGTTCCCAAGCCAGAGCTTGAGAGGGGGGGCAGGCTTTAGTTATTTGGCTAATGCCCGATGGTTCAAAGCGTACGTTTCCGGCCGCGCTTCATATCATCCACCAGCCGCTCATTGGCGCTTCGCGCGTGCTCGATGTCCCAAATCCGGATCGCTTCTTCGAGTTCGATTTTGCCTTCGTTGACCATTTTGCAGAGGCCCGCCCGTAGGGCATGGAGCGTGATAATCAGCGGATCTTTGGGGGTGTCGGCCGGGTACTTTTTCCAATTCGCCAGCGACTATCCTTTAAATTCTGTGAGATACAGAATCAGATAATCAATCGCTAGGGGGTATCAATGGGTGTCGGAACGGGGCTGCTTATTACGTTTTTGCTCTCGCTGCTTTGGTTTGCGATCAGGACGGGTAGAAAGCGCCGATCGCACTGGAACAGCGGTAGTTATGATTCGAGCTCTAACTCTTGGTCACAACCCAGTGATTCAGTTTCCTCAAGCGTCGATTGCAGTTCAGGGGATAACGGCTCAGGCAGCGATAGCGATAGCGGTTGCAGTTGCGGAGATTAATTATTAATCAGGCCCGTAAATACCCTCCTGGTATTTCGGGCCGCCGCCCAGGCCCGGTACACGCCCGGCCTGGGCTCACGCGGCTTGTCGCCGCGCCGGGGCATCCCTGCCCCGGATTAACCCGGCCTATATTTATAGGCCGGGTTAATAGGAGTCACGCTTTCATTGTTTGACTAACGTTCGATGGCTT
>NZ_MSCV01000065.1 GCF_002005105.1 Methylocaldum sp. 14B | reverse complement strand
GTCGAACAATTAAAGTTAACGTCCTCTCGCTCGGAGACCATCGATGAAAGACACCGACTTCGTGAGATCCGCCTACGGGGTGCGGATACCCAAGATTCTGTACGGGACGGCATGGAAGAAGGACCGCACGGCGGCTCTGGTGCAGCAGGCCATCACCTTGGGATTTCGCGGCATCGATACCGCCGCCCAGCCGAAGCATTACGACGAGCCGGGCGTCGGTGCCGGCGTCGCGGCGTGTTTGAAGGCGGGGCTGACCCGTGCCGAACTCTATCTCCAGACCAAATTCACGCCCGTGAATGGGCAGGATCCCACCCGAATACCGTACGATCCGAAGGCGAGCTTGGCCGAGCAAGTCGCCCAATCGTGCGAGAGCTCACTGAGAAATCTTCAGAGCCCGTATCTCGATGGGCTGGTACTGCATTCCCCTCTAGCGAACGAGCGAGACACGATGGAAGTATGGCGGGCGATGGAAGCGATCTTCGAGGCTGGCGCCGTGAAGCAATTGGGAATCAGCAACTGCTATGCGCTCGAACAGCTCGAGCGGTTGTATCGGCAGGCGGCCATCAAGCCGGCGCTGATCCAGAACCGCTTCTATGCCGAGACCCGTTACGACCGCGAGATTCGCGCCTTCTGCCGGCAACACCAAATCGTCTATCAGAGCTTCTGGACGCTCACCGCCAATCCCCAGGTCATCGCACACCCCGCCTTGCAGACCTTGGCCGCAAAGTACCAGCGTACGCCCTCGCAAATCTTCTTCCGCTATCTGACCCAGATCGACATCATTCCTCTGACCGGCACAACCTCGGAAACCCACATGCGAGAGGATCTTGCGATCTTCGATTTCGAGCTGACGACCGGCGAGTGCGATGCGGTGACCACCTTGCTTTGATTTTAAAGACAGCTGATGGCCGAGGGGAGGAAACCAACATGCCAGTCATGGGACATCACTCAAATACCCAAACCCTGACAGCTTTGATAGCGATGGTTCACGCCCGCCCTACCGGGCTCGTTTTTACGTCCGAATGCGAGACCAGACCCCGTAAACCGACCGCCAAGACATGTGCCTTGGCGGTCGGCGTATGCGTCGGCAGTGTGAAAAACCCATAGCATCCATAGATCACGTAGCCAGGGAATACGTAAAGCCCGTTAATCATGGTGGTGATGGCGGTGTCCGTGCCCGTGTTTGCCCTTGTGATACCCGCCATCGCCATGGTAGTGGTGTCTATAGTCGTGGCCATACGCATGGCCGTGCTGATGGGGGTGTACCACTCTGTAGCACCCTTCCAGTGCCATCATCAATGTTAGCAACATTGCTATCCGCCAATATTTTGCTGATGCTTTCATCTGTATCGAAACTCCCCTAACCCATTACAAAGACAAGCGGAGTTGCCTGATCCAGATACGCCGTGTTTCTCTACGGCCGATCATGCAATTCGTTCCGCGCCTCCTTTCTACTCCTCCCGACATTAACCAAGCCTTAACGCACTTGACCCCCGCCGAACGTAGGAAGTGGAGCTTGTCGTCGTCCGCCGGCCTGCGCGGTAGCAAGCATTGCACTCGCTCCAGCCGAGTCCGTAAGCCGAACGACGGAGTTTCACTAGTCAGTTAAAGCGTTCGGAATTGGAGTATCGAGGACGCGCAGGGCGTCATGAGTGCCCATTCGATGATGTGAAGCGTGGACAGAGCGGCTACGGCGGAATTAGGAAAGAAGCGGAACGAGCCGGCATCGAAATTCCGAACGGCCCGCCCGCGTTCGCCGTTCAGATCATGAACCGCGTAAGCTCGCTTCCGCGTGATCAAGACTGACTCCATGCTTGCAAAAAGGTTGGCGGCTGCTTTTCGGGGCGCCAGGGGGAGTGTTGGAATGTGAGAACTGACGCTATTTGTGTGCTCGGATCGCCTCCGGCTCCTCAAGCGATTCCGGAATCGTTTGATACTTCTCGATGTCGATGACCACAGTCTTACCCCTTCCATCGGCATCGGTAATGAAATATTCATGGATCTCCACCACGCCGGATTCCTCGCTATCATTTACGTTATCAAACAACGAAAGCCTGACATCTTTTCCCTTTTTATCGGAAAGTGCGGTAGCTTGCGTCAAGGCCTCTAACAGTGATAGCCGCGGTGCATTAGTCCGACAATCAAAGCTGCCCCTTGCCCAAAGTCGCTATGGCGTTGACACGTTGTTGACATGCCACTGCCATAGTTGCTGCTATCGGTAAATGTCTCGTCGATGTCCGATTTTGATGACCGTCACCGTGACGGTTTGGTCTTCGATATGGCAGATAAGGCGGTAATCGCCTATGCGGTATTTCCAGAAATTTCCAAGTTCCGAGCCGTGCAAGGCTTCGCCTAGTGCTCTAGGATTTGCGGCTGTTCTTATCCGTTCATCCAGAAACTTCAGTATTCGTTTCCTGATCGGCGCATCCAGTTCCTTCAGCTGCTTCTTTACCTTGTCCGGTATCTCAACATTCCAGGCCATGTTCTTTCATGACTTCTTCGAGGGATGTTGTTTTCTCCCGCCCTTCCTTGATGTCCTTCATGACTTGTTCGGCCTCCTTAAGATCGTGCAAGTCTTGCAGGTATTCGAGAATCACTTCTCGGGTCCATTCTTCCTTGCTTTTCCCGTGCTCTTTGGCAACGGTGTCGAGTTGGTTCTCGAGTTCGGGTGAAAGCTCGATGGTGATCATGGTGTTACTCATTCAATGGGTCGGAAGGTAGCTGACCGTTACCGAACGGCTTCGTAATGAACTTCGTAGCAGTTCATGACTTCTTGGTCAATGCGTGTTCCTGTTTTGTTGCAATCCTTCAAAGGGCGCCCGGGAATTTTGAGTGTTCTGGTCGCGGATCGCGAAACCTTGTCGCCGGCGTTATTCGGTATGTCGAGCCAAGGTTTCGTCGCCATCGAACCCTGACACCTTCTCAGACATCGGGTAATCAGGCCGTATGCAGTTCCTCTCGGATAATCCGCCGTAGGGTTTCTTGGGTGATCGGCGCGTTCTCCGGTTGAATGGCGGCGCGTAGCGCCTCGTTAATCAGCGTTTGATAACCTTTCCCTTCCGCTTCAGCCTTCGTGCGGAACGCCTCAATGATGTCGTCGTCCAGGAAAATGGTGATTCGGGTTTTCCCAGGCGAAGGAATTACCGGGCCGCGTCGGCCTTTGCTGAAATCGTATTCGTCACGCATAAGCTTCACACTCTTTTGGGCTGGCCTTTCGGGCCGAAATAAGGCGCGTCCGATCCCCACGCGGCGTATGTACAACGACTAGAGCGTTTTTGATCCCGGTGTACGGATTCGTGTTCGCGCGGGAAGAACGTAGGTCGGCAATCCCTTGCCGACAAAGCCCTT
>NZ_MSCV01000064.1 GCF_002005105.1 Methylocaldum sp. 14B | reverse complement strand
GGTTCACAGTCTGGCGATGGCTGCCGTGGGCAACCACCAGGTGAGCGGGGCATCGGGGAATCGTTCGAATTCGAAACGCTCATCATAGCGCCTGGCTTGCTCGTGTTTGGCATCGACCACAACGCCGATGAGGCCGATCTCCTCCGAAAGACGGAAACACCGGGACAGCGCGTCGGCCAATAGCCGTTCACCCAAGTCCCGCTTTTGATAGCGATGGTCGACCGCCAGCCGGGCCAAACGAGCTACCGGCAAGGATCATTCGGAAAGCGGAGATGGATACCGGGACGGCAACTGATCCTTGCGAATGGCCGACATGGCCAGACTGTAATAGCCGAGAATCGCAGCACCGTTGATGGTGACGTAGGTTCGGCTGACCTTGGTTTCGGCATGTTGACGCGCAAAGCGTTTGAGATAGCCGTCCGGTTCCGGGTCGCCGCAGGCAAAGCTCCGGCAATCATGATGGGCGTGAAACGCCTCGATCGCTTCCGGTAGAAGACCGTC
Organism: Methylocaldum sp. 14B; assembly: GCF_002005105.1. Taxonomy (GTDB): domain Bacteria; phylum Pseudomonadota; class Gammaproteobacteria; order Methylococcales; family Methylococcaceae; genus Methylocaldum. The sequence continues at coordinate 3,157 of NZ_MSCV01000064.1, read as the reverse complement.
ACGAGGATTCACGTTCGGATTGCCATTCACGATACCGTTGCATGGCGGCCGACAATTTCGGGCGGGGCTTGTCGGTATGGTCCAGAGCCGTAAAGAAAGCCTCCCAGTCACGCGGCGACAGCGTCATCGATTCCGCCTCGCTGAGAACCTGTTTGGCGCGCTCCTGCGCGGCGCCCAGTACAAAAGCGCTCACGGAAACGCCGGCCATGGCTGCGGCGCGAACAATCAGTGCCTTGATTTCGGGCGAGGTCCTGAGGTCAATACGCTCGTGGGGTATGGTCGCAGCAAGCATGGCGGTTTCATTCATTGATACGGAAACTAGAGGAATCGACTCTATACGGCCTCGGGCCTTCCTACAAGATTCCGTATAAATGTCGTATCGCTCCCTATCGCTTTCGACGTCCTTCACGACCGCCTTGATACATTGAAACCGGCTCAAGAAGCGGAAACCGGTCACCGGCGAATGATCGGTTTTGGGTGGTCATCGGGCGAAAAATCGGGCATCTATGGCTCATTGCAAACAGCGGCATTCCTCAGGAGTCCAGGGCATGAGCAATCAGTTTTCCGGCGTCGGCAACCTCGGTCAGGCGCCCGTACTTCGCACCGTCCAAGTCGATGGCGAGGATCGGTCGGTGGCGGATCTGCGCGTCTACTTCGATCGCAGCGTGCCGCAAGACGATGGTTCCTTCGAGGATGAGGGCGGATTCTGGCTCAGCGTCAGCGTGTGGGAAGCCCGTGCGGAATCGACGGTCAAAGTGCTCCGCAAAGGCGCCCGGATTCAGGTCGATGGCCAGCTGCGGGAGGAGTCCTGGGAGGACGCGGAGGGTACCGAGCATCGCGCATTACGGCTGACGGCCAGTCGCATCGCCATCGATCCGGTGTGCATCGAATCCGTCACGTATCGGCCGCGTACCGGTGCGCCCACCGAGATGCCCAGCGATCCCGGCGAAGAGTAACGGGAACCCCGATGCGGATCGGCGACGCCATCTACAACCTCGACGGCCTGCCGTTCCGTTCCTTCGGCCTCGCGACCCGCATGCGCGAATTGCTGTCGGGCGAATCGGGGAGGTGCTATGCGGTGGAAAATTGTCCTGACGGCGGTTTCATCCTGCGGCGCGAGCCGGAGTTTCCGCGTGCCGATGCCGTTTCGCCACGCCGGTCGAGCGAACCGGCGGAGCAAGCCGCTCATCTTGGCGGGCTGTTGCAGCGAACCGAGAGGCACTCGATGAAGATGGATTCGGAAAAAAGAGCCGCACGAGTATTCCGACCCGCCGTGTTGCGAGCGAATGCCGTTTGGCTGCCGGTATTGGGCATCGGCGTGCTGCTGGCGTTTATTCCGCACCGCCTGCTGAGTTCCCTCCTGGCCTTATTGCCGATCGATCCTTCGGTGCTGAACACCGGGCTGACCTGGACGCTCAACGGCTTGACACTCATGGGTGGTTTCCTGTCCGGCGCCCTGCTCTTCTGGCTGTGGACCGAATGGCTGTCGGCCGCCTATGTGGTTTCCGAGACCGGGGTCGAAGCCCGCGAAGGCCTGGTTGCCCGCGATACCGTGGGCTTACGGTTTCAGGACATCCGCTCGATCACCCTCAGACAATCCTGGTTCGAGCGTCTGGTGAACATCGGCACCTTGGAATTGACTTCGGCGGGCACCGACGGCAGACCCGTGCGGTTCGTCGATATCGCGTGGCCGGGACGCGTGAAGGTCTTGATCCAAAATCGCATGAACCGCGTTGAAGGAGATGATTGATGAGGATTCGGCGCATCGAATGGCTGTTCGCATTGGTTTCCCTGTCCAACGCGGCGATGGCCAATAAGTCTGTGGATGAGCGCGTGAACCTGCTGCCGACCGAACAGGAATTGGCCCGGCGCGACGCCTGTCCAGGGGGCGGCGTCTTGCGCTACGCCGGGAATCCGCCGTATGCCGGTTTGCCCTGGCACCTGATCGAGTCGGTCCCCGCGATCGGCCGACCACACGCCGTGCTCACCCGGAACGAGGCACCGTGGATCCGAAAGCTCAGCGGTCCCTCGCGTCCGGTACGCATTTTCGAACATGACGGGGTAAATGTTGTCCTGTTCGATCTGTGCAGGCCGCACCGCTGCGACGCCGAATCCCTGTACGGCGTCATTGTCTTGCCGTCCCAGGATTACGGGCTGGTTCTCAGTGAACAGGGCCGCTCGCGTCGGTTGGGATCGCATGGGCCGGTCACCGATGCGGCTCTGGCCTGCGCGAAATCGATCGATGAGCGTCGCCGAGGGCCGTGACGTGGGCGTAAAACGCCATCTTTGTCCGAAAGCCTGGCGCACGGCTTTGGTCACATGGGCTTTCGCATCGGGTATCGTTCTGGCCGCGGGGAACTATACCGATTACCTGAGCCGGCTGGCCCGGATGGAATCCGGAAACAACCCCGGTGCCCGCAATGATTACGGGTATTTGGGTCTCTACCAGATGGGCGAGCAGGCCTTGACCGAAGCCGGCTATTACCGGTCCGACGGCACCGCGAGGAATGACTGGCGGGGAAGCTGGACCGGGAAGGACAGCGTACGGAATATGGCCGATTTCCTGAGCCGCCCTTCGGTGCAGACTCAGGCGGTGACCGCCTTCAGTGCCGCCCAGTGGTCGCAGATCAAGAACCTGGATCTCGACGGCTATCTGGGACAAACGGTCGGCGGCATCCTGATCACACCGTCGGGCCTGCTCGCCGGCGCTCACCTGGTCGGCGTCGGCGGGCTGCGCCGCTTCCTGAGTTCGGGCGGAACCGCCTCGGTCCGGGATGGCAACGGAACATCGATCGCCACGTATCTTTCGGCTTTGGGCGGGTTCGATGTCTCGGCGGTCACGGGCGTGTCCGGCGGACCATCCACCGGTTCGGCCACGCCGGCACCGGAGACCACGATCGGGATAACCCCGCCGACCCACGCACCGCTTTCGCCCTCGGCGGCATTCGCCAGCGGTTCCGGCATCGGCCTCGGAGCGGTAAAGGCCTTGGTGCTACAGACGCTGGCCGTGGGCTTGTTGCTGTGCACCGCCTGGGTGAGTCTGATGCAATACATCGGCTGGCGCCGCGAGCGGCTGTCGCTGATGCAGGTCCAGACCCATATCGTCAAGGCGACGGTATTAATGATGCTCGTATTGTTCGTGGCCTTGGCCTAGAAG
>NZ_MSCV01000063.1 GCF_002005105.1 Methylocaldum sp. 14B | reverse complement strand
AGTCCCAGGGAGATCTCATCTTGGGAGGGGCTTCCCGCTTAGATGCTTTCAGCGGTTATCCTGTCCGAACATAGCTACCCGGCTGTGCCACTGGCGTGACAACCGGAACACCAGAGGTTCGTTCACTCCGGTCCTCTCGTACTAGGAGCAACTTCCCTCAAATCTCCAACGCCCACGGCAGATAGGGACCGAACTGTCTCACGACGTTCTAAACCCAGCTCGCGTACCACTTTAAATGGCGAACAGCCATACCCTTGGGACCGGCTACAGCCCCAGGATGTGATGAGCCGACATCGAGGTGCCAAACACCGCCGTCGATATGAACTCTTGGGCGGTATCAGCCTGTTATCCCCGGAGTACCTTTTATCCGTTGAGCGATGGCCCTTCCATACAGAACCACCGGATCACTAGGACCTACTTTCGTACCTGCTCGACGTGTTTGTCTCGCAGTCAAGCGCGCTTTTGCCCTTACACTCTGTGCACGATTTCCGACCGTGCTGAGCGCACCTTCGTGCTCCTCCGTTACGCTTTGGGAGGAGACCGCCCCAGTCAAACTACCCACCATACACGGTCCCCGATCCGGATCACGGACCTGGGTTAGAACTCCAAATTCACCAGGGTGGTATTTCAAGGTTGGCTCCACCGGAACTGGCGTCCCGGCTTCATAGCCTCCCACCTATCCTACACAAGCGAATTCAAAGTCCAGTGTAAAGCTGTAGTAAAGGTTCACGGGGTCTTTCCGTCTAGCCGCGGGTACACTGCATCTTCACAGCAAGTTCAATTTCACTGAGTCTCGGGTGGAGACAGTGTGGCCATCGTTACGCCATTCGTGCAGGTCGGAACTTACCCGACAAGGAATTTCGCTACCTTAGGACCGTTATAGTTACGGCCGCCGTTTACCGGGGCTTCGATCAAGAGCTTCGCTTGCGCTGACCCCATCAATTAACCTTCCGGCACCGGGCAGGCGTCACACCCTATACGTCCTCTTTCGAGTTTGCAGAGTGCTGTGTTTTTATTAAACAGTCGCAGCCACCGTTTCACTGCAACCCCCTTCCGCTCCATGAGCAAGTCACTTCACGTACCAGGGGCGTACCTTCTCCCGAAGTTACGGTACCATTTTGCCTAGTTCCTTCACCCGAGTTCTCTCAAGCGCCTTAGAATTTTCATCCTGCCCACCTGTGTCGGTTTTGGTACGGCCAGATGTAACCTGAAGCTTAGAGGTTTTTCTTGGAAGCGTGGCATCAATCACTTCGGTCTTGGCGAACCAAGACACCGTCATCACGTCTCGACATTGACCCTCCGGATTTGCCTAAAGGATCTGCCTACTCGCTTAAACCGGGACGTCCAACACCCGGCTGACCTAGCCTTCTCCGTCACCCCATCGCAGTTACACCCGGTACCGGAATATTAACCGGTTTTCCATCGACTACGCCTTTCGGCCTCGCCTTAGGTGCCGACTAACCCTGCGCCGATTAACGTTGCGCAGGAAACCTTGGGCTTTCGGCGTGCGGGTTTTTCACCCGCATTATCGTTACTCATGTCAGCATTCGCACTTCCGATACCTCCAGCCAACCTTACGATTGACCTTCACAGGCCTACGGAACGCTCCTCTACCACTCAGCTTTCGCTGAATCCGCAGCTTCGGTACATGGCTTAGCCCCGTTGAATCTTCCGCGCAGGCCGACTCGACCAGTGAGCTATTACGCTTTCTTTAAAGGATGGCTGCTTCTAAGCCAACCTCCTGGCTGTCTGGGCCTTCCCACATCGTTTTCCACTGAGCCATGATTTGGGGACCTTAGCTGGCGGTCTGGGTTGTTTCCCTTTTGACGACGAACGTTATCACCCGCCGTCTGTCTCCCGTGCTGCACTTTCCGGTATTCGGAGTTTGCATCGGTTTGGTAGATCTAGACGACCCCCTAGCCGAAACAGTGCTCTACCCCCGGAAGTGATACACGAGGCGCTACCTAAATAGCTTTCGAGGAGAACCAGCTATCTCCGAGCTTGTTTAGCCTTTCACTCCTAGCCACAGCTCATCCGAATCTTTTTCAACAGATCCCGGTTCGGCCCTCCAGCGCGTGTTACCGCACCTTCAGCCTGGCCATGGCTAGCTCGCTCGGTTTCGGGTCTACTCCCAGCGACTTAACGCCCTATTCAGACTCGCTTTCGCTACGCCTCCCCTAGTCGGTTAAGCTCGCCACTGAAAGTAACTCGCTGACCCATTATACAAAAGGTACGCAGTCACACCCCGAAGGGTGCTCCCACTGCTTGTACGCATACGGTTTCAGGTTCTATTTCACTCCGATCACCTCGGTTCTTTTCGCCTTTCCCTCACGGTACTGGTTCACTATCGGTCGGTGAGTAGTATTTAGCCTTGGAGGATGGTCCCCCCATGTTCAGACAGGGTTTCACGTGCCCCGCCTTACTCGATTTCACGATTAAAACTCTTTCGTGTACCGGGCTATCACCGTCTATGGCCGGACTTTCCAGACCGTTCTACTAGAGTTTTAACCGCTTAAGGGCTGCTCCCCGTTCGCTCGCCACTACTAAGGGAATCTCGGTTGATTTCTTTTCCTCCGGGTACTGAGATGTTTCAGTTCCCCGGGTTCGCCTTGCCACCCTATGGATTCAGATGACAATACCTGGTAAACCAGGTGGGTTGCCCCATTCGGACACCGCCGGATCATAGCTTGTTTGCCAGCTCCCCGACGCTTTTCGCAGGCTACCACGTCCTTCATCGCCTCTCACCGCCTAGGCATCCACCGTATGCGCTTATTCACTTGACCATATAACCCCAACTCGTCTGGGATCATATGCATGCTGACACAGAACGCTCGCTTTCAGAATGGCTTGCGCCATTCCCACTCGCGTTTACAGTGTACGTTGTCCAAGTTGTTAAAGAGCTGTCGTCATCGCTTAAGCAATGACTCGCAAGCGTGTCGGATTCACACCAAGCCGCTTGCGACTCATTACTCCAGGATAGTGGTGGAGCCAGGGAGGATCGAACTCCCGACCTCCTGCGTGCAAGGCAGGCGCTCTCCCAGCTGAGCTATGGCCCCCGAAAGTCATGGTGGGTCTGGGAGGACTTGAACCTCCGACCTCACCCTTATCAGGGGTGCGCTCTAACCACCTGAGCTACAGACCCGCGCTCATTCGATTCAAGTCTGCGCCTTCGGCTTTCGAGTTCCGAGCAACAGACCCGTGCTCTTAACGGCTGATCAAGCAATGGTTGTGGACACTTGCATCCTTGAGCGGTTCTCAATGAAAGGAGGTGATCCAGCCGCAGGTTCCCCTACGGCTACCTTGTTACGACTTCACCCCAGTCATGAACCACACCGTGGCAAGCGCCCTCCCGAAGGTTAGACTACCTGCTTCTGGTGCAACCCACTCCCATGGTGTGACGGGCGGTGTGTACAAGGCCCGGGAACGTATTCACCGCGGCATGCTGATCCGCGATTACTAGCGATTCCGACTTCATGCAGTCGAGTTGCAGACTGCAATCCGGACTACGATCGGCTTTGTGAGATTGGCTCCGCCTCACGGCTTGGCTACCCTCTGTACCGACCATTGTAGCACGTGTGTAGCCCTGGTCATAAGGGCCATGATGACTTGACGTCATCCCCACCTTCCTCCGGTTTATCACCGGCAGTCTCCCTAGAGTTCCCGACTCAACGCTGGCAACTAGGGACAAGGGTTGCGCTCGTTACGGGACTTAACCCAACATCTCACGACACGAGCTGACGACAGCCATGCAGCACCTGTGTTCGCGCTCCCGAAGGCACCCCTCGATCTCTCAAGGGTTCGCGACATGTCAAGACCAGGTAAGGTTCTTCGCGTTGCATCGAATTAAACCACATGCTCCACCGCTTGTGCGGGCCCCCGTCAATTCATTTGAGTTTTAACCTTGCGGCCGTACTCCCCAGGCGGAGAACTTATCGCGTTAGCTGCGCCACTAAACACTCGATTGTGCCCAACGGCTAGTTCTCATCGTTTACAGCGTGGACTACCAGGGTATCTAATCCTGTTTG
>NZ_MSCV01000062.1 GCF_002005105.1 Methylocaldum sp. 14B | reverse complement strand
CGCCGACCGCGACGACATCACCATCCTCCGCCAACGGGGCGATCAGACCACGCCCCTGCCGTTCGATTACGACGCCGTGGCCGCCGGCGAGGACCTGGAGCAGAACATTCTGCTGATGAACGGCGACGTCGTGGTTGTCCGTTGAGGCGCCGGGCCCGCGTGAGGCGCGATCCGGCCGGCCCCAGGCGCGCGCGAGGCGGCTGAGCATGCGGGGGACGATTCAGCGGCTGGCCTGGGCCGGCGTGGGGCTCGGTATGGCCGTCGCCCGCCCGAGCTTCGGCGTGGACTGGCACCTCGAGGCGGCGGCCAGCGTGAGCCAGCAGTATCATTCCAATATCCAGCTGTTGCCGGACCGGCTCGATCCTCAGGCGGTCTTCGGCACCGATCTCGGCTTCACCACCCAGCTCGTCGCGGCGGAGCCTCACTGGCAGGTGAAGAGCCGGGCGCGCCTGCAAAATCTTTTTTATACGCCGATCGACGCCATCGACACCCAGAATCAGTATCTGGACCTCGATGCCCATTATGCGACCGAGCGGTCGCGCTGGGCGCTCACGGTGAACCATACCGATGACGCCCTGCTGTCGTCGCAGTCCGATGTCCTGGTCGGAATCGTGTTGACCCGCGTGCAGCGGGCTGAAACCACCGTCGCCCCGTCCTGGACCTATGCGCTGGACGAGCGCACCCGGCTGACCCTGGGCTATGCGTATCAGGCCTCGGATTACGAGGCCCGGGCTGGGTTCGCCTTTGTCAGTTCGACCGCGCATACGGCGTCGTCCGGACTCGAGCATCAGCTGACCGAACGCTTGTTGCTCTCGGGGACGCTGGCTTATACCGCCTATCGCGCCGACCGGCGCGCGATCGATTATCTCAACGCCCTGGCGGGCTTTCAGTACGCCCTGACCGAGACGCTCGAGGTCGGCGTCTCCGGCGGCGGTCAGTTCAGCGATTCGGAGACTCAATTGGAAACCTTGCGCCTCGACGGTTTTCAGATCGTCAGCCTGGACCCGCTGCTGCTGGTGCCGGTCACGGTCCAGGAGACGGTCACGCTCAAGGACCGCCAGTTCGGCCCCTTGGTCACCGCGAGCGCGCGGCAGCGCTTCGACACCGGGGACGTCGAGCTGAATTACGCCCATCAGATCAGCCCTTCGATCAACGGTACCCTGTTCGAGTCGGATCGGGTGACGGTCACGGCCCGCCGGCAGGTGTCGGAGCGCCTGAACGCCGCCCTGAATCTGTCCTACACCGATCAGTCGCTGCCCGATGCGAACGGCGATCGCCTGACCCAGGCGTATTACCGGATCGGCGGCGATCTGTCTTATGCCGTGACCGAGCGCTGGCGCCTCGGCGCGTCGTATCAGTACACCCTCCGCGATCTCGGGGAGCGCGGCGGTTTGTTTTCCGGCCGTCAGGAGGCCCATGCCGTCTTTGTGACGCTCAAGTACGACTTCGACCCATTCCAGTTTTGAGTTTGAGAGACCGATCAATGGAAGAAAAAGCACTCAGCGATTATCTCGCCACCTTTCGCCGCCATCGCGCCGCCTTCGGCGCGATTCTGGGCGGACTGTTCACGCTCGGCGTCCTGACCGCGCTGCTGTTGCCGCCGACCTACCGCTCGACCGCGACGATTCTGATCGAGGAGCAGGAGATCCCGTCCGACCTGGTCCGCTCCACCATCACGAGTTATGCCGCCGAGCGGCTGCAGATGATCAGCCAGCGGGTGATGACCCGCGCGCATCTCCTCGCGATCGTCGAGAAGTTCGATCTTTATGCGAAAGAGCGCCAGAAGAAGACCACCGACGAGATCGTCGAGATGATGCGCGAGGATATCGCCTTCCAGCCGATCAGCGCGGAGGTCATCGATCCCAAATCCGGCCATCCGACCAAGGCGACGATCGCCTTCAGCCTGTCCTACGACGGCCGCCATCCCGATACCGTGCAGCGGGTGGCCAACGAGATCACGTCGCTCTATCTCGAGGAGAATCTGAAGACGCGCACTCAGAAGACCCAGGAAGCCTCCGATTTCCTCACCGAGGAGGTCGAGCAGATCGGGGCCTACGTCACCGAGCTGGAACAGACGCTGGCGCAGTTCAAGGAAGCCCATCTGTACGCCCTGCCGGAGCAGAAGGCGCTGAATTTGCAGTTCCTGCAGCAGACCGAGCAGGAGCTTCAGTCGCTCGATCTGCAGCTTAGGACGCTCCAGGAGCGCGCCCTCTATCTGGACGCGGAGCTCTCGCAAATCGCCCCGGAGACGCCGATCGTATCGGGCACCGGGGAGCGCATTCTGAGCAAGCAGGACCGGTTGAAGCACCTTGAGACCGAGCTGGTCGCCCTGACCAGCCGGTATGCCGATAAGCATCCGGATGTCGTGAAGGCGCGGCGCGAGATCGAGGCCCTGGAGCGCGAACTCGGGCCGGTCGATCACGCGCTCGACACGGTCAAGACCCTCGCGCATCTGAAGGGGGAGTTGGCGGTGCTCGAGGACACCCATGCGCCCGATCACCCCGATGTCGTCGCCGTCACGGCCAAGATCGCCGCTTACGAAAAGGCCCTGGCCGAACCTTCGGCCGAGACGACGGCGCGGGCGATCGCCGCCCGCCAGCCGGACAATCCGGCCTATGTGAATCTGTCCGCCCAGAAAGCCAGCACCCGCCAGGAGATCGAGGCGCTCAAACAGCGCCGGCTCGAGCTCGCGGCGAAGCTGGCCGATTACCAGGACCGGCTGCAGCGCACGCCGGACACCGAGCGCCAGTATCTGGCCCTGATGCGGGATTACGAGAACGCCGCCAACCGCTATCGGGAATTGAGGGCGAAGCAGATGGAGGCCCAGATCGGGGAGCAGCTGGAGCGCAAAAGCAAGGGCGAGCGCTTTTCCATCATCGAGCCGCCCCTGTTGCCGGAAAAGCCGATCAAGCCGAACCGCCCGGCGATCGTCATCCTCGGCCTGCTGTTGGGCCTCGCCGCCGCGGTCGGCACGATCGCGCTGCGCACCACCTTCGATCAGACCGTCCGCACCGCCCGGGCCGTCGCCGCCCTGGTCGGCACCGCCCCGCTCGCGGTGGTCCCGTATCTCACGACCGATGAGCTCGCGATCGATCAGAGCCGCCAGCGCCTGATCCTGGCCGGCCTCGGGTTCGGCGCCCTGCTCCTGACCGTGTGCCTGATCCATTGGTTCTGGACCCCGCTGGATGTGCTCTGGTTCCGGGGTCTTCGGAAGCTCGACACCGCCCTCGGCTAACCCTGTCTCTCGTTTTACCCGGAGTGCCCGTGATGGAATCGATTGCCCCTTCGTTCGCAACCCCCACCCCCGGTCCGCGCGGCGGATCGCCCGCGGCCCCGGCGCCCGCCGAGCGGATCGAGTACACGACCACCCGCTCGATCGAGGTCCGCCGCGAGGTGCTGCGCCGCCAGCGTCTCATCGCCGGCTACCCGCCCGGCCCCTATGTGGATGCCTATAAGGTGCTCCGCACCAAGGTCTTGCAGATCCTCCGCGAGCGCGGCTGGAACGCGCTCGCCGTCACCAGCCCCACCCCCCAGGCGGGCAAGACCGTCGCCGCGATCAACCTGGCCCTGAGCCTCGCCCTCGACGTCAGCCAGACCGTCCTCCTGGTCGATGCCAATCTCCGCCATCCGAGCGTCCACACCGCGTTCGGCTTCACCCCCCAGTACGGGCTCAGCGATTATCTCCTCGACGATGTGCCGATCGAGCGCCTGCTGATCAACCCCAAGGGCATCGGCCGCTTCGTCGTCCTGCCGGGCCACCGGCCCTTGCCCGATGCCTCGGAACTCCTCGCCTCGCCGAAGATGGCGCGCCTGGTGGACGAATTGAAGCACCGCTATCCGAGCCGCATCGTGGTGTTCGACCTGCCCCACTTGACCACCGCCGACGCCCTCGCCTTCGCCCCCCATGTCGACGCCGCCCTGCTGGTGCTCGAGGCCGGCCGCACCACCCACGCCGAACTCGAAGAGGCCCTCGCCCACCTCAACACCACCCCCCTCCTCGGCACCCTCCTCAACAAGGCCGAACCCGGACCGGGCAGCTGACGGCCCCACCGGCGGGAAAAGATGCCCGGCCTCAGCGATGTCCGGTCATCCC
>NZ_MSCV01000061.1 GCF_002005105.1 Methylocaldum sp. 14B | reverse complement strand
ACGAGTCCCCTGAAGGGCCCTGGAAGACCACCAGGTTGATAGGTGGGGTGTGGACGGTCAGTAATGGCTGAAGCTAACCCATACTAATGGCCCGTGAGGCTTGACCATATAACACCCAAACCGTTTGGGTGATGACACAAACGCCGTGTACGTTGTCCGAGTGAAGAGCTAAAAAATAAAAGCTCGACTCAAAACCAGTTTTGCCTGGTGGCCAGAGCGAGCGGGAACCACCCGACCCCATCCCGACCTCGGAAGTGAAACCGCTCAGCGCCGATGATAGTGCAGATCCCTGTGCGAAAGTAGGTCACCGCCAGGCACCTCCTACCCAAAGCCCCGTCGCCTAAATGGCAACGGGGCCTTATTCTTTTGTCGCTGCTCAGTGTCATTGACACGAGACCGTCTACCGGTGACGCCAACGTATTGTTAGCTAAACTATCGACGCGATGCATTCGTGTGGCTGCTGACAGGCGATGCAGTCACACTTACCTCCATCGCAGCGAGTTGAGCATTCGGGTGTGAACGTATAGGGATAAAAGGTATCGCTATTAGCGCAGTTGATCGAATAAAATGCTGTTCAGGGAAGATCGATGTTTTTCATTAATTGACCGGTCCATACTCCTTCCCCAAATTTCTTACACTATAGTCGTTTCAAGCTTCGCCCAAATCGGCAAGCATTGTTACCGGCGCGGAATTTTGTCGCATTTCCGGATGCTGCCGCGCGAGACGTATTGCAGACAAAAAACCCGGTCGAAGCCGGGTTTTCTGCGTACGCCGGTCGTCTCGAATACCTTGATCAGCACTGCTCCACAGTTATTTTGTTTGTTGCTCAACCTCTTTTTTGGTCTCCTCATAAGCATCATAAGGCACGCTAGACATTTCTCGACCTTTCAACAAAAGAACTCCAACAATCACCACGATAATCAATCCGCCAATGTAGAACCAGAAATAATCTTTCTTAGGTTGTTCCGGCTGCCCTTGTCCTGGTTGTTGTGCCATCTTGCTAACCTCCGCTGGTACAAAAAAGAAAAATTGATCACACCCAATTGCTCGGTACGCTGCACTCGGCTTGCTCACGTTGACAGAGACTATTACCCTACGGAATTCGCTGCGACGCAACTAAGTAGAATTGCTTACAGGACGCCGAAGAAGTAGGGAAAAGCTCAACTACTTCGCTTTTCGCTTAGTCCTTCGAAATGCGCGATCCGGAGCCAATGGCTGGAAGAATTTCGCTCGAGCCCGCAACGTGAGTCGTTCCGGGGCAGCTAATCGGCCGAAAACATCGAATAAAGGCCGTAAGCCAGTCCCACCCACGCCAGAGTTCTTACGATTGGCAGCCCCAAAAGAACCAAGCTACAGATGACAACCAAGCTCAAACCGCTCCAGGTGCTCTTTTCCGTTAGCCGATTCACAAGCCAATGGGAGGGGGCGGATTCAGATCTTCTTTCTGCCATGGTTTTTCTCCTTGTCGATTGTGTCGCCATTTTTTGCAAAACCTTTTGGGACTTCCGAGTCACCAAAAGGAGCAAAAACTTGGCGACAAGTTATTGCCTGCGGCGCCCCGGACGCCCTGCGTTCGACCGGTCCCGACCCGACAAGGGGTCGGAACCTGGCTCCACAATGGCTCGACGCCCGGTCGCGATGCCTTGTGGATGGCCTACGACCGTTGCTAACGCAACGACCTTCGGCCATCCACCCGGCGCTCGGGCTTCCGGGGACTACTCGACTCGCTCGCATTCGCATCGCTCCATGTCTCGCAGCGGCTGTATTTAAGCTCAGATCGAAACTTGAGCGTGGCACCGCGTTAAGAGCCAATTTTGAAAATCTTAGGCATCCATTTAGGGCAAAATGCGAAAGGCGTAAAGAGACGAGACGGAATATGCGAAGCAGCAAACCAAACCGGATTTTCGGAAAGCCACGTACAAATAATCACCTCGTACGACTCTTTCGCAATTGTAAATATGACCTCGGCTAGTCAAGGTAGTTGCCCGAGCGTTTCACCCTATGAATCCGAAAATGCTCTGATCGGAGCTGCTTTCGACACCGGATACAAGAACTTAGTGAAGCTACCGATGTCACTTTAGATGAGGCAATGCATCGCTTTTTAGGGATGGAGCTTCACGATCCTCAATCTGAAAGGAGATAAGCTTATGAAAAAGCTGATTGCCGTTGGCCTAGTTTGGCTTTCGCTCGCCTTCGGTGGCTGTCAGAACGAGACAACTCCAACCAGTCCCGGCGGTCCCGGTGGCGGCAGCCCAGCCGAGCCGCAGCCAGGACAAGCTCCAAGCGAGCGTTAGTCCGAATCGTTGAGTTTCAATTGAAAAAAAACAGAATTCACCGCTTTGAGACCTGCTGTTTACAGCGGGTCTTTTTTTGTCTATCGATATCAAGAATAGAGAGTTCTTATACCCGAGAACTTATTAAAATTACTTCGCCAGTTATCTGGCGAGCTTATGCCGGAAGCAATGGTGGCAGTCAGGGCATCTGAAGATCAGTAGCCGGCGCCGGACCATCATCGGCAGGCTGGGGCGGTAGCCGGTGTGCGGTGTCGCGCACTTTTTCCCCGGCGGGCGGATTTCTGCCGAAGGTGTTGTAGAAAGCCGAGCGTGACCATGGTCAGCAACGTGTGATGATGAGTGATGAGGTTTGATAATGAGATTGAGTCCATCAAGGTGGTGTAAATTCCGAGGGTGAACCCAGGGTCGGTTATGTGTTGGTTTAAGCGGGCAGTGCCGCGAGGTCGGCGTTCCCCGGGGCCAATTAGCCCGTGCAGATAAACCGGTGCCAGTGCTGCCGGGATTCATGTCCTAACGTATCCCAAAAGGGAAGCAGTCAATCCGCTAGTTCCTGTTCCCAATGCGTATCCATAACCAGATCAACCGGATGGTTGAATCAAAAATCTGGCGAAGTAGTGCTAGGAGATATCGGATTGGCGTATAAGAATCTGCATGAACTGCCTTTGCACTCGCTAGGTCCAACTTTACGTCCACGGGTTCGGCAGGATCGCCGTGTGTCTTTAACGTAGTAGGGTTGTTACATCGAATTCAGCCGACTCAATCCGAGGAGACCGGACATGGCTAGTCTGCACAAGTCCATCGAGATCGATACGCTGGCACAGGTCGCTTACCACCAATGGTTGCAGTACGAAGAATTTTCCGAGTTTATGGACAACGTCCAGGAAGTCCGCCGTATCGATGACACGCATCTACGTTGGCGCGGCGTGATCGCCGGCAAGCCGATAGAGTGGGTTACTGAGGTTGTCGAGCACGTGCCGGGAAGGCGCATCGTCTGGCGAAATTCGGAAGCTGCCGATACTCATGGCGTAATTATGTTCGAACCTCTGAATATGGGGCGTACCCGGATGACTTTGGACATCGAATACCAACCCGAAAGTCTGGAAGAAAAGATCGGCGACGTCCTCGGCATAGTGGAGGCTAACTTGGAGGATGATCTTCAGAACTTCAAGGAATTCGTCGAATCTCGTGGCAGATACACTGGGGGTCCAGACCCGAACTCCGTCAGTCCGGCCTGATTCTGAGGCTAATCGTATTATTGACCGTGCTGGTGATGCTCTACCGGGTCGGAGCGCGAAGTCGACGCCTTTGCGAGACCGCGGTGACATGTTTGTCCGTGCGCGGTCACGCAAAGGCCCCAAGATCAGTAGGCTGTCGATAAATTGATCCGCCGGCCTATATTACCGCCGAGAGAAATCCGAACGTGAGCAGCGTCTTATTTCCTTCCCGGCCAACGCTTAGGGCCGAGAATAAGTAATAATCGTGATAGTCGTAGAGCTCCAAATCGTGCTCAACTGTAAATGAACTGGGTATGCGGTCGAGTTCGATTGCTTTCGTAAAGTGCTCTTCTTTAGCAGGATTATTCAAGAGCATTAGTTCACCGACAATCAGCGCGACGCCCAGAGCCAAACGCCGTAATTTTTGTTTTTCGGTGCCGAAACGGGTGAGCGTACCGCATTTTCGACATTGAAAAAGTTTTTCATAGTTTCGGTGGCCACATTCTTTGCATTCTACGAGGGACATGCACTCAATACCTCAAGCCAAACAAACAGCAAAATTTTTCCTCGTTCGTGAGGAATACCGGCCAGAATCCGCAGAAGGCTAATGAGTTAGCGGAAGCCGGAGACACGCCAGTTTAGCAGGAATGTAGACGCTATGTGGCACTGGGAGGGTTATTACGACCGCGACGAAGTGCAGCGCCCATTCGGACGCACGTGATGCATGGTCGCTGGCGGCTGATATTCAGCTGTGATGAGTTGTAGGTAAATTCCGCAACGACTGTACGCTGGGCAACAGCCGCTGGACGGGCAGCGGCTGCCAAATAAAGGTTCGAAGTCCCCGCGTCTAGACAGGGGGACGGCGGCCCATCAAGAAAAAGACCAGAGCTAAGATCAGTCCGACAACGAACAATATCCAAGCGATATTGACTGCCGTGCCGGCTATGCCGCTGAATCCCAGAAGGGCGGCGATAATGGCGATGACGAGGAAAGTAACTGCCCAACCTATCATGGCATATCCTCCGTGGTTGGTTATTGCACTTCACCGGGCGATGAAATGTGGATGCAATAAATAAGACAAGCGTAAGGCCCGCTTTGCTCAATCGATATCTTTCCGGCACGTGGCCCCGTTCTGACAGAAATCATGCGATGAGCCGACGAGGCCGACCGAGTCGATACAGCCAGCCTCTAAATTGTAAGCGTCCGCCGAGGACCGTCTCGACGGATTGAAAGGCTCAGGCGACACTGGTGCGAGCGGATGCACGGGGTGTCCGCACACTCTTGAGGTGGACGCACTGATGACTCACGATGCTGACTTCACAACGGGCGTGGTGGCGATGGATACCTTGGGCCGGCGGCGGTTTGCGCCTGAGTTCAAGCGCGAACTGGTGGAGCGGACCCTACAGCCGGGCGCCTCGGTCGCGGGGATTGCGCTGGCGCATCGGATCAACGCCAATCAACTGTTCAAATGGCGCCGACACTACCTTAAGGACCGGAACGCCCCGGCCGGTCCGCCGGGGCCGACCTTATTACCGGTGGCGATGACGCCCGCATTGGCCGCGCCAGCGCGTGAAGCCACGGTATCCGCTCCACCGGGCACCATCACCATCGAACTCGGGGGTACGCGGGTTCAGGTGAAAGGTTCCGTCGATGCGGCGACCTTGCGCACCGTCCTCGCGAGTCTCAAGGGCCCATGATCGCGCCTCCGTCCGGCACCCGCATCTGGATCGCTGCCGGGGTGACCGATCTGCGCCGCGGCTTCGATGGCTTGGCCGCCCTGGTCCAGACCCAGCTCCAAGCCGAGCCCTTCTCCGGACACATTTTTGCCTTTCGCGGGCGACGCGGCGACCGGATCAAACTGCTCTGGTGGGACGGCGATGGACTCTGCCTGTTCGCCAAGCGGCTGGAGCGGGGCCGCTTCGTCTGGCCGCAGGCGACGGGCGGCACGGTATCCCTCACCCCCGCCCAGTTGTCGATGCTGCTGGAAGGCATCGACTGGCGCCGCCCGATCCGCACCGCGCCTTCTCACGCCGCCTGACGGAGGGCGGGTATAATCGGGGCATGACCAACCCCGACGTGCTTCCCGATGAGATTCCCGCCCTCAAGACGCTGATTGAAGCCCAGCGCGTCGAAATCGCCCACCTGAAACTCCTCGTCGCCAAGCTCCGCCGCCAACAGTTCGGGCGCCGCTCCGAGAAAATGGCCGGGCTCCTCGATCAATTGGAACTTCAGCTGGAGGAGCTCGAAACGGGTGATGCCGAGCTGGCTTCGATCATCGCACCCCGCTCGGCCCCACGCCGGGTGAGAACGCCCCGCGCGCTGCCTGACCATCTGCCGCGGGAAATCCATATCCACGAGCCTGACCTCACTCAGTGTCCGGACTGC
>NZ_MSCV01000060.1 GCF_002005105.1 Methylocaldum sp. 14B | reverse complement strand
ATTGCTGCCATTCGCGCCTGATCGTCAATTGGCGCGAATGTCGGCTTTTGGGACCATGCTTGAGTTGGTACTTGCGGCCATAACGTGACGGGCGCAAAACATCGGCGTCCGTCGAGTTGAACTGACAAACCGGTCATTCAGAGATTGGTTGCTTCAAGAAAAGGAGCTCACAATTCCGGATAACCGGACCATGGTCTTCGATGTGCTCGATCGAAACCGCAAAACGAAAAGCTTGTACAAAATCTGCGAAAAAACCAACGGCCAGGGTCCCGTTGAACGCCTGTTAAGTCAGAATCTGCCACAGGCCCGTTCAGTTACTGCAACCGAGAAGGCAGGGTGCGCGAGTTCGCTTACTCGACCTACGGTCCTGTAAAATTTCTTGACGTCAGCATTTTCTTACATACTTTCCAGATCCTCGCTCGCCGTCTCGTCTGAACTTTTCTCAAACGACTTTGTACACGGCGGCAAAGGAGAGGTCACGTCGCGTAACCCTAACATTCCAGTAAAGTGAACCATCGCGTGGGATCGCCGAGGCTTACGGTGACTCCGACATTCACTTTCGCGTGTCAGTAAGTTCTGGGCCAAAGCTGCACGCCCGTTCACCTATTCCTCTTCTGATTGCTGTTTCATTCATTCCGATCTGCGATTTCAATAAAAACTGTATGGATTCTTTTACAGTTTCGTGATGCCTCGACCGTCGCCATCTCGGAATGTTTCCGCGAGGGACGCGACATAAGCGTAAGTCGTTATTTCTAAAGTGCTTGTTGTAGTTCTGGTCTAGCCTTGCAGCAGTTGGCAGTCCTTTTGCTATGTCCTCGTAAGTGCTTGTTGAAACGAAACTTCAGAGGACTATCACAGGGGGAAGGGGATGGCTAGAGCAACGCGCTCATGGGCTGCTGTTCGGTTTTCGGTGCTGCTGCTCTTCGCGGCCGGCGTATTTGGGAATGCGGCACAAGCAGCGTTACCGCTGATTCGCCCAATGACGAGTGCAGATTCGAAAGCTCGTCTCTCCGAATTCTACGGGAAGCTACCTTTCGGTTTCGAAGCCAACCAGGGCCAGACTGACCCCGCAATAAAATTCAACGCTCGAAGGCTGGAATACCAGTTATTCCTGAATATTACTAATTTCCTGTTAACTTCCCCTATAGAGTATCTTTCGGTGATAACTCTCCTTTTAGCCCAACTTCGTTTATTTTTCAGAAAATCACAAAAATATCCCCTTAAATTATCGACGGCCTACATGGCCAAGACGATCCTAGCAATCTCAATGATCCTCTATGCAGGCAATTGTAATGCCACTATTTATTCTGTTACAGAAATTAGCGCTGAACTAGAAGGTCGAGATATTAATAATTTTGGTGATGTGCTCCTGCAGAAACCATCGTCTTCGGTAACATTTTTGTGGAGTTCTGCGAATGGCTTAAAATCAAGCCCGTGCACCGGTTTCAAGCTTAATGATGTTGGACAAGTTCTAGGCGCGAATAATGTTTGTGATCTGAACACTGGGAAGTATTTCATTTTAAAGCCGCTGCCTAACGATACTCGCCTTATCCCTAACGAAATAAACAATAGAGGAGAGGTAGTAGGCTCCAGTTACGTATATGATGCAGCAAATAATACAATCCCCAGTGTGCGCGCAGTTTTTTACAACAGCACAGGTTCTCCAAGCGATATGGATCTTGCTTACAACCCAAATGACCTAAATCAAACAGATAGCGTAGCCTGGGCAATTAATAATAATGGTCAAGTACCAGTAGTAGGAATCAAAAAAGGAACAGAAAATTATAACGAACCGCATATATTCATCTTTGACAGCAATTCTTCAACGTTGCTGGACCTTGGTGTCGACAAGTGGATTGCTTGGGATATAAATGATAATGGAAAAATACTTCTACATACGGGTTACTGTACAGGTCAATGTCCAACTTTTGAGATTATGGATAGCACAAATGGGAAGGTCAATTCGATCTATGATACATTTGACTTTGGCACACGCGCATTTTATTACGCACATGCTATAAATAACCAAGATAAGGTTATTGGTTCAGTTTCAGTGTATAGCTCAACGGGAGAGAGAACAGAGCAGATTTTCTGGATTTGGGATAAGCGCAATGGAATACGAGATTTAAATGAGCTAATTAGCAAGTTCTCAGGGTATAAGCTCGAGAGCATCATAGATATTAATGATCAGGGGCAAATTCTTGCCACGGCATCCCGTCCCGGATACTCCGGAACTGTCCTATTAAATCCTGCGGGGCCACCGCCAATTCCAACCTCTTTTGGGCAAGCATCTTCCGCTTCACCTACAGGCTTCGCCGCGGAACCCGTCAACACCGCCACCGGCAACTACTACTACCAGCACACCGACCTGAAACTTCCCGGCCGTGGTCTCCCCTTCTCCTTCACCCGCACCTACAACGATCAGGACAGCTACTCGGGTCCCCTGGGGCGCGGTTGGACGCACAGCTACAACGTGCGTCTGACCGAACAGGCCGATGGTTCGGTGGTGATCAAGCAGGGCGACGGGCACGAAGAGTTCTACGATCCGAACGGCGATGGAAGTTATCGCTCCCGATATCCGGGGCTTTACAGCCGCCTGGTGAAGAACGCCGACAACAGTATCACCCTGACGGCCAAGGACCAGACCCGGCAAACCTTCGATGCCGAAGGCCGGTTGATTGCGCTTGCCGATTCAACCGGCAACACCTTGAACTTCGCGTACGATGGCGCCGGCAATCTGACCGCGATCACCGACACGGTCGGCCGGACCGTCAGCCTGAGCTACGATGCCGACAACCATTTGGTGCAACTCACCGATCCAATTGGACGGACGGTCCACTACGCCTATGATGCCGAAGGGCATCTGATTTCGGACACCGATCCCCTGGGGGCGGTCCAGACGTATGCCTACGACGCCGGTCACCATATCACGACGATCACCGACCGGCGCGGCCACACGCTGATCGAAAACACCTATGACGGCCAAGGCCGCGTGGTCGCGCAAAAGAACGGACGCAGCTTTGTGACGACCTTCGCCTATGACAGCCCATCACCCGGTGATACCACCATCACGGATCCTTCCGGGCACACCACGATTCACACCCATGACGGGCTCCGCCGCCTCGTGAAGGACACCGACGGGCTGGGCCATGGGATCCAGTACGTCTATGACGCCCAGAACAACCGGATTCAAGTCACCGACCGGAACGACAACGTCACGAAATACGCCTACGACACGCGCGGCAACGTGACGTCCAAGACCGACGCCAAGGGCCAGGTCACGACGATCGCGTACGACGACTTCAACAACCCGACCCAGCGGACGGACGCCCAGGGCGGCACCACCGCTTTCATCTACGACGGCCACGGGAATCTCACCCAAGTGACCGATCCCCTAGGCCATACCCGCCAAATCGCCTACGACACCACGGGCCAGCCGGTCACGTTGACCGACGCCCTCGGCCGGGTGACGACCCAGACCTTCGACGCCCACGGCAATGTGATCAAGGTCACCGATCCGGTCGGTCAAACCACCACCTATGCCTACGACGGCGCCGGCCGGCGGATCAGCCGGACCGATGCCAACGGCAGCATTACCGCGTTCGTCTACGATGCCGCCGATCGGCTGGTGGAAACGACCGATCCCCTCGGCCATACGACTCGGTTCCGCTACGACGCCAACGGCAACCGCACCGGAATCACTGATCCACTGGGACACGAAACCGTCCTGACCTATAACGCCAATGACTTTCTAACGACGGTAACGGATCCGCTCGGACACGCCACCACCTACGGGTACGACGCGGCCGACCACCGGGTGTCGGTCACCGATCCACGCGGCCACACCACCCAGTTCACCTACGATGCCGCGAATCGCCTGACCGGGGCGACCGATGCGCTGGGACAACACGCGGCATTCGCCTACGACGCACAGGGCAATCTGATCACGAAGACCGACCCGCTGGGTCATACGAGGGGGTGGGCGTACGACAGCCTCAATCGCCGGATCAGCGCGACCGATGCACTCGGCCAGACCACCTATCTGACCTATGATGCACTCGACCGGTTAACGCAGGTCATCGATCCGAATAACCGCAAAACCCGTTACACCTACGATGCGCTCGGACGCCTGACCCAGTCCCTTGATGCTCTGGGCGGCACGGCAAGTTACGCCTATGACGCCGTGAGTAACCGCATTGCGATGACCGATCCGAACGGCCATACCACCACCTACACCTACGATCCCCTCGACCGGCGAGTGGCCGAAGCCGACCCCCTGGGTCATAACGAGACCTACGCCTACGATGCCGTGGGGCACCCCATCCAGCGTACCGATGCGAACGGGAAGGTCACCCAGTACGGCTTCGATGCCGCAGGACGCCTGGAGACGATTTCCTATCCCGATACCTCCACGGTGGCGTTCACTTATGATGCCGTCGGCAACCTCGTCGGCATGACCGATCCCCTCGGCGGAACGGCCTTCACCTACGACGAGCTCAACCGCTTGGTCCAGCAGACCGACCCTTATGCCCAAACGGTGGCGTACGAGTACGACGCCGCCGGCAACCGGGTGGCGGTGGTTTATCCGGACGGCAAGCGGGTGACCTACGTCTATGACGCACTGAACCGGATGCAGTCCGTCACCGATTGGCTGGGCGGTGTAACCACCTATGTGTACGATGCGGCCGGCCGGCTGACGGCGGCGGTCAATCCCAACAGCACCGAGGCGACCTATGCCTACGATGCCGCCGACCGACTCACGCAACTCATCAACTTCAAGCCCGATCAGTCCGTGTTGGCGGGATACAACCTGACGCTGGATCCGGTTGGCAACCGCTTAGGGATCGACCGGACCGAACCCTTGGCGCCGGTATTCGGTCCGCAGATCGACAGCTACAGCTATGACGACGCCAACCGCTTGACTGACCTCAACGGGAAAGCCGTCAGGCATGACGAGAACGGCAACCTGCTGGCGAAACCCGGCGCCACGTTTGAATTCGACATCGAAAACCGATTGATCAGGGTGAATGACGTGGCGGCGGCGACCTACCGCTATGATGGTCTCGGGCATCGGCTCGAGGCGGAACGGAATCACGTGCCAACCCGCTACACGCTCGATCTCTCAAAGCCCCTGAGCGACGTCCTGGTGGAATCGGATTCGACCGGAAAGCCCCAAGCCTATTACGTCTACGGCCTGGGTCTGATTGCCCGCGTCGCTCCCAATGGGGAGGCCCGTTATTACCACTACGACCCCATCGGCAGCACCGTGGCGCTGACCGACCTCAATGGCCAGATCACCGACACCTACACCTACGACCCGTTCGGCCAGGTGATGAATCTCCAGCAATCCACCGACAATCCGTTCCGATTCGTCGGCCAATTCGGGGTGATGGACGAAGGCTTTGGGCTCAACTACGCGCGTGCCCGTTATTACAGCCCGGAACTCGGGCGGTTTATCGGCCAGGACCCGTTGAGGGGCTCCTTGAGTAATGGCCAAACTCTTAATCGGTATGTGTATGCGTTGAATAATCCGGTGAGGTTGGTGGATCCCAGTGGCCTATTTGGTTGGGATGCTTTTGCGAAGGCTGGAGAAGATCTGAAGGATTTTGTTGTACATAGCACAAAAACAATCGGCAATTTAGGTAGTGCAGTGATTCAAGGGGCTGGCGGAAATAAAGTCGACGCCTTTGCTGATACTATCCAGGCACTGAATGAATTTAATGAAGCCAGCAAATCATTAGCCGGATCTGTGGAGAATTCTATTAATGCATTCTTCGATATGGGTCCAACAACTACCGATCAAGGGGTTTTAGATCCGATTATTAACAATAAGACATTCAAAGTAGCACTGGCTGGAGCCGAGGCACTGGAATGGATTTCTTTACCCAAAGATTTAGCCAATATTTTCAATAATGTCGAAAATATTGAAACCGCAATTTCCCATCTTAGCCATCTGCAAATATCTAGCATCCAATCAATATTCATGAGTAGCAAAAAGCTTGCTGGTGCAATGGAAAAATTTGCATTACTTGCCAAGTGGGCTGAGGGTCAAACTGATGACGCTGCGAGTAACAATGCATTAGTTTCAGCATTGAATGACTTTTGGTCTTGGAAGCTGGCTGCGAAATACCAAAGTGAAACACCAAAGAAATAATTGGTGAATACTTGAATGTATCTCAATATAAATTTTCTTTATACATTCACCAACTATTTATGCGCCATATTTGAAGAATAGAATTTTTAAGGCAAGAACATGTGGATTTTTAAGAGCCGACTGCATCAATTAGCACTCCTGATTGTTGGAGTATTGTTATTACCTCAGCTGGTTATTGGAGAATACATTAGCCATACCTATGACGATCTCAACCGTCTCGTCCGCACCGATTACGGCAACGGCACGGTCATCGAATATGCCTACGACGCCGCCGGCAATCGATCGACACAAACTGTTACCGAGCCGCATCCACCACCTCCCCCGCCCAATGTGCCGCCATCCGCAAATGGCGGTCCGGATCAGGTGGTGCGGCTCAACAGCCTGGTGACGCTCGACGGCAGTGCCAGCATCGATCCCGATAACGGTCCAGAGCCTTTAAGCTATCGCTGGCTTCAGATGACCGGCGCCACGCTTACGCTGACGGGTGACCACAC
Source organism: Methylocaldum sp. 14B (assembly GCF_002005105.1). GTDB lineage: Bacteria > Pseudomonadota > Gammaproteobacteria > Methylococcales > Methylococcaceae > Methylocaldum. Next base: position 1,231 of record NZ_MSCV01000060.1, on the reverse strand, counting down.
ATCAAACCTCACCTTCACGCCTGGGCAGGAGGGGGTCTATTCCGTCGCTCTGTTTGTCAGCGATGGCGCGATGGAAAGCCCACCCGATTGGGTTTTTATCACGGTGCCGAAACTCGGCGATCTCGATCAGGACGGCGATGTGGACAACGCCGATCTCAACAGCCTCATGACCGCCCGGAACACGCCGGCGAACGGTCCCAATGACCTGCGGGATTTGAACGGCGATCTGAAAATCGACGCCCTCGATGCCCGAAAGCTCACGCTGCTGTGCACCCGGCCTCGCTGCGCCACTCAATGAATGCTCACTTCAAACTAAGGGTAAGCCTAATGAAACCATTCCAAATGCTGCTCCGCAAAGCCTTGGTGTGCCTGGCGCTGATTCCAGCCACCTCTCAGGCGATCACTCTGAGCGTCAACCCCGTGACCCAAACGGTCGATCCCGGTACCCCCGTGCAGGTCGATCTGGTGATCGCGGGGCTCGGCAATCACACGGCGCCGTCACTCGGGGCATTCGATCTCGATCTTAGTTTCAATGCCGGCGTGTTGGCGTTCACCGGTCTAACTTTCGGGGGAGCGCTGGGTGATGAATTGGCAGGCGAAGCGTTTGTCAGCTTTAGCACCGGCGCGGGAACGGTCAACCTATTCGAGGTGAGTCTGCTCGAGCCCAGTGCGACGGGCTGCATCTTTTGCTTGGCGCCTTATTTGGAGGATTTGCAGACCGACAGTTTCGTTCTGGCAACGCTTGATTTCACGGCCTTGGGTATCGGCACCAGCGCTCTCGGAATCTCGATCAACGCCCTCTCGGATGGATATGGCGATGCCCTGACTGCCGACACCCAAACGGGGCGCGTCACGGTCGCCGCCGCAGCCACCGTGCCGGCGCCCTCGACGCTGTTATTGATGATGGCGGGTCTATTAGGGTTCTGCTATCGAAGCCGCATCGCGGCCTGAGGCTGATCATAACTCTCCAACAAGGATTGAAGTCCTTTGAACGTTCACATCAATTGTGAAGCAAAAAGCAGGGTTTCCGGCCTTCTTTGATTGGTGAGATCACTATTTTAGATTCCCGCCGTGACTTTTGTCGTGAGATGCAACTGTCCGCTTTGCATAAATGGCCTGCCTCTCAGCGAACTGCCACTAAAGACGCCTTTAGGAATTTAGTGCCGTGTGGCCGAAATCAAAGCCGACATTCACGTAGAGTCGAAATCATCAATGCGCGATCGTCGGCTTT
>NZ_MSCV01000059.1 GCF_002005105.1 Methylocaldum sp. 14B | reverse complement strand
CGCATGGGGGATGAACCGGGTAGTCCGTTCGAGGGCACCGCAAGTACACTTCCCTGTGGCCTCAGCCAGCCCGCCCGTCCGGGGCGGGCGTTCGCGGCTCCTATGCGCGCGGCTCGCCTCCACATACGTTGTTCTACCAGTTCAAGCGCTGCGCGCTGTCCTTGATAATATTCGTTTCAATATGCCTACAGCCTGCTGTTTTCGGTTGATCTTCATATATTTGCCCGACGCGTCTCCACTCATGTTCGCTCAGAGCAAAGAGTGCACGCCCATATTCAGACGCGATTTCGCCTTTGTTCAAACTCTTGAACTTGGAAACCGCCTTTCACCGCTCGGATCGACTCAAAAAGTCTCATGAATCCCGAGTGTTCCGGCTTTCAGCTTCCTCAACGTTTGAGGGGAGCCGCTACGCACCCGATCCTGGTTGCGGGAGACTACCCGGTCGCGGCTGTGCGCCGGCACCGCTCCCCGTCTCGCGCTTCTTCGACGGGGCTCTGGGCATACCCTTCGACTCGGGCTCAGGACAGGCTCGCCATCCGGCCAGCCCGCCGCACACTCGGGCACGTCCAACAGCCATTTCTAGGTTGAACGCACGGGTACGCTCCACGAATGTCTGGATGCGGACGAGATAATTGTCGAGAAATTTCTGTCGGATTTCCCGGCAACTCGAAACCCGGAGCGGTAAGATTCATAAATTTGTTAAATTCCGCAGGAAAAGCGGTAGAAAGATGGTGCGTCACCTTAAACGCCTTTTTTTGAACGGCTATGTATTGGCGGTATTGGCGACGTTCGCCGTAATGCTGATATTAAAGACTCTTCAGCCGATCTTCTGGGGGGCGCCTCCCCTGCTTCTTTTTCTGGTCGCGGTTCTGTTCGCGACTTGGCTAGGCGGGTTTCGAGCCGGGTTCCTTGCCACCGTGTTAAGCGCCGCCGTAGGGGCCTACTTTTTGGAAGAACCTGTCGATTCGCTGTTCATCGTCGAAGAAAGGGAGAGACTCCGCGTAGTGTTGTTGTTGGCGGTTGGCACGCTGATGAGTCTGGTGGTCGCGCGTTTGCGAACGATGGAACGGCGGGCGCTGCATGAGGTACTTGAACGAAAGGCTCAGCTCAGGACCGAAATCGCCGAACATCGGCAAACCGAAAAACGGCGATCCGAACTGGAGGAAAAGTTGGCCAACATCGTGGCCACGGTGCCGCTGGCCATTTGCTCCTTTCGATTCAAACCCGACGGCACCATTTGCCTTCCCTACGCCAGCCCCAGATGGACGGAAATTTACGGCATTCCGCCCGAGAACTTAGCGGATGATGCGGAACCCGCCTTCGCCCTGGTTCATCCCGACGATCTCGAATACTTGCGCGCTACGATCGCCGGATCGGCGCGCGCCCTGTCCGATTGGCAAGCCGAATGGCGTGTGCGACACCCGATCAGGGGCGAAATCTGGATCGAAGGAAGCGCCGTGCCCAAACTCGAACCGGATGGCAGCATCCTCGCGCACGGCTTCATCCGCGACATCACCGAGCGCAAGAAAGCCGAAGAGGCGCTGCGCCAAAGCAACGAAGAACTGTCCGTCCTGTTCGATGCGGTTCCGATACCCGTATGGATTGCCGACGACGTCGCTTGCGGCACTGTAAGAGGCAATCCTGCCGCAGCGGCTTTCACCGGTGTCGCTGCCGAATCGAATGTCGGCGAGACGGCAGGGCGCCCATCCGAATCAACCATCCGCAGCACCGAGGCTCCGCTCACGCCCGTCGAATCGACCTTGCGCCGGGCGATCGCGGCAGATCAGCCGGTCGAGGAAACCTCGCTGGAGTTCGTTTTTCCCACGGGCGAACGTCACTACCTCGCCGGCCGGGCAACGCCGCTGTTCGATAGTGGCGGCTCCCCGCGCGGCGCTGTCGCGGCCTTGGCCGATATTACGCCGCTGGTGCGGGACTTCGTGCAAAGCGAAACGCGGTTTCATGCTTTCATGGACAATAGTCCGGCCGTAGCCTGGATGAAAGATACGCAAGGACGATATGTGTACATGAGCAAGGTTCGTGACGACCGCCTCGGAGTGCGACCGCAGGATTGGCTCGGAAAAACGGATTTCGAACTTTGGCCGCGAGAGATTGCAGAGCAGTTCCAAAAGAACGACAGGGAGGCCTTGATCAGCGGCAAGACGGTCGAGACCACTGAAACAACCCCCGATCTCACCGGGGAACGCCGCTGCTGGTGGGTTTTCAAGTTTCCGTTCGAAGATCCCGCGGGGACCCAATTCGTCGGCGGCATCGGCATCGACATTACCGAGCGCCGGCGCGTCGAGGAAGCGCTGCAAGCCAGCGAAGCTCTGAATCGCGCCATACTCGACTCGCTGCTCGAGCACGTAGCCGTAGTCGACCGGGAGGGAAACATCCTGGCAGTCAACCAAGCCTGGCAGCGCTTCGCGCGCGAAAACGGTCCGCAACCCGGAACACCGGTCCCGAATACGGATATCGGAGCGAATTATCTGAAGGTGTGCCGCACCAGTTCCGGCGGAGTTTCGGACGATGCCCTAACGGCATACACCGGCATTCTGAGCGTGCTGAAAGGCGAGCGGGAAAGTTTCGCGATCGAGTATCCCTGCCATGCCCCGGATCGGGAACGCTGGTTCGTCATGCAAGTCACCCCGCTCGGAGCGCCGCCCGGAGCGGCGGTGATTTCGCATACGAACATCACCGAGCGCAAAAAAGCGGAGCAAATGCTCCGCGAAGCCGACCAGCGGAAAACCGAATTCCTCGCCATGCTCGGCCATGAGCTTAGGAACCCTCTGGCTCCGATCCGCAATGCCGTGCAGATCATGCGCAGGCTCGACTTGGACAATCCAAAGATACTCTGGGCTCGCGACATGGTGGACCGGCAGGTGGACCACCTGGCTCGGCTGGTCGACGACCTCCTGGATGTGTCGCGGATCGTTCAGGGCAAGCTGACCCTGCACAAGACTCCGCTGGATATCGCCACGGTCGTACGACAGGCGATCGAGACCAGCCAATCGTATATCGACGCCCAGCATCATACATTGTCCGTTTCGATGCCCGATGAACCGATGCCGCTCGAGGGCGATCCCGTGCGCCTGACCCAAGTGGTGTCCAATCTGCTCAACAACGCGGCCAAGTACACCCGGCAGGGAGGGCGAATCTGGCTGACGGTTACCCGCGACGACGGCGACGCGGTGATCTCGGTGCGCGATACGGGAGAAGGTATTCCCGGCACCTTATTGCCCTATCTATTCGATATTTTCACCCAAGGCCAACGTACCCTGGACCGCGCGCAAGGCGGGCTGGGCCTAGGCTTGACCATCGTTCGGAAAATCGTGGAACTGCATGAGGGAAGGATCGAGGCGAAAAGCGAAGGCCCCGGCAAAGGCAGCGAGTTTATTGTCCATCTCCCCCTTATTTCCGCACTTCCATGACTTTATAGCCGCCGGCTTCGGCTAGCGTTTTTTCATGCTCGGCGTACGTCCGAACCAGTTTTTCGTAAGGCAAATGCCGATTGGCGACGACGTAAAGACGGCCGCCGGGCTTGAGGGAAGCCAGAGCCGCGCGGATGAATGCCTGGCCCAGGCCGGGCTCCGCCTCCCGGCCGGAGTGGAACGGCGGGTTCATGACGACGAAATCGAGCCGGTCGATGGGCAACCCCGCAGTGACGTCGTGCCAATGGAAATGTAGCTGAACGCCGTGGGCAAACGCGGCGAGGTTGCGCCGGGCAGCTTCCAACGCTTTGTGCTCGGCCTCGAACAGGTGCAGCTCGGCGACGGAGCGAGTACGAGCGAGCAGCATCCGGCTCAAATAGCCGTAACCGGCGCCGAGGTCGGCGCCACGTCCCGTCAGATCATTCGGCAGATACTCGGCGAGCAGGCGCGAGCCGGGGTCGATGCGATTCCAGCTGAATACGCCGGGGCGGCTCACCAGATCCGTTCCCGGAATCGGCTGAAGTTCGCCGGCGCCAAGCCAGGATGCCAGCAGCGCTTGGTCGAGCCGGGCCGTTTCCTTTGTTCCGCAGAATACCCGGCATTTATGCTTGCTGAACGATCGAACGACGCCGAGCAGTTCCGCGCAGCGTTTTTCCAGCGAGGACGCGCCCAGGTCATTGGCGGCGGCAACCACGAGGGTCCCGCCCTCGCTCAGCAGGGAAACCGCCCGCGCCATGTGGTAAAGGGTCTCTTCCTTGTGCTTGGTCGCAAAAACGATGCAGAGACCGGACGGCGCATCGGGATCGGCGACGACTTTAAAGCCGAGCTTGACTAGCGCATCGGCTTCCGGCTTGTAGGTTTGCTGGCACAGCATCGAGTGTCCGTCCAAGCGCCGGAGATAGTCTCCCGGTATGGCGCGAAAAATCAGAACATCGCCTTTGCTTTCGATGGCATGTTGCTCGAGAAATTTGTCCAGGGCCGAAGCTTGGGGATTCATGGGTGTCGGTGTGAGAGAGAACTTTCCGCTAGTTCCCAAGCCGGAGCTTGGGAACTAGCGCATGTGTCGGCAAAGGATTGCCGACCTACCAAGCCTGCATCGCTAGAACAAGTAGGTCGGCAATCCTTGCCGACAGCTGTGTCGACGACGGATTTTTCATTTTCGCCCGCCCGATTGGTAGTATACAGGCATACGGTCCCATCCCGTTTCCACAAGAACTCATGTCCAGCCCGGTCAAACTCCCTTATTTCGACGCCCTTTTGAATCTCCTGGATCGAGGCCATCCGGCCGTCGATCAAGCTTTCGGACGTCATGTCCACTGGGGATACTGGCCAGACCCCAAGCAGGCGGACGTCTCGCCGAAAGATTTCGCGCTAGCGGCCGAACGGCTTACCGAATTGGTCTATACGGCGGCCGAGGTCGATGACGGTCAGCGGATATTGGACGCGGGCTGCGGCTTCGGCGGCACGGTCGCGAGCCTAAACGGGCGATTCCGGGACATCGACGTTTCCGGTCTGAATATCGATCGGCGGCAGCTGCGGCGCGCGAGCGAACGCGTTTCGGCCGAGCCCGGAAACGTCTTGAACTGGGTTCAGGCCGACGCCTGCGTCCTGCCCTTCGCCGACCGCAGTTTCGACACGGTTCTGGCGGTCGAATGCATTTTTCATTTCCCGAGCCGGAAAAGGTTCTTCGAAGAGGGGTACCGGGTGCTGAAACCCGGCGGGCGGTTGGCCTTGTCGGACTTCGTCCCGACACCGTTATTGCGCCCCGCCATGACTGTCGCTTCCCGCTGGCCGGCCTCGGCCGGTTTTTACGGGCGCTGCAAGTTTCACAGCACCTTGCGGGACTATCGCCGCCTGGCCGAGGAAACCGGATTCATCGTTCGGCACGAACAGGACATTACGTCCAACACCCTGCCCACCTACGATTTCGTGCGGAAGCTGGCCAAGGACATGTCGGTGAAAACGGTGTCGGCGATCATCGAGACCCTGTTCGCCGAATGGGCGAGCCACCTGGGGCTGCTGCGCTATCTGGTGCTGGCTTTCGAGAAACCCGGCTAAGGAACTGTTCAGTCGAGGCGTCAAGTTCCGATTTCGGCGTAGGGTAGGTTAGGCGCGCATTATTCCATTCGGCATTCGAGTGAACATTACGTAGGGTGGGTTAGCGGAGCGTAACCCACCGATTCGAGGTCGCTCGGTGGGTTACGGCCTCGCGGCCTAACCCACCCTACAATCTGCGGTCGTTTTCAAGCAGAACGGAATGTCCTTGGCGAACGACTCCCAAGGAACTGTTCCGACCTCAGGCGGTCCGATCGAGCGATCGACATCTTGAGAACTGTCCGGCTCCATTAGTTTTTCACGATTTGGTTCAATCGAGCATTTATTATCGGCTCGATATGGTTTAATAACGGGTTAACAGTCTTAACGAGCTTCAATCGATTCCATGAATTGGCAACAGTTTTTTTCCATGGGCGGCTACGGCTTTTATGTGTGGACGTCCTACGGTTTGATGTTTGTCGTTTTGGGCCTCAATCTCTTCTGGGCGGTACGTCGGAAATCCGAGGTGATGAAGAGCATCGCGCGCCGGGCGAAGCAGGAGGGTAGACGGTCATGACCCCGCGCCGCCGCCGCATGATCGTGGTCGGGCTGATTCTGATCGGGGTCAGCATCGCGACTTTTCTCGCGCTTACCGCATTCCAGAAGAATCTGCTGTACTTCTATACCCCTTCGCAGGTTGCCGCCGGCGAAGCGCCCAAGGGTTACCCGTTCCGCGTGGGCGGACTGGTGGTCCAGGGCAGCGTTCAGCGCGAACCCGACAGCCTGACGGTACGCTTCTCGGTCACCGACGGAACCTCTACGGTTCCCATCCATTACACCGGAATCCTGCCCGATTTGTTCCGTGAGGGTCAGGGCATCATCTCGGTCGGGCAGATCAACGCGGAAGGCGTGTTCGAGGCCAGCGAAGTGCTCGCCAAGCACGACGAGAACTACATGCCGCCGGAAGTCGCCGACGCGCTGAAGCAAAGCGGGCAGGTGTCCACCAGTTATAAGGATTACCGGAAATGATCGCGGAACTGGGGCATATCGCCTTGATCATGGCGCTGTTCATGGCGCTGTTGCAGTCCGTGTTTCCGCTGCTGGGCTCGGCCCGTGGCGTGCCGGTCTGGATGGCGGTGGGGCGCGCCGCCGGGCGCGCTCAATTCTTCTTTCTGGCCGTGGCCTTCCTCTGCCTGATCGGGAGTTTCGTAAGCCACGATTTTTCCGTGCTCTACGTGGCGCGGAACTCCAATACCGCCCTGCCCCTTTATTACCGCATTTCGGCCGCCTGGGGCGCCCACGAGGGCTCGATGCTGCTCTGGGCTTTGATCATGGGGCTGTGGACGGTGATGGTGACGATCTTCAGCCGCAGCCTGTCCGAGGAATTCCTGGCGCGCGTCTTGGGCATCATGGGCCTGGTCAGCGTCGGCATCCTGCTGTTCATTCTGCTGACCTCCAATCCCTTCGAGCGCCACTTCCCGCCGCCCGCCGACGGCAACGATCTCAATCCTTTGCTGCAGGACATCGGCATGACGGTTCATCCGCCGATGCTGTACATGGGCTACGTCGGGCTCTCGGTAGCGTTCAGCTTCGCCATCGCGGCCCTGCTCGGCGGTTCCCTGGATTCGGCCTGGGCACGCTGGTCGCGGCCCTGGACCCTGATCGCCTGGGTGTTCCTGACCTTCGGCATCGTGCTCGGTTCCTGGTGGGCCTATTACGAACTCGGCTGGGGAGGCTGGTGGTTCTGGGACCCGGTGGAAAACGCCTCGTTCATGCCCTGGCTGGTCGCGACCGCACTGCTTCACTCGCTGGCGGTCACCGAAAAGCGCGGCGCCTTCAAGGCCTGGACCGTGCTGCTCGCCATCTTCGCCTTTTCGCTGAGCCTTCTCGGAACCTTCCTGGTCCGTTCCGGCGTCCTGACCTCGGTGCACGCCTTCGCCTCGGACCCGGCGCGAGGACTGTTCATCCTGGTCTTCCTGGCCATCGTGGTCGGAAGTTCGTTGCTGCTTTACGCGGCCCGGGCGCCGACGGTCAAGGACCGGGTCCGCTACGGCTTCGTGTCCAAGGAAAATCTTCTGCTGCTGAACAATGTCCTGCTGGTCACGGCCGCCGCGAGTATTCTGCTGGGAACGCTTTATCCCCTGATTCTTGACGCCTTGCAGCTGGGCAAGATTTCGGTCGGTTCGCCGTATTTCGCCAGCGTGTTCGGCCCGTTGATGGCGCCCATTTTTCTTTTGGCCGGCATCGCACCGATGTTCGCCTGGCGCGAGGCCGACCTCGGCAAGATCGGGCGGCGCGTGCGCCACGTGTTTCTCGGAAGCCTGGTGCTGGGCGTGGTTTCCACCGCGGTTTTCTGGGACGCCAAGGACATCAAGACCATGGCGGGACTCGGCATGGCGTTCTGGCTCGCGGCCAGCGCGCTGTTAAGCCTCTGGAACCGGGTCCGTCTGCGCGGAACCGCGATTCAGGGCCTCAAGACGCAGTCCCGCAGCGTGTACGGCATGACCCTGGCCCATATCGGCATCGCGGTATTTCTCACCGGCGTCGTCCTGTCCGACCGCTACAGCGAGGAAAAGATCGTGCGGCTCGCACCGGGCGAGTCTTCGACACTGGGCGATTACACGTTTACGTTCAAGGGCGTGACCGAGGTGCAAGGCCCCAATTTCATCGCTCAGCAAGGCGATTTCCGCGTGCAGCGGGGCGACCGGGAGGCGGCCGAACTCCGGCCGCAAAAGCGCATTTACCGCGTGCAGCGCAATACCATGACCGAAGCGGCCATCGATCCAGGCCTCACCCGCGATCTGTATGTCGCTCTCGGCGAGCGGATGGATGCCGGTGCCTGGAGCGTGCGGCTCTATTACAAGCCGTTCATCCGCTGGATCTGGCTGGGCGGATTATTGATGATGACCGGCGGCCTGTTCTCCGCCGCGGACCGCCGCTACCGTTTGGCGACCCGCCAGGCGGAAGCCTGGAGCGAGTCGGCGGAAAGCAAGCCGGCGTGACAGTAAAGATCACTAGCGTCGAGCATGCGGACTCTATCCTTTGTGGGCCGAAATAGAATCGTAGGTCGGGAATCCCATCCCAATCGCAAACGGTCGTCCTGGGAAGGGGC
>NZ_MSCV01000058.1 GCF_002005105.1 Methylocaldum sp. 14B | reverse complement strand
ATCGTTTATCCACCATTTCGGGGCTCACTTCGAAGCGGCCGATATTCCTGAAAACGGGCGCGGGGTTCACGCCGAAGGTATCGCGAAAGCTGTGGCTGAAATGCGTCGCGTCGGCGAAACCCGCGTCCAGCGCGGCGCGGGTCAGAGTGTCGCTGGCATGCAGCAGCTCCAAGGCCGACACCATCCGCTTCCACAGACGGAATCGACGGTAAGGCAGGCCGGTGCACTGGCGGAACAGATGAAGGAAGCGGGAGGGTGAAAGGTCGACCAGCTTCGCCAACTCCTCTTGCGAGAAATTCCGGTCCGGCTCGCGGCAAATTCGCTCGATGACCTGCCGAATGCGTTCATCCAACTCGATCGGCGGCTGGTCACGGGTATTCAGCAGCCGATCCAGGCGCTGTTCGACGGCGATACGGTTCGGGTCTTCCTCGTGGACCCAGCGAAAGCATTCGATCGTTTCCGCATCCTCGAAAAACCTTACTGTCGTTTCCGAATACGGAAAACGCTTCCGGAATCCTGTCGCGTCGGGGCCGTTTCGCTCCACGAACAGCTTTCCGTGCACGCCGCCGGCCATATCCAGGGCATGCCGAATCCCCGCGGGCACCACCGCGCAACGGCAACTCCGCCATTCGCCGTCTGCCAGCCTGATCCGAAACGGGCGATAGATGCCCACGTGCAGCATGTTGGCGCCATAGACGTGGGTTTCCAGATGCTGGATCGGACCGCAATAGAGTACCCGTCCGTGTCCCATGTAAAGCTGCGAAGTCCCGGGATAAAGCGCGCGCATAGCCAGTTTATGCAAGTCCTGTCGGCGAGACGTGAGTACAATCCCGAGCGCCGGCCATAGGCGGAGACGGTCTGGCGGCTCGGCAATCCATAGTGATACGCCGTCCATCATAATGAACCGGAACCGGCGTTTTCCAGAACTTTTCCGGGAGGATTTCCATGAACGACACATTGACACGCACGGAATTTCAATCGCGTTTCGAGGCTTTGCTGAGCCAGCTCTCAAAGGACAATATGATCGATTACGCCTTCATCGATATTCCCTCGGATCGAAAACCCTGGCTGGATACCGGCATCGACTTGTCCGCGGGCGAGCGGGTGACCACCTTTGCCGTGGGCAAGACCTGCCTCAAGGGCACCGATCTCTGGTTCGGCGCCGATTTCCAGCTATGGTGCCGAATCGGTCCGGACGGCGAAATCTTCCGCGGCACCCGAGCGAGCAATACCTTCGCCGTAGAAAAGCCGGATCGGCTGTATCTCGCCAGCTATTTTCCCGGCGAATGGGCCACCCGAACCGGCGAGTTGGCGACGCCGGACGAAGTCTACGAGCAGGCGAGCGGTTGCCTGGCGGCCTTGATCGTACGCTGGCGGGTCGAACCGATCGAAGGGCTGAAAAGGCTGGCGGCGCTCGGCGACGTGGACGGCCTAGTCGCGTCCGAAATCGACCGTTTGACCGATCCGGTCGTCCCGCCGCCAGGTTGGAACTATCTGTGGTTCGTGGGGCCTGCGGAAATCTACCGATCCTGCCGGACTCCGGAAAAGGAACCGGCCATCTGCTGCCACACCCATCGCGATGTGGGTTTGTTGCAGAAGGACGTTTCCCTGCCATTCGAGCCGAACACGCGCTTGCGCTGGGCCTGGCGCATGGATCGCCTGCCCTCGGAGGTGCGCGAGGATACGCTCGCGACCCACGATTACATGAGCATCGCCGTGGAATTCGACAACGGCCAGGACATCACCTATTACTGGAGCGCCGAGCTGCCCGTGGGCACCGCCTACCGCTGCCCGATTCCCACCTGGACCGCGCGCGAAACCCATGTGGCGATCCGTTCCGGCCGCGAGGGTCTGGGCGATTGGTTCAACGAGGAGCGCGATGTCCACCGCGATTACCTGGACTTCATCGGCGGCCCGCCGCCGGCTCGCATCGTGCGGGTGTGGCTGATCGCAGTGAGCTTCTTTCAGGGGCGGGAAGGAGAATGCCGGTATTCCGGCATCGAGTTCGTGACGAAGGAAGGGGTGACGTCGATACAATAAGCCCGGCTGCGTCGTGGCGGCTTAACGCAACGGCGTTATCGTTGACGGGACCAATCCATGCATTTCGATTTACGCGATCTCGAACTGTTTGTCGCCGTGGCCGAGGCCGGCAGTATCGCCAAGGCGGCCGAGCACTGCCATACGGTCGCGTCGGCCGTCAGCAAGCGGCTGTCGGATCTCGAAGCGGGGTACGGTACGGCGCTGCTGGTGCGGAGCAGCAAGGGCGTCGCGCCGACGCCGGCCGGCCTTGCATTGCTCGTACGCGCCCGCGCCGTCCTGCATCAGGCCGGGCAACTGGACCGGGAGCTGCGCGGCTATTCGGCGGGAGTTCGAGGGCAGGTGCGGGTATTCGCCAACATCTCGGCCATCGTGGAATTCCTGCCTTCGGCGCTCGCCTCGTTTCTGTCGGCCCATCCGGAGATTCAGGTACACCTGGAAGAGCACGTGAGCGGCGTCGTCGTCCGGGCCGTAGCCGACAATCTTGCCGATTTGGGCATCGTGAGCGAGATAGCCGCCGAGGACGGGCTCATGATGATTCCGTTCCGCGAAGACGAACTGGTCCTGATCGTTCAGCCGGACCATCCGCTGGCTTCGCGCGAGCGCGTCGATTTTTGCGAGACGCTGGACTCGGATTTCGTCGGGCTCCACAGCGACAGCTCGCTGCACTACCGGCTACTCCGCGCCGCCGCCGATGCGGGCCGGCCGCTCAATCTCAAGATACGGGTTACCAGCTTCGACGCCGTCTGCGCCATGGTGGCGGCGGGGCTCGGCATCGGCGTGGTGCCGCGGGCCGCCACGACGCCTTATACCGCATCGCTGGGACTGGTGCCGGTCGTTTTGAACGATGACTGGGCAAAGCGCCGGCTTCATCTCTGCGTCCGATCACTGGAGGGATTGTCCGCTGCGGCAAGGCTGCTGCTGGATCATCTCGCCGGAGGAGCGGCTTAGAGCATCCACGGTCCTATGGGGCGGCCGGCTGCCGCAGGTCGGAAATTCCTTTCGGACACAGCTCAGTCGGCAAAGGATTGCCGACCTACGATCGTGCCGCTGTGGCATCTACGGTTCTGTGCGGCGCCACAGCTGCCATAGGTCGGAAATTCCTTTCCGACACAGCTCAGTCGGCAAAGGGTTGCCGATCTACGACCGTGTCGCTCTAGGTCGCGAATCCCTTCGCGACATTAGGCCGCTCGGCTTGATTTCCAAGGCGGTATCCGCGACCGGATCATCTCGCCGGCGGGGCGGTTTGATTCGGGCCATCGCGAGACGCGATGGCGACATCGCCAAACATCGTTTTTCCTCCATGCGTTCTTTCGGCATTCTTGCTCACACCTGTTCATTACGAGGAGAAAAACGATGTATCGCTGGAACCCGGAAGACTATGCCCGCCATTCGGCCGGTCAGGAAGCTTGGGCGCGCGAACTGTTGAGCGGCCTGAACCTGCGCCCGGACGACCGGGTGCTGGACATCGGCTGCGGCGACGGCCGTATCACGGCGGAATTGGCGCAGCGGGTGCCGTTCGGCGGCGTGGTCGGCGTCGATCTTTCGGAAGACATGATCGGCTATGCAGCAAGACGGTTTCCGGCGTCGGATTACCCTAACCTCGAGTTCCGGCAGGCGGATGCCCGGACGCTGCCTTTCGACGAGGAATTCACCGTGGTCTATTCCAATGCCGCTTTGCACTGGGTCCGGGATCATGAGCCGGTATTGGCCGGCATCGCCCGTGCGCTGAAGCCGGGCGGCCGCTGCCGGATGGAGATGGGCGGCCGGGGCTCTGCCGCCGCGCTGATCGCGGCGTTCGAGGCCGTGGCGGACGATCCCGTGTGGCGGGAGAATTTCGAACGGTTCGAGCCGACATTCGGGTTCCACGACGCGGAGAGCTATCGCCGCTGGCTAGGGGAGGTGGGACTGAAACCCGAGCGGGTCCGGCTGACCGACAAGGACATGGTGCATGCCGACCGCGAAGCCTTCATCGGTTGGCTGCGCACCGCCTGGCATCCCTACACGTCGAGAGTCCCGGCGGAGCGGCGGGGGCTCTTCATCGACGCCGTCGCCGAGCGCTACCTGGCCGGGAATCCTCCCGACACCGCGGGACGGGTCCATGTCGCCATGGTGCGGCTCCAGGTGGAAGCGAAAAAATGAGCCGCTTTTGGCTGAAGGGCGAAGGTAGATGGAAATTAGAGCTGCGACTCTGAAGGATGCGCCGTTTATCAGCTCAGCGCACTTCTTCGCGAGCTTGAGCGTTTTCATCTCGCTCGTACGGCAAAACAGGCTTGGCGGAAGTCGTTGGCGCCTTCGGCTCGGGTGAATTGCTTCAAGCATTCGTAGGTCGGCAATCCTTTGCCGACGAACCCGTTAGCCCAACTTCACCGTCGGGAAGGGATTCCCGACCTACTCGCGAGTTCCCGTACAGTAGGTATGAAAATGCTCTTACCGGCAGGTTCATCGCGCATGAGCCGTCCGAAGAGGCGGCGGGCCGTTTGCTCGAATCGATGGATGAATGGGCAATCCGCAGCGGTCGACGTTTCAGGGGTGATTTGTATACCCATGAAGCTGGAGCTGGCGGCCAGACGCTTGGGAAGTGAGGAAACCCGTGGGCAGCCTACGATGTTTTCGGGTAAAGCCAGCCGGCCAGAATCCCGTAAACGGCGAACTCGACCACGCCGAACAGAAACCATTGTGCCGCCAGGCTTCCCGGAATGGGGTACAGCAGGTATTGATTGAGATCCACCAAGAGTCCGGCGAGAACGGCGAAGGACAGGCCGTGAACCAGCCCTTCCTTGATGCCGCCGTTCCGTGCGCAGCGAATGTAGCTCAGGACGAAGAGCAATGCGATGCCGGCCGTGAGCAGCAGCGACAGCCACAAGCTCCTTTCCGCCTCCGGCCTGGCGATACCGGCCAACGCGGCATCGGCGTCGCGGAGAATCACCATGTGGACCAGACCGTTCCAGAGCAATGCGAATACGAAGATGGCGGCGGTCGCGAGAAGAAGACGTCTTGGGTTCAGGTTCATGTCTTGGTTCGGTTTGAGCATGATGGATTCGGGAGAAGGAAATGGCAGGCCGATTATACGTCGATGTTTTCCTCGACATAGGCGTAGAGGACCTGGTCGATAAGGACGCCGTCCTTGAAGGCGGCACGCCGCATTACCCCTTCCCGTTTGAACCCGGCTTTCTCAAGCACCCGCATGGAGGCCGGATTCCACGCAAACACGCGGGCTTCCAGGCGAATCAGGCCGAATCGCGACATAATTTCCGGCACGAGCGCGCGGGTCGCGGCCGTAGCAATCCCCCGTCCCCAATACGGCTCGCCGAGCCAATAGCCGAATTCGGCGGATTTGGCATAAATGCCCTCCCGCGGGTCGATGCCGATTCCGCCGATGGCGCGGCTGTCCACTTCGATGGCCCATGAGGTGCGGACGGGCATCCCGGCGACATGAGCTATCCACCAGTTCGCGTCTCTTTCCGTGTAGGGATGGGGGAATCGGTCGGTCAGATTCCGCCATATCTTGCGATTATTGGCGAGCGCCACGAGATCGGCCTTGTCGTGCTCCGACCAATCGCGGATCACGCCATGCTCGAATTCGGTCCGCATGGGTTTTCTCCTGGGTAAAAACCAACAATATCTATTCACTGCATAGGGGAGCGTCGGTGTTGGCTCTCAAACCGGCTTTACGTGCCCTGAACTCGATGGGTGTCGTCTATCGACGGATTCGCCTCGACCCGCACGATGCTTTTCACCGCCTCGCGCAGCCAGATGTGGCCGGGGTCCCGGTCGTGGCGGGCGTGCCAGAGCATCGAAACCGTGAAGGTCTCGATCTCGATCGGCGCGGGGCTCAGGGTGAGCTTGAACGCTTCTGCGCAGCGCCGCGCCATGGACGCCGGCAGGGTGGCGATGGCGTCGGCCTCCTTGAGGATGAAGGGCAGGGCGGAGAAGCGCGTGGTTGAAAGTAAAACCCGCCGTCGCAAATTTCGGCGCGCGAGCGCTTCGTCCACGACGCCTTCGAAGCCTCCGGAGAAGGACATCAGGAGATGGGGCAGGGCGAGATAGTCTTCCAGGCCGATGGGCGAGGGTATGCCCAGCCGCGCGCCGTCGAACAGGCACACATAGCCTTCCCGGTAAAGGTTCTCCTGGCGGTGCCAGCTCGCCACGTCCGTGAATCGCGAGACGCCGAGGTCTATTTCCTGGTTGTCCAGTAGTTTCGCTCCCTGTTCATGCCCCGCGAGACGGATCGCGACACGCACACCGGGCGCCTCGCGCTGGATGCGCTCGATCAGGCTCGGGGAGAGCGCCACCTCGATGCTGTCCGGCATGCCGAGGCGGAAGCTGCGCTCGGCGGTGGCCGGATCGAAGCGCGGAGTCCCGTACATTTCCCGATGGATGATTTCGAGCGCCGGACCGAGCTGTTCCGCAAGTTCCAAGGCCCTGGCAGTCGGCTCCATGCCTTTCGCCGTTCTCAGGAAAAGCTCGTCCTTGAACATTTCCCGTAGTCTCATCAGCGCCGCGCTCACCGCAGGCTGGCCGAGATATAGGCGGCCGGCCGCCCGCGTCACGCTCCGTTCCTTCAGGAGAGCGCTGAATACCGGCAGCAGGTTCAGGTCCGCCTTTCTGAAATCGATTTCGTTGATGTTTTTAATCATAACAATCGATTTGAATAATAGAAAAACGATCCTCAGAATTCAAACCGCGGCGGAAAGCTCTAAGAGCTCTAAACAGTGCTTTTAGAGCGACCCGCAGTCTCTATCGTTCGGAGGTCACCATGTCTTATCGCAAAAAAGCCCTGATTACGGGCAGTTCCCGCGGCATCGGGAAGGGTATCGCTCTCAAACTCGCCGCTCAGGGCGCCGATGTCGCCATTCATTACTATCGCAACCGGGAGGCTGCCGACGACACCCTGGCCGAAGTACGCCGGCGCGGCGCGGACGGATTCATCGTTCAGGCGGACGTTTCGAACCCGGCCGAAATCGCCCGGATGTTCGATGAAGTCGGCGAGCGATTCGAGGGGCTCGACATATTTGTAGCCAACGCCCGGCCCGAAGCCGCCGAATTCTTCTATCCGCCCCTCGAAATCACTCCCGTACAGTGGGATTCGGCCTTCGATTCCCAGGTCAAAGCCTTTCTCGTCGCAGTGCGGCAGGCAGTGCAGCTCATGCGCGACGGCGGCCGAATCGTCGCCATAACCCACTCGCCCGGTGGCCGCACAGGGAGCCTGCAACCCTGGGTTGCCATGGGTTCGGCCAAGGCGGCGCTGGAGTCGCTCGTCCGCTACTTTGCCGTGGCTTTGGCCAAGCGAGGCATCACGGTGAATGCGGTCAGTCCCGGCTGGATCGAGGACAGCGTGCTGAACAGCCTGCCCGAACCGGCACAGGACGCCATCCGGCGCTGGCATACCCGCGGCTGGACTCCCATGGGCCGGCTCGGCACGCCGGCCGACATCGGCAATGCCGCGGCCCTTCTCTGCTCGGAGGATGCCGGCTGGATTACCGGCCAGGTACTCTTCGCCGACGGCGGCGCGTCCCTGATGGACGCCGGACATCCGCCCGAGCTGCAGCTCGGCTGGTGACCATAGCCCTGCTATTCGTTTCTCCGGCGTGAGCCGAGCGAACTCGGTATGGCGGAGCGTCGCCGAGAAATCGTACGGGGAAACAATCTCGCGGGCTGCGGATGCGCTTCCGGCGAAACCGGTTGCGAGGATGCCGGATTTTCCTATCCGCCTTTTGGCGGGGAATTCCGGCGTTCTCGCCGTCAGGCCGGCCGTTCATAGTTCCAGGCGCACGCCGGCTACGGGATTCATGCCCCGCGCATCCGCTCCGGAGCCGGGTTCCCGGTAGTTCTTGTCCAGCATGTTCTCCAGGTCCATCTGTGACGCCCGGTGCCGATTCGGCTACCGGCGGGCGCGCAGATTCAGGGTTGCCCGGCTGGCTCGGAAACAAACCGTGCGGTCCTTTATTGATCAGGCCCGTAAATACCCTCCTGGTATTTCGGGCCGCCGCCCAAGCCGGTACACGCCCGGCCTGGGCTCACGCGGCTTGTCGCCGCGCCGGGGCATCCCTGCCCCGGATTAACCCGACCTATATTTATAGGCCGGGTTAATAAACACCTATCTTCGGTGCTGAGAGCCGATCAATTCGTTGTATGCGCCCGGCCGCGAAAAACCGCGGCCAAACCGATGGCCATCAGCCATAACGCGGAGGGCAGCGGGACCGGAGCGACGGTCGCGGACGACACGTTGGCCGTCAACGCATTTCCGTCCGCGTCGCCGAGTGCGTTGACGGCCAGTCTCAATGGGCTGCTGCCGGCTTGCCGGAAATTAAAATTAACTACCGCCAGGGTAAAACTGTCGGCCTGCAGGGTATTCAAGTCCTCCGGCGAATCAAAGGACAGTTCGAACAGGTTCAGCACCCCGCTACCGCTTGACCCGACCGAAGTGACGTTTGCCCCGAAATCGAGAACATCCAGTTCGTCCCCTAGCACCGGATCGCCGAAACTGGTACCGACATATTCCAAATGGCTGCTATCGAAATTGAGATCCAGATCGTAGCTGCCTAGCGAGGGCGCTTCGCCGGCGCCTAGTCCGGATATCGTGATGCCGACCGCGACCGACCACCCGGTTCGGCCCACCGGCATGACCCCCAGTGTGATCGCGGACTCGGCGAGTCCCGATGCGGACAGCAACAGCGCAGCTATTAAAGGCTTACAGTAACGGTCGAGCATCTTGATAGTTTCCTGT
>NZ_MSCV01000057.1 GCF_002005105.1 Methylocaldum sp. 14B | reverse complement strand
AGTTTCAACCGTGGCGACTGCGGCTCAGTCGCACCCTTCACCATCGCGGGCCTGCTCGAACGATGGCCGCTCCTTCGGGAGCGCCGCAGGCATCTTCAACCTTCTCCGGGGGAACCCATACCCCGGTCGGGTCGGGATTTCTCCGGTTCATTCATGCCTATAGGAGAAACACCATGAACCCACCTGACGAGAAATACTTCGACCTTCATATCACCGGCATCGGCTATCTGAACCGCGTGCGCGAGGTACCGATCAGACGCGGCCAGCCATTTCTGGCGGTCGAGGTATCCGCTCTGCACGGCGCGGCGGATGCCGTCGAATATACCCGCTTCGATTGCCGGGTGAGCGGCCAGGACGCACAAGCAGTCGTCTGCCAATTGATGCCGGCCATCCAGGCGCGCCAGGCCGTACTCGTCGGTTTCAGGCTGGGCGATCTCTATGCCGAGACCTTCACCTACGAGAAAGGCGAGAAGGCCGGGCAGACCGGCGTCAGCCTGAAGGCCCGGCTGCTCCATATCGCCTGGGCCAAGGTCGACGGGCAGCCGGTCTATCAGGCGCCCGCCAGGAGCCAAGCGTCCGCTCAGCCCGAGCCGACGGCAGCGTAAGCCGATTTCACCCACCCGACGGGGCAACCCCGTTGCGGGGCTGCCTCCGTTTTTCATTCAACCGGAGGCTATCCCCATGATCAAACTCAGCGGAACCCTGTACATTCGCGCCATCCATGGCCGTAACGGCACCTTTTCCGTCGGACGGCTGGTGACCGAGATCGGCGAATTCGCCGTCAAGGACACCTTGCTGGACCAGTACGACGAGGGCCGCTACGAAGGTGAATTCGGCGTCTCCCGGATCTATCCGGCCAATTATCTGGCCGGCGGACGGCTGGTCGTCGAGGTCCGTGCCACGCTGGCAACCATGGCCCTGGCGGCCATCGACGAATTGCCGGCCGAGCAGCAATCGCCCCTGCCGGAGCCCGATCCCATCGATCTGGAACCGCAGGCCGAAGCCACCGCGCCGAGCTTTCGCGTGCCGGCGGGGGAAACGTCTGTACCGGGCGCGAGCGCTGATGAAACCTTGGACAGCCCGGATTCGCCGCCTGATCAGGAGGCGGACGAACGGCTGTTCGGCGTTCTTTGGCCGCTGGGCGCGACGGTGAAACTCGATACCACGGTCGACCGTGCCCGGTTTCGGCAACAGAAGGACAGGCTCAAGGCGCTGGGTTACCGGTTCCAGCCGGTCGGCCAGGTTTGGCTGCGGGCGGATTAGGGTCTCTATCTCGTGCAAGGTTCCGGTCGGAGCCTTGCACCGTTTCTCGTCGGTTCCGGGCCGCTTTCGCGAAATCGCTCGTCCGGGCGATTCCGCGAAGGTCGCTCGACGGCCTTCGCCTTGCACGTCGCCGGCCTCCGTCGCCGGGAAAGGACGGAGCCCTTTGTGCGGTAGCGACTGCGCGCCGGATGTAGGGCCTCGTGCTCCCAGGGTCAGGTCCGGCGGTGTTCATGGCTCGCGTTCTACCGGGGACGACGGCCGGTGCGGCGCTCGGGAGCGCGCTTGACCCGCCGCTCACCGGGCGATCGACGATTTCCGCCCGAAACGGCGCGATCCTTCGGGATCGAATCGACATTCGAAGGTCCGCCCAGGCGGACCTTCCCGGAACCGCAGTCGAGGCGGTTGCGGGAAGGTGTTCGACCGTGGCGACTGCGGCTCAGTCGCACCCTTTGCCATCGCGGGCCTGCTTGGCGATGGCCGTTCCTCCGGGAATGCGAGCAGGCATTTTGTAAACCGCTCCGGCGCTGCCGGGGCTTATCAACCCAGACCCATGCGGGGAATTCGTTCCCCGAGGGACGGATGTCTCCCTGGGTATACGACTCGAGGAGAAATCCGATGAACGTGATAGAGCGATCTTTGAAGAGTGCGGAATGGCGGCTGCCGGCCCGCTGTCCGGGAGACCGGCCATGAGCGGGGTCAAGCATGCATTGGTCGTGGTCCGGGGCGGCATCGCCGAAGTGTTCGCCGACCGGGATGTTCGGGCGGTCGTGGCCGATCTGGACCATCTGGAGCGGGCGCGCCGCGGCGAGGGCAAGGTCACGCCCCTGCATGCGTCGTTCAAGCCGTTGCTGGCCCTGGCGCAGGTCGACTATCCCACGAGTGATGCCCCGGAGTCCGCGACGGACGAGGCCTGGCATCTCCCGAACGACAGGAAACCGGAAGACCGGAATCCGGCCGATGGCCTGGGGCTCCGGCTGTTTCGGGAACTCGATGCGCGATTCGAAACGATGGGCACGATCGTGGATCGGTACGGCGTCATGACGCTGATCGATCTCTGGTGGCTGACCTATGCCCTGCTCGAAGGCAAGGGCGAATGCATTCAGGAATGGAGCGACAGCCGTGTCAGCGAGGTGCTGGCCGAACTGCCCTCCGGAGCGGAGTACGCCCGCTTCGTCCTGAAACTTTCGGAACTGGGGGAACTGATCTGAGCGTGAGGGATCGCGCTGTTGTCAACCCGTCCGGGGCGATAGCCCCGGATGGGTTCATCCGCTCCGGACCGTTTCAATGAGGAGACTGCGATGAATCCTAATGGCGTGAAATTGTTTGCACTGGACGACGTGCACGGGGTCTATGCCGATGCATTCGTCACCGACCAGACCGAGCATCTGTTGTTCGGTTCCTTCTGGGGACGGGACACGTCGATCCAGGAACTGATCGCCCGTTTGACCCTGCCCTCCACCGAGGGCGGACTTTACCGATTGCACCTGGTGGATCAGGACGATCCGGGTCGGAAACACGAGGTTCTGATCGGAAACGCCGACCGCCTGGTGAAAATGACCGGGCGCATGCCCAAGGCCAATCTGTTCGGCGATGTCGCTCAGGTCTGGCTGTACGACCGTCTGGCGACGGATCCGGATTACGGTTCGCGCCGGGCCGTCCGTTTGTTCTCGTGCGACGACGCCGATCCGGCGCGTGTGGCGCTGGAAAGCGATCTGATCTGGGGGCTGTTCAAGGACGTCTGCCATCTGCCCCTGCTCGACCCCTGGCGGGAGACGATCGTGCGTACCGCCGTACAAAGGGGCTGGGTGAGCTTCCACGCCGGCATCGGCATTCATGCACTGATGCTCAACCTGGGCTCGGAGGAGCTGGAATCGGTCATCGAAACCCTGATCCGCGACGGGCAGCTGACGCTGGGCGAAGCGAAGACGACGGGTTCGGTAAACGAGCCGTTTCGGAATACCGAGGCAGCCGATCTCCCCGCGCCCCGCGATGCTGAATCCCGTCGCCTGACCGCCAGCCAGTTGGCTCACCGACTGAATGGGTTCACCGGTACGACGATGTGGTATCGCCATCCGCTGGTCAGAGCCCTGACCTACACGGACGGCGTCCGGTTTTTCGCCGACAACGGCGGCGAACAGGGCGCCTACTGGTTCCTGGACCTGGTAGCGACGGAGTTCTATCCGCTGCTCAAGACGGAGCCGTTCCTTCTGATCGTCTTATCCGTAATGGAGAAGCGTGGGCGGATTCGGGTCGAGGACGGGAACGGCCGGATCATCCGGGAAAAGGATATCGACTACACGGATCTGCAAACCGGAGACTGGCGGTTCTACCTGACCGACGACGTGCTGCTGCTTCCCGGCGAGTACTGATATCGGTTGCCAATGCTTAGCCCTCGTTCCGGGGGCTTTTTCGAGCGCCGCGTGCGGTGTTGGAAAAAGTTTCCGACTGAAAGCGATTCGACCGTCGCGACTGCGGTTCAGTCGCACCCTTCGCCATCGCGGGCCTGCCTTCCCGATGGCCGTTCTTTCTCGAACGAATGCAGGCGCTTTCATCAATCGACCCGGCCGGGGAATCGAACCCTGTTCGGGTTCGGTCTCTCCGGCGGAATTTTTCCACTCGACAGGAGAGACCGATATGGCACTGATGTTTCAACGGCTGGCGCGAAATTTCGTCAAGGCCGGATACTTTCCCACGGACGAAGACACCTTGGCGCGGGTTCTGTCCATGCTGGAACCGTCCGCGCAGGGGTCGATGCGGATCATCGATCCTTGCGCCGGCGAAGGCGTGGCGCTGGCCGAATGCCGGCAGCATCTCGGACCCGGGCGCACCGAGGCCTTCGGCGTGGAATTCGACGCGGAACGGGCCTGGCACGCCAAGGGGCTGCTCGACCGGGTGATCCACGGCGATTACCAGGAAACGGTCATCACCCCGAAGAGCTTCGGCTTGCTTTGGCTGAATCCGCCGTACGGCGATCTGGTCGGCGACAAAGGCGCCACCGGAGACGCCACCAAAGGCCGGCAACGGCTGGAGAAGCTGTTCTATCAGCGCGCGGTGCGGCTGTTTCAGCCGGGCGGCGTCATGGTCTTGATCGTGCCCCACACCAGCCTGGACAAGGAATTCTCCGGCTGGATCGCCGCCCACTTCGAGCAGGTGGCGGCTTTTCGGGCGCCGGTGCAGACCTACCGCCAGGCGGTGGTGGTCGGCGTTCGGCGGCGAGGGCCTCAGATCGATGACGATATCCGGCCGGTGCGGGACCACCTGGCAAGGCTCCACCGGGGCGAAACCGAAGAGGTCCTGCCCGACATCTGGCCGGGGGAACCCTATGTCGTGCCCCCGGTACCGGGCAACGCCGTTCCGCTCCGCTTCAATGCGGTGAAGATGGACCCGGCGCAACTGAAGGACGAGATTCGCCGATTCCCGTGCCTGTGGCCGCAGTTCGACCTGCATCTGGCGCGGACCGCGAAGAGTTCCAGGCGGCCCCTGAAGGCCCTGTCGCGCTGGCATCTGGCTCTGTCCCTGGCGGCCGGCCAGGTATCCGGGGTGGTGAAATCCAGCGACGGCGCGAGGATCTACGTCATCAAGGGGGATACCTTCAAGCGGAAGGACGTGACCACCGCGATCGAAGAGACCGAGTCCGGCCGTCTGGTGGAAATACGCACCGCCACCGACGTGTTCGTGCCGGTGATCCGGGCGCTGGATTTCACGCCGGACAGTCCGACGTTCGGCCGGGCGCTGGTGATCCAGTGACGGTCTTTCGGTCATAGCCTCCGTTCCGGGGGCTTTTTCGAGCCGCCCGAGGGCCGCTGGAAAAAGCCACTGGCTTTGTTCTGCCGCCGCGACCGCGGTTCGGTCGCCGAGGCCTTCACCTCGTAAATCATGAAGCCCCTTCGCCGCCGCGCGCCTGCACTTGCCGACGGCCGCACCTCCGGGTGTGAAGCAGGCTTTTTCGACCTCACCCGACCGGGGAAACGCCCCCCGGTGGGAGCGCTTCTCCGGTCTTTCCTTGAACCACGGGAGAAGCACTCATGAAGACATCCACGCACAAGCCCGGCACGCGTCCGAGCCGTAACGACCTCCACAACCTGGGGTCGCTGATCAGCTATGACGATCACGGTCTCGAACGCTGTCTCGGCTATCTGATGCATTTTGAAGGCCATGGCGTTTACGAGCCCCGCTTCGGGCGCGTCGACGTCACGCCCGCCGAGGCGGAGCAGCACAATCGCGCGCTCAGCCTGGCCGAAATCCAGGGCCTCGACGAGACCTGCGAGGTTGGCCAGGGCGCCGTGTTCTACCCCGCCGAGGCGCCGGGCGGTTCGATCATCGTCTCCACGTGGACCGGTGACCGCATCGCCGAAGCCACTCGGACGGGACACCGTATCCGCTTCAGCCGAAACGGAAAAACCTTCGTCGGCCGGGGGACGCCGGGCGCGGCCGTGTTTTTCAAGCGAATCGACTGACATAGCCAGGAGGAATCATGTCAACCAGCGACGCACGACTTGCCGCACTCAGGCGCTTATGGACGGTGGCCAATGGCCATTCCGGACAGTGCAAGACGATCGCGAAATTTCTGTTGGGACTCTACAACGGGTATCGATTCCCGTTCGATCTCACGGATTTTCGGACGCTCGACCACACCCTGTTCCGGGGTTGCCTCCAGGTCCTCGAACAGGACTATCGGCCCGAATTGGAAGTCCATGACCGCCTCGGGATCCCCGGCGCCCAGTTCGAACGGCTCGCCGAGGACTGGGGTATCCGGGATCACAGTCGGGAAGGCGCTTTGTAGCGGACCTTCGACCAAAGTCGTTTCAACCCTTGCCGGGGATGCTCATCCCCGGCAAGGGCATGGCATGCCCGGACTCAACGGAGGCATGCCATGCCAAACTACACGCTTTACGTGCGGGACGCGTTCGGGGACTACGCCCCGGCCGGACCGGAACTCATCATTGCCGAAGCCAAACGGCGCATTGCCGCGAGGTTCCGGCGCGGAACCGCCCTGACCTCGCCGAATGCGGCACGGGAGGCCATTCACCTGAAGCTGGCCGAGTACGACCATGAAGTTTTCGCCGGTCTGTTTCTCGATAATCAGCACCGGCTGATCGCGTTCTCGGAGCTGTTCCACGGCACCATCGACGGCGCCAGCGTGTATCCGCGCGAAGTCGTCAAGGCGGCGCTCGGCTGCAATGCGGCGGCGGTGATTTTTTGCCACAACCACCCGTCCGGCGTTGCGAATCCCAGCGAGGCGGACAGGGCCATCACCCAGCGGCTCAAGACCGCCTTGAACCTGCTGGACATTCGCGTCCTCGACCATTTCATCGTCGGCGCCGACGCGATCTATTCCTTCGCCGAACACGGTCTGTTGTGAGATCAGCGGCGAATTTCGACTTCGACTCAACCCACTCGGGGCAGACGGCCCCTCGTGGGTGGTCTGCCCTATATTCCTTGAAGGAGCAGACCATGACCGAAAGAGCACTCGATATTAACAACGACACCGATACGGATTCCGAGCTAAGTACGGAATCCGGCGGAATTGAACCGGCACCGGAGGTCTCGGCGGAGGTGATTTCCCTGTCCCGGTTCGTGGCCGATTTCGGCGACGGACTGATGCAGGCCGTCTCCCGACAGAATCCGCCGGTGTACGACGGCCGACCGAATCCGGGCCGCGACGCGGTGATGGAGAGCCTCAAGCGCAAGCCCTTTCCCGCCCAGCGGGACGTGATCCAGGCGGTAACGGCACTGCTGGTCGACGCGGACGAGGACGCGGCCATCATCAATGCCGAAATGGGGACGGGCAAGACGATGATGGCGATCACCACAGCCGCGGTCTTGCGAGCCGAAGGCTATCGGCGCACCCTGGTGATCTCGCCGCCCCATCTGGTCTACAAGTGGCGGCGGGAAATCCTGGAGACCGTGCCGAACGCTCGCGTCTGGGTTCTCAATGGCCCGGATACGCTCCGGCAGTTGCTGACGATCCGGCAACGGATTGGCCGGTCAGAAGACGCGGACCATGTGGAGTTCTTCGTCATCGGCCGGGTGCGGATGCGGATGGGCTTCGACTGGCGGCCCGTCGCCGTGGCGCGGAAGCGCCACGAGCGGGTTTATACCGAGATCAACAACCCGCGTTCGGTTTCCTTCGTGCAGTCGACGGCTTACGCGGCGTGTCCGGACTGTGGCACGATCCTCACGGATGAGGACGGCGCGGGGATGGCGTTGGAGTGTTTCCTGAAAGGCGCTGGCGATGAGCGGCGGCAAGCGTGCCCCGGTTGCGGGGCGGCCCTCTGGAGCCTCAAGCGGCCGGGAACACAGAAGGACCGGACAGCAATCGTCCGCGATGCCCTCTGCCAGCTGCCGACCATCGGCCCGAAGACCGCCGACAAGCTGATGGCGCGGTTCAGGCCGGACGCCCTGGCCGACATGCTGGGCGACAACCCCTACGATTTCGTCAACCTGATGGATGACGAGGGGGAACTGGTCTTCAGCGACCGACAGGCCTTGCGCCTGGAGCGGGGGCTCGCCACCCGCGAGTTCGCCTTCGGCCAGGGTGGCTACCAACCCACGGAGTTCGTGAAGCGGTATCTGCCGCAGGGGTTCTTCGATCTCCTCGTGGTCGATGAAGGCCACGAGTACAAGAACGACGGCTCGGCGCAGGGCCAGGCCATGGGCGTCCTGGCGGCCAAGTGCCGCAAGGTGCTGCTGTTGACCGGGACGCTCATGGGCGGCTACGCGGATGACCTCTTTTTCTTGCTCTGGCGGATCTTGGGCCGCCGGATGCGGGAAGACGGGTACCGGGCCAACCGGCGCGGGAGCCTGGCGCCGGCGGCGCTCGCGTTCATGCGCGAGCACGGCGTCCTCAAGGACGTGTTCAAGGAAACCGACGACGGCAGCCACCGTACGGCCAAGGGCAAGAAAGTCACGGTGCACACCAAGAAGGCGCCGGGGTTCGGACCCAAGGGCATCGCCCGCTACGTCCTGCCCTATACCGCCTTCCTGAAACTGAGAGACATCGGCGAAAACGTGCTGCCACCCTATCGGGAGCAGTTCGTGAACGTCGGCATGACCGACGCGCAGGCGAAGCAGTATGAAAGCCTGAGGAGCCACTTGGTCCAGGCACTCAAGGAGGCGCTTCGCAAGGGCGACAAGACCTTGCTGGGCGTGGTGCTCAACGTGCTGCTGGCCTGGCCGGACTGCGCTTTCCGCGAGGAGGTGGTGAAACACCCGCGGAGTGGAGGGCTGCTGGCCTATGCCGGGCCTGTGTTCGGTGACATGGAGCCCGCACCCAAGGAACGGGAACTGATCCGGCTCTGCCGGGAACAGAAGGCGCGAGGCCGCCGGGTGCTGGCGTACACGATCTACACCGGCACGCGAGACACCTCGCAACGGCTCAAGAACCTGTTGCAGGCGGAAGGCTTCAAGGCGGCGGTACTGAGGTCCAGTGTCGAGACGTCCAGGCGCGAAGACTGGATTCTCGATCAGGTCGACCGGGGCATCGACGTCCTGATCTGCCATCCGGATCTGGTCAAGACCGGTTTGGACCTGCTGGATTTTCCGGCGATCGTGTTCCTGCAGTCGGGTTTCAACGTGTACACGGTCCAGCAAGCCTCGCGGCGCTCCTGGCGCATCGGGCAGACGCAGCCGGTCGACGTGTTCTACCTCGGTTACGAAGGCACGGCACAGATCGATTGCCTGAGCCTCATGGCCAGGAAGATCGCCGTCAGCCAGTCCACCTCGGGCGATATGCCGGATACGGGGCTGGATGTCCTGAACCAGGACGGCGATAGCTTGGAAGTCGCGCTGGCGAAGCGGTTGATAAGCTGAATTCAGGGGAGCTTAGGCTCCCCGTTTTTTTGGGGCAGAGCAAGCCGGCGTGTCACCAACCTCCATTTAGGCCTGGCGATCGTCCGCTCCGTGCCCTAAATAATTTAACGAGCCCGGTAGCGGGAACATTCGCAGTTCGGCCTTATGTAAAGCTTTACATAAGGCCGAACTGCCGCCGGACGGATAGGCGCGCCCGATGAGTTCTTATCGGCCAT
>NZ_MSCV01000056.1 GCF_002005105.1 Methylocaldum sp. 14B | reverse complement strand
AATTTGATTAACACCGCCGATTCGAGGCGGTCCGATGGGAACGGAAATTCGGGATAAGTCCGTTTAGGAAATCGACGCGAGGTCCGGTCGACAGGAATTCGGGGCGCAATCACCCAAGGCCGGATGAGTTGCCGGGAAACGCTTTAATGCCCGGCCTGACGCAAACCGGTCGACGGAAGCTCGCACTATGGCGAGATCAGTTCCGCTTCCAATTCTCCGACCAGGCTCGCTGCCACCTTTTGCAGGGATCGCGTTTCGGAAAAGACGGCTCGCTGACGGAGGTAGCTGTGCCCGGTGTCGAGTCGGGCTTCGAGTTGATCGAGCCAGTCTTTGGTCCTCAATTCTTCGGCCGTTTCCGCCAAGCTTGCCAGCAATTCGCGCGTAAACGCCTTGATGGGACGAACATGGCCCGTCTCGTCGACGATGATCTCAGCCTCCACCCCGCGATGAGAGGCTCGGAAACAGTTTTCCTTTTCCGCCCACCAGTGTTGCGGCATCGCGGGACGAACCGGCTTTTCCTGCTCCCAACACCGCAGCAGATAAACCTGTAGGGTCTGGACCAGGGCGGCCAGCATGAATGTTTCCCGCAGGGTCGGCTGAACATCCATCACGCGAACTTCCAGCGTGCCGTAATGGGGACTGGGCCGGATATCCCAGTGGACGTCCCTGACCACGTGGACGGCGCCCGCCGTTCGGAGGTTTTCGAAACACTGGGCGAACTGGCGCCAAGACGTGAAGCTCGGCGGCAGGCCGTAGTCGCGCATCGCCGCCAGGATGCGCTGCCGGAACGAGGCGAAACCGGTATCCTGGCCCTGCCAAAACGGGGAGCTGGCCGAGAGTGCCAGAAGAACGGGCAGATAGGGCTTGAGCTGGCTCATCACGACGACCGCGGCATCGCCCGACGGCATCCCGACATGGACGTGAAGCGCATAGGTTTTCAGCGTGTGCGCCAGGTAAACCATGCGCTGCTCCATCTCGACATAATGCGGCAGCGGCGTCACCGACGCCGGACGCAGCGAGAAGGGATGCGTGCCGGCGCCGCAAAGCGTGAAATGCAATCCTTCGCAGCGGCGCTTCAGTTCTTTGACCAGGCCGGTAACGTCCGACCGCAGTTCTTCGATATCGGCACATACGCAGGAATTGATTTCCACCGTGGACTGGGTGAATTCCGGCTTGATGCGGGGTTCCTCCGGGTGGTCCCGGAGCAGGGGAAGTATGCCGTCGACCAGATCGAGCGTGTCCGGATCGAGCAGCTGAAATTCGATTTCGATTCCCACGGTGGGAGATTTCGAACCGGAGAATTCTAGCTCGTCGTCATGCATACGCCTCGATGGCATCGCGTGTCACCCGGTCGAAGAATGCCGCCCCGATTTTCAGCACCTCTTCGTCGAAATCGAAGGCAGGGCTGTGCAAGGGAATGTGTTCCCATCCTTCCCGGCGTGCGCCTAGCCTTACGTAACAGCCGGGAATTTCCTGCAGATAGTAGGCGAAGTCTTCGGATCCCATGCTGGGATATTCCATGGACACGAGCCCCTTTTCGCCGACGATCTTCCCGGCTGCCCGGCGGGCGATTTCCGATTCGACGAGCGTATTCACCACCGGCGGATAGCCTTCGTTGACGATCACCTCGATCCGGGCATTGTGGAGATCCCCGATGCCCTTGGCCATGCGTTCCAGACCTTCGAGGAGATGTTTCCGCACCTCCGGCAGGGTGGTGCGTATCGAGCCCCGGAGCGTCGCCGTTTCGGCGATCACGTTGGGCGCGCTGCCGGCGCTCACCTGGCCGATGGTGATCACGGACGGATAGACCGGGTTCACCTCCCTGGATACCAGAGTCTGCATCGCCACGATCAGGAGCCCGGCGACCACCACCGCATCCACCGCTTCGTGCGGTCTCGCCCCGTGTCCGCCGCGTCCCTGGATTCGTATGAGGAAACCGTCCGACTGGGCGGTGAGCACGCCGGGAGCGACCATGATCTCGCCGACTCGGTAATGCCCGGTCACATGTCCGCCGAAAATAGCTTTGACGCCCGAGAGGGCCCCTGAACGAAGAATGATGCGCGAGCCGCCGCCGCGTTCCTCCGCCGGCTGAAAAATCAGCAAAACGTTCCCCGGAGGCGGATCGTCCTTGAGCAAGGCCGCGGCCCCGAGCACCATCGCCATGTGTCCGTCATGGCCGCAGGCGTGCATTTTGCCCGGATTCAGGGACGCGAAAGGCAGGCCGGTGGTCTCTACCCCCGGCAGACCGTCCATCTCGGCCCGCAAAGCCACGGTTGCACCTTCGCTCTTTCCCGCGATCCGGGCGACGATACCGCCTCCGATGCCGCCGTATTCGTAGGGAATGCCGAGGCGATCGAGCTCCTCCATGATCATGCGAGCCGTCTGGGCTTCCTCGAAAGCGAGTTCGGGATAGCGGTGCAGCAATCGGCGCAACTCCACCATGCGGGGATAAATCCGCTCGACATCGGAGCGCCCGACCATGGGATTATCGTTCGTCAATCTCATCGATATCCGGAAGAGAAATTCGAATGGCCGATCGCCATCGGCCCGGGAGTGGAGATCGGCATTGGAAAAAGTACTTCCGTCGGAGGCGATGTTGCCTCGGCTGCAAGCCGCCGAACCACAGCTTCTATTAATCAGACCCGTAAATACCCTCCTGGTATTTCAGGCCGCCGCCCAGGCCGGTACACGCCCGGCCGGGGCTCACACGGCTTGTCGCCGCGCCGGGGCATCCCTGCCCCGGATTAACCCAGCCTATATTTATAGGCCGCGTTAATAAAACGACCCAAGCATAAGGTTCTTATTCGAGCGGGCATGTTCTTCAGCTTTCCATAAAGTACTAGATAGCCGCCGTGTGTGTTAGTTCCGATCGCGTGGCAATCCCGCAATCCCTTTGTCGAAACCCGGCCACCCGTGCGTAGACCAATTCGCGGCTTGGCGGTTCTAAAAGTTGAAAGGCCGGACGTAGAATCTCATGGTGAACGGATGTCTAAGAAGGATCGGAATCATTCCTCAGGATGAAATATCATGAACGGACAGTCATTCCTTGCCACGATACTCGGCGCGGCCATCATCAATCCCGCGCTCGTCGCGGCGCATGAACCGCTACTGAACAAGCAGGACGTTCCTCAGGCAGTCCTCGCGGCCTTTCAAAAAGATCATCCCGCTGCCAAAGGCGTGAAGTACGAGGAAGAAGTCCTCGATGGCAAGGAGGCTTATGAAATCGCCTATCGCGACGAGAAGGGGCAGGAACGCTCCGAGGTCTATAGCGCGGACGGCACTCTGGTTGAAACCGAAAAGGTCATTAAACTCGATGAGCTGCCTGAATCCGTACTGCAGGCGGTAAAGAGCGCCCATCCGCGAGCCACGCTGCAGCGAGCCTTTCAGGTTTCCGATACCAGCGGCACCGTAAAGAGCTATGAGGTCGAAATCAGGGAGGGCAAAAAAGAGCGCGAGGTCGAATTCGATACCGATGGAAGGATTTTATCGCGCTGCTAGTCCTTGAGGCCGAAGCAGGCAATCCGGGTTCGGTCGAGCGTTTTTCATCCACGGCTCGATTGCGAGCAGCATTTCGGCTGGCGCAAGCGATGGCCGGTCTCGCCCACAGGTTCATCGCGGATCGAATGTCCAAGCTAATCGGAGATGTGTCCATGCCGTTCGAATCTCGGGAGAGCGGGCTCATTTTCTCCTTGCGTCTTCCGGCTCGTCATTCCAGGAAACGCCGCACCGTAAATCGTTCCTGCGTCGGCGCCCGCCCGTGGGCCAGATCCGCCAACAAGAATCCGGTCAGGATGGCGAACTTGAATCCATGTCCAGAGCACGGCGAGCCGATGACCACGTTGGAATAGCCCGGATGCGTATCGATGATGAAATGTTCGTCGGGTGTCATCGTGTACAGGCATTCGCGCTTCTCGCGAATCGGGCCGTCGCCCCAGGGTAGGAAGCGCTTGACCCATGCCCGCACGGTGTCGACGGACGTGTCGTCCTGCGCGGGGCGAACGTCGTCGGGGTCGATCGCATGGCTCAGGTTGTGGACGGCGATCTTGAGTCCGGCGCCCGTATCCGGCAGTCCGTAAATCCAAGGTTCCCGATGATGGATAAACACCGGGAATGTCCCCGGCAAGAACGCGGTGCGCCGGGCAGGCTCGAAAAATACCTGCTCTTGCCGGGTCACCGTCAGCGGCAAATTCAAATCCAGCGTCTGCAGCAGCTTTCCCGCCCAGGAGCCCGCGCTGACGACCACCTTCCCCGCGGTGAATCCGCCTTCGGGCGTTTCCACGTAAACCGAGTCGCTCGACGGTTCGATCTTCGTCGCCGGACACTTCGTCTTCAGCATGGCGCCACAGGCCTGCGCCATTTCCGCCAGAGTCCGCACGCAGATCGAGGCATTCAAAATTGCCGCGTCCGGCTGATGAATGGCCGCCATGTCCGGGGCGAGCCGGAATTGCGGAAAACGCCGGGCGCTCTCGCTCGCAGACAGCCATTCGTAGGCGATTCCCGCGGCATCGAGGCAATCGCGCGTGGCCAGCAGCGAGGGGGAATCCGCCGGACCGAAGTCGAGTCCGCCGGAGGGCGTCAGCAGGCGCTTGCCGCTGCGCTGCTCCAGATCGCGCCACATCGGGAATGCCTGTTTCGCCATGTCCACGTAGATGGAGTCCTTATAGGCGTAGCGGATGATGCGCGACTCGCCGTGAGAGCTTCCCATCGAATGATCGAGGTCGAACTGTTCCAATGCCAGGACACGCTGTCCGCGCCGGGCCAGGTGATAGGCGGCCGCCGCACCGACCACGCCGATGCCGATCACGATCGTGTCATAGGGTTTACCGGATTTCATGGCCATTCGCTTCGCGAAGCTTCGACGGTCGTCCGTGCCCGGCGAAACGCGCCGGTCGCGTCGGACGCAGCTTAGGCAGGGCACAATTCACTAGGAAGCGATTATGTTTCACCCATTATTCAGCAAGAAACAAGTTTATTTGCTGGTCCTGGTCTTCATTTTCGCCACTGCATTCGTCGGCGGCTTCGAGATGCTCGGAACCGTACCGGATTGTTTCAGTATTTACACCTGGGGCGACTTTGCAGGCGAAATAGGACTTTTGGCGCTGATTGGATACCTGGCTTATTGCGTAGGCAGGGAAAGCCGGGATTGATGCCTAATCCCGACCGGGCGATCGACTCGCCGCCGTTAAATCTTTGCAAACTTGGAATAAACGGGGTGCTTGGTCGCCATTAAAAATAATATCGTCGCCGCCGATTCCGATCGATTATCGGTGCATCAATCCCAAAACGCCGACGACGATCAAATAAATCGCCACGAGATAATTCAATAACCTAGGCACGAGCAAGATCAATATTCCGGTCACCAGCGCTAGAACCGGCTGCAAAGGCACGTACATGAGAATTCTCCTGTCTTGAATTTACGGGAATGAGTGTAGCTCGTCTTAATTCCAAATCGCTTTCAATAAGAATTAATTTTTGCCGGGCGGGATAGGCCGCGAGGCCGTAACCCACCGAGCGACCTCGGACCTGTCCTGAGCCAAGTCGAAGGGTCGGCGGGTTGCGCGGAGCCTGTCCTGAGCCCTTCGACGATGCTCAGGACAGGCTTGTCGAAGGGCCTGTCCTGAGCCAGTCGAAGGGCCTGTCCCGAGCGGAGCCGAGGGGCTAATCCGCCATCGATGGGTTTCGCTTCGCTCTACCCATCCTACGATTAATATTCATTCGAATGCCGAATGGAATAGGTCAGGCAACGCCGGAGGGGCCGTCCGCTCGCCTTTCACGATCGCTCGGCTTCACGCGGGATCGCCTGCACCTGAAACTCGCCGCCGCTGCTCCACACATCGAACAGCGCATCGAATCCTTCCTCCCAGGAGGGCGGCTGCCAGCGCCGAAACGCGGCGCGGACGGCTTTTTCCGGAACTCTGCGACGAGTATTGCGCAAAGCATTCCGGACCAAGGCTTCATCGAGTTCGACCCGGAAGGCATAGCCGATCACGCGAAACCCGGCCCGCTTGGCGGATGGGATGTAACGCGCGCGCTCTTCTCGAGTCAGATTGGTATTTTCCACCACATAAGGCTGCCTCGCTTGAAGACAGGCGTCGATCAGCAGCTTTTCCCGGTGTCGGGTACGCAGCATGTCGAGGTTGATCCGTATGTGAGTATCGACGAAGCATGCCTTGAAAAAGGTCGACTTCCCGGCTGCCTGAATTCCTGTGAACACTATGGTTTCCATAAAACGCCAGACTGACTCTCGGCATGAATGTCAGAGTGCTGCGGTCAAGCAACGGCGTTCATCGAAACCCATACACGTCGGAAACGGCGCGCTCGAAAGCCGAGTCGACAGCCTTACTGTATTCGACATTTGAGCTTCCGCATGCTGTCTACGGCAGCGGTCCAGATGACGGCAGAGTGATCGGACCGACCTCGTCGGGCGCCAGGATTTTCAAGCCCTCGTATTCCTCGGGGCTGAGCTTGCCATCGCTGTTCTGGTCCAAGGTCGTCAGATATACCGGTAAACCGGGCACAGCCTTGGATTCATCGGCGGAAATGTATCCGTCCCTGTTTTTATCGATCTCGGAGAAGGCGGGAGGCGATGTCGATTCTGCCGCTTGCACCAAGGCACTCGAGCCGATCGTCATCACCAGCACCCGGAAAATCGGGATCGGTTTAGTTTTCATTGGGCCTCCTTACCCTATCCAGACAGGATAAATCACCGAATCCAAGCCCATATGTGTTCAGAGTTGGCGCACGAACCGGAACAGGGTGACTTTTATCGATGTTATGCATGCGCAGCTGGCGACACATCTTCGAATCCGGTAACACCGAAACGCGCCGAGCGCGGCGGTGTTACCGTTCGGAGCCGGCTAACCCGCCTTCAGCCAGGAGCTGCACCAGCCGTTAACGTTCACGAGTTTGCCGCCGAAGATGCTGCAAGGGCGCCATTCCCCTTCGCCGGCCTGGAGAAACTTGCAGTTGTGGCAGAATTGCTGCTCGCCGGGTACGCCTTCTCTCGGGGGACGGGTAGCCTTGGTTGCATCCTCCACATAACGGAGCGATTTGGCCATCGGATCGTCCGGCGACAGCTTGGGGGCGCCCGCAGGAGACGGCTCCTGCGCTTGTCCCCGCCGTAGAAATCCGCTCAGCGAAACAGTCATCACCGTAGCGACCACTGTCTTGAGGGCTTGACGTCGGCCTGGATGAAACCTTGAATCTGACATGGCACTCTCCTTGAACCAGGTTGTACGGATGCTTATCGAAACTCGCCCTAGCGAGTTAATGGAGGATCGAACTTCAAGTCAACTTCCGGGTGAACAATGCCCTTGCGGAAAGTCGCCGTCAAGCGATAGAGCGAACGGCAATAAACAATTAGACGGTCTTGGCATTTCGTAGTTTGGTGCGGCGGGCTATCCGCTTCGCAACCGGCGCAATACGCTTTAAGCCAAATGGAGAGACATTTGGTCTAGAGCGTTTTCCGAGTCGGTAAGGGATTCGGATATGTAGGTCGGCAATCCCTTGCCAATCGCAAACGGCATCTCTGGGAGCGCCAGAGCTGCCCTTCCAATCGCAAACGGTCGCTTTAGTCGCGACCCTTCCAATCGCAAACGGCCGTCCTGGGAGCGCCAGGACGCCCCTTCCGACAAAGCCCTTCGCCGAGCCGATACGTCGGCAAAGGATTGCCGACCTACGAATGCTTGAATCCATTCACCCGAGCCGAAGGCGCCAACGACGTCCACCAAGCCGGTTTTGCCGTACGAGCGAGATGAAAACGCTCTAAGTACATTCCGCAAATATTTGCGGAATCTCGACAGATTGGCGGGGTTGTCCTGCAGGTTGCCTATGCCGCAAGACTTCCCTGAATGTACTTAGAGATGGCGTTCGCAACGTAGCCCGCGTGCGGGGCGGCTCCCCGCTCTAAATTAAGCACCGTGCTCAGCGGCTCATTGGTTGAGTTTTGGGACAAACAACCCGCTAAACGGAAATGAAAAATGCGCTACTCGGTCTTCGAGGGCTTTCGAGCGTTTTGAGGCTCCGTGCCCTCTCTGTGGTCGAAGGTCCGCGCATAGGCTTTCAGCATCGCTTCGCTGAATAGACGGAAAGCCTCCACTTTGTCGCTCGTTTTGTTTTCGCTCCTGGGTTTTTCCTCCGCCTCTTTGCCGAAACTGGCGGTATAGGCGTCCAGCAACGCCTTGCTCAGGATGTAAAACGCCATCAATCTTTCTTCCCGTTCGGGCGGAGCGATTTTCTTTTCGGCGGCTGCTTTCTTAAGCGCTCTCTCGACTCTCCTGCCGAAAATCCGGTCAAGACTTTTTTCCGCCGTCACGCTCAGCAGGAGAAAGGCCGCAAAAGCGATGCCGATCCACTGCCAGTCACCCGGCGCAAGCGTTGCCACCTCGAAGAGCTCGTTCGCGGGCGTATAAAGGACTATCGCCTGCAGGGCCAGGCTCGATGCCACGGCGGCGACCAGCCACCGGTTCGAGAGTATCGGCAGGGCGTAACGCGCCCGGATGACCTGGATTCGGACCATCTCGGCCACGACGATGAAGGTGAAGAGCTGGGTCTGCGCCCGGGCCAGGTCGCCGGTGTTCCAAAGGCCGTGGAAAAACAAAGGCAATCCGGTGGCGGCCATGATCAGGCCGATGCCGAGAATCGAGGCGACGATGCGCCGATCGAGCACCGGTTCGCCGGAACCGCGCGGCGGCTGCTTCATGATGCCTTCCGTCTTGGGATCGGTACTCAAGGCCAGCGCAGGAAGCCCGTCGGTGATCAAATTGATCCACAGGAGCATCACCGGCGTGAGGATCAAGGCTTCGCTCTGGCCTTCGAAAAGGCGGGGAAACAGCGCGGCGCCCGCCAATACGCCGAGGAACACGATCAGGATCTCGCCGGCGTTCGCCGACAGCAGAAAATTGACGAACTTGCGGATGTTGTCGAAGATGCCCCGGCCTTCGGCGATGGCATTGCGCAAGGTCACGAAATTGTCGTCCTGCAGCACCATGTCCGAAGCTTCCTTGGCCACGTCGGTTCCGCGCCGGCCCATGGCGACCCCCACGTGAGCATTGCGCAGGGCCGGGGCGTCGTTCACCCCGTCGCCGGTCATGGCCACCCGATGACCGCTCTCCTGGAGCGCCTTCAAGAGCGCGACCTTGTGGTGGGGCGAAACGCGGGCAAAGACCTCGGCTTTCTCCGCGACTCGCGGCAGCTCTTGCTCGGAGAGGCGGTCGAGCTCCGTTCCGGTCATGGCCCCTTCCGGGCTGAAACCGATCTGCGCCCCGATGGCCTTGGCCGTCGCCAGGTTGTCGCCGGTGACCATGATGACCCGGATACCCGCGTTTCGGCAGTCCTGAACGGCCTCCTTCACCTCGGCGCGGGGCGGATCGATCATGGCCTGCAATCCAAGAAACACCATTCCGCTTTCGATCTCGTCCTCGTTTCCCTCCGTATCGTGCATTTCCTTGTGGGCAAAGGCCAAAACGCGGAAGGCGCTGCCGGCGAACTCTTTGTTTTTATCGACGATGGCCTGTCGCGCCTCCTCGTCGAGGGGCTTGGCTTCCCCGTCCTCCCATAGCGAGCTGCATCGCTCCAGCACCACTTCGGGAGCGCCCTTCATGTACGCCATCGGCGGTTCTTCCTTGGCGATCACCGTCATCCGCTTGCGCTCGGACGAGAATGGAATTTCGCGCAGCCGTTCCGGCTTGGCTTCGATCCCCGCCTTGGCGGCCGAGACCAGAAGGGCGACTTCCGTGGGATCGCCGGAATAATCCGCGGCGTCCCCCGTCTTTTCCGCATCGTTGACGACGGCCCCGCATTTTAGGAGCGGCTCCAGCGTCTCGGCGGGCACGGATTCGCCGTTCTGACGGAACTCGCCGTCCGGCTTGGTGCCTTCACCCGTGACCTCGTAGGTTCGGCCGGCGAAATATAACCTTT
>NZ_MSCV01000055.1 GCF_002005105.1 Methylocaldum sp. 14B | reverse complement strand
GCGCCAGGACGACCCTTCCCGACAGTTTGTCGCCAAAGGATTGCCGACCTACTTTACTTAGGACAGGCTTATCCCGGGCTACATAGCACTTGATTTATAGTACGTCTCTTTCCGTAACGGCATATTCATAACCCGTCATGCGCTATCTCATTCCATTGGCCGTGTTCGCCGTCATGGTGATCTTTCTCGGCATCGGTCTGACTCTGAATCCCAAGGAAGTGCCTTCGCCCTTCATCGGCAAGCCCGCGCCCATGTTCGCCCTGCCCCAGGTGGCGGATGCCGGCAAGACCCTGAGCAGCGACGATCTCAAGGGTCAGGTCAGTCTGGTGAATGTTTGGGCGTCCTGGTGCACGTCCTGCCGGGAAGAGCACCCGGTGCTGCTGCAACTCGCCAAGCAGAACATCGTTCCCATCTACGGCCTCAACTACAAGGACGAGCGGGACAACGCCCTAGCCTGGCTGCAGCGCTTCGGCGATCCCTATACCGCGAGCGCCTTCGATCCCGAAGGCAAGACCGGCATCGACTGGGGCGTGTACGGCGTGCCGGAAACCTTCGTCGTCGATCGCGACGGCATCATCCGCCACAAGCAGACCGGACCGATCACGCCCGAAATCCTGGAAAAGAAACTACTCCCCCTGATCCGCCAATTACAGGCCAAGTCTTCATGATGCATCGGTTACTGCCGTTCCTGCTGATTCTTCCCTTTACCGTTCAAGCTATCGAAATCCGCGAGTTCGACGATCCGGCCAAGCAACAGCGCTACGAGCGCCTGATCGAAGAGCTTCGCTGCCTGGTCTGCCAAAACCAGTCCCTGGCCGACTCCGATGCCGATCTTGCAAAGGACCTGCGGGACGAGGTCTACACCATCATCCAAAGCGGCAAAAGCGAACAGGAAGCGGTCAAATTCCTGACCGATCGTTACGGCGATTTCGTGCTCTATCGCCCGCCTTTCAAAATGACGACGGCTCTTCTGTGGGTCGGGCCGTTCCTGCTTCTGGCCGGCGGAGGCGCTTTTCTATGGCGACAGGTGAGACGCCGCAACACGGGCGAGGACCTGACGCTTACCGATGAAGAAAAGAAGCGCCTGGAGCGGCTTCGA
Source organism: Methylocaldum sp. 14B (assembly GCF_002005105.1). GTDB lineage: Bacteria > Pseudomonadota > Gammaproteobacteria > Methylococcales > Methylococcaceae > Methylocaldum. The sequence continues at coordinate 11,826 of NZ_MSCV01000055.1, read as the reverse complement.
AACAATCTCGAAGGGTAAATATCGATGACGGGTTTCTGGCTTTCGGCCGTACTGCTTCTGATAGTGGGCTACGTCTTTTTCCTTCCCGCACTCCTCGGCAAGACCGGCGGCGGGCGGATAAACCGGGCGCGGCTCAATCTCCTTCTGCACCGGCAGCGGCAAACCGAACTCGCCCAGGAAGCGGCAAGCCCCGAGGATCTGGAGCGCCTGACCGCGGAATCCGAACGGAATCTGCTCGGGGATCTCGAGGCTGCCGAAGAGACGAAAGCTCAGTCGAGCACCCGCGGCCGCTCGGCCGTCCTGGCCACGCTCGCGATCGTTCCGGTACTGGCCTTGACGCTTTACCTCGCGCTGGGCCGCATCGACCTGATCGGCGCACGTGCGCCGAACAACATGGCCGATGTCCAGGACAGCATACGCCAGCTGGCGGAAAGGCTGGCCAAGCAGCCGAACGATCTGGAGGGCTGGGTATTGCTGGCCCGCTCGCTGCAAGCGACCGATCAGCCGGACAAGGCGGTAACGGCCTATGAATTCGCCCTCAAGCTCGCCCCCGAGGATCTGGACGTCAAGGCTTTGTATGCCCAGGCATTGGCCGAAACCCATCAGGGCAGCATGGCCGGCAAGCCGACCGAAATCGTCGACGAAATCCTGAAGAAGAATCCCGATCACCAAACCGCGCTCTGGATGGCGGGAATCGCCGCCGCCGAACGGAAGGACGCGGCCAAGACCGTGGAGTATTGGGAAAGACTGAAAAAGCAATTCGGGCCTGGCAGCGAAGAGGCCAAGCAGATTGAGGGATACATCGCCCAGGTCCAAGGACTCCCCGCCCAAACAACGCCGTCGGAACCCGCCGCCGCAACGGGCGCGGGCAAACAGATCCGCGTTACGGTGACCCTGGCGGAAAATCTGAAAAGCCGGGTTGCGCCGGACGATGCCCTTTTCGTCTTCGCCCGTGCGGCCGAAGGTCCTCCCATGCCTTTGGCGGTCGTTCGCAAGCAGGCAAAAGACCTGCCGGTAAAAGTCGTGCTGGACGACTCCATGTCCATGATGCAGGGCATGACGCTCTCTACCGCCGACCGCATCGTGATCGGGGCGCGCATTTCGAAGAGCGGACAGCCGAAAGCCGAGGCCGGCGACCTGCAAGGCTTGAGTGAAGCCGTGGCGCCCGAGGATAACGGCAGCTACAAGATCGTCGTCGACCGGATCGTCGGCGAATAGGCCGGGCGCTAACCTGCTCCCGGTTGCGACACCGCATCCAGTTCTGAACGGCGGATCATGGAGGATCTTGTGGAGCGGGCTTTAGCCCGCGATATCGAATGGCATTGAGTCGCGGGCTAAACCCAGCTCCCACTGTTGTAGGTCGGCAATCCCTTGCCGACGTAAGCCGTTGGCCGCCCGTCGGCGTCGGGAAAGGATTCCCGACCTACTTTGGGGCAGGTCGCAGAAATCGTAGTTGTAGGTCGGCAATCCTTTGCCGACAAACGGGATCTCTTCAAATCGAGCGATCCGGTCTCACCGCCGGCACTGGACCTTTAGCGAATTGATATTGCGGTGGAAATTCAGGTCGCCCAGATGGTGTTCCTTGGTTCCGGGCCCGAAACTGATCTTCAAATCCTGGGCACTCCCGATGTCCTTTTCTCCCAAAGCTTGAAGCTCTTTCTGGTGATAGATCGGTCCCTGGGGTGTATCCTCGAAATTTTCCTGCCGAAAGGCATAAATCTCCGCATCCGGACCAACAACCAGGCTTTCGATGCGATTGCTCCAGTCCTCGCCGCTCAGTGACTTGAGGTTGGACAGTTCGACGGGTCCTTTCAAGCGAACGTGGGAACCTTGGTAATCCGCCTTATCATAGAGATCCAGCCAGCATTCCTTCGCAGCTGCCGCCCAACTCGCGGACCACAACAAAACAGCCGCGAAAAGAAAAGATGTGAACCTGCCAAGCCTAGGAGCGAACTTGGTATACATGGCAAACTCCCTATATTTCGAAGGTTGGTCTGCAAACAGCCGCAACGGACCGTCGTTTGCGCCCTTCCTTGGCATGCAGCCCCGCAAACTTGGAGTCCTTCTGAATGTTACGAGTTCCTAAATCTTTGCCAAACCTCGGTCCGTCAACTTGGATCTGCGGCTCAGGTCCAGATTACGCTTGAGAACCCCGGTCGGCAAGATTCGATAATCAGTCACATCGTTCGCGGTGTGGGCATAAGACTGGCCGGAACTCCCGAACTAGAGAACGTCTGCCTGAAAGGTGGAGGTCGTAGGTCCGCAATCCTTTGCCGACGAACGCACTCGCCGACCCTCTGCGCCGGGAAAGGATTCCCGGCCTACCGAGCGACGCCGGTTCGTAGGTCGGCAATCCTTTGCCGACAAACGGGATCGACGCGCAAGACGGTGGCTCACAAGCAGCCGCCACCAAACGCTCTAGCGGAAGAACTCCTCCAACCGCTCGAACACTTCGTGATCCGCGCCATGACGCCGTACGCTCAGGACATCTTCCAGCTTTTCCAATTGCTTGACCATCTGCGCGAGGCGCGCGTCTTCATTGACCAGCAGCCAGATTCGGCTGGTCGCGCCGGCACCCACAGGCATGCAGAGGATGCCCTCGACATTGTAGGCGCGGCGCGAAAACAGGCCGACCACGTGGGACATGACGCCGGGATGGTTGACGACGTCGAGCTCCAGCACGGTCCGCGCCGACGTCCGTTGTTCGAATAAAGACTGTCCGTCCATGATTCAGCCTCCGATCATCTCTATGTTGGCAGCACCGGGCGGCACCATGGGCAATACCTGATCCTCGACGTCGATGCCGGCGTGGATCAGGCATGGGCCGCGAGTGGTCAGCGCTTGGTGCAGGACCTCCTTCGGGTTCTCCGCCGTATCGAGATCGACGGCGCGCAGGCCGAAGCCTTCGGCGATCCGGACGAAATCCGGCGCGGCACGAAACCGCGACGCATAGATGCGCTTGCCATAAAACAGCGTCTGCTGCTGGTGCACCAAACCGAGAGCGTTGTTGTTCATCAGCACCACCTTGATGTTGACGTCCTCCTCGGCGGCGGTCGCCAGCTCCTGCACGTTCATCAGAATGCTGCCGTCGCCGGAGAAACAGACCACGGCCGCGTCCGGCTCGGCGAGCGCCGCGCCGATCGCGGCCGGGAGGCCGAAGCCCATGGTGCCCAGGCCGCCCGAGGTCAGCCAGCGGCGCGGGCGGCGCAGAGGATAGCTTTGTGCCACCCACATCTGGTGCTGGCCGACGTCGGTTGTGACAATCGCCTCGTCGTCGAGGTTCTCGGCCACGGCGCGTATCAAGCCGTAATGGGTTCGCGGGTCGGCTATGCCGGGCGTGACGAGGGGAAACATCCGCTTCAATTCGGCGACGCGGGCCAGCCACGAGTACCGGTCTTGCCCCCGCACTCTCGGCAGCAATTCTTGCAACACGGCCGCCGCGTCGCCCCGGATGCCGACGTGGGCCGTCTTGATCTTGTTCAGCTCGGCCGAATCGATGTCGATGTGAATGACCTTCGCGTGCGGACAGAACGCCGCGACCTTGCCCGTCGCCCGGTCGTCGAAACGGGCACCGACGGCGATCAGCAGATCGCATTCGTCCAGCGCCAGGTTAGTACAGCGCGCCCCATGCATACCGAGCATGCCCAGCGACAGCGGATGGTCCACCGGCAATGCGCCCAACGCCATCAAAGTCATCACGGTCGGCAGCGACGATTTTTCGGCCAGGGCCGACGCCGTTTCCGACGCCCCCGCGTGCATGATGCCCCCGCCGAGGTACAGAATCGGCCGCTCCGCCGCCTCGATCAGATCCGCCGCCCGCTGGACGAGCGCGATATCGACCGGCGGAGCCGGGTCCGGCGCGCCGGGTTCGGGCCATGCGTTCACGTCGATCGACTCCGTCTGCACGTCTTTGGGAATATCGATCAACACCGGCCCCGGACGTCCCGAAGCCGCGATGCGGAAGGCGTTCGGCATCACCTCGAGCAGTTCCGCCGCCGAGTCCACCAGAAAATTGTGCTTGGTGATCGGAATCGTCAGGCCGTAGGTGTCGACCTCCTGAAAGGCGTCGGTGCCGATCATCCCGCGCGGCACCTGGCCGGTGATCGCCACCAGCGGGATCGAGTCGAGCTTGGCATCGGCGATAGCGGTCAGCAGATTGGTCGCTCCGGGTCCGGACGAGGCCATGCACACCGCGGGAACGCCGGTGACCCTCGCCATGCCTTGGGCAATGAAGCCCGCGCCCTGTTCGTGCCGGGCGAGGACGTGGCGGATTTGCGCGGATTTCGACAAGGCATCGTAGATCGGCAGATTCGCGCCGCCCGGAATGCCGGCAACGACGCGCACGCCCTGCCGCTCGAGGAGGCGAACGGTGAGTTGGGCGCCGGATAGTATCGTCATGGGGTTCTCCTTGGTAGAGCCGGAGTCCGGCGGAGGCCCCAAAAAAGAAACCCCCGTCGGCTTGCGCCGGCGGGGGTTGTTGAATCAGGTCGTTTACTTACTCATCTCCAACCCACGACGGCGCGCGCATCACCACTTGCACGACGACGACCACCACGAGGGCGACGATGCGACGAATGGCGAAGTGACGGAGGTTCATGGATCGGATCGGGTACGAGTAAATATTCAGAGCGTGTCGAAAGGTTATTCTGGCTCAGCGAGGCCTTTTCGCGCAAGCCGTTGTTACAATTTCACTGCCACAATATGACCGCTTCGGTATAACGGCAAACAAAAGCGAGCGGAAATCACCAAACCCGGAACCCGAGAGTTTGGTTTTTACGCCTAAGCAATGAACGGTCGTTTTTACGATAATCGCGTTTCCCGTTCGACGGAACGCATTCAAGCCTAAGCTTAACGAGGAGGGGATCATGAAATTTTCCGATACCGTCGGCATCGGCCTGCTGGCCTCGCTGCTGATCGGCACGCAACCGGCACTTGCCGCCGAAACGACGGGCCATGTTCACACCGAAGCGGGGCATTATCCCAAGGACACGGCTGCCGCCCAGGCTGTCTACGTCGATAGCGAACCGCCCCTGTGGGACAACCTCGGCACGCTGAGCTACAAGATCACCACGAGCAACACCCGCGCCCAGCAATATTTCGATCAGGGTTTGAGATTGGCCTATGCCTTCAACCATCTGGAGGCGCAACGGGCCTTCCGCATGGCGCAGAAACTCGATCCCCAGTGCGCCATGTGTTTCTGGGGCGAAGCCTTGGTGTTGGGACCGAATATCAATGCGCCGATGGAGCCTTCCGCGGTCGGCCCGGCCTGGGCCGCGATCGAGCGGGCGAAAGCCCTTGCCAAGCACGCGAGCCCCAAGGAGCAAGCCTTGATCGAGGCGCTCGCGAAACGCTACGACAAGAATCCGAAGACCGACCGGAAGCGCCTGGACCAAGCCTACGCCACGGCGATGGGCAAACTCGCCCAGCGTTTCCCCGAGGATGACGAGATCGCCGTGTTGTACGCGGAAAGCCTGATGGATCTCGCACCCTGGGACTACTGGGCTGACCAAGGCCGCAAACCCAAGGGGCGCACGGCGGAAATCGTAGAGGTCCTGGAGCGGGTGCTGGCGAACAACCCCGACCATCCCGGCGCGATTCATTATTACATCCATATGATGGAGGCTTCCGACCGGCCCGAACGGGCGGAACCTTATGCGAAACGCCTCGCCGGTCTGATGCCGGGCGCGGGACATCTGGTCCACATGCCGGGACACCTTTACTACCGGCTGGGCCGCTATCGGGACGCTCTCGAAGCCAATCGCGCCGCCATCGAAGTCGACGAGGCCTATTTGAAGGAGACCGGCGCAAAGGGCATCTACGCGCAAGGCTATTATCCGCACAACGTTCATTTCCTGATGGTTTCGGCGCAGATGGCGGGCGACGGCAAGACCGCTCTCGCGGCGGCGGAGAAACTCGCCGGCGTGCTGTCCGACGAGACGGTCCGCGCGGTGCCGTGGGTACAGCCGGTCAAAGCCGCGCCATACTTCGCCCATGCCCAGTTCAGCCCGGCCGAAACGGTCCTGAAAATGGCCGATCCGGGCTCGGAGTTCCCGTACGTACAAGCCATGTGGCGCTATACCCGTGGCGTTGCGGCGGCGGCCAAGGGAGCGCCGCAGGATGCGCGGGTCGAGCTCGACGCCCTGACCGGGATCGCCAAAACGGCGGATTTTTCCGGATTGACGGAAGCCGGCGTCCCGGCGGCGGACATTGTTCGGATCGCCCAGGACGTGCTTTCGGCGCGCATCGCCCAGGCCGAAGGCGATCTCGGAAACGCCGCCGCCGCCTTCGAAAGAGCGGCGGCGCTTCAGGAAAAGCTGCCCTATATGGAACCGCCCTACTGGTACTACCCGATACGCCGTTCGGTAGGCGCGCTGCGGTTTCTCCAGGGCGATCTGGCGGGGGCGGAGCGGGAGCTCGATATTTCGCTCCGAGAAGCGCCGAATGACGCCTGGGCGCTCTGGGCGCTGACCGAGGTGTATCGAAAGCAGGGCAAGGACAGCGCCGCAGCAGACGCGGAACGGCGATTGACCAAAACCCGTGCCGATAACGGCGAACCCATCGGGATGGACCGGCTTTGACCGCCCCATGGGTTGGCGGAATTCCAGTCGAAAAAATGCTTCGAAACGATGATGCCGTTCTATGAGGAAGATCTCGCCTATGTTCATCACGTCGGCTTCCCCGATCTGGTGGATGCCGCCGGCGATGAGTTGCTGGCGCTGTTCCGCGCCACGGGTCTCGATTCCGGCCTGATAATCGATCTGGGTTGCGGAAGCGGAACCTGGGCGAGGAAACTGCTGGAGCACGGATATTCGGTTTTGGGCGTCGATGTTTCCGCGCCGATGATCGAACTGGCCCGGCGTACAGCGCCCGAAGCACAGTTTCAAACCGCATCGCTGTACGATGTGGACTTCCGCCCTTGCGCCGCGGTCACGGCCCTGGGCGAAGCCCTGAACTATTGTGCCGACGGAGCGCCGTCGGAAGCGCGCCTTGACCGCTTGTTCCGGAACATCGCTTCCTGTCTGCCGAAAGGCGGCGTTTTCGCATTCGACATCCTTGTCCGCTCGGACGGCGAACCCATGTACTATCGCTCCTGGCGCAAAGGGCCGGATTGGGCGGTGTTGGTGGAGATATCCGAACAGCCGCAGGAAAACCTGTTGATTCGGGACATTACCGTGTTCAGGAAAGGCGGCCACGGCTACCGCCGTTCCGAGGAGCGGCACCGGATCGGCGTTTTGGGCGGCGCCCAAATCGAACGTCTTCTCGCCGGCGCCGGTTTCGAGGTGACCGTCTCACCCCATTACGGCCGCCATCCTCTGGCTCAACGACGCTTGGCATACATCGCCTACAAGAGATCGGATGAAGGACTGCGTCCTGAAGGATAGGCACGAGAACCGAAGAAACCAAGGTATCTTCAAGCACGCAGCGACCGTTTGTGCGGCCGGCAAATGATGCTGATTTGGCGGCCCAGACGAAGTCCAATAATCCATGGTCCGCTGAACGTAGTCCATGGATTACAAATATCGGGAAATATTCCCGCAAAAGCATGAATCACGCAGTTTGTCCCGAATATCCCTGGTGTATTTGTCGATTGCCATCGAATAATTACGTTGTATGCCTTAACCCTTGCGGGATTTCACAGGACAGACGATTAATGTCAAATAAGACAACAGATTATGATGATGTCATGCGCATTGAATTGTGGCATTTAACCTGTTCCCCACATAATGCGGTATGTCGCGCATTGATATCCGCCATGGGCGCCCGGATACCTACGCATTAACGATACATTTGTTAATGCACTGATACTCGCTGCCTCTTTCCCGTGACATGCCTGTAAATTGGCATGTGTTCCCAGGTAAATTACGCTTCGCTTCCACCGTTCCCCGGTATTTTCATATTACGGCTTGTTAGTCTCGGAATACCCCTGCTCACTGGCACGGTATCTGCTTTAGCAGCTTGACTGCCCGATAAGAACGCCAGTTTTCGAGCCTTATTGTCATTGTCATTTCGGCGGTTTTTATCAGCGACGACTGGCGGTTGGGCGCATGCCTGTCCGTTGGCCCAGAATGATATCGGTCTCAGGGACGAGACGCCTTCGCCACCTCCGCCGCGAGGCGGACTCGGAAAGCCGCGGGTCTTGGTATTCAAGACGGCCGGGCCGCCTCTCCTGTGAGAGTTATTCAAGGGCTATGGATTTCTCGAGCCTGCCGCACAACCTCTCGATGTTTCAAATCACAGGAAAAAATCCATGCAAAAATTTGGGGTCAAGAAAATGCAGATCCGACAGACCATTCTCGCAGCGGCTGCCCTGATCATGGCCAATTCGGCCGATGCCGGTGTGTTGCACGGGGGAACTTTTAGCGTTACCTATGACAACCCGAACAACCTGTTGGAAGGACTAACCATCGGTCCTGGCGGGTTAACCGAATATTATGTCGCGAACTTCTTTCCCAAGGCGGTGGCCGATACTTACTCGACCATTGCGGATATCATAACGGTGCCCACCAACACCTACCCCGCGCCGTCAACGCTCGAATACGTCGTCAATCCCGCCGATCTGACCGGCACCGGAATTCCAACGGGCGCCGGCGGCCGCGCCAACAAGCCCACCACGTTGACCTGGGATGCCAGTCAGGATGCTTTGGTCGACTCGTCCGCCTTTATCGCCAACGGCCAGATCGGGTTGAACGGTGTCGTGATGACCCGTGGCAGTTTCACGGGTACATTGACGTCCGGAGATTACACCTTCGAATACAACGCGAGTCGAAATGACGGCGTCAACAGCGGCTGGACCTTGTGGAACAACACGAGCTTCAGAACGTCCACTTACGATGCCCGCAACATCAGCGTTACCACCAATGGCGATGAATTGCTCATGACCGGGGAACTCTGGTGGTCACCCAATATGACCGCTTTCCTGTTCGGCGGCGACGGCTCGAACTCCGCCGGTAAAGCCGCTACCTTCACTCTGGTTTCGCCTGCCGTGGTTCCGGTGCCGGCAGCGGTCTGGCTGTTCGGCAGCGGCTTGTTAAGCCTGCTGGCCGGCGCCCGCCGAAAGTCGGTCCAGGCGGCTTTATCCGCTTGATCGCCGAATAGAGGCCGTCGACCCGGGCTGCCGAGCCGCCCGGGGGCCGTTTATCGCGTTTATCCGGCCAATCGGCCGGATAAACGCTCCCACCTTCGACCTGTTACGGACTTATCCTCATGACTACACGCCACCGACTCTCGCGATTCGGCAAAACTCTTGCACCCTGTTTGACATTTCTAGCCGCATGGTTGGCATTCCTTCCGGCAACGGCGACCGCCGCCACCGTTTCCGGCGGCGCATTGCTCATGAACCTGGACCGGGATGCGCTGGCCGCCGCCGTCTCCTTGGACGCGACCGATGCGCCTTCCATATATCTGGAGGAATTTTTCGATGCACAAGCCGCGGCGGTGCGCAACAACGCGCAAATTTTGGAAGATCATATTGTGCCGGGCGTCGGCGAAATCCCGGCCACGGGTCTCGAATTCGCCGTCAACGGCGCTACCGTCGACGTCCCGGTCGGCCGGAGAACCAAGCCGACCACGTTGACGTTCGATCCGGGCGATTTCGCGGGCAGCGTCACCGGCGCAATCGGTCTTGGCGGCGTCAGCCGTTTCCGGATCGATACCGGATCGCCGAGCAACCGCATCGTCTCCGGAGACTACACCCTGGAATTCGACGCGGCCAACATCGATGCCGAGACCGGACGCTCGGGCTGGACGCTCTATAACCATTATTCTTTCCGGTCGGAATCCTTCAACTTGTTCAACGTGGCGATGGGGCTCGACCCGAATTCGTTCACCCTGTCGGGCGAACTCGGGGTCGGGCCGGGATGGGAGCATTTTGGCGGCACCGTGGGCGCGATCGTCGGCGATTTCAGTTTTCAAACCACCGTGGTACCGGTTCCGGCCGCGGTGTGGCTGTTCGTATCGGGTCTCGCCGGATTCGGCCTGTTCGGCAGATCCCGGAGTTACCGCGCATGATACGGTCCGGTATACGCAATCCACATCCGGGACGGCATGCCGCGGTGTGGTCCGGATGGATACTGGCGTTCGCATGCGCCGACGCCGCAGCCACGCATTCCGCTTTTGGTCCTTATATCAGCATCCAGGTCAACGTCGACGCGGCCGGTCAAAACATTACCGGCGATGCGGCCAACGAGCCCACCATGGCCATCAATCCGCTGGACCCCGGCAACATCGTCATCGCCTGGCGTCAGTTCGACTCCGTGCAGTCCTCCTTTCGCCAAGGCGGCTGGGCGCATAGCCAGGATGGCGGTTCCAGCTGGACCTTTCCGGGATCGTTGACGCCGGGACAAGGCCGAAGCAATCCGGTCATCGATGTGGATGCTCAGGGGAACTTTTACTTTCAGAGTCTGCGTTTCGACGAGCAAGGCATCTATATCGAAGACATTCAAGTCATCAAGTCGACCGACGGCGGGCGCAGTTGGCAAGAACCGGTATTCGCCCACGGACGAGGCGGCGACAAAGGCCAGATCGCGGTAGACCGTAGCGGCGGAATCGGCGATGGCCATGTCTACGTCAACTGGCGCGAAACCGGCGATGACTACTGTTTCACCCGTTCCATCGACGGCGGAGCGAGCTTCGAGCTGCCGGTGGGAATTCCCGGTAACCCGAGTTTCGGCACCATGGCGGTGGGGCCGGAAGGCGAGTTGTATATCGCCGGACGGCTCGAGCCCAGTGAATGGGACGAAGAGACCCAGAATCGAAACCACTACCAGCACATTTTCTCGAAGTCCTTGGACGCGCGAGATCCGGATTCGATACCCACCTTTACGACGCAGATCCTGGATATCGGCGGTCCCGCTCCTTTATTCAATTTTCGAAACAATCCGAATCGGTACGGTCCCATAGGCGACGTTCAAGTCGACGTCGACCGATCCAACGGGCCGTTGCGCGGCAAGGTCTATGTGTTGGCGACGGTGGATCCGCCCGGCGAAGACAATCTGGACATCAAATTCGTCCGAAGCAGCGACGGCGGCGAGACCTGGTCGGCGCCGATCAGGGTCAACGACGACGAACCCAATAAAGATTCGTGGCAATGGTTCGGCATGATGGGGGTAGCTCCGAACTCGCGCATCGACGCCGTTTGGTACGACACGCGCGATAGCGGCAGCTATAACGTTTCGCGGTTGTATTACGCGTATTCATGGGACGGCGGCGCAACGTGGAGCAAAAACGTTCCGGTCAGCCAGCCTTTCGATACCACGATCGGCTATCCGCACGCTTCCCAAAAGATGGGGGACTATTCGACCCTGGTTTCCAGGAGGGACGGCGCAAGCGTTGCCTATACCGCAACCTTCAACGGCGAGCAGGACGTGTACTATCTGAACGTGTTTCCGGACTGCAACGAAAACGGCGTGTCGGACGTTCTGGATATCGAACAAGGCCGGGCCGGTGACGCCGATGCCGATCATATTCCCGATTCGTGCGAAACGACCCCGCTGGCCGGCGATCTGGACGGCGACGGGGATATCGATCGCCTGGATATCGACCTGATCCTCGCCGTGCGGAATCAATCCGCGTCCGGTCCGGACGATCCCCGCGATATCGACAAGAACGGTACGATCGACGCGCTCGATGCCCGCAAGCTGACCTTGTCGTGTACCCGTCCTCGGTGCGCAGCCGAGTGAGGCATGGATACCTCGCCCTATCCATCGACGGAAACTCGGAAAACCCGGTTTCTGCCCATGGTTCGCGTCGTCGACGAGCGATCGTTCGTCCTGAACTTGGCCAAGAACCGGATCGGAGTTTCCCGAAATCTTTCCCTCAAGGAACTCG
>NZ_MSCV01000054.1 GCF_002005105.1 Methylocaldum sp. 14B | reverse complement strand
TTAAATTGGGCGGGTGGGGTGGAATCCGATATCGATGTGGGCGAGCGGGTTTGAAACCCATTCGGCGCATTACGCTAAATCTCATGCAGCATACACAAGCTGGGGGTTAGAAACCCCCGGTTACCCGATTGGGCGTCACATCAGTCAGCCACGCGCACATACGTTACATCCGCGTTCTCGTAAGGCCGCACTCGGGCGTGATATTCGTAGTCACTGCGGGAGGGCTCCTCTTCTCGATTTTCAGCCCCGTTCATGAAGTCCTCAAGATGGAACTGGAAATGCCAAAGACCGCTGGTTGCGATCGTCTGAACGTAGATCGACATTATTGGCTTAACGCCTATTTCGCCAAGAATATCTCGCGCACAGATCCCCTCGAAGAATACGAGACGAAAGTACTTCTGGAGTCGCTCGATATCGTCTCTTAAGAATTCGAGCGCCAGCCGACCGACGAAGGAACCACCTCGTCCCGCTTCGACATAGCTGTCCGCACTCACTCGGAATCCGTTTAGGTCACGTGCCAGATGCATGGTGGCCGTAGATTTTCCCGAACAACTGGCACCATCAATCACGACAACGCCGGTTGCAGAAGCCGTCCTAGCAGCGACTACCTGATGCAGATCGTTGTAAGTATCACAGCGCATTCAGTGATGCCCAACGTTTGAGTTGAGGGGCGCGGAGACAGCAAGCGAAGCTTGCTGGCGGAGCGTCCCTCTCGAGCGAAGTGTTAGGCATCTCGTCTGACCCACTCATCTACAGTAGTGAACATGTAGTTACCTACCGGGGCATACCGTGGATCGTTATGAACGAATGGGTTAGTGCCAATCCACTCGACAACGACAGACGATGATTCAAGTACCGGCTCGGCAAAGGGCTTTGTCGGCAAGGGATTGCCGACCTACGTTCTTCCCGCCCTACACAAATCCGTACACCGGGATGAAAAACGCTCTAGTAAGGCGGAATAGCCTACCCGCGTATTCCAATCGCAAACGGTCGCTTCGGGAGCGCCGAAGCGACCCTTCCAATCGCAAACGGGCATCCAGGGAGCGCCTGGATGCCCGTTCCGCCGAATGATTCACTTCCAATCCAGCTTGTCGCTCCAGGTCAGGTTGTCGTCGACCCAATAGCCGAAAATCCTTTTGTCGTCGCCGGGGGCGGGTTTGAGGTCGAGGACGAACAGGGCGCGGCCGACGCTGCGGCGGCGGTAGCTGGGTTTGGTTCTTCTCAGGAGCTTGAGGAGCCAATGTCCGGCGTTCTTTTCCACGACCTGGTCGCGCCAGGTGCCGAAATTGATGTAGGTATAGTTTCGGCCCTTGTCGACATCCGGTTCTTCTTCCAGGGGATTATGGGTGTGGCCTTCGCCGTGGATGTGGAATCCGTAGATTCGATTTTCGGGCAGGAAAGCCGGGAATTTCTTCATCTCTTCGAAAGTGACCGCATCTTCCCGGTGGTGGCTGCGGAACCAGGCGAGTATTTTCATGAACCATTCGATCGCCTTGAGTTCGAGCGTGCGGTGCAGCTTGCTCGCGACACCTAGCCACCAGCGCAGAAATTTCAGGCCGATGCGCCGTTTCCGGGGGGAGCTTTCATAGGTGAAGTCCCAGCTCAGCCACTCGGATACCGAGTCTTGCAGGAGCTTTTCTATGGTGTCGGCGAGGTCGGGCCGCTCCTTGAGCTTCCGGGTTTCTTCGATGATGCGTGAAACCGCCGCATAGCTCGGCCGGTAAAGATCGAGTTCGTCGAGGACTTGTTCCAAACGGGTCACCCCGAGGCTTTTCGCTTCCGCCCGTGCTATGCGTTTCCTGTCCTCCTCGGCCAAGGCTTGCTTCGCTTTCCAGATGAACCCGGACAGAACGCCCGCCGCGACCGTATCGCCGAAGCAGGGATCGGTGAACGGCCGATAGCGGAGTTGCCGCCAGGTCTCTATCTGCCAGCCGTTCTCGATGGACCATTCGGGAAGGGCGCGGCAATTGTCCCCGTCACGCCATTGGCCGTGGGTGACGAACAGGCGGAAGCCGAGGTCCGCATAGTAGAACGGAAACCAAGGGGCGCTGTCGGGACTCTTGAACAGGTTTTCGTCGCCGTACATCCGTCCGACCTTCAGTCGATAGTCTTCCGGAATGTCTTTCAGTTGCCAGCCCAGGCATTCTTCGTAAAAGAGCTTGAGCGCATCGGGCGCGGACAGGATTTCCTTGTCATGATTGCCGAGCAGCACCAGGACGTCGACCTTTTTGACGCCTTTGGCCGTGAGCGCGGCCGGCAATTCCTGGAGCATTCGGAAAAATTTGCAATGCCCGCCGGCATGCCCGTCGTGCTGGTCGACGATCCCTTGCATGATCGTTTTGACAATGGCGGGAAATTCCGGATGATCGCGTTCCCAGGGGTAGACTCCTCGCTCCGCCCAGTGCTTGGTGCGGATCATGTCCACCACGTCGCCATCCAGGACGAACACCAGTTCCTCGATTCCTCGGTCTTCGCACAGGAGAGTGATCTCACCGAAGAAATCGTCCCAGTCGTCGCGGCTTTGCACGCCCACCGTGCCGTCGGTGAAATGCACGTCGCTGATGCAGACGCACAGGCGGTTCGGCCTGTTCGGGTCGCTGATATCGACTTCGTGAAAGAATTCGAGCGCTTCGGATTGGCTCATGATCGGTCCTCCGGGGTTTGTTGTTATTCGTTTTCAGTCCCTGAGGGATGGCCCTGGCTTTCCCTGGCGCGGGCGGAGCGGTTCGGGGCTATCCGTACACGTCGTACAATTCGCCGAGAACGAACCGGGCGAAGCGGGCGACGACCTTGAGTTCGTCGGTCACGGTTTGGGTTTCCGTCGCCCGGATGCCGCCGAGCCAATCCTTGACGCCGCCCATCGACAAGCACAGCGTCCCGGTGCCGAGCGGGCGGGAGTCCGCCGGGTCCGCCGCAAACAGTTGCGCGGAAACGGTGGACAAATCCCGCCACATGTCGGGACCCGGATCGTCGTGCAGAATCTGCTCCGCAACTAGCCCGTAACGCCGGTTTTCGCTCTCGAAGCGGAGTTCGTAACCGATGCGCCGGGTTCGATTCGGCAGGCTGGTCAGGGAAAAGCGGCTATCGGCAAGCAACACCGTCGGCCCGAAAGCGGGGCTGCTCAGATGGCCGGTGATCCGCGCGGCATGCTCGGGATCGGCGAGAAAAGCCTCGAGATCGGCGATGTGGATGCACAGCTCGATCTTCAAATCCTGTTTCGATTCCGGTTGCTGCGCCAAGGAGATTTTTCCCTGAAAACACTTCCGGAAGCGGATTCCGGGCACGGGATCTTTCATGCGCGAGGGATTGCTCTGCGCTTCGGCGGTCGTTCCGGGTATCGCGCGCAGATAGGATTTTCCGTCGGCATAGCCCATTTCGATCAAAGTGGCGTGATCGATCTTGCCGAGATAAAGGTCCGGGTCGAGCGGCAAGGGATATTCCGGCTTGACGACATGAACCCGGATCGCACGGGTTTGGCCGTAGGGGCTGTCGCCGTGTTCGATCCGCCGGTTGATCTCTCGGACGGCCTCCAACTGGCTGTTCAGGGCGGCGTTGGCGCTCATTTCCAGCATCTGGACGTACAGATGCAAGGGGCCGCCCCGATAGGTGCCGGTATTGCCCAAACCCCACAAGACCCAGATTTCCTCCGCGCCGTTTTTCACCGTTTCCGTCAGGTTCGCGTCCTGCACGAAGCCGGTATCCAGGTAGATGCCGCCGTCCTTCCGCACCGGGGGAAAAACGCCGGGCAGGGACATGCCGGCAATGATCATGTCTTCGTCGATGTCCCGGTGGGATATCACCTTGACCGCCTTGTTCGCGTAATCCAGGACGTTATAGCTGGCGGAGAGCGAGTCGACGACGCGGATACGGGCGGTATCGATGCCGAAATGTGGCAGCACTTTGGTGCGAAACCCTTTCGAATCCCCCAGTCCTTCCAGGTTTTCCACATTCAGATAATCCTTGAGCGGCAGGAAGGCGATGGTGTCCTTGAGATTGAGCGTGCGCCAGCGCTGGCAGATTTCGGCCGGCTTCAGCCCGGACAGCAGCATGGACATGTTCAGGCTGCCGCCGGACGTGCCGTCGAAGTACTGAAACTCCAGGCCCGCCTCTTCCAGAGCGAGCAGGATGCCCGCCTGATAAGACAATCGAAGACCGCCGCCCGGAAGGACCAGTGCCCGTTTCGGCTGTCCGGACTTCAAGGGGGCGGTTAGCGGAACCGTGTTGGCTGAGTTCATGGCCGGCCTCCTCAGCGGTTCAGGTTGCCGAAGGTCTGTCCGACGATGGGAGCGGTGGGGGCGGGCGGCCAGGTTTCGTCCAGGGGCAGGTTGATGACGCTTTCCATACCCTCGGGTGCGGTCGTCGGCGGCTGGTCTTGGTGCAAGAACCAACAATCCATATGATCGTCCAGAGTGCCGACGGCATTGGGGATGAACGCCGTCATCAGCGGCTTGTCTGCGATTTCCAGGGTTTTCAAGGGTTCCGCACGCGGATGGTCGCCCAGCACCAGTCGGGCTTTGGCCCAGTTGAACAGGCATAGGCCCGCTTTACCCTGGAAATAGATGTAGGACTTCATCAGCATGCCGCGGAACGCGCAGTAATTGACCGTGTTCATGTTCAGCGGGAGGGGCGTAGACGAGGGCCGGCCGATTTCGATATAGGTCACCAGTTTGCCGTCGAGATCGTACTGGCTGCTGACGGTGTCGTCGCCGATCTTGAAATCGAGGTTGGCCTGATGTTTCGGCATGCCCCAGATTCCCTTGCCGCCCTTTACCGAAATCTTGGTGGATACCGGCAAGTCGACCACGTACTGCCCGCTGCCGAACCAGTTCATGAACAGCAGCGGCAACAGCGACGGCGCGGGTTTCAGGCCATGGGTGCAGGCGATGCCTATGCTGTATTCGACGTAGGTGCCGATATTGGTGCCGAGATAATTGATGACGGTGACGACCAAAAAGCCCTTGCTGCCCACCCGCAGCGGATGGACTTCCGCCGGCAGCAGAGCCTTCGCCTTGTCCGGGTTGATCGGAAAGACCGCCATGAGGACGGGCGAGGGCGCACATTGAACGGGCAGTTGGAAAGGGATGTTGTCGACCAGGGAGTGTTGCCCCGAGATGGCTTTGATGCGTTTTGGAATACCCATTGTGATTACCTTGTTGTTGTTCGTTATTTGGCTAGTTCTTGAATCATTAGAGGAAATACGTCGGTGGCGGCGTTCTTGCCCATGAAAACATCCAAATGGCTGTATTCGGGCAGCACGTGCAGCGCGTGAAAACCCGGCCGCAGCGCGTCGAAGTATTGCCAGGATTTTCTCTGGCTTTCCGGCAGGAAACAGCGGTTCTTCTCGCCGGCGAAGAATACGAAGCGCGCGTCGGTTTTCGGCGGTGAAGCGGCGAAATCCGACGGCAAATCCGGCAGGCCGTCGACCGAGACCAGGTTGCCTTTTTTGACGCAACGGGCCATTTGCTTGAAAAAGCGTAGCGGCACGTTGCCGAACTCCTGATTGATCCAATCCTCGTGGACCAGGTCGGTCAGGTTTTCGTGCCGCCACAGTGCGGGAAATCCGCTGCCGTAGGTGAAGCTGACCATCTTGCACACGGTGCTGTCGCACTCGTGGTGGACCAGCTTCACCAGGCCGGTAATGGTTTTGGCGATCAGGGTCGGCGCCTCGACGCCCCAATGCGGATTGACGTAAGGGGTTAGTGCGTTGACCACGGGCACGGCGAAATTCAGCTTGAATTCCGACCAGTCCGGGACCACCGGATGCAGCGACACGGCGTTGCTGACGATGGTGGTGACTTCCGGCACCAGTCCGGCGATAGCGGACATGGTAAAAGTGGTCGAGCCTTGGCAGTGGATGATGGCCTTGACTTTCCGCTGCCCGGTCTCTTCCAGGATCTTGCGCACCGCGTGAGGGTGGTCGTAGAGGGCGGCGTGATCCAGAGTCCATTCGTTGGGAGGGAAGTCGATGCTGGCGCGCCAATTTTCCAGCCAGACGTCATATCCGGCTTCCACCAGCGCATCGACGACGGTGGGCTGTCCGGGCGCGCGGAAAATGTTCGCTCGCACCCCGGCGCCATGCACCACGATGACGGGCTCCCGCGTGGGAGCCCGGTCCGCCGAGCGGACGTTGATGAGGTTGAGGGCCAGCCCGTCGCCGGCCGTGAACGGTACGATGCGTTCCGTCAAAGACATGGGACGCTCCTTCCCCGAAGGCGGGGTTCAGGGTTGGATGAAATCCGCGATGCGTTCGGCCAGCGCGGCAATCGTGCGGGACGGGTTGAGGCCCACCGCCCTCGGAATGATGGCACCGTCGGCTACGTACAGCCCCGGATAGCCGAATACCTCGCCCTTGTGGTCGACCACGCCGTCGGCGATGCTGGTGCCCATGCGGCAACC
Source organism: Methylocaldum sp. 14B (assembly GCF_002005105.1). Classification (GTDB taxonomy): domain Bacteria; phylum Pseudomonadota; class Gammaproteobacteria; order Methylococcales; family Methylococcaceae; genus Methylocaldum. The sequence continues at coordinate 9,578 of NZ_MSCV01000054.1, read as the reverse complement.
CCCCAAAGGATGCGGCGTAATGAGATCTTTTAGGATTTCCCAGGTCGCCGGGACGATGGCCGTGCCCCCGGTGGCTTCCGACAGCGTCTTGTGCATGTCGATCAGCGCCTGAACCGCGCCCTCCGATTTCTTGATGTTCCATTCCAGGTCCATCTTGTGGCGGAACGGCGGAATCCAGCTGCGGGAAAGTTTCAGCACACCGTCCGAGGCGTCGACCGCCTGGCCGAACCAGGGCATGACCGCAGACAGCGGATCGCTGCCTTTGTTGAGGGATTTCAGAACCGAGAAGAAATGGCCAAAGTGGTGATCCTTGCTCAAATCCTGAAGGGAATCCTTGAGCAGGTTGGGGAAACCGCCATCCTGCACCCAGAAGCGTTGTTTACGGAAAAAGCCGTCCAGGAAATCGATGGCGCTGGTGATGGTGGGGCCGCGGGTCGGCGAAATTTGGCGGTTCTCATAAATTGCCGGAGTCAGAAAATCGCCGTTGGAACTCCAGCCGACGCCGAGCATCGGGCTCAGCTCGGGCAGGGTGCCGTACTGATCGCGGCAGCGCAGCAAAAGCTCGTTGCTGCCCATGGTACCGGCCGCGACGATCACTTTCTTTGCGTTCAAATGGCCGGGAACCAGTTTTTTCTTCTTCGTGTCGATCACGTCGAAGTCGACCCGGTAGCCCGTGTTGCCGTGCAGGGGGGTGATGCGCTGAACCAGGTGCAGGGGCTTGACCTCCGCGCCGTGCTTTTCGGCGAGAGGGATGTAGTTCAGGTCCAGTGTGTTGCGGGCCTTGACCTGACAGCCGATGTCGCAATTGCCGCAGTGAACGCAGGTCCCCTGTTCCAGGCCGAATGCGTTGACGTGCGATTTCGAGTGCTTGTCGTCGAAGGCGTCGGGCTTGTCGTAGCTGAACTCGGGATCGAAATTGACGGCCAGCGGCATTTTGCGAAAACGCGCCCTATAGCCGCAATTTTCCGCCGCTTCTTTCATGAGCTTCATTTTCGGCGGCCATTGATTGTCCGGCACTTCCTGGACGTTGAGCATCTTGCCGGTTTTTTCGTAATAGGGCTTCAGTGCGTCGTAAGTGATTTCCGCCGGCCAGCCTGATTCGAACGCGAACGGTTCAGCCTCGACGAAGATATTCGCGTAAATCAGCGAGCCGCCGCCGACGCCGCAGCCCTGGGCTACGGCCATGTGCTTGTAGAATCGGATGTCGATCCAGCCGTTGTCCTTTTCGGGTTCTTCGTGGGACCACCACCAAGCATCTTTCGGCCCGCGCGGATAATCCTTCACATCCCAGCGGCGGCCGCGTTCCAGAATGCAGACCTTCATGCCTTTTTCCGCCAGACGGCAGGCGGTGACCGCGCCGCCGAAGCCGCTGCCGATCACGATCACATCGTAATGCAAAGTGTCGTCGACATTCTTGTCGAAGACCTGCCTACCGAATTTCGGGATGACGTAGGCATCCCACAGCTTGCCGGCGAAGAATCGGCCGAACTTTTCGACCGCGGCGGCCTTTTCGGCCAGGTTTTCGGCGTTCGGCACTTCGATGGTCGACAACAGGTCGGCCAACTGTTTGATGCCCAAGGTCAGAATGCCCGCGCCTATGACCGGGGCGGTCTTGTCCTTGCCCTGATGCAGCGTGGTATAGAGGGTCGTGGTGTCGGACCACAGATCGAAACCGGAATCGTCCCTGACGTCTTTATGGCCGGCGAGGTAGTAGTCTTCGCCCTGATGATGGAAGGCCAGCTCGTAGACCATATAGGTCATGTCGGGATTGTCGGTGGGCTTGAACAGGTTGAAGACCCCGGTGGGCGCCTCGATGCCCATGCCGAGAGGCGGGAAATCGATGGTGCCTTTCAGAGAGCCTAAATGATCGGGATCGCTGACGAAACGGTCCAAATCGTCGATACCGACCTCCGCGTGCATGGCCAGAGTGGTCCCGTCCTGTTTTCCCCGCTGCGCGCCTTCCGCGGTATCGCTCGCCCCCAAAGCAAAATACCCCGACATGGTTTCCTTAAAGGTCAAGGATAAGATCGTCATCATTATTCTCCTTCTCGTTATGGATGATGAATGTATTGTTATAGGTCGGCCCGGAAATGCTTTTTCGGCATTAAGGGTAATCCGATTTAACCCCCGAGTCCGTCACACGATCTACGATTCGAAACTCTCCTGAAAAAAATGAATAATAGTCCGGCTTACGAAAAACGACATCTAAATATTGAAGATAATTGGCCTGACAAGGCAAAAGGCCTTTGTAAACAACGAACCCTTGGTTTGTGCCAGTGCTTTTTATCCCTTATCCCACCAGACATTAAATATCAGCCGGAAGCGGTTTGGCGCGAGCGGAACACTGAAAAGTGCGGCATATCTATGAGCCGCATGAATTCTGTCGGCTTGCGGCCGCTTCCATGCTAAATGGGCTATACGCTTGTGAGTAGGCTTCAGCCCGCGATTGGCAGGCGCACCGGATCACGGGCTAGCCCGCAAGAGCTAACCGCTAGCGATGCGCTGTTCGAGATAGGATGGGGTCGCCGGCGTGCATTTGCTTCCCTAGATCCGAGGCAATGCCTTTATTAACCCGGCCTATAAATATAGGCCGGGTTAATCCGGGGCAGGGATGCCCCGGCGCGGCGACAAGCCGCGTGAGCCCAGGCCGGGCGTGTACCGGCCTGGGCGGCGGCCCGAAATACCAGGAGGGTATTTACGGGCCTGATTAATAGGTTAAGCCATCATGCCGGCAGGGAATCACGCCGGACTATCCTACGCCCATTGGGAAAATGCGCAAATCCGTTCCCGGCGGATTGGTCCGCCACAAATTTGCCAGGAGCAACCATTCGGTCGGGAGCCGAATGGGGCAAACGAAGTTTGCCTAGCGGGCCAAAGCCGGGGACGGCTTTGGTCAATTGGGAAGTGCGGAGTTCGGTCCGAAGAACGAGCCTCAGGGACGGGGTGAGCACAAAACCGTCGGGAATTGGTTTTGGACTGCCCGCGGCGGGGCAAGATTCGTGGAATGCGGCTTTATTGCCGCTGCATCCTCAGTTCACCTTTTTGAAGAAACGAGTTTCCTGAACAATCGTGCTTTAAAAGTCCCGGAAGCGAGGCGAATACTCGTCTCGTTCTAATGGTAGGGGATCTATTGCCTCCTAAATCCGTAATGGCTCACACGGAATTAACCTCGTCGAATTCGATCGAGTTTCTGTTTGTTATGCCCGTGTTTACCTTAGTGATTTAGTATTTAAACGAATATTTAAATACTATTGGAATTTCATCAACTATACTTTTTCGCTTCTCCCTTTACCGATTCCGCACCATATTATCGGGCGCTTTGCAGTCCGGGTGGTGCCAGATTCGGGTTATGGTCGATAACGTACAGGAACCGGACCAAGGTTCCCCGTTCGGCGTGGTCCTTGAACCAACCGTTTTCGGCCATACGGGCTTCGCAAAGGAATTCGTTGCCTTCGGCAGCGAACTCGGGTTGCAGTGTCCGGGAGAACTCGTAGTTCTTTATCCAATGATTTCGGATGTTTGCGGTGAAGTCATGCTGGGTATAGCGGAACGACAAGCCTTGTAAGGTTTCGGCCATGCGCGTGTGACCGGGGAGCAAGATCGTGTCGGGATCGTTTTCTTCCTTTGCCTGAAAGGCGGCGACGATCATCCGGCCGCCGGGGGCCAGTTTGGCGTTGAGCTTCGCCAGCGTGGCACCGTAATCGCCCATGAAATAAATGGAATCGATTGCCAGGATGACGTCGTAATCCCCGCCGGGGAGCTCGTCGTGGATCAGGTCGACGCATCGGAAATCCAGCGCGGGCGTTTTTCCCTGCGTTCTGCGTTGCGCCTGAGCGATGGCGACATCCGAATAATCGACTCCACGTATGGTGCAGGCGGTGCGCTGATGGAGATACTCCGTGATGTATCCGTTGGAGCAGCCGACTTCCAGAACCTTCTCACCCGGCTTGAGCAGCGAAGCCAGGCAATCCATCTCGTCCGTGTCCATCATGCCGTGCTGGCACAAGTCCCGGCCGTAAACCGCCTCGCAGAAGCGCGAATGGGTCGGGCTTTCGGCTGCACGCCGAAAATATTCGTTGTACCAGGCTTTCGAAAACATCTGGGCCTGACCCATGTCGGCCGTGTGGTTCATCAGTTCGCCCATGCTCTGATCCATACGTATGCTCCGGTGTTATTTAATTAGTGAATTCTAATATATCAGGCGTGCTCGGGATTTGTCCCGAGAGCGTTGCCTCTTGATGTCAGCAATGGCGCTAGAACTGGAAAAACGGCCACTCGGGTTCGAGTCCGAGCATGATTTGTCCGACTGCCTCCAGCTTGCCCGCGTTGATGAAGCCATGCTGGGTGATGACGTGGATGTCGCGGAAGTGCTTCGAGAACTCATATTCTTCTCGGATTCCCGAGGCTCCCACGATCTCGTGGATGAGGTCCACCGCTGCCGCGGATTCGAGAACGGCGTGGGTCATCGCGAGTTGCATTTTGGCTTTGAGCTCTATCGTGACGGATCTCGCAGCGACGGCTTCTTTCCAAGCTTCCTCGAACGCCTGGTAGAAATAGAGTCGGCCGGCACCGAGTTTGGCTTCGGCTCGTGCGAGCTGTGATTGAACGACGGCCTGATTCTTGAGCGTCTTCGTTCCATACGCGGGCGTCTTCCGGGTGATGAGCTCGACCGCTTCATCGATGGCCGCGCGTGCGATACCGAGCGCCGGCGGGACGAGGGCGGCGATCGCCGGCCAGACCGTCAGCCGGTAAAGAGATCCCTGATAGGCGCTGCCCGGTTTCTCTAACGGTCGCCATGGCGCGGCCCAATGCTCGGGGATGAATACGTCCCGCATCTCGACATCATGGCTGCCGCTGCCGCGCATGCCCATCGTGTTCCAGTTGTCGACGATTTCGGCTTCGGGCGCGGGAACCGCGATCAACAGCATTTCCGGATTGCCATCGGCGGCCACGCGCAGTTCGCCATCATCGTAGATATTCGCAAAGCCGAGAAAGGCCGTCGCATGGTGTGCGCCGCTCACGAAGGTCGTGCGTCCCGAGATGCGATAGCCGCCCGCGACCGGAACGGCCTTGCGCGCAGGGTTGAAGGAGCCGACCGGAATTGCCTCGAACCCAAAAATCTCCTGCGCGGCCTGGTCGCCGAACCATGGGGCGAACATATCGTGGGCAACGGCGATTTGCAGATTCCAACCCGCCGCACTGTCGATACGGGAGACTTCCTCTATTACGCGAAAAGCAGAGATCGGCTCGACCTCAAGTCCGCCGAATGCCTTCGGCCGCCACAATCGATAGAGGCCCGCCTCCTGCATCGCCTTCGCCACCGGTATTGCCAGTTTGCGCTCGCGTTCGGCCGCCTGTGCATATTGGCGGATGATCGGTTCGATCTCTCGAACCGTTTTCAGCAGGGAATCGACTGTGGGCATGAACGCCTCCTCTGTTTACGTCTTATCGAATGCGGGCGCGGATCGACCGCTTCTCCGAGCCGCCGGAGTATATCAAAGGGTAAAAGGGCGGACGGCAAGGCGGTACCTCGGTGAGCGGAACGGTGGCCGATCAGGAGCGACGGAGCGAGGCGGTGAAGTTCGCGGGATGTGGCTCGTTTTTCACCCACATCCCGCGACTCTTGGCTGGAAGTCGGACGACGGATCGTTCGAAACGCTTACGAATTACAAATAAGCGTCACCATAGGAGGTGGATTTTTCGAAGTTCTCCCACACATAGGCCGGTTCGACCAGGCTCTTGGTCGGAATCGGACTGGTGATGACGTCGAAAACGCCGGATGCGGTCCTGCCGAGCGTGTCCAGCGTACCCATGATCAAGCCGCCAGCGCTCCCGACGACGGGATTGGTCTTCTTGCTTGCGCCTACGATATTTTTCGGAACTTCCCCAATCCCGGTAAACAGATTTGCAAATCCCCTCGTGAACTTGTCGCCTACCTCGGAAAAGTAGCCGTCCGCGTGACCGGCCGGTGCATGGGCGGCGATCGCAAGAGCTACGGTCAAGGTAAGGGATTTTACGTTGCGCATGGTTGTTTCCTCAGCAAGTCTTGTTGTTATATAGTTTCGTGACGAAACTAAAGTGTAGGGGGGCGGAATTGCTTAAGTCAACAGCCATGACAACCGGCCTGGTCGCCTCGTGCGAAAGGCTTGCAAGGCCGGGCTCAGCCTTCGGCCGATATGCTGGATTGATACCGAAGCCAGTTTTGGTTCGTGTCCCGGTCGAGTTCGTCAATCCGACGATCGATGGCGCCGATGACGTAACGCGAATACGGGCCGAGATGCAGGTACATCGCCATGAGACTGACAGCGAGACGCAAGGCCTGCGGGTTGGTTTTGGCGCAGTTCATGAAGGTCTGCCAGAATGCGTCGCGCAATTCCGGCAATTTGTTGAAAACCTTGTTGACCGTTTCGACGGCGCCGACTTTTCGCCGGGCGTCCCCTTTAGGTAAGTCGCGAGGACGATCGGATCGGTCCAGCAGGCTGACCAGCCGATTGATCCGTCCGACGTAGGCGACCGGGTCATACACGCGCTGGAGAATGCGCCGGTAGTCGTCAAGCACATCCCGGAGCGGGCGCAAGGTGTCGAAATTCAAACCACTGGTGCATTGGTCGCCGGCGTCCACGTCCGGCATGATGTCATGGCCCGGATGGAGGCGCCCCTCCCGCTGTAGCCGCCGGGTCAGCTGTGTATTCGGCAATGCATACAGAAGCCCCACCATGCACACCGGAATCGCCGCCGCCTCGATGAAATCCGCCATGGCATCGGCGATCGAGTCCTTTTCGCTGTCGAATCCGACGATGAACCCGGCAGTAACCATCATGCCGTAGGAGTAAATCTTGTGGATGCTCTCGACCAAGTCGCGGCGGGTGTTCTGCCTTTTCTTGGTCGCGATCAGAGTCTCCGGGTCCGGACTCTCGATGCCGATGAAGACGAGGAAGAAGTTCGCCCGTTTCATGAGTTCGAGAAGCTCGGTGTCTTCGGCGAGATTGATCGAGGCTTCGGTCGAGAATTCGAAAGGAAAGTCATGGGCTTCCTGCCAGGTTATGAGTTCGGCCAGGAACGCCTTTACCACCTTCTTGTTGCCGATCAGGTTGTCGTCCACGAAATCGACGTGCCCCCGGTAACCCATTGAATAGAGTGCATCGAGTTCGGCGAACACCTGCGCCGCGGTTTTGGTGCGCGGCACCCGTCCGTAAAGCTCGATGATGTCGCAGAACTCGCAGGTGAACGGACAGCCCCGTGAGAACTGCAAACCAACGTAAAGATAATGCTCGAATTTGAGCAAATCGAAACGCGGGATCGGGCTCTTCGTGACATCGATCTGGAACTTGGGGGCGGTGAACATCCCCGATCGTTGTCCACTCTCCCAGGCATCCACGAACGTCTGCATAATGCCCTCGGCTTCTCCGAGAACCAGGAAGTCCGCCGAACGGTAAACGTGCGGACTCGAGGTCGCATCCGGCCCGCCCACGACCACGGGCGTGCCCATGATGTGGGCTCGTTCGATCAAGTCGAGCGTATCGGGCTGCTGGGTAATCATGCCCCCCGTCATCACCATATCGGACCAGGCGATATCCTCGTCGCTAAGCTCCTCGGTGTTCCGGTTGACGAGACGGATATTCCATTCTCGAGGCAGCAATGAAGCTACGGTAACCAAGCCAAGCGGAGCGGCCGGATAACGTGCGCCCACCAATTCGCAGGCTTCGGGGTAATTCCAGAACGATTCCGCTTTGAAGCGCGGATAGATCATCAAAACATTGCAGGAGGCCACTTCCTTCATGATGTTCTCCGATCCATGGAAATTAGCAGGGGGCGTGGGATTTGACCCAACAGTGCGCTTCTGAAAGATACCTGTCAAGGTCCAGATTCGGTCTGTTCGCATGACGTAAGTGGCTTTCTGTCCGGCATGTGTTACAGCTGAAAGCAAGACAGAACGCCCGCACGTCATTGTCTTGACAAGCGTTCAAGCCGGGTAGAGTGGGAGGATTCAGCTCCGGAAAACGTTTCGGTAGAGTGGGGCGGCGAACGAGACCGACATTCGCAAGGTCTGTAGATGCCGGTTTGAGCTCGGATTCTGCACGGTTGCATTCTGGATGACGGACTGACTCGTCCAATCGGAGCAAAAAGCAAGAATCTCTTTTCGTTGGCTTATTGACGGATGATGTTCTTAAGCACAAAATCTTACGTTTGTCTTACATTGGGTATGCGCCATGGAGACCACCAAACTTTCGAGCAAAGGCCAAGTGATCATTCCCAAAGGGTTTCGAGCGGCCCACGGTTGGGAAGCAGGGCTGGAGCTGGTTGCCATCGAGGTTGGCGACGGCATTCTGCTCAAACCGAAAGTGCCTTTCGAGGAAACCGTTCTCGACGAGGTTGCGGGCTGCTTGCGGTTCGAAGGGAAAGCCAAGAGCGATGTAGAAATCGATCAAGCGATACGCCAGCACGTAAGGAAGGAATGGCGTGATAGCGATTGATACCAATATTGTCGTACGACTTCTCACCCGGGACGATCAGGCTCAATACCAGGCCAGCTACCAGCTCTTCCGGACGGCCGAGATCTTCATACCCGATACGGTGATCCTGGAAACCGAATGGGTGCTGCGTTATGCGTACGACTTTAAACCCGCGGAAATCTGCTCCGCATTCAAAAAGCTATTCGGGCTCAAAAACGTTCATGTAAACAATGCCCAGCTTGTCGCGCGGGTGATCAACTGGCACGAAGCCGGTCTGGATTTCGCCGATGCTTTCCACTTGGCGAATAGCGAGCGGTATTCGTCCCTGCAAACATTCGACGAGCGGTTTATCAAGAAGGCTGGCGGCTTGTCGGATTGCTTGGTGGGAAAGCCCTGATTCGCCTGTAGGCTGGGTCAGAGAAACAAGCCCCAGTTTTTATAGGCCGCGAACGCAGAGTGAAGCTGGGGTTCCGCAAAACGGCCATTGACTCATGCGTTGGCAGCAAGCGAGAAATGAATCGGAATTGGGCGACTTTCTCCTTGTTCCAGGCGCTCGGCAATGACGCGCAGGGCAAGAGCTTCAACCTTGACCATGGCCTCCTCGGCATTTGCGCCATAGGCGAGCACGCCCGGCAATTCAGGAACTTCGGCAAGCCAACGGCCATCCTCTTCTTGCTCGTGTTCGATACAGAAATTCATGGATTTTCCGGTTGGTAAACGTAACTGAACTTAGTCCTACTATAGATCGCGAAAATTAAGGCGGTTTACCCACGTTCATCACTGATACCGCAATGCCTCGATCGGCCGAAGTTCGGCCGCCTTGCGGGCGGGATAAAACCCGAAGAAGATGCCCACTGCCGCGGCGACGGTGAAGGCGAGCAGGATGGACCAGAGGGTGACGACCACGGTCATGCCGCCCAGGCTGGCGGCGAGCCAGGCCCCGGCGAACCCGATGGCGGCGCCGATCAGGCTGCCGGCCAGGGAGATGATCAGGGCTTCCAGGAGGAATTGCAGCAGAATATCCTGCCGCCGCGCGCCGATGGCGAGGCGGATGCCGATTTCGCGGGTCCGTTCGGTCACCGAGACCAGCATGATGTTCATGATGCCGATGCCGCCCACCAGGAG
>NZ_MSCV01000053.1 GCF_002005105.1 Methylocaldum sp. 14B | reverse complement strand
GGCGGAGACGGCAAAGTCCATTCCAGACCGTGCTCGTGCGCGCCTTCCCAAACTTCGTCGGTCGCTTTCTCGCCGCCGCGGATGGCCTTGATGATCACGTAAACGAAAATCAGTTGCGAGAAACCGAAAACGAAGGCACCGACACTCGACCAAGCATTGAATTCCGCAAACTGGGTCGCGTAATCCGGAATCCGGCGCGGCATGCCGGCCAGTCCCAAAAAGTGCTGCGGGAAGAACAACAGATTGACCGAGATGGTCGACAGCCAGAAATGTAGCTTGCCCAAACGCTCGTCATACATGTGGCCGGTCCACTTGGGCAGCCAGTAATAGGTCGCCGCGAAGAGCGCGAATACCGCACCGGGCACCAACACATAGTGGAAGTGGGCGACGATGAAGTAAGTGTCATGGTACTGGAGGTCGGCAGGCGAAATAGCCATCATCAGCCCAGTGAAGCCTCCCATCGTGAACAGGACCACGAAAGCGATGGCGAATAGCATCGGCGTTTCGAAGGTCATCGCGCCTTTCCACATCGTGGAGACCCAGTTGAACACCTTCACCCCGGTGGGCACGGCGATCAACATCGTGGCGTAGGTGAAATACAGCTCCCCGGCAAGCGGCATGCCGACGGTATACTGGTGATGCGCCCAGACGACGAAAGACAGGAGCCCGATCGAAGCCGTGGCATAAACCATCGAGCTGTAACCGAACAGCGGCTTGCGCGCAAACGTCGGGATAATCATGGAAATCACCCCGAACGAGGGCAGAATCATGATGTAAACCTCGGGATGCCCGAAGAACCAGAACAAGTGCTGATAAAGCACTGGGTCGCCGCCACCGGCTGCATTAAAGAAGCTCGTGCCGAAGAACTTGTCGGTCAGGAGCATGGTCACCGCGCCTGCGAACACCGGCATGACGGCGATCAAGAGGAATGCGGTGATGACCCAGGTCCACACGAACAACGGCATCTTCATCAGCGTCATGCCGGGCGCGCGCATATTGAACACGGTGACGATGATGTTGATCGCCGCCATGATCGACGAGATACCCAGCAAGTGGACCGAAAAGATGGCAAACGGCAGATGCGCGCCGCCTTGGAGAACCAGAGGCGGATAGAGCGTCCACCCGGCTGCCGGCGCACCGCCCTCCATGAACAGCGTGCTCGCGAGGAGCAGCAAGGCGAAAGGCAGAAGCCAGAAACTCCAGTTGTTCAACCGGGGCAAAGCCATATCCGGCGAACCGATCATGATCGGGATCATCCAGTTTGCCAAGCCTGCAAAAGCCGGCATGACCGCGCCAAACACCATGACCAGGGCGTGCAATGTGGTCATTTGGTTAAAGAACATCGGATCCACGAACTGCATGCCGGGTGCGAACAGTTCGGCACGAATGACCAGTGCCATAGCGCCTCCGACCAGGAACATGATCAGGGCGGTGGTCATGTATAAGGTTCCGATATCCTTATGGTTGGTAGTGAACACCCATCTCATGATCCCTTTGGCGGGGCCATGGTCATGATGCTCATCATGAGTTGCCACTGCTGATGACATAGCACTTCACCTCATCTACTGTTAATCGATTAATGTTGCGACTTGATTTCGGACGGCTGAACCATGTCGCCCTTGTTATTGCCGAAGGCGTTCCGCTGATAAGTCACTACGGCGGCGACTTCCACCGGATTGAGCGAATCGTCGAATGCAGGCATCATGTCTCCCTTGCCTTTCAGTACGACGTTAAGGTGTTCATCCATCGAGCCGGTCGCAACCGGACTGTCCTTGATCGCCGGGAAAGTTCCCGGGATGCCTTCGCCATTGGCCTGATGGCAACCCGCGCAACTGGAGTTATAAACCTCCTTCCCTTTCGCCATCAGCTCATCCATGGTGAAAGCCTTGGTCGCTTCGGCCTTGACTACTTCAGCCTTAGTCTTCTGCTCGGCAACCCATTGTTTATATTCCTCGTTGGTCTTGGCGATTACGACAATAGGCATGAAGCCATGATCGCGGCCGCAAAGTTCCGCGCACTGCCCGCGGTAAATGCCCGGTTTCTCGATCTTCGCCCAAGCGTCGGTCACGAAGCCTGGAATGGTATCTTTCTTCCAGCCGAGGTCAGGTACCCACCAGGAGTGGATCACGTCGGCGCCCGTGAACAGAAACCGTATCTTTTTGTTGACCGGGACCACCAAAGGATTATCGACGTTCAGCAGATAATTAGGGATTGAGGCGGGATCGATATTGGCACCCAATTGGCGGGCTTCATTGCTTTTGGCATCCAAGGTACTGAAGAAATCGATGCCTTCGTCGAGATATTCATAGCGCCACTTCCACTGATAGCCGGTGACCTTGACGGTCATGTCCGCTCCACTGGTGTCATAAGCCTTGACCATCACGCTGGTTGCCGGGATAGCCATGCCCAAAAGAATGAGGAAAGGAATAACCGTCCAAACGATTTCGAGTTTTGTATTTTCGTGAAACTGCGCCGGCACCACTCCTTTGGATTTCCGGTGATGCATGATCGAGTAAATCATGAGGCCGTACACGCCTACGCCGATCACTACGCAAATCCACAGAATCAACATGTGTAAATCGTGGATATCGCGGCTGACCTCGGTGACGCCCGGCGTCATGTTAAGTGCATAGTCGGCGTGCGCTTCCCCCCATAACACTAACCCCAACCCAGCAAGCAGTCGTCTTATCTTATTCACGGAGCCCTCTCCTCAGTCTATAGAAATGCTTTGTGTCTAATCATTTGCTATCAAACAAAATCTTTCGCAATTCGCTCGCGAGCGCCGCGCGCTCGGGCTCGGCCAAAAATCGGCCGATTTCAATTTCCTTTCCATGGGAGCGAAACGACAAACGGCTTGGGTACCCTTTTATCGGCGATTCAGTCCAATCGAGCGCAACCCATGCGCGCTGAAATCGGTAGATCTGCTCCGGTGTGCCATAACCTCGCTCCAACTGAACCAAGGTCTCCGTGACCGTAATGACTTCGCGCATCCTACAGTTTCTCAGACCAAGCCTGAAGCAATAGGCCAATAGAACCCATTCCGCCCCGGAAAATGGCAACACGAGCCACGCACCCATCGATGCAAAGCTCCCTGCGATAACCGCCATCACCAAGGCGATTCCGAGCATCAGAAACGATGCTTGACGACCGTTTAGGGACGCATTCGGCGTCAGTACGAATCGTTGGCTGCCAGGCCTAGCATCCCGTTCTGACTCGATCATTCGAACTTCCGACCTCGGCACGATTCATGAGTCGGACACCAACTCGAGTCCGGGCCCAAACAGAACCAAAAACACCTGAGAAAACCGGCCTGCAGCTAGCGCAGCTTAAGCCGCGAGACTGTAACTTATGAATACAGCGCATGCAAGATTTTATCCTTTACCACAGTAGGGAAAATATCCCGCGCAACAAACTCTTTCTCACTATTAAACGGCACGACGGCCAGCAACGGCCAATCGAGCGAATGATCCAAGGTCTCGATATTTTCGGTAGACAATAAAAAATCCGGTTCGATTTGGTTGGCAATCCAGCCTATACAATTCGCGCCGGCATTTTCGATCGCACACTGGGTCAGCAAAGCATGATTCAGACAACCGAGACGCAAACCCACCACAAGCAACACAGGGAGGTCGAGCACCCTGACTAGATCGGCCACCCGTTGCCGCTCGTTCAAAGGCACCTCCCAGCCGCCGACACCTTCCACCACCACGTAGTCGGCGGACCCGGCCAATTCCTCGTAGACCTGCAGAATACGCTGAAAGTCGATTTCTCGGCCCGCCTTCCTGGCGGCGATATGGGGCGAAACCGGGAGTTCGAAAACGAATGGATTGACCTGATTGTAGTCCGGCCGAATCGACGCATTCGCCTGAAGCGACAAGGCATCCTCGTTGACCAACCGTCCATCCTGCCAAAATGCTCCGGTCGCCACCGGCTTCATGGCCGCCACTTTCAGTCCCGTGTCCTGTAACAGCCGCATCAACCCCAAGCTTATGATTGTCTTGCCGACACCGGTGTCGGTACCCGTCACGAAGATACCGCGCGCCTTCAACGACATTTCGCGGGACCTCTGGCACACCCATAAACGACCTCGAAGGTGGCCTCCAGACCACTGCCGCCCGATTGCCGTTCATAGGCCGCGATCATGCGCCGCAACGCGCCCTTGCCGGTTAAATGGCGCGGTCTGTCTAGCGTTACATTATGAGCGCCAAGGCCCTTCAATTCTCGCATCAGTTCATAAACCGAGCCGTACTCCAGCCTATGGACCTCGGCGGCGACATCGATTTCCTGGAATCCCGCCTCTCGCAGGGCCGACCTCACCGCCGCAGAATCGCCGAACCGATTGACGTGGGAGTAATCGTCGACCGATGCCCATGCGGACCGAAGCTCCATCAGTGTCTCGGCACCAAACGTGCTGAAAAGAGCGATACCGCCCGGCCTCAAGACGCGCCCGATTTCGCGAAATACGGAGTCGAGGCCGGAACACCATTGAATCGCCACATTGGAAAAAACCAGGTCGATCGAACGGTCCCGAAATGGCATTGCCTCGGCATCGCCGCATACCAACCGTCCGGCCCCCGACTCGCCATACCGCGACTTGGCGAAACGCAGCATGCCTTCAGCGATATCCAAAGCCACGAGGTCCGCCTTTGGATACAGCTCAATCAGCCGTGTCGCCAAATACCCGGTTCCGGAACCAGCATCCACGATTCTCTCCGGAGCGAGGCTCATACCCGCCAAACGGGACAGCAGCTTCTCGCCTACCCTGCGCTGCAATTCAGCGAGTCCGTCATAACGTTCCGCGGCTGCGCCAAAAGAACGACCGATCAACCGCTTATCGGGACGGCCGTCGGAGCCGCATTCGCTGGTTGGCAAAGATTCAACAGCCATCATGTCTTGCGACGAAATCCGTAATGAACGAGGCGGTCTCCGCGGGATGCGTGAGAAACGGCAGATGGGCCGCCCCATCGATCACATGCAATTCGCTTCGAGGGTTCAGCGCTTGCATCGACGCCCCGGCGGACTTGGGAACCAATCGGTCCCGCGCCCCCAGAATAATCAAGCTGGGAACGATTGATCGACGCAAGACTTCGCGCAAATCGGCCTGCCGCAGCAAATTCAACCCGCTGTGCAGCGCCGCCCCATCGGGGGGATCGCATTCCGCCACTTTCGCCGCCAACTCCTTGACCAGTAGCCTCGCGTTCTCCATGCCGAAGATTTGAAGCCCGAGAAAATGCCGGATCGTGCCTTCATAATCCTCTTCCAAGGCTGAAGCAAACTCCGCGAGCAGCGCGGGATCGACGCCCGGCCAATCGTTTTCCGCTCCGCGGTTCTTCGAGTCGGCCACGAAACGCGCACTTCCGGCCACGACGATGATGCTTTTCGCGCGGGTCGGGCATTGATCCGCAATGTGCAGCACGGGCAAAGCTCCCAGCGACCAGCCCAGCCAGTGGGCACGCTCCGGCGCGGTCTCCATCAAGGCATCGGCAAGATGATCGATGGAAAAGTCGGCGATGCTTTCGCTGCGCCCATGCCCCGGAAGGTCGACCAAAGTGACCCGAGCCTTGGCGGCCAGCATCTCCGCAAAATCCCGCCAAATACCGCTGTGCATTCCCCAGCCATGCACCATAACGAGATCCGGCCCTTGACCGAAAGTTTCCCGGTACAACAGATCTCGCTTTCTCATCCCGAATGACCTGCGGGAGACGGGAGGGCCTCGTTGGTCATACTACGATCCTCACCCCCGTTACTGCCGAATGTTTCAAGCGGCAGATCGGCCAGCGCCCCCAAAAGCCGGTCCACCTGAGCCTCGGTATGCTCGGCGGTAAATGTGAAACGCAAGCGCGCCGTACCGGCCGGAACGGTCGGCGGCCGAATGGCGGCGGCCAGGAAGCCGGCGGACAGCAAGACCTCGCTCGCTCGCACAGCGCTTTGATTGTCGCCTACCACGATCGGCTGAATCGGGGTATCGGATTCCATGAGACGCAGCCCTATCTGCGCAGCCCCGGTGCGGAAGCGATGTACCAGACCATTCACTCTGTCCCGCCGCCAGGATTCTTCCCGAATCAGGCGCAGGCTGGCCCGGGTCGCTTCGGCCACGGCTTGAGGCATGGCCGTCGTGTAAATATAGGTACGGCCGCGCTGGATCAGAAACTCGATAAGATCGGCACTGCCCGCGACGAATGCGCCGAAGGTGCCGAATGCCTTTCCGAGAGTGCCGACGAGCACCGGCACGTCATCCTGGGTCAGACCGAACCGAGCCAGGCTGCCGCGCCCGCCGTCGCCTGTCACCCCGAGACCGTGGGCATCGTCGATCATCAGCAAAGCGCGCCGTTGCCGGGCCAACGCCGCCAAAGCGGGAAGCGGAGCGAGATCGCCATCCATGCTGAATACTCCGTCGCTCGCTATGAGACATTGTTTTCCGACGGAGAGCTCCAGCTCGCGCTTCAGGGCCGCAGGATCGGAATGGGGATAACGCTTGAGCCGGGCGCCCGAAAGCAGCGCAGCGTCGAGCAACGAGGCATGATTGAGGCGATCCTCGAAAACCTCATCGCCGCGCCCCGCTAAAGCGGAAATCACACCGAGATTGGCCATGTAGCCGGTGGAAAACAGCAAGGCGCGTTCCCTGCCGGTAAATTCGGCCAGTTCTTCCTCCAATGCATGATGAGCGCGACCGTGACCACAGACCAGGTGAGCCGCGCCGGCCCCGACGCCATAGCGCTCGGCTCCCTGCCGGAACGCTGCGACGACGGCCGGATGGTTCGCGAGCCCAAGATAGTCGTTGCTGCAAAAGTTGACCACACGCCGTCCGTCGACGGTGACTTCGGCGCCCTGAGGCCCTTCGACGACCTGGCGCCGACGGTAGAGCCCCCGCTTTTCGATCTCGTCGAGCTGACCGCGCAGCCAGTTACGCCACATGTACTTTCAGCAATTCCGAGCTTTCGGAAAAACGCTCAAGCGTGATCGACGCATCCGGACATCCGAATCCCGAGGCGCCGGAAAAGCCGCTTATCGTTCTCGACGGTCGGATTTTCCGTCGTCAAAAGCTTTTCGCCGTAGAAAATGGAGTTGGCGCCGGCGAGGAAACACAGCGCTTGGATTTCATCGCTCATATCCGTACGCCCGGCGGACAAACGCACCCGCGATTTCGGCATGAGGATGCGCGCCACGGCGACCGTCCTCACGAAAACGAAAGAATCCAGTCTGGACGCCCCGGCCAAGGGCGTGCCCTCCACCTGAACCAGCATGTTGATGGGCACGCTCTCGGGATGTTTCGGCAGATTCGCCAATTCGAGAAGCAGCCCTGCGCGGTCCCGGTCGCTCTCCCCCATTCCGACGATTCCGCCGCAGCACACGTTGATCCCGGCATCGCGTACGCGCTCCAGCGTATCGAGACGGTCCTGATAGGTGCGGGTTGTAATGATCTTGGAGTAATACTCTTCCGAGGTGTCCAGATTGTGGTTGTAATAGTCGAGCCCGGACTCTTTCAGCCGCTGCGTCTGGCCGTCCGTGAGCATGCCCAGAGTGACGCAGGTTTCCAGTCCCAAAGCTTTCACGCCCTCGATCATCTCGCAAACCCGCTCGACGTCGCGGTCTTTCGGACTACGCCAGGCCGCCCCCATGCAAAACCGGGTTGCGCCCTGGTCTTTGGCCACGCGCGCCGCGTTCAGCACCTCGTCCAAAGGCATCAAATCTTCGCGCTTCAAATCCGTATCGTAACGGGCGCTCTGCGGACAGTAGGCGCAGTCCTCCGAACAAGCGCCGGTTTTGATGCTCAGGAGACTGCTGACCTGAACCTCGTTCGGATCGAAATGTTGCCGGTGAACGGTTTGCGCCCGATAGACGAGATCGTTGAACGGCAAAGCAAACAATGCCTCGACCTCATCCAATCGCCAGTCGTGACGCAGCGGACTATCCGAAAAATACGCTTGGGCCGCTGCATTCAACTGGAACTCTTCTGCTATTTTCATGGCTACTCCGGGAAAGACTTGAACTATGGCCGGAACCGGCGACTGAACGCTGTCAACTTCAAAAACGGAAAAACGTGAACAAGTGGCCAAACATTATACAGAATTGGCTGTATCCACCCACCTGTTTGTTATGCGGCGATCCGGGCGGCAATGGCATCGATCTTTGCCGGGGCTGCCGGCAATCTTTGCCTTACAACATCATGGCATGCCCGCGCTGCGCCATTCCCATCGAGTCCCCCGTGCCGCACCTCTGCGGAAGCTGTCAGAAAAAGCCCCCGGTTTTCCACTCGGCATTCGCCGTGTTTCGTTACGAGGAGCCCGTCCGCCACCTGATTCATTCGCTGAAATTCGGCGCCCGTTATCCTTGCGGGCGGCTCTTGGGCATTCTAATGGCGGAAAAACTGGCGGCACTGAAAGAAACGCCCTGCGCCATCATGCCGGTTCCGCTCCATCCTAGCCGGTACCGCCAACGGGGATTCAACCAGGCCATCGAGATCGCACGTACGGTTTCGCGCCGCTTGGACATTCCGCTCGATCTCCACAGCTGCCGCCGCATCTGCGCGACCGCCGCCCAAGCAGAACTTCCCGCCAAACAGCGCCGCAAGAACCTGCGCAACGCCTTCGCGGTTGAAACGCCGATCGAGCATCGGCACGTAGCCATTTTGGATGATGTCATCACCACCGGTGCAACGGCGAAGGAGCTTGCCGGGGCGTTACGCCGGGCAGGTGTTGCTAGAGTCGATGTTTGGGCGTGTGCGCGGGCTTGACCTGAGGTTTGAATAATTTTCCTTAAAAAACAATCTCCTTAGTTTGAAGCACCACAAACATGCTGCGCTTCGCTCTCTTGGATTGAGGTTTTGGCATGAGCCGATACGCTTCCCCAAATTCTTGGTGCTTACAAGGCTTCACCGTTTTGTGGAACACATTATTAAAAGCTCTTGGTTTGTAAACCATGGGAACGATGGGTAGAATTCCGGAGTTATAACATCCGCTTTTGCACTGGCCGATCTGTCATTTTGTTCGAGAAATAATGCAGCCTTGGGTATCCACAACAATCGATTCATCCTTTCCCAAGGAACGTATCGGCTTAGTCGTACTAATCGCCTTTTTCTGCGCGCTCATTCTGATTTCCCGCTTCCAATTCCTTGTCGATTTTCCTCATTTGGCACCCGCTGCCGCAGAATCCGTCGCACAGGAAAGCAATAAGTCCGATCCTCATAAAGATCGCGTACCATCCGCCAAACATCAGACGTGCGCCGACGACGACGACGATCATGACCCCGACCGTTACCTGCTCCCTTTTTACTGTTATCCGTTGTCGCGTCCTCTTGCGAAGATTCTCGCGGCCAGCGAGAACGTAACGACGGGCTGGATTTCCAAACCGACAGTCCCACCTCCGCGCCGACTCTGATTCATCATCTTCTGTTTTGATCGGCGGCAGGCATTGATCGGCCGCCGAAGCGAGCACAGCGGCTCCGATCCGCCGTGTGATCGCGCCTGTTCCAAACTTAGAAGCTTGAGGACATGAATGTTTCTGCACCGACGGCAATCGCTTTGTCTATGGGGATCGCTGGCCTTGGCCATGCTCGGTCCGGCTGTGGCCAGCGAGCCACTGACTCTGAGCCAAATACTTGACCTGACCCTCAAAAACAATCCCGAACTCGTCGCTGCCCGCGCCCAAGTCCAGGGAGCGGAAGGCGATCTGATCACCGCCAAGGCTTATCCCAACCCCGAGATTCAAATGGGAGCCGGAGAATCGGTAGCGCGGGATGCGGGGGTCTTGAGGGGAGCTCTGGGCGGCGTCGATATCGCTCAACCCATCGAACTCCCGTATGTCCGCCGCCCTCGCCGGGAAGCCGGCGAAGCCGGCGTGGAAGCGGCCAGCGCATCCTACCGCGTTGTCAGCCTCAATGTGCTGACCCGGGTCAAGCAGGCGTTCTATAACGTGCTGCGGCAGCAGGAGCTGCTTCGTATGACGGAAGCCAATCGGGAGCTCCTCGAATCCATACGCGATAAGATCAGGTTGCGCGTCGAGGTCGGTGAATCCTCCCGCTACGAACTGGTCAAGGCGGAAGCGGAACAGCTGGGAGCCACCAAAAACCGGGAAAGCGCCGCCTTGCGCGTAGAACAGGCAAAAACCGCCCTGCGCGCCTTTATCGGCGGCGCATTGCCTCCCAAGATAGAAATCGTCGGCGAACTGCCGTCCGAAATTCCTCCCCCCGACCTCGATAAACTCCGGGATAGCGTCTTGCAAAATCACCCGGCCCTAGTTCAGGCGCGCGCGGAAGTCGACCGGGCCAAGTCCCAGCTCGAACTGGAACAGGCTCTGCGCTATCCCCAACCCACCATAAAAGCCGGCGTCTATCGTGAGCCCCACCTGGAGCAATGGCGGGTGGACCTCATCGTGCCGCTTCCTCTGTGGAATCAGCGGCAAGGCCCCATCGCCCGCGCCGCCGCCGACCGGGCGCGGGCGGACGCCCTAGCGAATCAGCAGCAACTGAGCCTCGTATACGAACTGGACACCGCGATTACCGCCTTCCGCATCGCCAGTCAGCAAATCGAGACCTTCGAATCCGGCCTGCTGCGCGAAGCCGAATCGGCACTGAAAGTCGCCGAAGCCGCCTACCGCCTCGGCGAAAGAGGCATTCTCGATTATTTGGATGCCCAGCGCACATTTCAAGCGGTACGCGTCGACTACATCAACGCCTTGTTCGATAAGAACGCCGCGCTGCTCGAAATCGAGCGGCTTCGGGCTCAGGACTATCAGGATCAGCCGTTATGAAAAAACCCATATTTTTTGCGTTGCTTGCACTTGGCGTCTGGCCCGTCTTCGGACAGCAGGAGCTCCAAAATGCGGAGACGACCGCCGAGATTGCCGTCAAGGCGCCCCCATCATTACTTGAACGACTCAAAATCGAACCTGTCACATCGACGGAAATCGGCGAAACCCTTCATTTGCCGGGCCGGGTCACATTGAACGAGCACCGAGTGGCTCGCGTCGGGCCGAGCGTCACCGGCCGGGTGACCAACGTAATGGCCTTCATTGGACAAAACGTGCGCCAAGGTGAGCGCTTGGCGACCATCAACAGCACCGAGCTGAGCATCGCTCAGGCCGCATATTTGAAAGCCAAGACGCAAATGAACCTGCACCGGCTGGCGGTCGACCGGGCGCGCCGGCTGCTGAAAGCCGACGTGATCAGCCGTGCGGAGCTCACCGAGCGGGAAAGCGAATTGACGGAAGTCGAGGTGGAAGTCCGCGCCAGCGCGGACCAACTGGCGGTAATGGGCATGAGCGAGAACGCCATTCAACGCCTGTCGAACAGCGGCCAGATCGATTCGGTGATCCCGGTCACGGCTACGCTGTCGGGAACGGTCATCGAGCGGGAGATTTCCATAGGCCAAATCGTCCAGCCCGCCGATGACTTGTTCACGATCGCCGATCTGTCCGAAGTCTGGGTCGTAGCCGAAGCACCGGAGCAGAAAGCCTATCTGGTCGAAATAGGAGGCCGGGCCGAGGTGCAGATTCCGGCGCTGCCCGGACAGAAAATCACCGGCAAGGTGATCTACGTGGCGGATATCGTCAATCCATCGACTCGCACGGTGACCGTGCGCATGGAGCTTGAAAACCCGGAACGCAAGATCAAACCGGAAATGCTGGCGACCATGGTCATTCATCGGCCCCGAATCACCTCGCTCAATATCCCGGCCAAAGCCGTCGTGAGAACCGGCGACCGGGACTATGTGTTCGTGCATGCGACCGAAGACCAGTTCGTATTGACACCGGTATCCTTGGGCCCGGATCTGGGCGGACTCCGCCGGGTCATCGCGGGATTGACCGAAGGACAGCGGATAGTCGTCGATGGCGCGTTCCATCTGAACAACGAACGTATCCGCAAAGAGCTGGAGTAGGCCATGATCGAAAACTTGATCCGCGCCGCCCTGAAGCAGCGACTGGTAGTCGTCATCATCGCGTTGTGCCTGGTCGCGTTCGGCTTCAACGCCATGCAGAACCTATCCATCGACGCCTTTCCCGACGTGACCAACGTCCAAGTCCAAGTGGCCGCCGAAGTGCCCGGCAGCTCTGCGGAAGAAGTCGAGCGATTCGTGACCGTTCCTTTGGAAATCGCCATGACGGGGCTTCCAGGCCTGGTCGAGATGCGCTCGGTGAACCGCAATGCTCTGTCGCAGATCGTCCTGGTCTTCAACGACGAAACCGATGTCTATTTCGCCCGGCAACTGGTGCTCGAACGGCTGATCGAAGCGGCGGAACGCTTGCCGGAAGGCGTCACGCCCGTTCTCGGACCGGTTTCCTCAGGACTGGGCGAAGTCTACCAATACACCCTGGAGCGGCCCGACGACGGCGAACGCGCCCTGACCGAGGAGGAACTGACCGAGCGCAGGACCATACAGGATTGGGTAGTCCGCCCACTGCTCCGCGGCATCCCCGGCGTCGCCGAAATCAACTCGATCGGCGGCTTGGAGCGTCAGTATCAGGTCCTTCCCAATCCAGACCGCTTGCGCCATTACGGCCTGACGCTAAAAGACGTCTACACCGCGCTGGCCCTGAACAACGCCAACAGCGGCGGCGGCAAATTGCCGCAATACGCCGAACAATACCTCATCCGCGGTGTCGGCTTGATTCACGATGTCGAGGATATCGGCAACATCGTCCTCAAGGAAATCGAGGGCACGCCTATCTATATCCACGATGTCAGCGAGGTTCGCATCGGTCATGCGGTACGTTCCGGCGCCGTGATCAAAAACGGCTACACGGAAGCCGTGGGCGGGATCGTTCTGCAGCTACGCGGCGGCAACGCCAAGGAGATCGTCGGCCGGGTCAAGGAACGGATCAACGAAATCAACGAACAAGGGATGCTGCCGGACGGTCTTAAAATCGTGCCGTTCTACGATCGCACCGACCTGGTGGATGCGGCGATCCACACCGTGACCAAGGTACTGATGGAAGGCATTTTCCTGGTGGTGATCGTGCTGTTCCTGTACTTGGGCGACATCCGCTCCAGCCTGATCGTGGTGGCGACGCTGATCATCACGCCGCTGGTTACCTTCATGGCGATGAACCACTACGGAATCTCGGCCAACTTGATGTCCCTCGGCGGGCTCGCCATCGCCATCGGCATCATGGTGGACGGCTCGGTGGTAGTCGTGGAAAACGCCTTTCACCATTTGGGCGAGGCTAAAGAAACCGGCGAAAGCCGCAGCTTGATCGTTCTGCGCGCCGCCGCCGAGGTGGGCACGCCCGTGCTGTTCGGGGTGGGCATCATCTGCCTGGTGTTCCTGCCGCTCATGACGATGACCGGGCTCGAAGGCAAGATGTTCGCGCCGCTCGCCTACACCATCGCCATCGCCCTGTTCATCTCGCTGATCGTGTCGCTCACCCTGTCGCCGGTGCTGTGCTCCTACCTTCTCAAAGGCGGGGCGGATCACGACACGCGCATCATCGCATTCATGAAGCGACCCTACCTCAAGCTGCTGCACTTTGCCCTGGGCAATCCTTTGAAGGTAGTGGCGAGCGCCCTAGCTTTACTGGTCTGCAGCCTCTTGCTGTTTCCGTTCCTGGGAACGTCCTTCATTCCCGAGATGAAAGAAGGCTCCATCGTACCCGGCATCAATCGGGTGCCGAGCATGTCGCTGGACGAGTCGATCCGCCTCGAAAGCGAAGCCATGCGCCTGGCAATGGAAGTGCCCGGGGTGGCTAAAGCCGTTTCACAATTGGGACGGAGCGAAAGCCCGACCGATCCGCAGCCGGAAAACGAATCCACGCCTATCGTGACGCTCAAGCCCCAGGATCAGCTTCCGGACGGCTGGGATCAGAACGATGTCATGGACGCCATCCGCGAAAAGCTCAAGGTGCTGCCGGGCGTGAATATCGTGATGGCGCAGCCGATCTCGGACCGGGTGGACGAAATGGTGACCGGGGTGCGCTCCGATATCGCCATCAAGCTGTTCGGCGACGAACTGGAAGTGCTGAAGCAAAAGGCCGATGAAATCATCAGGGTGCTCAACTCGATCGAAGGCGCCGCCGACATCCGCGTCGAACGCGTGAGCGGCCAGCAGTATCTCACCATCGATATCGACCGCCAGGCCATCGCCCGCCACGGCATCAACGTGGCCGACATCAACGACATCATCGAGACCGCCATCGGCGGCCGCGTCAGTACCGAAATCTACGAGGGCGAGCGGCGGTTTTCGGCGGTAGTCCGGTTTCCTGAAAAATTCAGAAACAATCCGCAGGCCATCGGACAAATACTGCTGAAATCCCCCAATGGCGCCCTGGTGCCGCTGGAAGATTTGGCCATCATCGAGGTCGTGGACGGACCGGCGCAGATCAGCCGCGAAACTGCCCGGCGCCGTCTGGTGATCGGCGCGAACGTCAGGGGCCGCGATTTGGGCGGCTTCGTCGCGGAACTGCAAAAGGCCGTCGCCGAGCAAGTGAAGCTTCCGGAAGGCTATTACGTCACCTGGGGCGGACAATTCGAAAATCTCGACCGGGCCATGCACCGCCTGATGGTGATTATCCCCATCACCATCGCGGCGATCTTCTTTCTGTTGTTTTTGCTGTTCAACTCCTTACGCTTCGCCGCCCTCATCATTCTGGTGCTGCCGTTCGCGTCGATGGGCGGCATCTTCTCGCTGTTTCTCACCGGGGAGTACCTCTCGGTCCCGGCCTCGGTCGGCTTCATCACCTTGTGGGGCATTGCGGTGCTGAACGGGGTGGTGCTGGTGTCTTATATTCGAGGGCTGAGGGAAGATGGGCTGTGCCAGGCGGACGCTATCGTCGAAGGCTGCAGGCAGCGCTTCCGGCCGGTGATGATGACCGCGACGGTCGCGATGCTCGGCCTGGTGCCCTTCCTGTTCGCCACAGGTCCCGGCTCCGAAGTCCAGCGCCCGCTGGCGATCGTGGTGATCGGCGGATTGATCACCTCGACCCTGCTCACCCTGGTGGTGCTGCCGACCCTGTACCGATGGTTCGAAGAAAAACGCATCGAAGCTTGAAAGAGGAGAGTCCATGAAAGAGATCAAAGCCATCATCCAGCCCCAGCGGCTGAGCAAGCTCAGAAACGCATTCCGCCAGATGCGCGGCTTTCCGGGAATGACTGTGAGCCGGGTGGAAGGTTGCAGCCAGCACGAGGAACCGGAAGTCAGCCACGGCATTCGGGAAGAATTGACCGATTTTTCGCCCAAGGTTCGGGTGGAAATCGTCGCCCCGGACGACAAGGTGGATGAGATCGTCCAAATCATCCGTGAAAACTGCCGCACCGGAAAACGCGGCGACGGGATTCTGTGGATCACGGAGACCGGAAGCTTTGAGCGAATTCGGATCGAGTAGAATCCGGCGACGTTTTCACCCGTTAAGTGAGCCGCCTCCGGTCAGGCCCGGAATTCTACCACCACCGGGGCATGATCGGACGGCCGTTCGAGCTTTCTGGGCTCGACATCGATGCGGCAGCCCAAGCAATCGTCGGCCAGCAGGGCACTGACCAGAATATGATCGATCCGCAGCCCCATGTTGCGACGGAACGCATTGAGACGGTAATCCCACCACGTATAGCTCTTTTCGGCCTGATCGAAGCGCCGGAAAACGTCGATTAACCCTAAATCGAGCAAGGCGCGAAACGCCTCCCGCTCCGGCGTGCTGCAGAGAATCCTCTCGCGCCAGGACTCGGGATCATAGACGTCCCGATCCTCGGGCGCGATGTTGAAATCGCCCAGAACGACCAAGCGCGGGTGACGCTCGAATTCGAGGCGCAGGTAATCGCGCATCTTGGACAGCCAGTCCAGCTTGTAGGCGTACTTGTCCGAACCCACCTCCCCGCCGTTCGGCACGTAAAGATTGACGATCCGGTAGTCGCCGATAGTAACCGCAAGAATGCGCCGCTGAGGATCGTCGAAGCCTGTCGGATCGGTGACCGGATCGCAACAATCGAGCTTGCTGAACACCGCAACGCCGTTATAGGTTTTCTGTCCGCTGTAAACCGAGCGATAGCCGGCCTCGGCCAGTTCCGCGACCGGAAACTCCGGATCGCTCATCTTGGTTTCTTGAACGGCAAGCACATCGGGCTGTTCCCGTCCGAGCCAGTTCAAAACGTGGGGCAGACGTACGCGCAGGGAGTTGACGTTCCAAGTGGCGATTTTCATATCACTCAGCCTTCGCCAAGTCAGCCATTTTTTTCTCCAGATTCTTCAACCGCGTCCACATCTCGTGCAAGCGCGGAAAAACCGCCATGTTTTTCAGATATTGCTGTAACGGCTGGGCGGGCCCGCCGGCGTACATGCCGGGCTGCTTGATGCTGTTGTGGAGCCCGGCGCGGTGGAGCAGCACGACGTCGTCGGCCACGGTAATATGGTCCAGGGTTCCGGTCTGGCCGGAAGCGATGACCCTTTTCCCGAACCGGGTCGACCCGGAAATGCCGGTATGAGCGCAGAGAATGCAGTCTTCGCCGATTTCGACGTTGTGGCCGATATGGCACAGGGCATCGATTACGGCTCCTGAGCGTATGATGGTGGCTCCGTAGGTGGCGCGATCGATATTGGTATTGGCGCCGATCACTACCCGGTCCTCGACGATAACCTTGCCGGTGTGCGGAATGCGGTAATTGCGACGGCGCTCGTCCTGGGCGAACCCGAAACCTTCCGAGCCGATCACGCAGCCGGCCTTCAGGATGACGTTGGCACCGATCTCGCACTCGTAGCCGACGGTGCAGCGCGGATGGATCACCGTCTCCCGCCCGATTTTCGCCTTCTTTTCCACCACCGTATTCGCCATGATCACTACGCCGGGGCCGAGACTGACCTCGGCGCCTAGCACCACGCCGGGACCGATCACCGCATCCTCGGGCACCGCGACGCTCTCGTGAATCACCGCGGAAGGGTGAATCCGGGGCCATTCGACATCCCGCACGTCGCGGTCGCCGTAAGTCTGCTTGAGCAGCGCGATGGCCAGGCGCACATTCGGTGCGATCAGCAGAGACGCCCCGGCATCGCTCAATTCTGCGGCGATCGCCTCGGTAGTCACTACTGCGGCGGGCTTCAGTTCACGGACTTGGGGCAGATATTTCACATGATCTACGAACACCAAGTCCCCGGGCGCGCAATCGTCGACAGGCGCGAGGCGGCGGATGACTTGATCAGGTCCGCGGTGGTCGACGATCAGACCCTGAGTCCTGAAACGCTCAAATACTTCCGAGGCGAGTAAATTCATAGATAAATCCAAGTATTTAAGATTGAACGGGAATAATCCTAGAAACGGCAATCGGGTGAGCCGCAGCTTCACCCAAGCGGCGAAGCGGATAAAAGCCGGAATAGCCGGGACTCATGAAGTTCTTCGAGCCCATCGAAGCGGTCAATTGCCCTTTCTAGGATAATATGAAGCCGGAAAAAGGCGGGCAACCCCTTTCGTGGTATCGCAATGCACTTAA
>NZ_MSCV01000052.1 GCF_002005105.1 Methylocaldum sp. 14B | reverse complement strand
CCCTTCCGACGAAGCCCCTTGCCGATGTCGTGTGTCGGCAAAGGATTGCCGACCTACGCCTTGGCTCCGCTACACTGAATCGGAAAATGCACTAGCCGCGGCTCGGCGACGCCGGTTCAGCACCATCCCCACGGCGCCGAGCGCGACAAGCGGCAGAACGCCGGGCTCGGGAACCGTCGTCTCGATGGCTCCGCCATTGGTTCTGAAGTCGAGGAGAGAATATAAGGCCTTGTCCGTCACGAGCGAATTGCCGATGAACAAATCCAGGCGCACGACGTCCTTGAAGGCATCCGGAACGGCGCTGAAATCGGAAAAGGCGAAATCGTACGTGCCGGCGGCCGCTATCGTTCGATTGAGGAACTGGGCGAATATCGACGAGCCGATCTGCGAATACAAGGCGATGCCCAGGTTTGTGGATTGAGTCACGGCACCCACGGTGACCAGGAACGAGCTTCCGCCGTCGGCAGTAAGGTCCTCATGCAGGGCCACCCCGCCGCCATAGGTCAACTGCAGATAGCCGCTCACGCCGGGATTGGCGTCGGGTGTCGCCACCGTGTCGATATACGCGCCGTCATCGCCGGGACTGCCGGTATCGAGGGTAATGCCGACCGTACCGATCCCGCCGTTCTGCACCACCTGGGCCCAGCGCACGCCGCCGAGCACATCGGACGTGGGCAAACCAGTTTCGATGCTGATGGGATTATTGTTTTGGTCGGCGACGAGATTGAAGCCGCCCTGCTCGAAGTTGTCGATGATCAAAGCCTGCGCCGGCGCTGGAATCAGCATCGCGCCGCTTAGAAGAGCCGGGGCTGATAACCGGCGGATGAATAAGCTGACTGATTCGGTACATTTGCCGTAGTTCATGATACGAGCTCCAATGGAAATCTTTTGCCGTGGATGCGACGAATACCGGGATCCGCGTCTCGTTAAAGTATTTTTAACCGCGGTTTTAGCGGTGCGGATCGGATAGGTAGTAGGTCGGCAATCCCTTGCCGACGAAGCCGATGCCGTCCATGCCGGTTTGTTCCTCAGGGAGCGACCAGTGTGCGCTGGACCGCGGGAAGGAAGACGCCGCTCGTCTTGCCGGTCGAGCTGTCGATCAGGGTCATCGAGGCGGCTATCGCCGGGCTTGCCCCGCCTATTTCATTCGCCACATCCGGATTGCCGGTGTAAACCACGATCCGCACCTGGCGCCGGTCCAGCGTCATGCCGGGTCGGAAGTGGAAGTCCTGCTTTTTGCTCTGGCCCGGTTCCAGGAAGCCGGTTCCGTCGGTTTCGAAGAGGCGACGCGGGAGGCCGGTTTCGGGATCTTGTAAAACGGCGACGACATGGTACTGAACCGGCCTGTCCGTGACGTTCACCAGGTTCAAGCGCGCCGACTGCGCTCCGGCGAGCACGTCGACCACGGCGAAATTGAGTTCCCAGGGCCGGTCTCCCAGCTCGGACGGGCTGAAAGCGTACGTGCTGCCCGAAGCCGCGAGGTTGACCGCCAGGGCGGAAGCCATAACGAGGGTCTTGAATGTGAGTTTCATGGATGTCTCCTCCGCAAAAGTTTGTTTAACGCTTGAATGTCCATCCGCCTCTGCATCGGCGGATGGGTGCTTATTACGAAGGAAGAGTGTTTCTGACTGATTTCCGAATCTGTCTTTTTTGTTTCATTTGTAACGGACGGGCTGGGTTGTAGCTAGAGCATTTTCATATCTACTGTACAGGCACTCGCGAGTAGGTCGGGAATCCTTTCCCGACGCCACGTCCCGGCCGAGCGGCTTCGTCGGCAAAGGATTGCCGACCTACGAATGCTTGAATCCATTCACCCGAGCCGAAGGCGCCAACGACGTCCGCCAAGCTGGTTTTGCCGTACGAGCGCGATGAAAACGCTCTAGCGACTGGCGAGTTACGGCAGGTTCCGCGCCGTTCAGGACAAACGACACGGAGCGGAGCTGACAGCGGCGATGAGTGCGGTTCGGAAGGCCGCATGGGGCAAGGTCGAGCCAGCAACCCGGTTGCGCGACTGCTCGGCGACTTCCGGAGCCCCCTCCGGGTCGGTTTCCGGCAATGGAACAGCGAATTCCTCGCCGCCCCGGCGCGCCGGGACTTGGCCGGGGGCAATCTCCTGCAAGCGGCGGTCGCCCCCGGCGTGGCCGTAGTGATGCTTATAGGCCTTTCGGCGCATCACCGTCCTTCCAGCCTTTTCACCCATATCGAAAAGGGAAGGACGGAGCCGTTCCCTCCCCGTGCCTGAGCCGACGAATAGGCGACGCTGGCGCGGAGAAAGACTCGCGACATCTCGGCAGAGAAGAGGGTCTCCGGCCGCTTGTCGACGTGAGACGAGAATACTTTTGCCCGATGTTTCATGGGTGACTCGAGATTGCGGTTTGCGGGTGATGGGGAGCTTTCTCCATTGGGCCATGGTTGCGGCGGGTGGCGGGGAGAATGAGGCAATGCTCGCCTTCGGGATCGACGATCCAGGCATAGGGCCGGTCCTCCAGCGGCCGGGCGATGAATTCCGCCAGCGGAAGTCCGCAGAATTTCAACGAGACAAGGCTGGCAGAACATTCGACGGGCAGTTCCACCCGCAGTGGCACGATCTGTGATAATCGGGCCAGTACTTCCCGCACGGGGCGGATGCCGAAGGGCTGGCCCGCGAGTGAGCACGGGCTCGAACCGCCCGCGCCGACCGCTCAGTATTCCGCCAGGGGCGCGCCGCTGCGCACGCAGACGAAGCGGTAGTCGGAATACGGCGAGCCTTTGCTCGTGTCGCCGGTTTCCAGATCGACCCGCCAGACTTGGGCGTACGCCGCGCCGGTGGCATTGAGCACGGAAATCTTGTCCCAGGTCTCGGTCCAGTAGGCCACATAGCCCAGTCCGTTTTGCGGCGCCGAATTCGCGAACGGATGTCCCTGCGGCAGCTTGGTGTCGCCGTTCGCCGCCGGAACGACGTTGGGATCGATCAGGCTCATCAGTTCGTGCAGATAAGGCAACCGCCAGCCCTTGCGTCCCCCGACGCTGCTGTTGGCGCAGGAGTCGCGGGCGGAGTTCCATTCGGTCGTGGTGTTCGGCCAGGTCCTGAACCAGACCAGTTGGGTCTCCTTGTCCAGCACGGCCGCATTGTTGAACTCGGACAGCACCGCGAAGCGCTGGGATGCGGAGTTGTATTTCTTGCCCCAGTCGCGCAGATCGAGCGCCTGCGCCTGTCCGGAAACGGCCGCGGCTAGTGCGGCGACGATGAAGGTTCTTTTGTTCATGGTTCTGCCTCCCGTGTTGGTTGATAACGTGTATGACTTGCCCCCATGCCGGGGGCTCGGGAAACACTATGAGGCGGGTTTGTTTCTGAAGAATTTCCGGAAGCCGGGAGAATTATTTCAATTGTTTCGGCCGGGAACACCGCCGAGAACCAGCAAATCACGCAAATCGGAGGCTCGCTCAAAAAAGAGGGCGGCCGACGGCCGCCCCGAGGGGTTCGTGAGGGATGGATTACTCGTTCGGTACCGCCGGCAAGCCGTTCGGCATGCCCAGCTCCACGTTGAGATAGTATTCGCCTTCATCCGGGCCGTCCGGATCCCAGAATCCGGTCCGATAGGCCTTGGACGCCGAGAGACGCTTGAACTCCAGGGTTTCCACCTTGGTATTGCCGGATTTCACCT
This sequence comes from Methylocaldum sp. 14B, assembly GCF_002005105.1. Lineage (GTDB taxonomy): Bacteria > Pseudomonadota > Gammaproteobacteria > Methylococcales > Methylococcaceae > Methylocaldum. The sequence continues at coordinate 16,248 of NZ_MSCV01000052.1, read as the reverse complement.
GGACGCCCCAGGGTACCGAGTGGAAGTCCAGTGAACGGCCGAAGTGATTGCCGTTCTGGTAAACCCTGAACCATTCGATCTCGTTCGGGTTCCAGGTGTCGGCGTCGCAATCGCAGGACTCCTCGCCCAGTTCCCAGCCGATGTGCGTGCGGAAATACGCCTTGTCGACCAGGCCGGTGGAACCTTGGCCCCATATCGGGAAATGGAGATTCCAGCGGGAAACGTCGGTGTGGCGGTCGGTGGTCTTGACGTTCCAGGCGACGATGTCGTCCAGGTAGAACCTACCGACCACTTCGTCGCCGCCCGAAGTGGCGCCCCAGTCGCCCTGCTGGGCGATCCCCACCTTGATGAAGCGGTAGGAGCGCACGTCCGGGGTCAGGGCCAGGCGGAGGGTTTCGTTGTTGGCGTTGTCCGAGCGCTCGATTCCCAGCTTGATTTCCGCTCCGGTGGGTACGGCCAGGCCGGGATTGTTACTGCAATCGAACACCGCCTGGAAGGGCTTGGAACTGCTGCCGGCGTTGGTCGGCACATAATTTCCCCAGTTCTGGTATACCGTATTGCCCTGCTGTACGCGGATGCGGAAGGAACTGTTGCCGGATGCCGCCGGCGGCTGAACCCCGCCCTGGAGGATGCGCAGGGTGAAGCAACTGCCCTTGCCGTCCTCGCCGGGCTGATTGTTGAACTCGAACCACTTGACCTTCTGGCCGGGGGTCCCGTTCAGGCTGGTGCCGGGCATGTCGGTCGGTTCGGACCAGGACTTGGACCAGTTCTCGCCATAGCGCGCATGGGATTTGTCCACGTCCAGGAAGCCGCCCGCGCCGATCAGGAGCGCCGTGTCCGGCGTGAGGCCGTCCATCCTGGTGATCATGATTTCGGCCGTGCCGATGGCGCCGTAACTCGCCGGCGTGATCCGCAAATAGGCCGGAACCGGGAACGAGACCTTGACGGACTTTTTCAAATCGCGCTTGCCGAAGCCCAGCCGGTACCGCTTGTTGAAGGTTTCCACCGGCATCGACAGATCGGTGGACAGGAAGGCCGTGACATCCAGCTCATACTTGCTGCCGTCCACATGGGTCAGTTTTTCGGCGGTGATGGCCAGATCGGTGTCCGCCGGCACGCGTATCCATTGCACCGCGCCCGGATTGTCGAAGGTCAGCACTCTGGTGGTGTTGAGATTGGCCGAGTTCCCCGCATCCAGCGCCTTGCGCGGGGCGCAATAGCCGGAGTCGAAGCTGACCGCCATTTCCACCGGGAAGTGGTCCGAAGCATCGGTGGCCGGATTGGGTCCTCCCAAATAGAGGTTGAAATCGCGGCGCGCGCGGGCATGCTGCATGCAGTAGCCGTTCCGGTCCCAGTCGCTTTTCCAGCGGGACAGAATGTAATCCAGCCGCTGGGGATACGGGTCCGCCGCGTCGTGGCTGTTCCAGATGGGGTGCCGGGTGAATCCGCCGTCGTTGTCGGTGGTTTTCATCTGGGCGCGATAAACGTCCTCGAAGCCGTCCAGGGCCACGAAGATGTCGCTGATCCAATCCTTGTACTCGTACTGGTTCTGCGACGGGTTGACGCCGATGAACTTCTTGCCGTCGCCCAGAACGTTGAGATCGCCCATCACCATGACGTCCTCATCCGCGGAAGCCATGGAGTCGATGAAGTTGCGCAGATGCTGCAACTGGGTGGCGCGGACCGCGGAATACTCCTCCGGCGGATTGGCCTCCGGATAATCGGCCTGGGTATGGGTCACGAAAATGTTCAAGGGACGGCCGGTCTTGGCGTTCTCCACTCGAGTCCAGAGGATGCCCTTGACCGCACCCGCATCCGCTCCCTCCGCTTCCGTGTACCAGGTATAGGCCGCCGCGCAGCCGGGAGCCTGGTTCATATTGGTTTTGTACCAAGGTTTGCTTTTCACCCACGGAAAGGGGCTCGCCGGCCCGCCCGCAAGGAATTGAAAGCTTGCAAGTTTTTCCGCGCCCTCCGAATTCAGGCAGTAATAGTCCACACTGATCCCTTGAGGGTAGGGTTGTCCGGGCAGCGCCATGAAGGCGGGTTCGAGATCGTTGCGGGGCAGCGGCGGGAACTGGGTGAACAGGCCCAGGCCGGCGTCGCCGACGGTGGTCATATGGAATCCGGGCGACCAGACGTAGTAAGGATACTGGGCCGGCGGCGCTCCATGGGGCAGGTACGAATAGGAAATATCGGTGTTGCCGATATCCGAGACCCCGGTATCGATGCCGGTCATGAGGTAAATGAACTCGTCGTACTGGCCTTTCTGGTCCGGCGATCCGGAAAACAGCTCGTTGATCGATACGATGTCGTATTTCTGCTTGTTCAGGCGCCCGACGATGTGGGGTACCCGGTGATCGTTGTCCAGACCTGCCGCGTCGGGATGGACGATGTCGGGATACATCCAGACGTTCCAGTGCAAGGCCCGGATCACTTCGGGATGGTCCGCGACCGCCGGTAGTTTGATGGCCGGCGGTTGGTCCACCGGGCTCGGCTTATTGGGACTGTCGGCAAGCACAGCTTGCCCCGAGCAGAGCACTGCGGCGACCAGCGCCCGCCAGATAGCTCGCAAGGGCGATTTGATTGGTTTCATGGTTGGTTCTCCTCTTCGATTGTCGAATTCCCCGGCGAAGGCGCCGAGGTCGGGAACCAGTTTCAATGAGCCGTGTATCTCGAATATTTCCGGCGGAGCGGAGATTTGTTTCAATTGTTTCGCCCGTCAGGGTAACCGCCGAAGCCCCGGCGAATTGGAAATCGGCGATTTCCCACAGGCTCAGTCAACGTACTCAAGGACGCCCGTCGCGAGACTAAAGCGTTTCCATTCGCACGCAAGGATTGATTGCAAACGGCCTCAGTATAGGTACGGGCTAAGTACATTCCGCAAATATTTGCGGAATCTCGACTGATTGGCTTGATTGGCGGGGTTGTCCTGCAGGTTGCCTATGCCGCAAGACTTCCCTGAACGTACTTAGAACGTTTTTTACCGCGGTTTTGCGGTGAGAATCGGGAAATTCGTAGGTCGGCAATCCTTTGCCGACAATGCCCCCGCCGACCGCGCGTGTCGGCAAAGGATTGCCGACCTACTTCTGCGCCAAACCGGAAAGTGCTCTAAAACCCGCTCCCGCATTCCGCGAATCAATCCGAGAATCGCCCTGGACTCCACGGCTCTGCTCGCGCTTCTATGCTCAAAGACGCCGCCACGGATTGATTCCGTCCGAACGGCATCGGCGCAGATAAAGGGCGATGTAGAGGAGATCGAAAACGATGAAGGCGATATAGACGTAGGCCAGGAAGAGAGAGTCGGGCGTCAGTACGTACTGGGCCGGAATCAGCGCGATGCTGCCGATCATTCGCGACAACGCGATATAGACCGACTGCCCTTTGACGCTTTGCCTGCGCACCAGCAGGTACGGAAAAGAAACCGAGATCAGCAGCTGATCCCCCCATCCGGTGTAATTGCCGTGCCAATCCTGAAATTCGAAAGTGATGGCCAGGATGCCCGCGAATGCGGTGACCAGCGCCAGACCGAACGCCGGCAGGAACCACCGTTGCGGCAACGCGGACGGAAACTCCTTTCGGCCGAATCGCAAGTACTGGTAAGCAATCACCAGATCGATTAGAAACCAGATGCCGTTGGCGTAGTTCAGCGGCGGATCATCGGGCAGAAGAAAGGCGAAGATGAATTCGTAGGAGAGATTGGTGCAAAGCGGCAGCAACGGCATGCCGTAGGCGCGGTCCTTGAACGCGCGGCGGATGATGAGCAGATAAGCGACGCCCCACAAACCCAGACAGGCGATCGAGGAAACGTTGTAGACGAGCTGTTCCGTCGGACTCATGATTTTCCTCCTTTAAGCCAAGCCGAGGAACGCCGTCATCCAGGACCCGAGCAAGGCGCAGGGCAGCCATAGCGCGAATTCGGCATCGATGGCGGCATCGCCGGGGAGACCGCCCCTCGCCATCACCCTCGCACCGTGGCGAAGAATGGCCGATACGTATCCGTGCACCAGCGCCAACCCGGTCGTCCACACCGGAATCCAACCGGCGGCCACGAAAGCGATCAGCCAAGCGAGAGCCGCGGCATTCACGATGTGGAGCAGCCGCAAGGTATTCGGAATGCCGAGCATCAGCGGCAGCGTGACCACGCCATCGAAGCGGTCGCGCTCCAGATCCTTGAAATCGCAATAGACGGTATTCAACAAGAACGACAAAAACGTGTAACCGAAAAAGAACGGGACCAGGGACGGCTGATTTCCGCCGACGAAACGGTCCGCGTAGACCATTAGCAAGCCCCAAAAAATGCCGTGTAAAACGCCTTGAACCCCGGAATGTCCTTGAGCCGCCGATAGCGGAAGAGTCCGCGGGTGAGACTGCCGAACCATGGCGTTCCGTAAAGAATCACCGCGATAGGGAACGAGACGAGCAACAGCATCGCAGCCGGACTGCTCGCTATTCCGGTAATCGTCACGGCCGCCGCGAGCGCGGCGGCACCGAGCACTGAAAAGAATCGTTTCCGACGCCCCAAGGCCAGACTGCGTTTCGAAGCTTGTTCATCATCGAAACGGTCGACATCCGCCAGATGGTCGATCAGATAGCTGGCGTAGACCAGCAGAAATACGGCTGCGGCCAACGCAGTCGAAATCCGCCCGGTCCCGGCCAGCGCAACCACCGAAACCGCGCTGGCGGCACCGGCGGGCAATACCAGTCCCAAACGCGCCATGCATTCGACTCCGTAAGACATGAGCCGGCTCAGGCGGGCCATGTTTGAACGCAGCCAATATTCCCCGGACACCCGGCCGGGTACCGAAAATACGCTGCTGAGATCGAAAATCGGGACGAACTTGTTCATGGAATTCCTCCTCGGTTTGAGCCGGCGTTTCGGCACGGCCCGGTTGATGGTCAGTTCGTCGCGGGCTGATCGGTGGCTCTCGCGTCCCGCAACGCGACGCTATTTCAGGGGAGGAACGTTTCTGAAGGATTTCCCGAAATGGGAGATTTGTTTCGTTCGTAACTCGATCGTTTCGGACTTATTTCGGGCGGAGGGCGCTGGGCGCAAACCCTTGCGCCCGACAACGACAGCCGCCCGAAGAGATCGATCTCCCTTCTTGGCGGCTCGGGATAAGAAATCTAGACCGGTAGTTCGATGAGCTCGAAGGTATTGTTGTCCGGATCCCGGCAAAACAGCGCCGGGCGGCCGGATTTACTCACGCTATAGCTCACCCCTGCTTGTTCGAGGTCGCGTTTGATCGCCGCCAGGTCCGCGACGTTCAAAGCCACGTGGCGGTCGAGTCCGCCGTGTTCCGGACGCTCTGCCGCTGCATCGGGATTCGGTACCTGAAGCAAATGGATCTGCTGCGCGCCGATCTCGTACCAAACCCCGTCGAAGGGCATACGCGGACGCTTGTCGCTGGGCGTCAATCCGAGAACGCCCTCGTAGAACCGCCGCGAGGCATCCAAATCGCTGACAATCAATGAGGCGTGATTAAAACCGATGACTTTCATAGGCCCTCTAAACTAAGTTCGCGAATTCTCAAGACGGGGTATTTTGTCGCCGACATCCCGGCCGCACAATCCGTTACCGCAATGATCGGTGCTATCGTCATTTCGGGATATAATCGACGACTTTGATCAACCATCCGAAACCGTTGTGGCCAGTCAAACCATAGCTAAACGCGACGTTTCCACTTTTCAGGGACTGATCCTGGCGCTGCAGGAGTACTGGGCGGCACAGGGCTGCGTCATCATGCAGCCTCTGGACATGGAGGTAGGGGCAGGCACTTTCCACCCCGCGACATTCCTTCGGGCCATAGGCCCGGAGCCCTGGAACACCGCCTACGTGCAACCCTCCCGCCGGCCCACCGACGGCCGCTACGGCGAGAACCCCAACCGGCTCCAGCATTATTACCAGTTTCAGGTCATTCTCAAACCGAATCCGCCCGATATCCAGGAGCTGTATCTGGGGTCCCTCCGCTTTCTCGGCTTCGACCTGCTCGAACACGACGTTCGCTTCGTCGAGGACAACTGGGAATCGCCGACCCTGGGCGCCTGGGGCCTGGGTTGGGAGGTCTGGCTGAACGGCATGGAGGTCACGCAGTTCACGTATTTCCAGCAAGTGGGGGGGCTGGACTGCCGCCCGGTCAGCGGCGAAATCACCTACGGATTGGAACGCATCGCCATGTACCTGCAAGGGGTCGAAAGCGTGTTCGATCTGGTCTGGACCCGCGGACCCAACGGACCCGTGACCTACGGCGACGTTTATCGCCAGAACGAGGTGGAAATGTCGGCCTTCAATTTCGAGCATGCCGACACCGCATTCCTGTTCGGCTGCTTCGATACTTACGAGCGCGAATGTCAAAAACTGATCGCGCAGGATTTACCCCTACCTGCCTACGAAATGGTGTTGAAAGCCTCGCACTCCTTCAATTTGCTGGACGCGCGCCGCGCCATATCGGTCACCGAGCGCCAGCGCTACATCCTCCGTGTCCGCGACTTGGCCAAGTCGGTCGCGGAAGCCTATTACCAGCGCCGCGAAAAACTCGGTTTTCCGCTGCTGAATTCGAGGAGTGTCGGCGATGAGTGAGACCCGCGATCTGCTGTTCGAACTGGGCACCGAGGAGTTGCCGCCCAAATCCCTGCTCGCGTTGAGCCAGGCGCTGAAGGCCAACGTCGAGAGCGGTCTCGCCAAAGCCGCGCTGAGCTTTCATGACGTCGTGCCCTATGCGGCGCCGCGGCGGCTTGCGCTATGGGTGAAAGGCCTGGCGACCGCCCAGCCCGACCAGACCGTCGAAAGGCGCGGCCCTGCGCTCAATGCCGCCTATCAGCCGGACGGCTCGCCCTCCAAGGCTCTGGAAGGCTTCATGAAGAGCTGCGGCGCCACGCTCGAACAGCTCACCACCATCGAAACCGATAAGGGCGCGTGGATCGGGTTCCGCCAGGAGGTAAAGGGCGGCCGAACCGAGGATTTGATCCCTGATATTCTGCGCCAGTCGCTGGCCGCCCTGCCGATCGCGAAACGCATGCGCTGGGGGGCCGGAACCGCCGAATTCGTGCGCCCGGTACACTGGATCGTGCTGCTGTTCGGCAGCGAAGTGATCGAGGCCGAAATCCTGAGCGTACCCGCGGGCCGCGTGACTTACGGCCACCGCTTCCACCATCCCGACGGCCTGGTTCTGAACGAGCCCGGCGAATACGCCGAAAAGCTGCTCGAACAAGGTTTCGTCATCGCCGACTTCGAGACCCGCAAGACCAGGATCCGCGAGTCGGCCGAAGCCACCGCGGTCACGGTCAACGGTTGCGCGCATATCGAGGCCGATCTGCTGGACGAAGTCGCATCCCTGGTCGAATGGCCGGTACCAATTCTGGGCGGGTTCGATGCCCGCTACCTGTCCCTTCCGCCGGAAGTGCTGATCACCACCATGCAGGCGAATCAGAAGTATTTTCCGGTGAAGGATAAAGAAGGCGGTCTGTTGCCCTACTTCATCACCTTCAGCAATCTGGACAGCCGCTCCCCGGACACCGTACGCGCCGGAAACGAAAGGGTCGTGCGCCCTCGCCTGTCCGACGCCGAATTCTTCTGGAACCAGGATCGCAAGCAAACCCTCGAAAGCCGGGTGCCCGACCTGGCGCAGATCACCTTCCAAAAAACCCTGGGGTCGCTGCTCGACAAGACCGAGCGGGTCAAGAGCATGGCCGTGATCATCGCCGAGCGTCTGAACACGGAAAGCGCCTGGGTCGAACGCGCGGCTCTTCTTGCCAAAGCCGATCTGCTGAGCCTGATGGTCGGCGAGTTTCCCGAGCTGCAGGGCACCATGGGCCGCTACTATGCCCTGGCGGAGGGTGAGCCGGAGGAGATCGCCGCCGCCATCGAGGAACAATATCTGCCGAAGGTGTCGGGCGGTCCCGTGCCGCGAACGGGCACCGGCCTGATGCTGGCTCTGGCCGAAAAGATCGACACCTTGACCGGCATCTTCAGCGCCGGCCTGATACCGACCGGCGACAAAGACCCCTACGCTTTGCGCCGCGCCGCCTTGGGCACCATCCGCATCCTGCTCGAAGCCGAGCTGGATCTGGATCTTCCTGAGCTCCTGGATTCAGCCCTGGCGCAATTTACTCACCCGTTCGACGCCGAAACGGTACATGCGAACGTTTACGACTTCATCCTCGAAAGACTCCGCGGATACTGCCTGGAGCGCGGCGTCCGCCACGACGAGTTCGAGGCCGTTCTGGCGGTCAAGCCCGGCCGCTTGCCCGATTTCGACCGACGTCTGAAAGCGGTGCGCGAATTCCGCCGCCTGGCCGAGGCCGAGAGCCTTTCCGCGGCCAACAAGCGGATACGCAATATCCTGCGCAAGGCGGAAGAGGAAGTCGTCGCCAATGTGGATGACCACGTGTTGACGGAAACGGAAGAGAAACATCTGTTGGAGGCCGCGCGGCAAGCCAAGGAAGACATTCTTCCGCTGCTGCACGAAAGGGACTATACGGCGGCCTTGTGCCGTCTGGCGCAGCTCCGGGAAACGGTGGACGCCTTCTTCGACAGCGTCATGGTGATGACCGACGATGCCGAACTTCGCCGCAACCGGCTGGGCCTCTTGGCGATCGTCGAAGGACTGTTCCTCAACATCGCCGACATCTCGAAGCTTCAGGGATAAGCGGTCCCGCGGCATGTCGAAATTCGTCATTCTGGACCGCGACGGCGTCGTCAACGAGGACTCCTACGCCTACATCAAGTCGCCCGACGAATGGGTGCCCATTCCCGGCAGCCTCGAAGCGATCTCGCTTCTGACCAGCGGCGGCTTTCGCGTCGTCATACTGACGAATCAATCCGGCATCGCGCGCGGATTGTTCGATCTGGCTACGCTGGAAGGTATCCATCAAAAGATGCGCGATGCGGTCGAGTCTGCCGGAGGACAGATCGAGGAGATTTTCTTCTGCCCGCACGGCCCGGAAGACGGCTGCGGCTGCCGGAAGCCCGAGCCGGGCTTGTTCCGCGCCTTTGCCGAAAAGTATCAGGTTGATCTGAAGTCCGTACCCGCGGTGGGCGATTCCTTCCGGGACGTTCAGGCCGCACAGGCGGCCGGGGCGCAACCGATCCTGGTTGAAACGGGCAAAGGCATGCGGACTTTGGCCCGCCATCCGGATCTCGACCTTCCTATTTTTCCAAATCTCTATGCAGCGGCCCAATATATCCTTTTTAACGCTGATTAGCGTTTGTTTGCGTTCGACTCTCTATTTCATCGGCCAGGTCTTGTCTACCCTCCTGCTGGGGCCGGTGCTGCTGACGGCCTATCCGCTCCGGTTCGAAACCCGCTATGCCATCGCCGGCCTATGGGTACGGTTCAACTTATGGATGTTGGAAACCGTTTGCGGCTTGAAGTATGAGGTGCGCGGGCTCGAGAACATCCCGGAGCGAAGCGGCATCATACTCTGCAAACATCAATCCGCCTGGGAAACTCTGGCTTTGCAAGCCATATTCCCGCCCCTGGTGTTCATTCTGAAGCGCGAATTGCTGCGCATCCCGGTATGGGGTTGGGCCATGGCTACCTTGGAACCGATCGCCATCAACCGGCAGGCGAAATCCGCCGCCATGAAGCAGATCCTGAGGGACGGCGAAAAACGACTGAAAGACGGGCGCTGGGTCGTTATTTTCCCCGAAGGGACCCGGGTCGCGCCGGGACAGAAAGGACGCTACGGGACTAGCGGCGGAATACTCGCTCATCGCGTCGGCTGTCCGGTAGTCCCCGTCGCCCACAATGCCGGCGAATACTGGACACGGCGGGCTTTTCTCAAATTTCCCGGTGTTATCCAGGTGCGCATCGGACCGCCGATCGATGCGACCACGCTGAGCTCCAGCGAAATCAACCACCAAGCGGAACATTGGATCGAAAGCCGAATGGCCGAAATCAGCGGCTTCGGCCCGTACGCGGGGACCTTTCCACCGAGCGGCGCGCCGACGGTATCGCAGTAGTCCCGTTTCGGCTTCCGGGCTGAATTGATAGGTCGGCAATCCCTTGCCGACGAACCCGTTGGCCCACCTGCACCGTCGGGAAGGGCGGCTTCGGCGCTCCCGAAGACGCCGTTTGCGATTGGGAAGGATTCCCGACCTACTCGCCTGAATCCGTAGGTCGGCAATCCCTTGCCGACGAATGCGGTCTGTCCGGTCTCTCCGATGGCAAACGGTCGCATTAGAGCTCTGTCGGCAAGGGATTGCCGACCTACAACTGGGCTTGGACAAAGGGAAGGCAGCCGTTCCGGGCTATCGAGTGCTAGGAAGCGCGTGCTCTGTAGCGCTGCAAACAAGCCTCGGCTTCATCCAGGTCGTTATGACAGCGGTGCACCCAGTCTTCGCCCCAATAGAAGTTGCAGCTCGTTTCGGCACGCAATAGCCGCCAGAAGGCTTCGTTCAGTTCAGCCTGCTCCTCTTCTGTCAAATCCTTGGCTACAGCGGCATTTCGGGCTTGGTGTACCGCCATGCTTACGGCCTGCAATCGCGCCAGAGAATCTTTTTGCGTTTGCGAACCGGTCCATTGCAGAAAATCCCGTCCGTGATGCCAACCGGTATTCCAGGCTCCGGTTCTTACCGTAACTTCACCGTACGCGCCGAACCGGTCCAAATAATCCTTGATAAAAGCCGGTTGAATTAAACTTTTCTTGCGGGCTTCATCCAACAATTCCCGGTAAAACGCACCCCAAAAATTCACCTCGTTGGTCGTGTTCCGGAACCAACCCCCGTTCTCGCCGTCCGTGCAGGTCGTGACCAGCGGTTCGAAATCGCAGCATTGCGTTCGCTGAGCCAGTTCTTTCGCGAACCAAACGTAGTCCATGCCCGATTCCTGAGCGTCCGAAAGCTCCCGGTCGCGTACGATGACGATGATTTCCGACCCGTTATGGCGAGCAATATGGGGCCGATACCGGAGTTCGTGCCATTGCATAGGCGTCACCGGCTCCACGTGCTCGCTGTCGACGATTACATAGCGATAGCCAAATTTCTTGAGCAGCGGAATCAGCTCCATGGAAAATCCCATCTCGGGAGGCCAAAACCCTTGGAACGAATTCCGCCAAAACAGATGGCCGGCAATGGCCTGCCAGCGTGCCAGATGTTCGTCGCGATCCGCCTCGGGGATGAGCGGCAACACCGGGTGGTAATAGCCCGTACCGAGGATGTCGATGATCCGCTCGTTCTGGAGGTGCCAAATCAGCGACCCGCAATCGACGATGCCGTAAACGCGACTCTGGAACTCCGGATTCGACAAGGTTTCGAGGAGCGTCCCGGAAAGCGACAGATGGACCCGCGCGATGTCGTCGTAATCCCATAGGAATCTCGGAATCCGATCGTAGGCATAAAGAATTTCCCGAGCCTCCCAGGGCTGCTCGGAAAGGAGATGGCCCAGATTGCCGGGCGGCTGATGCAGGTTCAATACCAGGGCGTGATGAATGGCAGACATAATCCCTCGATGTGTTCAACTCGATCACGAACTCGCGAGGCTTATTATGCCTTCTGGCGAGTCCGTTTGGGACACGCGGGCGTGGGCGAGTTTCGCTTCAGAATGGCGGGCGAGTGGGATTAAAGCGCTGCGTTCAAGGATCGGCCGATCTTTCCACTCCATCGACGAACAGCTTCTTGACGGAGCCGTTGGCGATGTATTTCACGACCGAATTCTTCCCTACGGTGCCGTAGGACACGCCGTTCCACGTCAGTCTGCCGTCCTTGACCTCCACGCGATCGCCGTTAATCGAGATGATCCCCTGTTGACCGCTAATCACGGCCTGCGCGTGGGAGCCTCCGAGCGAAACGGAGGAGACCGAACTGGACACGGTTGAACTTGAAACGTTGGCCGCGTAAGCCGCGGTGCCCTGTCCCGTCGAACACATAAGTAGGAGCGATGAAGCGAATGTCAAGAACTGTTCCTTGTTCATAATTCCTCCCGATCAAATAAAAGGTTCCTCATATCCTAACGCCGTCGCTCACGAGGCGCCAATGCGCACATGGTTACTTCGATGCCTTGTGTAAGCGCATCAAATTTTCTTATAATGGGCAGCTCTCATCGCCGGTGTAGCTCAGTCGGTAGAGCAGCACATTCGTAATGTGCGGGTCGTAGGTTCAAATCCTATCACCGGCTCCAACGCCTTTTAGGCGCTGGCGCTCTGTTTTCACTTCCTTCGGTTCATCATCGTCCCCCGGGACTCCATCCCCGGGTAACATGCCGGAGAAGGGCGCCATGGCCATCTGTATCACCAGCACCAAGGGCGGCGTCGACAAGACCACGCTGACCGCCAATCTCGGCGCCTATCTCGCCGATCTCGGCCAGACCGCCCTCCTCGTCGACGCCGATCCCCAACCCACCCTCTCCAGCTTTTTTCCGCTCCGACACCGCGCCTCGGGCGGTCTCACCCGGCTGATGGTCGAGGCGGCCACCGCGGACGTGATCAGCCAGACCACCCTCGAGCGGCTCGATCTCGTCTATTCCGACGATCCGGACGGCAAGCTCCGCGACGCCGTCGACGGGCGGGTGCGTCTCAAGCACCTCCTCGGCCGTCCCCCCTTTGCCCAGTACGATATCATCCTGATCGATACCCAAGGCGCGGTCGGTCCTCTCCAGGACGCCGCGGTCGCCGCCGCCGATATCCTCCTCTCCCCTATTCCGCCGGAAATCCTCTCGGCCCGCGAGTTCGTCCGCGGCACCGTCACCATGCTGGAACGGCTACGGCCCATGGCGTTCCTCGGCGCTCCCATCGGTCCCTTGCGCGGCATCCTCTACCGCCTGGACCGCTCGCGCGATGCCCGGCGGATTGCCGAGGAACTCCGGCGTGAAGCCTATCTGCCGAGCAAGGGAGCCATCACCATCCTCGAGACCGCCATTCCCGCCTCGGTCGTCTATCGCGAGGCCGCCACCTATCGCACCCCGGTGCACCGGTTCGACCGTCGTCGCGGGGCCACGCCCTCGGCCCTGGACACCCTCGAGGCCCTGGTCGCGGAGCTGTTTCCGCATCTGAAGACGTCGCCGACCTCATCGGGGGAGTAGACCGTATGGCCAAGCGCACACCCGATGTCCGCGCCTTGTTGCAGGAGGGGTCCTTCGGTCCCCATCGCGACGGGCACCTGCCGCCGGCCGACCCGGTCGCGCCCACGCCGATGATCCTGCCGGTCGCGGCCATCCGGCCTTACGACCGCAATCCGCGCCGTCGGCCGAATCCCAAGTACGAGGACATCTATCACTCGATCAAGGCCAAACCCGGTCTCGCCGACGATCCGCTGACCGTCACCCGGCGGCCCGGCGATGAGCACCTCATCGTCAAGGCCGGCGGCAATACCCGCCTCGACATCCACCGGACCCTGTGGCAGGACACGGGCGATCCCGTCTATCGGGACGTGTTTTGCCTGTTCGTGCCCTGGGAGTCCGAATCCGAGGTGCTTAGGGCGCACATCGTCGAGAACGAGGCCCGTGGTGAACTGAGCTTCATCGACCTCGCCCACGCCGTGATGGACCTGAAGCGCCAGATCGAGACCGAGACCGGCGAAACGCTCAACCGCAGCCAGTTCCAGCGGCGCCTGGGCAGCCTCGGCTACGTGATCTCCCGGCGCCAGCTCATCCGCTACGAGTTCGCCGCCGAAGTCTTGGAGCCCCTGATCCCGAAGGCGTTCGCGGCGGGACTGGGCGGCTGGCGCGTCGACCTGATCCGCGACCTTCACCGCGCCTATCGGCGCTACCACGAACAGCTAGCCGGGGCGCCGCCGTTCGAGGCCCTCTTCGCCGAGGCGCTCGCCCAACACGACGGCGAACTCCTCGACCTGGAGGACGTGCGCGCGGATCTCGACGCCCGCTTCAGCCGCTACGGTGGCTTGCCCGCCAACCGGGTCCACCTGGCGGTCGAGGCGCTCCTCTACGACGGCCGCCATCAAGCGGATACGGATCCGACTCCGGATCCACCGCCCTCGCCCACCGTGCCGCACGGATCGACCGATGGGGACGGGGTTTTAGAACGGGAGGAAGCTGGCCTCGCTTCGGCCGACCTCGAACCGAGCCTACCCTACCAGCCAACGACCCCGGCAGAAAAACACGAAGCGCCGTCGCCCGGTTCACCCAGGAACGATACGCCCGTGAGATCCGGACAGGATCTCGCCATCCGGCTCGCCACCGCCCGTGCCCGGTGCCGCGAGGAAGCCCGGCGTTTCGCTGCCGCGCTCGGGCTCGAGGTGCTGATCGTCGACAACGACGAGGGTTTCGGCTTCTGTATCGACCTCCCGGCCGGCCCCTTGCCTGCCGATTCCGTCCTCCGCGCCGCCTGGTGGTGCTTGTTGGGCCTGTCCGAAATCGCCGTGTCGCCCTACCGGCTTCAGCTCGCGCCGCCCGGCCTCGCGCTCCAGCCGGTCCTGCTCGAGGACCGCGCGGCCGAGCTCCACGCCCTGGTCGGCGCACCGCCCACCGTGCCGGAGCTGGCGTTCCGCTTCCTGTCCTCGGAGCGGTTGCCGGAGGCGGCCTATGGCGCCCTGATCGAGCTCGTCGGGTGTTGCCGGCGTATGCGTCGGCACTTCCCGGAGACCGACCTCTGGCATGCGCCGACCGTCGACTCGAACCCACGGATTGAGAGACCTTAGGATTTGATGACTCGAAAGGGGGGATACCGATGACTCCGCACGACGTTCAGAGGGATTTTGCGCTCCAGGTGCTGTTGCAGGCGATCCGCCTGACCCACAGCGGCAGGCGAAAAGCGGCGATCGAGCTGGGATTTCGCCCGGACCAGCTCGACCGGCTCGTGCGTCTGCCGGTGGAAAGCCTGGTGGAGCTCGCCGCCTGTGCGAAAACGAAACTCATCGCCCTCGCGGTGGACGCGGAGGCGCTCAATGCGGCGTTCATCGTTCTCGATCGGCGCCGAAAGGAGAACGCCTTGAAAGATCAGCTGATCCTCGCGGGCGCGTCCTACACCGTGATGCACGAGCTGTTCGCCTTCGACACGGTGGACTATGCCGAGGCGCGGAAGCGGCTGGGTCTGTCCGAGCACGCTGGCGGCCGACCGGCGCGGCCCGAACCCGCCTGCCAGGGCCGGATTTGGGCGTTGTGGCAGCGTGAAACGTAAGCGTCCGCCGAGGACCGTCTCGACGGGTTGAAAGGCTCAGGCGACACTGGTGCGAGCGGACGCATGGGGTGTCCGCGCACTCTTGAGGTGGACGCACTGATGACTCACGATGCTGACTTCACAACGGGCGTGGTGGCGATGGATACCTTGGGCCGGCGGCGGTTTGCGCCTGAGTTCAAGCGCGAACTGGTGGAGCGGACCCTACAGCCGGGCGCCTCGGTCGCGGGGATTGCGCTGGCGCATCGGATCAACGCCAATCAACTGTTCAAATGGCGCCGACACTACCTTAAGGACCGGAACGCCCCGGCCGGTCCGCCGGGGCCGACCTTATTACCGGTGGCGATGACGCCCGCATTGGCCGCGCCAGCGCGTGAAGCTACGGTATCCGCTCCACCGGGCACCATCACCATCGAACTCGGGGGTACGCGGGTTCAGGTGAAAGGTTCCGTCGATGCGGCGACCTTGCGCACCGTCCTCGCGAGTCTCAAGGGCCCATGATCGCGCCTCCGTCCGGCACCCGCATCTGGATCGCTGCCGGGGTGACCGATCTGCGCCGCGGCTTCGATGGCTTGGCCGCCCTGGTCCAGACCCAGCTCCAAGCCGAGCCCTTCTCCGGACACATTTTTGCCTTTCGCGGGCGACGCGGCGACCGGATCAAACTACTCTGGTGGGACGGCGATGGGCTCTGCCTGTTCGCCAAGCGGCTGGAGCGGGGCCGCTTCGTCTGGCCGCAGGCGACGGGCGGCACGGTATCCCTCACCCCCGCCCAGTTGTCGATGCTGCTGGAAGGCATCGACTGGCGCCGCCCGATCCGCACCGCGCCTTCTCACGCCGCCTGACGGAGGGCGGGTATAATCGGGGCATGACCAACCCCGACGTGCTTCCCGATGAGATTCCCGCCCTCAAGACGCTGATTGAAGCCCAGCGCGTCGAAATCGCCCACCTGAAACTCCTCGTCGCCAAGCTCCGCCGCCAACAGTTCGGGCGCCGCTCCGAAAAAATGGCCGGGCTCCTCGATCAATTGGAACTTCAGCTGGAGGAGCTCGAAACGGGCGATGCGGAACTCGCGGCGATCGTCGAACCGCGCGCAGCCGAGCGCCGGGTAAGAACGCCCCGGTCACTGCCCGATCATCTGCCCCGCGAAACTCAGGTCCATGCCCCCGGCTTGGCCGAGTGCCC
>NZ_MSCV01000051.1 GCF_002005105.1 Methylocaldum sp. 14B | reverse complement strand
GATACATCGAGGTGCCGTTGCCGAGAAGTCGTCGCTTAAAAAGCTGTGGCTTCTTGAAGACCGGACAAGCGTCCGCTTCTTTGTACTTACGCTATTCTGCCGATTCTGGCGTGATCAGCGTCACATGGGGGAAAATTGACGGCGTACTTGCCCACATCGCGTGTTAACAGTGGGATGCCGAGCACCGAAGCGTGAGCTCCAATAAAAAACCGGGAGGACCCATTAACTGTCTCCGGGAAAGCCGGGGCGGTTCACCCCTTAACTCAGGTGTCTGCTGATATTGAACCACGTCACCTCAGACGCTTACGCGCAAAGGAAGACAACGACATCATCTATTAACCTTAAGTTAGTGCGGACATGACGCGATTGGTCCAGCCGAAAACGGCCTTGACTGTCTCAACAAGCTTGCCGTTGTAAGATCCTTACGAATGTCCTGTTAGGCTGATGCGCTCCAGCCAAACGGTGAGTGCAATGGTTAAAAAGCTGTTTGGATGATGGCTTTTTCGCGTTTGTATGTATCTTTCTTCAGTGAGATGCCATAGTGAGATGCCATTTATAACCGTAACCTTTCTGGGTGGAGTAGCTGCGAATGAGACTCTTGCACGAGATCGGACTGTTTTTCCCCGAGTGGTGGACTCCATGGATCGGGGTAGCTGCCATCGGGGCGGCGATTATGGGGTGGTACCGCCTAGCGGCTCCACTAGCCGCTTTTGTAGCAATCGATATAGCGGTTGTGCCTCTTCTTGAGCCGTGGATCGAGCAGGTTCCTGTATGGTTTTTAGTGTTGCTGATGCCCATATTTGCTCTACTTGTCCTGTATTCGCTTATCGCATTGATATTCGGGAAGGGGGTAGCCGATCAGGTTATCGGCCAGTTTATTGGCACATGGCTGGTGCGCTTGGCAGACCTCCTGATTGCTGGGCCATTCCGCGTTTTGTGGTGGCTGCTGCGATCAATGCTGCACCGGGGCTGAAACGTCGCTGCTGTTTTGTGTTTGTCCACCTGCTGGGAGGAAAAAGTGAAACTGCTGCAAGCCGTTCTGGTATTGTTGTTGATTTGGGGAAGTGACCTGTATCAGAGAGCGGAAGCAGGAGGCATAGCTAAAACTCTTTCTCGTTCGGCAATAAAGAGACTGTTCCGACAGGAATCCGTCCGGGATGCTGCAACTCTAGCGAAACCGCTAACGAAACCCCGTACAGTGTACCGGTACACCAGCCGCGAAAGGGCAGAGCAGGAAGTCCAGCAAGGATTGGCTCCAGGAAGGCACATGACGTCTGCGGCGCGACCGGGACGACCCTTATCCGCAGAAAGTGCGCAGCGGCGCTACGGCCTGATGGACAAGCCGGACGTCCGAGAAACCATTCGCTTGCAGCGGGGATTTCTGGTTCGTCACAATCGGGTTTGGGGTGGCGACCCAGGCGTCGGCGAAATAACCTCGTCGCAAAAGGTTCCTCCTCGCGCGATCACGTTCGCGCCGCTGAAACAGGCTGGCACTGCTTTTAAGCGGCGTTAGCCAGTATGCGCCGCAAGAATGTGCTTTGGTATGATGGCGGACACAAGCCTGAGATTATCAGCAACTAGTTTCTTGCCACTACATTCTCCGATAGATACTTTCCTGGCTTAAGATTTTGGCGGATGTAAGCGCAGAGGAGACACTGAGTGACGGTACAAAACTTTACCGCTCTTTTTGGCGGACTCGCTCAACTCATAATCGTGTCTGCAGGGGCGTGTCTGATCGCTGGAGGTATGTTCCCAGCGGTTCGGCGATTTGCGTTGCGCCTGTTCCTTTTGGGCATTTTTGTAGCTGTTATAGGCTCGATTGGACATCAGTGGTTGCCTACGACTGAAGTAGTCGGTGAGTGAGAGTTGTAGAAAGGAGAACCGCGGCTTCACGCCTTAATTAGAAACTAGATGGTTTTCGATGGGGGCAATGATGGGGAACACCGCCCGGTCGATACGGGCTAGCTGATCGCAGACTTTATGGCGAAAGTCACGCGGCGAGACCGTGAAGGACTCTTAGAATTAGAATGTGTTGGCAATCGGTTTTGTGCCCGTTTCACCGTCCGCACTCAAAACGGCGGGGCGCAGGCGGCCCTTGGCAGACATGAGCTAACGCAACTCCCAGCTTCTCTGGACGAACGGTATGAACTCGTCGATCCGCTCATCCGTGGCGTCGAAGCCGAATTGATCCTGGCAAAGGCCAAGAGCGATGGAAAGTTCGTCGTACTCAAGTTCTACTGGAAGTCCCTGCGGCCTGAGAGCGGAGTGCTAGAGCGGATTAGAACCGTCGGCTGGGAGCACGTAGTTGCTCTTCGCGAGCACGGCGAAGCGGACGGTCGCTATTATGAGGTGCTCGACTACTCGGAGCACGGCACTCTGCGGGATCTGTTGGCGGGGAGAAGACCACTGTCTCCGGAAATGTGCCGTGAAATCGTGAGACAGACGGCCGCCGCCCTAGCCCGGTTTCACGCGCCGGACGTACGCGGCAGATGCCTGGTGCACCGGGACGTCAAGCCGGAGAATGTCCTGGTTCGCGGCCGGGACCCGCTAGACCTAGTTCTGATCGACTTCGGTGTTACCGCCTGGTTTCCTTCCTCGCCGGAACGACCGGGACGGAATTTCACGGTAAGCTACGCGGCGCCGGAGGTCCTCGACGGCAAGTTTTCTCCGGCCGCCGATTTTTGGTCATTGGGTATGATCGTTCTGGAGTCCTTGACGGGGCATCATCCCTTCGAAGGTCTGGAAAACGCCTTTATCGAACGCTTGTTAAGGGATGGCTGGCCCGAAGCGCTCTATGAGGTGCACGGTGCCGCCTGGCGGGAACTGTGCCTCGGTCTTTTGACACGGGACCCAACGCGGCGCTGGGGGGAACGGGAAGTCGGAACCTGGCTCGAAAGGGCGTCTGAGCTGCATTTCCGCCAGTCGCTCGATGTCCGGTCTCACCGCACTTTCCGATTAGGGACTCCCGACGGCGCTTCGCTACGGGAACTCCTCGCGGCTCTAATCCTTCACTGGGAAGAAGGCGTGCAGCTTTTCAAGAATGGTGAAGTCGCCCAGTGGCTGAAGACTGGACTGCGGAATGAGGGACTTGCGGCGAGAGCGGAGGCCATTCTGCGAACCGAGGCGGATCCCCATCTGAAGCTCTTGCGCTTCCTGTACACGGCCGATCCGCAATTGCCTCCGGTGTGGAAGCATCTAGCCTTGAACGAAGGGGACCTCGCAGCGCTGTGCAGGGCCGCGATGGGGGGGGACGGATCAGCGCAAAGAATGGTCGAGGAGATTTACCGTTTGGACGTTCTGGGAGAACTGGAATCCCTGAGTTCTGGCCGTTCTCTCGGCGGACTGAGCTCCCGATGGCGGAGTACGGTTGCGGAATTTGAGTCCGGCCGCGAAGCCGTCGCCGCTTATGCCGGGCCGGTGGATACCCTGCCGCCAACGGAAGCGATTCTGGCGCACTTGTACCTCGCGGCATGCGATCCGGAGGTCCGCGCTCAATTGCGCGCTGATGCCGGCCGGGCGGGAAGACTGGAGGAAATACCCGCCGCCTGGCTGCTGGCGCTGGGGTGGCCTCCCGCGTCCCTGCCTCCCGGCAGGCAGCTCATCGTCTGCCTGCTCGAACCGCTGCTGGAGGAACGGGCGCGCCGTCAGCGGCGTATCCACTACGAATTCAGTCCCGGAACCCGCACTGAGGCGGGAGAACCCTTCCGATGGGGACGCAATCCGCCCCACGTAGCGTTCTCCCGCGTGCACACGGACATTCTATTCGATTGCGGAGACGCCCGGTTCACGGTCGGGTTGGCCGTGCGTTTATCCTGGATCGTCGAGAACTCGCGTATTGTTTATCTTGTCGGGCGGGGACGAATGCCGCTGCAAGGCGAACGGGAACTCGTGATTGGCGAAACCGCCGAGTTCACCCTGGTCGCCATAGGTTCGGGCGGCTTTGCTGTCAGCCGTTTGCCGCCCCTGGTTTTCGATCTACCGCAATTGTCACCGGCGGCAGAACTGTCGCGGACTACACCCGCGCTGCTGGCCGTGCCGGCATTGGCGGCCGCAGCGAAAAGCCGGGATCTGCAACCGGTGATCCGCGGGCGGGCTCCCAGCCTAAGCGCCAAAGACCTTCTGGGGGCAATTCCGTTGGCGCCCTGCCTTACCGTCGTCGATCTCGCGAGTCGAGCGGAGTTGCAGCCGATGATGGATTGGGACGGCGAAGCGGCAACCGGGCGCCAACCATGGAGGCACTGGTTATTCGGCCGGGTCGGCGCAAAGCACTGAAGACCGAGAACGATATTAGACAAACCAAGGGGGGATACACATGGCCGAAGAAAACGGACCGGAAACCGGAGCCGCACCTGGGTCCGCGGCTCCCGAGAGCGCCGACGGCGCGGAAAAAATCAAACACGACTACGGCGCGCGATTTTCCGGCCTGGAGCGGTTTTTACTGTTCTTGTCCAAGACCGATTTGCACGCCCTTCAGTTTTGCACGCCTGAAACGCGAATGACCCAGACCGCACTGGGCGTGATGGTTCTCATCACCGCATTTTTGGCGTGGGTTTCGTCCTTTTTCGCAATTCATTCCAGTTTTTTCGGAAAAGAGTCCTCCTTGTTGGGAATTGCGGTTCCCGTTGTTGTGGCGTCCGTTTATGCCTTGGCCATCGCTTTCTTCGATCGGGAAATCGTTGCGGCTACGACCAAGGTCGCCGGTATTCCGCGAGCCCTGCTCGCCATTTTGATCGGCATAGTCATCGCCTTTCCGATCAAGCTCAAGCTTTTGGAAGGCCGCATCGACGCCGAGATCGTGACCATGGTGGAAGAACGGAACAAACCGAAAACGGAGGAAATGGAAAAGTATCTCGCGGAAATCGCCGAGGAGCGGGCCAACCTGCTGGCGCCCCACCGCGCCCGCATTGAAGCCTTGCAGAGCCAGGTCCGGATGGCCATGGACGAATTGGAACAAGAACGAAAACGCGTCGCTTGCCGCGTAGTGTGTGAAAAACGCATTGAGGAACTGAAGCAGGTGCAGACGGAATATGACAAGGCACGGGATGACTTAAGAACCGTCTCGCGCGATGTGGAGGACGAACTGGCGCGGCGCTATTCCGGCTACATGACCCGGATCGAGCAGATTAGGAGGGAGATCGACGCCGAAAAACGCTCTTCCTACGACTTTTTGTCCCAAGCCATGGCTTTGAGCCGGATTATCTCGGAGAACCCCACCGCCGCCGCCGTCAGCTTATTCGTGATGTTCTTCTTCATCGCCTTGGAATTGTTCCCGGTGGTGATCAAATGGTGCCTTCCCTATTCCGAGTACAACGCCTACCTGGACGCCCGCCGAAGGCTCAACGTCAACCGGATCATTACCGTCACCAACTATAGCCTGAAAGAGATCGCCGACCATCCGGAACTTGCCCATCTGCGCGAGCTGGAAATCACCGATATTCTGGAAAAGATCATGGAGGACCGGAGCGTCGACGTACACGGCGGATTGAGGGCGTCGGAGCCGAGGTCGAATGCCGCGGGAGCAGCCTGATGTCGAAGCGATGCAGCGTATGCGGCGAACCGGTTTCCGAGGCGAGCGAAGGACCGGGGCGCTGCGCCGAGTGCGGGACTTCCTTCATGCTTTATCCGCCCCTCGATACGCCTCCGGAGCCGCCGGAACCCACTCGAGTTGGAGAGGCGGCACTCACCTCCGACGAGGCCTCGCTCTCGGCCGGTGCAGACGGGGTTTCGAGAATTTGCCCCTGCGGCGCCACGCGCGAAACCGGACAGGAACGTTGCCGCTACTGCAACCGCCCGGCAGCCGTAGAATTTACGCTCCAGTGGCCCTGGGGTGAAACCGTTGCGATACGTTCCTGCTATTTCGTCGGGCGCGTGCCGCCGGCCGGAGGGCAGTTGGCCGAGCGGCTGGAGGCCGAATTTCCCGATGTCTCCCGAATGCACGCCGAATTCTTCATCGAGGGGGAGCGTTTGTGGCTGCGCGATTTCGGCTCCACCAACGGCACCTGGTTCAACGGTGAACCGCTGGAGCCTTTTCAGCCCCGAATCCTGGAACCGGGCGACCGCGTGCGCTTCGCGGCCGCCTTGGAAATCGTCGTTTCCGATTGAGAGGAGAATGCCGTGAGCGGGCCGAAAAGCTATGACTATGACGTGGACAGCTCGGCGCTGAGCTCCTACTCCGAGCCGATCGCGGAGGTTCATCCGACGGTACGGGAGCGCCTAGAGTTGCAGGATCTTCGGCGGCAGGTTCAGGACCAGCGGCGGAAATTGGAAACCCTCGCCGCGGAGGCCAGGGTTCTCGGCGGCGAGCTCCGGCTGCCCGCCGAACCCGATGACACGTCAATCGCTTCGTTGCGTCGATGGCTGGAACAGGGAGAGGCGCACCAGCGACGGTTTCAGCAGGAACTTGACCAATTACGCCCCCCGGCCGGCCAGCGCCGGACCACCCTCTCTTTCAGCCGGGCGTCGGCGCCGGGACAACCTAAGAGCGCGGAGCAGGTGCTCGCCGATTATTTCGCGCCGCCCGCTGCCGAAAGGGACGTTGCGCCGGAAAAGTCTGATCCGTGCCGCCATGCCCGCCAGTCTGCCCAGGAAACTATCAGGCGGTTCCACAGACGCTATCCCATCCCGCTGCCCGAAGACCTCGATTGCAGCATGCAGGCGCTCGCCGCCGCTCAGGACCCGAAGATCGCCGAGAGCCTGGCCAGTCAGATTCGGGAGGGTATCGAACGCTTGACCCGGATGCTGGATTCGGAGCGGGAGGCGGCGCGCAAGCTGCTTCGGGAAATCCCGGAGTTGCAGGAAGAAGGGGTGGCCTCGGTGCGGGCCTATCTCCAGGCCGTGGCAGACGGAAAGGCCCGATTGAGCGAAGAGGATCGGCGGCGGGTGGGCGAGGTTCGGAAAAGGGTACGGACCAGGAAAGCACAAGCGGCCGCCGCCATCCTGACCCAGGCCCTCGACGATCTGGGCTACAGCGTCGAACCCATCTCGGAAACCCTGTTCGCCGAGGGCGGCCACGTGCATTTCCGCAGCACTGACATGGGCGACGACTACTTTGTCCGTCTCCGGGTGGACCCCCGCGAAGACCAAGTGAACTTCAATGTGGTGCGGGTAGGTGCGTCCGGTTCGGTGAATGCCGATCTCAAGACCGAACAGGATTGGTGCCGGAAATTGCCCCGGCTGCTAGAGGTTCTGGCAACGCGGGGTATGCGCGCCGACCCCAGGCGGCATTTGGAACCGGGAGCCGTGCCGGTGCAACAGATCCGGGCCGAAGACCTCGACCGGGATTACTGGGACCGGTTTACCGAAGAACGCAAGCGGCCCGCAGCGGGGCAAAAGACCCCGCAAACCCTCAAGAAAGGAGGTTGAGCCATGTCCGAACTCGTAGACCGCATCGCTGGCGACCGCTTGGCTCCCAAATGGTTGCGGGATTTGCTGCGGCTGCTTCTCATTCGCCCGCAGTTCATTTTTTCCGGCAATGTCCGCGATCTGTTCCTTCTGCCCGTCGCCCCAACCCACAAGATTCTCCCCCTTCGGGAATGCCTGTGGGCGGGGCTTTCGGCCAGGGGATTCGAGTGTCTGGTCCTCTACGATCCGGTGGACGGCATTACGCTATTTCCGCAGGGCGAGTCTATCGCGAGGCTCGGCGAGGAACTGGGAATCCGCACCAGCGGCGCCTCCATGCCGGCCAGCCTGGGCACGCTGTTGACAGTCATGCGCAGCGTGGCCGGCGCAAACCGGCGGGTCGCCCTGGTGGTCGACTACGCCTCCCGCCTCCCCGTGTCGCCCCAGCAACTGACCAAGGAGGAACACGATTTCTACGTGGGCTGCGAAAAGCTCGCGCGCTCCGCGACTCCTCGTTACATTAATGGAGAATCCCTGTACAACCCCATCGTTTGGCTGGTCAATCGGGTGCAGGATCTGCCCGCCTGGTTCACCCTCGACAACGATTTGATCCATGGGGTGGATATCGCCCGGCCCGATTACGACCAAAGGACCCAGGCGGCGTTCCAACTGCTGGAGAATTTTCAGGGCTATGTGGACGATCAGGATAAAATGGCTCCCTTTGCCCGAACCTTCGTCGATCTGACCGACGGTTTCTCCCTGCGGAACATGCTGGAAGTGGCGGAAATCGCTCGGGCGAGAAGACTACCCCTGGCCGACGTGGACGATGCGGTGCGAAGTTACAAGACGGGCGATCCCGGTTTGGATAATCCCTGGAAAGGGCAGGGAATCAAGGCGCGCATCGAGCGGGCAGAAAGGGAAGTCGCCACCAGGGTGCTGGGTCAACCGCAAGCGGTACGCCATGCCATGGACATTCTCAAGCGCTCGGTGATGGGCCTCACCGGCGCCCATGTCAAATCCTCACCCGGACGGCCGCGGGGCATCCTGTTTCTGGCCGGCCCCACCGGTGTGGGCAAGACCGAATTGGCCAAGGCCCTGGCCAAGGAAATCTTCGACGGGGAGCCGATCCGTTTCGATATGAGCGAGTTCTCCGCCGAGCACGCCGATCAGCGGCTTTTGGGCGCGCCGCCGGGCTATGTCGGCTACGAGGCTGGCGGCGAATTGATCAATGCCGTGCGCCAGCGGCCTTTCAGCCTGATTCTTTTCGACGAAATCGAAAAGGCCAACCCCCGAATCTTCGACAAATTCCTGCAAGTTCTGGAGGACGGTCGGTTGACCAGCGGGCGGGGCGAAACCGTTTATTTCTCCGAGAGTATCATCGTGTTTACCTCCAACAAGGGGGTGACCAAGCGGCTCCCCGATGGCTCTACTGTGCCAGTGGTCGAACCGGGGGCGCCCTACGAGCAGGTCGACACGGAAATCCGTAAAGCCCTGACCGCATTCTTCACCGAGGAGTTGTCCCGCCCGGAGCTCCTCAACCGGCTGGGTGACAACATCGTGGTGTTCGGCTTCATCGCCCCGGAAACTGCCGGAAAAATTTTCGCCGGCATGCTGGAGAACGTCCGGGCGCGCGTCAGGGACGAGCATGGCGTCGAACTGGAAATCGCGGAGCCCGTTCGGGACCAGCTTCGTGCATGGTGCACCGCAGACCTCAGCATGGGCGGACGCGGTATCGGCAGCAAACTGGAGACGACCTTCATCAACCCCTTGGCGCGCGCCCTGTTCGAGGTCGATTTGAGCGGCCGCAAGGCAGTTACGGTATCCGCCGTGGAAGACCGGGACGGCCTCTATAGCGTGACCCTCGCGTGAAGCTTTCCGTCAACAAGGCCCACTACCCGGTGACGGTACTCGGCTACGGCCGCCGCATCGGCATCTGGACCCAAGGCTGCAGCATCGGCTGCAAAGGATGCGTGTCCCAAGATACCTGGGTACGGGACGCGAACCGGGACATCCCCGTAACCGATCTGCTCGCCTGGTGCCGAGAAATGGCAAACCGAGGTCTGGACGGACTGACCATCTCGGGCGGCGAACCCTTCGAGCAGGCCGATGCGCTGGCGTATTTTCTCGCCGAATTCCGGAGCTTCGCCGAGTGCTTGCCGCGGCCGGTGGACGTACTTTGCTATTCCGGCTTGCCTTATGAGCGGATACGCAGAGAACACGCCACCCTATTGACCCAGATCGACGCCCTCGTTCCCGAGCCCTACGTGCACAAACTTCCCGGAAAGCCCCTCAGAGGTTCATCCAATCAGCCCGTCGTACCGCTCACGCCGCTCGGGCTCGAGCGGTACGGAGATCCGGATGTCTATGGCGGCAAGCGGTTTCAGGTAGCTGTCGACGGCGATCAGATCTGGTTCGTGGGTATACCGGAACGGGGCGACATGGCGCGTCTGGAAGAATACTGCGAGGCCCGCGGCTTAGTGTTCGCGGGGGGATCGTGGCGGGGATAGAGCGATCGATTGGCGGCGTTGGATAAGCGGGTGCCGTGCGCAGTGCTCGTCGCAGTCGTAACGTTCCGTAGATTCAGAGACGGTTTCGGTCTGCGGTGAAAACCGCAGACAAGCTTGTCATGTTTCATGATCGCGACAATATCGCGTAAATTTTTGATCTTCGATCATCAAGGGGGGATGAGATGACTGCCATCACAGCTCATTTTCAAATCGTCACGCCGATGTTTCTCGGCGGGGCCGGTCACGAAGCAGAAAGCATCCGTCCGCCAAGCGTCAAAGGTGCGCTGCGTTTCTGGTGGCGAGCTTTGAACTGGGGGCGTTTTCGACGGAACGCGGCGGATGACATTGCCGCTTTGCAGACGCTGCACAGGGAGGAAGCGAGATTGTTCGGTACGGCCGCGAAGGAGCGAAAAGGAGGCCAAGGAGTGTTTCTGCTGGCTGTAAGACACGCTGTTGTCGATACAGGAAAGGATTTCACCAAAAGCTTCACCGGAACAGCCTATCTCAAAGGCATGGGTCTAAATGACCGTAATGCCATTAAGCCCGGCGGCCGATTCGAAGTTGTACTGCGGTTCCGGCCCGGTCTCGATGCAGCCGATCGGTCACAGATCGAAGATGCGTTACGGGCTTTTGGCATAGCCGGTGGTTTAGGTGCGAGAAGCCGGCGGGGGTTCGGTTCCGTCGTTCGCTTAATGGCTGATGGCAGGAACGGCCATCGTCTGCCCACGGAAACGGAATTAAACGGGGAAATCGTCTGGCTGAAGAAACAGATACCCAAAAATAGTGGACCAATTCGATCTGCTCCACCGTTTTCGGCTTTTGCCGATGGATTCGCATTGGGCTACACCGGCCCGGTTCGCGCCGAGAACTCGGACGTTCTCGAAGATATAGGCGCTAAATTCAATCGATTCCGAACCAATGGCACGGCGGCTATTTATAAAAGGGATAAAACAACCAAGCAAATGGTAATTGATCGTGCCGCAAAACCCGGGTGTCGTATTGTTGGTTCCGCGGATATTCCGATAACAAACCTTCGTTTTTTTGCTACCGATCACCACTCGGTACATGCCATTGCGAGAGCCCGCAGTATACCGACAGGAACGACTGGTCCCGAGCGTTCGATCTTCGGCCTGCCTCATCCTTATCGTTTCAGCTCGCTGAAAGGCACGAATGTGGTTTTCGATTATGCACCGAACCCCAGCAACCCGTCTCGACGCGCCAGTCCCTTATTCATCCATGTCTGCGCATTTCGCGACGGAAATGAGAATGAGAGATATATGCCATTGATTTTGTTGTTGGAATCTCGCTTTTTGCCCCGCGGCGCCCAATTACGTGTGAAGGTTGGTTCTCTCAGTGTGGGAAGCGTACCGGTACCGGTTTCCTTTCAACCCGTTAAAGATTTCTTGTCCAGCGGCACTACGGGGCTAATGTCATGGTAGACAATAACCATTGCTTCCATTTCACCCTCGGCCCGGTTCAAGGCTTCGTGGCCCAGGCGCGTCGGACGCGAGATTTCTGGGCGGGATCGTTTCTGTTGTCCTGGTTGTCGGGCGTGGCGATGGCGGCGACGGAAAAGCTGGGCGGAATGATCAAGTTTCCAGAGCCGCCGGGGGGCTATCTCGACTGGATCAACGGCGAAGGAAAGGGCGAGCCGCCGCGCCAAGGCGCGATTCCCAACCGCTTCAAGGCCAGTGTACCGGCGGATTTCGGCGGCAAACTCGTCGCCAAGGCCGTGCGTCGCGCGTGGCAGTCCTTGGCGGAAACAGTCTGGGAAAAGGACTTGGCGCCGATCTTGACGTCGGAGGAGCGGGACCGCGTCCGCGCCGTCTGGGACCGTCAGCATCGGCATTTCTGGGAAATCACCTGGGTGGTCACTAGCAACGAGGCGGAGTCCAACCTGCTCGATCGCCGCAAGAACTGGCGCAATCATTTGCCGCCCGCCGAGCCGGGCCGTAAGTGCATGATCATGGAAGGCTGGCAGGAGCTTTCCGGCATAGAAGGCATGTCGGATTCGGACAACGAGCAGCGCCGGAAGTTTTGGCGCGAAATCAACGCGAGATGCACCGACCTGCGTGAGAACGAAATGTTGTGCGCCATGGCTTTCGTCAAGCGCCGCTTCGTGCGCTGGTTCGGCGACTTCGCGGCCGAAATTCCTTTAGAAGATAGGACAACCATCCGCATCCAGGGCTGGCCGCTCAAGTCCAATAGCCCTTCGGTGGCTTATATGGCGGCGGTGCACTGGCTGGAAACACTACTCGAACACGCCGACCGCGCCGAATTAGAAGCTTTGTTCGAAGCGGCGCGAGACGCGGGCGCGGATTGTGGCGAATGGGACACCCGCATCCGGTGTCTGGACCGGGCTTTGCAGAAGAACAAGCTGTACCCGGAGGGACGGAAATTCATTTCCCTCGACGGCAACCTGTTTTTCGACACGGCTCAGCGACAGCCGGAACGTTACGGACTGAATGAAAAAGTGGGCGAGGTCAAGAGACTCTTGGCCGATTTCGGGGATTCGAAGGAGAACTTCGCTCGGGCCGTGCTGTCGCCGTTCTACGCCGTGCTTCTGATGGACGGCGACAGACTCGGTGTCCACATGGGCAATCCGGACAATCAAGAGAAGATCGCAACGGCGTTGAACCGGTTCACGACGGACGTCCCCGGCATTGTCGAGGAAAACAACGGATTCCTGATCTACGCCGGAGGCGACGATGTGCTGGCCCTGCTGCCCCTGGAGGATGCGTTGGCCTGCGCCGCGGCGTTACGGCGTAAGTATCTGGAGTGCTTCGAGAGCAGCGGCATACCGACCACCCTGTCGGGAGCGGTGATTTACGCCCATGTCAAAGTGGCCTTGGGCGAGGTTCTGCACCAGGCGCATCACGTGCTGGATGATATCGCCAAGGATGGCGCCGGGCGTGACGCCATTGCGGTGCGGGTATTGAAGCCGGGCGGCGAGCACCTGACCTGGGCGCAGCCGTGGAAAATCGCCTTGAAAAACGGAACGGTGGAAATCGCGCATCTTGCCGACCTTTTTCAGAAAGCCGAATCGAGCCAGGAGCCGGGACAATTTTCCAGCAAGTTCTTTTACCGGATGCGGGAACGCTTCACGGTATTGCAGGGCCTCGATTCTCACCAGGCAGCCGCAAACGTGCTCGCCGCCGATTACATCGCCTCGGGTCCCGCCAGGGAAAGCGGCAAGGCCGCTACCCTGGCGTGTGCCAAGGAAATCGTCGGTCCGCTGTTCGACCAGTGCCGTCCGGTGGTGCGAACCGCGGATATCGATGACCCGGTGCAGTGGACGCGAAAAAAGCCGGAAGCAGACGGCGCGCTGTTGGTGCGGTTCCTGGCGCAAAAGGGCGTGGAGCGGAGATAAGCCCATGGAAACCTTGATTTTCGAAGCGAACGATACCCTCTTTTTCAAAGAAGCACGGCCCATGGAGGCAATCGGCGCCAAACCTCTGGAAGGGCGGTTCCCGCCACCGGCGCGCACTATGGCCGGAGCGCTCAGATCCCTGGTGGGGAACGCCCTCGGCGCGGACTGGCCGAAATACCGCCGGGGCGACCCCAGTCAGCAGAAGATCATCGACGTGATCGGAAAAGCGAGCGATCCGGGCCTCGGTGCGCTCGCTCTCACCGGTCCCTTCCCGATGCTCGGGGGCGAACGGCTCTATCCCGCCCCGCTCTCGCTTCTGAAGACCGACAGCGGTTTCGTCCATCTGCGGCCCGGTTCGGTGCCGGTGAACTGCGATCTGGGCCGGGTTTATCTGCCGGAACTCGCCGAATCCGCTCCGGGTGCCAAGCCCCTGGAAAACGTTTGGCTAACCCGGAACGATCTGCAAGCCGTTTTATCCGGGGACATTCCGAAAAAACCGCTGTCCGCCTCGTGCTTGTATGACCCCGAGCCGCGGCTGGGCATCGGCTTGGAGCACGCCCGTCACGGTATCCGGGAAGGAATGCTCTATCAGACGGTCCACGCCAGGCCTCGCGCCGATGTCGTGATTGGCATCGGCGTCGAGGGACTGGCCGCTGACCTCGGTCGTGGAAACACGTTGCTCCGGCTCGGGGGCGAAGGGCGTTTCGCCGCCGTTCGCCGGGCGGAAGCCTTCCAGCCCGTCCAGGTCGACAAAGTCGACCGAGCGCGCGGCGTGCTGTTGGCGCTGTTGACCCCAGCGCGCTTTGAGGAGGAGCGCTGGCTTCCGCGGGAGTTGGAGGAGCGGACCGATGACAAGGGAGCAACGGTATGGAAAGGCGTGATCGCTGAAGTCACTCTGACGGTGCGGGCTGCCGTTCTCGGCAAGAGCGTTCGCGAGGGTGGCTGGGATCTGGCGGCGCACCGGCCGCGTCCGGCGGAGTCGCTGGTGCCGGCGGGCAGTGTGCTGTTCTGCACGGTCGAAGGCGATATCGCCCAGGCTGTGGGCAAACTTCAGCATAAGAAGATTGGATTGAATCCGGAATTGGGGCGCGGCGAAATCGCTGCGGGTTACTGGCTATAGGGGAAGAAATGCTATGCAAATGACGACGACGGCCCTGTTGGGGCTGCACGCTGAAACCTCCATTCATGCCGGCGCCGGGGCGGCGCTGGACGTGGTCGATCTTCCCATTCAGCGGGAAGCGCACACCGGTTGGCCCTGTATCTTCGGTTCGGCGGTGAAGGGCGCTTTAAGGGCCGCCGCGACGGCCCGCAAACTGCCGAAGATCGAGGTGATCTTCGGACCGGAAAACGGCAACTCCTCCGATTACGGCGGTGCATTGCTGGTCGGAGATGCGCGGCTTTTGCTGCTGCCGGTCCGTTCGCTGACAGGACATTTCAAATGGGTTACTTGTCCGGCTGTTTTGCGCCGCCTGCAGCGGGACGCGGAACGGGTGGGGCTTTCCGGATTCACTTTCCAGATGCCCGATGTGGGGCCGGCGCAAAACGGCGTTCCCCGCGCCAAGGCCCTAGCCGCCGATTCCGCTTTATACCTGGAGGAATATAAGTTCGCGGTCGACGCGGATCCGGCTTTATCCTCGGTCATCACCGCGATCGCTGGGTTATCGGGGGTCTCCGGCTTTGCCCAGGACTTGCAGCGGCAATTCGTGCTCGTCTCGGACGAGGACTTCGCGATCATCAGCCGCTACGCCACCCCGGTAACGCCGCATGTGGCCTTGGATTCCAAGCCCAAGAGAGTCCGGACCGGCGCGCTGTGGTACGAAGAAACCCTGCCGCCGGAAACCCTGCTGTACGTAAGCCTGATCGCCAACGATGCGCGTAAGCCGGGGAACGGTGGGATGACCGCCGCCGAAGTGTTGAAAGCTGCGACTGACGAACTGTTCAAAAAACCGTATCTCCAAGTGGGCGGTAACGAGACGGTGGGCATGGGCTGGTGCAAAATCGCGGTCCATATACAGCAAAACGGAACGATGGGGGGGTGAACATGCCGGTGCAAACCATCGAACAACAGCGCGCCGCATTCGCTTTGGAGTGGGCGACGGGAGCGAATCCTGGCCAGTGCGGCGGGCGTATTTCCATGGAACTCAAGTCGGCCGCCGAAAGCTTTCCCTCGCTGATTCTCAAGAATGGCTTGGGGCAGGCTGCGGCGTTCTATAAAAGCAAGGACGACAATCACAAAAAGCTTTACAAGCTGCTGTCCGACTGGCTCACCGGGCCCGGGCAGGCCTATGCCGGGCAGGATGATCTGCTCGTCGGGATCACCCGAGGCGCTCAATACACCTACCGGGCCGCTCAGGCCGAGGCGCTGGCATTCCTATTGTGGGTGAAGAAATTCGTCAAGGCCTACGGAGAGAACTGAAATGCCCAGGCAATCGAATCTACCGCTTTACAGCGGCGCCCGTTTCCAAGCCGAGGGGCACACGATCAAACCGAAAGACGGGCAGCATCCGGGACTGGTCTGGGAACGATTCTTCGACGGCTATATGGCCGATTTTGCCGGTTTCCTCAATCTGCCGGAACGACGCGATCCGCGGACCAAAGATATCGTGCAGGAAGCCCAGCAGGGCAAGGCGGACTTCATCGAGGGTTTTGCCAAGACCGTCGATGGCGGGTGCCGCTCCTTCGCCCTCCGGCAGATGGCGCTGCTGCATGCCCTCGGAGGCGAATCCCGTGTGTTTTCGCTGGCTTGGTACTTCGCTACCGGCCTCGGCAACGATCATCCCACCGAGAACGGTTTCACTTGGCATCCGACGCTGGGGACGCCCTATCTGCCCGGTTCTGGCGTCAAGGGCCTGGTGCGCGGCTGGATGGAGTGGAATGACCCGAACGACGCCCGGATCGAGCCTTGGTTCGGCACACAAACCAAAGAGAAAGAGGAAGTCGCCGAGCGGTCCGGCTGGTTTTCGTTTTTCGACGCCGTTCCGATCGGAGCGGTCAAACTGGGAGCCGACGTCATGACGCCTCACTGCGGCGACTGGTACGAGAAGGGCGATGACATCCGCGCGATCAATGGCGAACCCGATCCGGACGTGGTTCCGGCCGATTGGCACAGTCCGGTGCCGGTCCCTTTCCTGGTGGTGAAACAGGCTTCCTTTCTGTTCGGCGTGGCGGTACGGGAAGGCTTGCCGGATCGCGATCTCGAAGACGCGAAGTCGGCGCTGCCGCAAGTCATGGAAATATTGAAGGACGCCCTGCAATGGGCCGGCGCCGGTGCGAAGACGGCGGTGGGCTACGGACGGATGGAGCCTGACGAAGAAGCGTACGAATCGCTGAAGAAAGAGATGGACGACGCTGTCGATGCGGAACGAAAAGCGCGGGCGGCTGCGGAGGCCGAGCGGCGGGAAGCGGAGGAAGCGGCCGGGGAATCCCGAGCGATCGCTGCTTTGAGCCCCCTGGATCCGGAACTCGAGAGCAAGGTTGCCCGCGTGATCGCGACTTGGCCCGAAAAGGGGCTTCCCGCTTGGCAGAAGCTGCACCAATCCCTGTTTGCTGCGTCCCCGAGTTGGGCGGACGCCGAAAAACCGAAAGTTGCCGCAAGAGTGCGGGCGATGATGGAAACGGCAGGTACGTGGGTGCCGGACGAAAATAGCAAAAAGGGTCACAGGGCGCGGCAAATACAGGCACTGCTGGAGCAGCACGACCGGCAGACCTGATCGGCAGAATTCGCGCTGAGCCGGTCAGTCCTGTCTGGGCCATCAGTCAGACGAGAACAACGAGGAGAAAAGCAAACCATGAACCACACCATGCTTCGCGAACTATTCCGTTTCTCTTTCAGCAATCGTCGAATGTACTTCACTGCCGCGATGCTTCTTTTGGCTATCATCGTGCTCGACTTTGCATTGGGCGGCAAGCTGCTCACAGAGGAGGATTCTTTCTGGAACGGCTTTCTTGATCCGGTGGTCGGTCTGGGCACCTTGTTTACCGCCTTCGCCGTATGGTGGGGAGAAATGAGCCAGGATTGGCGCGACAATCTGCCGAAGCGGCTGACCGTGGATTTTCTATTTAACAGGCGTCGCGTGATGCGCTGCGAAAACGCCTATCTCGCCGGCGAATCGGATATCCGTGCGCTGAGTATGCAGATCGGTGCCCAGATGGTTAAAGCACAGCTGGACTTCAAGGCGGCGTTCGTGAAATCACACGGAGGCGAAATTCGGAAGTCCGAGGACGGGGGGTTCGAATTGCATTACAGGGCGACGTTCGAACTCACCAAACTGCCGGAAAAGCTGGAGAAAATGTCAACCGGGCAATATCTCTCGTGGTGTCCTCCGTTTGATGAAGTTGAAGTGAAGCTTATCGAGGAGCAAGAGGAGGACGCACCTATATCGACGGCTTCCATGGGTCGGTAGGTACGGAGTCGCTATTCATGAACCGAATCGCCCACCTCCTCGAACAACGGGGCGCGAGTCTCGATCCGGGTGAACCGTGTCCGCCCCACTGGGCGAATCTGGCGCGGATGCTCGCAAGCCGTTACCCCGTTTTCGACGGCATCCGTCCACGCCTGGGGTACACGGAACCTTTCGCCGCCGAATCGCCGCAGGAACGGCAGCTGTGCGAAACGCTGGCGCAATCGGGCTTTTTGACGAGGGAGCGGCAATCGTACTACCGCCGCTCCGATGACAGCCGGAAAGTCCGCTTTCTCACCGGCGGCTGGCTGGAGCATCTCGCGGCGCTGGCGCTGGAGGAGGCGGGAGCGGAAGCGGCCTTGCCTTCTACCGTACTGTACTGGAAGGTGGACGAGTACGACGGCAAGAACGAGGTGGATGTCATCGCCCGCCGGGGGAATCGGCTGATCTTCGTCTCCTGCAAGTGCCTGAGGGCTGCGTTCGATGATTCTCAGAACGGGGCTGCCCGGCTTCGAACCAAGCTGATGCAATACGTGCTCGAGGCGGACGACCTCGCCGACCACTTCGGCCGGCCGGGAGATGCCGTCGTACTGGTGGTCACGACCGATCTCATCGACGAGATCAACGGCGACCGCAGCCGTTATCCGGCCCTTTTCGGTAAGGCAAGGGCCTTGGACGTGGAGCTGATCAGCCTGGAACACCTTTCGTGGGGACGTCTTCTCGCCCGCATGAAGGCCCTGTTGGGAGAACGTTCGTGACGGTGTTGGGGCTGAAATCTTTCCCGGTGACGGGAATGGCGCGTGGTCCGGATTATGGCGGCATTCCGGCCTGCTGGACCTGCCGCCATTCATGGTTTTCCCGAAAAGACAACTGATCGCCTATGGCTGAAGATACACGGGAAACGGGAGCTAGAGTTAAACGCGGCAACGTCGCCGGCGATTCCCGTCATTCCGGCTCAATACGGTCGGGTTCTCCCATTCTGTCTTTATCGTCCGAGACTCCCGCGGCTCAATTCGCTGTCGGCAAATCGGCACAAGAGGGAGAGCGGACTCAAGATGACGTGACTTCCTTTGCCAGCGGCAACCGACTGCCGCTGGAAAGCCTGCTTCCATTGCGGGCGGCGGTGGTCACCCTACGGTTCACGGCGCAGGCGAATCTCGCTACGTTCCACGCCCCGGCGCTCACCGGTTTCCTGCGGACGCTGTTGCAGGAAGCCGCCGACTATGATCTTCACCTCACCGTGGATGCGCCGGAATCCGGGAGGACCGCCTACCGGGCCGGCGACCGCTACCGTTTCGCTCTCTACGGCTCCTCCGGCGGCGAGAATCTGCTGGGGCAGGCGCTGCAAAACCTTGCCAAGCTTCCCGTGAGCGCCCGGCGCAGCGACCCGGCCATGCCGTTTCGGGACAATCTCGTTTTCGAGGAAGCGCGGGACCTCTTTACCGGACGACAGGCCATTTCCGTGGACCAACTCACGCCTTATTCGGAATCCGAACTCGATCGGGAGGCCGCCTGCTGGCGCGAGGCGGATTTCGCGCGGGTACGCTGGCTGTCCCCGGTCCGCCTGCTGCTGGAAAAGGAAAGGAGAGCGGGGCGCCGGGGCGAGCTCCGCTACTGCCGGGACCGGCGAGAGGTGAGCTCCGAGTTGCTCTGCGCCCGCGCTCACGACGCTTTCGCCGATCTGTTGCGCCGCCGCGGCGTCGAACCTGGGTCGCGCGGACCGGCGCCCGTTCCGGAAACGGTCGACATGGATCTTTTTTGGGTGGACAGCCGTTATCGGGACGAGCAGGGCAATGAACAGGCCATGGGCGGGCTGATGGGCGTGGCCGACCTCGGTGCCGGGCCGGACCGTCCGATCGAGTTTTGGCGGCTCTGGGTGCTCGGTCAATATCTCGGCATCGGACAGCGGCGGGCGTTCGGCTGGGGCCGCTACCGTCTGGAAAAGCGAGACGGCGGAGGGACCTTGCAGCGGACCGCTCCCACCGCTTCGCTTCTGGGCCGGGCCGCCGAGGAGGAGAACCTGAGCCAGGCCTATGCCGCCATCCGCGCCAACGTGCGGCCCCCCGCCAAGACGCTCTCCGACGACGAATGGCCGGAGCCATTGTCGGAAAAAGAGGAAGACGAGGAACCGGACGATGCCCCGGCGGAACGCCTGGCGCGGCTGGGCCGGAGTCTCGCCGCCGGCGACTATCGACCGCCGTCCCTTAAAGGTGTGGTCGTGCGCGAACCCGACGGTGACCTGCGAGCGCTGGCGGTGCCGCCGTTCTTCGACCGAGTGGCGCAGCGGGCCGTGGCGCAAGTGCTCGGAGCCGCCATCGAACCCTTGCTTTCCCGGGGCAGCTTCGGCTATCGGCCGCGACGTTCCCGGCACGGCGCCGCACTCGCCATCCGCGACGCCTATCGGGAGGGCTACCGCTGGGTGTTCGAATCCGACATCGAGCATTTCTTCGACAGCGTCCGCTGGAGCCATCTTCACAATCGCCTGTCCGCCCTGTTCGGCGACGATCCCGTGGTGCCGCTGGTCCTCCGTTGGATGAGCGCTCCGGTGGAATACCGGGGCCAGCGCATCGAGCGCTCGGCGGGCCTGCCCCAGGGGGCGCCCCTGAGCCCCCTCATGGCCAACCTGATGCTGGACGATTTCGACGGCGACTTGGAAGCGGCGGGTTTCCGGCTGATTCGCTTCGCTGACGATTTCGTGGTGCTGTGCAAGGACCGCGAGCGGGCGGAAGAGGCGGCTCGTGCGGCGCGGACTTCCCTGGCGGAGATCGGGCTCGGCCTCAATGCGGGGAAAACCCGCGTCACCGACTTCGAACGGGGCTTCGAATACCTGGGCTACGTATTCGTCAACGATATGGCGCTGGACGCGGCCGGGGAACGCCGAAAAGAACCCGCTGCGGAACCGAAGGCGCCCGCCGGTTGGCTGGCCGAGGCGCAGCGGTGCGAAGCCACACCGGATCTTGCGGAGAATACCGCTCCGATTTCTGTACAACCAGGGGCCGGCATTATCCATTCGGCATCGGCCGGGGAGGAAGGCGCCGTGGTCTACGTGACCGGTGCCCCGGCGCTGATCGGCGTTTCCCAAGGCAGGCTGGAAGTCCGCCGGGAAAGCAAAACGCTCCGCAGCGTGCCGCTCAGCGCGGTGCGGACCTTGGTGTTGATCGGACCTCACCACCTCACCACGCCCGCCCTCAAAGCCGCCCTCCGAAATCGTTTGCCCGTCCATTTCGCCGACAGTATCGGGCGCTATCAGGGCGTTTTGTGGGACGGCCAGCCGGGAGCGGAGGGTGCGGAACTGTGGCTCCTGCAAGCGGCCCGCAGCCGCGAGCCGGCATTTTGTCTGATGGTCGCGCGCCGCCTGGTGGAAGTCCGGCTCCGGCACCAGCGGGAAGTGCTGCGCCAGCGGGATGCCGAAGGTTCCGCCCGCGATGAGCGGGCGGCGATGGAGACCTTGATCCTCAAAGCCGGTAGGGCGCAAAGCCGCGACGAATTGAACGGTCTCGAAGGGCAGGGCGCTAAGCTGTATTTCCGAATCCTTTCCCGTTGGATACCGGCGGAATGGGGATTCGACGGGCGGGAGCGGCGGCCGCCTCCGGACCCTTTCAATGTCCTGTTGTCCCTGGGTTACACGATCTTGTACGCCCACGCCGAAACCAGCCTCCGGGCGACGGGCCTGTTGCCCTGGCTGGGTTTTTATCATCAGCCGCACGGACGGCATGCGACGCTGGCTTCCGACCTGATGGAACCTTTCCGTCACCTGGTGGAACGCACGGCTCTGGCCATGGCGACCCAGGGTCGGCTCAAGCCCGACGATTTCACGATCGGTGCCGACGGCTGCCGGATGAAGGAAGCACCTAGGCGCGAGTATCTAGCGGCGCTGACGGAGCGTTTCGAAAAGCCGATCGCCGGGCTGGATGACCAGGAATCCCTGCGGTTGTGGGAACATCTGCACCGGCAAAACCTGAGGCTCATCGACAGCCTGCGGAAGCCGTCTGTGCTTTTCAAGGCCTGGTGCATGCGATGAGCTTCTATCTCGTGTGCTACGACATCGCCGACGAGCGGATTCGCGAGCGGGCCGCAGATATCCTTCTGCGCTACGGGGAACGGGTTCAGGAGTCGGTGTACGAGGTATGGCTGCGGGACGGGCGGACCCTGGCAGAACTCCGCGACGAGCTGTCCGAAGTGCTGGGCGAGGAGCGGCAACTCAGGTTCTACCGGCTGTGCGGACGCTGCCGGCGGGATTCGGAAAGCCTGGACGGCTTGCCCGTCGCCAGCCTTCCGGCGGCGATCATTCTTTGATACCGTGCGGAACCCGGTAAATTGAGAATCACCGTGTGGAATCAGCCACTTGAATCGGAAATTCTGAAAAAATCCGGGCAAATCGCCGCCGATATTTCAAAATCAACGGCTTATGCTGATTTTGCAGCCGTTTTTGGGGTGGAGCGGCGATTTTCAAGGCACGATCTTGACCCTTCCGCCGAATCGGCTATGCTGGGCCGCGGCGGATGGGGGGTTCGGAAGGCGCCGTGCTTTTGAGAGAGGCCGCGAAGGCCGTTGAGACATATCAGCAGATTTGCGTCGATGCTACGTCCCTGCGTGCTTTTGAGAGAGGCCGCGAAGGCCGTTGAGACAAGCACTCTCTAAGGCAAGACCGAGCCGATAAAGGTGCTTTTGAGAGAGGCCGCGAAGGCCGTTGAGACTGGTGACGCAAGTCGTGTCGGTTCAAGTCCGACCGTGCTTTTGAGAGAGGCCGCGAAGGCCGTTGAGACACGAAACCGTTACCAGTCCAGAGGCACGTTTTTTTTGGTGCTTTTGAGAGAGGCCGCGAAGGCCGTTGAGACCTTCATCGCACCCTTCGCTAGATACACATACATCTGTGCTTTTGAGAGAGGCCGCGAAGGCCGTTGAGACGTATATCTCCTGTAGTGAAGGTGTAAGAAAAAACGTGCTTTTGAGAGAGGCCGCGAAGGCCGTTGAGACTGCCTGGACCAGGTCGTTAACGTCAGACTGGCCAAGTGCTTTTGAGAGAGGCCGCGAAGGCCGTTGAGACTCAGCTTCATCCAAAGCTTGATGTTTCTTGATTTCGTGCTTTTGAGAGAGGCCGCGAAGGCCGTTGAGACGTGGGACCCGGCGGCGGCGAGCAGCGCTGTTTCCGTGCTTTTGAGAGAGGCCGCGAAGGCCGTTGAGACAGTTGGCGGGAAATGGTGAGCATGATTTCCTTACGTGCTTTTGAGAGAGGCCGCGAAGGCCGTTGAGACTTATCGAAATAACCGGCGACTGACTTGTTGTCGTGTGCTTTTGAGAGAGGCCGCGAAGGCCGTTGAGACGTATGCTCTGGGGCGGCATGCTGCCCGTTTGGGGTGTGCTTTTGAGAGAGGCCGCGAAGGCCGTTGAGACCCATAATTATGAAGGCAGAGGTGGCTAAAGCGAGAGTGCTTTTGAGAGAGGCCGCGAAGGCCGTTGAGACCAAGATCCAGACAATCGACCCTCCGACAACCAACGTGCTTTTGAGAGAGGCCGCAAAGGCCGTTGAGACGTAATTACAAAGAGCGGCATAGGAATGGCTTGTTTAACGTG
>NZ_MSCV01000050.1 GCF_002005105.1 Methylocaldum sp. 14B | reverse complement strand
ATAGTTAAGAAAGTAAAGCCACAAGTGCCCCCTCTCCCTCTGGAAGAGGGGGGTGAGAGCGATTCGAATAGGGCTTTACTTTCTTTACGCACGGTAATCACTTGCTTGGTTCAAGCAACGACCGGCGTGATTAAATGCCATTTGGAAATTCCGCTCATTATCCAGCAACAAGAGGTGCCATTATGAACAGTGACAGTGCGGACATCGGGCTAATAGGATTAGCGGTCATGGGCCAAAACTTGGCGCTGAACATCGCCGATCACGGCTATTCCATCGCAGTCTACAACCGCAGCTCCGAGAAAACAGCGGAGTTCATGACGCGTTGTCGGCAGAAAGAGCCATCCGGCGAGCGCGTCCTGGGCTTTACCGATCTGAAGGAGTTCACCCAAGCCATTCGGCGTCCCCGCAAGATCATTCTACTGGTCAAGGCAGGCGCACCGACCGATCGCACCATCGAAAGCCTGCTGCCTCACCTCGATCCAGGCGACATCATCGTCGACGGCGGCAATGCGCATTGGCTGGACACCATACGCAGAGACAAGGAATTGACCGCAAAGGGATTTCGGTTTATCGGTTCCGGCGTCTCGGGTGGCGAAACCGGCGCGCGGTTCGGACCTTCTCTAATGCCGGGCGGCAGCCCGAGCGCCTGGGCCGAGCTCGAGCCGATCTGGCGCGCCATCGCCGCTAAGGTCGATCCGCAAAGTGGCGTACCTTTGGAAGGCGCCGCGCCCGGAAAACCGGTGGAGGGCGGCGTACCGTGCACTGCGTATATCGGACCGAACGGAGCCGGGCACTACGTCAAAATGGTGCACAACGGCATCGAGTACATCGATATGCAGTTGATCTGCGAAGCTTATTGGCTGATGAAACATCTGCTTGGGCTGGATGCCGGCGCGATCGGGGAGATCTTCCGCGAGTGGAATGGCGGCGAACTGTCCAGCTATCTCATCGAAATCACCGGGGACATCCTGGGACAGAAGGATCCGGCAGGCCCCGGTTTCATGGTCGACCAGGTGCTGGATGCAGCCGGCCAGAAAGGCACCGGCATGTGGACGGCTGCCAGCGCATTGGAACTGGGCGCACCGGCAAATTCGATCGCCGAAGCCGTATTCGCCCGTGCGTTGTCGGCCCTGAAAGAGGAGCGGGTCGAAGCCAGTCGATTGCTGAAAGGCCCGGATCTTCAGCCGGCGTCCAATTCGGCAGAGATCATCGATGCGGTCCGGCGCGCGCTGTATTGCTCCAAGATTTGCGCCTATGCTCAGGGCTTTCAGTTGCTGTCGGAAGCACAAAAAGCCTACGAGTGGACGCTCGATTTCGGAACCATCGCGCAGCTTTGGCGGGGCGGCTGCATCATCCGCGCGCGCTTCCTGCAAAAGATCACCGACGCCTACACCCGCAATCCGGGCCTGAAGAACCTGATGCTAGATCCTTATTTCAAGGACGTACTGCATGAAGGGCAAAGCCGCTGGCGGCAGACCGTAACCATCGCCATACAGAACGGCATGCCCGTCCCGGCGTTTAGTTCCGCACTGGCTTATTTCGACGGCTACCGGAGCGCCCGGCTCCCCGCCAATTTGTTGCAGGCGCAGCGCGATTATTTTGGCGCCCATACTTATGAGCGGACCGATCAGCCACGAGGCAAGTTCTTTCATCTCGACTGGCCGACGCCCGATCGTCCGCAGATAGAGGTCTAAACGGAATATTTCCGGCTTCTGTTTTCGATTCGGGAGCCCTGGAGCAACCGATACGACCAGCACAACCGACGTGCCATCCGACGGGTTAATGCTGAAATCAAACGGCTGACCGATCCGTCGGCTAACTCTGGTTCGATTGCTCTACAGCATTTTACAGTTTGGGTTAGCAGCCTCCTGGCTGTAGTAGGTCGGGAATCCTTTCCCGACATAGCGGGTCGATAAATGGCTTGGTCGGCAAAGGATTGCCGACCTACGGCTCTAAGTCGCCCGTACGCGCGCATTCCGCATGGACGATAGTTGAGTTACGGCTCGAGAGCATCTTGAATTCGGTTAGCCGCATTCTGCGCGGCTTCTATAACCTTCGCCGGGTTTACGCCGAGTATTTTCCCGTTATTCTTCAGCACTTGCCCTCCCACGAAGACCCATTCCACATTTCGAGGTTGGCCGTTGAACACGATTTGGCTAACCCAATCCCCACGTGGGGCAAAATTGAATTTCTCCGGATCTAGGATGATCAAGTCGGCCTGTTTGCCAGGCGTCAACGAGCCCACACGGTCGGACATATCGAGCAGCTTCGCCCCGTCCACGGTGGCCATGCGCAATGCGTCCGAGACCGTTGGATACACGTCGGGTCGAAGCGTCCTGGCGCGCTGCAGTCCTACCGCCGCCCGCATGTTATTGAACATGTCACTGGTGTCGTTCGTTCCCCCGTCCAGGCCGAGACCTACCTGAACGCCGGCTTGCTTTAGCTCCGGAAGGCGAATCACACCCGATGCCAAGCGCATATTACTGATCGGGTTGTGGAGAACGCGCACGTCCTGGGCTGCGAGTATCCCGATTTCCTCGTCGGTGAGGTGGATTGCGTGTGCACCCAGGAGATCCGGGCCGAGGGCGCCCGACTCCGCGAGTACGTCGAACATGTTTTCGTCGCGGTCCTCGATATTTTCCAACAGGTGAACATGGTGTTTTACGCCCAATTCCTTGGCCAGCTTCGCCATCGCCTTGACGTCCTGACGCAATGCGTCAGCCGGGTGGGATGCAACCTGAAAACTCGCCTTGGGATTGGGATCGATCAGGGTCTGCTTGACCAGCTTCATATGGGCGATAACGCCAGGGTCGTCGCGTCCGAAATACGCAAACACGAAACGCAGCCCTGATTCGGTCAGCGCCTGGAGTTCTCCCCGAACGAATTCCGGCGTAAAGGCGTGGGACCATTCGACGGTGGTGGTGACTCCGGTGTCGATCAG
The DNA here is from genome assembly GCF_002005105.1 of Methylocaldum sp. 14B. GTDB lineage: Bacteria > Pseudomonadota > Gammaproteobacteria > Methylococcales > Methylococcaceae > Methylocaldum. Next base: position 21,838 of record NZ_MSCV01000050.1, on the reverse strand, counting down.
GTCCAGCGTGCTCAGCCGTACGCCGGCATAGGCCTCCGAGCGCGACACGGTAATTTGCGGGTCGAACAAGGGAAGCACACAGGCATCCAGCCAACCCATGAGGTCCTGGTCTGTGCCGCAGCCCCGGATGAGCGACTGCCACAGATGATTGTGCACATCGACAAAGCCCGGCATGACGATCATCCCGGTGGCGTCCACGACACGCCCCCCGGTACTTCGCAGATGCTTGCCGACCGCCGCGATCTTGTCTTTTTCGATCAGAATATCGGCGTTCTCCACGATCCCCAAATCGCCCGCGCCAACCGAGGAATCCATGGTCAAGATGAGGGAGGCATTTCGAATCAGCGTTTTGGCGGATTCGGCCAAAGACACCGAACAGAAGAGGACTGCCCAAGCGATCAGGAAAAAGGCGATGATCGCCGGACGACAGAGGCGGACGTTTTCGATCATGAATCGATCTCCTGAACAGAAAAGCGAATCGCGCCGTGATCAGGCTACGCTCGGAGAAAGCGATTGTCACGGTCCAAGCAGGTACTCTCGTCGCTCAGGCATCACTACCACGACCGCAATCTGCATTGCGCCCCTGCGCGCAAACATACCCTTGGCTACCCTTCGGATATACCATTGTGAAGTTGATTCTCATCCTGGTTTTGTCCATGTCGTGCGGTTGCGCTCACCGGCAGTTCGTCACCCAACCCTATCCCCGATGGGGACAGGAGGTATGGCTGTCCAGAAATGACCGCGACAGCCCGTTGCCGATGCGCGTCCAAATGCCGCCACGACCCGCGGTCGCTCCGGCCTGTATCCTGATCGTCCACGGCATGAACGAATACATCGGCCGCTACGACGAGATCGCCGCCTATTTTGCGAGGCGTTTCATCGTGGCGGGTTTCGATCTTTACGCTCACGGCTTGTCCAATCCGAGCCTGTTGGCCGCCGACCGGGCCATTACTGGCGGGGCTTCCGAGTTCGACGTCAGCGATGCCTATTTGGCGCAGGCGAGCTTGCGCAATCTGGAGCCGATGCGGCGAGACTTGGATCAAGTGCTGCGGCGCCTGATCGAGGTCTGCGATCAGCGCGGCAAACCGGGTCTTCCGATTTTTATCCTTTCCCACAGCCTGGGTTCGTTGATCTCAGCGTCTTATCTGCTCGAACAAGCGCCGGGGGACGATTTACGATCCCGGATACAAGGCATCGTATTCCTAGGCCCCGCCTTTTCGGTGACCGAGGTTCCGGGCTGGCGCGGCTATTTTCAAACGCCTGTCGTGAAGCTGTCCTTTTACGCCGAGGAGCATTTTCTTCGTTCTCATGGCGAGCTGCTTCCGTTGCTGATTGCCAACCAGGCATTGGCGCTCGTTACCGTCCCTTTGCTGGACGGACTGTTCGAGGTGCTGTCGTGGCCGGGCCTGCGGCATATCTTTTCCCCCACGACACCGGGTTGGGTACCGGATTACTTGAGCGACTGGGAAGACGAGAGGGCACGCCACCGCGCCGACGCCTATATCATCCGCCGCAGCATCCTGCGCTACGTGAAGGGCGTCGAAGGGGAGATCGTTCGCTTCAGACGGCATATGGAGGAGTTGTCCACCCCTTATTTCCTCATTTATTCCGCCGGCGACCCGATCACGCCGGCCTGGGGCAGTCACGATTTTGCCGGCAAGACCTTCGATAAGCACCCGGATAACCAAATCCTGCCGCTCATCGATAAGGTTCACCACGAACAGCTGTTTTCCGCGCCGCCATTGCGTCACGAACTGCTCAGGAAAATCGAGGGATGGCTGGACCGCCGTCTTAGCTCCATAAACCAAGTTGCCGCCGAGAGAGCGAATAATACGCGATGATCCCATGAGCGTGTTAAAGAGGCGACTTAGGCCGCCCCGCCTATGTCCGATTTGAAAACGCCGGCTCGCCGCGCAGCGATTTGTTCCCGTAGCGCCCGCTGTCGAATACGGTCGATCGGGAAATTCCACATGATCGGCAGCCCCGACGCGATGACCAGGCACGGCAGCCAGCCGTAAATCACCAATAGCCATTTTTTCGCTTCGGGGGCTTGAACGGGGGCGGACGGCTCGAAACCGAAGGCGGCAGGGAGGGCGGTGCCCAAGAGAACGCCCAGGGCGACGGCCAGTTTGATGGCTATGCCCCACACCGCGAAAAAGAGGCCCGTCCGTTGCCGGCCCGACGCGACGATGTCGTGATCGACCACATCGGCAGCGATAGAGTTCGCCAACATGAAAATCGAAGCCAGGCTTGCGCCTCTCAATATGATCAAGGTCACATAGAGCACCGTATCGCCCCGGTCGACCCAGGGAAACCCCAAGCTCCACAATCCGATCCAAAGCGCGGCGAGAATGATCGCCCGATGTTTGCCGATGCGATTCGCGATACCCATCCAAACCGGCACCATGGCAAGCGAGACGAGGTTTTCGGCAAGGATCATCGTGGCGAAGATGTCGGGGCGGCCGACCACATGGGTCAATACCAGTCGATGCAGCGTGGCTTGAATCAGGACCGCCGTACCCAGCAGCAGCAAGGTAATCAAGGTCCGCATGAAAGCCTGATTGCGCAATACCAGCCGGAGCCCCGCCCAACCGCCGAGGCGTTCGCCCGCCAGTTCCTCAGACGGAAATTCCGGCACTTTGGTCAGCGCCACGATCACCAGTGGCGGTAAACTGACAACGATGATGATGGCGATGACCCGGAGCTGATCACGGTTTTCCACGTACCCCAGATAATCCAAGACGGACAGCACGCCTAGGAACAATATCTGGCCAAGCGCGCCTAATCCTTCGCGCCAGGCCGCTACATGCGTACGCTCGGTGTAGTCCGTCGAGAGTTCGGCGCCCCATGCCTTGTGGGGTAGATCCACCAGGGTGAAGGCGAAGAAGAGCAGGCTCGCCCAGACAAACAGATAGAGCAGCGAAACCTTGCCGGCCGGTGCGAAGATCATCCAGGCGGACAGCATCAGGAGCGGCGTCCCGATGGCAATCCAAGGCTTGCGGCGGCCCCATCGCGTCTTGAGGCGGTCGCTCAAAATTCCGATGAGGGGATCGCTGACCATATCCAGCGCCCGCGACGCGGCGATCGCCATGCCTACCCCGGCGAGCGGCAAAGCCATGTCATCGGCGTAAAAGGCGGGAACGAAGAGCGCCACCGGCAAGGTCGCCACCGCATGCGTGAGATGCGGCGCCGCATAGTACAGCATGATCTTGTGGTGAAGCGGCGGTCTGTCCATGATATTGCGGAAAGACAATAATCCCGGAGTCTACCCGCCTTGCTGACGATTTCAATGCTGGAAAGCGGTCCGGTTTCCAGTGGTCTCTTTAAACCGGGCGGCCGCATTTCATTCGTATGCCGGCACCGCCCGAAAAATCGACGGTGCGCTTCGCCGATCATGCCCAGGAGGAAGTTTTGCGGATTATCGTGATCAGCGATGCCTGGCATCCTCAAATCAACGGCGTCGTCACGACCTTGACGAATACCCGTCGCGCGCTGGAAAAGTCGGGACACACGGTCGAAATCATCACGCCCGATCGGTTTCGAACCTGGCCGTGTCCCGGTTACCCCGCTGTGGGGCTGTCCTTCCTGTGCGGCCCCCGTCTTCGGCCTCTGATCGAAGCCTTCAAGCCGGACGCGATGCATATAGCCACCGAAGGGCCGATCGGCTTCGCGGCTCGCCGTTACTGCCGCGCGAAAGGATTTCCGTATACAACGTCCTACCATAGTCATTTTCACGAATATCTGAAGCTCCGGGCCGGCATACCCTATTGCGTGAGCTGGACGTATCTCCGCTGGTTCCACAGCCGAAGCCATCGGGTCATGGTCGCAACGGAATCTCTCGCGAACGAGTTGGCCTCTAAGGGTTTTCGCAGGCTGGTGCGCTGGTCGCGGGGTGTCGACACAGAACTCTTTCGGCCCTGGGGAAAGGATTTTCTCGGGGACGAGCGCCCGATATTTCTGTACGCCGGCCGTGTCGCCATCGAAAAGAACATCGAGGCCTTTCTCCGCCTCGATCTGCCTGGCACCCGATACGTCGTCGGCGACGGGCCGCAACGAAAAGAGCTGGAAATGAAATATCCCGAGGTCCGCTTCGTGGGCTATCGGACCGGAGAGCCATTAGCCCGCTACATGGCGGCGGCGGACGTCCTGGTATTTCCCAGCCGGACCGATACCTTCGGCTTGGTGATGCTGGAGGCGCTCGCCTGCGGCGTTCCGGTCGCCGCCTATCCGTTGCGGGGCACACGGGACGTGATCCGGGACGACCGCGTGGGTATCTTGGACAACGATCTCCGGCACGCTGCCCTTACAGCCTTGTCGCTCGATCCGCAGGAGTGCCGGCGTTATGCACGGGAATTTTCGTGGGACGCATGTTCCCGACAGTTCGTTGAAAACTTGGTCCCGATGGCGATGAGAGCCGATTGAATTCGGCGCGGCTACGAAGCCATCCCCGCTTTTCGCCGTTTTCAAAAACGCAACGGACTTTTTGTCTCCTTGAGCGAGACACTCGGCACCGTATGGGTCTAACTCATCATCCTAGAAACGGCAGTTGACCGCTTAGATGGAGTGGAAAAGCCTTGTGGATTCTGACCGTTCCACCTTCTACCGATTTCACCACTTGGGTGAAGTCGCTACGCACCCGATTGCACGGCTGGCGAGCCGTCTGGCGGTGTTGCTCCTCCTTGTGGGGGGCGGCCCCACGGTGTCGTCGCGCCTTGCCATCCAGCCCGCCAGCCGCACACTCGGACGCGTCCAACTGGCGTTTCTAGGATCATCGTTTGCGCATGACTGAGCCGCACAAGGCCTGAAGGGCGCAGTAGTTCGCCTGCAATCGATGACTGGCGAAACCGTCGCGGAACATCTGCACCGTTCATGGCTAGCTTTGGCGCACGCGGCTAAACGCATCGCGCCAGGCTGAGAGGCAAAGGATGTGTGAGTTATATCTCGCTTAACATGGAGGACAGGATATGACTGCAAACGGCCAAAGGAACATCGCGTTTTCTCTCGGAGGGATAGGCGGCTCAAACGCCCATGGGGCCGGCTTCCTGCACGCCGCCCAAAAGGAAGGGAAAACCCCGACGCAGCTTTCCTGCACGTCCGGCATGATTTACTGGACCTGGCGCTGGCTGGAAGGGCACGACCTCGAACAGGAATTCAAGAACTCGGCCGATGATACCCGTTCGGAGATATGGCGCCAGCTGCCGCCATCCATGCTCCGATCGTGGCTGGCTTATCTGTATGGCGGCGAGGGCGTGTTCCGGCCGGCGATTCCGGAATATTTCACGCGCCTTTTCTCCCGATGGTATCGGACTCCCCCGGAACGGTGGTGCGATCTCTGGTTTCCCGCGCAACTCCTGGTGCCGACACGCTCCGAGGAGATTTATCACCAAATCGCAGAGGCGTTCAACGCCAGCGATATCGCGATTTTCTTCAATAGCTTCAGCCCGCGTTTAGGGACCGAGCACCTTCACATGAACACCGCCGCGTGGGAGGCGTACCGCGCGGTCCAGCAGGAGCGCCGGGAAAAACGTCCAGACGATACGCACACGCAGGAGATGCGGAAGAGCGGTGATCTGCCGTCGGTCAAGGCGGAGAAAATCACGGCGGAGGCGGTTCGGGATGCGCTCTGGCTCAGTCTTTACGGATTTGAGCGCGATGGAAAGCCTCAAGAGCGCATCGACGGCGCCTATGCCCGCCAGTTCATTCTGTCGGAGTTGAGCGCCGCCCATGTGATCTATATCCCGCGGCCGCAGCGGTACCAATGGGTGGGCGAGTTGCCGGAAAGCTTTATCGAGGTTCAGGACCTGGAGACGGAGCTTTGGTTCAACGGCGCCTATGCCCAGCAACTCGCCCGCATCGAGTTGGTCAACCGTCTGTTGCGCAACGAACGACTGAAAGGCGCTCTGGAGGAGCAAGGCTTCCACGAGATCGAGCTCGTTCCCATCGAGATTCCGGTGCAGCGTGGCTTCTTCAACTACTTCATCGAGGACACGAGCGTCTTCTATCATGCCGTCGAGCAATCGGCTCTGGCCTTGCGGGATTAATCGGCTGCGATCAGGATGATTCTGACGCCTACCTATCTCACGCTACCGCTTTGCATCGGGCAGCAGGAAAATCACCGTTCCTCGATACGCCGGATGTTTCCTGACTGCGGCCAAAGCGTCCGGATCGTACTGGCCGTGCTCGACGAGGCCGAGTTTGAAGGGCACAGACAGCCCTCGGGCGAATAGGCGCTCGAAATAGCGTCGGTGGTCTTTTATCGGCCCTTTTCCTTGATAAGCCTGGAACACGATCTCATCCACCACGCCTTGCAGGGCATTCAGATCCTCAAGCTTCCCCTGGCTTGCCCAATCCATCAGGCCCGTTACGCTCAGGCGATAACGGGCCGGCAGACGGGCTCTGACCTGCCCGAGCAGTTCCCCGTAACGGTCGAGATTTCGGGTACGGGCATCGAAATCGATCTGGATTCCCCAGACCTGGTTACGTTTTGCCTCGAACGCGGCGAGATCGCGTTCCACCTGCCGTTGCAGCGGCTCCGGCCATTCCATGGCTTCGAGGCGGTACACCAGAACGACGGGGTGAGGCGATGCGGTTGGGGGAGGGAAGCCGCGGCGCTGGAAAAGCGTATCGCCGCCGCGCACCAGAAGCTCGCCCTCGAACAGATAGAGTCTGCCGGCGTCGTCCAGTATCCGCGCAAGATGCACGTTCGGATGCCAGGCCCAGTAGTCAACAGCGGCGCGCGCGCTGCCGAACCACGACGCACAGCCGGCCAGAACGATTGCCGCCCAGGCGCGAAGCCGCCGCCTCACCAATAATATTTCTGCCCCGTGGCCCAAGGCGAATTCTTGTATTGGGTTTTCAGCCGCTTGAACCATGCCGCCCGTTGCGCTTTGGGAATGTCCTGATCGCCGCAATGATTATTGCCCGACGAAGCGAAGCAGGTAGTGGCCCGATGCAGGGCATAGGCCAGGTCGTCATCCGTTCGCGCCAGGCCACGCCGTTCGATGGTTTCGCGGTAATAATCCATGCTGGTGTAGGTCTTCCCGCCGAAGGCATCCTCGGCCGGCGTGGCCGGCAGTCCGTAGTCGCCCGGTTCATGCCAGCGATGGAGATCGAAATCGACGGGATCTGCGTCGGCGATGACCGGAGCAGGGGCATTCCAATTCCAAGTGCGGAGAAAATCCCCCATGCAGTTAAGCCAGCGTCCCGAATCCGGCGTCTTTTGCAGGGCGGCGAGCAGTTCCCTGAACGCGGGACAGGTATAGCCTTCCTTCTCTCCCTCGGATGACAGCGGCGCCAACGTGTCTCCGGCCAATGCGAATTCGGTGGGCGGATAAGCGGCCAATATCAGCTCGGCTGCGGCGAAGTCGCGGTGCCGCACCCATTGGCTGACCAGCCTGAAATAGGCGAGCGATTTTGTACGGGGCGGCAGATCATCCCGCTTGAGGAGGCTTTCCAATAAGGGCGGTTTGGCCTTGTGAATAAAGTAATCCTGAACTTCGGGGAGGGCGACAGGGGAATCCTTGGCATAAACACTGTCCAATCGGCCGGTTTCGTTCCAGGTCAAGGCCAACAGCCATTGCGCCTGTATTTTTTGCCCCGGATGTTCAACGGTTTTCAGCGTTTCCAGCCAATGGCTTTCGGCTTCCGGAAATTGCCGCAGCGCCATTAGGGAAAGTCCCCGCAATACCCAGCGGCTGTAGGCCAGGTTCGAAGGCTTTGCCGCGATGCGCTCGGATGCGGTCTGCCGGATCAGCTCCGGATAATTCTTTTCCATCCAAAATGCATGCGCCAAGGCGAGGTAGGACCAGAGCGGTTCGAGCCCGGCGTTGGCGAAGTCGCCCCGATGCGCCGCGAGCATTTCGACATCCACCGGAGGCACCGACGGCTCGCCTTCGTTCTGCGGCCGCCAGGAGGCAAGCGTGCCGAGACTTGCAAGAACCGGCGAAGGCCAGAGGGCATCAACGATGTTCCCCGCCGGATCGGCCTTGCGTTCGGTTTCGTCGATGAAATCCAGGACGGTTTCGCTCGTCGTGCCGTTACCCATCGTCGCCAGCCAGGCTTGATAATCCGCGGCCAGCGCCGCGTTGTCCGCCGCCAGCCAATGAATTTTCCGAAACAAGCCCTTGGCGGATTCGGCATAACGTCCTTTCGGATACGTCTTCAGATAATCGCCGAAGGCGGAGGCCGCCTGGTCCAAAAACGCCTTGTCGATGTTCTCGGCACTCGGTTCGCTCCACATATCGAATCGGATTTGCGCCTGGTTCAAAGCCACCCGTCCCAACATGTAAAGCGAAGCTTCTCGCACCCAGTCCGGCGCGTCGGTCGCGAGGGCCTTGAATTGGGCTAGCGCCGGCTCATATCGGCCGGCGTAGAAGTTCGCCGCCGCTTCGAGATAATGGGCATAGGGCTTGGCCGCCTCCGATACCGGAAGCGGCTGATGACCTTCCATCGCTTTCTCGCACAAGCCTGCAAATCGCAAGCGCTCCTGAGCCAGCAGCATCCCGTCCTGGCCGGGCAGGGTAGCGTTCTTGAGCTCCTTGAGAAACGCCTCGACGGCTTGAACATTGTCGGTCAGGCAGCGCCCATAACCGCTTGCCGCCAAGCGCTGCAAATCGCTCGCAACGCTGTCGCCGCCGACAACACCGAGATCGGCTGCTAGGGAAGTCACGGTGTTTTCAGATTCCGCCGCGGCGGGATTCGCCGGCTCCATGAACTCGCCGTAATGAAACGGCATGGCCTTCGGCCGGTAATGAACGACGCCCTGATCTTCGAGCAATAATCCCAGGTTACCGCGGCTATCGTTGTCGGGCGCAAGAAAATAGGCATTGGGAAACTCGCCGCACCAGAAATCGCACCCATCGCCCGATGCCAGCGCGACGGCGGAAGCGAAAGAGAGTGGAAAAATCAGAAATTTAGCTGACAGCTTCATTCGGCTCATCCTCGAATGACCAGAACGAAACTTCCCCCTAAAATCGCCGCTGTGGCGGGTTGGCTCGTTTTTCATTCTTATTCTCAGGGTTGGGTTTATCGATATTGAAACTTCTATCGACAAATTCTAGGTAAGCCTTCGAAATCTACATACTTTGCGAGCACGGTAGGGCGGGTTAGGCGGCAGCCGTAACCCGCCGTGTATGCCGCGGAAATGCCGATTACGCGAGTGCGCAAATCCTCCCTCTTGGCTAAGACTCCAAAACGGATCGGCATTTAGGTTCCGGATCGAATCGCCTCCAACGATCTCGCCCCGACTCCCAGATCTCGCCACTTCGCCGGATGGCAGGTAAACAGCAGAATCTGGTGCCGCGTCGCGGCATCGAACAGCACGCGTTTCATCTGCGCGAGTCGCTCCTCGTCGCAGTGGACGAGAGCGTCGTCGAGGATGATGAGGGTGGGGCGGCCGGCGTCGCGCAATAGCCCTGCATAGGCGAGCCGGCTGATGATGCCCATCTGTTCGCGCGCGCCGAAGCTCAAGTCCTCGAAGTCGCCGAGTTCCGATCCGTTCGATCCGACGCGCGTCAGCGAGCCGGGCGAGAGGTTTTCGTCGATGTCGAGGCAGGCGGCTGGGAACAGGAGCTGGAGATAGCGGTTGAGGTGTTTTTGCAGTGGGGCCTGAAGTCTCTGGGTCAAGGCGCGGCGCTTGTCGCGCAGCAGTTTCAGCAGGTGGTCCAGCGCGTCGGCGCGGCGGTGCAGTTCTTCGACCCTGCGCTGGATCTGCGCGTGGTCGCGGGCGAGTTCCGCGCGGCGCTCTTCCAGCCCTTGGGCGCCGGTCGTCTGAAGCTCGACTTGTAGGCTCATCAATTGGTCGCGGCGCTCGTTGAAGCGCTTTTCGAGCTGCTCGGCGCTGAGGCGGAAACGCTCGATATCCTGTTTCAGAATATCGGGGCGTGCTTCGGCCAATTGCCGAGTCAATACCTCGATACGGGCGACCAGGGTGGATTGCTCGGCACGGGCGTCGACCAGGTCCCGGTTTGCCGCCGCCACTCGGTCGGGCCGCTGCGGATCGTCTACTACGGCGCGCGCGGCTGCGAGTTCGCGCGTCGCGGTTTCGAACGCCGTCTGCTCTTTGCCGGCGGCGAGCCGCGCTTCGTGCAGGCTGTCGTTGATCCGCGCGAGCGATTGCCGGCCGGATTCCTCGGCGGTTTCCGCCTCGGCGACGGAGGGGAGTTTGGCCGCCTTCGGGGTTTCGGGCGGAAGCTGGCTCAGGGCTTTTTCGATTTCTTGGACGCGCGCTTGCTGGACGGCCAATTCGGTCCGAAGCGGCTCGATACCCTGTGGGGCGAGTGCTTTCAGTGTGGCGTCGGCCGTTTTGATGTCGGCAAGCTGTCGAGTGTGGGTGTGATAACGCGCTTCGGCGGCTTCCAGCGAGGGCAAGCCGAGCCGCTGCAGCAGGGTTTCGTGTCTATCGGCGAGTTCTTTCGCTTCGGCGCGAAGCTGGGACAGGTCGGAGCCGCCGGGCGCGATTTCGAGTTGGCCCAGCCCCGGCAGCGTGAGGGGGGTCGTTTCGAGCAGCAGTCTTTCGCCCTTGCTGGTGACCGATTCGGCGCCGATTCCGATGCTACGGCCGTCTTCGATCGCGAAGCGCAGCCGTGTCGCAGCCGTGTCGAGCCGGATTTGCGTTTCGCGAATCTGCCGGTGTTGATCCCGCAGCAACTCGAGATCTTTAAGCTTGATCTCGGTGACGGCGGCTTGCCGTTTCAATTCGACCACGGCGGCCTGCTCCGTCTCGGCTCTTGCGAGTGCCTCGGCGGCGTTTTTCAGCTTCAGCCGGCCGGCGTCAAGCTCCCGTGTCAGGCTGAGCCGGGTATCCGCCTGACGGGCAAGGCGCAGCGTCTCGCGAGCCGCCTCGTGGCGCTGTTCCGCTTCGGCACGCTTCGACTGCCATTCCTCGACGAGCGCGGTTGCTCCTTCCAGCCTTTGCCGGATGGATTCGCGTTCTGCCTCGCGTGTTTCGAGCTCCTTCTCCTGCCGCCCGAAGGTTTCCAGTTGACCGTGCAGCAGCCTGATCCGCTCGTCGACCTGGGTCGCGCGCAATTTCTCGGTGGCTAAGGTTTCTTCGACGCGCCCGATAGCCTCCAGCTTTTCGGCCGCGGCTCGTTCCTGTTCGCGAAAGCCGATCCAGGGCTTTTCGGCTTCGTCGGCGGCGTGTTCGCGGCGCAGGGCAGCGAGCGTATCGACTTTCTGGCGATAAGCGGCGATTTCCGAGTCGAGTTCACGAATGGCGTTCGCCAGTGCAGCCTCCTGATCGAGCGCCTCGGCATACACTCCCCGCGGCTTGCCGGCCGAAGGAGTCAGCAACTCGTTGCGGGCGGCTTCGACCGTCGCCAGAACCGAATCGCCGCCGCTGCTGGCTATCTCTCCCAGCGATGCGTTCAGAGCAGTACGAAGGTGGTCTATCGCATGCGTCACCGAGTCCCGAATGTCGTGCCCGGCTCCCTGCTGGATCCACAACAACCCCGGAATGCCCCAGTGCTCGGAACCGCTGGCGCCCCGGCCGGCGTAGCGAAAACCCAGGAGTTCCGCGAGATGGTCTTCGGCCTCGGCACTGTCCAGCCGCTGCGTGCCGATCTGCAGCTCGCAGCGCTTCTTGCCGAGAAAACTCTTGAGGAGCCTGTAATGAGTATCCCCGATGGCGAACTCCAGTTCGACGGTGGGGGATGCCGATGTATCGCCCCAGGGACGCAGGTCGTCGACGCTGCCGGAACGATGCCGTTCAAAGAACGCAGCGCGGATGGCCGAGACGATCGTGCTCTTGCCGGCTTCGTTCGGTCCGGTGAACAAATTTAGCCCCGGTTCGAGGTCCTTGATCTCGATCGGTTGCCGGAACTTCTTGAACTGTTCGATACGGATGCGGGAAAGTCTCACAAGGAACCTCCGGCTTTCGCGTGCTGAGCATCGAGGATGCCCGCCAGCAGGGCCAGCGCTTCCCGTGCGACTTCCGCGTCCGCTCCGTCCTGGCTTGCGCGGAGCTCGGCGATGACTTCGCCCAGATAGCCGTCCGCTTTCAAGGCGTCGATGTCCTCCGCGGTCGGTTCGAGACGTAAAGCGGACAAATCGGCCAAGAGGCTCCGAGCGTTGCCGCGGGCTTGCTCGATAGCCACGCAAAGACGCCGGTATCCGTCGAGATCGGTTTGTCCGGACAGTTCAAGCTGCACGACGTCCGCCGGTCCGAAAGCCGAAATTTTCGGCAACGCTAGCTCGACATCGCTCGGCACCTGAAGCGCTAGCGCTTCCGAATGCCAGCGGTATTGGCCAGTCGCGACCGGCGTCACCGTCGGCACTGCACGCGGTTCCGACAGTTCGACCAGCAGCGCCCGGCCGGATTCGTTGGATCTGAAGCGATCGGTTTCCGGCGTGCCGCTGTACCAGGTGCGCGGATCGATCTGTTTCGTGCCGTGCCAGTCTCCGAGCGCGAGGTAATCGAGGCGCGCCTGCTCGGCACGTTCAGGGGCGATCGGGTTGGGCGAATCGATGTCTTCCGGCAGGATGCCCTGAACGCTGCCGTGGGCCAGTCCGACCCTCAGCATGCCGACGGACGTCTCGGCCCCGGCGAACCATTCGGTCAGGTCGGTATGGGTATGGCGCTGGGTCAGCGGTGCCGGCAGCACGGCGACGCCGATCGATTCGAGCAGAACGGGCTCCGGCTGCAGGCAGACGGTCACATTTGCGGGAATGGCCTTGAGGCGGAGCGCGCGGGTCCAGACGGATTCGGCGAGCGCCGAATCGTGGTTCCCCGGAAGCAAGATCCACGGCCCTTCGAAACCCGCCATCGAATGGAAGAGCCGGTGGATGGTCTTGTCTGCGACGCCCTGCGCATCGAAAACATCCCCCGCGACCAGCATGAGGTCGACTCGGTTTTCGGTTGCCAAGCTCGCGAGTCTTTCGACGGCCTTGAATCGAGCTTCCGCGAGAAGAGCGGCATCGTCGGGCTCGAACTGTCCGAACAGCTTGCCGATCTGCCAGTCGGCGGTGTGCAGTAGCTTGATCAAACGGATGTCCCCGGTTGTAAAGGGTTATTGACGATCGACGAATAGTTTAACGTGAATAACCGATTGACAAGCTCGGTTATCTTCAAGTAAAAACCTCACAAAACACATGGAATTAAAAAGCCTGGGCAAGGACCGCCGGCGAGTGACGGCGCACACTCTTTGGAAACGAATCGCGCCGAACCATGCGTCAACGATGCTTGAGCCATGCCCGCAGGCGCTCGAGCGTCTGATCAGGCCGCTCATTTCCGCAATCCGTCGATCCACACGAACAAAAATATCAGGGGGAGTGGATGGTGAATTCCGAAAGCTTTTACGATGTCATGCGCCGGCAGGGCATCAGTCGCCGCAGTTTTCTGAAATACTGCGGGCTGACCGCGTCGGCTCTGGCCCTGGGGCCGCAGTTCGTCGGCCAGATCGTCCACGCGATGGAAACCAAGCCGCGCACGCCGGTCCTGTGGCTACACGGCCTGGAATGCACCTGCTGTTCCGAATCCTTCATCCGCTCGGCGCACCCGCTGGCCAAGGACGTGGTGTTGTCGATGCTCTCGCTGGACTACGACGACACGCTGATGGTATCCGCCGGCCATCAGGCCGAGGCGATACTCGAAGAGACCATCCGCAAGTACAAGGGCCGCTACATCCTCGCGGTGGAGGGCAATCCGCCGCTGAACGAGGACGGCATGTTCTGCATCATCGGCGGCAAGCCTTTCGTTGAGCAGCTGCGTTACGCCGCCAAGGATTGCCTCGCGGTGATCGCCTGGGGCTCCTGCGCCTCCTGGGGCTGCGTCCAGGCCGCCAAGCCGAATCCCACCCAGGCCACTCCGGTGCACAAGGTGATCACCGACAAACCGGTGATCAAGGTGCCGGGCTGTCCGCCCATCGCCGAGGTCATGACCGCCGTCGTCACCTACATGCTGACCTTCGACAAACTCCCGGACCTGGACGCCCAGGGACGTCCCAAGATGTTCTACGGTCAGCGCATCCACGACAAATGCTATCGGCGCCCGCACTTCGACGCCGGACAGTTCGTCGAGACCTGGGACGACGAGGCCGCGCGCAAGGGTTACTGTCTCTACAAAATGGGCTGCAAGGGACCGACCACGTACAACGCCTGCTCCACGGTGCGCTGGAACGGCGGCGTGTCGTTCCCGATCCAGTCGGGCCACGGCTGCATCGGCTGTTCCGAGGACGGGTTCTGGGACAAAGGGCCTTTCTACCACCGCGTGACCGGTTTGAACGCCTTCGGCATCGAGTCGAATGCCGACACCGTGGGGTTGATCGCGGCCGGTGCGGTCGGTACGGCGATCGCGGGCCACGCCGCCGTCTCGGTCGGCAAGCACGTGAAAGGCAAAGAATCCGAAAACGATAAGAACGAGCGAGAACACGTATGACGGTCACTCAAACGCCGAACGGCTTCAAGCTGGACGACAGCGGCAAGCGCATCGTCGTCGATCCGGTCACCCGTATCGAAGGCCATATGCGCTGCGAGGTCAACCTGGACGAAAACAACGTGATCCGCAACGCGGTGTCCAGCGGCACCATGTGGCGCGGTCTGGAGGTAATCCTGAAGGGCCGGGACCCGCGCGACGCCTGGGCCTTCACCGAGCGGATCTGCGGCGTCTGCACCGGCACCCACGCACTGACGTCGGTGCGCGCGGTCGAGGATGCCCTTGGAATCAGCATTCCGGAGAACGCCAACTCGATCCGCAACATCATGCAGCTAACCCTGCAGGTTCACGACCATCTGGTGCATTTCTACCATTTGCACGCGCTGGACTGGGTGGACGTGGTCAGCGCGCTGAAAGCCGACCCGAAGGCAACTTCGGAACTCGCGCAGAGCATTTCGCCGTGGGCGAAGTCCTCGCCGGGGTATTTCCACGATATCGCCACGCGGCTGAAGAAGTTCGTCGAGAGCGGCCAGCTCGGACCGTTCGCGAACGGCTATTGGGGCAATCCGGCCTACAAACTGCCGCCGGAAGCCAATTTGATGGCCGTTGCGCATTACCTCGAAGCGCTCGATTTCCAGAAGGAAATCGTCAAGATTCACACCGTTTACGGCGGCAAGAACCCGCATCCGAACTGGCTGGTGGGCGGCGTACCGTGCGCGATCAACGTGGACGACATCGGGGCGGTCGGCGGGATCAACATGGAACGTTTGAACCTGGTCTCGTCCATCATCGACCAGACCATCGAGTTCATCGAGCAGGTTTACCTACCCGATTTGCAGGCCATCGCGTCCTTCTACAAGGATTGGCTCTACGGCGGCGGCCTGTCGTCAACCAATGTGCTAGCCTACGGCGATATCCCGGAAAAGGCCAACGACCCATCCGCCGACAATCTGCGCTTGCCGCGCGGAGCCATCATCAACGGCAATCTGAAGGAGATTCACGAGGTCGATCTGAGAGATCCGGCCCAGATCCAGGAGTTCGTGACGCATTCCTGGTATCGCTATCCGGACGACGAAATCGGTCTGCATCCCTTCGACGGCGTGACTGAACCGAACTTCGTGCTCGGTCGCAACACCAAGGGCACCCGCACCAACATCGAAAACCTGGACGAGAGTGCCAAATACTCGTGGATCAAGGCGCCTCGCTGGCGCGGCCACGCCATGGAGGTCGGCCCGTTGGCCCGCTATATCGTCGGCTACGCAAAGGGAATGCCGGAAATCAAGGAACCGGTCGACAAGTTGCTGCGCGACCTCGGTCTGCCGCTGGACGCGTTGTTCTCGACCCTGGGCCGTACCGCCGCGCGAGGACTGGAAGCTCAGTATTGCGCAAGGCTGATGCGGCATTTCCAGGACAAGTTGATGAGGAACATCAAGGCCGGTGACCTGAGCACCGCCAACGTTGCCAAATGGGAGCCGAAAACCTGGCCCGCCGAGGCACGGGGCGTCGGCACCACCGAGGCGCCGCGCGGGGCCTTGGGACATTGGGTGAAAGTCAAGGACGGGAAGATCGAAAATTATCAGTGCATCGTGCCGACCACCTGGAACGGTTCCCCGCGCGATCCGGCCGGCAATGTCGGCGCATTCGAAGCCGCGTTGATGAACACACAGGTCGAAAAGGCGGAAGAACCCCTGGAAATCCTGCGTACCCTGCACAGTTTCGACCCTTGTCTGGCTTGTTCGACCCATGTGATGGACCGGGACGGGCAGGAATTGACGCGAATCCGTGTTCGCTAGCGTACGAGGTATCCTATGCGTTTCAAACAACAAAGCTTTCTGTTGCTGATATTGTCCATCTGCGCCGGTCAGGCCGTCGCCCATACCGGTTTTCACCCGGTGGAAGGATTCGCGAGCGGTTTCGTTCATCCCTTGCTCGGCGCCGATCATCTTGCGGCGATGGTGTGCGTGGGCGTGTGGGCAGCGCTGGTGACCACCGAGCCGGGGCGATTGTGGCGATTGCCCGCGGCGTTCATGGCGGCCATGGTTCTGGGCGGTGCGCTGGGAGCATTCGGGGTGGTGATCACCGGGGCGGAGCCTGCCATTGCCGCATCGGTCCTGGCGCTGGGGCTGTTGCTTTTGGGTAAGGTTCGGCTTTCGGGCGTGCTCGCTGGCATGATCGTCGGCCTTTTCGCCGTGGCCCATGGCTATGCCCACGGCCTCGAAATGGCTCAAGGCGCCGCGTTCGCCGCCTATGCGGCCGGATTCGTGATCGCCACGGGCTTGCTGCATCTCCTCGGCATCGTGCTGGGCCGTTGCCTGCTCCGGGTGCCGGGCATGTATCGCGTCGCCGGCGGGGCCGCCAGCGTGTTCGGAGTCGCTCTGCTCGTTCAGGCCTGGTGAGGGGGCTACCATGTCCGCTATCGATTCGGTGCAGAACCCGGTTTATGTCTACGAACGGCCGGTGCGCCTGTGGCACTGGGTAAACGCGCTGGCCCTGGTGGTGCTCGCCGTTACCGGTTACTTGATCGCTTCGCCCTTGGTCGCTCCGGATGGCGAAGCCAGCGAGCACTATCTGATGGGCTATGTGCGCTTCGTGCATTTCGCGGCCGGTTACGTACTGGCGGTCGGTTTCATCGGCCGCGTCTACTGGGCGCTGGTCGGCAACCAGTATGCGCGCGAGCTGTTCGTGCCGGCGATACACCGCGCCGAATGGTGGGACGGCCTCTGGCACGAAATCAAATGGTATCTGTTTCTGGTGCCGGAACCGCGCAAGCACGCGGGCCACAATCCTCTCGCCAACATGGCCATGTTCGTGTTCTACGTGCTGGGCGCGTTGTTCATGATTGTGACCGGTTTCGCGCTGTACGGCGAAGGCTTGGGGCAGGGGAGCTGGGCCAGCCGCTGGTTCGGCTGGGTGATTCCGCTGTTCGGCCAGAGCCAGGACGTTCATACCTGGCATCATGTGGGCATGTGGTATCTGGTCGTGTTCGCCTTGATCCACGTCTATGTCGTCATCCGCGAACAACGGCTGTCGCGGCAATCCATGACCGGCACGATGATCGACGGCTGGCGCAATTTCCGGGATGATAGGCCATGAACCGGATTCTGATTCTCGGCATCGGCAATGTACTGTGGGCCGACGAGGGATTCGGGGTGCGTGTCGTGCAGGCGCTGCAACGAAACTACGACTTTCCCGAATCGGTGCGGCTGATGGACGGCGGCACCCAGGGATTGGCCTTGCTGCCCTACGTGCAGGAAGCCGATACGCTGATCATCGCCGATGCCGTGGATTTCAAATGCGATCCGGGGACGCTGGTGGAATTGCGCGATGCAGAGGTGCCGGCTTATTTGGGAGCAAAGAAGATGAGCCTGCATCAGGTCTCCTTTCAGGAGGTGCTGGCCTTGGGCGAACTCCTCGGCCATACGCCGCGGCATTTGTACCTCGTCGGCGTTCAGCCTTGCGTGTTGGAGGATTACGGCGGCAGTCTCAGCGAGCCGGTCAAGGCCATGCTGGAACCGGCGATGGCCCGCATCCTCCAGTATCTGGCCGAACTCGACATCGTTGTCGAGAAGCGGACGCAGGCGGGGCCGGATTCCGATCCCTTAGGCATGGCGGCCTACGAGGCTCGGCGTCCATCGGCAGGGGAGGCCTGTCGAGTCGGAGATGAACGCTTTCTGGCACTGCGGAGCGACTGAGATGTGCATAGGCGTTCCGATGCAAGTCGTTCGAGCGGAACCGTTTCAGGCGTGGTGCAAGGGCGCCGACGGTGAGGGAATGGTCGACATGCGTCTGGTTGGATCGCAGCCGGAGGGTACCTGGGTATTGACGTTTCTTGGCGCGGCCCGAGAGGTTCTCGAGCCCGAGCGCGCCGCGCAAATTCAGGCCGCGTTGGCGGGACTCCGCGACGCCATGGCCGGCCATTATGACCCGGCCGCGGCCTTCGCCGACCTGGTGGATCGGGAGCCTCAGCTACCCGACTTCTTGCGGGAGCCGACATGACCCTGGCGGAAATGTTCGATCGGCTTTCGGGCAGCCCGGCCATTAACTTGGTGGATAGAGAGGGCCTGGCCGAGTTCGCCGCGGCGCATCCGCAATGCCTGGTCGGTTTTTTCAACGACCCCAAAGCCCATCCGGAGAACGCCGATCTCGCCGTGGTTCTTCCGGAACTGCTGCGCGCGTTTCCGTCGCTGCGAGCGGCGGTCTTGAAACCCGAGGCCGTTGTATCCGTGGCCCGGGACTACGGCGTTGCGGTCTATCCCGCGCTGGTATTCTTGAACGACGGCCAGACATCCAAGATCATGGCACGCATACAAGCCTGGACCGATTATCACAGTCAGATCCAGCAATGGCTGGACGGGGAGGGTTAATGACCATGCTCGAACAGCACAGCCCGGTGGCCACCGAGAACGCCGCGCCGGTCACGCCTTTTGACGATCCCGAATGCGGCTATCTCGCGATGCCGCAAGGCATGCACAGCTTTTCGATGCCGCTGCCGGGGGAGATTCCCGCCTGCCAGGCCGGCATCGCCGTCGTGCGCCGATTGGCCGAGTGCTTGTCCGCCGAGTTGAACGGTATCGATTCGGACCGCATCCATCTCGATTCGTACGACGAAGAAACCCGCCGTTTTCTCGACCAGGTGTTGGGCGACGGGGAGGTCAGCGCCTTGATCGATGCTGACGATGTGCGCTGGGCGATACGCGAGTCGGTGTTCATCGGGGTTTGGCGGCTGCGCGAATTCCGCGCCGGAGGAACCGTTCGGGACTATCTCGAAGTCGGCTCGGTTCCGTCGGTGTTGCGGCATGCCGGAACGTACACGGCCGGCGTCGAACGGCCGCGGTCTTTCCCGGACGGCCTCATGAACGCGCCTTCGCTATTGACGGAGCTGTTCGCCAAATCGGTCGCCTTCCAGGAAGGACAAAGCGAGGTCATAAATCTGTCGCTGCTGCCGATGACCGAAAACGACCTGGCTTATCTGGTCGAAGTGCTGGGACTGGCCGGCGTGTCCATATTGTCCAAGGGTTACGGCGACTGCCGCATCCGTCTGACGGGCTTGCCCAATGTGTGGTGGGTCCAGTATTTCAATGCCAGCGACCAAATGATCCTGAATACCGTGGAAATCACCCCGATTCCGCAAGCGGCGCAGGCTACCCAGGAGGATTTCGAGGATTCGCTGCAGTGGATCGAGGAACTGCTCGCGATGCTGAAGGAAAGCTGATCGTGGCCGATGCAACGCGCTTCGAATGCCGCGTCTGCTGGCACGTCTACGATCCGGAGGAGGGCGATGTGCAGGCGCAGATTCCGCCCGGCACCGCCTTTTCCGACCTGCCGGAAAACTGGTGCTGTCCCCGTTGCGACGGGGCGAAATCGGGCTTTCTGCCGTGCTCGGAGGTTTAGCGGATTTTACCGTGCGGCGCCGGGATTCTCGTAGGTCGGCAATCCTTTGCCGACGAATACCCGCTTGCCGACCTGCTGCGTCGGGAAAGGATTCCCGACCTACGACTGTTCGGGAGATCAGCGCTGATACGGTCGTTTTTATTGATAGCCGAACCGTCGCGCGGTCGTGATTCACCGTTGCTCTAGGGTGGCCGTTGAGCACTAACATCGGCACCGCGGAACTGCTGATTCGCTGCGGCATTTCCTCCGAAACGATCGTGTCCGTGAGCATCACGCCGAGGCCGCTCCTTCCGGTCGAGCGCCTGGCGCTGGGCAAACCGCCGGAAGCGGTGCCCACGCTCTTCGGGCGGCTGTTTTCCCTCTGCCCGAAGGCGCACGCCAAGGCCGCGGCTAGGGCGCTGGAAGATGCGCTGGATATTTCCGTATCGCCGAATCTGGAGCGGCTTAGGGACTTGCAGACCACGGTGGAGCGGGTTCGCGAACTGAGTCTGAATCTGCTGTTGGCGTCCGACGGACGAATTTCCCCTTGGCCGCCCCGTTTGATCACCCTGTGTCGGCGTTTGATCGCGGCACTCGGAGGCGATGCCGTGCACTGGCCGGCAGCGCCTTTCGAACCGAATGCCGCTGAATTACGTGTCGGGGCGACCGAGCTCGAGGCTCTAGTGAGTCATTTGCTGGGCGGTCTGTGGCATACGCCGCAGCCAGACCTGGAAGCGGTCCGGCATTGGCTGGAGCACGATACATGCGCGGCAGTGGCGTGGATGCGACCCGCATTACAGCCCGGCTGGCCCGATTTCGGCCGCTGTTCCGTGAAAGGGCTTCCGATGTTCACCGACGCGATGCTGGAAGCAGCGTTGGGGCCGGGAGTGGCGCGCGTGAATTCCGACTCCCCCGAATGGACCGGCGAGCCGCGCGAGACCGGCTGCCTGGTCCGCCAAAGTTCCGATCGGCTGGTACGGGAAGCCTCCTCGGTTTACGGGAACGGCTTGTTCACCCGCATGCTCGCGAGGATCGTCGAACTGAAATGCCTGGCGAGGACGCTGATCCGGGATATCGAACATCTCGGTCCGATCGGCTCCGACCCGTCGCCGCTACCCAGACACGGCACCGGCGTGGCGCAGACGGAAGCGGCACGCGGCCGGCTGATGCACCGCGTCGAGGTAGCCGGCGGTCTCGTCCGCGGCTATCGCATCCTGGCGCCCACCGAGTGGAATTTTCATCCGCGCGGCCTGGTGTATCGGGCGCTACTGGGCACGACGGTCGGCGATGCGGATTCGGCCGGGGCTCGGATCGATGCTTTTCTGCATGTCGTCGATCCTTGCGTCGATTTTCGATTGATTCTGGAACGGGCCGAGCGCCCCGCGTCGCCCGCGGAGGGGTAACCGTATCCGCTGGAAGGAAACCTTGAACCTGAGCGTGTCGATCGCGTCTTTCGACGTTGCCCGGGCTCGATCCTTCGGCCGGTCGAGACCAGCGTCCGGCCTGCTCGCCCCGAACAACTTGGACCAATGGCCGTTCGTCCCATGTCGACCGAAGGATTCAAGAGGGGATGGAGCGGCCGATGTGACATTGCGGGCATTTCGGAGATTCAATTGCGGTTTTTGGGTTGAACGGTATGGATCTTGCCGTTACATTTTCGGCCAGCCATGTCATGGCGCTGTCGCGGGGGTTACGTAACCTCGGCGACGGTTTCGGGATTACGGCGGGGCGCGCTCCTCCACGCCGATGGGAAATGTGACCCCGAATTCTTCGGCGTTCTTCCGCCGCTCTCGCGGCATCTCTGCAATAAGGAGTATTCGCAATCATGGAAGCACAAAAACACGCGATCGGAAATGGCCGGTCCTGGTCCGGAAAGCCGTCCCTCCAGGCGTTAACCGTTCTAGCCGCGATGGGGCTCGCTTCAAACGCTCACGCGGCAGTTCGCTACTCGATTACCGATCTCGGCACCCTTGACGTTGTCACCGGCATCAACAATGTCGGACAAGTCGTGGGCTACTCCTATACGCCCAGCGGCAGCGCCCGCGCTTTCGTAATGGTAGATGGCGTGATGACCGATCTCGGCACGCTCGGCGGGGA
>NZ_MSCV01000049.1 GCF_002005105.1 Methylocaldum sp. 14B | reverse complement strand
GCGCCGAAGCCCCCCTTCCCGACGGTGCAGTTGGGCGAGCGGGCTCGTCGGCAAAGGATTGCCGACCTACGAAAGCTTGAGTCGATCTACCCTGGCCGAAGGCGCCAACGACTCCGGCCAGGCCTGTTTTGCCGTAGAGCGAGATGAAAACGCTCTAACGAAGCGCTCTCAGCAAGTCCTTGCCTTTTTCGATCAAGAGCACGCCGTCCGGGAAGTATTGAAGCCCCAGGCTGGTGGTTTCCGGACGGTTCGGCAAGGGATAGATCCGCACGTCGTCGGCGCGCTCGTCGATGCGTTCGACCAGGCCCGCAATGATTCGGCCCAGTTCCTTGGTCGTCAGCTGGGCGGTAAACACCGAGTATTGCACCGGGATGCCTTGCTCCCGGAGCAAGCGGTGAACCCGCCCCAGACGCTTCGGATCGGCGATGTCGTAGCACACCAGGTAGGTTTGAGCTTGATTGAGCGGCATCACACAAGCTCGATCAGCCAGCGGTGCAGCCGGTTGAGCAGGCCGAGGGTCAAATGTTCCGTGCGTCTCCGCCGGGCCTCGAAGAAACCGACGATTTCGATACGGTCCGGGATACCGAGCCGGTTCTCGCGGAGCCGGTCTTCGAGCCAGGCCAGCCGCGCCAGCTGGAAATCCCAGAACAGGATGGAACTCACGCCGGTCACCGGATTGAGCTCGCCCATGGGCTCCAATTCGGTGGTAATCCCGGCGTCGGCCAAATGCTTCGTCACCAGGCCGGTCAGCAGCCCGTACACCTCGCGTCCGATACGCTCGTAGGCGGGGAGTTGATCCATGCCCCGAGCACCGTCCTGGAACAGTTGGCGCAGCTCTTTCGCCGAGGGCGGACGGTCGAAGCCAAGGCCGGTGCGGCGAATCACGCTGCGCACCGCCATGCGCTCCATAGCGCCGTTCCATTGAAGATATAGATCCTGCCAATCCGGGCGCAGCAAAAAATCTAGCAGGCGCTGTCGAAGCTCGTAGCGTTCTCCGGGCCTTCCTATCAATCTCGCCAGCACCGCCCCCTCGTCGTCGATGAAGCTCACGGTGATGCGGTTTTCCGCGCAGGCCAGCAAGGCGTCGACGGACCAATCGATGTGCGCCGCCGAGACTACTTGCGAGATCCGCCGCAACGGAAACCAGCGCTCCGCGGCGCCGGCGCGGATGACGCGCAGAGCGGGGCCATCACGCTTGATCGTGGTTCCCGCGCCTTGCAGATACAGCGGTCTCACGGCGCCTCCTCGGTCAGACGGTGCGCGATCAACAGGCCGTAGCGGTGCAACAGGCCACGCAGGGGACGGACGAAGCTTTCGTAGCGGGCATAGAAAACTTCCCGGCCGTTCTTTTTCAAGAGACAGCGGTCGGCTTCGGTCGCGAACGAATCGGCGCGCAGGGTTCGCTCGGCGAACAGCCGCCATACCCAGCGATCCACCCTCGGCCGCAGCGGCTCTATCAGGTCGGCCCCCAAGGATTCGCGGTAATAGGCCGGTTCGTGATAGAAGCCGACGTAAGGGTCCAGCCCAGCGGCATGGCAGGCGTTGACGGCCTCGAAATGGAGCAGCGTATATCCTAGCGACAGGGCCGCGTTGACCGGGTCCTTCGGCGGCCGGCGATTGCGTCCGGTAAAGTCGAGACTGGCCGGAAACAGTTGCGTGAACCCCGCGAAATAAGCCGCCGCGGCCGCGCCTTCGATCCCTTGTAGCCGTTCCAGCCGCGGCGCGTCCTCAATGTTTGCCAAGGCACGATCAATTCGCGCGATGCCATCCGTAAGCGGCTTGCGGCAATCGGGCCGGACGTTTAGCGCCGAGCGCAGCAGCCGGGCCTGGGCTTTCAATTTGAGCGCCACCAATCGGCGCGCCCAGGGCAGCCGGTACTCGTCATCGTGGTGCCAACGGTATTGCGCGATGCGCCGGGCGGTGTCGCCGTGTCGGTTTCCGTGCAGAATCGCCGCGGTGCGTCCCTGCCGGCCGCTCAGGACCAGAAGGCCGACGCCTTCCTCGGCGAGCAGTCCCAGCACGCCGGTGCTGAGCGTCGCCTGTCCGCGGACGACCACCCGCTCGACCACGTTCAGGGGAATCGTCGCGCTCCGGCTGCCTCCCTCGTAAAGGCAGAGATGCCGGCCCTCGCGGCGTAATTCGATGTCTTTTCTGTCCAGGTAAAGCGTGCCCATTCGATCCTCAGCCGACGTAGAAGAACTCCGGGTCCGCCGGAGGAACCGCGATGCCGAGCACGCGAACCTTCATCCGGGGATCCAGCCGCAAGAGCAGAAATCGGTCGGCTTCCTCGTCGATGACCTCCCGGACCTCGTCGATCAATTGGCGTTTCTCGGCCTCGGTCAGGAAACACTCGAACACGGATTTCTGCCTGCCGGTGGAATAGTTGCGCAGCACGAAAAGCGCCTTGCGCAGGCGGGCGTCGTCGGAGATGTCGTAGGCGGCGATGTAAAGCGACCGTTTGCTCATGGCCGCTACTGTAATGCCGCATGTCGAAGGCGGGGCATTTCACAAGCTTGCGGGCTGATCGATCGGTTTTCGCGCGCCAAAGTCCGCGACGAGGCGGCTTGATCAAAATAGGGGAGGGGCTAGGGCATTTTTCCCATCGTGTGGCGGCAGCACGGGCGAGGGCGCCGGCTAAAAAGCGCTCTTGAGCGGGAGACTATTTTGCAGCCGGGCGTCGCCCCGCACACGGGTTCCTCGACCGGAATGTAAGCCGGATTAATCGAAGCGTATCCGGCCTTCGTGAGTCTGAGGCACGAAGCGCATCGGCCGAGTTTGCGGTTAGAGCGTTTTCCGAATCGGTGTAAAGGATTCGGATATGTAGGTCGGCAATCCCTTGCCGACGTATCGGCTCGGCGAAGGGCTTTGTTGGAAGGGTCGCGACTAAAGCGACCGTTTGCGATTGGGAAGAGATTGCCGACCTACGTTCTGATGTATAGAAGGGTGAACGGGATTTTGTACGGTCTAACTGCCGTTTTTAGGTTAAAACGATCGTTTGCGGCAGGCGAGGTGACCAGCGCAACCCGTTAGAAGCCCATATATCCGTGCTGGGTGAATTAGGCGCGCTTCCGCTCAAGGCATGCAACCCGCCGAAGCGAGCGGCAAGGTTGCCGAGCGTTGGTGGGTTACGGCGCATGTGAAGCGCGGCGATCGATGGCCAGCCGGCGCCGGAATGCGCCTAACCCACCCTACGACATCCCGGTTTCCGCAATCCACCAAAAGGGCGAAGGACCCTCCGCAGCTCGACAACTCTTCGCCCGGCCCATCCGTTTGTAGGATGTGCTGACCGAAGGGAAGCGCATCTGTCGCGAACCTAGCCGTTCATGCCGAGCTTCCCGGTCCCGGAACCGACAAAAGTCTTAATCCCTTCTTCATAAGGTCTCGATTCAAACTTAGGGATGTCCAACGCAAGCGCTAGCAGGAAGTCTTAATCCCTTCTTCATAAGGTCTCGATTCAAACCCCACGGACGGGCAGAACCTACGGAGATATGACGATGGTCTTAATCCCTTCTTCATAAGGTCTCGATTCAAACGGATGCCGCTACCAGAAACCGCAAAGGAGCCAAGTCTTAATCCCTTCTTCATAAGGTCTCGATTCAAACCACTTTCCTGCCCACGGACGGGCATAGCCCAAGGGTCTTAATCCCTTCTTCATAAGGTCTCGATTCAAACCAAAGAAGAACGCGAACATTCCCAAACGCAATATGTCTTAATCCCTTCTTCATAAGGTCTCGATTCAAACCCACCACCCCAACAACAACCGTAAGTGGAGACCAGTCTTAATCCCTTCTTCATAAGGTCTCGATTCAAACCGCTCGTGTCTAAAACACCTCCAAAGTCAATGGTTTACAAAGGGGGTTGCAGAAAAATCGGCTTGCCGAAAAGTTAGCATTCGGTACCGGGCGGTTCAACCTATCCATCGGCGTAAGGTTTCCTTCAAGGTTTTCAATTCCGGTCCGGCGCAGGTCAGTATCCCATAGGCGCGGGCGCGATCTTGAATGGCGGTGGACAGGGGCTGATAACTGACCAGCATGGCCTTTGCCTGGAGACCGCCCAGGAGGTTGGAAAGCGCGTCGAGCCGATAGATTGCATCGGCGCCCGCACCGCCGGTCTCGATATCGTCCCTGAACTGGCGGGTTTTGCACTCGACGATGTACAGCCGGTTTTCCGCGAGAAAGGCAACGTCCAGTTCATTGCGAATCCGCTCGGCGCCGTTTTGCCGCTCGACTTCCAGCCCTCGGCCGATGTCCTGTATCGCTTTGAGTTCGCTTTTCAGGCTCTGGACCAGACTGTACGCGTACTGTTCCAGCCATCCGCCGTTGGCGAAGAAGCGGGCCGGCTCGTCGGCGAAATGGAGGCGGCCCTGCCTCGCCATAACGACATCTGCGTTCTCAAACCAGCCGAGGAGGGCCTCGAAGTCTTCGCGCTCGATCTGGCCCGGTCTGAGTTGGTCGGAGACCAGCGATTCGTTCTGTTCCGCAGACATTGCCGCCCAGTTCAAAATTCGGAGAGCGTTCTGATATTTGTCGATGTGCCGGACCAGCCCTTCGGCCAATGTCCGCAAGCGCTCGGGCATGCCGAAGTTCGCCGGCCGTTCGCTCAATTGAGCCCCGTGGGCCTGAAAGAATCCCTTGAGCTTGATGCGGTTGGCGAGCTCCCTCGGCGGCCGGCCGGCGGGATGCATCCATATCAGCCGGTCCTGTTCGGGATGGACGTAGAAGATCGGTTGACCGGCCGCGCGGAACACCTCGTAGGCGGCGATGGCCATGGGCTTGGTGCCTCCGGTGGCGTTCAGGGCGAGCTTATCGTGCTCGTGTTCCGACACCAAAGCCAGCAGCTGCTCCCGAATGGCCTCGATATCGTAGGCATTCTCGATCCTGATCTGGCTCACCGTGACGCCGGCCGGCTGCAGAACGGCCCGGAGCCAGTCGGCCCGCCGGGCCATGTCGGGGCTTACCAACATGATGATGTGCTTGGGTTTGATCTCGGGATCGAGCGCCGGCGTGATGTTGGGCGTCGGCTGTCCGGAGACTAGGATTACATGGGTTTGTATCTTCATGGCGTTAGCGGGTCTTCCGAAAAACTGAGATGGCGCGGGTTGAAACCTTCTCGAGGCGAAAATTGGGCAAGGACGTGCCGGTAAACCAAAGCATCCATCCGTTTCAGCAACGCTTCTTTTTCCTGGCTCGGCAGAAACGCATGGACGAATGCTTGCTTGATCATGGCCAAGGCATCCCAGCAGCTAAAGCAATCGCCGACCATGCGCGCGGCGGTCAAATATTCGCCGGTCATGGTGGTGCGACTAATGCCCGGATTATCCGTGCAGAGCGTCAAAGGGAGCCCGGCTTGCCAGAGTCGCCACAGCGGGTAATCGGGGCAGTGCGCCGTTTCAGGGAAAGCGGCGTCGCGATAGCCGACGACTTCCCGGTTGGAGCTGGGACAAAGCTCGATACAGATGCCGCGGTCGCGGAAGCGCTGGGCGAGTTTCGGATGATCGCCGATCGTCAGGCCA
The DNA here is from genome assembly GCF_002005105.1 of Methylocaldum sp. 14B. GTDB lineage: Bacteria > Pseudomonadota > Gammaproteobacteria > Methylococcales > Methylococcaceae > Methylocaldum. The sequence continues at coordinate 24,919 of NZ_MSCV01000049.1, read as the reverse complement.
TGCCCGATCCGGTCGGCGTGAAGGTGATAGGCCGCGGTCCAAATTTTTTCCGCCGTCTCCCCCTCGCCGGCATGAATCGTCAGCGGCAGACAGATTTCGAAAGCACGGGCGAAAGCCTGTGCGACATCCGCCGAAATCGGTTGCGTCTCATCGCCCGCCATGTCGAGCCCGACCACGAAGTCTGGCAATTGCTCCTTCGCCCGAACCGCGAGATCGATCACTTCCGCAAGACGTTCGGGCTGGCGCCGGTCGGCAATGAGTATGAATCGGAACAAGGCCCGCGAATCGGCCGGCAAGCTTGCCGCGGCGGATTGCAGGGCGTCGGCCAACCGATGAAGAAAGGCCAGCCCGTCGCCGTATTTGTGCGGGCTGCCGCGCAGCTCGACATAGGCCAGTCCTTCGTCGTGCGCCTGACCTATGAGATGAGCCGCATAGGGTTGAATGGCGGCGGGATGGGACAGGATCGCCGAGCCGGACAGTTCGCCCGGCCGTTCATAGGCCTTGAAGCCATGGGGTCCCGATTTCAGATCGAATCTCGGCTCGGTGGCGTCGAACAGGTTGCCGGTCAACTGGGGGGCGTCGGCGTGTACGAGCAGTGCCGCAGTCCAATGCGGCCTCGGAATGGCCGAGGTCTTCAGTCGGTCCGGCCAATCCCAGGGCCAGATGGCTTGCCGCAGGAGCGGCGCAATATGGCCGAGGGCGCGCTCGCGCTCGGGAGGGCTCAAGGCATCCCAAACCGAGCGGCCGACCTCGCGCTGGGCATCGAGATCGAGACAGCCGCCGATGTGCCGGTGCAAATCGGCCTTGGGCAGCCCTTGCAACCAGTCGGCCAATCCGGGGGTCAACGGCTGTTTCCGCAGAATCTCGATGACGCGCGGCGGCAGGCGGTAAAGGCTGCGCCAGTTCTCGTGGTGTTCCGTCTCGCCGAGCGCTCTCAGGTAATTTCCCAGCAGTTGGCTCCCGGCCTTTTCGCGCGACCGGATCTCCTCGCAAAGCCCGTGGCCGGCGGCCGGCGTCCATGTCAACGAGGCTCCGTGTGAGGCCAGGGGAAGCGGAAAATCGCGGCTGGCGACGGCGCGCCGTCCGTCGAGCTCGACATCCAGGAGTTCGCTGCGCCGGCCCGCTCCCGCAATGAGCGGCACGATCGCGGATGCAACCTCGGCGGGCAATTCGCGAGTGAAGAACTCGGCTGTTCCCGTTTTCAAAAGCTCCGGCAGGGGGTCTTGCCCGACCACATGGATCAGCGCGTCACAGCCGAGCACGGAGCCCGCCCATTGGAGATCGGCGCTCATGGTTTTCCGCCCGCCGGCCAGCGACAGAACCACCTGACCGTCCCCGGCGCGCTCGTGCGCCAGGAGGCAGGCGCGCAGCAGGAGTTCGCGGAATCGGTCGCACTCGGGCTGGCTGGCGAGCTGGTCGGTTCCTGCCGCCTGCCAGATCCGGAGGATCGGCGGATGCTCCAGCCGCGCATGCCAATCGCGGAGATACGCAAGTCCTTGCCGCGGCAGGTCTCCCAGCGTGGTACAGACCCAGATTTCGTCGGGCGCCTCCAGTCGATAGTCCTCGCGTTGCCGCGTGAAATCAGCGCATCGTGGATGATAACGGTAGAGCGGCAAACGGTCCGGCGCGAGAAAACCGTAAACCTCCGGAATTACTGCCCAGGAGGCGCCGAGCGTACATAGCAGAATATTCGCTTTCATACGGAATTCCGGATCGAAAATCCGGCGGCGAGACGGCTCCACAATTCGAAGCGCGCGTCATCCGCGATCCGCCCCGCCGGAATAAAGCCGATACCGCTCAGGCCTTGGCCCTCGGCCGGTTTTGGCGGCGCGTCTTCCGGCCAGGAAAGGAGATACAGCAAGCCGATGTGCACGCGGCCGATTGCCGAAAGACCCTCGTAGATCCAGGCGACCGGTTCCGGGATGGCCGTGTCCGGCTGCCAAAGCAGCTCTTCCCGTAATTCGCGGCGAAGCGCGCGATCAGCCATCCGCTCGATCGATTCCGCCGCGTCGATGTCCTCGATATGCCCGCCGACGCCGGCGCTCAGCCGGTCCCGCAGCCGCGAATCGCCGCCGTTCCGGGCATAACACCAGATCTCGCCGCGAGCGTTCCGGAGCAGCGCGTAAGGAATGATCTGCAACAACCGCTCGTCGCCCTCGGCCTCCGAGCGACGCCGCCATGACCAGTTCCGGGGCCACGTCCAGGTGGTTCGCGCCCAGGCATCAGCCTCCGGTAAAGATGGACACTCGGCTCGCGGGATGACCAGGACACGTGCGCTCATGGGTTTTCGCCTTCAGCCGCGATGACGCGGTATTCCACGATGCGGGCGCCGAAACGCCTAAGATCCTGAGCCGACAACTCGCGTCCCCGCCAATCCGGGGGTATTTCGAGCGCCAGATGAAGATAGCGGGCGCCTCGGGCACATACCTCCGCGGCCAAATGGACGGGCAGGGTGCCGATGACCCGATCCCCGGCTTTCACCACGGCCATGTCCATGTGCGCCAATTGTCGATCCACCGCGATGCCGCTTTCGCGCGCCCATTCGATGGCGCCCGCATGGCGGGTAACGAAGTAAGTTGTCATGGTTAAAAAGAATGGTTATTGGAAAGAGCTTATGATTGCTCTTTTAATCGTGGTTTTCATCGTTTGCATATATCCCTTCTTCATAAGGTCTCGATTCAAACGATTTGGTAATTCGTGCTGCAAAGGAATTGCAGGTCTTAATCCCTTCTTCATAAGGTCTCGATTCAAACGGAGATAAAACGATGACTGACAAAAACCTGACCCGTCTTAATCCCTTCTTCATAAGGTCTCGATTCAAACGTCTGGTGGCGCGGCGAATCGCCCCGCGCTAAAGGTCTTAATCCCTTCTTCATAAGGTCTCGATTCAAACTTGGGAGATGCTGCCGCCTGCCCCTATGCCCCGCCGTCTTAATCCCTTCTTCATAAGGTCTCGATTCAAACTTTGGTCTGCTGATTCATAGCGTCAACGTCAACGCGTCTTAATCCCTTCTTCATAAGGTCTCGATTCAAACACAACGGAAGCATCAAAGATACTCTGGACGGAAGTGTCTTAATCCCTTCTTCATAAGGTCTCGATTCAAACCTTGTGTCTCTGGAACTCTAGTTAGTACGTGGGTCTTAATCCCTTCTTCATAAGGTCTCGATTCAAACGGAACGCGATAGACGCGGCTAGAATATGGGACTGGAGTCTTAATCCCTTCTTCATAAGGTCTCGATTCAAACCCGGATTTCTCGCCGAGCTCGCCGGGTGGATGCGTCTTAATCCCTTCTTCATAAGGTCTCGATTCAAACCGAGATTTAATAACAACAGAGGCATGATATGAAAGTCTTAATCCCTTCTTCATAAGGTCTCGATTCAAACGGCCTGCCGTAAGGCAGGCCTGATTAAGGATTAATGTCTTAATCCCTTCTTCATAAGGTCTCGATTCAAACAAGCCATGCCAATCCCATAGGTTTTACAGTGGTAGTCTTAATCCCTTCTTCATAAGGTCTCGATTCAAACCACGCTGATAGCTTGGTTTGAAATGACCACGTGGTCTTAATCCCTTCTTCATAAGGTCTCGATTCAAACACAAGCTTAAGTCTTTTAACCGCGTTTTCTTTTGAGTCTTAATCCCTTCTTCATAAGGTCTCGATTCAAACCCACGACCAGCACCCGCGCGGCAGCACGGAAGAGTCTTAATCCCTTCTTCATAAGGTCTCGATTCAAACGGCTCGTGTCTAAAACACCTCCAAAGTCAATGGTTTACAAAGGGGTTTGCAGAAAAATCGGCTTACCGAAAAGTTAGCGTCGAGTGATTGCGATTTTCGGAGCGTCATGCGGGCAACTCGACACGGGTCGGAAATTCGGGCGCCAGGGTGCTGTGTTCGAGCCGGGCGTGGTTGTTGTAGAACAGCATTTCGCCGTCTTCCCGGCACACCCAGAATGCGCGCACGCCACGGGCGAAATAAAGTTCCTTCTTTTCCTCCGTTTCGGCCCGGCCGTTTGACGGCGAAAGCACTTCGACCACGATTTCAGGGGCTTCCGGGGAAGGATTGGCCAAACCGCGGTGGGCGAAAAACTCCGCGCTGGCCCAAACCGCGTCGGCCACTTTTACGCCCTCGGCGGTTTGTACGCTGCACTCGGACAATACCCGTCCGTGGGGAAGATGTTGCCTCAGCAGGTTCAAAATCTCGCCTTGGAGCCGGGAACGTTTGTCGGTGGCCGGACTCATGACGATATGCCCCCAGCGGTCGGTTTCGAATTTGAAGGGAAGGTCCTTGAATAACGGGTTATCGCAGATGTCTTGCCAGTTCATAACGTGTTCTCCGCTGACGGAAGAAACCGATAGACGGATTCAGTGCAAGCTCATCATGGCGCCATGAGACTGCGCAACAGTTTCTTGCGCTTGCCGTCGTCCTTGCGGATGCCGAGCCAGTCGAATATCTCGACGGCTACGGGGCGCAGGGCCTGGCGGTCGGATTCGTCCCAACTCGCCGCCTCCTGGATCAGATTCCGTAAGCGGTCGTACAACTGGCTGCCGGGACCTTTGCCCTTATTGGCCGCAGTCATTTCGCCACGCAGGGCTTCGGTCCGCTGCTGGTTTTCCGACATGGCCGCGAAACGGGCGGCTTGGGCTTCCGCTCTTGCGGTCTCTTCGGCGGCTTGCCGCCGCGCGTCGGCTTCGGCTCGGCATCGTTCGGCCCGCAGCCGCTCGGCCTCGGATTTCCGCTTTTGTTCCTGTTCCAGTCGATCGTAGGCCGCTTGCGCGTTACGTCGGAGGAAGGCGTGCGTTTCGCGCAGGCCGGCATCGTCGAGTTCGACCAGTATCCAGCCGAAGGGGAGCATGGCGCCGGTCTGGTCCTTGGCGTCGACGGCAAGCCATAGCGTGGTGGCGTGGTCGAGATACTTAGGCGGTTGACCTTGCTTCTGCATGATTTCGATACAGCGCACGCTGTCTAATGTGGTGTGCTCGGCTCCCGAGTGTTTGCCGACACGGAGCAGAAATGCCTGTCGACGGTTCAGCGCTTCGCGCAGTTCGCCGGAAAGCAGCTTTCTCAAAGAAGTGACCCAATCGGTATCGACATACTGCAGGTCTTGCAGCACATCGAGTTCCGCGCACAAGCGCGGGAAATAGTAGCTATTACAGAGATCAGCCAAGTCTGAGAGGCTTTCGAAGGGAAGCTTGTCTTGCCAGCGACTCAATTCCCGGCTCGACAAAAGAGTCAATTCGGTGTGAAAGCTGCGACTGCGATGGGCACCGAGGCATTCAAGCAAGGTGTATAAATCCCGCTCTTCGGCCATCGACTTTTTCTTTGAGCGTCCTTTCTTTCGATTGACCGCGTATCTGATTTCCAGCCCATTCAATCCGTCCGAATGGTTATATGGCGCATCTCCGATCTTGAGCAGTCGTAAAGGGTCTTCGGTGACATGACTGTATTTCAGTAACTTACCTGGAACATCCCGGCCTGTCAGCCGTAGATTGCGCTGAATGTTCCGTTTCGCCGCACGCTGATCCGTTGCGTTTTCATAGCTATGGACGGCGTCGTTCACTGCCTTCTTTAGGTGATCGGCGTACTGCCGGTCCTTTTTCAGACATGTGTCCAGAATCGCGGTCCGTATTGCCCCTTTGAGGCTACTGCCTGGAATGTAAGGTCGTTGTGTGTGGAGGTTGAAGGTATTGCGCTGGATTGCAAGTTTGTTCGTATCTTTTTTTCCTTCAATGCTGTCTCGATAGAATCCCTCCAAGGCGGGCGAAACCGGCATGGCATGTTGCGCATAAGTCTTGAGTAACGCGCGTTTGTCGTGGATGAACTTTTGCATCCGACGGATGGCGGCCTGACCTTCGCGAATTTCCGCCAATTTAGCAAGCTCATGTAGCTCCGCTGGTTTCAATGCTTCCAACAACTGCAACTCCCCGAAATAGTGCAGGTAACCCTCGTCGATGACGTAATTGGTGGGGTAATAATCTTCGCCGCTGCCGACATGCACCGGGGTGAGCGTCGAGATGTAAACGGTTTGGGTGTTTAAGAAAGAACTCACTGTGCTTCCTCCCATTGCACGCCGAAGACTGGGGCGTAGCCTTGATGGACCGCGGTGCCGATCGCTTTGGAAACGCCGCCGATGCCCCGTCCCGTGATACGGGCGGAGGGCTCGAAGATCGCGGGTGTGAGGATGGCGAAACTGTCGGCCATCAACACCGGGTTCTTGAATGGCTTCCCGCCGAGCACGGCGCGGTCGCCGTGGCGGCCGAAGCGGGTGAAGGTTTCGTAGTAACAACGCTCGGCTTTCCATTGCTGCCCTTGGGGAGCGCTGGGCGCCAGGGTCAGCCAGGCGTTCGGGGCGGCAGGACGCGGCGGGTCATCATAAGGCGCCGCGTCCAGAACCTCGAACTTGCCGAGTCCGCTGGAGGCTTCCTTGCCGTAGCCCTGCTGGCCTATGGCCACGAGAGCTTCGCTCAGGTCCTTCAGCGTGAAGTAGCGGTCGTCATCCAGCGCCGCGTAAACCGACAGACGCACCTCGGGGTGATACCAGGTCAGCGCCCGATCGTACGGCGCGAACCCGGTTTCACCGGCCCCGGTGGTGCCGGTCAGTCGGTTCAGGCTGTTGTGAGTGCGGTTTTCGTGGCGGAGAAACGGCCCCTTCAGTTGCAGCCGGTCCATCATGTCGGCTTCGCTCAGTGCTTCCTGCCCCCAGGCGCCGACCGGCTTCGTCAACACGTCCTCCGGCAGCCAGCGCCGAGCCTTGATCTGCTTGCGTTCCCTGGGGTTTTCCGTATCGAGACTGAGCAGATGCGGAGGGGCGGCGGGGCGAGCTAGGAAACCCTCCGGCACGGGGTCCGAAATCACCAGAAACGGTTGGTTATCGGTGTAGCCTTGCAGGAGTTCGATCAGCCTGGCTTCGCCCCAAAGATTACGGATCGCCCAGCAGCACTGGCCGAACAGGGTGTCGCCCTTGAGCGGCGTGGCGAAGGCGGTTCCGGGATGTATCAGAATGCGGTAAAGCTTCACGTCAAGTCTCCCAGTCTTCGAGTCGAAGACCGTCGATGCGGCCGAATTCGACGGTATTGTGAGTGACCAGTGTCAAATCGTTGGCCAGGGCGACGGCGGCAATCTGCAGGTCGTAGGGACCGATAGGCTTGCCTTTTCGGGCGAGATCGGCGCGGAGTTCGCCGCAAAGACGGGCGGCGTTGCCGTCGAACGGCAGCGAAACGAACTGGACGAACAGCGTTTCGAGCAGGCTCAAATTGGCTTCCCGCCTTTGACTCTTGTAGGCCCCGAAATAGAGTTCCGCCTTGACGACATCGCAGAGCACGATGGACTGAGGCAGGTGCTCGATGAAGCGCTGCTTGACCGGGGACGGCGCCGGATTGAGATAGCGTATCCAAACGTTGGTGTCGGGCAGCCACATTAGTCCAACTCCAGGCGCTTCTCATATTCTCCCTGGGGCTCGCGCGTCAACGGTTCGCCTTCCCATGCTCCGGCCGTGGCTTCGAAGAAGCCGACGGGCCAGCCGTGGGTGTCCTTTTCCACAGGGCCTTCTTCCAATGGACGAAAAGTGATTTCTACGCGCTTGTGCCGAAATTCCGGTGGCACGGGGACGGTTTCCGGTGCATCGTCGATGATTTGGCGTACGGTGTTCATTCGGATCGCCTCCAATTCAAAACAGCGTTTCGGGCAAATCGAATGCCTGCCCGTTAAGCGTTAGACCGTCGAACTCAATCTTGCCATATCCGCGCGAACCGGACCCGCCGATGCCGTCGAGCGTCAGCATTTTGAGGCCGATTTTCACCAGGTCCAGCAGGTCGGTATCGTTTTCGTCCAGCACCTTCAGGTTAAGCCTGAAGGTGAATTTCGCTCCCGCCGGAACACGCTCCGTTTGGCGGGGATTATCGGCCACGCCGGTGATGCGGTTGATGCTGTTTTCGCTCTTGGCTTCGGTGTAGAGATAGTTATTGTCACGAACGAATTGCCGATGTTCCTCGGTCAGATTGCAGTCCCAGAACGCCATGCGGGTCGGGCCGTATTTTTCCGCCGCGTCTCCGGCGTCGCCGGAAATGCCGAAAAGACGGATGATGGCTTCGGCATCTCGGCGCTGACGCTCGTTCATGTCCTTCAAATGTTCCACGGAAACCGGCTTGCCCGGATTGCCTTTCTTGTCCTTGCAAAGCGCGACGATACCCGCGCGCCATTCCAGCAGGCTGCGCATCTTGCCCTTGAGGCTGGAGCCGGGAATGTAGGGTTCCTGGGTATAGGGATGCTTGATGACGGGGTTGTCCATCCCGCCGATGTGCATTTCTTCGTTGCCGGCGCCGATGCGTAGGCCGGTCAGGAGTTTGATTTCGCCGCTGATCTGGTTGATGGCTTTGAGTTGCATGAGCGTTTCCCCTGGTTATTTCGGACCGTATAGCTTGTAGAAACCCATGAAGGCTTCCATGAACAATTTGAAGTTCTTGAATGCTTCGGGCTTATCCGGTTCGAGCTGACGCAGGCCATGCCGCAGTAGCGTCAGAAAATTCTGGTCTATCAGTTCGCGGGACTCCGCATAGGCTGCCTTGGCGTTGAGCATCTTGATGAGTGGAAGGTATTGGGTGCCGTAAATCCTGGTTCGCTCGTCCTCCTTCAGCTGGCGTATCCGCTGGTCCCACATGACAATCTCGTCGTAGAAGCGGCGGAGCTGGGTGGATTTGTTCTTGTCTCTCTTGCCCGCTTTTGCCGATTTCGCGATTTCCTCGGCCGCGCGTTCGGCGATCGCGTCGAACAAGTCTCCGCTCGGGTTCGCGACGTCGATCTGCTTCAGGATTTCTTCCAGTTCCCTTGACGGCCCCGTATCCTGATTTTGTCTGCCGCCGCCTTGCTGCGGCCTGCTTCTGTCGTAATAGTTCATGGGTTCCCCCCTTTAGTCACGTTGTTGATACAGATACAAATGCAGGGCGATCTTGTAAGCCGCCCCGTAGTGACGAATGCCGGATTCGATTTCGGCGACGATTCGGTTGTGCACGGCCGTTTGCTCTTCCACACTCTGCTTTCTTTCGCTTTTCACCATGCGCCACGTCCGGTAATACAGATAAGAGCGCCACCGGGTTTTGGACGGGTCCGTCGCCATGCCTTCGGCCATATCCGCTAGCCCGAGCAAGCCATAGAGATAGGCGGTGGAAAGCCGGTATTCCCCCGCCAACCCGGCCAGCCGTTCATAACATGCCCACAGAGCGTCCATCTCTTCCCATCCGACGGTTTGTCCGAAGCAGGTGAGGGCGTTCTTGCCCGGTATTTCTTCGTCGCCGCGGTGGTGCTTCTTGGCGTCTTCCAATGCATCCTCGCTGCCTTCGGCAAGGTAATGGATAGGCACCGCCGGCTTGGTCATGGCGAGGCCGGCCGAGAAATGGAGTTCCGGGTTTTCCGCGACGTAGCGCCCGAATTCCCGGCGCATCCGATGGGCCAGCTCCACCTGGCTTTTCCAAGGACCGATCAGGAAGAAATCGTCGCCGCCGGCGAACACTGTATAGCTGTTCCGGTATTCCGTCCGGCATAGCCAGGGCAGATAGACGGCGAAGAAATTGTTCACCTGCCGCGACAGTGCCGCCATCTTGGCGAAGGTCGGCTGCCTCAATCCTCGCTGGAAAATGGCGCCGAGGTCGTCGATGTCGCCTTTTAGGGTATGCAGAGCCGTCACGCCGCGAAATTCCCGGCGTTCGTCCAGGTCTTCGCAGGCGATGTGGTGCAGGGTTTTCAGATCCTCGGCGGCGGGCTCGTCCTCGTCTTTCAAGTTGCTTTGAATCCGGTCGTACCGCGGATCTTTCCATTCCAGGTCTTCGAATACCGGCACGTAGCCGCGAATGTTGCGCCGCGCGTAGCCGTTCCAAAGCGGCCGGGCGGGGTTCGGATCGGGCAGCGAAAAATCGAACAGTCGCCGGATATTGCCGTTCTTGACTTCCGCGCCAAAGCGCCCGGACGCTTCCTCGTTGCCGGTGAAGTGTACGTAATAGCCGAAGATCGGCAGGTCCAGCGTGCGGTTGTCCTGCAGCTTCGCGATGCTGAGAATCAGCCTTTCGCACTTCACCAGCAATTCGCCGGCCCGGATCTGGTCCGCCGCGAGCCGGCTAAGAGGAACGTCGTTCCTCTCGACTTTCGCCGGCGCGCGGTCGTTGACGGCGCAAGCGCCAAGCTCGTTATCGAAATCGTCGAGATAGTCTTCGAACACGGGTTTCGGAGCGTTCCCGCCGCATAAACCGAAATGCTCGTATTTCGTCCGCTCCAGATTTCGATGCAGCTTCTTCATGAGCGCGGCAAAGCGGCTTTCGCCTTCCTTCCCGCCGAGAAAGTCGTTGCAGCAGGCCGGTTCGAAAGCCAGGCCGAGTCCGGCTTCTCCGTAGCTGTGTTTCAAGAACCACGTGTCGAAAGTTTTCTGGACTTCGGCGAGACGGGTTCTGGTTTCATCGGTATTGGGCGCGACGATGAGGAACTTTCCGGCAGCGTTGGTTATCTGGCTGGTGGAGGGCAATTGCAACTCGTCCAGCACCTTGAGCGCCGCGCATTCGGTAATCAGCGAGACATAGAACGAACGGCCGCGCAGCAACTTGGCGGCGTTCTTCTTGGTCTCGCTGCCGCCGGCAAAGATGAATTTCTGGATGCCGAAGAAATCGCCCTGCACCAGCAGGAATTTCGGTTCGTCCCAATCGTCCCGGCCGCGCAGCCGCGCCAGGCGTTCGGCGGGGGGGTGGCCTTGATCGGCGTGATAGCGCCATAGCGCCACGGCCAGGGCTGCCGTGGTCTTGGAGTGATCGTACAGCGGCACTTCCGGCTTGACGTTGAAAGCCGTGGCCGACGGGATCGCGTGGGTGTAGGTCTGCCAAAGGGTGTCGAAATGATCCAGCCACAAGGGCAGGCTATGGCGGTGCGATTCGGGTATGGCGTCAAGACTTTTCCTGAAGCCGTCCCAGAGAGCGGCATATTCCCGTTGCGCCGCGGTATCGTTGTCCGGTTCGCTAGTCTCGCGCTTTTCCGGAAACAGGCTTTCGGGACTGAGGGGGCGCAACGGATAGCGATAGGCGAATCGGTCGGGGGAGTCCGATTCCAGCCGGATCTGCTCGAACAAGCTCAGCAGGCGCGCCTGGTAATGGTTCTTGCCGGTGGAGGTCTTTTCCTCGGCGCGGTTGTAGTTCTCGAATTGCTCCCGCTCGAATCCCGAGGCCACCCGGTCGGCGGTGGCGATGATCCATTGCAGGAAGGTTTGCGGCTGGTGATGCTTTGCGGCGGCGTTGACCAGCGAGTCGTCGACGTCGCGGGATTTCCAGTCGGCGAACGGCGCCATGGCCCACCCCTTGAGCGGCGGCAAGCCTTCATTCTCCAGCCAGTCGACCGCGAGGGCGGTATAGGCCGCATGTTTGTGGCTGTACCAGAATCCTCCGCCCGGCCTTTCGTGACGCGGGCAATAGAGTTGCAGGTGGGTTTCCAGCACGGTGCCATCGACATCCGGTGACGCACGCTCCGCGAACTTCCCCAAATCATGCAGAAACGCTGCCAGGGCCACGCGGGCCGAGGCTTCCAATCGTTCGGAATTCATCCGGGTCTCCTCTGAATCAATCACAAAATCCGATCTGATGGGCCGACAGGCTCAGGCCATACGCCGTTCTGGGGCGTCGGCCGAAACCTTTGATCTGATAAGCGGTGGCACCCGCCCCCAGGGCGTCCCGCAGCATCCGGTTGCCCCGGCTCTTGCGCCGCTCGAAGTAATTTTTGTCCATGCCGTGCTTGAGCCCCGCAAACACCCGGTCGGCGTCGCCGAGTTCGCCGATGATGGCGCGGTATTCGGCCAGGAAACCTTCGGCGTAGTCGCGGTCCGGTGCGCCGTCGGGCGGGCAGGGGAGAGGCGGCAGTTCCCGCTGCGCGCGCCGGGCGAGCCAGGCATAGAAGGCTAGTTCGGCGGGTGGAAAGGGGATGGCGATGCCGCCGGCGGTTACGGTGCGCGCGGATAGATCGATGTCGAGGCGCGCTGGTCCCAGGGTCATTTGGGCTGCGCGCACCGCCGCCGAGAAGCTGCTGCGGCCTTTGAGCAGCGCCTCGGGCAGGCCGTGGCGGAGGCGCACGAAGGGAATGTCGGCCAGGGTGACGGCGGCGTTCTGGGTGTCGAGCGGCTTCTGGTCGGGCGGCAGGGCATAGATCACCTGGGAATACGGCGTGGGGTAGAAAAAGCCGGGGTGCGACTCGAACGGCGCGTCGACCAGGACGTGCGACAGACGATCCTGCGGGCGTCCGTACAACGACAGCGCGTAGCCGGCGAAGAAGCCGAGGGTTTTGCGGCCGCCTGCGAGAGACACGTGCAACCGGGTGTCGTCGTCCTCGGTGAGCCGCCGCACCCACTCGGTGATGCCGTCGGCCGCCGCCGTGTTGTCCTCGCCGCTACGGATGTCGGTCAGGGGGCGTCCGTCGCCGTCGGTCAGGGTGTGCAGGCTATCCGCGCCGAACCGGATCGGCGGCAGCCGGTAGTCCTTGCACAGACGATGAAACCAGCCCGGCTCATCGCTGAACAGTGTCAGGCGCGCCCGCTCCACGCCTTCGGCTGTGGAGATGACGTGGATCTCGGTCGGAAGCGTTTCGGGCGCCTCTTGCCATAAGGCAAACAGGGTTTCGGTCACGACTTGAGGCGTCAAGCCGGTGATGACGAGCAAAATTCGCCGAGGGTAAGTCATTTGTGTTGCAGTCGGTCGGGTGAACGGTTGAGCTGCCGTCCTTGGCGTCCCTGTCCTTCGGTCTACAGTGTGCCTCCGTCAAGCGTCGGCCAGGGTTTCCGGCAAGCTTGCGGCGCGAATCCGGTAGCGGCCCAGACCCATGGTGGCGCCCTTGCCGACGTGGGTCCATTGGCCGAGCCAGAGATACGGCCAGAAGGTCTCGACATCTTCGCCGCGCAGCTCGAACCGGCCGAGCAGTCCGCCCATTTGCATCGCGGTTTGTTGGCGCGAGGAATAGCGGGTCCAGTCGTGCCAGCGGAGCTTGGGCTCATGCACCGGCACGTTTCGCGAGGCCTGTGCGAGGGCGGCGAAGTCGACCTCCAGCGGCGTATCGGTGTGGAAGTAGCTCAGCATGGACAGCCGCCGCAGCAGATGCCCGAACAGGTCGCCGAAACCGAACTGCGCGGGCGTCACCAGATGGTCCTCGCGTTTCAGCCGGAGCGGGGTCTCGATCCGGATTTCGAAGCGCTCGGGGAGGGCGGGTATGGCCGGCGTCCGGCCGGGCGTCATCCTCAAGGGCTGGCCGGGTTCGTAGACGATCGGATTCTCCGGTGCATCGGCCTGCTCCACTTTGATCAGTTCGAAAGCTTGCGAAGCGCGACTGAGTCCTGCTTTTCCAGCCTGGTCCAGGGCATGGATGAAGTAGGGAAGATGACGGTCGGCGCGTCCGAACAGTGTCAAGCCCAATGCATAGGGCGAGCCGTTTTGTCGCGGGTCTATGCGCAGCGCGAAGGGATGCGGCGCCGTGGTGTAGCGGCGCATTTTTTCGCTGTCGGGCGGCGGCGGGGTTTCGAAGACGTAAGGGTAGACGCAGCTTCGGTAGAGAAGGCAGGAAGGGCATTCCGTCCTCCGAACCACGCACACGGTGCGCTTGAGCGCGTGGCCGAAGGCGCCGCGCCAGGCGGAGCCGGCGTAGGCGGGCAGGCGGAGCGGTTCGGTGGTTTCGAAATGACAGCGGAACACTGCCAGGGGCAGCGACGGGAGTTGGCGGGCGGAGGACATGAGGCTTTCTTGTTTTTGTTGCTGGGCGTTCAGTACATACCGTTCGCCTAGTTTAGGAAAGATTCGGCAAGCTTGCGAAGTCTTCGAACGAACCGCGCCAGTCGGCCCTCGATCGATGCCTGTCCTGAGCCCGGTCGAAGGGCGGTTCGCTTCGCTCACCGCATCCTACGACCTGTAGGGCGCGGTGAGGAACGACAAACCGGCAGGATAGCCGGTTTGCACGGAGCCCGTAGGGTGCCGGACAAGGAGGTCCGGCATGAGCCGCACCGATGGCATCCGCGAATGATGCCTGTCCTGAGCGAAGTCGAAGGGCGGCTCGCTTTGCTCACCGCATCCTCCGGATTCGGTTCAATAAGCAGGCGGATCGCTCGCCGGGAAGGAGTCTTTGGAGCCTTCGTCGACCATACCCTCGGACGGCGGCGTTTGCGGCGCCGGCCGGGGGGCGGTCGTCATCGCATCGAAGATGGTCTCGGCTTTTTTTCCGGCCAGGAGCTGGCGGAGAACATACTGGAGGATGCCGCCGTTCAGGTAGTACAGCATCTCCTGCGGGGTATCGATGCGGATCGTTGCGTGGAATTCTTTGGTTCGGCCGTTTTCGTCCGTGGCCTGTACGGTTACGTCGCGGCCGTTGGCGAAGCGGGTGGCTATGGCCTCTCCGAGCCCGAGCACGGCGAAGGTCTCGCGGCCGCCTAAGCCCAGCGATTCGACGTTCTCGCCGTCCCGGAACTGGAGGGGAAGGATGCCCATCCCGACCAGATTGGATCGGTGAATGCGCTCGTAGCTCTCGGCGAGGACGAACCGAATCCCCTGCAAAAAAGGTCCTTTAGCCGCCCAGTCGCGGGACGAGCCCGAGCCGTATTCTTTTCCCGCCAGGATGCAGAGCGGCGTGCCGTCCTGCTGGTAGCGCACCGCCGCGTCGTAGATGGTCATGACGGCGTTTTCCGGGAAATAGGTGCTGTAGCCGCCCTCGGTTCCCGGCGCGAGACGGTTCTTGATGCGGACATTGGCGAAGGTGCCGCGCACCATGACCTCGTGGTTGCCTCGCCGCGAGCCGTAGGAGTTGAAGTCTTGCGGTTCCACGCCGTGCCCGATCAGGTACTTTCCGGCCGGCGAGTCCTTCTGGATGCTTCCGGCCGGCGAGATGTGGTCGGTCGTGACCGAATCGCCGAGCAGGGCGATGGCCCTCGCGCCGCGGATATCTTCCACGCTCTTCGGTGCCTCTGCCTGCATTCCCTGGAAGTACGGCGGCTGGCGAACGTAGGTGGAGTTCTCGTCCCAGGCGAAGCGGTCTGCCGAAGGAATGGGCATGGATTTCCAGCGCCGGTCGCCTTCGTACACTTGACCGTAGCTCGCGCGGTACATGTCGGAACGGATGGCCGTGCGTATCGTCTCTCTGATTTCCTCCTCGGTCGGCCAAATGTCCTTGAGAAAAACGGGACTGCCGTCCTTGCCCGTGCCGATCGGCTCCCGGTGCGGGTCCCAGTCGATCCGGCCGGCGATGGCGAACGCCACGACCAGCGGAGGCGACATCAGGAAATTGGCGCGCACTTCGGGGTTGATGCGCCCCTCGAAATTGCGGTTTCCCGAGAGCACCGAACAAGCCACCAGCCCGCGCTCCCGGATCTGCTCCGAAATCTCGGGCGGCAGCGGCCCGGAATTGCCGATGCAGGTGGTGCAGCCGTAGGCGACGGTCTGAAAGCCCAGTTGATCGAGGTATTTCGTCAGACCGGCCTGGCGGAAATATTCCGTCACGACCTTGGAGCCCGGCGCCAATGAGGTTTTCACCCAGGGTTTTCGCGTTAGCCCGTATTCGCAGGCCTTCTTGGCCAGAAGCCCCGCCGCGATCATGACCGAAGGGTTGGATGTGTTGGTGCAGCTGGTGATGGCGGCGATCACCACCGAGCCGTGATCGATGCGGAGCTCAGGCTCTGGCGAGTGCGATTCCGCAGGTTTCTTCGCGGCCGGAAGAAGCGACGGGAGCGTTTCGTGGAAGACCCGCTTCACGTCGGGGAGGCTGATGCGGTCCTGCGGACGCTTGGGGCCCGCGACGCTGGGCTGTACCTTGCCGAGATCCAGCGCCAGGGTATCGGTGAAGATGGGCTCGGGCGCGTCGGGGTTATGGAAGAGCCCTTGTTCTTTCAGGTAGGCCTCCGCCAGCGCGATCCGTTCCTCGGGACGGCCGGTGAAACGCAGATAGCGGAGGGTTTCGTCGTCGGGCGGGAATATCGCGCAGGTCGCCCCGTACTCCGGCGTCATATTGCCGATGGTGGCGCGGTCTTCCAGCCTGAGAGCGGCGACGCCGGGACCGTAGAATTCGACGAATTTGCCGACCACGCCTTTCTTCCGGAGCATCTCGGCGATGGTCAGCACCAGATCGGTCGCGGTAACGCCTGCCGGCAGCTCACCCTCCAATCGAAAGCCGATCACTTCGGGAATGAGCATGGAAACGGGCTGCCCCAGCATGACGGCCTCGGCTTCGATGCCGCCCACGCCCCAGGCCAGCACGCTCAAACCGTTAACCATGGGCGTGTGGGAGTCGGTGCCGACGCAGGTGTCGGGATAGGCCAGGGGGAGTCCGCCGTTGCGAGGGAGTTCGGGATTCTCGTCGGTGGAGAAAACGACGCGCGCCAGATATTCGAGGTTCACCTGATGGCAAATGCCGGTATTGGGCGGCACCACCTTGAAGTTGTCGAAGGCCTGCTGGCCCCAGCGCAGAAAGGCGTAGCGCTCGGCGTTGCGGCGGTAATCGAGCTCGACGTTTTTCTCGAACGCCTCGGGTGTGCCGAAGGCGTCCACCTGGACCGAGTGGTCGATGACCAGTTCGACCGGGATGAGCGGATTGATCCTGGCCGGGTCGCCGCCCAGTTCGGCCATGGCGTCGCGCATGGCGGCCAGGTCCACGAGGGCCGGCACGCCGGTGAAGTCCTGGAGGAGGGCTCGCGCCGGCGAGAAGGCGATCTCGCGGTCCGGCGGATTCTTGGGATTCCACCCCGCTAGGGCTTCGATATCCTCGCGGGTGACGGTCACACCGTCCTCATTGCGCAGCAGGTTTTCCAGCAGAATGCGGAGGCTGTACGGCAGGCGGTTCACGTCGCCCGCGGCGTCCAGCCGGTATATCGCGTATTCGCGACCGCCGATACGAAGCGTCGAGCGGGCGCTGAAGCTGTTTTTCATTCGAGTCTCCCGTTTTCAAGCCGTTACCAGCCGTGGAGCCTTAGAGCATTTTCCGATTCGGTGTCAGAGGGCCCGATAGGTAGGTCGGCAATCCCTTGCCAATCGCAAACGGTCATCCGGGGAAGGGGCTGGCCGGCGCTCCCGGCCAGGTCGTTTGCGATTGGAGCGCCCGAATGACCCTTCCAATCGCAAACGGTCGCTTCAGTTGCGACCCTTCCAATCGCAAACGGTCGCTTCAGTCGCGACCCTTCCAATCGCAAAACGGCCGTCCTGGGAGCGCCAGGACGCCCCTTCCAACAAAATCCTTTGCCGAGCCGATAAGTCGCGGCAAGGGATTGCCGACCTACGTTCTTCCTGCCCGACACGAAGCCGTACGCCGGGATGAAAAATGCTCTGGAGCCTATCCCAGTAGGTCCCCAAAACCCTTCGACGGGCCTGTCCTGAGCCCTTCGACTTAGCTCAGGACAGGCCCGTCGAAGGGCTCAGGGCGAACGGCCTACTGAGATAGGCTCTTAGTCCAGCTGCAAAAAGGGAAGCGCCGGTTACCCCTTGATGCAAGCCATCGGCGTGACCTTGGCCACCAGGCGCGCGAGCCCGGCTCTATCCGCGGCTATCACGACGTCATGCACGTCTTTGTAGGCGCCCGGCGCTTCTTCGGCGACTCCGCGCCACGAGGGGCTGCGCACGATGATGCCGCGCGCGGCCAGTTCGTCGACCACCTCTCGGCCGCCCCAGGTGCGCACGGCCTGATGGCGGCTCATGGCGCGCCCGGCGCCGTGGCAGGCGGAGGCGAACGACAAGGTTTCTCCGCTCGCGGTGCCCGACAGGATGTAGGACGCCGTTCCCATCGAACCGCCGATCAAAACCGGCTGTCCGGTCTCGCGAAACACTTTCGGCAAATCCGGATGACCCGGACCGAAAGCCCGCGTCGCGCCTTTGCGATGGACGTAGACCCGCTTTTTCCGGCCTTGTATCAGGTGCTCTTCGACTTTGCAGGTGTTATGCGAAACGTCGTAAAGCAAATCGAGCCGGGCTTCGGGCAGGATTTCCGCAAATACCTTGCGGGTCAGATGCGTGATGATCTGCCGGTTCGCCAGCGCGCAATTGATCGCGGCGCGCATCGCGCCGAGGTATTCCCGGCCGACCGGCGATTCGATGGGAGCGCAGGCCAATTCCCGGTCGGGCAGGGCGATGCCGTATTGCACCGCGGCCGCCTGCATGCGCTTGAGAAAGTCGGTGCCGATCTGGTGGCCCAAGCCTCTGGAACCGCAGTGGATGGTGACCACCACGTCGCCTGTCGCCAGGCCGAACGATGCGGCGATGGCCGGATCGTAAATCTCGCTGACTTCCTGCACTTCGAGATAGTGGTTACCCGAACCCAGCGTCCCCATCTCCGCTCGCTGTCGCTCCTTGGCGTGAACGGACACGGCGTCCGGCTTGGCGCCCGCCATCCGGCCGCGCTCTTCGATCCTCTCCAGATCTTCGGGGCGGCCATAGCCTTGCCGAACCGCCCACTCGGCGCCGCCGGACAGCATTTCGTCCATTTGAGCGTGATCGAGGCGGATATGGCCGCGGCTGCCGACGCCGACCGGCACGGTGGCGTACAGAGCATCGACGAGTTCCTTTTTGAGCGGGTCCACTTGTTCGCGTTTAAGACCGGTATGCAGCGTTCTAACCCCGCATGAGATGTCGAAACCCACGCCTCCGGCCGAGACGACGCCGCCCTGCTCGGCATCGAACGCGGCCACGCCGCCGATCGGAAAGCCGTAACCCCAATGGGCGTCCGGCATGGCGTAGCACGCGCCGACGATACCCGGCAGCATGGTAACGTTCACAGCCTGCTCCCTGACTTTTTCATCCATGTCGCCGATCAAGGTTTCATCGGCATAAATGATGACCGGCACCCGCATACCGTTCACCGGCTCGATGCGCCAGGCGAATTCGGATAGCCGCGTCAGGCGATTGATATCCATCGTCGACCCTCTCTTGACTGATGCTTTACACGTCTACGACACATTGCGCTATCCAAACGCCGTTTTCATCCCGATAGACTTTGAGCTCGGTGTACGTGGCGCCCTTGACCTCCACCGCGGGGTGGTGGCGTTCCCGTTCGACGGGTTCGCCCCAGGCGATGGCGTGCAAGGCGGAACCGTCGATACTGACGTCGAAGCGGCCGAATACCATCTGGCGCACCGCCATTTCATAAACGAGTGCATTCAGCCAGTCCACCAGCAGCGATTCTATGTCGGGCGCTTCGCAACGGATTTCGACCGGCGTCGTGGTTCCGACCTGGACGGGATCGCAGATGACGGCGTTCAGCGCTTCAGCGGCGTGAGCGAAAGCTTTTTCGATCGTAGCGCCTCGGCCGCGCACGCCCATGTCGGCCATGTGCGGAAAATGCTCCCAACTGGGCGCATCGGTTGCGGGTTGCAATTGGCCGGTTTCGGTGCTCATGACTTGCCTCTTAACGGGATTTGGAATCGTCGCGCCTGAAGGCTTTCCGGTAGGTTCATCGGCCTTGCGAAAGCGGATGAACGCGGAATGGCCTGTTTCGCTGGTTCTTGATTGGCCGATCGATCTGCACAGTGCCCAACTTATATTGGGACCCTTAGGAACGATGGAAATATCCGGAAATCTTCGGTTGATCGTGGCGCCGAAAAAATTCGGTTCTCCGCCGCCACGACAACTCGGAAGTCCTTCCTTCAAAACGGGTTTCGGCGGCGCGGCGGGGCCGATCGAGCGTTCGCAGGCCGTCCGAATTGCTCAGTGGGCTCTTAACCATGCCCCATTTGCTTCGGCCCTTTGAGCTTCTTGATGAAATCGTCGATGTGCATGGCTGGCAAGGTCATGGGAATGACCGAGCCGCGCGAACCCAAATCGACCGCAAGATGAGCGGCAGTCTCATTGTCTGGCGCCTCTATGATGGTCAAGAAATCGTGAGCCCCAAGGAGGGCATATTGGGTAAGAACTTTGCACCCGAATTGCTCGATTTCTTTGTTCACTTCCACTATCCGGTCGGGATTCTTGTGCAGGGTTTGCCGGCCTTCGGACGTCAAGGTGGTCAGCAATACATAAGTGGCCATCGTATACCTCCTTCTCTGGAGATTGGAAAATCCAAAGCGTTTCGATCAGAGCTTGTGCAGTTTGATCGCTCTCGCCATTCCTTGATCCCTACCTCTTTCTTCCTGAGAAAGAACGGAAACATCGAATCTCTTCGGGAAAGATCGCGGTCGAAGCAACCGTTTGCGATCGGAGAGGGGAGAGCGCCTGAGACGGCGAGCATGACGGAGCCGAAAAATAAGGACCTCCCTACTTTTGAACTCCCTTACCTCAACCCTTTCCCGGATGAAGTGCGGACAACAAGCGGATCTGCCGAAGTTCTGTCGCTAAAACCAAGAAAATGCGCCTGCCCCAAGGCACTGTCAAGTAAGGAAATGCCCGTAACCGGGCATTGCGCTACGCGGACAATTTCCACCGCCGGTCGACAAAAGCAGTGTGAACAGGAGTTGGTGGTCTAAATAGTCCTTTACAATCTCTTTGACTGCCTTGGCGACCTGGGCTCGGTCACCGTCGGTGCCCGATGTGGCTGGTTTAGAAGATGTCCCTTTTGAGCCGTGGTCAGGCTTGTCGTTCAGAGTCGCGCACGCTTGCAGGCGGTTGACGCGCGCGGTTGCCGATTCAGCGAATCGATGGCGAGCAGAGTGAGCGCGAAATCATCGAATCTGATTCGTACACACCTTTATTCGAAACCAATAGCATACGTTCCGTCGCGTCGAGCGTTCTGCTGTTTTTGCATCGTGCTTAATCCTCGTAGCCTTTCGAGCTCAAAGGGCTTTCGTGACCTTCATGCTTGAGCTCTTCGAATAAGCGCACTACATGGATGCGATCCTCATCTGATATCTTTTTCATGAATCCATTTATTTTCCCGTGTATATCCTTCTTGCTCGCTAATTTGATCTCGGGATTCCAATCCAGTAGCGCCCGTAGTGCCTTCCGCGCCAAACCCATGCGCCGCAAATAGGATCTGATATATAAGTAGACAAGTGCATCCTTATCGAGCAGCCTATTTTTTAGAACGGCAAATCCAATTACGATCGGTAAAGGTTTTACTTCTATCGAGGACGTTGTATTGAGAGGATCATCGACATTCATCAGAAATGGAATGACGCTGTATGATGTCGTTCCCACGGTTTCCTGGAAGAATTCGTTCAGCTGTTTTGCTTCGTAATAATCGAAGCCTTCTTTCGTCCACGAGTAGTCCAAACCAGTTGCAAGCAACTTAGACCATTTCAGCCCATGTAAAGACCTAGGTGGCTCCTTGCTGAACGAGGCGGTTACAAAGAATCCCTTTTGGATTTCGATTTTTCCTAACTCAAGTCCTAGACCGTTTTCGCAAAAAGTTTGGAAACGTGCGCCGTAGGTGCTTGCGGTAACTGCCCACGTGAAACGGAACATCCGCGATCCGGCCCAGCTCCGAAAGAGATTGGTCCAGCCGCGATGATCCGGGTTCTGGAATTCCCCCGCTTGGTCGAGATTCAGATCGTTGTACACATCCTCCATCAGCTTAATCATGTCCTGGCACAGGTAAAATGCTGCCCGGTATTGGTCGTAGTCTGATGGATTCCACGCGTTCCTCTCAGTCTTCTCCCAAGGCGGTGGTACGAGTGTCGCGATATGCCGTGGAAATTGTTGTAAGGCTTGATCTAGAAGTGGATAGAACTGTGCGTCCAGAAACTCAAGACTGGAATTCCGCCGCAAGGCCGTCAGAATATGAGACAACGCCTCTTCGTGATGCGGAAACGAAGCCTTCTCGAAGGTACTGGGCGTGTACCAATGCTTGCGAAGTCCCCGAAAGAGCTCATCGCAATCGCCGGGACTGGGAGGCTTGGCGGTACCCTTGGCAATTTCGAGAACGGTTTCGATGGCATACTGCCCCAGCCGGCGATAGCTCTCGAACTGGGACTCATCGAACCATTGATCTGTGGTCGGTTCGTGCGGAAAGGCGCAATGTCCGGCGTGGTAGCGGACAATGTCCTCTGGTACCCCCTTGACGAGCGCCGGCTTGACGTAAATGAGGGTGCCATCGGGAACATTGCCGTCCACGAGGCTGTAGCGGATACGACCTACCGCGCAAAGTCTCTGGCTGAGCCCGTTTGCATCGCGGCGGCGGACCTGTTCGAGATCAATCTCAATTTCAATGCCGAAATCCGAGCGGCACTTCTCGATGGCATTGCCGAGTCCCGCACATTCCAGCCCCGGATCGCACTCCGCGTCGCAGGCGATAATGTAGCGGCAGCGCCGCCGCACGAGTTCGTAGATCCCCAGATTTTCGAAGTGTCCTCCGTCGGAAAGGTAGACATATTCGGACTCCGCATCCGTGCGGCCGAACAACTCATAGAGCAAGTAGAGCATACCCCAGCTCGGCTCGCGTTTTTTCCAGGACGGTACATAACAATCCTCAGGCAGACGGCGATGAAACCACTCACTGAATTTTGCCCAAGGACCTCGCTCGTCTCGTTTTTCCCGATCGGCCTCATCATTAGGATTTCTTGACCACCATTCCTCGAATTTTGCCCAAAGCTCGCCTTGCTCGGCTCGTTTTCTCCGAGTAGCTTCATAACCGGGGTTTCCCAACCATGAGCCTAGGCGCACGTTGAATACTGTCATCAGAAGCGCCATCGGATCGGAGGTGTAATAACCCATGCTCGGGCTCGCCGCAGCCCCCGAGATGGTCACGGCCCTCGCTAAAGACACGGACGCGGCGTAATGCTCGGTCGGCCGGTAATTGCGGTCGGATGCTTCGTCGTATTTGCCGAGACGGCCCGCTGTAGCAATGTCGTAGCCGCAATAACGCGGCGTGAATACGAAGGAGGCGGCCTTGCGCTGCTGCCAGGCGAGTTCGCGGCCCGCCACCAGGTTCATGGCGGCGTTGATGATCGGATACGGGCCTTGGTATCCGGTTATATCAGCGTTTTGTAGCTGAGGATCATCGTTGGACGAGCTGACTCGAAGGTGTACCAGTTTCACGTCATTGTCGTGTGGATCGAAGCCTATAAACGGATGTGGATCGCGTTCGGGATTGCTTGCGCCGAGATAGGCGCGGATTAAGCGAGTGCCGTAGATGGCCTGGATGGAGAATGTATTCACACCGATCCGCCGGGAAAGCCACATCGTTACGGCGGTTAGGATTACTGTCGTAAGAAACAAAAGCCACCCGCCGATGTTGTTATTCAGCCCCGTGGCGTAGGAGGGCCAATATGTGCCATTGGGGTATTCAGCGGAGGCAAACATCTGGGGCAGTAAATACGAAAGCGCCCAAGCGATCACGACCAGCAGGCCCAACGCGAAGATATACGGCCCGATCGCAAAGGCTAAACCTGCGATACGCATTCTCCGCGAGTCGGCGGCTTCGCTTTTGCGGGCAAGCACGGCGATCAGCGTTGGGCCAAGCCAGATCGCAATGAGAACCGGGATCAGCCATGATCGGGTACTGATGTCTTGCCTTCCGATCCAATAAAGGAATTTAGGTCCGTACATCGCTATGGTGGCCAACAAGGTAGCGACGACAAGCCACTTGAGCGTTTCCGCCGCCAGTCGGTTCCACCATTCGTATTCCTCTGTGGTGAACTCGCGCGCGGCAAGCCCGATGTGGAGAATGGTGGCTAGTCCGAGCGTGACCGCCACGGTAAGCGGCATCCACACGGCATAATCCCACACGGGTAGGTTGAGTGGCCTCAGCAGAGCACTTAGCGAGAGGAGGAGCAGTCCGGCGACAGCACCTGCGCCAAGTGGGCCGAAAAGTATGCGCCATTTGGGAGACTCCTCCCGTTTATCCTCGGCGTGATTCATGGGAATCAGCCAGAGCAACATGTACAAAACGGCACCCGTCGCAGCCCATCTCGATGCCGCTTGGTCGACGGACGATTCCCAAAGCCATGCGCTGATTAATAGGGTAGAGAAGATGAACGGCAGTACCACCTGGAATATCACCTGGTTTTCTGATCTTTCTGGTCTTCGGCTTGCCTGCTTCGGCATTGTCCAGATCTGTCTCAGCTTTGCCCGGAATTCCCTCAGTTGCCCTGTCGCCAGCGATATACGGGCGACAAAAACATTCTGAGTGCTGGATCCTTGGGCTGGCGGAGCTTGAGATGACGGTTCTGTCTGGCCTTGAAGGTTTACGAACCGGATAGCGATTCCCAACAACACGAGGGACGCGGACAAGGCTAGCCATCCGTTTAGATGATAGAAACCCAGCACATAAAGCCGGGGTACTAACAGCACAATGGCGACGACCAGAACCAGAAGTATTTGATTGAGCAGGAGGTTGCGCATATACGCGGCGCAGAAGCTGAGCGAGTCGAGTCCCAGCCAGCCCTTGCGAGGCGTCAGAAAATTGCTGTAACGGCGCAGGAAACGGATTTGCTCCGGCTCCGGCTTTTGGGATGCAGCGGATTTTGGCGGGGAATTGGCTGGGTCGGCCTCGCGGGTAGTCTTGAGCTCCTTGGCGACTTCCGCGATACCTTTGTAACGGACCCAAGACGCAAACCAGCTTCCGATGTACCCGCCCCCCGATACCGTGGAAAGGTAATCGAAAATAGGAAGCAACCGATGGTTCGCAAGCCCTTGCAGAACGCCGAGATTGAAA
Source organism: Methylocaldum sp. 14B (assembly GCF_002005105.1). Taxonomy (GTDB): domain Bacteria; phylum Pseudomonadota; class Gammaproteobacteria; order Methylococcales; family Methylococcaceae; genus Methylocaldum. The sequence continues at coordinate 367 of NZ_MSCV01000049.1, read as the reverse complement.
GTGGCGCTTCGGATGCCGCCTCCCGAGAAGGCGAGTCCTACCAATTTAGCTTTGTGGGCGCGTTGGATGACCTTGTTCAGTGAAGGAGGATCAGCCTCGTTGTCCGCCGAAGATTTCTCTGGAGTCGGCGAACGGGTTTCATCGGAGGTAGTTTCTGTGGCGTTTTGGCCCTGCTGCGCGGCGTCTGAACTACAGATCGCCTTTCGACACTCGCGGGACTCTTGGATCTCCGACAACTCGTCTGTGAGCACCCACGCAAAATTTCGTGCATCCTCCTTCTGCATATTTGCGTCTGCAGGATTGCGTTTCCTTTCCATGCTCTGCTCCTGGAGCCTACGTCCTCTTCCATGTGTTTTCCGCCGATAAA
>NZ_MSCV01000048.1 GCF_002005105.1 Methylocaldum sp. 14B | reverse complement strand
CTGGTAAAAACCGTGCCGAGCGCCGGCAGGACAAGGCGCGAAGGGCGAAAAACCGGAGTGTACATAGAGTACATGACTACTTCTCCGGGAGAGAAGTAGGACGCGCGAAAGCGCGCCCGTTCGGGTGAAAAACAAGGAAGTTTTTCATCAGCATTTTGAGCCCTGGAGCAACGCAGTCATGGCGGCGCGCAGTAGGTTTTCGGCAGCTTCTGGAGGAGTTTCAACCGTGGCGACTGCGGCTCAGTCGCACCCTTCACCATCGCGGGCCTGCTCGAACGATGGTCGCTCCTTCGGGAGCGCCGCAGGCATCTTCTACCTTCTCCGGGGGAACCCATACCCCGGTCGGGTCGGGATTTCTCCGGTTCATTCATGCCTATAGGAGAAACCCCATGAACCCACCCGACGAAAAATACTTCGACCTTCATATCACCGGCGTCGGCTATCTGAACCGCGTGCGTGAGGCCCCGATCAGACGCGGCCAGCCGTTTCTGGCGGTCGAGGTATCCGCTCTGCACGGCGCGGCGGATGCCGTCGAATATACCCGCTTCGATTGCCGGGTGAACGGCCAGGATGCACAAGCGGTTGTCCGCCAATTGATGCCGGCCATCCAGGCGCGCCAGGCTGTGCTGGTCGGTTTCAGGGTGATCAAACTCAGCGGAACCCTGTACATTCGCGCCATCCATGGCCGTAACGGCACCTTTTCCGTCGGACGGCTGGTGACCGAGATCGGCGAATTCGCCGTCAAGGATACCTTGCTGGACCAGTACGACGAGGGCCGCTACGAAGGTGAGTTCGGCGTCTCCCGGATCTATCCGACCAATTATCTGGCCGGCGGACGGCTGGTCGTCGAGGTCCGCGCCACGCTGGCAACCATGGCCCTGGCGGCCATCGACGAATTGCCGGCCGAGCAGCAATCGCCCCTGCCGGAGCCCGATCCCATCGATCTGGAACCGCGGGCCGAAGCCACCGCGACGAGCTTTCGCGTGCCGGTGGAAGAAACATGTGCATCGGGCGCGAGCGGTGATGAAACCTTGGACAGCCCGGATTCGCCGCCTGATCAGGAGGCGGACGAACGGCTGTTCGGCGTTCTTTGGCCGCTGGGCGCGACGGTGAAACTCGATACCACGGTCGACGTGCCCGGTTTCGGCAACAGAAGGACGGGGCAGGACCACAGACTACTTCCCAAAAAGCCAGCGTCGGGGCGTCGGGTTGATGCCGTTGTTAGGCGCAGTCGTGGCTGTGGCTATGTACTCCGCCCAAGAACTCTGGAAAAGTCGCCCCTGGAGCCGCATGGACACTTGCGTTGCAGGAACAAGCTGTTGAGTGAGGGCAAATCCCTAGCTCGCTCTGGGTAGCATGGCTTTCATGGCCCTGTCGCTTTCTGGCTGGCCGCCCCTGTTCCGGCCGTGGGCGGCTTAGCGCCGGGGCACAAAATCGTCTGTGGTCCGCGCAGCGTGGTGGGATCGAGCAGCAGGTCGACGGAGGCGTCGAGCCCCGCGACGACCTCCGGCGTGGGTTGAATCCGCTTCAGCTCCGCATCGACCGCCTTCGTGCTCGACGGCACCTTGAGTCCCGCGACGGCCTTCGGGTCCCCGACCGCGGCGAGCAGGGCCGACAGCTTCTTCGCCAGTGGCGGGATCTTCGGATCCGCCTTGCCGTAGTGCCGCACAATCTGGTCGAACAGCGATTTCTGTTGATACATGCCGAACGCGCTGGCGAAGAACTCGTCCGCGTTGTCCCAAGGATGTCCGCCGCCGCCAGCCCACAGGGTGTCGGCGACCATCACCAGCCCCGCCGGATGGGTCGTGGTCTTGCCGTCGTCCTTCAGCGGAGGCAGGTGCTTCGCATCGAACGGTGCGCTGGGGAGCGAAACCGGCGCGGTGTTCTGCAGCTCGAGGAAGAGCTCGGCCACTCCCTTGGCCAGCAGGTCGGGCGCGCCCTTGGGGACGCGGTCGCCAAGGTGGAAGGCGAAGATCCCGTGCGAGCCCTCGTGGGCAATGGTTCCCTCCCAGGAATCCTCCTGCTTGATCACCAGCACGCCCTGGCCTCCGAACACGCGGAATGCGCTGTTCGCGCCCTTCGAGATGGCGATCACGCTGGTCCTCAGCGAGTAGGTGCTGTCCGTGATCTTGCCGTTGAGCACGGCGGCCTGCTTTGCGGCGGCTCGCATCCGCTTGACCAGCGTCGGGATCGGCGCCGGATCGTGCTTGCCGCAGTGGTAGGTCTGCGATTCCGGCGCCTTCGTGATCCCGAGGTCCTTGTAGCTCAGGAAGATGCGCGCGGCGACCCCTCCCTCCGTCACTTCGCCGATGATGGCGTCGTTGCCGATCCAGACCCTGTCCCACGGCGTATACTTCTGCGGCGGGAAGGCCAGCAGCGCGGGCGCGGGTGGCAACGCAACGGGAAGCAGCGCCGCGCCCGTCTCCGCTTGGGTCGCGAGCCGCTCGGCCCGCAGGCGCGCCTCCGGTGCATCGCTGACGGGCGCGATGCGCTGATGCAGCCGGTGGAAGGCTTCGTGACGCAGCATCCGGAGTTGCTCCCGCGGCGGCATGAACAGACCGGCGGGACCGAGGTTTATTTCGCCGTTCCTTGTCCATGCGGGTGTCGCGGCGGGCAAGGTGGTGGGTATGCGCGCGCTGATGCGGAGGGGTGGGTGGTCCAGTTCCCCGGGAGCAGTGCCGATGCCGGAATGCACCCGCAGCCTTGAAAAGCCGTAGCCGAAGCGCTGGATACCTGGTGGCGCGCCGATAACGACGGAGTGCGCTGCCGTTGCCATCACCCGATCGGCAATCCGGTCCGCTTCCTGGTCGTATACGTCTTCTGGAGTCTTAACCGTCAGTTTTGTCTGTGTCTTCATGGGCACTTTAGCGTATACGGGTATCCGGCTGAAATCGTGACCGAAGCGGGCAATTTTGGTAGTAGTCGAGTCTCCTTCGACATTCACCGTATTTGCTTCTAACCGCCGCTGTACGGCTTGATTCCCGATCGCGCGCTGCAGAAGGAGGATATGATGCTCATGATGATGCGGCCCAAGTATCGTCTTCCGAGGCCGGGCAAGGCTTGAGGATGCCGGCTTTTGAGCTTGATTCTGTTTTTGTGCAAAGGCTCGCATACTTCACCTTCTCTTCAGTTGCAGCCTGCAGTCTAACGAAGCTGTAGAAAAACCTGCTTTTTGTTGCCCTATGAGCCCGGCTTCGATTTTTTGAAATGATGGGCTCGAACTGGAAATCAGCGGTGGCCCCGGTTTTCTGGACAGAATTTTCCCGATCCTAAGTGGGCTTCTGCGGTTTAGGCTGCCTGTTGAATGGGCAGCGGATCGAAGTACACGCTATCGGGGGTCTTGCCGTCAAGCGATGAATGGGTCGACGTTCGTTGTAGAACTTGAAATACCGCTGCAAGCCTTCTCGTGCCTGGGAAACCGTGTCGTAAGCATGCAAGTGGACCTCCTGATATTTCACGCTTTTCCACAGCCGTTCGACGAACACGTTGTCGACCCAGCGGCCTTTGCCACCCATGCTGATCCGAATGCCGTGGTCTTGGATGAGATCGACGAACTCCGCATTCCCGAGCGATGGCTTTCATCGCATAATCGCCGGTGAGATAGGCCAGCGCCATGCCGGTGCGCGGATCGTCGGCCTATTCCGTTCGATAATGCGCCAAGGGCTTCGCCATCGGCCGCCGTTGCATGCGGGGGATTTCATCCAGCGGCTGATCCGGCGCAAGGCTGGATTGCATGCGCTCGATGAATTCAGGGCTACCCAGATAAATCTGGCCTTACAGATGATCCCAAATGCTCGGCAAGCCAACGCCAGCCCGCACAAAATTAATATACCCCGCGATTGCACGCTTGCGTTGCCGGCCAAACTGGCCCAGTAGCCAATGGGTTTGCAATCAGGCGGGCGAGGGCGCCAAGCCGACCATAGCCGCATAACTGCTCCACGGCCAATCCCCGACATCGCCGACTATCCCGGCACGCACGGGATTCAGCACGACATAACGCGCCAACGCCAGCAGATAGCTGTTCTTCTCCACCAGAATCGCCTGGTATCGCCCCTGAAAAACATGCCCGACGCGCCCGTGCGTTCGGTTTACCATTTGCGTATAAACCCCGTTGAGCTGGCGCATGCCTCGGGCGAGATTGCCCTCCGGCGTTTCAATCACCAGATGATAGTGATTGGACATCAGGCAATAAGCCTGACAAACCCCGTTGAACCGCGCGCAAACCTGCCCCAGCAACGCCAGCCAAGCCTCGCGGTCGATATCGGAAAAATAAATGTCCTCGCGCCTATCGCCACGGGACGTGATGTGATGTGATGGAGGCCGCCGGATAACTCGATGCGGAGAGGTCTTGCCATGGGGGGAGATGACAGGGTGTGGGCGTGTGTGGAAGACCTGACCCCGGTGGTGCCCGAAAGCGGTAGTTAGGCTCTTTTGCCTTTCTCTTCAATTTCTTGCCTGCTGGCGGCCTTCCTGAAGCACGCAGCGTGAAGCCTGTACAGTACATGGGGCCTGAGCATGCTGTCATCATGCATATCCGGATGCTCGAATTCGCGGCTATACTGCATGCCAAGACGCTCCATGACCCGGCGAGACCGCCGATTGCCCATGGTGGTGAAGGCAACAACCTCGGGCAGGCCGAGCCTCAGGAATGCTATCTGCAGCGCACCATGGGCGGCCTCGGATGCGTACCCTCGGCCCCAGTGGGTTACTGAAAGCCGCCAACCAACTTCTACACACGGCGAGAATAGCAATGCCGGGGCTGGCACATGCAGTCCGACGAAGCCGATAAAAGGTTCACCGCCTTTAACCTCGACAGCCCAGAATCCCCAGCCACGCAGTTCAATGAGCGAGCGGATCTTATCCGCCATCTCGTCACTCTCCCGACGCTCCAAAGGTTTGGGAAAGAACTTCATCACTTGCGGATCGGCATTGATGGCGGCAAAAGGTTCAAGATCACTTTCCCGCCACTGCCGCAAACGAAGCCGCTTAGTCTCGAATTCGATCAGTTCCGCCATGACAGGGGCCAAACCTTCTTGGTGCCTAACGCCAAGCTCAGCCGCGGAAGGCTGCGTCGCGCCCTGACGCCGGCTGGAGCATTGTGTTATGCGATTCGCTTACCTTCGCAGCCTCAATGGATGACTTAATGAGCTCCTCAAAAATGCGGGCCTGCCCTGCCGGAACGAGCTGCCTATGTATCTCGCGCCGCTTGGATTCATCACACAAACGTTCAGCCAACCACCCGGTCAGATATAGCGCCGATAAGCACCCGCCCGCCGTAGCAATATTGCCTTCCACTACCAGCGCTTTGTCTTGAACATCGACACCCATAGCCACAAGACCCGGCTTAGCATCTGGATGCGTTGTCGCTTTGATACCTTTCAATAAACCAAGTCGGGATAAAATGAACGAACCTGCGCAGACCGAGCCGATGAGTTGTTTTTGTGGATTCAATTTGAAGGAAGACACAAATTCTTCATCTTCCAATGCGGCTGGCACACCCTTATAACCACTAACAAACAAAACCACGTCAGAGGCATTTGCCTCTGATACATGGCCATCGGTTTTTACCGTCATACCCAGCGTAGACGTGTGGGTGCTTTTTGTTCCAAGAACTCTTACCTTCCAGTCTGTTCTTGTCCGTCCCAGGATGTCTCTCATTAAGAAAAAATCGATATCCGTAAACTCATCAAAGATGACAATCGAAATTTGATACACAATTCATCCCTCCTCCTGATGATGAATTTCCAATTAATTCCTGTAGCACTGTAGATCAATCACTTGCGCTGATCTGTGCTTGCTGAAAATCGCCTTTTAATTACCGAAGCAATAATGCCAACGTAAGCCGCAAGGCCCGAACGGCGTAACCATAGAGGGCTTGTCGGCTTGACGCACTCGTTAGAGCAAAATCAGGCTCGTGGTTGCGGAATGGGCTCTAGCGGCTTAATTTTCTTCCGCTCCCGATGCAGGTTGATAAAGTTGCCTGCCAGTATCAAGCCCGCGCCCAAAACCAAATACTCATCTACACGCTCACCGTAAAGCGCGTAGCCAACCAGAGCTATGAGTGGTAAGCGCAGGAAATCTAAGGGCACCACTACCGAGGCATCCGCCAGGGAAAGTGCCCGCACCATGCAGTAGTGCGCACTGAGCCCGGTAATGCCGACCACGATGAGCCAAGGCCAATGTGCTGCTGCAGGGGTAACCCAAGTAAACACCGCTGGCACCAAACCTAGAGGCAACTGAATCAACATCATGTAAAAGAGAATGCACAGCGGTGTATCTCGCCCCGCCAGCTTCTTGGTCAGCGTATGAGACAGTCCATACGCAAAGGCGCCGGCCAGCATTACAAGCGCCGCCGGATGAACGACCGACCAGCCGGGACGAAGGATAACCAAAACACCGGCGATGCCTAGAACAACCGCCAGCCCCCGACTCGGGGAGATACGCTCACCCAGCAGTAGTGCCGCGAATACCACCGTCCAGAGCGGCACGGTGAACTCAATGGCAAACACCGCCGCCAGCGGAACAAACGCAATGGCATAGAACCAACCGAACTGCCCACAAAAGTGAACGAAGTTCCGCCCGAGATGTATTCTAACGTTCCGAAACGAGACCTGCGTCCAACCGACTCTAGTGAGTATGGCCGAGATAACAGCCAAGCCGATGAGGCTGCGGATGGCAAGAAGTTGGAACGTGCCAAAGTTCGCGGAAAGTTCGCGTACCGCAACGGCCATCGCGGAAAATGAGAGTAAAGCGCCAACCATCCAGGTGGCAGCAACAACTACTGGGTGGCGCATAGGCGTAACTCCTCCTTTCCGGCTGTAAACCGAAGTTTAGCGGGCACGCCGGCGCCAGCCGCTGTGTTCCGCTCGAACCCCAGGTTAGACGCCCTGCGATGCAGCATCGATGAGCCTAGGAAGGTCAGCCATACGGCCAACGACTGCATGAGACTGTCCGAACATTTCGCTGTATTGTGACCCAGGCAAGTAGTGGATCGCCGTCATTCCAGCGGCTGCCGCAGCTTGTAGGCCGACAGGGCTGTCTTCGACGACGATGCACTGATTGGGAGAGTATCCCATTGACCGTGCTGCGTGGAGAAACAGCCCCGGATCCGGTTTCCACGAACCCACCTCATAGGAACTGAACACATGGTCGCCGAAGTATTTCGAAAGGCCGCTTGAAAGCAGGGCTTCGGCGATTTTGGTCGGAGGGCCGCTGGACGCAACGCACTTGGGATAGCTGAGCGTCTCAAGCATCTCGATAGTGCCGGGTGTAGGGCGCAGGTCGATCCGGAAAAGCTCGCTGACTCGAGCGCGATAGGTCGCCTCGAAATTCGGAGGTAGCGGTCGACCGATGCGAGCCCCAAGATCAGCGAGTATCAGCGCCAGTTTCGTCCCCCGGTATCGTTCGACCATTGACTCGAGGGTTTCACCGATCTCAGGCAGCAGATCCAAGAACGCTTGATTACACAGGCCCTCGCTATCCACCAGCGTGCCGTCAAGGTCAAAAATGATGCAAAGGCGAGACATCTTTCTGGCGCCTATCGCCCCGCTTCAGCCGCCGACGTCGGCTGCAAGCGGTTGTTGGGCGAGATATCCTTAATCATAGGGATGCAGTCTAGTGATATACCTCGTGGAGAGACATAGGTAGCAATCTCATCTCCTTTAAAACCGCATGCTCGATAAAACGCCGCGGCGTTTAACGTCGACTCCAAATTTAGCGTCTCCAACCCATGGCTTAAGGCGATCTCCTCAAGGAATGTGACAATCCCCCTTCCTATGCCCTTTCTCATGTGGTTTGGATGGACAAATACGGCGTCAATTTTTCCGGTATCGATATTGATCATGCCCGTGCCAACCACTTGGTGGTGATACTTCGCCACGTAGAAATGTTTCTCGACGTGATCTATGAAATCCTCCGTTAACATACCACCAGTCCACACTTTTAGGGCATCGCCGGAATAGTGGCCAGCACATTGATTGAGGACGGCAGTATTCCTTATCTCCCAGGCCGCCCGAGCATCCTCCCGTTTTGCCTTCTCGATGCTTAACATCGGTCTCTCCTTTATGCCCACCAAACAATTAAACGGTTTTTGTTTATCATCCGTTACGGTGTACCACACGTCCCCTGCCTGACAAAGTATCCTTTATATTTTCTTGATCTATCCTTCTATCTATCTTCCTATTCGGCAATATAGGCTGACCTGGTCAAGTAGCAGCGGACACCCCACTCAACAACCACCTTTCCGAATCATGCTGCCGGTCATGCCATACGCCTGTAGCAGGCCCCGAAACACCCGGCTGGCATATTGCACGCCCGGTTGGGAATGATGCAGCAGTTGGCCGCGCGGCGGTTGCCGGCGCCACAGCGCCATCCGAAGCGCGTCAGCGGGCATGGCGATGCAACGCAGTGCCCGCGAGCAATTGGCCATCCTCGTCGGGGTCAGCCTCTTAGCCGGCGACGTGGGAGGGGCTGCGGCCACAGTGATGACCACCTGCCTCAAAGATCCGGTCACCCACGCGCGAGCGCCGATCATAGAACAGGGGTAAACCATGGCGAAAAAGCCAGGCCTGAACAGGGCGAACGTTGTCCCGTTTCGGTCGGGAACGGCGCGCCGCGCACGGGCGCCGCTGAAGGGTCCACGCCTGGTCTGGCCCACGCGCACCGATGCAATCGCGGCGGTCGCGCCTATCGCTCGGGCGGGGCGGATGACGTGAACCGGCGCTCGAGCGGTCGCTAGAGTCCTCGCTCTGCCGTATCACGCCGTCATGCTCGTGTAGGTCGGCATCCTCCGGGTGATCGAGTTCTTCGGCGCGATGATCTTTGTCACGGTGATCTTGATGCTCGGCTGGCTGTTGATTCAAATGGTCCGCGATTACCTGGCCGGCGCTTAAGGCCTGCGGTCTCTCATCGCTCGCGATCGGGAAACTTGTCGCATGCTAAATTCAGTGCTGGCGTGGAGGCGTATTGGGTCTCGATGTGTGCCGGCAAGCGGCTTAAGAGGCCCTCGATAGGCACCTGGCGCGGATCCGCCGGAAAACGGGCGGCGGATTGCTCAGGAATAATCTAAACAACAAATGTTCATTTGTGCTAATGTTGTTTATCACGCTAAGCTAGACAGTGCCTTAATCCAGCAGGAGGACATGATGCGTTTATCGATTGAAGTGACCCCGGAACAACATCAACGGCTCAAGGCTGTGGCGGCTTTGCGCGGTCAGAGCATCAAGGATTATGTTCTGGAGCGCGTGTTACCGGATATCGCGGCAGCGGATGAAGACGAAGCGCTTCGCCAGTTGGAAGCCTTCCTGGAACCACGGATCAAGGCTGCGAAAGACGCCGCCGTCCACAAATCGGTCGAACAGATCTTCGAGGAAATCCATCGGGAAGCGCGGTAAGGGAATGCTCCCTTATGAATTAACCGCCCCCGCTGAGGAAGACCTCAGGGAGATTGCCCGTTACACGCTAGAGCAATGGCGTCAAAGACAAGCCCTACGCTATGCCGGGCTGCTGGACAAGCATCTTCGGGAGATCGCCGCCCGGACCGTGCCTTCGCGCAGCTTTTCCGAGCGGTATCCCCAGGTCAGGGTGAGCCGCTGTGAACACCACTATATTTTTTATATCCATCCGGAAGAAAAACCACCGCGCATTATTGCCGTCCTGCATGAGCGGATGGAGACGCTGACCCGGCTTAAAAGCCGGCTGGGATGATCGTCCCTTAACTGAAATCGCGCGGATTGCAGTCCCAGCGCTTTATGGGGCCGGTGCAGAAAACGGAAAAACCTGTACGCCAAGGGTCAATGCCGTTAAGTTAAGCCGTCATTCCAATCGCAAACGGTCGTTCTGGGAGCGCCAGAACGCCCCTTCCGGCAGGGATTGCTCACCCCATCCCTGGGGTTCGTCCTACGGACCGTGCTCCGCACGTCCAAATTTGCTCCTGGCAAATTTGTGCCGGACAAATCGGCAGGGCGAGGCGCAATGCGGCGAGCGGGCAGGCCAGGGAAGGACTGCCCAGGACTCGCGAGCGAAGCGGGACGGCGTAGCGTGGCGAGGCCGATTTGCACGCGAAGCGCCCGTAGGGTGCCGCACAGGGACTGTGCGGCATGAATCCAGTGCACAAGGAAGTGAGAGGCCTCTGCCATCCATAGCGTCTGGACCCCGGCATTCCAATCGCAAACGGTGTCTTCGGGAAGGGCGTGGCCGGCGCTCCCGGCCAGGCCGTTTGCGATTGGAAGGGTCGCGACTAAAGCGACCGTTTGCGATTGGAAGGGTCATCCCAGCGCTCCTGGGATGACCGTTTGCGATTGGAGCACCGAAGCCACCCTTCCCTGCCGGGGTGACGTCATTCGTCTTAACTTAACGGCATTGACGCCAAGGGTACGGGGTGTCAGGTTGAAGCTTAGAGCACACGTCGGGCATATCAGAAAAGGCTTAAATCGACTCTACTCTGACGCATCTAAGCCGGCTGGTCTGACGCCAGGTTGAGGTTAAGCTCAGCCGGACATGCCGAGCTGATAAAGAACCACCGGCCAGCAAAATGCGTTACCCTACCCCTCTCGAGCCAGGCGCGCCGATGACTCACAAACTCATGATTTCTTGCCGTCGGCAGCAACCAGCGGCGGCGTGGCGTTAGCCCCGCCTCCCAGAGATTTGTACAGAGAAATCAGATTAACGGCAGTGAGGGCTCGTGAATTAGCGAGTTCACTTTCCACCGCATACAGGGCGCGTTGTGCAACCAGCACGTCCAGCAGGGAAATGACGCCGGCTTCGAAGCGCAGTTGGGATAAACGCACCGCCTCTTGCTGGTCCTCCACCGCGCGTGCCAGCGTTTGACGTCGGATCTCTTCCTTGAGATAGCGAGTCAGCGCGGTTTCGGTTTCCTTGAGCGCCTCCAGCACACCCTTTTCGTAAGCAAAATAGGCTTCCCGTTGTTTGGCCTCGGCCAGCTTGATTCCTGCCTTGATGCGGCCAAAGTTGAGCAAGGGCTGCACCAGGTTGGCGGCGTTGCCATAGGAAAACGCCGCGGACTTGAACAAACTTTCGATATCGGTATTTCGCAATCCCAGAAACGCCGACAGCGAGATTTTCGGAAACAGCTCCGCGATAGCCGCCCCCTGCATCGCCGTAGCGGCCGCCAACTGGCGCTCGGCGGCGCGCAGGTCAGGCCGATGGCGGATGGTATCGGCGGGCGAAGCGAGCATGGCTTGCCCCGGTGCTTCGGGAAAGGGACCGGGCGCATCCAGCTCGGCGGCCAGCGCACCGGGCTGCTGGCCCGCCAGCGCTTCCAATTGACGCAGGGCAGCGGTCTTGCCGGCTTCCAGGGTGGGAATCTGCGCCTCGGTGGTCTCCGCTTGGGCTTTGGCGCGCACCACATCATGGCGGGTTCCGATGCCCTCTTGCAGCAGCCTTTCGGTCTGCGCCAGGGTCTGCCGCATACTGTCCAGGTTCGATCGGGTGATGGCCAGCAGGGCCTGAGCGTTGCGGTAGTCGATGTAACTACGCGCCAGCTCGGAGCTTAACGTCACCAGGGATTGAGCGTATTGGTCACCGGCCGCTTCCAGCTCCGCCGAGGCCGCCTCGAGGCGCCTTTGCTGGCGTCCGAACAGATCGATTTCCCACAAGGCATCGAAGCCGATCTCGAACAGGTTGTAGCGTATGCCCGGCCTCAGGCCGGGCATCGGGTTATCTTGGCGCTGCACGCCCCCCGTCACATCGACCGACGGAAACAGTTCTGCGCGGGTGCTGCTCCGTTCGGCTCGGGCCTGTTCGATTCGGGCCAGTGCGATTTTCACGTCGAGATTGCGCGCCAAAGCTCGATCCATGAGGCGATCCAGTTCGTAATCGCCGAAGGCTCGCCACCATGCCTTCAAATTTTCCGGTTTGGCCCATAGCAGATCGGCGCCGATCTTCTCATCTGCGTGCCATCGATCCGGAACGGCCGGAACAGGCGCCCGATAATCTGGACCTACCGTGCATGCCGCCAGGCTCATTGCGAATAGTGACAGTGAAAATTGGAGCTTGGTGTTCAATGTCGTTGTGTATCTGTTGTGCGTTTTTTCATCCAGACCATCGCCTGCCGTTCTACTGTGTCCGCACTAAGCCAGCTTGTTGCGGAACATCCAGGCGGCGATGGGCAGCGTCACGGCCGCAATCATCAGAAGTGCCAGCATTTCGGGCAGCAGCTGGACGATGCCGGCACCCTCCAGATAGATCTGGCGCGTCATGCTGATGGCATAACGGAGCGGGTTCACGGCGGTAAGGTATTGGAGTGCGTCCGGCATGGTCATCACCGGCGTGGTCAAGCCGGACAGCAGCATGAACGGCATCATCACCACGAGCGTACCGATCATGGCCTGCTGCATGTTTCGGGCGATGGAGGAGAGGAACAAGCCGATCCCGACCGATGCCGCCAGGAACTCGGCAAGGCTCAGGTAAAGCACGAAGTAGGAGCCCGCAAAGGGAATTTGGAACCATAGCTGGGCGACCAGCAGGATCGAGGTGGCCTGAATCAGCCCGACGATCATCGACGGCAATGCCTTGCCGACCATGATCTCGTAGGGACGGAAAGGCGTCACCAGCAATTGCTCGAAAGTGCCTGCCTCCCGTTCGCGAGCCACCGACATGGCGGTCAGGCTCATCGTCATCATCATGGTGATCGTCCCGATCAACGAGGGAATCATGATCCACTGTGTCTCAAGGTTGGGGTTATACCACGCCCGGGGCGTCACCTTGATGCCGGGCGGCGGCGTAACGCCGTTCTCCTGGCGCCACCTCTGCACGAAGTTCGCGGCCAGGGTGCTCACATACCCTTGCGCGGTTCCGGCGGTGTTGGTGTTGCGCCCGTCGGCGATCGCCTGGACCTTGGCGGTACCATCCGCCATCAATTGGCGCTCGAAGTCCCGGTCGATGATCACCGCGAGGACAGCGCGGCGATCCGTGATCGGGTCGGCAATGTCGGAAGCGTTTTGCAGCGTGGCGATACGATCGAAAGTGCCCGAACCATCGAGGGTGGCGATGAAGGCCCGCGACGCCGCACTGTGATCGCGATCGAGCAGCACATAGGGGACATGGTTCAGATCGTAACTGGCGGCGTAGCCAAAAATCAGGCACTGCAAAATGGGCGGCACGAACACCGTGACCCGGCTCTTGCGATCTTTCAGGATCGCCAGAAGCTCCTTGCGGATGAGGGCGAGGATGCGAAATAAGGAGTCGGTCATGGCAACCTCAGTCGATGCGCTTGCGGGTCGCCTTGGCGGCCATGGCCATGAGCAGTGCGGCCATGCCGGCGAGGACGAGCGCGTTGGGCAGGATGATGGGCCACACGTCCCCGGCCAGAAACAGGGTCTGCAGCGAGCTGACGAAATAGCGGGCAGGAAAGATGCTGGTCACGATCTGGGCGCCCCAGGACATGCTGCGGATGTCGAAGATGAAGCCCGACAGCAGGGTCGCTGGCAGGAAGGTCACCAGAAAGGTGATCTGGCTGGCGAGAAATTGGCTCTTGGTCGCCGACGAAATCACCAGTCCCATACCGAGCGCCACCAGCAGGTAGAGCGAGGAGACCAGCACCAGCAGCCAAAGCGACCCACGCAAGGGGACGGCGAACAAAAACTGGCTGCCGGCAACCGCAAGGACGAGCCCGAACATGCCCATGACGAAATAGGGCACGGTTTTGCTCAGCAGGATTTCGACGGGACGAACGGGGGTCGCGAACAGCGCCTCGAAGGTGCCGCGCTCCCATTCCCGGGCGATGACCAGGGAGGTCAGCAAGGCTCCGATCAAGGTCATGATCAGGACGATCAGGCCCGGAACCAGGAACCAGGAACTCTCGTTGGCCTCGTTGAACCACAGCCGGCCCTCGATGGCGATAGCAGAGCCGCCTGCAGCGGCGCGGCCTTCGGCGATCTCGCGAGCCAGCCAGGTCGCTACCGCGCCCCTTGCGTAACTGATCGCGATGCGGGCGGTGTTGGCGTCCGTCGCGTTGACCGCCACCAACAGATCGGCTTCGCCGCGCGCCACATCCCGTGCGAAATGGGGCGGAAAGCGAACGACGGCGCTGACTTGATGCTCGGTCATCAGCCTCGCCGCCTCGGCCATGGTATTGACCGGGTGTACCCGGAAATAGCTCGAAAGGCTCAGCGCCGCGCTGACGGCGGAGGTCTCTTCGGAAGCGTGCTCGACGACGACTGCGACGGGGAGATGCTTGAGATCGAAGGAAAGCCCGTAGCCGAACAGGATCAACATCACGATCGGCAGGACGACGCCGATGGCGATGGCGCTGGGGTCCCGGAGGATCTGCCAGGTTTCCTTGCGGATCAATGCCCATACCCGCCGGGCACGGCTTCGCGCCATCAGCTCCTGGCCGGTCATTGCGCCGCCTTCCCTACGCTGTGCCGGGATTGCTCGACGATGGCAATAAAGGCATCCTCCATGGTGGGCAGCTGCCCACTTCGGGGCTCCCCCTGGGCGCGGATCGCCGCCGGCGAGCCTTCCGCCAGGGCGATGCCGCCATCCATGATGATCACACGGTCGCAATATTCGGCCTCTTCCATGAAGTGGGTCGTGACGACGACGGTCACCCCCTGTTCCGACAGGGCCGTGATCCGGCCCCAAAACTCGCGGCGAGCCAGAGGATCGGCACCGCTGGTCGCCTCATCCAGAAACAGGATTTCCGGTTCATGCAGCAGCGCCGTGGCCATCGCCAGCCGCTGTTTGTACCCCCCCGGCAGCTTTCCGCCCGGCAAGGCCGACATCGGGCCGAGATCGAACTGGTCTTTCGCCCAGGCGATGCGGTCGCGTTTTCTGGAACCGCGCAGACCATAGGCGCTCGCGAAGAAATCCAGGTTCTCATCCACGGAAAGGTCGCCGTAGAGCGAGAATTTCTGAGCGACGTAGCCCAGTTTCGCCCGTGCCTCGGCACGGGCGGTCCTCAAATCGGCCCCCGCTACCCGGAGGCGCCCGCCAGTGGCCGGGATCAGCCCGCATAGCATGCGGAAGGTGGTGCTCTTGCCCGCCCCGTTCGGCCCCAACAGTCCGTAGATTTCCCCGCGCCGTACCTGAAAGGACACATGGTTCACGGCGACGAAGTCGCCGAAGGTCCGAACCAGATCGAGAACTTCCACGGAAGGAACGCCGACCGCCTCGCTGGGACGGCGGCCCAGCGTGATGGATGGGGAATGGATCTCGCCGACCGCGGCTCGGAACAGCGCCATGAAGCCGTCTTCGAAGCGCGGGGCTGCGGGTTCAAACTCGAGGCCGCCCTCTCCGCCATCATCTTGAGGGACGCGCGACGAGCGGGTAACGACCCGAACCTTCCCCGCCTCGGGTACGGCGTCCGCCACACCTGGATGCTTGAACAGGCGTGCCTGCAGAGAGCGGGCCGTGGAGCCCTCGGAGGAGGTGGCGAAAAACACGCGCCCTTCCGCCCGAGAGGTGATCTCCTCCGGTGTCCCTTCCGCGAGCACTTTGCCTTGATGCAGGACCACGGCATGGTCGCAGAACGCGGCCTCGTCGAGATAGGAAGTGCTGACGATGACCGTCAACGCCTCCTCACGCACCAGACGCCGCACGATTTCCCACAACTCTCGGCGGGACAACGGGTCGACGCCCACGGTCGGTTCGTCCAGCAACAACAGGTCGGGCGAACGGACCAAAGTGCAGGCGAGGCCCAGTTTCTGTTTCATGCCGCCGGAGAGCGCTCCCGCCAAGCGACCGGTGAACGGGCCGAGGGCGGTCATCTGCAGCAGGCGGGGATAGACCGCCATGCGCGCCGCTGGGCTGATGCCGTGCAGTTCGGCATACAGATCCAGATTTTGCTGGACGGTCAGATCTTCGTAGAGGCCGAACCGCTGGGGCATATAGCCGATGCGGTCCTGTATGGCCTGCGGGTCGGACGAGGCGTCGATGCCCCGAACCCGTACCGTTCCACTGTCGGCGAAAACCAGGCCGGCAAGCATCCGCAGGAGGGTCGTCTTGCCGCCTCCGTCGGGACCGACCAGCGCAGTGAGGGTCTTATGCCGTGCCGCAAAGGAAACGTCGTCGATGGCCTTGACGGTCTCGCCCGTTTCACGGCGGAATGTCTTGTGAACCCCGCGAATTTCCACCGGATGCGTCAGGCCTTGCAGGCTCATTGCCGTGCCCGGTCGCGGGCAGGTCCGTCTGCATCCGGCGGAATCTTCACTGTTGCCGGCATGCCCAGGCGCAACACGTTCTGGGGATCTTCGACGAACACCCGGATTTCGTAAACCAGGCTGGCGCGCAGGTCTTCGGTCTGCACCGTTTTCGGCGTGAACTCCGCGACCGGCGAGATGAAGCCGACCCAACCCTCGATCGGATGATCGGGAAGACTGTCGACCAGGATTTTCGCGCGGGATCCGGAATGCACATGCCCGAGCTCCGGCTCGGGAACGTACGCCCGCACCCATTTTGTCCCGATGGTGGCCAATGAGAACACCGGTTTCGTCGGGGACGCCATCTCTCCCGGCTCCATCAGCCGCGACTGGATCACGGCGTCGAAGGGCGCCCGCAACTCGGCGTCGGCCAATTGCCGGCGAATCAGTGCCAGCTGCGCCTCGTAGCCCTTGAGCTGGGCTTCGGCCTGGGCGATGTCTTCCAGGCGTGGTCCGATGACCGCGAGCCTGAGTGCCTTCTCAGTAACCTCCACCTTCGCGGCCGCCACATCGGCGGCCGACTTTGCCGCATCGAAATCCTGCTTGCTGATGGCCGCACTCGACACCAGATTTTTCCGCCGCCGGTAGAGAGCCTTGGCGTTGTCGGCGTCTGCCTTGGCGGATACCAGGTTCGCCCGAGCCTGTTCGATCTCCTCCGGCCTGCTGCCGTTTCGGAGGCGCTCCACGACCGCTTTCTGAGCATCTACCGCGGACTCGATCTGGATCGATTGGGGCACCAGCCGGCTGGTATCCATGCGGGCCAGCACCTGCCCTTTGCGGACCACATCGCCTTCTTCCGCTAGGATCTCGGTGATTCGCTCGGTTCCATTAAACGGTACGGAGGCTTGGCGAAAGTCGATGTTGCCGTACACGGTCAGCAAGCCCTCTGCGGAAGGGCGATGGATATGCCACCATCCGCCGCCTAGAGTTACCAGGATGAGAGCTGTCGGAATGATGATGCGAGCTTTCGTGTTCATGGCATAAGAATGGGTGCAGCCACCACTTTTGTCAAATTCGAATTTGAAATTTAAATTTACGTTCATAAGACATGCTTTTCCCGGTATGCTCTTTCCATGAAACAAGAGAAGCGAAATCGAAAATTGCCCGGTCACCGGGACGATGGCGTAGCCACAAGGTGGCAGATCCTCGAGGCTGCAGGCGAGGTATTTGCCGAAAAAGGGGTTGCCTACGCCACCGGCAAGGAAATCGCCGAACGAGCAGGAGTCAATTCGGCAGCGGTGAATTACTACTTCCGCGGCATAGATGGCCTTTACGCCGAAGTCCTAGTGGAGGCCCATCACCGGTTGATGGATTTGGAGTTCCTGAAGAAGATCTCCGAAGCCCCGGGGCGTCCGGAAGACAAGCTGAGCGTCTTCATCGACGGCATGCTACGGGCGGTTCTTGGTCCGATGTCTTCCAACTGGGCCCTGCGCGTGCTGGGTCGGGAAATACTCCACCCCTCCACCGCGTTTCCAATCCTCCTGGAGAGGGAACTCCTCCCCAAAATGCAAATCGCCACCGCGTTCATCAGCGAGATTCTAGGGGTACCTCCCGACCACCCTGCGGTCGCGCGCAGCAGACTCGCCATCATCGCGCCGTTCGCCCTGCTTCTGCTCGGGAGCTCCAAAATGCTGGAACACGCGGCACCACAAGAGGCTATCGCCAATCAACCGGACGCTGCCATTGAGCACTTCAAACGATTCTTCATGGGCGGGCTGGCCCAAATAGCCTCCGACCTTGCGCGTGAGAAGGCAGGAAACGGTGATGATGTAGCCAAGTCACCTCAGGGGGCGCCGGGACGTTCGGCGCACTGATCCAGGTCAACTACCAACATCCCCCGCTGAGTAAGCGTTGTTCGTCTCCCTCAGCCTTGTAGGGCCGGCATCACCACCTGCTGCACGATCGCGCTCCCTTCGGGGGTGCTCCAGTTGCCCGCAAGTTCCGCGATCACCTGGTTCGTGCTGGACAGCGTGACGCCGTTCTTCTCCATGCGGCGCAGAGCCATGTCGTCGCCGATCTGGCTCGGCGAACCGCCGGCATCGGCGATGACCTGAACCGCATAGCCCTCGCGTACCAGGCTCAATGCCGGGAAGACCGTGCACACATCGTTGTGACGCCGGCGATGATGAATTTCTTGCGTCCGGTCGCCTTGACGGCCGCCGCGAAGTTTTCGTCGTCCATCGCGTTGACGATGCCGACGCGCTTGATGCGGGCGGCGAATTCGGCCGGCAGAATCGACTCTAACTGTAGTGACCTGCAATGGAAAATCCGAGAACCTGCAATCCATCCGGCTGGCCTGCAATCCTTCGCCGCGGACCGGGATTATTTGCAAATATGATTGCCTCGACTGGCGGACACAATCATCAAAAGATGGGAGTGGTAACGGCCACGACCAGCCCGTGGGCCATCAGATACACAGGCTACTTCTAGGAAAGAGCGACGTATTCCCATGTGCGGAAGCCAAAACGCCTGGGAAAAATCAGTGAACTATGTCACAGCAATGGATGTGAATATTCACCATCCACTGACACAACCCTGTAACGCGGCGACTTTTAAGATCGCCTTTAGCGGTGAATTTGGCGCAATTGCGGGTGACGGACGCAACCGAACGGTGGGAACCGTACGAGCGCCGTCCGCCGCGGTTCAACGGACAAGGGGTATCGGCCGGAGGGGTCAACCCCGGTAACGATATCGCCGCCTTCGTCGACCGGCGATTCACACAAAACTTAAACGATGCGTTTTATGGGGGGTTGGGCCTAGTCGCCCTTGTTTTGCCATGGCGCCTCGAAATACCGGTTCAAAAACTTAAGGTAAGGCGTTATGGAACGAGACACGCGCGCAACGCGTCACTCCTCTTCAGGGCCTGAACGGCGATCTCACCGAATCGTCCTGGCCTTCAATCCCCAGTGCCGGTCCACGGATCGCCACCGGAACCTTCGGTTAGCGCTGTGCGCGGGTCTCCTGTCAGGGCTGGCCTTGCCGAGCGTTCGTGCCGTCGAAATCAACTATGCCTATGACGACCTCAACCGGCTCGTGAGCGCAACCCGGTCCGACGGCCCGGCGCTGGCCTTCCAGTACGACGAGGCCGGCAACTTTACCAGCCAGGGGGTCAGCAACAGCCCGGACACCGACGGCGATCTGATCGCCAACTTCGCCGACCCGGACGACGACGGCGACGGCATGCCCGACGCCTGGGAAGCGCAGTACGGTTTCAACCCGCTCGATCCCGCCGATGCGGCGCAGGATACCGACGGCGACGGGATCACCAACCTGGCTGAATATCAGGGCAATACCGATCCCTTGCAAAACCAGCAAAACTCGGGCACCGCCCATGCGAGCGTGCCCGCGGTGCCGGCCGAGGGTTTGCTCCTGATGGCCGTGGCGCTGTGGCGCATCGCCGCTCGACTGAACCAGAAAAACCGGGGCCTTTGACATGAAGCCGGAAACAAGAAGAAGCGGGGTGGCCCCGATGGCCCTCTGGGTGCCGTTCGTGGCGTTCGTCACATTGGCTGGGCTGGTCTCGGCAGAGCCTTTCGCCGCGCCCGAGGGCTGGATCGACCAGCGCGCCAAGCTCGTCTCGCCGGAATCGGCCGAACGCGTGGTCGCCCAACGCGAACAGACCCTGGCGCAGGAGCGCGACCGGCAGGCTGAGCGGCAACACCTATTGGGCGCGACCGCCGCGCCCCGCGCGGCCGCGGAGATCACCGCGGCGGCGGAGGGCCTGGTGCCGGCCGCCACCGAGTTCAGCCAGCTGGCGGCGGCCCTGGACAACGATCCGCGCCGCATTTACCAGTTCGTCCGCAATCATTTCGCCTACGTGCCGTATTACGGCGCGCTGAAAGGCCCCTACCTCACGCTGAAGGAACGCAGCGGCAACGATTTCGACCAGGCCGCCCTGCTGGTGGCGCTGCTCCGGGCCGCCGGGTTCACCGCCCAGTTCCAGTACGGCAGCATGACCATCCCGGTGTCGGCCGCCGATGGCCTGGACCTGGCCCATTGGCTGGGCACCGAGGCCAATGCCGGTGTGATCGGCACGATGATCGCCACCGGCGGCATTCCGGCCGTCAACCACGGGACCAGCTTCACGCTGGATCGGGTCTGGGTGGTGGCGACGATCAACGGCAACACGGTCGCCCTGGACCCGGCGTTCAAACCGAGCGACAAGCTGGCGGGCATCGATCTGGCGGCCGCCATGGGCTACGACCCGGCGGCGTTACTGAGCGCGGCCGGCGGCATCACCGGCAGCCATTCCATCCAGAGCCTCGATGCCGGCGCCCTCGACAACGCGCTGAATACGCTGACCACGCAACTGGCCGCGCAGCTCCAGCAAAACTACCCTAATGCGCGGGTCCGCGACATCGCCGGCGGTTTGGGCATCCTCCCGGACGACAGCGCCAGCCTGCCGGCTGCGCTGCCGTTTCCCGGCACCCCGACTCAAAGCCCCTGGACCGACATTCCCTCCGGCTACATCCACACCGTCCGCCTGCAACACGGCGGCCTCGATACGACGCTGAACATCCCCGAGATCGCCGGGAAAAAACTGAGTCTCAGCTATGCCGGCGACAGTGCCACGATCGATCCGCCGCCGGCCGGCGCGACCGATTTCGGCACGGTGGCGCCGGGCCAGGACGGGCCGACGTTTACCTGGACGCCCGGCAATCCCAATTCGGTGGTCATCCAGGTCACCAGCACGATCACCGGCACCGGCGCCGGCGCCTTCCAATTCGTTTCGGGCGGCGGCACGCAGAACATTCCGGCCAACGGCAGCGTCCAGGTCAAGGTCAAGTTCACCGGCGTCGGCCAGAGCGCGGGCCGCAAGAATGCCAGCCTGACCTTCAACTATACCTACCAGGGGAATTCCATCGGCTCGCAGACCGTGGCCTTGACCGGCGCCGTGGTCAGTACCCCCGTGGCCGAGCTGTATCTCGACGACACCCTGCTGCTGTCCGAGGGCACGCCCTCCGGCGACCTGACCCATCTGACCCTGACCGTCGACCACCCCTACAGCGCCAGCGTCAGCAACCCGTGCTTCACGGGTGCCCGTTTCGCGGACCAATGCGCGACCTTCACGTTGAAACGGACCGGCGCCTACGTGCTGGCCTCGGCCTTCGGCGGCGACCGCGACAGCAGCCTTTTGGCCGAGCGGCAACGCTACCTCGACCAGCTCACCCTGCACGGGGCGGCGAACGGCTCGCGCGAGGTGCTCTCGGAAACCCTCAACGTCATCGGCCTCGGCTGGATGCAGCAGACCCAGCTGGCGTCCGATCTGCTCGGCGCCGTGAGCGACCACCGGATCCTTCAGCATCACCGCTTCGGCATCGTCGGCCAGGAGGACGGCTACTTCATAGACGTCAAGGCCCAGTTCTCCCCGGTCCTGCCGCAAAGCAGCACCGCCGTATCGGGCGCCTTCCAGGCATCCGGCCTGATCGCCAGCGCGCTGGAACACGGCGTGCTGGAGCAATCGCAGGGCGCCGCGCAGGCGGCCCTGTCCACGGTCAAGATCTTCGCCCTCAACAACCAGAGCGGGCAGAAGTTCTTTCTGGCCAACAGCGGCAATTTCGGCAGTATTCAAGGCCAACTGAGCGGCTACAGCGCCAACGATCTCGCCGACCTGCAAACGGCCGTCAACGCCGGCGCCACGCTGATTCTGCCGCAAAACGGCCAGGTGGCGCTCAACGCCTGGCACGGCAAGGGCTACATCGATTACCGCGTGAGTGGCAGCCAGCGGAGCCTCGGGATGATCATCGGCGGCGGCCTGCAGGGCGGCTACGGCTCCTTTCTGGGGCCCGTGAGCACGCCGGCGGCGCAGGCGAGTTACGCCCCGGTGCAGGTGCCGCCGGGGAACGTCCCGACCCCCAAGGGCGCCGATCCGGTCGATCTGGGCTCGGGCGCCTACCTCAACCAGGCCGCGGATCTCCGCCTGGGCGGTGCAGGCGCGCGCGGCCTGAGCCTGGCCCGCTACTACAACAGCCAGCAGGTCAATCAGGCGAGCGCCGGCCTCGGCCGTGGCTGGACCCACGGCTATCATCTCCGCCTCAGCCGGCACAGCGACGTCAAGACTGCCCTGGGCCTCAGGAGCCCCCGGGATGCCGCCGCCCTCATCGTCGCCGCGGTTGTGACCCGCGACCTGATGGCGCCCACCCAGCCGAGTCTTCAAGCCTGGACCGTTGGCGCCCTGGTCGCGCAGTGGGCCACCGATCAACTCTTGGACACCAGCGTCAGCGTGCGTCTCGGCGACCGATCCTTGAGCTACCGGCAGCTGCCGGACGGCAGCTACGTGGCGCCGCCGGGCGTCACCACCCAGCTGGTCCAGCTGGCCGACGGCACCTTTGAACTCAGGGAGCGCTTCGGCACCGTGCTGGCCTTCGACGCTCAAAACCGAATCCAGCGGCTGACCGACGTCGACGGCAATACCTTAAGCTTCACCTATGACGGCAACGATCGGCTGACCCAGGTCAAGGACGCTTACAACCGCACCTTGACCCTGACCTACACGAACGGCCGGCTCACCCAGGTGGCCGACAACCAGGGCCGGAGCGTCAGCTACAGCTACACCGGCGACGACCTGACCCAATTCCGCGATGCCGAGAACCAGCTGTGGCAATACGGCTATGACGCCAATCACCAGATTGTGACGGTGACCGATCCGGTCAACAGCGTCATCGTCAGCAACGTCTACGACGACCACCACCGGGTCATCCAGCAGACCTCTCCGCGGCAGACCGGCTCCGCGCTGTACCGATTCCACTACACCGGCCGGTCGTCGGCCGAGGAAGACCCCGAGGGCCATCGCACCACCTACACCTATGACGACACCGGCCGCACGATCGCCGTCGAAAACGCCCTGGGCCAGATCGTTCGGACCCGCTACGACGGCCAGGGTCATGTCGTCCAACAGACCGATCCCCTGGGCCAGGTCACCCAGCACGGCTACGACGGCCAGCACAACCGGGTCCAGACGGTCAACGCCCTGAACCAGGCCACCGGCTTCACCTACGATGCCCAGCAGCGACTGATCCGGGTCACCGACGCCCTCGGCCACGCGGCCGAGATCGACTACGATGCCGAGCACCACCCGATCGCCGCGCGCAATGCGCTCAATCAACAGAGCGCCACCGCCTATACCGCGGCCGGCTTGGTACAAAGCCGCACCGACGCCAAGAACGCCGTCACCCACTACACCTACGACGGCAACGGCCATCCGGCCACCGCGAAGACCGGCACGCATCCTGCTGTCGCCACCCAGTACGACGCCATCGGCCGGCTCTTAAGCCTCACCGACCCGGCCGGGGCCGTCACCCAATTCCAGTACGACAAACGGAGTCTGCTCATCCAGCGCACCGATCCCTTAGGGAAGCTCAACACCTCGGGGTACGACAACGCCGGGCGTCTCAATAGCCACACCGACCGCAACGGCGATACCGTCACGACGAGCTACACCCCAAGCGGCCAGCTCGCCCAGATCGTCTACCCCGGCAACCAGACGGTCAGCTTCACCTATGACGCGCTGGACCGCCTGACCGGCATGACCGATCCGAGCGGGACGACCAGCAACACCTATGATGCCGCCGGCCGCCTCACCGCCCACACCGACCCCAACGGCTTTACGGTCCAGTACCAATACGACGCCGCCGGCAACCTCACCACGCTCACCTATCCCGGCAACCAGACCGTGAGCTATACCTACGATGCCTTGAACCGGCTGCAGACCGTCACCCTCGACGGGCTCAACCAGACCGAAAGCTACACCTACGATGCCGCCGGCCGGCTGACCCAAACGAATCGGTTCAACGGCAGCCAGACGACCTACGGCTACGACGCTGCCGACCGCCTGACCCAGCTGACCCACACCGCCAACGGCCAGACCCTGGCTCAATACCAATACACCCTCGACGCCAACGGCAACCGCACGAAGGCCCTGGTGACCGAACCCAGGCTCCCGGAACAGCTCATCAATCTCACCCGGACCTACAGCTACAACACGCCGAAGACCCGGCTGACCGGCACCCAGCTCGACGGCGCCGCCACCCCCTACAGCTACGACTTTGAGGGCCAGCTGCAAAGCAACGGCGCGACCACCTTCAGCTTCGACCCCGCCCACCGCCTGACCGGCCGCGGCACCACGAGCTACACCTACGACGGGGTCGGCAACCGGATCCGGGCGACGCGGAACGGCACCGTCACGAAATACGTCTACGACGCCGCGGGCAACCTCCTGGCCGAGGCCGACCAAAACAACACCATCAAACGGTACTACATCCACGGCCTCGGGCTCACCGCCCTGGTCGAGGCCCAGACCAACGCCCTTTACGTCTACCACTTCGACGGCACCGGCCACACGGTGGCGCTCAGCAACGCCGGGCAACAGACGGTCAACACCTATGCCTACGATCCTTACGGCCGCTTGATGGCGACGACCGAGACCGTTCCTCAGCCGTTCCAGTACGCGGGGCAGGTCGGGGTGATGGCCGAGGGCGACAACCTGTACTACATGTGGGCGCGGTATTACGATGCCCACATCGGCCGGTTCATCTCCGAAGACCCCATCGGCTTTGAAGGGGGCTTGAACCTGTATGCCTATGTCGGGGGGAATCCGGTTACCCTGGTCGATCCGAGCGGGCTAAGTCCCTCCGAAGGAGCGCGCCTATCGCAAGCTCAAATCGTTCAATTTCAAAAAGATGCTTTTGATATTGCTATAGGCTTTGCCTTACCGACTAGTAAAGTTAGCAATCTGCTTAATGGATTGGCTAAGGGAGCATCGTCACTTTATTATGACGTGACTCGTGCGGGTAGTCGTTACGCGAATCGAGCAACCGACGTAACGAAGTCGGAGTTTGAGAAAAATCTCATCGATTCGGGTTTCACGCGATCTGTGAGCAAGGATGGCAAAGCCATCATCCTTGAGAAGGATGGTGCGAAATACATTTTGCGCGACGGAGCTAAGTCAACCGGCAGCCCAACTGCGGATTATTACAAGCCCGGCAGCAGTTCTATTGATCTAAAAATTCGACTTGAACAGGGAGCGCCGTGATGCTGACCAGTACGTTTATCGCGGATGATCAAACCTTTGCAGCGTACAAGGCGGAGGTCGAAAAGTGTTGTCGGATAGAAGCGAGACTTCCCGAGCAAGTTTTTCGTGAGGGGTTCAGTCGTTTCGCTTTTGAAGAGTTTGATTGGGCAATGTCTGCGACGTTTTGGCCTGCAATTCAGGCCCTCTGCCGTTCTTGTGGTGATGTTTCGTTGCTCGTAGCAGTTCTCGACCCCGATCCAACAGATTACTACAAGAATGAGTTTGGCTTCTTCAATTGGGCAGTGCTTCCGGTGTCTGCGTCAGCTGACGAATATTGGAATTTGCTTAACCAGTACCCTGACGAGAGCCCAGCCGACTCCTTGTTAGCAAACTCCGAGAAGGTTGTGTGGCTGGCACAGTCAGGGAAATGGGCAGTCTGGGGTGAGCGTAGCTTGGAAGTTTGCATCTTAG
Organism: Methylocaldum sp. 14B; assembly: GCF_002005105.1. Taxonomy (GTDB): domain Bacteria; phylum Pseudomonadota; class Gammaproteobacteria; order Methylococcales; family Methylococcaceae; genus Methylocaldum. The sequence goes on along the minus strand of NZ_MSCV01000048.1, from coordinate 10,899 downwards.
GTTGCCGAGAGTCTGTGCAACATGGCTTAGGGCATGATGTCGAATGGGCTCTGAAAACTGCCATGCCAAACTGTTTTCGTGAACGGGTTGTTCCACCAGAATATGCAGAACGCCTTCGGCAAAATTACGGCGCATTAGCGTGAACTAACATGTGAGATGCGCCAATGCAAATGTGTGTAATGCTGCCGACATAAAGAGGTGCATCATTCCAGAATACACCGGTTGGTCATGACGACACCGAAAACAAAACCCGGCAATATGGCTACGACGTGAAGCCCGCGTAGGCTGGGTTGAGGCACGAAACCCAGCGTTTCACGGCTCGGCTGTGCCGGGTTTTCGCAAAGCTCCAACCCAGCCTACGGACTGATGGCGGCGACCGAAACGGTTCCCCAGCCGTTCCAGTACGCGGGGCAGGTCGCGGTGATGGCCGAGGGCCAGAACCTGTACTACATGCGGGCGCGGTATTACGATGCGGCGGTCGGGCGGTTTATCAGCGAAGACCCCATCGGCTTCGACGGCGGACTGAACCTGTATGCCTATGTCGGGGGGAATCCCATCAATCTGGTGGACCCAAGCGGGTTGGCGGCCACGGAATGCAATGGCTGCGCGATTTCGACGGTTGGCCCCTTTGATCTGATTGGCGGCGGTGCCGCAGCGGCCAAGCTCCTGTATAGCGGCGGCAGGAGTTTGTTGGGAATTCTGGGCGGAGCTGCGGCGAAGCACTTAGACGATGTTGCGAGGGGTGTAGATCCTAACAAGTTGAAGCATATTTTTGGGCAAGAACGACACAATTTGAGCGGTGTGGTAAACCAGTTTGGCTCACAACAGAAGGCTTTCAATGCTATCCAGCAGGCGACCGAATCCGCCGTTCGTTCTCAGGGGCTAACGGGAGTTTTTGAAACGACCGTAAAAGTTGGCACTGAAACCATTACCGTTCGAGGAAATATTGTTGATGGAGCTGTAAAGATTGGGACCGCGTTCGTGCCATGAAAAATGAACTATCTAGATTCGAGAAAGCAATACTCGAGAAGCTGCTTGATGGTGATTTTCCGTTATTCAATCAGCTACGACAGCAACTTGCACGGTGCACAGTAGTAAAGCGCGAGTTTACGGGATTTGGCTTCTATACGACCTTGGCCGTGCCTGAAGATGTGCGTCGCACAGTAGGGCTTGACGTTAAATTTGGTGATGTAATTGGAGAAATTCCAGATCTGCCGAGCGGGGCAGGTTTTCTGCTTTATGTTAAGGATGGAGTTCTTGATATGCTTGAAGGTTATAGTTATGACGAACCTTGGCCATCATCCATTGATAGCTTCAATCTGAAGTATGTGAAAGGAGAGCAGCGTGACTTGGTGACCATAGAGGAGAGTTTGTGGCAGAAGTTATAAGCCCCGTAGGCTGGATTGAGGCACGAAACCCAGCGTTTCAAGGCTCGGCTGGACCTTAACGTAGAATGGATTCATGGTGCTCCGTAGTCCATCAAAAGATGAAGTTAGGCTTCTTGAATTTCTGCTCTCGAAAGCTCAGATCGGTGTGCTGAGTGAAGATTGGCGGGCGAAACTAAGAGTTTCCGAGATGGAAGACGGCGGCATGGGGAGTTTACGACTGTTTCCTGACGGATCGCAGGTGGAAGATCGGAAATTTGGGAGACGGGCAAGTGAATGTCAATTTACGGACGAGGACGGCGTCGAGGTTCTTGCCTCACTGAATCTCGATCAGGACGGAAACCTCTATGAACTTGATATCTGGAAAACTGACTTTGGGAAACTGATTCGAATTCCAGCACAACTTGCATAAGCCACAAAGAAACATAACAAGGCAAGGTGCTCTTGTCGGTGGCCGAGGGCCAGAACCTGTACTACATGCGGGTGCGGTATTACGATGCGACGGTCGGGCGGTTCATCTCGGAGGACCCCATCGGTTTTGTGGGGGCTTGAACCTGTATGCCTATGTCGGGGGGAATCCGATTATGGCGGTCGATCCGAGTGGGTTGGAACCAACACGATTTGGTCTATCAAAAACCGAGCTCGATCAGTTTGAGAAGGACGCTTTCGATTTGGAAAATAAACGAGGAGTTTAGGCACGTCGGAAAGTTGGAGGGTGAAAATCAAAAAGCAGAAATAGGAGTAGTCGTGAATCCTTTCGACATTGTTCATCGAATGCGGACAGGAGAATATGAGTTTTTTTACCCAGGATATTGAGTGTAAGAAAAGAAATGTACCGCAGAAATCGGGGGCAGAGACGATTTCAAAGGCGATATCGTATTCGATTCCCTTCTTCTGCGGCTGGGATGCGGTGCAGTAGACGCCAGCGATCTATGGCAAAAGACACTTACTCTCCCCCGAACTTTGGGACGCACTCGATGAATGGAAAAATACTGAGCTTATTTTTGTCCCTTTTCGCGCCTGCCCTGCTTGCGGGCAACCTGGATGAGGCCTTGCGTTTGTTAAACGAAGGCAAGTATGCCCAAGCACTGGGAATCATCCAGGAACATGCGAAAAACGGCAACGCGGAAGCCGAGTATTATCTGGGCGTGGCTTATGCGGAAGGCGTCGGGGTCAATAAGAACCCGCAAGAAGCGCTACGCCTGATCAAGTCGGCGGCCATCAAGGAATATCCTCAAGCTCAATTTGCCATGGGCAACCTCTACCGTATCGGCGCCTTTGGCCAAGTACACTACCTAAGGGCCATCGAGTGGTACGAGTTGGCTGCCAATAAAGGCTTGGCAGAAGCCCAGCACGCGCTGGGCCACGCCTATACCAATGGGGTCGGCGTACCCGTAAATTACGAGAAGGCTTTGCAATGGTACCGGAAGGCGGCGGAGCAAGGCGATGCGATTTCTCAAAACAATATCGGCTGGGCCTACCAAAACGGCTTTGGTGTCGACAAGGATTACCATGAAGCCGTGAAATGGTTTCGGATGGCGGCCGAAAAGAATCAGGTCAATGCGTTGAACAATCTGGCATTGGCATACGATAACGGCCAGGGTGTCGAAGCGAATCCCGCCGAAGCGGTTCGTTTGTGGCAGATCGCGGTCGATTTAGGTTACTCCTCCGCGCAGAACAATTTGGGATTGGCCTACGAATTTGGCAAAGGCGTTCCCAAAAACATCGTCAAAGCGCTCGAATTGTTCAAACTGAGCGCCGAACAAGGCGATCCGAACGGCACGGTCAATTACAACCGATTACGTCAATCGTTGGCTCCGACCAAAACGCCCGATCCCCTACCAAGTCCACCGTAAGCATTCTCTGCACGGACGGCATCACCAATTGGCCGAGTATCACACCGGTGGCGACCCCTTGGTAGCAGCCGCCGATGCGGACGTACCGTTCGTCCCGGTCTGGGGTCTGATTGTCATGGTCTTGTCGCCAATCGGCATTGCCGTTCGCCAAGCCCGCGTAGAAGACTGGGTTGCGGAACGAAACCCAGCGTTTCAAGGCTCGGCGGTGCCGGATTTTCGCAACGCTCCAACCCAGCCTACGGGCTCTAGAAGCCGCAGCCACTCGCGCCCTCGTTTTTCGGCAGTGGTAAATAGCGAGAAAATAACGTGGAAGAAATAGACGCAAAATTCGCGAGTCCGCATTGATGAGAGTTGCTCGTCTCTTCAATGTCGCGCCGGCTTCACTTTCTCCTGATTCTGTCTTCGGAGTTGACCTGAAGGCCAGCTTCGTTTCGGATTTCAAGGCAAACGAGTTTGACCCACTGGATTACGACATCCATGACGTCGCCGATCGCCCAACTTTAAAACAGCTGAGCTCGGGCGCATTGGTAATTCGGACTGTCGGCGACTACTGTGAGCAGATGATTCGTTGCTACAAAACCAAGCCTGATGACGTAAGACGCATCCTTGGAATGACTCATCCCCAGCCGTTGTAAAACAATGGAGTAGTTTTTAATGAAGCTTCCTATGCCAACGCTTCGGTCTCACAAACGTTCAATGTATACGCCCGGGTGGCTTCAACTGCTGCTCTTCCTCGGATGGTATGGGGCGTTCCACTACGCCTATTTCCAGATACCCGATGACGTGTTCAGAGAGCTGTATCACCGGGGATTGGGTACGCTTTGCGCGGACCTGATCAATCTGCTCACGCCCACGGAACGGGTGTCGGCTGTTCAGAATCGGCTGGTGTCGCCACAGGCCGACCTGGAAATCGTCCGAGGCTGCGACGGCGCGGGCGCGTTGTTTCTGGTGATCTCGGCCATCTTGGCTTTCCCTTCTACGATCACGCGCAAATGGATCGGGATCGGCTTGGGCGTTTCGTTGATGTATGGCCTCAACCTGATCCGGATCAGCGGGCTGTATTTCGTCATCGCCCATTATCGCGACTGGTTCCAGTTGATCCACACCTATCTCGCGCCGACCTTGATCATCGTGATCGGTTGCCTGTTCTTCGCCGGGTGGGCGGCGGGCGCCTTGCGATCCGCCGATGCAGCGCGCTGATTGGCTCAAGCTCTCCGCGAAAGCCGTGGCGGCCTGGCTCGGATTGTCGGCCTTGGGAATCTATCTCAGCGCACCCTTGGCGGAACTGATGTTGCCGCTGTTCCGGTTCGTCATCCTGTCGGTTGCCCCCGAATACGCACCGTCGCTCAAACTGGTCGCGGACAATCACGATGTCCTCATCCAGCTCGAAGCCTGGCTGTTGCAGCCGTTGCCCTTGGGCGGCGGCCAACAGATTCCGGCGGGCCTGGCAGTAACGACCGGAACCCATCTGATGCATACCCTGGTTCCGGTGGTCATCGAAGGGTCCCTCCTGATGGCCTGGCCCACGCGGCGCTGGGTCGAACGCGCGGTGTTGCTGGTATTGGGTGTGCCGACGTCGATATTCATCGTCGGCCTCACCGGCCCTTTTGTATTGCTGGGAACGCTGGAAATCCAGCTTCAGGACATGGCGCAACAGGCCCATGTGGTGCGCAATGAACCCCTGACGTTGACGTGGATGATCTTTAACGAGATGGGTGGACGTTGGATGCTAGCCATAACCGCGGCCATCTTGTGCCTACAAGTACAAAGGGGACTATTCGGCAAAGTTGGGCACTCCACAGCGTGAGCGGCGGGTTTCCCTTTAATTTCCGGTCCATACACGGTCTCTCAAGAAATTTACTCGACTGTATCCTAAGGGCGCGTACTGCTCGCTCGAGTTTGAAGGAAGGGGACATTCGTGAACGACCGGTATCGGTCAAGACGAATGGTCGTTGAGGCCAAATTTCAGACGGTGAGAGCAACCTCTGTTTCTGGCCGTATAGGGCACTTCGGTGGCTATCGGAAATCCATCTGAACTCATGCTTGGCTCTATCGAGGCGGGCGCCAACGCGATTTTCAGTTCATTGCGATGCACCAGGATCGAGGTATTGTTGCCGAAGCCGCCTTTCGGCATGGTGTCCCGGTTGGGAAAGAACCGGTCGTAGGAGGCGAGTTTGAGTTGTTGGGGACTAGAAAGCGGCTTCGATCCAACTGATCTCGTCAGATCATGGCTCGCCAATAGTTTATCAAACCTTGTATATCATCCACATGATGGATAATATGCAAGGATGATTGCTCGCCGTATTCTGCCCATCGTAAGAGAAGCCCTGAGCGACCAGGCCGCCGTCGCCTTGATAGGCCCCCGCCAGGTCGGCAAGACCACCTTGGCCTTGACCCTGGCGCAGGAGCGTCCTTCCGTCTACCTGGATCTGGAGTCACGGGAAGACCGCGCCAAATTGACCGATCCGGAATTATTCCTGCGAAACGTCCGGGACCGCATGGTTGTTCTGGACGAGATCCATCGAATGCCGGATTTGTTCCAGAGCCTGCGCGGACTGATCGATGAGGGACGCCGCAGCGGCTATCGAACCGGGCGCTTCCTGATTCTGGGGTCTGCCTCCCTGAGCTTGCTCCGCCAATCCGGCGAGAGCTTGGCGGGCCGGATCGCTTACGTCAATATGGGGCCATTCGATATTCTGGAAACCTCGGCCGGCAATGGCGAAGACGTCGCTCGGTTATGGGTGCGGGGTGGATTTCCCAACAGCTTTCTCGCGGCGGACGATCGGAAAAGCTTGCGTTGGCGCAGGGATTTCATCCGTTCCTATCTGGAGCGGGAAATTCCGCTATTCGGTCCACGGGTACCGGCGGAGACCCTCGAGCGCCTGTGGACGATGTTGGCCTATGAGCAGGGCGACCTGTTGAATGCCTCGCGCCTTGCCACCTCCCTGATGATCAGCGCGCAAACCGTAACACGCTACATCGATTTACTGGTCGATCTGTTACTGATCCGCCGCCTGCGGCCGTTCCACGCCAATCTTGGCAAACGCCTGGTCAAGTCCCCAAAGGTGTATCTTCGAGACAGCGGCATAGCCCATGCCCTGCTGGGGTTGACGGACTATAACGCGCTCAGTGGCCATCCCGCTGTTGGCGCGAGTTGGGAAGGTTTTGTCATCGAAAATCTGCTCGCGGCTGCACCGGAGCAAACACTGCCAAGCTTTTACCGCACCGCCGTCGGCGCCGAGATCGATCTGCTACTGGAGATGCCGGGCCAAGGCCTGTGGGCTATCGAAATCAAGCGAGGTCTGTCTCCAAAGTTGGAAAAAGGCTTCCAGATCGCCTGCGATGATCTGCGGCCGGATCGACGTATTGTCGTGTATGGAGGTAGCGACCGCTATCCCATCAAGGCGGATGTTGAAGTGATCGGGCTCAGAGCTTTGGTGGAAATGCTCGCGGCACTTTGAGGCTCACGGCCCACGTCCCTGCCAATTTGCGCCGAACGCTCGCTTTCGGCCGAGACTTGCCCAATGGTGCGCGGGTACGTAAGACCGCTCGGAAGCCGCCATCGGGTCCACGTATGGTCGAACCGCAGGGGTTGGCACGAAGCACTCGCTCGGCCTCAAAGGAAGCGGACGCTCATGAATAAGCGGTATTGAGCGAGCCGAATGGCTGCTTCGGCCGAACTGCCGCCGGACAGATATATAGCGCGCCCAATGATTGCTTAACGGCCATTTCTACCGTTCGCGTTTGAGCATCAGCCAGCTAGAATGTCGACTTCACGAAGCCCTGTTCGAATTGTAAATTTGGTCAAGGGCGGACCTCAACGATCCAAATCTGAGTGACAGTTGTAAAAGGCATACCTGCCTTTCAAGTTGCCCTTAATCTGTCGCCCCCCCCGTGAAACCTCGTTCTGCACTTTCGCGTGCTAAACTCAAATCGCTGACTCCATCGTTACACGGATGATACGGTCGATTTTGGCGTCGACGTTTTCCGCTTCCGCCCTGATGGATGGATGTGATCATGCCCCTCACCATGGAAGCTCTTCATGCTCCTGACCCTCACCAACACCCAGTCGCCCGCAACGGATCTGGGATTTCTGCTGCATAAGCATCCGGACAGGGTGCAGACGTTTTCCCTCAGCTTCGGCGAGGCCCACGTGTTTTATCCAGAGGCATCACCCGACCGCTGCACCGCGTGCTTGTTGGTGGCGGTCGATCCGGTGGGGCTGGTGCGGGGCAAGACGCAGGCAAGCCGCGGGCTGCTGGACCAATACGTCAACGATCGCCCCTATACCGCTTCTTCATTCCTGTCGGTGGCCATCGGCGAGGTGTATTCCTCGGCCTTGCAGGGCCGCTGCAATGCCCGGCCGGACCTGGTGGAGCAACGGTTATCGCTGAATGTAAAGCTGCCTGCCGTATCGGTCCGGGGAGAAACCGGATTGATTCACGCTCTATTCGAGCCGCTCGGCTATGAGGTGGAAGCGACCCGATTGCCCCTCGACGAACATTTCCCGGAGTGGGGGGACAGTCCTTATGTGGCGCTGACCCTTGCCGCCTGCACGACCGTCAAGAACGTCCTGTCGCATTTGTATGTGCTGCTGCCGGTCCTGGACGACACGAAGCATTACTGGGTCGGTCAGGATGAGCTGGAAAAACTGCTGCGCCATGGTGCAAGCTGGCTGGCCACGCACCCGGAGAAGGAACTGATCGCCCGCCGCTATCTGCGTCACCAGCGCAGCCTGGCTCTGGAAGCCCTTTCCCGACTCGATGTGCCCGAAGAGGACGACGGCATCGAACCGAATGGTCCGGTCACGGAGGTTGGAAATATGGCGGTGAACGATATGGCCTTCATCACTTCGGAAGAGGCGGCGGTCGAGTCCCCCCTGTCCCTCAATGAGGCTCGTATTCGCGCCGTGTTGGAGGTTCTGCATGCTGCCGAAGCAGAGTCCGTGGTCGATTTGGGATGTGGCGAGGCGAAGTTGCTATCCCGGTTGTTGAAGGACAGTCGCATCGGCCGACTGGTCGGCCTCGACGTGTCGATCCGCGCGTTGGAAATCGCCGCGAAGCGTCTGAACCTGGACCGGTTGCCGCCGCGGGTACGGGATCGGATTACGCTGCTTCACGGCGGGCTGACTTACCGAGATGCGCGCATCGAAGGGTTCGATGCCGCCTTGGCCATCGAAGTGATCGAGCACTTGGACTTGGGGCGTCTGGCAGCTTTCGAGAAAGTGCTGTTCGGCTGTGCCCGGCCGCGCATCGCCATCGTGACCACGCCTAACGTGGAATACAACATCCGCTACGAAACCCTCCCGGCGGGACGATTGCGCCATCACGACCATCGGTTCGAGTGGACGCGGACGGAGTTCCAGTCCTGGGGCCGGCGCGTGGCCGACCATCATGGCTATCAAGTGCGTTTCCAACCTATCGGCGAGATCGACCCCGAGTTGGGTGCACCGACGCAAATGGCTGTGTTCGAGCGGGAGGCGGCATGAAGATCACGCTTCCCGAATTGTCCCTGGTGGTGTTGATCGGTCCAAGCGGATCCGGTAAATCCACCTTCGCCCGGAAGCATTTTCTGTCCACCGAGGTGATTTCATCGGATTACTGCCGGGGTTTGGTGGCCGACGATGAAAACGACCAGTCGGCGACCGGCGATGCCTTCGACATCCTTCATTACGTGGTCGGCAAACGCCTGAAAAGGGGACGTCTCGCGGTCGTGGACGCCACCAACGTCCGGGCCGAGGATCGCAAGCCTCTGGTGGTGCTCGCTAGGGAATACCACTGCTTGCCCGTGGCCATCGTCATGGCCATGCAGGAGCATGTCTGCCATGAGCGCAACGCCGAACGGCCGGACCGGTCGTTCGGTCCCCACGTCGTCCGCAATCAGGCCGCCGCCCTGAACCGCTCGCTGCGCGGATTGGAACGGGAAGGCTTCCGCTACGTGTACCGGCTGCGCACTCCAGAAGAGGCCGACAGCGTGGAGATTCACCGTCAACCCCTGTGGAACAACCGCAAGACCGAGACGGGACCGTTCGACATCATCGGCGACGTGCATGGCTGTTACGACGAACTGGTGCAGCTGCTCACCCGCTTGGGTTACGAAGTGCGCCGCGACGGCGACAATATCGCCGTATTTCATCCGCAAGGACGCAAGCTGGTTTTTGTCGGAGATCTGGTGGATCGCGGCCCCAACATCCCCGACGTATTGCGGTTGGCGATGGGGGCGGTGGAAAACGGCAACGGCTACTGCGTAGTCGGCAATCACGACTTGAAGCTGGCCAGGGCGTTGCGCGGCCGTCAGGTCCAGAAGACCCATGGCCTGGCTGAATCGCTGGCACAACTGGAAAGCGAAACTCCGGAATTCCGGGACACGGTCGCAAAATTCCTGGACGGCCTGGTCAGCCATTACGTATTTGACGGGGGCAAGCTGGCGGTTGCCCACGCCGGTCTTCCCGAAACCATGCACGGCCGTGGGTCCGGCAAGGTTCGCGAGTTCGCCCTGTACGGCGAGACCACCGGCGAAACCGACGAATATGGACTACCCGTCCGTTACAACTGGGCAGCCGATTACCGCGGACGTGCCGCCGTGGTGTACGGGCATACACCGGTACCGCGCGCCGAATGGTTCAACAACACCTTGTGCCTGGACACCGGGTGCGTGTTCGGCGGCGAACTGACGGCCCTGCGCTGGCCGGAAAAGGAACTGGTCGCCGCGCCGGCGATGGCCACCTACTACGAACCGGTTCGCCCGCTGCTTTCGGCTCAGACCGAAACACTTTCACTGCAACAGGCGGCTGACGATTTGCTCGATTACGCCGACGTGTCCGGCAAACGCATTCTCCATCCGCGGTTAGGACATACCGTTACGACTCGCCCCGAAAACGCCGCGGCGGCGTTGGAAGTCATGACCCGCTTCGCGGCGGACCCACGTTGGCTGGTCTATCTGCCGCCCACCATGTCTCCCTCGGAGACCAGCGAACTCGACGGCTTCCTGGAACATCCGCGCGAGGCATTGGACTATTATCGTAAGGCCGGTGTCGGTTCCGTCGTGTGCGAGGAGAAGCACATGGGTTCCCGTGCTGTCGTCGCGATTGCCCGGGATGAAGCGGCGGTCTTGCGCCGTTTCGGAGTGGCCGGCGAAGGCCGGGGTATCGTTTACACCCGCACCGGGCGGCGCTTCTTCAACGAGCCCGACTTGGAAAAGGGGGTACTCGATCGTCTGGGCGAAGCCTTGAGCGCTGCAGGATTCTGGGAAGAGTTCCAGACCGACTGGTTCATTCTCGATTGCGAACTGATGCCGTGGTCGCTCAAAGCCAAGGAATTGCTGACCCGGCAATACGGTGCCGTAGGGGCCGCCAGTAAGGCGATGTTGCGTCCGGCCCTGGAATGGATCGCCGCCGCCGAAACGCGGGGCCTCGACGTTTCGGCGTTACGAGACCGCTATACCGAACGAGCCCGCGATGCCCAGCGTTTCGTCGATGCCTACCGGCGCTGCTGCTGGCATGTCCATTCGCTGGACGACATTCGCCTCGCGCCCTTCCATCTGCTCGCCTCCGAAGGCAAAGTACACGCCGACCGCACCCATGTCTGGCACATGGAAACTTTACATCGCCTCTCCCGGCATGGCGACGGCTTCCTGCTCGCCACGCCGTTCCGGATCAT
>NZ_MSCV01000047.1 GCF_002005105.1 Methylocaldum sp. 14B | reverse complement strand
CCCGGATTTCCCCTGGTGCGGGCGGTTCGGGCCGCAGGTATTCGCGTCGTTCCGATTCCGGGGCCATGTGCTCTCATCGCAGCCCTTTCGGCGTCCGGCCTCCCCGCCGACCGTTTTGCCTTCGAGGGATTTCTGCCGCGAAAATCGTCGGCGCGCAAGGCCAGCCTGGAGGTCCTGCGGAATGATTCGAGAACGCTGATTTTTTACGAATCCAGTCATCGCGTGTTCGAAAGTGTAGCGGACATCACGGCGATTTTTCCGTCTGATCGGCGATTGGTCATTGCCCGAGAGTTGACCAAGCTATTCGAAACGATAGTGGATACACGGGTCGGCGAGGCGCTCTCGCTCCTCGAAAGCGATCCGAATATGGAAAAAGGGGAATTCGTCCTGGTACTGGAAGGCGCGCCCGATCTCGGCAGGACGGAAGGGCTTACCGTGGATGAGGAACGAGTATTGCGGATTCTGCTCGAGGACTGTTCGGTCAAGACGGCAGTGTCCTTGACCGTAAAGATCACCGGAGCGCGTCGGGAAACGGTTTACCGGACGGCGCTCCGATTGACTGAAGAGTGGCGTAAGACCGATTGACTAGCCGTGTCTAGCGAAACTGTGAGTGGAGGTCGATCTTTGAGCCGATTTATTGAGGACGATCCGGACGCTCGGAGTCGCGTAAGGAGTGATCGGAAGAGGCATTGGGACGAGCGGACGGCTTCCTTCCATTACCATTGGTCAGCTTCTGAATCATATCGTCCCACGAGGTGTATTGCTTGAAATCGGGATGGCCGGCTGCAATCTTGGTGTTGACCTCTTGCTTCGCCATTTCGATGACTTCGTCGGGTGTCTTTCCGTCCACGGTGTTGACGAAGGCATCCGGTCCTTCTTCCGATTTGATTTTGTCTAAAATTCCCAAGGCGGTATCGAACAAAACGCGTTCGTCCGTATTGAGGTAGCGTTTGACTTGGATTGCCGATTTATAAACCGCTTCCCGCGAGGTCCCGTTGATTTCGTCGGACCGCGACATAAACGCGGGCAGAAAGTAAATGACGGCAAGCAATGCCAGAAAAAGACCGGCTAGTATTTTCATTGTTTATCTCCGAAAGTATTGGGGGCGAACATTATATAATCTCGCTGCAACATTGATGTCAAAAGCTCTCGCAGCGTCACGCCGAAGTCAAAGTCCTGCCTCGCGCCTTTTTATCATTTATTAATTTGGGGTACTTCTATGGCTCGAGATCGCGTTTTCAGGACAATATGGATCGGTTTAAGTTTTGCGCTTGTAGCATGCGCCCACGACATGAGGGTGATGAAAATGGAGGAGGCACTGAACAGCTATGGTTCAGCTATTCGATGGGGAGCTTTCCAAAAAGCCTGGGATTTTCAGACCGACAAACAGAAACGGGCGCCTGATTTCAAGGCGCTCAAAAATATAAAAGTTACCGGCTACGATTCAGTATTCCGGAAGGTGCAGAACGAGGGGACAATCGTGCTGCAAACCGTCGAGATTCGCTATATCGATAATGAGCGGCTCGTGGAAAAAAGTCTGACCGACGAGCAAAAATGGCATTTTGACGTCGAAAAAAAGCAGTGGCTATTGGATAGTTCTTTTCCAAAATTCGAATAGCGTGATTCAAGCGTTCAAAATCTAAAGCCATATCCCATCGCGTGACGAGCCAGCAAGCGCTTCGCCGGCGGGAAGCAATCCAGGGCGATCATGGCGGCATTACGCGCCAAGGCGAAGGGTGGAAAATCGGTGCAGAACGCCCGTATCAGGCCGTCGGTAAAATGGATCGTATTGGCCAGATCTCTCTGCCGGGCTCGGGCGTAACGATCGAGGAACGCTTTTTCGCCGATATCTTCGTTGAACGCCAGTTTGGTGAGCAATCGCTCCGCCAGGGATGCCGCATCACGGAGACCTAAGTTGAAGCCTTGACCGGCAACGGGGTGAACCTGATGCATCGCGTTGCCGATCAAGAGGACACGGTCGTCCGCCATCTTCTCTGCCCGGATCAGCTTGAGCGGAAAACCTTGCCGTCGCGATGCCAGTTGAATTTTCCCTAGCCAATAACCGAATGCCGACTGCAAGTTTGCGGTGAAGTTCGCGTCGGATTCACTCAAGAGTTCGTCGGCCTCCTGATCCTTCATCGTCCAGACCACCGAGCATTTTTTGCGCTCCAAGGGCAGCAGGGCCAACGGGCCGGCGGTCGTGAAACGCTCGTAAGCCGTGAAGTTCACATCTGCCTCCGTGCTGACTTCAGTCACGATCGCCGTCTGTCCATAGTCCCGGACGTTTTGTTCTATTCCCAGGAGCCTTCTCACTGTGGAATTTCCGCCGTCGGCGGCAACCACCAGAGCGGCCGTGAGATTGAGGCACTCCTCGCCTTTCTTGAGGGTGACGCACACGCCATTCGGGCCTGCTTTGAGACCGATGACCCTCGCCGGGCATATCAGCTCCGCATCGAGTCCGCGCAGTTCCCGAGCAATGCGATCCTCCAGCGTTCGGGCGACGATGACATGGCCCAGCGCGTCGACTCCTTTTTCAAGAGCATGCAGCCGCGTTTTTCCGAAACGGCCGCGATCGGAGACATGGATATGACGGATGGGCATGGCTTTGGGCGCCACGTCTTGCCATACGCCGAGCCGGTCGAGAATTTGGACCGTGCCTCGCGCTAGGGCCAAGGCGCGATCGCCGGCCGTCAGGGCCTGTCGTTGGGTTTCCGTCAGCGCTTCGACGATTCCCACGCGAAGCGGCGCGTCCCGCAGGGCCAGAGCGAGACTACCTCCGACCAGTCCGCCGCCCACGATCAATAGATCGAAATCGTGGTTCATTCGGGATTCGCCATGAATGCTTCGATTTCCGCTGCCGTTTTGGGCAGTCCGGCCGTGAGGATTTCACAACCGTCTTTGGTGACCAAAACATCATCTTCGATTCGGATGCCGATGCCGCGCCATTTGGGATCTACGTCATGGCAGTCCGGCGCGACATAAAGGCCGGGTTCCACCGTCAATACCATTCCGGGCTCCAGCGAACGCCATTCGCCATCGCTCCGGTATTCCCCGACATCATGCACGTCCATGCCCAGCCAGTGGCCGGTTCGATGCATATAGAACTTCTTGTAGGCTTCGTCCTTGATCAGCTTCGAAACACGCCCTTCCAACAAACCCAGCTTGACCAGCCCTTTGGTCAAGGTGTGTACGGCAGCATCGTGAGGCGCATTCCAGCGGTTGCCAGCACGCACCTGCTCGATAGCGTCGAGTTGGGCCTCCAGAACCAAGTCGTAAAGGAGTCGCTGACTTTCGCTGAATCTTCCATTGATGGGAAAAGTACGGGTGATGTCAGCAGCATAGTTTTCATACTCTGCCCCGGCGTCGATCAGAAGAAGGTCGCCGTCCTTCAGTACGTCCTTGTTTTCGGTGTAATGGAGTACGCAAGCGTTGTGTCCTCCTGCGACGATGCAAGGATAGGCAGGCGCTCGCATGCCATGCCGGGTGAATTCGTAGAGCAACTCGGCTTCGATTTCATATTCGTACTTTCCCGGTTTACAGACTGACATCGCGCGTTTATGAGCGCGTACCGAAACCTCGGCGGCCTTCTGCATCAATTGGATTTCATGCGACGTTTTGATCAGGCGCTGCTCATGAAGCAGATGCTCCAGAGATACGAATTCGAACGGCGCACGTACACCGGTACGGACTCTCGCCCGCACGTTGTTTACCGCGGAAAACACCTGACGATCGATCTTCGGATCGTGCCCGATGGGGAAATAAACCCGCTCGCGATTTTCCAGAAGGCCGGGCAAAACCTTGTCCAGTTCATCAATGGGGAATGCTTCGTCCGCTCCGAATGCGTTGCGAGCGCCCTCGAGCCCGGCATGCCTTCCGGTCCAGATCGCTTTTTCACGATCGAATTCGCGACAAAAAAGAATGTACTCCCCTTGTTTTCGGCCGGGGGCGAAGACGGCCACCGCTTCGGGTTCGTCGAATCCGGTCAGATAATGAAAATCGCTGTCTTGACGATACGGATATTCCACATCCCGGTTGCGTACGCTCGCAGACGCACTCGCGATCAGAGCTACGCTTTTCTTCTTGATACGGCGCGCTAGCTGTTTACGGCGCTGTTTGAATTCGCTCGGTTGAAGCATGAGTTTGCAATATCAGTGAAGTCGCGAGGGCGGTTGCTGTTGCAATTCGGTACGGATCAACTGTACGCCGATGCGGACATATTCCGTGATCTCGGCATAAGCCACTTCGTCCGACTCTCCGGCGGAATCCGGACTCAGGCGGGAGATTTCCAGAAGGTCGTGGAGGACTTCGGTGCTTTCTCCCGGCCAGTCGGCGCCATCCGACCGATAACCGAGGCCGTATAAGAAGCCTTGGCACCATTCTCCCAAAGCATTGGCGCGGTCACTCAGGGGGAGCGTGTCATCCGGCAGCAGCAACTCGAACGAAAAGTCGAAATCGTCCAATTGATGCCGAGTCGTCTCGCACAGCGCCGAAAGCAAGGCATGTTCCGCCGGGTTAAGGTTGGTCCTGCTTTCGCCGAAAACGGCTTCCAGCCACTGATCGCAATCGGTCTGGCTGTTCAGGCACAGCAATCCCGATAGCACCCCATGCACTTCGGCTGCGCTAGCCGCCGAGTCGTTGTTCAGGACGACGTCCTGGACATTCTGATAGGATAAATCGTTGCTCATTCCAGCCTTGTCGACCCTGCTCTAATTCTTTATGCTAACACTTCGAATAGCCGGATCGAAAGCTAGCACCGAAGTTTAACCCCATCTTTAAGGCTCCAAAATCATGATAGCCGATATGTTTGATTTGGATGCCGAGCTAGTACGATTGGAAAATAAGATCGATTCACTGGCCGCCATGTGCGAAAGGCTACGTGATGAAAATCAGGTGCTGAAGTCCACGTTAGACGAATGGATGCGAGAGCGGGTGCAACTATCCGATAAAACCGAGATGGCGAAGAGTCGCGTTGAAGCGATGATTTCCCGCCTGAAATCCATAGGACACGAATGATGAGCGAAATGAATCCGCCGATTAAAGTTCAGATCCTCGGCAAGGAATATCCTATTTCCTGCCCTGAAGACCAACAGCACGATCTTTTGATTGCAGCACGTTATTTGGATGAAAAAATGCGTCAAATACGCGGTACCGGCCGCGTGATCGGCACCGAACGCATTGCCGTGATGGCAGCGCTGAATATCGCGCATGAGCTATTACAAGCGCAACAGCAGAACAAATTGTTATCGCAGGATTTGCGGGATCGCTTTTCGTCGCTGCACGAAAGGCTAGACGCAGCCCTGGATACGGATTAAAGCTGTTTCGGCGCTGATACGTATTGCATCAATTTGTCGACCTAGTAGAATTTGATTCACGTATTCCCTGCGGCGTGCGAAAGCAGCTGGGTTACTTCTTGAGCCTAATCTAAAACCCCGGGAACCATCGAACGAGCGATGTGCGCAAGTCCGCTCCGAGCGGAAAGCCTAATTCGCCGTTCCTACGCTCCCACCTGAACCTTCCGGTTCAAGGGCGAAAGCGGTTTACGGCGCAGGCGGGGAATACTTCACTTCTCCTCGTTCTAGAGGAACTCCCTTTGCTGGATGTGCGAATATGCACTCGCCAGTTTCATCCGATCTATCTGAATGAATCTTCCGGCGGATATCCGGCGCCAGAGTCGAGCTCTTCGACAAAGCATGCCGCTCGTATTGGCTAGTAAGAAGAGTCTCCGCATCGCGGAACGCTTCATTACATCGCCGATTGCCGAACGCGGCCAGCATGTCGCGGCTTATCTCAGTAACGACGGCGAGGTCGAAACCCAGGCTATTATCGAGAGCTTGTGGGCATGTGGCAAAGCGTGTTACCTACCGATTCTCCGTTCGTCGCCCCAGCGTTCGCTATGGTTCGGGCATTACGGGCCGGGCACGGCGTTGACTCCGAATAAATTTCGGATTCCCGAGCCGTCTATCGGGGAAGATACGATTACTGAGCCGTGGATGCTGGATATGGCGTTCGTTCCCCTGGTGGCTTTCGATCTTTTCGGTAACCGCATCGGTATGGGCGGCGGCTATTACGACCGTACGTTCGCTTATCTTAAGAATGCAAATCAACCGCGCACGCCGATTCTCATCGGCCTGGCGTTCGAATGCCAGAAATGGGACCAAATACCGGCGCAGCCTTGGGATGTGCCGCTGAATGGCGTGATTACCGAAGAGGCTTATTACCTGTTCGACGACCTCTGTCGTTAAGATAAAGTGCAATGTGGCAGCGGCTGACGCGCTGGAGGCGGGACGAAAAGAGGTGGTCAGGAACCGGCCCACAGGTCGCTGAGGGCGATCGTGACGGCCTCGAAGGGTGCAGCGGAAACTTCGTCGTGGTCCTGGTATAAGCCGGTTACGGTCCACTGCCCGTCGGCCAAGGCATAGGTTTCCGAAATCCGCGCCAGGGGATCAACAAGCCACAAAAACGCTACGCCGTAGCGCGCGTAAGCTCTCGTTTTTGTGACCCTATCCTTTTTCTGGGGCGTCGGCGAAAGGATTTCGCACACCCAGTCCGGAACCACCTCGAAGCGATGGTCTTCCGGCAAGCTCGACATGCGCTCGCGGCGCCAACCGGCGATATCGGGGACCAGCACTTCGGTATCGCGGACGAAATGGAATTCCGGCTCATCGATGATCCACCAACCGCCCGGACCGCCCCGGCCGCGATGATAGGCTGAACCGATATCGATCCCGAGCACAGGGGCGACTGAAGCATGAGGCCCGGCTCGGCCGGGCTGGGTGTACAGTTCTCGGCCGATGATTTCTCCGACCAGATTTTCCGGCAGCGCCAGCAAGCGCTCATACGGGCTCGATTCCTGAATTACGGCGGACATCAGTTACCTCCGTTCTTTACGTCAAACATAGTCATTATCCACCGGCTCGACCAACAGTTGAGTCCCCGCTGTATCGGCCTCCCAATGTTCGACGGGCCGCTGGGACGGAAATTCGAGCAGCGTCGGACCATGCTGGCGGACTACAGCAGCCATTTTCCACAGATCTCTTTTTCGCGTGAACAATGGGGTTTTTGCTGCCGCGTCAGGATGTTTTAAGACGGCCACTTCCGCTAACATGCTGTAGTTAATAACGTTATTGAGAAATTACTTTTCGCGGGGGGAAGACAGATGCGTTACTGGTTGATGAAATCCGAACCTTCGGAGTTCAGCATCGACGACCTGGAGAAACGGCCTCATCAGATCGAGCACTGGGACGGCGTGCGCAATTATCAGGCGCGAAATATGATGCGCGATGAAATGAAAGTGGGGGACCTGGTGTTTTTTTACCATTCTAATTGCGATACGCCGGGCATCGTCGGCATCGCGAAAATTTCGCGTGAAGCCTATCCGGATTTCACCGCGTTTGACGCCGATAACAAGCATTACGATCCCGGCAGCAAGCCGGATGATCCGCGGTGGTTTATGGTGGATGTGCAGTTCGTCCGCAAGCTCAAACGCACTATCACTTTAAGCGAACTAAAAGACCGGCCGGAACTCGACGGTCTGGCGCTCGTTCGCCGCGGCAACCGGCTGTCCGTCATGCCGGTTACCGAGGCGCAGTGGACGTATATTTTGTCGCTGGAATAAACACTCCCACTGGATGCCTTTGTGCCGGGATATGATATGGCTTGCCGTCTTCTCCAGCCGTACCCGAAAACAATGGTGTGTCTGGGCGGGACGAGAAATCAGATGATAGAAATCGTGCTTGAGGTAATCGCTCTGGAAAGCCTGATCGTCCGTTTCTGCCGAATGACCGGCTGCAGCGCCGAACATATGCCAGATCGTGGAATACCTCGACGATGCGGTCGGTGTGAAGAAATTCGGAGTAATAGATTTTTTCCGGTACCTCCCGGCCCGGTAGTTCCCATTCGGCATAGAAATCGACCGAATTGAGATTCCCGTCGACCCAAGCGAAAAGGCACCCCGGGGAAACGGCACCAGTTCGCGCAACGCTCTCAAGCTCGGGTACGAATACACGGTTGTCCAATCCCAGCGAGCAGAGCTGTTTAATGTAACTTTCTTTTGCCGTGAAGACGCGAAAGCCGAAAAATGATGAGGCGTTCGGGCTATCTCTTCGATCTTGCCACCATGTTGCGGTGAAGCAAAGGAAATCAAGAGGTCGCGTTTCCGCCTGCGAACAGTCGATAGGCCGGGTTGTCCGTCTCCTCCCGATAGGCGAAGCCGATGGCGTCGAGAAATTCCTTGAAGGCTCGCCGTTCCGTCTTCGGTACCTGAATTCCCATCAGCACCCGCCCGAATGCAGCACCGTGGTTCCGGTAATGGAACAGGCTGATGTTCCAACGTCCGCCCATAAAAGATAAAAATTTCAAAAGCGCGCCGGGGCGTTCGGGAAACTCGAAGCTGTATACGGTTTCGTCCAACAGGCGCGGTGCATGGCCTCCCACCATGTAGCGGATGTGCTCCACCGCCAATTCGTTGCCGGTCATATTGGTAACCGTGAAGCCGTGTTCGCGCAGTTGTGCGATCAGTTCCTCGCTGTCCCGGCTGCCGTTGGCGATCGCCACGCCCGCGAAGATATGGGCGGCATTGTCGTCGAAATAGCGGTAGTTGAATTCGGTAATGCTGCGCCGACCTAGAACGCGGCAAAATTCGAGAAAGCTGCCGGGCTTTTCCGGAATCGTTACCGCCAGGAGCATTTCCTGGTGTTCGCCAACCTGGGCACGCTCCGCCACATGGCGCAGCCGGTCGAAATTGATATTGGCCCCGCTTTCAATGGCGATCAGGCACTGATCCCGCACCCCGGTCATCGATGCGTATTTTTTCAAGCCGGCAACACCCAAAGCGCCCGCGGGCTCGGCGACCGATCGGGTATCGTCGAAGATATCTTTGATGGCCGCGCAGATCTCATCCGTATCGACCGTAACGACGTCATCCACGTATTGATGTGCGACGTGGAACGGTTCCTTGCCGATTTGCCGGACGGCGACGCCATCGGCGAACAGTCCGACTTGTCTCAGGATGACCCGGCGTTTTGCCTTCAACGCCCGATTCAAGCAATCCGCATCGTCCGGTTCGACGCCGATGATCTTGATATCCGGGCGAACAAACTTCACGTAAGTCGCCACGCCCGCGATCAATCCGCCGCCCCCCACCGGGATGAAGATGGCGTGAATGTCGCCCGTGTGCTGCCTCAGAATTTCCATGCCGATGGTGCCTTGGCCGGCAATAACCTCGGGATCGTCATAGGGGTGGACGAAGCTCAATTTTTGCTCTTCGGCAAGACTCATAGCGTGCTCGTACGCTTCGTCGTACGAATCGCCGAACAAAACGGTTTCCGCCCCGAAATTCTGCACCGCCCGCACTTTGATGGCCGGCGTGGTGCAGGGCATCACGATGACCGCCCGGATGCCCAGTCGCTGGGCCGAGAGCGCAACGCCCTGAGCATGATTGCCGGCCGAGGCTGCGATTACGCCGGCCCGTTTTGCTGCATCATCCAGTGAAACGATCTTGTTGTAAGCGCCTCGAAGTTTAAAGGAAAAGACCGGCTGAAGGTCTTCGCGCTTGATGTAAACCGAGTTGTCGAAGCGGCGCGTCAGCCCCGGCGCGAAGTCTAGGGGAGTTTCCGAAGCAACATCGTAAACTCGGGCGCGCAAAATGCGCTCGATATACTTATGAATCATTTTTTAGTCTTAAAAGATACAAGTGAGAAACGCGGCCGGGACCGCTATGAAGCATGACAGCGCCGGCATGATCACGCTATTATCCCGCAATTTTCAAGTAACCACATGATGGAGCGACGAAAATGACCCAAGACGAGCTTAAGAAGAAAGTGGCGGAAGCCGCCCTAGACTATGTAAAGGGCGTGTCGGTGCTAGGCATCGGCACAGGATCGACGGTCAATCATTTCATCGATTTGCTGGCCGATTTCAAACAGGATATCGAAGGTGCCGTATCGAGCTCGGAGACGAGCACCGTTAAGCTCAAGAAAATCGGCATACCGGTTCTGGATTTAAATGCCGTGGGCTCATTGGAGGTGTACGTCGATGGAGCCGACGAGGTCAATCCTCACAAACAGATGGTCAAGGGCGGCGGCGGAGCCTTGACCCGGGAAAAAATCATCGCGGCGGCCAGTCGTAAATTCGTCTGTATCGTGGACGAGAGCAAATGTGTGGATGTCCTGGGCAAGTTTCCGCTGCCCGTGGAAGTCATCCCTATGGCCCGGAGCTATGTGGCCCGTCAGCTCGTAAAGTTGGGTGGGCAGCCGCAGTGGCGCGAGAACTATATCACCGATAACGGCAACCAGATTCTCGATGTGCACAATCTGAACATCCTGAATCCGGTGGAGATGGAGCGGGAGATCAACAACATCCCCGGTGTCGTGACCGTCGGCCTTTTCGCTTTGCGCGGCGCGGACATCGTTCTTCTCGGCAGCGAAAGCGGCGTTAGAAAGTTGGATTAGCCATCTTGTTTTGGCGGGTTACGCCCTTCGCCTTCGCTACTGCTACGCTCAGGGCTAACCCGCCCTACGATATCTTCAAGACAATTTTCCCGGTGGCATGCCCCGTCTCGATCAGGGCGTGAGCGGCGGCGGCTTTTTCCAGCGGCAATACCTGGCTGACATGAATGTCCAACACGCCTTGGTCTATCCATTCGCCGCATTGCTGCAGAATTTCCACGTGGTGATCGCGGGCTTCATGCAGGTTGCGCAGCATCGGGGTCAGCATCAGCTCGAAGCCTATCCGGAGATTGCGCATCCGCGCTTCTTGCAAAGAGATGTTGCCCGGGTCCAGCAGCGTGACCAGATCGCCGAAATGGGCGGTGCAGTCGATGCTATGTCTGAACACATCGGGTCCGACCGTGTCGATCACCAGATCCGCGCCCTGTCCGTCGGTCAGCTCGTTTACGCGCTGTGCGAAGTCTTCCTGTCGGTAATCGATCGCCGCATCCGCGCCCCAGTTCTTGGCGAGTTCGGCTTTCTCCGCCGAACCGACGGTGGCGAGCACCCGCGCATCGCGGAGTTTTGCCAGTTGGACCGCCACATGACCGACGCCGCCCGCTGCGGCGTGAATCAGAACGGTTTGGCCGGCTTGTAGCCGTCCGCGGTCGTAAAGGGCGCCCCAAGCGGTAATCAATACCAAGGGCGCTGCGGCGGCGTGTTCGAAATCGAGCGATTGCGGCATGGGAGCGGCCCAGCGCTCGTCCAACACGGTGTACTCGGCATAATTGCCCTGGTCGCCGCCCAGTCCGCCATGGCAGAACCATACCGAGTCGCCGATGTTGAATCGGCTTACGGCTCCGCCGATTTCGACCACTTCTCCGGCACCGTCGCAGCCGAGCACCGCCGGTAAGGGATTTGGGTAAAAAAGACCATTTCGCCGTATTTTGGTGTCGACCGGATTGATACCGGCCGCCCTGAGCCGGACTTTGATTTGGCTGGGCTCGGTAATACCTGGTTCTTCGATATCCCGCAGTTCGAGCAAATCCGGCAGTCCCGGTTGCGTCATCAAGATCGCTTTCATGGCTTTCCTACCCTGTGATGATTAAGTTCGTGTCTCTCGGCACTAGCGGCGACTGACGCACCGTTCGGGCGGTAAGGTCTGCGTACGCCCAAAAAGCGCTCCAACCAATAAGGACGTTCAAGACTGGAGACGATCACTTTCCCTTTCACGCTGCTGGAATGTACGAATGTATCGTTACCGATATAAATCCCGACATGGGAGAATGGCTGTCCGGTCGTATTGAAGAAGACCAAGTCGCCGGGCTGTCGGTTCCTGCTGTCGACACGCGGGGTCGCAGCAGCCATTTGATAAGCGGTTCGCGGCAGGCGAACGCCGTATTTTTCATAGACGTATTTGACGAAGCCGCTGCAATCGAATCCTTCCCGCGGCGATTCGGCACCGTAGCGATAGGGTGCTCCTTGCAAGCTGAGGGCGTAACGTGCCACTTCGTTCGAAGCGGGAAAATGGACCGTCCGCTTGACTTCCCGTGTCCCGGCGCATCCAGCGAGCAGAACCGAGACGGCGGCTAGTGCGAGCAGTTGCGAAACGATGGGTTTGCGGAAAAGTTGATAGATAGCCGACTCCATCTGTTGGCTCCGGGTGTTTGATTCGGGCTGGCGAAGTTGCCTTAAATTTAGTCTCGGCTGCGATTGGCGGCAAGATCGGGTTCGGAGGCCATCCATTGGTTTCGATAGTCTTCGTACCCGAAACGCTTCATTGCCTTGAGTCGGCCGTAACGATCGGATGCGAAAATCACGGGCAAATCGTAACCGTTGAAGCGGTTGGCCTTGATCAGGCTGTAAGCTCCCACATCGGGAAAGACCACACGGTCGCCGACTCTCAATGGTTCGCGAAATCGATATTCGCCGAAGACATCGCCGGCCAGGCAGGTGCTGCCGACGAGCAGGCATTCGAATGCCCCATCCGGCCGATGTTCAGCAACCGGAGGGACCTTCTGATATTCGAAGACCTCCGGAAGGTGGTTTACGCCCGTATCCAGGACGGCAATGAATTTGCCGCCCCGCTCGAATCGGTCGACAACGCTAGCGACGAGATAACCGGCGCGACCGACGACGGCTTTGCCCGGTTCGAAATAGATCTCGACGTCGCGCCGCCGTTTCAAGGCTGCGACCAACTCGGACAGTTCGTTCAGATCATCGCCATTTTCGAAGAGATAGCCGCCGCCCAGATTGATCCATTCGAGCCTGTTCATAAACCCGCCGAGCACGTTTTCGATCCGGTCGAGAGTTGACTTCAGGGGAGCGAAGGAGCGCGATTCGAACGAAGTATGAAAATGGAGTCCGGCAATACGGCTCATTAAAGACGGATTCCGATCCAGAATGCTGGCGAGATTATCGACAGGAATGCCCAATTTCGAGTGCGGCCGGCAAGGATCGTAGCGGCCATCGGCGAGGAACGAAAGCTGCGGATTGACACGCAGCCCGATGCTCGCCCGCCCGGCCACGCATGGTCCGAGCCGTTCGAACTGCTCCAGAGAATTGAAGCTGATGAAATCGCAGTGCGCGGCGACTTCTTCGATTTCGCTTGTTCTGAGGCCCGGGGTGGTGATATGCAGAGAGCTCTTCTGAGGCGGATGACCGCTCGTTTCGACAATTTCGGAGGCCAGGCGGGCTTCGAACAGAGAGCTGACCGAAAAACCGTCGATTCTGGGCTGAATCAGGCGCAGTGCCCCGGCGAAAGGAAATGCCTTGATCGAGTACAAGACACGTAAGCCGGAGGTTTCGCGTACTCGATCCAGGAGGTCAAGCATTTGAATGACCCGCGCTTCGTCGTAGACGAAGGCCGGGGTTTCCGGCAGGGCATTTTTGAGGCGCTCGATATCCAAGGTGCTGCGGGAAGAAGCGGGTTACGGCTTAATAATCTTCCAGCACAGTAGATGCCTGCAGATCGGCATGATAGGACGAGCGCACCATCGGCGCGCTGGCGACCGCGGAGAAGCCGAGATTTCGGCCGGTTTCGGCGAGGTGTTCGAATTCCTCGGGCGTCGCGTAGCGGGCTACCGGCAAGTGGTCGCGGCTCGGTTGCAGGTATTGGCCGACGGTCAGCATATCGCAGCCGTGTTCGCGCAAGTCCGCCATGACTTGTTTCACTTCATCGAGCGTTTCGCCCAAGCCCAGCATCAATCCCGACTTGGTGGGCACTTCCGGATGAATCTGCTTGAAGCGGGCCAGCAAGTTGAGAGATACATGGTAATCCGCGCCGGGGCGTGCTTGTCGGTAGAGGCGTGGTACGGTTTCGAGATTGTGGTTGAAGACATCGGGGGGCGTCGCTGCCAATCGATCGAGCGCGGCATCGATCCGGCCGCGAAAGTCCGGCACCAGTATCTCGATTTTGATGTCCTTATTCCGATGGCGGACGGCTTGGATGCAGGCGGCGAAATGACCGGCGCCGCCGTCGCGAAGGTCGTCCCGGTCTACAGAGGTGATGACGACGTATCGGAGCCTTAGCTGCCGAACGACCTCCGCGAGGTGTTCGGGTTCGTTGGGGTCCGGCTCCGAAGGACGGCCATGGGCCACGTCGCAGAATGGGCAGCGGCGGGTACAGATATCGCCCAGGATCATGAACGTGGCCGTGCCGTGGCCAAAGCACTCCGACAGATTCGGGCAAGCGGCTTCTTCGCAGACCGTATGGAGATTCTGTTCGCGCAGGATCTGCTTGATCCGATTCACGCTCTCGCCGCTCGCCGCCTTGACGCGTATCCAGGCAGGCTTGCGCAAAGGGGACTCGTTTGGAATCACCTTGATCGGGATACGCTTCAGCTTGTCGGCTTTGCGTTGATGGGTGTCGGGGCTCAGCCTGGAGGGGGCCAAATAGGAATCTTTGTCAGCCACGGATAGGGACCACTCGCTCGTAATTCAAAGTTTGCATGATTTCCACAGTCAATGGAGCGGCCGCCTCGTGGGGTTGAATCGCCACATCGAGCGCGGTCAGACTGGTGACTTCGAGACCTGCATAGCCGCATGGGTTGATGGCCGAAAACGGCGACAGATCCGAACTCACGTTAAGACTTAGACCATGATAGCTACAACCTTTGCGCACGCGCAGACCTAGCGACGCAATTTTACGTCCGTCGACGTAGACGCCGGGTGCGTCTCGCCGCGCCTCGGCCGTGATGCCATACTGCTTGAGCAGGCCGATCACCGCGTTTTCCAGGGTGCTGACCAAGCGCCTAATTCCCAGGTTTTTCCGTCGAAGATCGACCAGCACATAAGCGATCAGTTGGCCGGGGCCGTGGTAGGTGATCTGCCCGCCGCGGTCGGTTTTCACTACGGGAATGTCCGTCGTTCGAATCATGTGCCGGACATCTCCATTCAGCCCTAGGGTATAGACCGGATGATGTTCCAATAGCCACAGCTCATCCGGCGTGTCCTCGTCGCGCTGCTCGGTGAAGTCTTGCATGGCGCGCCAAGTGGTTTCGTACTCTGTAAGGCCCAGATTGCGCAGGTGCAGGACTTCGGTTGTGTCGCTCATGGGAGAGGTGTTACAGGAGAACCAGTGTCGCGAGACCCAGAAAGATGAAAAAGCCCATGCCGTCCGTCATGGCAGTCAGCAGTACGCTGGTGCCGACCGCGGGATCGAGCCCCAACCGGTCGCGCACCAGAGGCACGGCGATCCCCATGATCGCCGCCACCAATAGATTTAGCAAGGTGGCGCCCATCATGACCAGTCCGAGCTCGACGTCACGGTAAAGCAGATAGGCGATCAAGCCCAGCACGGAACCCCATACTGCTCCGTTGAGGAAACCGATGGCCAGTTCCTTGAAAACCAGCCGCTTCACATTCGAGGGATTGATCACCCCGAGGGCGATGGAGCGGACGATCATCATGCTGGTTTGATTGCCTGTGTTGCCCCCGATGCCGGCGACGATGGGCATGAGCGAAGCCAAAGCGACCACCTTGACGATAGTGTCCTCGAAAAGGCCGATTACCCGGGTGCTGATGAAAGCCGTGACGAGATTGATTGCCAGCCAGAACCAACGGTTTTGTGCGCTTTTCCAGACGCCGGAGAAAATGTCCTCTTCTTCCAACAGGCCGGCCTGGGACAGCATCTCTTCGTCCGATTTTCGGCGAATATAATCGACGATGGCGTCTACGCCGATACGCCCCTGCAGCTTTCCCTCGCGATCCACCACCGGTGCCGACAGGAGATCGTAGCGCTCGAAGGCTCGGGCCGCCTCTTCGGCGTCGTCATCGAGATGAAAGGACACCACGTCCTTGCTCATGATTTCCGAGACCGGCTTTTCGGGAGAGGTGGTGAGCAGGCGTTTCAGAGGCAGCACACCCTTCAATACATTGTGCTCATCGACCACGAACAGCTTGTCGGTGTGTTCGGGCAGATCGCCGCGACGTCTGAGATAGCGCAACACCACGCCCAGGCTGATATCTTCCCGTATCGTGACCATGCCGAAATCCATTAGGGCTGCCACGGTGTCCTCTTCGTGCGACAGCACCGATTGCAGACGTTTTCGGTTCTGATCGTTCAGTTTCTCCAGAAGTTCCTGCAAGACTTCTTCCGGCAAGTCCGGTGCAAGATCGGCGATTTCGTCCGTTTCAAGCTGTCCCGTGGCGGATAACAGCTCATCCGTGTCCATATCGGAAATGAGCGTTTCGCGCACGGCGTCGGACACGTCGAGCAGGATCTGTCCGTCGAGTTCGGACTTGACCAGGTTCCAGACCAACAGCCGCTGTTCCAGAGGCAGCGCTTCAAGAATGTAGGCGATGTCTGCTGCATGGAGTTGGTCTAGCTTTTGTTTCAGTGCCGCCTGATGGCGCTTGTGCAGCAGGGTTTCCACCAAGTCGTGGCGGGGCATCGCGCGCTGTTGGAGAATGGTCTCCTCGAGCTTCTGTTTGTTTAGGAGCGTGATGACCTCTTCCAGATGATGCTTGAGTGTTTCTTCGGGAGGAGTGGTATTCGGTTCGGCCATGAAACGCTCGGTCGGTGCTGCTAAGCGGGTTCGGAAGGACAATGCGAGGTGGGCGAAGTCGAGCAGATCGGTTATTGCATAAGGCGAGATTCCTCTCAAATATTAAATATTAGGTTGCGGCAGGCTCTTGCCCGGACTGTCCGAGCACCGCGCAACGCAGCCATCGGGCTGTTGCGTAGTAGCTTTACATCTCACAGAGCCATGATGACCTCGGTGCAATGGGTCAGATCCTGATAAATGGCATCCAGTTGCGCTTTGCTTTCGGCCCGGATAGTCACGGTGACTGCCGTGAACCTCCCTCCTTGGCTGGGACGAGCGGTCACGGCGTCTTCGGTTAGGTTCGGAGCGTGACGGCGCACAATTTCGGCAATCAACCCGTCGAAGTCCGGTCGGCTGTGGCCGAACGCCTTGATCGGAAAGTCGCAAGGGAACTGGAGCAGCGCAGCGGGAGTTTCGGTATTCATGCCGTGCGTAACCTCTGTTTATATGCTTGGTAAATGGCTTGCATTCGCGACCAAAGGGGCCCTGGTTCACCGCCGCCGACGGGTACGCCATCGAGTTCGATGACGGGGAGAATCTCCCGGGTCGAACTGGTCAGCCAAATTTCTGAAGCACGCTTCAAATCATCCAAACGGATGCGCTGTTCGACCGCAGGCACGTTGTTTTCCAGTGCCAGTTCCAACACCAGATCGCGGGTGATCCCAGGCAAGAGGTCGTTGCCCTTGGGGGGGGTCACCAGGATACCGTCGACAACCGCGAATACATTGCTCGCGGCGCCTTCGGTGACCCATCCGTCACGGACCAGGATGGCTTCCGCTGCGCCGCGATCCACGGCCTCTTGCCGCAACAGCACATTAGCGAGCAGCGTGATGGCTTTGATATGGCACCACTGCCAGCGGATATCGTCCATGGTGACGGCGCATACTCCGCTGGTGGGAATAGGCGCGATAGGCGAGCACATGACGAATACGGTCGGATTGACGTCCGCCGGGATGGCATGGTCCCGTTTTGGCGCGACTCCGCGCGTGACTTGTAGATAGAGATATTGATCATGCGCCCCGGCAATAAGACGGTCGAATATGTCCGCCCATTGACTATCCGAAAGGGGATTCGTCATCCGAATGCCGCGCAGGCTGTTATCTAGCCGGCGCAAATGTTCGTCCAGCCGGAACGGACGTCCCCCGTAGACGGGAATGACTTCGTAAACGCCGTCGCCGAATAGAAAGCCGCGGTCCAAAACGGATACCTTGGCGTTGTTCGGTGGTAAATAGTCCCCGTTCAAATAGACGAGGCAGTCGTTTTGTGCCATTTAAGCCGGCTCCCCGTGATTATTTGAAGAACAATCGGGCTTGGTCGAACGTTCGACGGAAAAATCCGCCTTGGTTGACGACTTTTAGGGCCACCAGATCCTGTTGGCCGACGGTCTGATCATTGAATGTCACTTTTACCATGCCGAGTTTGTCGCCTTGTTTCACCGGAGCGACGACCATGCCGTTGACTTCTATGCCAGCTTTGAGATTTTGGTACTGGCCGCGCGGGAACGTGACGTAGAAATCACGGTTGAGACCCAAAGCCAGTTCGGTGTCTTCGCCCTTCCACACTCGGGTTTCGGATAATTTTTCGTTGGCTTTGTAGATCGGCCGAGTTTCGAAGAAACGGTAGCCGTAATTGAGCAGAGCCTGGTTGGCATTGGCTCGATCATTATCGCTTTTGGTGCCCAAGACTACGGAGATCAGTCTCATGTCTTCTCTTACCGCGGATGTCACCAAACAGAATCCCGCGCCCTCGGTATGTCCGGTTTTCACGCCGTCAACGGTCGGGTCGCGCCATAATAGGCGGTTGCGGTTATGCTGCTTGATGCCGTTGAATTCAAATTCCTTGATGGCGTGCCATTTATAGAACTCGGGGAATTCGTCGATCATGGCACGAGTGAGAATAACCAAATCGCGAGCGGTCGTATAATGCTCGGGATCCGGCAAGCCCATGCTGTTCTTGTAATGGGTGTTCTTCATACCCAGCCGTTCGGCCTGTTGGTTCATCATCTGAGCGAACACGGCTTCGTCGCCGGCAATATGTTCGGCCAAGGCCACGCTAGCGTCATTTCCGGACTGAACGATCATGCCCTTGAGCAGCATTTCGACCGGAATCTGGGCGCCGACCTGGGCGAACATGCGCGATCCTTCGGTGCGCCAGGCTTTTTCACTCACCATGACCATGTCATCCAATTTTAGATGGCCTGCGGCCAATTCCCGGAATACCACGTAGGCGGTCATGATCTTGGTCAGGCTGGCAGGCTCGAGGCGTTCATCCGCATTGCTCTCGGCGAGCACGCGTCCGCTGTTGAAATCCGCCAGAATATAAGCCTTGGCGCCGATTTCGGGGGGCGCCGGGATCAAAACCTGATCGGCGAGGCTGAGACGGTAAAATCCGAGCAAGGCGAAAAGGAAAAGCAAGCTGGGTAATTTTATTTTCACGGCTTTCTGCTTTCGGTCAGGTTAAAAATCGGCGCCGCATTGTAACACGGGCATGCGGCGTTCCGGGGCCGCCGGATAAGGCATTGGAGTCTTTGGGTCAGGACGAACTACCGGCGCTACGGCGAGAAACCAATTCACGACTCAGTTCGTAGGCGGCCATCGCGTATAGCGGGCTATGGTTGTAGCGGGTGATGACGTAAAAATTGTGAAGCCCCAGCCAATAGACAGGCCCCGTTTCTTCATCGAGTTTGACCAGAGCAGCCTTGACGTTGGCGGGCAAGGACGCGCTGGAATCGATGACGCCAAGCGAAAGCCATTCCTGCAAGGTTCGGCTCGGTTTTAGGTTGCCGTTTGCCAGCCGCTCGTGTACAGCGCCGTTCACCGAAGCGGGGAAGGCTACCGGCTCGCCCGACTGCCATCCATGAACGGAGAAATAACGGGCGACACTGGCAATGGCGTCGGCCGGATTGTTCCAGATGTCGCGTCGTTGATCGCCGTCGCCATCGGCGGCATATCTCCGATAGCTGCTCGGCATGAACTGCGGCATACCCATCGCGCCCGCGTAGGATCCCGTGGGACTGCCGGGATTCATGTGTTCTTCCCGGCATAACACCAGGAACTCTTCTAACTCGCGCCGGAAAAACTCGGCCCGTTTCGGATAGGCAAAGGCCAGAGTTGAAAGTGCGTCGATCACCCGGTACTTGCCCGGCGACTGGCCGTAGCTGGTTTCGATTCCGATAATGGCGACGATCACCTCGGCGGGAACGCCGTATTTACTGGCCGTGGCCTTCAAAGCGGCAGCGTTCTTGCCCCAGAAGTCGACCCCGCTTTGTATGCGTTTCTCGGTGAGAAACAGCTTGCGGTAGACATGCCAAGGCTTGGCTTCATATGGTTTGGCCATGGCTTCGAGAATCTTTTCCTGGATGGTCACGTCCTGGAATATCTTGTTGAGTTCTGAGGCGCTGAAGTGATGTTTGCGGCTCATATCCCGAATGAAAGTTCGGACGTCCGGTCGCTGCGGCAGACTTTCCGCAGCCTTCCCGAGTGAAGAAAAGCCATAAAGAGAAGCAATGAGCAAAATGAGACTGAGGGATCTCATAATCATCCGTTCGGCAGGAGTTTACGATGGGTCTGGACGGACATTAGCATACCGAACCCGGCGAGCAGGGTCACCATTGACGTGCCGCCGTAGCTGATCAAGGGCAGGGGTACTCCCACCACAGGGAGAATGCCGATCACCATGCCGATGTTGACGAATACATATACAAAGAAAGTCACGGTCAGCGCCCCGGCCAGGAGTCGGCTATAGTTGTCCTGCGCCTGGACCACGATGTAAAAACAACGCCCGAGAACAAACAAATAAAGCCCCAAAAGGCCCAAGCAGCCGACCAATCCGAACTCCTCGGCGAACACCGCAAAAATGAAATCGGTGGAGCGCTCCGGCAGAAATTCCAGGTGCGCCTGCGTGCCGTGTAGCCATCCTTTGCCGTAGATGCCGCCGGAACCGATCGCGATTTTGGATTGAATAATGTGATAACCGCGTCCTAAAGGGTCCCCTTCCGGGTTCAGGAATGTCAAAACCCGATCCCGCTGATAGCCGTGCATAAAGTGCCAGCCTACAGGTAGCAAGCTTCCACCCAAAATTGCAAGGGCCAGTATGTAGCGCCACGGGATTCCCGCGAGGAACACCACGGCGGAGCCGGCGCTGGCTACCAATACAGCCGTGCCGAGGTCCGGCTGCTTGGCGATCAGCGCCGTGGGAATCAGAACCAATACACCGGCAAGAACCAATTGCTTCAATCGTAGCGGAGATGTATTTCCGGACAAATACCAGGCGATCATCATGGGGGTGGACAACTTGGTCAGTTCGGATGGTTGAAAGCGAATGATTCCGAGGTCTAGCCAGCGTTGGGCGCCCATGCTTATCTTGCCCATCACCAGAACGGCTGTCAGAAGCAGTGCTCCGAGCAGATAAAGAACCGGACTATAAAACTTGAAGTGACGCGGGTGAATTTGCGCGATGGCGATCATGATGGCCATCGCCAGCCCGAGGCGCGCCGACTGACGTAAGAGTACGTTTATATCTTGGCCGCCGGAGCTATAAAGGATGATGAAGGCGAGAGTGCACAATCCTCCCAGTCCGGCCAACAGCGGCACGTCGATATGGAACTTTTGCAGCGGCGAAACGTGCTGAGGCGGCGTGATCCGGAGTTGAGCGAGAACAGGGTCTATGTTCATGGGTTTTCCAGTAGATACTGATCCATGATGGCGCGGGCGATCGGGGCAGCGACGGACCCGCCATGCCCACCGTTTTCGGCAAGTACGGCGATCGCGATGCGAGGCGCTTCCGCCGGCGCGAAGGCTATGAACCAGGCATGATCGCGCATAGCCTTGGTAATCTTCAAGTTCTTGTATTCTTGGTCTTGCCTCACGGTGAACACCTGTGCG
This sequence comes from Methylocaldum sp. 14B, assembly GCF_002005105.1. Taxonomy (GTDB): domain Bacteria; phylum Pseudomonadota; class Gammaproteobacteria; order Methylococcales; family Methylococcaceae; genus Methylocaldum. Next base: position 21,665 of record NZ_MSCV01000047.1, on the reverse strand, counting down.
GTCCCGGTTTTGCCGGCGACGGTATATGAAAGCCCGTGGGCTATTCCTTTGGCTGTACCCCGTTGGCTATGGACCACATCGACCATAGCATCAATCACCGTACGCCAGTGCTCGGGTCTGAGATCGGCGACAAATTCGTCACCGCTCTTAGGGTAGGGGTTTTGGATCTCGTACGGAGCTTTCATGGTGTCCACGACCCGAGGTTCCACGTTTCGCCCTCGACTGGCGAGTACCGCCGTGGCTCTGGCTAGTTGGACAGGCGTAACTTGGACATAGCCCTGTCCAATGCCCGCGATGACCGTCTCGCCGGGATACCATACTTGCTTGCGCTTTTTTTTCTTCCATTCCTTCGAAGGAAAGAGGCCTGATTTTTCGCCGACGAGATCGATTCCGGTTCGCTCCCCGAAGCCGAATAGCTGCATGAAATCATGTAGCTGGTCGATGCCGATATGGTGGGCGAGGTCGTAGAAGAAAACGTCGCAGGATTGGGTGATGGCCGATTTGAGATCCACTGAGCCGTGTCCTTGCTTGCGCCAGTCCCGGTACTTGTGGTCCGCGTTGGGAAGGCGGTAATAACCGGGGCAAAGCACTCGTCTTGCCGGACTTATGTCCAGGATTTTTAAACCCGCCAAGCTCACGAACGGCTTAATCGTCGAGCCCGGGGGATACGCGCCCCGCAGTGCCCGGTCGTATAGCGGCCGCTCCGGTGCATTCTGAAGGATATCGTAGTCTTCTTTGCGGATGCCGTGGATAAACGGATTAGGATCGAAGCCTGGTTTACTAACTAATACCAATACTCTGCCGGTAGCAGGATCTAGGGCGACCACCGATCCGTCATACTCGCCGAGCGCATCGAACGCGGTTTTCTGCAATCGGATGTCCAGCGAAAGATAAAGATCGGCTCCCGCTACGGGATCAGTGGTGTTCAGCACCTGGATAGCGCGGCCCTGGACGTTGGTCTCGTATTCCTCGTAGCCAGTCTTGCCATGCAAAACGGATTCGTAGGCCTTTTCGATGCCGCTCTTTCCGATATGGTAGGTTCCGCGGTATTGTGCCGGATCCAGTGATCGGAGCTCAGCTTCGTTAATGCGAGCTACGTAGCCTACGACATGGGATGTCAAATGGCCGTAAGGGTAACTGCGCATGAACCGAGTTCGGATTTCGACGCCGGGGAAATAAGGCATCTTGACAGCGAAGCGGGCAATTTCTTCCTCTGTCAATTCCAGGCGCAAGGGTACGCTTTCGAAACTTTTTCGTTGGCTTTTTTGAGCTTTGAATCGGCTTATATCTTCGTCGCTCAGATTGAGCAGGTTCTTGAGTTCGGCTAAGGTGGCGTTCAGATCCGGAACCTGCTCGGGAATGATTTCCAAACTATAAGTGGCCGTATTGTCTGCCAGAACTTCGCCATTACGGTCGAGAATCAAGCCGCGGGACGGCGCTAATGGAGATATCTTGACCTGATTGTCTCGCGATAAGGTCGTGTAGTGCTCGTGCCCCATCACCTGGAGATAAATCAGGCGAATTACAAGTCCCGCGGTAGCCAGCAGCATGAATAGCACGCTGGCGGCGATGCGGTTGAGAAACAGTCGGTTCTCGTAAAACTTGCCTTTGAGGTCGAAGGGGCGGCTCATAGCGATCACTTACCGCATAGCCGAACGTTAGAAGATGCTGAAATGGCGCCTGATTCGCCGTAGCGTCATCAAAACCGCCGGCCAGGCGAGTGCGCCGGTGAATGATGGTAGCCAATATGTCCAATTTAGGACACTCATGTTTTTGATGTTTTGCGTCCAGAGGATCAGAAATTGGCTGATCAGCAGGAGCAGGAGTATCCAGAGGGATTGCTGGGGGAGCGGGTAAAGGCGCAGTCGGCGATACAATCGCAGACTGACATAGGCAATGACGGAGTAAGCCAGGGCATGCTGACCTAACATGCGGCCGGTTAGGGTGTCGACGAAAAGTCCGGTGAGCCAGGCCGTGCCTACCCCTACACGGTCCGGTATCGCAATCGTCCAGTAAATCAGGAACAAAGCGGTCCAATCAGGGTTGAGTACGAATAGCTCGTGAGGTAAAGGCAGAATGCGCAAAGTCATGGCAAATACCAGGCTTAGCGGTACCACCATCAGTCCGGCCGAGGACGATTTAACGGTCGCCATTAGGGGGTAAAGTGTTTGAATGCTGCTCTTGACCGGCAGGGATGCGCGGGATGGATCGCGAGTCGCTCCAGACCAACAACAGCTCGCGGTTTCGGTCGAGCTGGGCTACCGGCGCGGCAGAGATTTTTGCAAAGGATGTTTTTTGCGGTGCGACGTCTGTTACCGTCGCCACGGGATAACCATGGGGAAAAACGCCTCCGAGTCCCGAGGTCACGAGGAGGTCGCCTACCTGAATATCGGCATTGCTGGAAAGATAGGGTAGTGCCAGGCGATCGGTTTGTCCGGTGCCCAAAGCAAGAGTACGAAGGCCGTTCCGATTTACCTGTACCGGAATGGCATGATTCGGGTCAGTAATCAGCATCACTTCGGCGCTGTAGGGCCCAACTCGCAGCACCTGCCCCACGACTCCGTTCGCGTCGAACACAGGTTGGCCGGCATGAACGCCGAATCGGGCACCTTTGTTTACCACGACGATATGCTCGTAGGGGACGAGGTTGACGGACAGTAGCTCGGCTATCGATACCTGCTCGCCAACTTTATAAGAGGTGTCCAAAAGCCCGCGAAGCCGGATATTCTCCTGCTCCAAGGCGGCGAATTTCAACAGCTTCGTCTTGAGGACGAGCTGCTCCTCCCTTAATTTTTGGTTTTCCGCCACCAGCCCCGCGTATGTAGATACGGATTCTATAATGTGCTGTCCAAAACGTACGGGCGAGCTAACGATTTGCTGTAAAGGGTAGGTCGCGGACGCGAAAGGCGTTCGCGCGGCATGAAAGACGCCGTGTTGCTCGGCGGCGAGCAAGACCAAGGCAGCCGCCAAACACAGCAATAGACGGATATTGAGTGAATAGCCTCGCGTGAACAGCCGTTTGATATCCCAATCCTCTTAAAACGACGCGAGCCGGCAGCCGGCCGACTTCATTCAAGTGAGAATGCTGCCGCGCCAATTTCGTCCAGCAGTTCCAGTACTCGCCCACCTCCGCGAGCAACGCAGGTCATCGGATCTTCCGCGATAAAAACGGGAAGTCCGGTTTCTTCGGCGATCAGGCGGTCCATGTCCTTAAGCAACGCGCCCCCGCCGGTCAAAACGATGCCCCGATCCGCGACATCAGCACCCAGTTCGGGCGGTGTCTGTTCCAGCGCCACTTTTACCGCTCCGATAATCCCCTGTAAAGGTTCCTGAAGCGCTTCGAGGATTTCGTTGCTGTTCAAGACAAAGCTGCGCGGGACGCCTTCCGCCAGGTTGCGTCCCTTGACTTCAATTTCCTTGATCTCGCTACCCGGATAGGCAGTACCGATTTCGTACTTGATCCGTTCGGCGGTGGACTCTCCGATCAGTGTCCCATAGTTCCGGCGTACGTAATTCATAATGGCTTCGTCCATGCGGTCGCCACCGATACGCACCGAGGCGGAGTAGACGATACCGTTCAGCGAGATTACCGCTACTTCGGATGTTCCGCCGCCAATGTCCAGGACCATCGATCCGCGCGCTTCATGCACCGGCAGTCCGGCACCGATGGCTGCCGCCATGGGCTCTTCGATGAGATAGACCTCCCGTGCCCCAGCTCCGGCCGCCGATTCCTTGATCGCCCGTCGTTCTACTTGGGTAGAACCGCACGGTACGCAGATCAAAACCCTGGGGCTAGGCCGAAAAAGCTTGTTCCTGTGTACCTTGTGGATGAAGTACTGGAGCATCTTCTCCGTGACGGTGAAGTCGGCGATCACTCCGTCCTTGAGAGGCCGGATGGCAGTGATGTTGCCGGGGGTTCGCCCCAACATCGACTTTGCAGCCGAACCGACTGCCGCGATGGATTTCTGTCCGCGGGTGCGATCCTCGCGGATAGCCACCACTGACGGCTCGTTCACCACGATGCCTTGGCCACGGATGTAGATCAAGGTGTTTGCGGTGCCAAGGTCGATGGACAAGTCGTTCGAGAAAAATCCTCGGAGGTGTCTGAAGAACATAGGCATATAGTCCTTGTGAATGCCGTGATTTTACAACGGATAGCCCGGAGCGACAAAAGCCATATATCAGGTATTATATGACTGAAAGAAACATCGGATGCAAATATGTCCTTAAATATTGACCAAGTTTACAAAATTGCTTGGCTTGCCCGGCTTGCCATTGATGCGGAAAAAGCGGCCGCTTATGCTCGAGATCTTACAGGCATATTGGATTTTGTCGAGGAAATGAGCACCGTGGATACCTCGGAGGTCACTCCGATGGCTCACCCTTTGGATCAGGCTCAGCGCTTGAGGCCGGATACGGTGAGCGAGACCGACCAGCGGGAGTTATTCCAGGCCCATGCACCCTTGGTGGAAGCGGGGCTTTATCTGGTGCCCAAGGTTATCGAGTGATCGATAGGAACGGCCGAAGCCGGAGGGCTACCGCCGTTTCGCGCGTATTCTGGATTTCGGAACTATCTCATGCACGACAAAACCATTGCCGAATTAGCTGACGGACTCAGAAAAAAAGAATTCAGCAGCATCGAATTGACACAGACTTTTCTGGCACGCATCCGGCTCTACGATCCGCATCTCAATTGCTTTGTGACCGTCACTGAAGAGCAGGCGCTAGCGCAGTCTGCAGCGGCGGATGCGGCGATATCACAGGGTTCTGCCGGTGTCTTGACCGGCGTCCCCATCGCTCAGAAAGATATCTTCTGCACCAAAGGCGTGAAGACGAGTTGCGGTTCGAAGATGCTCGATAATTTTATCGCCCCGTACGATGCCACGGTCGTTGAGCGATTCAAGCAGGCCGGAACGGTCATGCTGGGCAAACTCAACATGGATGAGTTTGCCATGGGGTCATCCAACGAAACGAGCTATTTCGGACCGGTAAAAAATCCGTGGGACACCGATGCGGTTCCGGGCGGTTCGTCCGGCGGCTCGGCGGCATCGGTGGCGGCCCGTCTGACTCCGGGGGCCACCGGTACCGATACTGGCGGATCGATTCGCCAGCCTGCGTCTTTTTGCGGCATCACTGGCTTGAAACCCACCTATGGTTTGGTTTCCCGCTGGGGAATGATCGCATTCGCGTCCAGCCTCGACCAAGGTGGTCCCATGGCCCGAACCGCGGAAGACTGCGCGCTCATGCTCCAAGTCATGGCCGGGTTCGACGAAAAGGACTCGACTAGCGTAGATAGGCCGGTGCCGAATTATTCCGCCTCTCTCAACAACAGCTTGGAAGGGCTCAGGATCGGCCTGCCCAAAGAGTTTTTCGATGAGGCCTTGGATTCGGACATCGCGCGCCTGATTGACGACGCTATTGACGAATATCGGAAGCTGGGCGCGACCGTGAAAGAGATTTCGTTGCCCAACATGAAGTTGTCGGTACCGGCTTATTACGTTGTGGCACCCGCCGAATGTTCGTCCAACCTGGCCCGCTATGACGGCGTCCGTTTCGGGTATCGCTGTAAGGATCCGAAAGACTTGCACGATCTGTACATGCGCTCTCGCGGTGAAGGTTTCGGTGCGGAAGTGAAGCGGCGCATTCTCATCGGCACTTATGCGCTGTCCGCGGGTTACTACGATGCCTATTACCTTAAAGCCCAAAAAGTCCGACGCTTGATCAGCGACGATTTCAAACGGGCCTTTGAGGATGTCGACGTGATCATGGGGCCTACCTCGCCGTCCGCTGCATTCCGCTTCGGCGAGAAGACCGCCGACCCTATCGCGATGTACCTGTCGGACATCTATACGATCGCCGTAAATTTGGCCGGTCTCCCCGGCATGTCGGTTCCGGTCGGATTTTCCAAGAATTTGCCGGTCGGCATGCAGATCATCGGCAATTACTTTTCCGAGGAGCGTTTGCTCAATGTCGCGCATCGGTATCAGCGAGCGACCGATTGGCACCGGCGGGCTCCGAAAGATTTCGTTTAAGAGGTTTGTATGGAATGGGAAACGGTCATCGGGTTGGAAATTCACGCCCAGCTCGCTACTAAATCCAAGATTTTTTCGGGTGCGGCTACGGCCTATGGCGCCGAGCCCAACACCCAGGCCTGTACGGTGGATTTGGGTTTGCCCGGCGTATTGCCCGTTTTGAACGGCGAGGCGGTGCGCATGGCGGTCAAATTCGGTCTCGCCATCGGCGCCCGCGTGGCTCCTTTTTCGGTATTCGCGCGCAAGAACTACTTCTACCCCGACTTGCCGAAGGGCTATCAAATCAGCCAATACGATCTTCCGGTCGTAAGCCAGGGGCATTTGAACATTTCCGTGGACGGCATCGAGAAAATCATTGGGATCACGCGCGCCCATTTGGAAGAAGACGCCGGCAAGTCCTTGCATGAAGATTTTCACGGCTTTACCGGAATCGACTTGAACCGGGCCGGCACGCCGCTGCTGGAAATCGTGTCCGAGCCGGATCTTCGCTCGGCGAAGGAGGCGGTGGTTTACATGAAAAAGCTGCATGCCCTAGTTCGATATTTGGAGATCTGCGACGGCAACATGCAGGAGGGATCGTTCCGTTGCGACGCCAACGTGTCGGTTCGCCCTAAAGGTCAGGAAAAATTCGGTACCCGTGCCGAAATCAAGAACCTGAACTCGTTCCGCTTCGTGGAGCGTGCCATCAACTACGAAATCGAGCGGCAGATCGAAATTCTCGAAAACGGCGGACAAGTCGTACAGGAAACCCGTTTGTACGATGCCAACAAGGACGAAACCCGCTCCATGCGCAGCAAGGAAGAAGCGAACGACTACCGCTATTTTCCCGATCCCGATCTGCTGCCTTTGGAAATATCGAGCAATTTTGTCGAAGACGTGCGCAAGGGGTTGCCCGAGTTGCCGGACGAAAAGCGCGACCGTTTCAAGTCCCAGTACGGTCTGAACGATTACGACGCGACCGTGCTGACGGCCACGCGGGAGCTTGCCGATTATTACGAAGCCGTGGTCAGGGAGTCGGCGGGCAGCGATCCCAAGTTATGTGCCAACTGGGTCATGGGCGACTTGTCCGGTGCACTCAACAAGGCCGGTCTAGAGATCGAGAAATGTCCGATCGAAGCGCCTCGCCTCGCGGGTCTCATCAGGCGCATCGCCGATAGTACGATCTCAGGAAAACTGGCTAAGCAGGTCTTCGAAGCGCTTTGGGAATCCGGCGAGACCGCCGACGCCATTATCGAAAAACAGGGGCTGAAACAAATCACCGATACCGGAGCGATCGAGAAAATCATCGATGAAATCATTGCGGCGAATCCGGAGCAGTTGGCACAGTACAAGGCCGGTAAAGACAAGCTGTTCGGATTTTTCGTCGGCCAGGCTATGAAGGCGACCCAAGGCAAGGCCAATCCGCAGCAGTTGAACGATTTGCTAAAGAAAAAATTGCAGTAGCCTTGCGTCATACCGCGGCGATCAGCAAGCCCTTAAGGTCCCATCGATCACTTCCCGAATCTAAGTGCCGCCCGAAGCGAGATGTTTCGGCGCGGTGGGACCGTTCGCGCGTTTGCCGGCCCAAGCCCCGTTTCTTGGCCGCACTCCATCGCCGGCGCAAGATCCCTGCCCCTTTCAATTGGCCGTTTTGACGCCCTATCCCGCTATGGAGACTTATTCGATTCCTGGTTTTGCCGATCCCGTAAGCTCTCTCATGCATTTGCTGGCCGCAGGCGTGTTTGCCGTTCTGGGGTTTTTCTTGATTCGCCGGGCCAGGGGCAACGTCGGCCACATAGTGGCTGTCGGGGTGTTCGTTTTTACCTGCATTTTTCTCCTCTCCATGAGCGGCGTGTTCCATCTGCTGTCCGTCGGCGGGGCAGGACGTGCGGTATTGCAGCGGCTGGATCATGCCGCGATCTTTTTGTTGATCGCCGGGAGTTTCACCCCTGTCCACTGCATTCTTTTCTCCGGTCTTTGGCGCTGGGGCTTTTTGCTTTTGATTTGGGGATTGGCGATTACGGGGTTGACCCTCAAGGTCATCTTTTTCCAGGACATCCCGGAAGCGCTCGGTTTGACGCTGTATTTAGGGTTAGGCTGGCTGGGGCTGGCGTCCGGGATAGCTGTTTGGCGCCGTTACGGTTTTTCATTCGTCAAAACGCTGCTGTTCAGCGCATTGGCTTACACCTCGGGAGCGCTTCTCGACTTTTTGCGATGGCCGGTTATCGTCGGCGGGGTGTTAGGCCCCCACGAGTTGTTCCATGTTGCTGTGTTGGCCGGCATCGGTTTCCATTGGCGGTTCGTGTGGAATAGTCTGAATCGGATCGAGCTGATAAAACCCGATCTGGCCGATGTAACGGAGCAGCAACCGTCCTGGCATGCCAGGACGGTTGAACAGATTTATGAGGCCGTTAGATCCGGTCCAAGCGGATTGACCGAAGAGGAGGCGGATCACCGTCTCGCCAAGCATGGATTCAATGAGATCGAGCAGGGCAAGGGGGCCCCGGCGTTCAGACTTTTTCTGTCGCAGTTCAAAAGCGTTCTGGTCGTTATTCTGCTGGTCGCCATCGGCTTTTCGGCTTATTTGGGGCATACCGTCGAATCCATCGTCATCGCGGTGATCGTTTTATTCGCCGTATTGCTCGGATTTTTCCAGGAGTACCGCGCCGAACGCGCGATGGAAGCCCTGCAGCAGATGGCGGCACCGATGGCTAGCGTGATGCGCGACGGCAAGTTCGTGGAGATACCCGCACGCTATCTGGTTCCCGGAGACGTTGTCCGTTTGCTGACCGGCAACCGCATTCCCGCCGATCTGCGTCTGATCGAAGCCGTAAACCTTCAAATCGACGAGGCGCCCCTAACAGGTGAATCGGCGCCGGTGGAAAAGCGTACCGCGCCGCTGAACGATCCTGGGCTAGCCATCGGTGATCGCCAAAATATGGGGTTTGCCGGCACCGCCGTGACCTATGGGCGGGGCCAGGGCATTGTCGTCGCGACCGGGATGGAAACCGAATTCGGGCGTATCGTGGGGCTCTTGCGCGGGGCTGAACAGCGCGAGACGCCGCTGCAGAAGAGCCTGGACAAAGTCGGGAACGTGCTCGCCGTCGCCGCCGTTTTCATCGTCGCTGTTATCGTTTCTCTCGGTATTTGGCGCGGCGAATCCTTCGAGCACATGCTGATCTTCGGCATTGCCCTGGCCGTTGCCGTGGTGCCCGAAGCCCTGCCTGCCGTGGTGACGATTTCTCTGGCCATCGGCGCTCGCCGGATGGTCCGGCGTCACGCGCTCATCCGGCGTTTGCCGGCCGTCGAGACCTTGGGCAGCACGTCAGTCATTTGTTCGGATAAGACCGGGACCTTGACCAAGGACGAAATGACCGTCCGCAAGATTTGGGTCTCCGGAAACCTGTTCAGCGTTACCGGTGCCGGTTACGAACCGGTGGGCCGGTTTCTCCATAAGGCTCGGGAAGTCGCTCCTACCCCTCCAGTGTTGAATCTGCTTCAAGCGGCGGCACTGGCGAGCGATGCGGGCGTGCATCGAACTGAAGAGGGCCGCTGGCAGGTTAAAGGCGATCCCACGGAAGGCGCGTTAGTGGTCGCTGCCGCCAAGGCCGGGTTAAAACTCTCCGAATTGGACCGCCGGTTTCCGCGCGTGGGCGAGATTCCCTTTACCTCGGAATCCAAGCGGATGACGACGCTCCATGAGAATGCCGAGGGCGGGCGGATAGCTTATTCCAAAGGTGCCTTGGAGGTCATTCTTAGCGCCAGCGATCGCTGGCTGAGCGCAGAGGGGGAGGCTCCTTTGGACGATGCGGCCCGCGGCGTGATACAGGCCGAAGCCGAGCGCTTGGCCGGCGAGGCGCTTCGTGTTCTGGCAGTGGCGCAAAAGGAAGACACGTCTCTGGAAACGGCTGAAAAAGACATGTGTTTCCTGGGGCTGGTCGGGATGATCGACCCGCCTCGCTCCGAGTCCAAGTCCGCCATCGCCACCTGCGAAAAGGCCGGCATTAAGGTCATCATGATTACGGGGGACCATCCTGCCACCGCCCGAGCGGTTGCCCGCGAGCTGGGCATTTTGAACCACGGACGAGTGATTACGGGCGTCGAACTGGACGCGATGAGCGATGAAGAATTCGCGCAGGCGGTCAGGCGAATCGAGGTCTTCGCCCGTGTCGCTCCCGAGCATAAGATTCGCATCGTCCGGACTCTGCAAGAACAAGGCCGCATCGTCGCCATGACCGGAGACGGCGTGAACGACGCTCCGGCTCTCAAACAGGCCGACATCGGAGTGGCTATGGGCATCACCGGCACCGATGTATCCAAGGAGGCCGCTGCAATGATGCTCACCGACGACAATTTCGCCTCCATCGTCGCCGCCGTAGAGGAAGGGCGGGGGATTTTCAGCAACATCAAGAAATACCTGATGTATCTGTTGTCTTCCAACATCGGTGAAATCGGCCTGATGGCGGGCGCTACGCTGGCAGGGTTGCCGCTGCCTTTAAGCGCGGTGCAAATTCTTTACGTGAATTTGGCTACCGATGGACTTCCCGCTCTGGCGTTGGCGGTCGATCCGATGGACAAAGCCTTGATGCAACAGAAGCCGCGCGACCCGAAGCAGGGGATTTTCAGTTTTCCCGTCGTTTCGCTGATGCTGGTCGGCGGTATTTGGTCGACTCTGGTCAATCTCAGTGTCTTTGTCTGGGCGTTACACAACGGCAACGAGCTTTCCAAGGCGATGACGGTGACTTTCGCGACGCTGGTCTCGATCGAGTTCTTCAAGGCCTACAATTTTCGATCCGACCGTTTTTCCGTGTTTCGTCGGCCGTTCGCGAACAAATGGCTGAATCTGGCGATCGCTTGGGAGGCGATGTTGCTCCTCGCTATCATCTATGTGCCGTTCTTTCAGGAGGCATTCGGCACTTTCGGCCTGTCGCGAATCGAGTGGGCGGTAGTGCTGGGCGCGTCGGCCACGATACTCCCGGTGTTGGAAGCAGCGAAGTGGATGATTCGGCGCGGGTGGTTCGACAGCCGGACCGAAGTCGGGCCAAGTCAGTGAAGGAGCCGCCGCTTCAGGCATGAGGAGGCCTGGTGATCATTGTTGCGCGGCGTATTGTCTAACAAGGCAAATTAGACATTCAGGGAGAAAACTCATGGCGCCGAGTAATTTCGCTGAGGCCAAGCACCTCGCCAAGATCGTCTTGAACAATTTCTTGATCGGTACTCTGGCGGTACTGCCAATCATCGTAGTGGCGCAGATCGTCATATTTCTCGCCCATTTGATTCTGAGTACGGTATTCGGCGTGCAAGAGGCGGTCGGCAATTACGGCATAACTTTTCTCGCGTTCGCCGGCGTTTTCGGCCTGCTGACTTACATCGGGCACACCGTCAACAAACGGCGCCATTCCCTGGTTCTTTCCCTAGTCGATCTCGCGATAGAGCGAGTTCCGTTCCTAAACACGGTTTACCGGGTGACCAAAAAGATTGTCGATATGTTTCGCAGCAGGCCCGATGAGCAAAAGCGGGAAATCGTTTATGTGGAATATCCTAGGGAAGGGATGTGGCTGCCGGCTTACGTCACGAACCGAGAGGGCGACAGATATGTTCTATACGTGCCCACTTCGCCGAATCCGACCAATGGGTTCACCGTCATCGTGCACGAGTCGAAGGTAGTCAAATCCGCTCTCGATATCTCGGAGGTGACGAGTTTCGTCATGAGCGTGGGGTCTGATTTTCCGAAATCGCAAGAGGCTCTAGGCCTGCCCCGTTAGCCGACTTTGCGCCGTGAGCGTTACAGGAGCAACGCGATTTCTTCGATTTGGCGCGCTTGATTGATCCGGAAACCTCGCATTTCAAGAACTCCCTTTGTGTTCAGGGAGATAATGATATATACCGCATCGGGATAGGCCGCTTGTTCGAGATCGACGGCGGAAGGCTCGGCGGGAGCGGCCGGATGCGAATGAAAGATCGCGAACAGTTCCTCTCCTCGCTCCCGCATTTTACGCATGGCATCGATTTGGTCCTGAGGTTCCATCTGGAACCGGCAGTCGGGCGTAGTCGACGCATTCTTGACCGGATAACAGTGGCTTGGGGTGCCGTCTTTCGCGCCGATCAGACCACAGACTTCAACTTCCGGCGATGTTTGGGCATAGTGCAACAGTTGGTTGACTAAGGGGCGGGGGATATGAATTTCTTTATCGTGCATGCTTTTATTCCGAAAAGGATCGGCTGCTCGGTTCCCACCGTGCGGTTGTGACGCGGAAGTGACCTTGAAGGTCGGAATGGCGGCTGATTTCGGCGTAACCGAATTCGTTCAGAAGGTCAGCCAGAGAATCCGCCTGATCGAAACCGTGTTCCAGTATGAGTTGTCCATGCGGTTTTAAGTAATCGCAGGCTTCCCGAGCAATGATCCGGAAAGCATCCAGTCCGTGTAGTCCGCCTGTTAGTGCCAAACTCGGTTCGAAGCGCACATCGCCTCGGTTTAAATGCGGATCATCGTCTGCGACATAAGGCGGATTGCTGACAATCAAATCGAACTGCTCGTCGCTTGCTACCGCATCGAACCAATCGCCCAGTCGAAAGCGAACGTTGCGGACGCCGTGCAGAACCGCATTTTCCTGCGCGAGGTTCAAAGCGCCGGGGCTAAGATCCGTTGCGGTGACGCGGGCTGCCGGGCGCTCTGCGGCGAGAGTCACGGCAATGGCGCCGCTGCCGGTCCCCAGATCCAGAATATCGGCCGTCTGGGATGCCGGAGTGGCCGCCAGCGCCAATTCGACCAGCAACTCGGTTTCGGGGCGTGGGATGAGCACGTCGGGGCTAACCCTAAACGTACGAGACCAGAACTCCTTTTCGCCGAATAGGTACGCGACCGGAGTTCCGGACTGTCGTCGCTCGATCAGATGGTGAAAACGGTCTTCTACATCGGGCGAAAGCTTTCGCTCCGGCCATGCGCGAAGATACGATCGATCTCGGTTTAATGCGCGGGCTAACAAAATTTCCGCATCGAGCCGCGCCGTTTCGCTCAAACCTTCGAGGCGACTTCTGGCGGTCTGAAGCGCGGCCGCTATGGTGATGCCGCTGGATCTCGGTGAGGCAAGAGGAGTACTCATCGCATTAGTCCTGGGCCAGTTGCGCCAGCAATTCGGCTTGGTGCTCATTGATCAAGGGATCGATTACCGGGTCGAGATCGCCCTCCATGATGGCTTCGAGCCGATAAAGAGTCAGGTTGATGCGATGGTCGGTGAGTCGGCCCTGGGGAAAGTTGTACGTACGTATGCGTTCCGAACGGTCGCCGCTGCCGACTTGCAGTTTACGTGAGGCGGCGATTTCGGCGCTCTGTTTTTCCTGTTCGGCGGAGAGGATGCGCGATTTCAGCAAAGACATGGCGCGAGCGCGGTTCTTGTGTTGAGAGCGCTCGTCCTGGCATTCCACGACAATCCCGGTGGGTATATGGGTAATGCGCACCGCCGAATCGGTCCGGTTGACGTGCTGGCCGCCGGCGCCCGATGCGCGGTAGGTATCGACTCTAAGATCGGCCGGGCTGATGTCGACGTCGATTTCGTCGGCCTCGGCCAGTACCGCGACCGTGCAGGCCGAAGTGTGAATACGGCCCTGGGCCTCTGTTTCCGGCACGCGTTGTACACGATGGGTGCCGGCCTCGAATTTGAGGCGTGAATAAACGTCCTGACCGCTGATGCGGACGATGATTTCTTTGTAGCCGCCGTGTTCGCCCTCGCTTTCGCTGATCACCTCCGCCTTCCATCCCTTTTGCTCGGCATAGCGGCTGTACATGCGGTATAAATCGCCGGAGAACAGTGCGGCCTCGGCACCACCGGTGCCGGCCCGGATTTCCAGAAAGATATTGCGTTCGTCGTTTGGATCCTTAGGCAGCAAAAGGATTTGCAATTCCTTTTCCAAGGCTTCCTTTCTGTCCTCGGCATCGACCAGTTCTTCCTTGGCGAGGCTACGCACCTGCGGGTCTCTGTCGTCGAGCAGACTCTGCGCGTAGGAAAGATCTTCGATTGCACCGAGATACTTGTTGAAACAGCCGACCAACGGATTGAGTTGAGCGTACTCGCGGCTCAGGGCACGGAAGCGGTCTTGATCGTTCTGAATCGACGGTTCGGCAAGGAGGGCGGTAATTTCTTCGAATCGCTGGGCAAGATGATCGAGTTTTTGGCGAATGGATGGTTTCACGTATTAAGAAGAGCTGTTTTTGAGTTGAAAAAGTTCTCGGGCGGCGGCAATCAGATCGTGCCGTTCATGGATGCCCGCTTGCTTGATTTGGACGCTGGGTATGTGAATCAATTTATTGGTGAGCAGATTCGCCAAAAGATCCAGCGCCTCTTCGGGAGATTTACCGCATCGTAATGCCTGTTTTGCTCGATGTAAGGCTTCGGCTCGGATCGTTTCGGCGTGGCTGCGGAAGTCGCGGATGGTGGAGGTCGCACCCTGAGCGCGCAACCAGCCCAAAAAATGCTCCACTTCGGTGTCGATAATTTCTTCGGCCTTCTTGGCTGCTTCCTGGCGCGATTTCAGGTTTTCTTCGATGGTGTTCCGCAGGTCGTCGACGGTATAGAGATAAACGTCCCTCAGTTGGGCGACTTCCGGTTCGATGTCGCGAGGCACGGCCAAATCCACCATGAACATCGGCTTATGCTTGCGGGCTTTGAGGGCGCTCTCGACGCCGCCTTTACCCAAAATCGGCAATTGGCTGGCGGTGGATGAAACGACGATGTCGGCCTTGGCCAAGTGCTTCGGCAATTCGGCCAATGAGATGGCAAACCCGTTGAACTGGGTGGCCAAAGTGTGTGCTTTGTCGTAGGTGCGGTTGGCGATTATCAGATGGCCGATTTTGCTTTCGGCCAGATGGCGGGCTGTCAGTTCGATCGTTTCTCCGGCGCCGATCAGTATGGCAGTCTGTTCGGAAAGATTGTCGAAAATTCGTTGTGCTAGGCGCACAGCCGCGAAAGCAACGGAAACGGGGCTGGAACCTATCGCGGTGTCGGTTCGTACCTTCTTGGCGGCGGTGAAGGTGTGCTGAAACAGTTTGCTCAGGGTTTTGCCGAGAGTTCCGGCTTCGGCTGCGGCTTGATAGGCCGATTTCATCTGTCCGAGAATCTGCGGCTCTCCCAGTATCATCGAGTCCAACCCGCAGGCGACGCGAAACATGTGACGGATCGTCTCAGCGTCGGTGTGGACATAGAGATACGGTTGAAAATCTTCCCGTTGAAGACTCTGCTCTTGAGCGATCCAGTCGATCAGAATGTTTTGATCGTCGGTTTCGACGCCACAGTACAATTCCGTTCGGTTGCACGTGGATAGAATCGCGGCTTCGCCAATTTGGGGTAATTGAATCAGATCCCGCAAGGCACATTTGATTCGTTCGGCCGGAAAGACCAGGCGTTCTCTGATCAAAATCGGTGCTGTGTTGTGATTCAACCCTAAGGTTAAAATGCTCATGAGCTCAAATTTCTGAGACTTTCCAAATATAATTCTAAGAAAAACCTCAAATGCAGCCAAATACCGTTGGTTCGGGTCTATTGTTGCATGTTACGGACAGCGTACAATCTCGCCGGCTTATAAGTCAGTCTACCCCGCTTTAATCGAAAGCTCGGGACATTTTCGCGATGCTGCTTCGGATGAAGGGAGAAAAGCGTTGTCAATACTATCCAAGGTTCTTTTATTAACTTCGGCTTAGGAATTTCGTCAGTGTTGAAACGATTGGTCTGTTTGGCGTGTGTCGGTGCTATTGGGCTATCGGGATGCGCGGGTATTAATCCATCGCGGCCTCATACTGACGAGTCCTTGGAAGGGGTCCGTCAAGCAGATGTCCAAGAGCTTAATCAGCATTCGGAAGTCGTCTACTTGTTATTGTCGGCAGAATTGGCCGGCCAGCGCGGGCAGTACGAGATTGCTCTGAACAATTATTTGGAAGCAGCCAAGCTTACCCAAGATGCTCAGGTTGCAGAGCGAGCAACACAAATCGGGCTCTATCTTAAGAATACAGAAAAAGCTCTAACAGCGGCTACATTGTGGAGCGAACGAGATCCGGGAAATGCCTCGGCGCGTCGTGTTGCGGCTTTGTTGCTTCTGAAAGCCGGGCAAACTGATAAGGCTCTGGATCAATTGAGGGCGCTACTGACCCTGCCCGACGTAGACCTGGAAAATGCATTGATCGAATTGGTCAAGTGGCTGGATTCGGAGGTTCCGAAGGAAGATGGGGCGAAAGTAATGCAGCGCTTGGTCACAGAATTTCCGAGTATGGCCGAGATTCACTTCGCGTATGCGCTTTTGGCCAGCAGCCGGGGTGAGTATCAGTTAGCCCTGCAGGAAGCAGAAAAAGCGCTGGCTCTGCACCCTGATTGGAATAGGGCTCGCCTATTGCAGGCCCAAGTCATGTCTCAGATGGGTGACTCCGAGGCGGCGAGGGCTACGGTTCAGAAGGCGCTGAGGAGCGATCCCAATAATGTCCGTTTGCGCCTGATCTATTCCCAATTTTTGGCGAAAGCTGGAGATTTTCGAGGGGCGGAGAAAGAGCTGACTCGTATTTTGGAGAAGGATCCGGATAACCATGATGCGCGTTTCGGCCTTGCGACATTGTTGATGGAGGCGGGGCAAGACGAGAAGGCGAGGAAAGAGTTTTCCGATCTAACGACCGTACCCAAGTGGCGGGGACAGGCCTATTTCTATTTGGGGTTGATCGAAGCGCGCCAGAATCGCCTGCAAAATGCGCTGGAGCGGTTCGACAAAGTTGGGTCCGGGCCATTGGAATTCGACGCTAAGGTTAATTCAATTACCGCGTTGATTAATCTCGGCCGTATGGCCGACGCTCGGCAGCGTTTAGTTGACGTGCGCAAAGAATTTCCGAATGAGGCGTTGCGGCTCTACCTGCTGGAGGCAGAGCTCTTGTCCAAAACTAAGGACTATGAGGCGGCGTTTGATTTGCTGACGGAGGCGTTGGAAGAAATGCCGGGCCAGATGGAGTTGCTTTATTCCCGCGCTTTGGTTGCCGAACAGCTAGACCGTGTCGAGGTGTTAGAGGCGGACCTGCGTGCAGTATTGGAAAAGAATCCAGACGATGCCAACGCGCTTAATGCCTTGGGTTACACCCTGGCCGATCGCGGCGACCGATTGGATGAAGCCAAGCGGTATCTCGATCGGGCAATAGAGCTGAAGCCAGACGATCCGGCTATCCTGGATAGTTACGGTTGGCTGCAATACCGTTTGGGAAACTACGATTCGGCACTCGATTATCTGCGGCGCGCTTATGAGTCGGTCAGTGATCCTGAGATAGCGGCACATTTGGGGGAGGTGTTGTGGGAGTCCGGTCGACATCAAGAAGCCAAAAAGATATGGAAAGAGGCGCTCAAGAAGGATCCAGGCCATGAGGACATGAAAAAAATTAAGATCAAGTATCGGGAAGCCTTCAAATAGCGGGTGTTAGAAAGGCCTAATTTTGTTTAGATTCCTTGTTTTTGTGTTGGTCGCGTCGCTGACCGGTTGCGCTGTTTTCAAAAAGGAGCCGCCTCGTCCTGCTCTAGCCCCAAAGGCCGAAGAGAAAAATTATGACTTAAAAGTCTGGCAGCTGGAGGGGCGGATTGGCGTGCAAACCGCGAACGATGCCTGGCAGGCTAATCTGTTCTGGGAGCACGATGCGGAGCAGGATCGCTTGCGAGTGTCGGGGCCTTTTAGCCAGGGCATGGTTTCTATCATTCTGCAAAAAGACCTGATTTACGTTAACGAAGGCGATGGGGTTACAGAGTTGTCCCGCGATCCCGACGCCATGTTAAAGGACCGGCTGGGGTTCGCCGTGCCATTGTCGAGCTTGCGGTACTGGATTGTGGGGTTGCCCGATCCGAACGAAACGCATACCCCTGTTTATGGGGAGTCCGGTTCCTTGCTGGGGTTTAGGCAATCGGGTTGGACGCTCCAGTTCCAAAATTATATGAATGTGGGGGGCCGGGTTATGCCGCAGAAGATCGCGATTCAAGGGCCAGATGTTAGGCTCAAACTAATAGCGGATAGCTGGCGTGTTAAGGGGTAGTGCATGATGGACGCGGAAGTGCTTCGTCTGCCAGCACCGGCCAAGCTTAATCTAATGCTGAGAATAGTGGGCCGGCGAGACGATGGTTACCACTTGCTCCAAACCGTATTTCAATTCATCGATCGTTGCGACTGGATTACGCTGCGCCGTCGCTCCGATGGCCGCATTCGGCTGTTGAGCCCGCTCCCCGGTGTGCCGGAAGAGCAGGATCTCACGGTAAGGGCTGCGCAACTCCTGCGTCGCGTAACCGATGTTGAATACGGAGTCGAGATTGAAATTGAGAAAAATCTGCCCATGGGAGGTGGGCTTGGGGGCGGAAGCTCGGATGCCGCAACAGCGCTGCTTGGGTTGAATGCCTTATGGCGGACAGGCTTGTCTTTGCAGGATCTGATGGTGTTGGGTCTGCAGTTGGGCGCTGACGTTCCGGTTTTTGTCAATGGTTGTTCGACCTGGGCCGAGGGGGTTGGGGAGGTGTTGACTCCATTGGAGCTGCCGGAGCCTTGGTATGTCGTCGTGGTGCCTAGCTGCCATGTGGCGACCGCGCAAATTTTTTCGGCGCCCGGTTTGACACGAAATAACAAACCGATCAAAATAGCGGACTTTCTTGCGGGGCAGCAGGAAAACCATTGTTTGCCTGTGGTTTCGGAATTCTACCCGGAAGTTGGAGTTGCCTTGAGCAGTTTGGGGCGTTTTGCGCCCGCCAGACTTACCGGTACCGGGGCCTGCGTGTTTGCCGCATTTTCTGATGAAGCTGATGCGCGGGCGGCGGCCATGACATTAGAGAGCGACTGGTCGGTGTTTGTCGCGCGAGGACGGAATCGGTCGGCTCTCCATCAGGCGCTGAAGCTGGTCTGAATAGGGCCGTCAACAACATTATTGGGGCGTAGCCAAGCGGTAAGGCACCGGGTTTTGATCCCGGCATTCCCAGGTTCGAATCCTGGCGCCCCAGCCATAGTAATTCCGACTCGACGTCTCGACTTTGGAGTGTCTTGAATGACAGACGCCTCGTTTATGGTGTTTTCCGGGAATGCCAACCCTGCCTTGGCCGAAGGCATTGTGCGCAAGCTGAACATGCGCTTGGGGATGGCAACCATTGGAAGATTCATTGACGGCGAAATAGCAGTCGAGATCGAGGAAAATGTCCGTGGGCGAGAGGTTTTTCTGATTCAGCCCACCTGCGCGCCAATC
Source organism: Methylocaldum sp. 14B (assembly GCF_002005105.1). Classification (GTDB taxonomy): domain Bacteria; phylum Pseudomonadota; class Gammaproteobacteria; order Methylococcales; family Methylococcaceae; genus Methylocaldum. The sequence goes on along the minus strand of NZ_MSCV01000047.1, from coordinate 2,426 downwards.
AATGAAAATATCATGGAATTGCTAGTCATGATCGACGCTTTTCGTCGGTCGTCGGCGTCCGTGATTACGGCAGTGATTCCTTACTACGGCTATGCGCGCCAAGACCGACGGATCAGGTCGGCCCGCGTTCCTATCACGGCAAAGCTGGTTGCCAAGATGATTTGTGCGGCAGGGGCGGATCGGGTGTTGACCGTGGATCTCCATGCCGATCAGATTCAAGGTTTTTTTGATGTTCCTGTGGATAACGTCTACGCGTCGCCAATTTTATTGGGCGATGTTTGGCGGCAGAAATATCAGAATCTGATTGTTGTTTCCCCCGACGTGGGCGGGGTGGTAAGGGCGCGGGCATTGGCCAAACGTCTCGACGATGCCGATTTGGCGATCATCGACAAGCGTCGTCCGAGGCCGAATGAGGCTAAAGTGATGAATATCATCGGCGATGTCGAAGGGCGCACCTGTATCATGGTCGATGACCTGGTGGACACGGCCGGAACCTTGTGCCGGGCGGCCGGCGCATTAAAGGACCATGGTGCGCGGCGAGTAGTGGCGTATTGTACTCACCCTGTGTTGTCCGGGCGGGCGATAGAAAATATCGAAGATTCGGTGCTCGATGAGTTGGTTGTGACGGATACGATTCCGCTGCGTCGGGATGCTCAGCAATGTAAAAAGATCCGGCAGTTGAGCGTCGCTGAGATGTTGGCGGAGACGATACGCCGTATCGCGGTCGGCGAGTCGGTCAGTTCGCTTTATGTAGATTGATCCAATTTTTTAACTCACTGCTAAGAGTATTTTGGAGAGAAAGATGGTAGGCAGTTTTGTCTTTGATGCTGAATTGAGAACGAATACCGGTAAAGGTGATGCGCGGCGGCTGCGTCGGGCTGGCAAGGTTCCGGCGGTTTTGTACGGCGGTAACGCCGACCCGATTGGCTTGGTGCTGGAGCACAATAAGGTCGTGAAGAGTCTGGAGAGCGAGGCCGTTTATTCCCATGTTCTGACTGTTAAGGTCAGTGGCCGAGAGGAGCGGGCGATCCTGAAGGGTTTGCAGAGGCATCCGAGTAAGCCGATTATCATGCATATGGATTTTCAGCGTGTAAGCCGGGGAGAGAAGATTCGCGTTCATGTGCCTTTGCATTTCGTCAATCAGGATATCTCGGTTGGCGTGAAAAAAGGCGGGGTAGTAACCCACAACTTGGTCGACGTGGAGGTCGCTTGTACACCGGACCAGCTACCCGAATACATAGAGGTTGATCTGGCGCATGTTGATGTGGGGCAGTCGGTCCATCTCTCGGATTTGAAGGTGCCTGAAGGAGTTGAAATTCTCGCTCTCGCTCATGGACCGGAGCACGATTTGCCGGTCGCGGCGATTCAGTCCGGGAAGGTTGCTGAATCGTCGGAGAGTCCGGCTGAATAGGCTGGTTCATTGCTGACAAAATGGCCGGGAGGGGCTTTTGTCTATTCGATTCCGGCTGGTTGTCGGTTTAGGGAATCCGACGACCAAATATGAAAAAACCCGGCATAACGCCGGGTTTTGGTTTGTGGATGAGCTCGCATCTTCGTATGGCGTTCCGTTTAGGGAGGATCGGCGTTTCGAGGGATTGGTCGCGACGCCGGAACTCGAAAACGAAAGCGTTCTGCTCCTAAAGCCGATGACGTTCATGAACCGGAGTGGGCAATCGGTCGCGGCACTGGCTCGATATTATAAAATCGGTGTCGAGCAGATATTGGTGGCTCACGATGAGCTCGATTTTGCTCCTGGTGTCGCTCGACTGAAATGCGGCGGTGGGCACGGGGGGCATAACGGTTTGAGGGATCTAATCGACAAGTTGGGGGCGGCTGGGTTTTGTCGTATACGCATTGGCATCGGTCACCCCGGTAATCGCGACGATGTCGTACCTTATGTGCTCGGCAAGCCGGGTAGTGACGAGCGCGAATCAATAGATCGCGCAATTTCTCGAGTGATCGAGCTGTTTCCCGCGATCTTGCAGGGGGATCTCGGCGCTGTAACAAGCTGTCTGCATAACGATTCAAGAATTGGCGCGTCTTGAATATTGACACCGACAATCGAATGCCGAATAATTCACATCTTAACCCTTGGAGGGGTTCCCGAGCGGTCAAAGGGATCAGACTGTAAATCTGACGGCTCTGCCTTCGAAGGTTCGAATCCTTCCCCCTCCACCATTAGATTTAGGATTTTGCGCGCGGGTGTAGTTCAATGGTAGAACCTCAGCCTTCCAAGCTGATGGCGTGGGTTCGATTCCCATCACCCGCTCCAGCAAAAAGGGCGTCAGGTTTCTTGCCCATATAGCTCAGTCGGTAGAGCACTTCCTTGGTAAGGAAGAGGTCACCGGTTCAAGTCCGGTTATGGGCTCCAGTTTGAATGTATCGGTTATCAGATTAAGGGGTATTGGCGGATGTCCAAAGAAAAG
>NZ_MSCV01000046.1 GCF_002005105.1 Methylocaldum sp. 14B | reverse complement strand
CCGGCATAGCCGCGATTCAAACCAGGACGACGGGGCAAGCGACGATCTCCGAAATGGCTTTGCTGAAATCGCCGTTTTGACGTTTGACTACCAACAAGCGGCAGCCAGTGCGCTGCATCGAACGCAGTAAATTTGGAGCATCAAGCGGGCGGACGGAAACAAACTGCGCGGCTGCGCTTTGAACACAGCTTTCCAACGCCAACCTTTTTAATGCCTCGGATTCGGCCTCAGTTTCGGCCGGAAGGGCAACATTAAGTCGGCTTGATTCGAGCTCGGCCAACTCGACAGACATCCGTAAGGCGCGCTTAGCTTCCATAGATCCGTCGAATACAACCCAGATAGGGAATGTAGAGATCTTCTTCTTAACGCCCCTTTTATACGGCTCGGTTCTCTTGGGAAGGAAAACGACGTCAACCTGCTCGATCTGTGACATGACGGCGGAAACGAGATGTCCGCGCACTGTCCGGAAACTTACGTCAATTCGCAGGCTTTGATTCAGCCGGTACAACGTTTGCTGAATTTGTTCGGTGCTGGAGCGCAGGGTGCGCATCAGGCGTGGCAAATCGACTTTACGCTCGGCCGCGCAGATGCGATCAATCTCTATCGCGAACGGAAGCTCGGCCAAATTGATTAAGTTCGTCTCTTCCACATAAACTGCAATCAACTGCGCCTGCTTTCGTGCGGCGAGATGCGCCGCCAATTCGAGAATACCGATATCATGGCGCAGCACGTTCAAAGCAACCACGACTCGTTCGGAGATGGGAGCGTCTTCAGCCATAGCTTTGATTCTCTCCGGCTCTTTCCTGACTCCTGAACTCCTTCTGGATATCGATCCACTCCCTGAGGCGTTGTTCGATACGCCCGTTAATGCTATCTGGCGGGAATGCGCCTGTCACGTCACGTTCGCCGGCCGGCTTATCCATGAGCAGCTCTAAAGCCTGATCTACCGTGTCCACCGCGTAGACGTGAAATTTGCCCGATTCCGCGGCTTTGACTACATCCTGCCGCAGCATGAGGTGTTTGACGTTGGCACGGGGAATGATCACTCCCTGTTTTCCGCTTAGGCCAATCGAGGCGCAAATGTCAAAAAAGCCTTCGATCTTTTCGTTGACCCCGCCAATAGGTTGAACTTGTCCATTTTGATTGACCGAACCGGTTACCGCCAGCGACTGGCGAATCGGTAAATCGGCCAGTGACGATAAAATCGCACTGAGTTCCGCCAAGGACGCACTGTCGCCCTCGACCTGGCCGTAGGATTGTTCGAAGACGAGGCTGGCGGTCACTGAAAACGGCCGGGTCTTAGCATAACGATGTGCTAGGAAACCGGACAAAATCATCACACCTTTGCTGTGAATGGCGCCGCCCAGTTCGCTTTCCCGCTCGATGTCAAGAATTTTGCCGCTGCCCAACCGAGTGGTGGCGGTAATGCGGGACGGCTGGCCGAATGAAAAATCACCCAAGCTGATTACGGACAAGCCGTTGACCTGGCCAACCACCGCGCCTTCAGTGTCGATGAAAATCGTTCCGCGTCGAATGTTTTCATAAACTCGCTCGCGGAGCCGGTCAGCCCTACGGATCTGGTGATCGATGGCGGCCTGCACGTCGTCCCGAGTGATGATCGCGCGCTGTACCTGTGCCGCCCAGTGGTCGGCTTCCTTGAGAAGATCGTCCAGGCTGCGCAAATGGGTGGATAATTTCTCCGAATCTTCCACCAAGCGAGCCGCATGTTCCACTACCCGGATTACCGCTTCCTTGTCCAGCGGGCGCAACTGGTTTCTCCGCGCCAGGCTGGCGATAAGCCGAGCGTATAGTGCATTGCCGTCGGCATCTCGATCGATCGTTTCTTCGAAATCCGCCGAAACTTTGAAAAGCTCGCGAAATTCAGGATCGTAAACATTGAGCAAATAATAAAGAACGCGATCCCCGATCAAAATGATCTTGATATCCAGCGGAATCGGTTCCGGCTCCAGGCTCGAGGTACTGATTACGCTTAGCGCACGCTCCAAAGATTCGATACGGATTTCGCGCGACTGAAGAATGCGTTTCAGGCTGTCCCAAGCGAACGGCTGCATCAGCACTTTGCGAGCGTCCAGGATCAAATAGCCGCCGTTGGCGATATGCAAGGCGCCTGGTTTGATCATTGTGAAATCGGTGACCAGAGCGCCCATGTAGGCTTGGTATTCAACCCGTCCCACCAGATTGTTGTGACTCGGCAAGCTCTCGAAGACGACTGGGGCATATTTGCACTCGCTATTGTCGACCAATAGGTTCACCTTATAGCGCAGAAAAGGACTTGGCCGCGGCGCATGCCCGATCAACGTCGCTATGCCACCTTCCTGCTTCGGGAAAAAATCTTCCGCGTGATCGATGATTTCCCGTTGAGCTTCATTCAGATACTGAACGACTCCGGGAATGGCTTCGTAACGGGCTTTCAAATCGTCCATCAAATGGTTGACGGCAAACTCGGCAATTTCTCGATTCAGCGTTTTCAGCTTTTCCTTTGCTTCCTTGCGCCACACCGGAAATTGCTTCAACAGCTTTTGCAACTGCTGACGCAAATCCGTTACCGCCTCCTGAATCTGTTCCTGCTGATGCTCCGAAAGCTTTTGAAATTGCTCGGGTCCGAGCACTTCGCCTTTTTCGTCCACCGGAGCAAACGCAAATCCGGTAGGCGTTTCGATTAAAGCGATGCCGTGCTGCAAAGATTTTCGGCGTAACTCATTTAGAGCATTGATCTCGCGCTCCTTTGCTTCCTCCTCGATTTCTTCTGCGCGACCGCGGTATTCTTCACCCTCGAACGTCGCCGGAATGACGGTACTGAGTTCCTCGATGACTTGCTCCATGTCCCGGGCGAAGCGGCGCCCCTGACCGGCCGGCAATCTCAAGGCCTTGGGCTTCGAAGCTTCGCCGAAGTTGTTGACGTAGCACCAGTCGTCGGGTACCGGCCGGTTTTCAGCTTCGCGGCCGACGATTTCCTTAACCGCCGCCAGCTTCCCGGATCCGCTCGGACCTAGAGCGAAAATGTTGTAGCCCTTCTGGACGATGGAAATGCCGAACTGAATTGCATCCAGCGCTCGCTCTTGGCCTATCACGACACCGATATCGGCCAACTCGTCGGTGGTGGAGAAGTCGAATTCCTGTGGATCGCACGCTTTGTAGAGAACGCTCGCTGGAAGAGACTGTCGGTAGTAGCCCATAGAATTACTCAACTCTTCAAAAGGATGGTCGAAAAAATAGTCGGATATTTCAATAAGGCCGGCAATCACTCATGGCTCAGCATGAATCCGAGATGATTTAAATGCCGATTTTTCCAACTGATTCCGGAAAGCTAGAATTCTCGAACAAAGATCAGCATGGAACTCACAAAATAGTTAGGACTGGATGGCGTCAATTAATTCCCGAATTTGACAAGCCGATTCCGAGGGCATTTTCATCAATCATAATGTAGTGCGACGAATGATAATGAAGATTCTGACATCCAATGACAGGCCTGATCTTCCGCTCTACATGTAACGAATATACTTTAGGTCGAGTTTTCAGACTGATTTAAATGGCGATTAAACGGTATTGATGACAAAAAACGCGCCAATCGCCATAATTCGCCCCTTTTGGTTGCCGCTTCCGAATTATGTGGTTTAAGAACTTATCTTTATTACGTTTTACAGAACCTTTCGATCTTGACGTCGCAGAGTTCGAGCAAAAGCTCGATCAACGCCGCTTTCGTCCTTGCGGGAGTCTAGAGCCCGTCAGTTACGGCTGGTGCGCACCGCTCGGCAAGGATACTTTTCCCCTGGTCCACGTCACCAACGGATTTGCGATGGTGTGTGTTCAAAAGGAGGAAAAAATCGTTCCTGCCTCGGTAGTTAACGAAATCCTCTCGGAGCGGGTAGCCGAAGTCGAAGACCGGCAAGGCCGGCCGATGCGACGGAAAGAGCGGGACGCGCTACGCGATGAGGTGATGCAGGATTTACTGCCTCGCGCCTTTAGCCACAGCCGGCGCACCTATGCCTACATTGACCCGAAGGGCGGCTGGCTTGTTGCAGATAGCGCCAGCGCTAAGAAAACCGAGGAAATTGCTTCGCTGCTGCGTCAGTGTCTTGGTTCTTTGCCAGTGGTTCCTCCTGCGACCCAGGAGCGGCCCAGTGCTATCATGACCCACTGGGTTATGGATGCCGACTTGCCGTCGGATATCACTCTGGAAAGCGAATGCGAGTTGCGATCTCCGGAAGAAGACGGCGGTATCGTGCGCTGCCGCCGCCACGATCTGAGCGCACCGGAGATTCAAAATCACATTGAGGCCGGTAAAGAGGTCATCAAATTGGCTATCACTTGGAATGACCGTCTAAGCTTTGTTCTCGACGAGGCGTTTGGCATCAAGAAACTCCGTTTTCTGGACCTGGTACAGGAAGATGCGGCGGATATCGAAACGTCCGATCCGGTAGAACGCTTCGACGCGGATTTTGCAATCATGAGCCTCGAGTTAGCGACATTCTTGCCACGCTTCATCGAGCTCTTTGGCGGCGAAAACCTTCAAACGAAACAACCTGTGGTGTAGGAAAAACGCAATGTTGCTGAAAACAATCGAATTGGCGCGCATCAAGAGACGGGGGGCGGCCTGGCTAGCGATCGCGCTCATGCTTGCTGCCCCGCTCAATTCTACAGCGGAGGTGTTCGCACTTCCGACGGACGGTAGCGATCTAATCGGCGAGATTCGATATACGAAGGCGAAGCATGAAGATACGCTCATCGATATTGCGCGGGAGTTCAGCGTCGGTCAGGACGAAATCGTCATGGCCAATCCGACCGTCGACCGCTGGTTGCCTGGTGACGGTAAGGATGTATTGATCCCACGCCAATTTATCCTTCCCGATGCGCCACGTTCCGGCGTTGTCATCAATATTCCGGAAATGCGCCTTTACTACTATCCGGCTCAGCGGAAAGCGAAAGCGATACAAGTCGTTAGCTATCCGGTGAGCATCGGCCGAATGGATTGGCGCACTCCCTTGGGCGCCACCAAAATTGCGCAGAAAGTAAAGGACCCGGTTTGGGTACCTCCGGAAACCATCAAGCAAGAACACGCCCGGGACGGGGATATTTTACCGGACGTGGTCCCAGCGGGACCTCTGAATCCGCTCGGCCGCTTCGCCATGCGGCTTGGCGTTCCGGGCTACCTTATCCACGGCACCGGCACTGACAAGGCCTACGGCATCGGAATGCGAGTCACTCACGGATGCATTCGAATGTATCCAGAAGATATCGAGCGGCTTTTTCCGCTCGTCAATGTCGGTACCCCGGTCCATCTGGTCAACCAGCCGGTCAAGCTGGGCTGGTCGGCAGGGATTTTATATATGGAAGTCCATCAGCCGTTGGACGAAGACCGCATGACTTACGAACAGTTGCTCGACTCGGCTATGGATTTGATTGAGAAGAAAACGAAGGGTCGCGAGATCATTCTCGATGGCGCAGCGCTAAAGCAAGCGCTGCAGCAGCCAACTGGTATTCCGGTCGCTATCTCCAAACCGTCTGAGCCGATTCCGGAGCCGATTCAGACTTTGGGCGGCACGTAGCCTTCAGGCATCTGAGCTCCGCCGCCGAATAGAAATTTCTCGCGCTCCTTCGCCAGGAATCGTCGTGCTTCGGGCTCGAATGGTGTGAGCCGGTGCTCATTGATCAGCATGGTCTGGAGTTTGAGCCAATCCTGCCATGCCTGAGCGGAGATATGGTCGAAAATCCGCTGCCCTTCTACTCCAGGGAAGGGCGGTTTCTCCAAGCCTTCGGCCTCGACTCCCAAACGTGCACATTTAACTCGTCGCGTCATCAGTTACCTCGTAATGATCAGCACTATAGAAACCCAATTCGACTCGTTCCGCGCCATCCGCGCCCATTGAATTCGCTTGAATTCGCAGCTATCGATCCTGGCCGGCAATCTCGTTTACCAGTTTCAGTACCGGCGCCGGGAGCCCGATCGTTTTATCCGGTGTAAGCCATCGATAGAGCGATGGTTCGCTGATTCCGTAGTACTCGGAATGTGTGCGAGCCACCAGCGGAACAAAATCAAGGTGATAATGGGAAAAAGTATGCCGGCGCTGCGGGAGGCGCTCAAGCTCAAAACAATCGATATGCTGTTTCGTGCACCAAGCATATACGTCCTCTTCGCTATCGAACTCCGGCAAGCTCCAAAGACCTCCCCAAATGCCGGTATTCGGACGCTTTTCCAGGTAAAGCTCGCCACAGGCGTTTCTTAACACCAACATAAAACATTGTCGGACAGGTAGGGTTTGTTTTGGTTTCGGCGCTGGGATGGCGTCGACTCGCCCCGACTGAAGTGCCACGCAGTTCGCGCTGATCGGACAGGCGGAACAAACCGGTTTCCGCTTGGTGCATACGGTTGCTCCCAGATCCATCATGGCTTGGTTGTAGTCGGCGATACGGAGCGAAGGCGTCAATTCTTCGCTGAGTTGCCATAATCTCGCGAGAATCCGGGTGTCTCCAGGCCAGCCTTCGATACCCTGATATCGGCATAAAACCCGTTTGACGTTGCCATCCAGGATGGGTGCACGAATACCCGATCCGAGACTCAGGATCGCTCCAGCCGTAGAGCGTCCGATGCCGGGCAGAGCGCTCAATTCCTCGAGAGTGACGGGCAACTGTGCGTCGTGCTGTTCCACGATTATCCGCGCCGCTCGGTGTAGGTTACGAGCGCGCGCATAGTAGCCGAGCCCGGCCCAAAGTGCGATAACCTCGTCCAAGGATGCCTGGGCGAGCGCGTCGACAACAGGAAAATGGCCTACAAAACGCTCGAAGTACGGGATGACCGTTACGACTTGGGTCTGTTGGAGCATGATTTCCGAGATCCAAACTCGATAAGGTGTTCGGTCGACTTGCCAGGGCAGTTGCTTGCGCCCGTATCGATCGAACCAGGCAAGTACGGTCGCCCGGAATAGTTCATTTTGCATACGCGTGTAAGACGAGTGATTGAACGGCTGGTTTCAAATTTCAGGCGTCCGCAGATTTTTCCGGAACGGACGCTTGAAGCTTCGGTCAGTCTTCCTTTGCATAAACGATATAAGGCGGTCCGTGCATTGGGCCGCCCCCATTTTTCCATTAGAATAAGCAAGATTATTGTCGACAAGACGCAGCAAACCGAAAAATCATGTCTCTTTCGTTTCGAACACTCCTCCCGCTGATTTTTTTCAGTCTCGTCCTCTCCGCTTGCGGCCAGAAAGGACCACTTTACATACCCAGCGAAGATCCTGCTTCGAAAGAAGAACAGCGCTGATGGATTATTTCAATTATCACGACGGTACGTTGTACGCCGAGGATGTGTCCCTGCCTGCCATCGCAGAGCGTTACGGGACCCCCTGCTACGTCTATTCGCGTGCCACGATCGAACGCCACTGGCGGGCTTTCGACGACGCTTTCGCCGGTGAGCCACATTTGGTCTGCTATGCGGTGAAAGCCAATTCCAATCTGGCGGTGCTGAACGTCTTAGCGCGCCTGGGCTCGGGTTTCGATATCGTATCCGTCGGCGAATTGGAGCGGGTACTGGCGGCGGGCGGCGAGCCGGCGAAGATCGTTTTTTCCGGAGTGGGCAAGCGCGAAGATGAACTACGCCGCGCTCTGGAAGTCGGTATCCGTTGCTTCAACGTTGAAGTTCCGGGCGAACTGGATCGGTTAAATCGAATCGCCGGAGAACTCGGTGTAAAAGCTCCGATCTCGCTGCGCGTGAATCCGGACGTGGACGCTCTTACGCATCCGTACATTTCTACCGGGCTTCGGGAAAACAAATTCGGCATCGACGTCAGCGAAGCACTGCATCAATATCGGCGTGCAGCCGATATGCCGCATCTCGAAATTACCGGCATCGACTGCCACATTGGTTCTCAGCTGACGTCTGTCAGGCCCTTCCTCGATGCTCTCGATCGAGTTCTGGCGCTTGTCGATACCTTGAAAGAGCAGGGGATCAACCTCCATCACTTGGATTTAGGGGGAGGTCTAGGCATACGCTACCGCGATGAGCAGCCGCCCGAGCCTCGCGAATACGCGTCTGCGCTGTTGGGACGGCTCGCGCAAACGGATTACGAGATTCTCATCGAACCCGGCCGCGCGATTATCGGCAATGCCGGCGTTTTGCTGACCCGCGTGGAATACCTGAAATCCAATCAGGAGAAAAACTTCGCCATCGTCGATGCCGCTATGAATGACCTCATTAGACCAGCGCTCTACGATTCGTGGCAGGAAGTCGTGCCGGTCCGAACGGCAAGCAGCGTGGACAAAAAACGCTACGATATCGTCGGACCCGTTTGCGAAACCGGCGATTTTCTCGGCAAAGAGCGCGAGCTTTCGATCGCCGAGGGCGATCTGCTGGCAGTCCGTTCCGCAGGCGCGTACGGATTCAGCATGAGTTCAAATTACAATTCCCGCCCCCGGCCCGCCGAAGTCATGGTGGATGGAGGCCGGACTCACCTGATCCGAGAGCGGGAGACCACCGCGCAACTTTTTCAGGGCGAGCACGTAGTAGACTGATGGCACTGAAATTCACCAAAATGCATGGGCTAGGCAACGACTTCGTTGTTATCGATGGCGTGCGGCAGAGCGTTTCATTGACGCCGGAAAAGGTCCGTCATATTGCAGACCGACACTTTGGAATCGGCTGCGATCAGGTGTTGGTCGTTGAAGCCCCGATCAATTCAAACGCCGATTTTCGCTATCGAATCTTCAATGCGGATGGCTCCGAAGTAGCGCAATGCGGAAACGGTGCCCGCTGCTTTGCACAATTCGTTCACGATCACGGCATGTGCGACAAAAGCGAAATCGTAGTCGATACGGACGCCGGTCAATTGTGCTTGCTCCTTCGAGATAATGGACTCGTGACCGTTAACATGGGAGTTCCCAGGCATGCTCCTGCCGAAATCCCGCTGGACATTCCGGATGAGGCTGTTCTTTATGAGGTGGTGGTGGGTGGGAACCCGCGGCCGTTCGGCGCTGTATCGATGGGCAATCCGCACGCCGTGCTCAAGGTCGGTGATGTAGATCGTGCGCCGGTCGAAACCGTAGGACCGCTATTGGAAAACCATCCGATTTTTCCGCAACGCGCAAACATCGGCTTTGTCCAGATCATCAACCGACATCACATTAGGCTCCGAGTTTTTGAGCGCGGTTCCGGAGAAACCTTGGCTTGCGGCAGTGGAGCTTGCGCCGCAACAGTTGTTGGCATAGAGCAGGGAGATTTGAGCAGTCCGGTGCAAGTTGATCTCCCTGGCGGGTCCCTTAATATAACTTGGGAAGGACGGGGGAGGCCGGTGTTCATGACTGGACCGGCCGTTCGCGTGTTCGAGGGCGAAATCGAATTATGAGCTTGATTACTCCAAAGGCGCCAAAGCGTCATAAAGAAACGACTATCTCCGCTGACGAAGTGGAGGCCTATTTGCGCCAACATCCCGATTTTTTTTACGATCAATTGGATTTGCTGGAAATGCTGAAGGTGCCGCATCCCTGCGGGGAGGCAGTTTCCCTGGTGGCGCGCCAAATTTCGCTATTGCGGGACAGCAATCGGCAACTTCAATCACAGTTGAACGATATCTTGCAAATCGCCCGCGATAACGATGCCTTGCATCAGCGGATTCATCAATTGACGCTGACGTTACTCGATGCTGCGACTCTAGACGACACTTTAGGCAGTCTGACGTGGTGCCTGCACGAGTATTTTCAAGCCGACTTCGTCACGGTAAAAATTGTGCAGCCATCCATCGAAAGCCCAATCGCCGGCCTTTACGTGCCCTCCGACGACGTTGGGCTAGTTCTTTTCGCATCGGTCTTGGAGACTGGAAAACCCTACTGCGGAAAGCCGGACCCGGTTCATGCCAAATACATGTTCGGCAACAACGCCTCCGGCGTGCTCTCATACGCACTGATACCCCTGCAACATGCAGGACTTAAGGGATTGCTCGCTATCGGCAGCCGTGACGCAAGCCGATTCCAAACCGGTATGGGACTACATTTTCTCGGGCAGTTGGGGGAGGTCGTTTCCGCCCGACTGGCATCTTTGCTTAGCGAAGCGACGTAATCTTGATGCAAAAAGACGCGGAACAGCAGGTTACCGATTTTCTCGATGTTCTGCGATTTCAGCAGCGGGTATCCCCACATACTTTGGCCAATTATTCACGCGACCTAGGGCAGCTAAAGCGATACTGCGACGTTCATGGCATACCGTGCTGGGACGCTTTAATCCCTCGGCATGTTCGGGACCATATCGCTTCCCGTCATATCGAGGGGCTGAGCAGCCGGAGCCTTCAACGAGAACTGTCGGCGATCCGCAGCTTCCTCAATTTTTTGGTGAAACGACGCCAAGTTCCGGACAACGTCGCACGCGGAATACGTCCTCCCAAATCGCCGCGGAAACTGCCGGCGCTATTGGATGCCGATCAAATGACGGGGCTCTTGGAAGGTGAGCAAGATGACGAACTGGAGATTCGCGATGTGGCCATGTGGGAGCTTTTCTACTCCTCGGGCCTACGATTGAGCGAACTGGTTTCGCTCGAAATTCAAGATCTGGATTTGAACGCTGGATCCATGCTGGTTAGGCACGGTAAGGGACAGAAGTCTCGCATCCTACCGGTCGGTCAATGCGCTTGCCAAGCCATCGAGCGCTGGCTGGTCTTGCGATCTCGCTACGCGCACGCCGGAGAGAAGGCGTTGTTCGTCAGCAAGAGAGGGAACCGAATCGCCGGTCGAACGGTTCAGTTGCGCCTTGAACGCTGGCAACGCAAGCTGGGCTTGCCTGAACACGTGCATCCGCACATGCTCAGACATTCGTTCGCGAGCCACATACTGGAGTCCAGCGGAGACTTGCGGGCCGTGCAGGAATTACTTGGACATGCCAATCTCAGTACCACGCAGATATACACCCATCTCGATTTTCAGCATTTGGCGGCCGTATACGATCAGTCACATCCTCGTGCGAAAAGGCGGCGTCCGGGTTCTTCTGTGACTTAAGCAGAACCTTTACGCTATAATGGTTTGATTCGGGGAACCGCTAAAGGGCTTTATTCATGTCAGTGCCAGAACAAACCGAAAGTCGGCCGGAATCACTCGGTTCGCGAATTAAGGGAGTATTCACCCCCAAAACGACGACCGAAAAAGGGCTCATTTGGGTAATCGGTGCGTTAGCGGTTGTGGTCGTGCTGATTTTCGTCGCCGTTTCATGGTACTGGAGTAAAGAACCCAGTAAGTTCGACGTACTCGAAATAGCCGCAAGGCACGGGAATGTCAAGAATCCAAAAGAATTGCCTCTCGGATACACGTATGCCTCCGCTCTTGTGCAAATCGGGGACACGTTGCTAAGGAAACCGGGCGGTCTTTTGGTTAACGACGTCTTTCCACCCGGGGTTTTGTTGGACAACATTCCTTCCTGGGAGTACGGCGCTCTTACGGCGTTGCGCGACGCGACCACGGCACTCCGTAACCATATCGCACGGGCTCAAACCCAGTCACGAGAAGATCCGGATCTGGCAAGAGCCGAGCCTTTTTTCTATTTCGATCACAAATCGTGGCAGCTGCCTTCATCCGAGTCGGAATACGAAAAAGGAATCGAGGCACTTGAAAGTTACCGCTTGCGTTTGATGAAACGTGACGCGAACTTTTATTCCCGTGCCGACAATCTGCGCCAATATTTAGAGGTGTTGGAAAAACGGTTGGGTAGCCTTTCCAACCGTTTAAGTGCCAGTGCGGGCGACACCAGGCAAGTCAGTGCCGATGAGCGTCGTACCGTCGTCACCAGGACGCCTTGGCTGATTATCGACGACGTTTTCTTCGAAGCACGCGGCTATACTTGGGCGGCGATGCATATTCTCAAAGCCATCGAGTTCGATTTCAGGGACATTCTCGGCAATAAAACCGCTTCGGTGACGCTGCAGCAAATTACTCATGAACTCGAGGATGGCCAAGCCACATATTTGAGCCCGGTCATTCTAAACGGTGGCGGTTTTGGCTTATTCGCCAATTATTCACTCACTTTGGCTAACTACATTGCTAGAGCCAACGCCGCGACTATCGACTTGCGCAGTCTCCTCCAGCAAGGATAATTGTCGTTTTGGACTCGGTCACGCTTCCACGCGGCACAGTAAAGGCCTTGCGGCTAATCGATCGACGATACCCCTCAAAAAATGCCTGAACATCCGAACGCGTAAGAGCCCCAAGTTACAGGCAGTTTTCGACACCCGCTATGGTCTTTGCGATGGCGGAAGCTTTTCAATGAGCTTTAGATAGCGCTCATAGCGAGCATAGGGCAGGGCGCCGGTCTCCGCTGCTTCCCGCACGGCGCAGCCTTTATCATTGATATGCCTGCAATCGTTGAACCGGCAACGGGGTATCCACGGACGAAACTCCCGAAAGCCCGATGCCAGGTCACGAATGCTCATTTCAGCCAGACCGAAGACCGAGACTCCCGGACTATCGATGAGGTCTCCCCCATCTGGAAGATGGTAAAGGGTTGCCGTGGTCGTCGTGTGCCGACCCAAACTCGTCTTTTCCGAAAGCGTTCGTGTCTGGAGTTGCTTATCCGGTAATAGCGCATTCGTGAGCGATGATTTGCCTACGCCCGATTGTCCGACCAGCATGCTGCATTGTCCGATAAGCTCTTTTCGCAACTCGGAGAGCCTTTCGCCGGTCCTGACGCTGACTAGAAAGGAGTCATAGCCGATTCCGTGATAATCAGCCAATAAGCCTTCCCCCACCGCCTGGCTCGGGAGTAGGTCGACTTTATTGAAGATAATTGCTGCGCGGAGATCTCGGCGCTCGCAAGCGGCCAGATATTGATCGACCAATAACCAATCGGGTTCCGGTTCGGCGGCAACGACCACGAAAACCCGATCGAGATTGGCGGCCACCGGACGTATGGTTTCGTTATGGCCAGGGCGGGTCAGTACGTTTCGGCGGGGTAGAATTTCCACAACCCGCCCTAGATTCCCTTCGCTCGGCTCCCACAACACACGATCTCCCACTGTGGCGAAGCCCAGGCGCCTCCGGGTGTGGCAAAGGATTATGTCACCCGGTGATCCTTCGACGGCCAAGCCTTGGCCTAGGTGAGCGATCACGAGCCCCTCACGGAACGGAGAGCCCGGAGCAGCAGATTTTGACGTAACGGTTCTGCTATTCCGCCCTCTATTCATCTGCAGTCTTATGAAGACTTGGCCGACAAGTTAGCGATACGAATCGACGCGGGGGGATGGCTGTAATGGAAGGCAGAATACAAGGGGTCCGGCGTCAAGGTACTGGCGTTGTCGCGATAGAGCTTGACGAGGGCATTGATGAGATAGATCGGCCTGGTGTAATAAGCCGCGAAGTCGTCTGCTTCGAACTCATGGCGTCGTTGAAAATAAGCGATGATCGGTTGCAAAAACGTGGCGAATACCGGTGCGATCAGCATAAATAGAAGAAGCGCAAGAGCATTCGATTGGCTGCTTACCCCAAGGCCACTGTAAAACCAGTCCTGTCCACTTAGCCACCCCAGCAGGGCGAAGCCGGTAAGTGTAATCAGCGCGCTCGCAACAAGCATTTTCAATACGTGCTTACGCCGAAAATGGCCTAACTCGTGAGCCAATACCGCCTCCAACTCATCATGATTTAGAGAATTGATCAGGGTGTCGAAGAAAACGATACGCTTGCTGTCTCCAATTCCAGTGAAATAGGCGTTTCCATGCCCGGACCGACGTGAGCCGTCCATTACAAAGATACCCTTGCTTTGAAAGCCGCACCGGTCCAGCAAAGTTTCGATGCGCTTTTTCAGCGTCTCATCTTCGAGCGGCGTGAACTTGTTAAACAAAGGTGCGATGAAAGTAGGAAAGGCCCAACTCATCAGAATGGAAAACCCCATCACGATCGACCACGCCAAGAGCCACCAATAATTTCCCACGCTCTGCATGATCCACAGTATCAAAGCGAGCAAAGGTCCGCCGATAGCCAAACTCAACCCGGTTTGGAGCAATAGATCGGTGATGAACTGTTTGGGCGTATTGCGGTTAAAGCCGTAGCGCTCCTCGATCACGAAAGTTTGATAGAGGCTTATGGGCAGCTCGAACAGGTTGATCAAAAGCATCGTCGAGAGAATCACGGCGATCCCCGTAACGAGGGGGGACAACTCGAAGCCTGCCCAAAATCGATTCACGACGTCGATGCCGCCACCGAGTGTAAACAGCAACAAGATCACCAAGCCGACTATTCGATCGACGTTTGCCAAGCGCGCTTTATCTATCGTGTAATCTGCCGCTTTCCGATGCGCCTCTAGCGAAATGGTGTCTTTGAACGCGTCGGGAACCGCATCCCTATGAGTGCGGACGTAAGCCAACTGCCGATGCGACAGCCACCACTCGATAGCAAAGGCAAGGGCGAGCGTCACGAGAAATAGGACAGTGAACATGTTCATCGGATTAGGGGCTTGGTTTCTCTATATCGGCTTTACAGCTTAGCCTTTGGTAAAATCCCTGACAAGATTTCTCGGTTAATGACTCCCTTAGCTCGCCGTTTTCACGCGGAGCTTAGAGCATAACTGCGATGAGTCCCATCACCATCATTCCCTCCATAATAAAGGAACGTTCATGGCACAAGATTCACAAAACCTCATCTGGGTAGACTTGGAGATGACCGGCCTCGACACTCAAACTGACCATATTATCGAGATTGCGACGGTGGTGACCGACAAAGATTTGAATGTTTTGGCTGAGGGGCCGGTATTGGCGATTTTTCAAAGCGATGAAGCGCTTGCTCGCATGGACGATTGGAACAAGAAACACCATGGGGAATCCGGATTAATCGATCGGGTCCGGGAGAGCCGCACGGCCGAATCGGATGCCGAAAAGCTTACGCTCTCATTTCTGCAACAGTGGGTACCCGCCGGAGCATCGCCGATGTGCGGCAACAGTATCTGTCAGGACCGGCGGTTCCTCGCACGATGGATGCCGGAATTGGAAGCTTATTTCCATTATCGTAATCTCGATGTATCGACTCTGAAGGAGTTGGCGGGGCGCTGGGCACCACATCTCAAAGAAGGATTTAGAAAAAAGAATTCGCATCGGGCTCTCGACGATATTTTGGAATCGATTGCAGAACTCCAATACTACCGGAAATACCTCTTTAAGCTTTGAGGCATATTCCCCGCCGTTGGATTTACAAATGCTTGTGCCGAGAAAAACCTCTTCACGAATTATTCAATGCACCTACGAGACCCATTTTCTTTGAGAGAAACGCTCCGATCTCGCATTCCATTGCCCGGAGATACTCGCGAAGGGTGTCACGCGACGGTGATGCCACCAGAGCGGTTTCTAATTCGCTAGCTGCCTTTCTGATGCCAAACAAACCACAGAAGCTCGCTGATCCGTTGATCTTGTGGGTAATTTCTCTGGCTTGACGGTAATTATCATCACAGAGTGCTTTTTCCACGTCGGCTAGCTGTTCAGGCAGTTCTTGAGCCAGTCTAAGCATTAGTTTTTCGGCTAGTGCCCGGTTACCACCGGTTTTTTCGATGATCGCATCGAGATAAAGATCATACGAATCGGCAGAGGGTAGGGTGGTGCGAGGTGATGGGCCTGCACTGACGCCCAGCCAGGTGTCGATGACTCTCAAAAGCTGGTCTTCCAAGATGGGTTTGATCAGACAGTCGCAAAATCCAGCTTCGAGAATCTCCTTTCGCTGTTGAGGAAGCGCATGGGCGGTAACTGCGATTATCGGCGTATTTCGATTAAAAAACTCAGCGTCCATCCGAATGGCTTGTATTACGTCGAAGCCACTTACTCCCGGCATGCGCAGATCGAGAAAAATCAAGTCGAAATAGTGTGTCCGGATTTTCTCGACTGCCTTGATGCCGCTGCCTGCTTCGATGACATGCGCGCCCAAATCGGAAAGCTGCGTTGTCAGGAGAATGCGGTTGATCTCATTATCATCGACAACCAGGAAGTTCTTTTGGCGGAACACCCCAAGGCCCTTCGCGTAGATTTATGACAGGATAATCAAAGCAGGGTTCAAGAATAAGTTAGCCGGTCGAATGAGTTCTGGCAGACGGATCGAAAATCGATGTATTGAATTAAAAGCGCCGAGATAATCTGGCGAAATTATTTTCGCGGCTTACCGAACACCTACAAACCGAGAATGATCGCGACCATAAGGAGGGTCATGAAAACGCCTATAGTCGTGAGAATCGCCCCTTGAACCTTCTTCGCCTCATCCATCAGGCCCATTATCCCAAAGACGAGGCCAACCGGAGGCACAAACAAGGTGGCAACAATCAAACCGCTCATCATCAAGAGATTCCAAGGCTCGCCTGCCACGGTTTTGCCTTCGACGTCTCCGACGCTGTCGACCGGATGGCCACACCCCGTACAAACCACTGCTTTGTCTTTAATCTCTTTTCCGCAATGTTGACAATACATACATGCCCCAGAACTTGTCTTTATGTCTACCTGTCAAAAAGCGCCTTTAACTTCTTTAAGGCGTCTGCTTTATCGAGAATTATGGAATCGAGAGAATAGCTCAATGCTCAGTTGCTGACCATATCATTCCGGCCACAGTTCCCTTTATTACTTCGAGATTTTCATCAGCAACTGAGAAACGTGATGGCCAATTGGCACCGTCAGCTTAGGAAAAAGGCGGCGGTTCAGGGCTGATAGAGTGCACAATTTTCGCTTATTGTGTGAGAATAACGGACTTAACAAAGTCTGACACGGAGATATCGTCCCGGCACGTGCCGTCCTGGAGAATGACCTGCCGCTTTGTTGAATCCTGATGTCTAACAGTTTGGCGCGCGTGGCGCTCGACAATTCGAAATCGATTGAGAGGAATAAGAGGCAATGAGCAAAAGAGTATTAAAAACCGTAATGGGAGCCGCTGTCGTAACATCCTTGTCCGCTGTCGCTAATGCGTCCGAAAACCCATTTGGAATTAAAGACTTGGATAGTGGCTATCTGCAGGTGGCAGAGGCCGGCAAGGAGCAAAAAGAAATGGTATGCGGCGAGGGGAAATGCGGCGGGCAAATGATGAAATCCCAGGAAATGAATTGCGGCGCCATGAAAAAACAAAGCCAGGAGCAGGAGAAAAAAGCAATGGAAGGCAAATGTGCAGGTATGAAAACGGATCAAGCGCAGCCTCCCAGCACGGAAACGAAACCACAATAAGCGACTTCGTGTTGCCACCCTCCGGGGAACATGAAGAATTTCGCCATCCAAGGCGCCGGGCTCGGTCTTAGGCGGGCCTTCATTGGCCCGCTTACCGAGCATCCGCCGGAATCGGTCGATTTTTACGAAATCGCACCGGAAAATTGGATGAGAATAGGGGGGAAGCTCGGAAAACAGCTACGAACCTTAACCGAGCGGTTTCCCTTCGTCTGTCACGGATTATCCCTGTCGCTGGGTGGTCCTGCGCCGCTTGACGAAGAATTTCTCACCGAGCTCAAGACTTTCCTCGACCGGCATCATATTCGCCTGTACAGCGAACATCTGAGTTACTGTGGAGATGACGGCCATCTGTACGACCTCATGCCGATTCCATTTACGGAAGAAGCGGTCAAATACACAGCTGAGCGCATCATCAGAACTCAAGAGATTCTCGAGCGGCGGATAGCGATCGAAAACATTTCCTATTACGCCGCACCGGGCAAAGAGCTCGAAGAAATCGATTTCCTCAACGCGGTGCTTGAAGAAGCTGACTGCGACCTGCTGCTCGACATCAATAATATTTATGTCAACAGCGTTAACCACGGCTACGATGCGGAAGCGTTTTTGAGCGCGATACCGGCGCATCGCATCGCCTATGCCCATGTAGCGGGACACTACGTCGAGGCGGTTGATTTTCTGGTCGACACCCATGGCGCGACGGTTATAGATCCGGTTTGGCGATTGCTGAGCATGGCTTATGAAAAATTCGGCGTGTTTCCGACTCTTTTAGAGCGGGATTTCAACATTCCTCCTTTATCCGAACTTCTTTCTGAAGTTCAACGGATTCGAGCGCTTCAGACGGCTGCATCGTCGCAACCTGTTCGGCGTTATGGCTAAAGAGATCGCTCCATTCCAACAGATACAATATGCGTTTGCCGCATATATTCGTGAACCACATCAAAATCCACCTCCGTGCGGACCCGCGCCGGAACGGATGAAGGTTTACCGAGAACTGTTCTTCAACAACATCGAGAACTTTCTAGCAACCGGTTTTCCGGTGCTTAAGAGTATCTTGAGCAAGACTGATTGGCTTGCTTTAGTTCAGGCGTTCTATGCAAGGCATCGAAGTAAAACGCCGTACTTTGCCGAAATAGCCGAAGAATTTCTGGATCATCTCCAGAATGAATACATAAGCCGCCCTAGCGATCCGCCATATTTGTTGGAACTCGCGCATTACGAGTGGACCGAGTTGGCTTTAGTCATCGCTGAAGGCGAGGTGCCACAAGGAAATATCGACTCGGCTGATGACCCGCTGGAGCAAACGTTTTACCTGTCGGAACTTGCCTGGCCTTTGGTTTACCAATTTCCCGTACACAAAATCGGCCCGGGGCAGCAGCCGAGCGAACCACCGGACCAGCCCACTTGTCTTGCCGTGTATCGCGACCGTGCCGATAAGGTGAAATTCTTGGAAATTAGCCCCGTAACGTGCCGGCTCCTGCAGATTCTTCAACAAGAAGAAGAGATGCGGGGGATCGATTGCCTCTTCAAGTTGGCAGCGGAAATCGGGCATCCAGATCCTCAAGCTTTAGCCTGCCATGGCGCTGAGATCCTGCGATCGCTTGCGGAGCGTGGCGTCATCGGGATTTGCCGATAACGAACGCCCACTCGATTTGCGGGGGAGTTCCGCGCTTCGAGCATCCAAGCTGTCCCTCTCACTAAAAAACGTTTTAACCGGCGCCTCCTCCGCTCCCGATCGGATTTTTCCTGGCATTGGAGTTTCTCCGATTTTCTTGCTGTCACAACAAGGCTTCACGCTCCGAGTTCTACTGCTCGGGCTGGATATCGGCGCATTTCGTCTCTTCCTGTCCGACGTCGCAACTGCGGTAAACGATAGGTGTTACGTAATGAAAAATATTTGAAATTAGTCGTTACGTAACTATAATAGAACTGCCTCCGCTAAATGCCGTTAGTAACGAGAAATGAAAGACCAGACTGATAAGCAGCCCGTTAAAAGTGCCCCCTTGCAACGTCGACGGGGGCGTCCTTCAACTGGTCAAGCAAAAACCAATGCGCAGCGACAGGCGGAATGGCGAGCCAAGAGGCAGGCCGAATTACAGGCGTTACGTGACGAAAAAGGGAAGGGGACTGGTGGGCATGAAGTTGAGCGGATGAAAGCCGAGCTTGAGTCGGTGCAGCGGGAACTGATCCAGGTTCAAAGCGAGTTGGCGGATGTAATTAAGCTGTTGAATGATGCGGGACTTGAGATTTCCAACCTGAAGTCGAATCGTTACGTAACTCAAAATTAACGGCCGATCGTTGGTTATGACGAACTTCCGTTGGTGACCAAGAATTTACTCCATGACGGGATCGATTGGCGCGCTTGGTCAGTTTCCTCTGTCGGTTCAGTTGATTTCGTATGGAATCTGGTCAGAAAGACCTGGCCGACGATGTTCCATGGACTAAAGATCCAACCGGCGACGAGATTTACATCTACGTGGAGTTGGAACCCGCCGACAAGTCCGACCGAAAATGTTTGAAGAGCCGTCTCCCAGCCCCGCCTTTCCGATGAGCCGATAGGTGACGCTGCCTGCTACGGCTTACCCTTGTTTAGTATCGATCGCCCCGGATGCCCGTGAGCTATTTTTGAAGTACCTGTGCTTGTAACACGGGTACTTTCTGCCATGGGTGGCAGTTTTGACGTTTTTGATGACGGTTCCGGCGGGTCACGGCAGGTGTGACAATGAGGGATTTCTTTATTAATCATTAGCGATCATGAGCGAATACAGGAATATTAAATTTTCGCCCACACTCCTTCGTGACTACAGCCTTGCCGCGTTGGCTAATGCTAGGGAACTCGTTTCTGAGGCTTTGATCCTTTACAAACACGGTTGCTTCGCTAGAGCGTATTTTCTGGCTGTCGCGTCGATCGAAGAAACTGGGAAAGCCTTCCTAGCTTTCGACGGTCAGGGGCGAAATCTGTCAGACTCTGCTGTGGCATCCAAGTTGAAACGCACGATGGAGGATCATTCTCAAAAAATTACCTCGGCATTTAGCGCCTATCTTCTTGTCCATCCGAGTGCGCGTGAAGCTGTGATGCCTGCAATCAAAGTAATCGTTGATTTGAAGTATGGACGAGAGCCAGCCATGTACACAGATATTCGTCCTGATTCCTCAACGATACAAATCCCTGTTGCAGTGGTCCGCGAGAACGCAGCATTGGATTGCATCAAGTTGGCTACAGAGTGCCTGGCGCATACTCAGGTATATATTTCGGTGAAAACGCCGGAGGCGAAGACGCGTGCGGAAGATCAGGTGTTTGCGATGAAACCTCGAGAGTATCAAACGGTAATGAAGACGGAGGATTTTTGGTGGTACTACGTTGCGGAAATGGAGGCGGGGCGAAAGGACTGGGCGGAAGCTGTTGTTACCTATCAAGACAAGTACGCAAAGCGAGGTATTTTGTTTGAGAAGTCGAGCAAGGATTCTGGAGGGTCCGGGTCATGAGTAATAACCCGGACTTAGTGCCATGGGTGGCACTCTTGGCTTAAATCGGGAGTTTCGGTATTGGAAATTTGGAGAGTTCCGGCCTTTGTGTTATTCGCGCGCGTGTGCGAGACCGTGCGAAGCGTTGGAACGCGGTTGCGGCCAGTTCCCGGCCTTCCTTGATCCAGTTTCGCCGGCGTTGCCGATGTCGCCAGCGTTCCAGGTCGGCGGCTCGCCGCCGTTCCAGTTCGCTTTCGAGGTATGGATACGCCCGGATCATGCCCGGCGTGATGAAGGCCCGTCCTGGGCCGATGATGCGATCCTCAAGGATAGTGAAGCCTTCCCAGTCTTGCCCGATCCGGCTTAGGTCTTGGGCTATCAGCCGAAACAGTTTGATGATCGCGACGGGTGCGCCGGATCGTTCCCAGTTCTTCACGGTCCGGACCGGACACCCCCAGGAACGCGGCGGCCTTCTTGGGGCACCGGAAACCCGTCTTAGCGCGCACACAATAAAACTCGTTCATGTTGTCCTCTCGTTGTTATTGTTTGAAGGACGAACGACCGTAACCAGCGGAACCGCCGGTGTAAGTGACGGATTACCATTAAGCTAATTACGCATAATGTATATTATGTTAAATCAGAAGCCACGGGCTAAATACATAGTGTTGAAAGCGGCTCCCATTTCTGAACCGCTTCCAACAAACAGATCGATCGACACTGCTATCGCGTGCCTCGATGACTAATGCCGTTTACTAAATTAAGACTCAAACGTTGAAGCGGAAATGAACTACATCACCATCGTGCATGACGTAGTCCTTTCCCTCGAGGCGCCACTTTCCAGCATCTTTGGCGCCTTGTTCGCCTCGATGGCCGATGAAGTCATCGTATGCAATGACTTCGGCGCGAATGAAGCCGCGTTCGAAATCCGTGTGAATTACACCCGCAGCTTGGGGAGCCGTCGCTCCGATCGGGATGGTCCAAGCCCGTACCTCCTTAACTCCGGCCGTAAAGTAAGTCGCCAGGTTGAGCAGTCGATACGCGGCTCTAATGACACGGTTCAAGCCCGGTTCTTCCAATCCCATTTCCTTTAAAAAGTCTCCTTTCTCATCATCTTCCAGTTGCGCTATTTCAGCTTCGAAAGCTGCACAAACCGGCACGACCACAGCCCCCTCCTTTTCTGCGAAGGCGCGTACTTGGTCTAAGTAGGGATTATTTTCGAATCCATCCTCGCGTACATTGGCGATGTACATCGTCGGCTTCATCGTAAGAAGATGCAGGTCGCGAACAAACGCTCTGGCCTCTTCCTCCATCGGCAGAGTTCGTGCCGGTTGACCGGAATCGAGATGTTCCAGCAATTTCTCAATCAGCTGCTTCTTTGCTAAATCTTCCTTGCTTCCGGATTTCGCCGATTTCGATACACGCTGCAAAGCTTTATCGGCCGTAGCTAGATCAGCCAAAGTCAGCTCTGTGTTGATGATTTCGATATCCGAAATGGGGTCGACTTTTCCTGCCACATGCACAACATCTTCGTCTTCGAAGCAGCGGACGACATGGGCAATGGCATCGGTCTCTCGAATGTGCGCGAGGAATTGGTTTCCCAACCCCTCCCCTTTAGACGCGCCGGCTACCAGGCCTGCAATATCGACAAATTCGATGGTCGTCGGTACAACGCGCTCCGGCTTTACAATTTCGGCCAGTGCGTCCAATCGGGGATCCGGTACGGGAACCACGCCGACGTTTGGGTCGATGGTACAAAAAGGATAATTTTCCGCCGCAATGGCTGCTTTTGTCAGTGCATTAAACAAGGTGGATTTGCCGACGTTCGGCAAACCCACGATTCCGCAGTGAAGCGTCATACGTGAATAATTTATATAGAGTCTGTAGATTATTTAAGATTCGAGGCGATGGTATCGGTCTTCGAACCGAACGATATCGTCCTCGCCGAGATAACTTCCGGATTGTACTTCAATGATTTCCAAAGGAATTGTGCCCGGATTTTCAAGGCGATGCCTAATGCCGAGCGGGATATAAGTGGACTCGTTTTCGGTGAGAAGAAAGGTATCTTCACCGCG
Organism: Methylocaldum sp. 14B; assembly: GCF_002005105.1. Lineage (GTDB taxonomy): Bacteria > Pseudomonadota > Gammaproteobacteria > Methylococcales > Methylococcaceae > Methylocaldum. The sequence continues at coordinate 22,669 of NZ_MSCV01000046.1, read as the reverse complement.
CGTCACTCGCGCCGTGCCTTTGACGACGATCCAATGTTCCGCGCGATGGTGATGCATCTGTAGCGAGAGAGTCGCGCCAGGCTTAATCGTAAGGCGTTTTACCTGATAACGAGAGCCGTTATCGATCGACTCATAATCACCCCAGGGTCTGTGAACTTTCGCGTGGAACACGTGCTCCGATCTATTGGCTTTCTTGAGATACTCCGTGATCGACTTAACATCCTGAGCTCTATCTTTGTGGGCAACTAAAACGGCATCCGTGGTTTCGATCACTACAACGTCTTCTATACCGACCGTGGCCAAAAAACGGTTCTGCGAATACAGCAACGAGTTTCTCGTGTCTTTGAGAAAGACATCGCCGATCGCGACGTTGCCGGAATCATCCGCAGGCTTCACTTCGCTGAGCGCCGGCCATGATCCAAGATCCGACCAACCCGCGTCCAGCGCCAACACGACGCCTCTAGGCCCCTCCTCCGCCGCGGTGTTCAGCTTTTCCATGACAGCGTAATCGATCGAGTCACTAGGACATTGTGCAAATGCGTCCTTGTCGACACGTATGAAATCACCGTCACGTTTGCTGGCCGACAATGCCGCCTTGCAAGAGTCAAAGATTGCAGGCTGGCAACGACTAATTTGGTCAAGCCAGATTCCGGCCCGCATGATAAATATCCCACTGTTCCAGAAATAGCGGCCGGACGCGAGATAATCGGCAGCCGTTTTGGCATCCGGTTTTTCCGTAAACCCATCTAGAACGAATACGCCCTGCTCAATGTCAGCCCCGCGCCGAATATAACCAAAGCCTGTTTCCGGCTTTTGAGCCACTATGCCGAACGTGACGATGTCACCTTTGGCAGCCAGTTCCACGGCTTTCGACATTCGCGCCTGAAATTCTGCGACATTTTCTACGTGATGATCGGAGGGTAATACCACCAAAACGGGATCGCACTCATCCTCTAAAGCGTACAAAGCTGCAAGAGTCACTGCCGGCGCGGTATTTTTTCCGATAGGCTCAAGAAGAATAGCGCTTCGGTCCAAGCCCATCTGTCTAAGCTGCTCTGCCACGATAAACCGGTGCATTTCGTTGCAGACGACCAAGGGCGACAGTAACTCTAACTGGCCCTCCTGAGCGCCCATGCTAATGACCCGATAAATCGTTTCCTGAAAGAGACTTTTATCTCCGACAAGCGGGAGAAATTGTTTTGGGTAAGCTTCCCGTGAAAATGGCCATAATCGAGTACCGGCCCCTCCAGATAAAACCACAGCCTGAACAGATATCTTCATGAGCTTTCCGTAAAAATCGTCTGATCAGTACAAGAGTATAAACGAGGCGGCTGAATCCTAGCCATCCCAGTTGCTCACAGGTGACTTGTACTTCCATTCGTCACGAAAGAGCGAGGCGGCAAACGATTGATTATCATTACATGGGTTATACTGAAAAAAGGTTATCCGGATAAACGCCTAAGCCCGTTCTCTCAATTCAGTTCAAAATCTTGGCACTTCGAAAAATTTTCAACGGACCCGAATTCGGTAGTACTGCCAGACCGAAATCATATCCGGCGCGTCTTTCGGCTGGGCAGGCTCGGGCTAGTTCCAAACCACGATCACCCTTCCTGAGCCTCTTTTGGAAAGGTTTTTTGTTTCTCAGCATCATGATCGTCGGAATTGGCAGCGCCTTCGCCATTCTGAATTATTTCTATCTCGAGTACCAATTTCAGGAGCAGCGCCAACTCGATAGACGTTTGCTAAGCAGACAAGTTCAAGACTTGCTGGACCGTTCGACTTCCCGTTTGCAGCAAATCGGCTCTTTGCTAGCCTCGGTCGGCGGCTTTGCTTCTGCTTTGACCGGAGAGGACTATGCGGGATTACGGCAAGCCGCTAACGTTTTCAACGATTTTCAGTACGATCTGGACATCGAGCGTCTTGCATTGTTTAAGCCGAATGCACAGCGATTCTGGCAATGGGGGGGTACTCCTGCGCCGGCGCAGGCGCCGCGTCCAGAAGAGCAAGCTACGGTTTTACAGGTATTCAAGGAAGAAAAGCCCTTGTCGTTGTTGTCGTGCGCCCAACATTGCACTCTAAACGCATACCAACCGGTTTTGTCCCAGGGACAGGTCGTTGGCGTGTTCAGTCTTACCCAATCTATCGCGCAGCTCGTAGTCGAACACCGCTCATTGACCGGTTCAGACCTGGGGATCTTGATCGCGAATGGCACGGAAGACAATGCCTACTCTATCCCTAAGTGGTCTATGAGGATAGCCGCCCTCACCCACTTGGACCTCCTCGCTCCATTTCTGAAGCAGCTGTCCGAGCGTTTACCTAATCCGGTTATGGCGAGTGAGGACATTCATACTTGGAAAGGACGCTACTATGCGATCGATGTCATGCCGTTGAAGAATCTGCTTCAAGCGGAAGGATCGGTTCTGATGATAAGCGACGTCACCGCTCAGGTGAGTCACATTAGGCGAGCTGCCCGTGACGGTATTTTGCTGAGCGGTTTGAGCCTCTTAACGGCTGAGCTGCTGTTGCTTCTACTAATGCGCCTGCCGATCCGTCAGCTTCGCCGGCTGGCCGACACTCTACCGATGTTGGCACAAGGCGCCTATAAGGAAGCTCGACAGCGGCTTGCCCATCGGGCATCCGGACTCAACGATGAAATCACGATTCTGAGTGCAACAGCATTGACTCTGTCCCACCAACTTGAGGAGCAAGCACAGGCAATAACGCACAAGACCACCGAACTGGCCGCCGAGCGCGATTTCGTTCAAGGGCTATTGGACACTGCGCAGGTCATTATCCTGACCCAAACAAGTCAAGGGCGAATTCTTACGGCTAACGACTTTGTCATACAGATTACCGGTTATAGCCAAAGCGACCTTAGCGGCAAGGATTTTCTTTCCTTAATTTTGGAAAGCAAAATCGGGGACGATTTGGAGCAGGCACTGCTCGGATTATGGAATGGGCAACGGAAACGTCTGCAGCACGAGGCGGAATTACTGTGTAAAGACGGGACGCGCCGCTTCGTGGTCTGGGTGCACACCCGGCTCCATGAAAATAACCCGGAGGGCATTGCGATTCTGTCGGTCGGTCTCGACGTTACGGATAGAGTCGAAGCGGAAAACCGTATGATTTGGCTCGCGAACCATGACCCGTTGACCGGCCTATATAATCGTCACCGTTTCCAACAGGAATTGGAGCGTCAATTTATCGAAGCGGATAGAAACAGCACGCGCGCCGCCATCCTTCTTTTTGATCTTGACCACTTCAAGGACATCAATGACACCAGCGGGCATCTCGCCGGTGACGCCCTACTTCGAAAAATCGCGCAGGAACTGAAAAATCGCGTGCGCAAGACTGATATCGCAGCGAGACTGGGAGGCGATGAGTTCGCCATTCTCATGCCTAGTCAGACCGCGGAAGGTGCATTGGCATTCGCCAATCTTCTGAATCAAAGACTCACCGAACAACCGCTCAAAATCCAGCAAAAAATCTTCCGGATTTCGGCAAGCATCGGTATCGCCATGATTCCCGAGCATGGAACCGTGATGGACGAGGTCATGGCGAATGCCGATCTCGCGATGTATCAAGCGAAAGATCGCGGTCGCGGCCGGGTCCATTTATTTTCTTATGACGATCAATCCAAGCAGCGTATCAGCGAACGGACGTTGTGGAAACAGGCCATCCAGGAAGCGCTTACGGCGCGCCGGCTCGTATTTCATTATCAACCGATTGCCGTCATCAAGGGGCGTGAAATCCGCTTTTTCGAATCATTAATACGTCTGAAACGGATTGACGGCTCATTGGTCGCGCCAGCAGAGTTTCTCGAATTCGCTCAGCTTACGGGTCTAATCAACGAAATCGACCGCTATGCCGTTGAAGCAAACATCCGATTGCTAACCGAATTTGCTGAACGGGCTCCCGCAGGAGCTGTCCATGTGAATCTTTCAGGCTCCGCGTTGACCAATCGCGATTGGACTGTGGCTTTAAAATCGGCCCTAAAAAACAATGTGTTAAAGCCCGAGCAATTAATCTTCGAGATCACCGAGACGGCCGCCATCGCCGACTTCGGTACAGCAAAAGAAATCATGGAAGATCTCGCCACTCTGGGCTTCCGTTTCGCGATAGACGACTTCGGCGCGGGGTTCGCTTCTTTCTCTTATTTGAGACATCTACCGGTGAAATTCGTGAAGATCGACAAGAGTTATGTGACCAACCTAATCGATAACCCGCAGGATCGAGCCTTCGTCTCGGCTATCACGACACTTGCCCATGGGAACGATATCGAGGTGATCGCCGAAGGCGTGGAGAACGAAGCTACTCTTGTTGCGCTCGGCGAGTTGGGCGTCGATATGGCACAGGGCTATTTTATCGGGCGCCCGGCACCGCTGGCGGGCGATTGAACTAAGGATTGCTGATCAACAAACCGAGTTGTTCGACTATTCGATCCACAGCTCCCTGATTCGACGAAACGAAGCGTTTCCCATTTTCGCCGACCTCGCTACGAAGACATTCGTCAGTTAGCAGGCGCCCTGTCCAAAGGGCTAACTCTTCAACGTTCTTCACTTCGATTCCTCCGCCGCTCTCTTTGAGCTTGCAAGCGATATCGGCGAAATTAAACATGTGTGGGCCGAACAAGACCGGCACCCCTGCAATGGCCGGTTCGAGCACATTGTGGCCACCGATGGGCGCCAAGCTGCCACCGACGAAGGCAACATCGGAAGCGGCGTAAAAAACGCGCAATTCCCCCAGTGTGTCGAGCAAGAAGACGTCGATGGATTCGTCACAAGGCTCACTCTCACTCCTGAGCCGGATCCCCAGGCCCATCTTTTCACACTCCGCAACGACATCGGCGATGCGGTGGGGATGTCGTGGCGCGAGCACCAGTAACAGTTCAGGGAATTGGCTACGAAGCCTGTCGAAAGCGCTTAGAATTTGGCTTTCTTCGCCGGGGTGTGTACTACCCGCGATAAAAATCGGGCGTTTACCGAAAAGCGTGTCTCGCAGAGCTTTGGCTCGATCTTGCGCTTCGGTCGGGAGTTCCGTGTCGAATTTGATGTTGCCGGTTACGGCAACGGAATTCGGATCAGCACCGATCGCCACGTATCGTCTGGCGTCCTCCGGTGTCTGAGCGGCGATCAACCGGACGTGAGATAAACTTTCGCGCGTTAGGGAACGAAGCTTGAGGTAACCGCGCGCCGACTTTTCGGATAGGCGACCGTTAACAATGGCGAGGGGTATGTCTCGCAGTCCGCAGACGCGATATAGATTCGGCCAGATTTCCGTCTCCAACACGACCGCGAGTATCGGACTGTAATGCCGGATAAACCGATTTACGCAATCGGGTAAGTCATAAGGCAAATAAACATGCTTTGCTGTTTCGCCTAAAACATCTTTTATTCGCGCGGAACCCGTCGGTGTTGTCGCCGTAACGAGTATGGTACTTGCCGGAAAACGATCTTTAACCGCACGAATCAGAGGAAACGCGGCTTCGGCCTCGCCGACGGAAACGGCGTGGAACCAAATCACGCCGGATTCCGGCTCGGAATCATAGACGGCCAGCCTTTCGAGCCAGCGCTGGGAGTAAGTTGACTCCTTACGGGCCCGCCAGAAGAGGCGCGCAAGGATGGCTGGCGCAAGGAAATAGAACAGCGCTGAGTAGATTAGCCTCACTAGGCTAGCAGGGGGCGAGGGTCCACATGGCTTTACAGGCCATGTGGACGCGCTTCGGCTTTATTCAGGGACAATCGAGAGCGCCACACTGGCTACGACATCGCCGTGCAGCTGCACGGTGATCTCGTAATCGCCCGCTTGGCGGATAGGGCCCGACGGTAAGCGTACTTCGTGTTTCTGAATGCTCACGCCGGCGGCCGTCACTGCTTCGGCGATATCTTTTGTGCCGACGGAGCCATATAGCCGTCCTTCTTCGCCCGCTTTCTGAGCGATCTTTACGGCTAGTTTACCAATAGCCTCGGCTCGAGCTTGAGCCGCAGCCAAGTCCGCAGCGGCTTTCTTCTCGAGCTCGGCACGTCTTTTCTCGAACTCAGCCAATTTTTCGGCAGTAGCCGCGACCGCCTTGCCCTGTGGAATCAAATAATTCCGGCCATAACCGGGTCTGACGGCAACTTTGTCGCCGAGATTCCCTAGACCCGCAATCTTTTCTAAAAGAATAATTTCCATCGTCGAATGCCTCGATAGTTTTTAGCGTTCTAATAATGACAGCAATAGTTCAGCTCAGCTTGGCGATAGCCTTTCTCGCCAATCAAACCAAAGGTCGCTCAACCCGACTAATGCGATTGGCACGATAATATAAGGAATGAATAACAGCGCTACATAAGTTCCGACTAGCCAAGCTTTCCACGATTTGCTGCGGGATACCAATGCGTGAAGCACCGAAAAGCCAACCAACAGAAATAGCGCGAAAAGCGGAAGGCTCAAATTCAAAGCGAGCTCCGCCATTCCTCCATTCGCCGTAACAGCGACTATCAGCGCCCCTATCCCGGAATAGGGAAATGCCGCGTGCATACGGAGTTCTATGAATTCTGAACGGAATCCGCCCGGATTAAAAAGCGCTGATTGCCACCATCGGGCGATCAATAAACCCAGCATCAGGCTAATCACCAGGCTAGCGGACACGATCCCGGTCATGTAACGTGCGGCCACCGCCGAGAAGTCGTTCCAGAGCTGATCCGCATCCAAGTCCGGAGAAGCGCCATCCATCAACGGTTTGAAAAACCGTTCCAAACCTTCCATCCAAATGGACGAAGGATCCGGATGAAGCCAATAGACCGCGGTCACCATGAGAATGCCCATGATCGACACAAATCCCAAAGCGGTCGATAGCTTGCCCGATTCTCGGAGAATCGCTGCTGTTAGCCACATCGGAACCCAAAGGAGAAGCCCGTAACCAACCGCATCGGCCATGCTGCCGATAAGAGCCCCGCCTAGAGCACCCAAAACCACGATGGATGCCGCCATTATAAGGCCACCCTCGTATACGCCTTTTCGCAGTGTGGGGAGGCCTACGGCTGCCGCAGCTAATAGGCTAAGAAACGGAACGACCCAAGATACGAGAGCCAGGGTGCAGGGCGCAAATACGGCTTGCACCCTTCCTCTCATGATAAAAGCGGCCAACGTGCGCATAATCAGGCCGCGCTTCCGCCGGAACTAAACTCACTTATTTGTGGGCGTCGGTATACGGCAACAGCGCCAAAAAACGAGCCCGCTTGATAGCAGTGGCGAGTTGCCTTTGGTATTTTCCCTTTGTTCCCGTAATCCGACTCGGGACGATTTTGCCTGTCTCCGAGATATATTCCCTCAGTACGTCGAGATCTTTGTAATCGATCTCTTTAACGCCCTCGGCGGTAAATCTGCAATATTTCTTACGCTTGAATTGGCGAACCATAGAAGACCTATTTCTTGATTAAGGTTGTCGTACGCGACCTGAAACTGGCTTGCAGCCTCAGGTATCCGATGAAGCCTCGGCTTCGTCGCCACCCTCTTCGTCGGCGTTCGCGGCGACTTCTTCGCCTCGTTCCGCTTCGGGTTCGGACTGGCCGGCTTTTGCCATCGGCGAGGGTTCGGTTACCGGCTCGTCACGACGAACCGTCAAGCTGCGCAAAACGGCATCATTAAAGCGGAACCCGCTCTCCAGTTCATCAAGGGTCTGCTGGTCGCATTCGATGTTCATCAACACATAGTGTGCTTTATGAACCTTATTGATGGGATAGGCCAATTGGCGACGCCCCCAGTCTTCCAGGCGATGGATTTTTCCATCACTGGACTCGATCATGGTGCGATAACGATCCAGCATGGCGGGGACTTGCGCGCTTTGGTCCGGATGAACCATAAAAACGATCTCATAATGTCGCATGTATGCTCCTTATGGGTTAAACAGCCTTCCGCACACGACGGTAAGGCAAGGAGTGGCGGCCTTTTGAGCTGCCAACCAGAATCAGCGATTGTAATGCGATCGCCGTGAGCTTACAAGTCAATGAATTGCTGTGAGAGAGAACGATAGCCGTGAATATACTTTGAATCGATCGGCATCGCGGATCGGATTCTCGACATTTTTCTGAGCCGAGCCGACGTCCCCACAACCGACACTCGGCCTTCTTTGTTGCGTAACGGCAAAGGCACAATAAGATTCATGCGTATAAGTTGAGTAAGCCGTTAACCGCCGTGCCTCGATCTGAGTCTGTGGGGCCATTTTCCTCTTGAGTCGAAACATGCTCCGAAAAAGGCTGGCTCCGATCGCCAAAACTTGACTGTTGATTGAAATCGAAGGGCTGCCCTCTTTCATCGGACAATCCCGACGGAGCCGTTACATTGATGTCGGCCAGCGCAATCTCCTGAGCGCCGAGCATTTCGCGTAGCTTGGGTACAGCGGCCTCGATGGCCTCCCGAACTGAAGCGTGATGGGTCGCGAAATGGACCGTCGCTTGGTCTTGATCGATCTGGATACGGATTTCCAGAGGTCCTAAGTGTGCAGGATTGAGCCTGATTTCGGCCGTCTGCAGGCCTTTATCGGTCATCCATAGGATGCGTTCTCCCAGTCCTTCCTGCCATCCAGCTTGATTCAAAGGCTTATCCAATGCCGGTATCGAATCGTTGGCAACAACCGTGGTGAGCTGAGATGCCGAAGGAACCGCTTGTAACGGAAAACCGGTCTCGATCGAGTTTTGGACTCCCTCGGCGGGAACGGCGGTCGGCGGTGACATGTACTTGTCGAACTGCGAAAAGAGACTTTCACCGGCTCCACGCTTGGTCGAATCCTGACCGTCCGATTCAGCGGCAAGCAATTGCGCCAGGAGCGCATCCGGCTCTTCGACTCCAGATGACGCCATTCCGGATAAGCCCTTTTCTGCAGGCGTCAACCCCTTTTCTTCGCCTTGGGATTGATAGAAGAATTGCTCGCCGCGCAGCCCTACGCCAAGGTTGTCGTGCGAACGGGATTCACCATGATCGGCTAACTCGCTGGTGCGGAGCTCTTGGCTTGTTTGAATGAGTTCGTCCTGCGAGGTGAATGCTTCTGCACTCTCAGAACCTAAAGATTCCGCCTGTTGAGAGGACGTCAACGGAATCCCATGGGCGGCGAGTGCCGCCAACAGCGAATCGGCCGCACGGTTTTCGTTTTCAGACTCCAGATCCTCATCGAGCGGCACGGACTTAGGCAACGAACTGCCTTCCGCCGGCAAGCCGTTGCCGCCGGGCACTTCAGCACCCGAATAGTCTTGGAACTGCCGATCGGAAAATGCTTCGAGATTGGATACATACTGGAGAAGCTCCTGCAGCGGATCCGCGCCTGTTTCGTTCGTTTCCGCGGCGGCGATTTCAGGACTTTCTCCGGTCCCATTGGATCCCGTGTTCCCCTTCATCGCTTCAAATTGCCTGACCAGCGCCGCGAGAAAGGCGGCCGGATCCGCTTTGCTTTCCGGCGAGGTATTGCCGACAAGCTGGACCAATTCAAGAATGGAAGTCGGCGCGGCCGACACTGAAGTAATAGAAGTATTGATGTTCATGTCATAAATTCCGAGTTCGCATGACCATGGTCAGCAAATCGAATGCCAGAATGCTGAATCGAAATCATATGAATACGGTCAAGGTGCCGCCGCTTGAGCGGCGGCCCGCTCTCTCATCCTGCTCCGCTTGCTGTTTCTTTTCCTCCATGCGCGTCTCTTCCCTAAGCGAATGCTCGAAAACTTTCTTGATGCCCAGACTTCGCTTGCGCGCCGCTTCCCATTCGGCTTGGCGATTCTGAAGCTCTGCTTGCGCCGCATGAACGGCCTTTTCTTGGTCGGCGATTGCGGTATTGATCTTGGCCAGAAACATCCGGTACTCGATCAACTGACGAGTTCCGAGGCCCGCGTTTCCGGATCGTCGAAACTGGGCTGAATAATTGTCGCGGAACGTCATGAGACTATCGAGATTTCGCCGCGCGGATTCCACCTTTTTTTGGCTTTCCCCCAAAATTTGAGCCATTTGTTTCTCCCGTGATTCGGCGAGCTCCAAAACCGGGCTCAAGCGCTTCGATCGTTTCATACCTTAGTCCCGTTCTCTGAAGTTGTGAGGCATGCCGGATGTCGTTACGCGGATGCGCCCAATAATTTTTCCAAATCGTCGAGGCTTCTTTCGAAGCCGACCGCCTCGTGCAGATCCTGTTGCAGAAAACTCATGATGCCTGGATTCATGGCGATGGCTTCATCGATACGCGGATCGGATCCCTTGTGATAGGCCCCCACGGTGATCAGATCGCGATTTTGTTGATAGAGGGAGTATAGGCGTTTTAGACGCCTGGCAAGTTGCATATGCCGATCATCGGCAATGTCCGTCATCACGCGGCTGATCGAGGCTTCGATATCGATGGCAGGATAATGCCCGGAGTCAGCCAAGGCACGCGACAGCACGATATGGCCGTCCAGTATTCCGCGCGCCGCGTCGGCGATGGGGTCGTTGGCATCGTCGCCTTCGGCGAGCACGGTATAGAAGGCAGTGATCGACCCTTCCCCTTCGTTCCCGTTTCCCGCCCGCTCCACGAGTTGCGGCAGTTTTGCGAATACCGAGGGAGGATAGCCCTTGGTGGCGGGCGGCTCGTCGATCGCCAGAGCGATCTCGCGTTGCGCCTGCGCAAAGCGGGTCAGCGAATCCATCAAGAGCAGGACATCGAGACCTCGATTGCGAAAAAACTCGGCTATGCTCGTGGCCAACAAAGCGCCGTGCATGCGCATCAAAGGCGGGTAATCCGCCGGGGTTGCGATTACGACGGCCTTGGCGCGTCCTTCTTCGCCCAGAATTTTCTGCACGAACTCGTTAACCTCTCTGCCCCGCTCGCCGATCAGGCCCACCACCACTACATCGGCATTCGTGTATTTGGTCATCATGCCGAGCAGATTGCTCTTGCCAACGCCCGTTCCCGCAAACAATCCGAGCCGCTGTCCACGGCCGACAGTGAGCAAGGCGTTGATTGCGCGGACCCCGACATCCAAGGGCTCGCGGATCGGCTTCCGCGCCAGCGGATTGATCGCGCTCCCGGTCAGCGGCATCGAGCAATCGCTCTGCACAGGCCCCTTGCCGTCCAATGGCTTGCCGGCCCCGTCCAACACCCGTCCGAGCAAACCGAAGCCCACTCGCACGGAAGAGGTTTTGGTCAGCGGTATGACCCGGCAGTCCGGCTCCAAACCCTGGATATCGCCGGTCGGCATCAAATAAATCCGCTCTCCTGCGAAACCGACAACTTCCGCTTCCACGCCGTTTCCATGCGCTGTCTTGACCAGGCAACGAGCTCCGACGGCCGCTCGGCAGCCGACTGCCTCAAGGGTGAGGCCGACCATACGGCTCAGCTTGCCTTCCACCAGCAATTCCGGCGGCTCGTTGAGACGCGCGCGGTAACTGGCCAGTTTCGCGGCCCACAATTCCTTGAGTCTAGGTGCCGGAGCGAGATTGGTCATGACCGATCCTCGTCCCGTTCGCCGCCGAATAAACGTGCGATTGTCGATGCGAGGCGTTTTTCGACTGTGGCGTCGATGTAAGACGTGTCGGTCGTTACCCGGCAGCCGCCGCGGGTCAAGAGCGGATCTTCGACGACCTTCCAGCGTGGCCCCAATTCGTCCAGCGCGAGTGTAGACCGAATCAGCTCCGCATCGTCCGGATGCAAGTGAAGCGCTATTTTCCGCGCACTGGAAGGAAGGATTGCCATGGCTTCGCGCACCACGGCAATGATTTCGCCGGGCTCGGTTTTCAGCTCTCGCCGAATGAGCTGCTTCGCGACAGCAATCGCCAACGCGACCAGTTCCTGCTCGACGCGATCGCCCACTTCGGCCAGCGGTTCGCTCAAGCAGTCGATCAATTCCTGTAAGCGCTGGGCCAAAGACGCTGCGTTTACGCGTCCTTCGTCGTATCCCTGGCGGTAACCTTCTTCGCGACCGTCCCGATAGCCTTGCTCCGAACCCTCTTTGAATCCAGCGGCGCGGGCTTCCTCATAAGCTTGCTTCTGCATCGCTTCGATTTCTTCCGCCGTGGGCATCGCCGGATAGTCCGTTTCCTCCTCGACCACGACCACGGGACATTCCTCTTCGGGTTCGCCCATGACCGGCAGCTTCCACGGTTCGAGTGAAGCGAGCTCCTCTGCGGAGAAGCCTTTAAATGAGCTCATCGCTACCGCCTAACGAGAGTTCGCCGGCCTCCGCCATGCGCCTTGCAATGGCTAGAATATCCTTTTGTGCGGCCTCCACCTCGCTTAAGCGGGCCGGGGGCGCGGCCTCCAAATCGTCGCGCAACATCTCTGCCGCCCGGCGCGACATGTTGCTGAAAATCTTTTCTTTCAGCGCGTCATCGGCGCCGCGCAGCGCGAGCAATAACGAATCCGTCGACACTTCGCGAAGCAAGGTCTGGATGCCCCGATCATCGATATCGACCAGATCGTCGAATACGAACATCTTGTCCTGGATCTTTTGGCTGAGGTCCGGATTGACTTCGCTGATCTGCTCCATGATCGAGGCTTCGACGGTGCTCTCGATAAAATTGAGAATATTGGCCGCGGTTTCGATGCCGCCGAGTGTCGACGATTTGACATTCGCATTCCCGCTCAGCTGTCTTTCCATGATGTCGTCAAGCTCGCGAAGGGCCGCCGGCTGTACGCCGGTGAGCGTAGCCACGCGCATGATGAGGTCCGGCCGCGCCCGTTCAGGGAGATAGCCGAGGGTTTCCGCGGCTTGGTCGCTGTCCAATAGAGACAAGATGATCGCGATGATTTGCGGGTGTTCGAGCCGGATCAGATCGGCGATGGCGCGTGGGTCCATCCATTTGAGTTGTTCCAGGCCCTTGCTGTTGCGGCCCAACAGGATACGGTCACAAACGCTGCTGGCCTTGTCGGCTCCCAAGGCCTGGGTAAGGAGATTGCGGATATATTCTTCCGAATTCACGCCCAGGGCGGTCTGGTTGCGGATATCGTCCACGAATTTCCCGAGGACGTCTTCCACCATTGGCATGGTGATGTTGCGAAGCTCAGCCATGGCCGCACCGATTTGCTGAACCTCTTTCGGCGACATGTGCTTGAGCACTTCCGCCGCCCTATCCTGCCCGACCGTCAGAAAGAACAGCGCGGCCCTCTGCGGCCCGTCCAATCTGCTCGACTCTGCTTCAGCCATTCACGTTCATCCAGTTCTTGATGACCTGCGCGACGCGCTTTGGATCCTGATCCACTGCCCTCTGCGCGAAAACCACGCGCTTTTCATGACTTTCGGGCGCTTCCAGCATCAACAGCTCTTCGTCCTCGTTCTCCTTTGAGATTTCGCGTGGCTCGCGGGCATCGACGATCGCGCCATCTTTAGTAGCCGAATCCGCTATGTCATTCGCATCGGCGCCGGACGATTCGCCTCGTCCCACTAGGCCTTTCACCGCCGGACGAAGGACGCCGAAGACCAGCACGAGCACGATTAGCGCTGCTCCCGCTTGCTTGACGATCGACCAAAACCAATCCTGCTCCCAAACCGGCGCAACCGGCAAAGTTTCGATCTCGCTGCGGAAGGCCGCGTTGGTTACGGTAACCCGGTCTCCGCGCGCGGCATCGTACCCTACGGCCTCCTTCACCAGATTGGCGAAACGAGTCAGATCTTCCTCGCTGTAGGGTTGGAGAGTCACCCCATTATCGCCTTGTGGAACGTGCTGATAGTCGACTACCACCGCGGCGGTGATGCGGCGGATGACACCCGCCCCTAGACGGGAGTGACTGATGGTCTTGTCCAGTTCGTAATTTCGGGTAGCGCTTTTGACGGTGCTGAGAGGAGGCTCCGAAGGGTTTTGCCCGGGTTGCGCTGCGCCAGTTGTTTCAGGCGCGATACCGGCAGGCGGCGGCTGATTCGACAGGGCTCCTGGCACGCCCTGCACTGCCGAGCCTTTGTTTTGTTCCTCGTTGGTCTGTTCGCTGCGCAAGGCGGGCAGGTCCGGGTTGTAGACTTCCTGAGTGCGCTCGGTGACGGTGAAATCGATATCAGCGGTGACCTGGGTGCGAAGCCCATCCCTGCCGACCACCGGGCTCAAGATGTTTTCGATACGCTCGATGAGATGCTCCTCGACCTGCTTTTTGTAGTCGAATTGCTTGGCGTTCGGATATAGGTCATTGCCGTTGTCCTTGGCATTGAGCAGATGCCCCCGCTGATCGACGACCGTAACTTGTCCGGGTTCCAACTGCGGCACGCTGGACGCCACCAGATGGACGATAGCCTCCACTTGTCCCGGCTCCAGGCCGCGTCCCGAATGCAATTCGACCATAACGGAAGCACTGGGTTTTTTAGCTTGCCGCACGAATACCGATTCTTTCGGCAAGGCCAGATGAACGCGGGCCGATTTGACATTCCGAATGGTGGTGATCGAACGGGCAATCTCTCCCTCCAAAGCGCGTTGATACCGCGCGCCCTCAACCATTTGGCTAGCGCCAAAACCCGACTGTTTTTCCAACAGTTCGAAGCCGGTACCGCTTTCCTTGGGCAACCCCATCCCGGCCAGTTTCAATCGCACCGCATGGACCTGATCGGCCGGAACCAATATGGCGCCGGTCGTCGGCTGGATCTGGTGTTGTATGTTGAGTTTTTGCAACGCTTCGACGATTTCTCCGCCCTCCTTTTCCTCCAAGTTGGAAAACAAGGTTGCATATTCGGTTTTGTTAGCCCACAGCAGCACGGCGATCGCCGTCGCCACCGTGAACGCGAGAGCGGCGATCAAGCCGATTTGTCGGCCGCGCGGCATCCGCATCCAGGTCCTGAGGACCGGCGACGATTTCTCGCTTTGGACGACCGCGGCTTGCCCGCCCGGCACCAGGTTTTTGCTTTCGCTTTGACTGAGTTCCATCTGGCGCTATCGTTTCCGGACTACATGGGCATGTTCATGACGTCCTTGTAAGCCTCCACAAGCTTGTTCCTGACCTGTACCATGGCCTGGAACGACAGACTGGCTTTCTGCAGCGAGATCATCACTTCCGACAGATTGGCATCGGTCGCGCCGGACTCGAACGCTTCCGCCAATTTGTTGGCTTGCTGCTGAGTTTCGTTGACCTTGTCGATCGAATCCTTGAGCAAAGTGCCAAAATCGACCGCGTTATCGGTAGGCAATGCGGTGCTGCGGGCCTGATCCCGCATGATGCGCATTTGTGTGAGAACCTTATTGATATCGAGCTCGCTCATGGTAATGCCCGTTTTTTGTCACTACGCCCATAAATGCATGATCCGCGCCAACGTTATACGGCCGCCAGATGGCCGGCTTCGCGCATCTTGGCAAGCTTGTAGCGGAGCGTCCGTTCGCTGATTCCCAGCCGCTCCGCAGTCGATTTACGGCTGCCGTTCTGCTCCTTCAGCGTATCCAGAATGATTTTTTCCTCGTGGGTCCGCAGGCCGCCCATCAGCGAGTCGGCGGCGGATGAATCGGGCTCCGGCGAAATTCCGTCGCTGCCGTAGAGATCATCCTCGAACACCAGATCTTCGGGCGCGATGCGACCGCCGGATTGGAGTATCAAGGCTCTTTGAATCGAGTTGTCCAACTCCCGCACGTTACCCGGCCATCGGTAGGCCGACAGCCGATCGGCCGCTTCCTTGCTCAGTTCAGGTAACGGTTTGCCGCTACGCCAGTGACGCCGGACAAAGGCTTCCGCCAGCGGAACAATGTCTTCCTTCCGTTCCCGTAACGGCGGGATGGTCAGCGGAAAGACGCTTAAGCGGTAATAAAGGTCTTCCCTGAAAAGCCCGCGGCTGATCCATTCTTTCGGATTCCGGTTGGTGGTCGCCAATATGCGGATATCCAGTGCGAGCGGCTTGCGTCCGCCGAGACGCTCGACTTCGCGTTCCTGGAGAACCCTGAGCAACTTCGCCTGCAGGGGCAGGTTCATCTCGGATATTTCATCGAGCAGCACGGTGCCGCCTTGAGCCATTTCGAGTTTCCCAGGCACTGTTTGGACCGCTCCGGTGTAAGCGCCTTTCTCGTAGCCGAAAAGCTCCGCCTCGAGCATGTTTTCGGGGATCGCGGCACAGTTTATGGCCACGAAAGGGCCCTCGTGCCGAAGGGAACTCTGATGGATATAGCGAGCCAGAACTTCCTTGCCGGTTCCGCTCTCACCCTGAATGAGCACCGTTGCGTCGGATTTCGCGATCCGTGCCGCCAAGCCTAGCAGCTTTTTCATCGCCGGGCTTTCCGCCACTCGTCCGTCTGTTTTCTCCGGCTTCGGCAGGATACGTCGCGATACCTGCTCGACCAAGGTTTCCGCCGCAAAGGGCTTGACCAGATAGTCGCAGGCTCCTGCCTGCATCGCTTGAACCGCATTTTCGATAGTGCCGTAGGCGGTCATGAGGAGGACCGGAACATCCGGATAGTCCGCTCTGATGCGTTCGAGCAAGCTCAGTCCGTGCAATTTAGGCATCTGCACGTCGCTGATCACCAGTCTTACCTGCGACTCTGCCAATTTGGCGAGCGCCTCCGCGCCATCCCCTGCGGCCATGGTCCGATAACCGGCGATTTCCAAAGTATCCGTCAAGGCCTCCGACAAGGAGGGGTCGTCTTCGACGATCAAAATGTCAGTTTGCTGCATCATCTCCTCCCATAAAGGCGGCACGGCCGGAAAAGTTGCCCGGCAAAGGCGTGCAGCCAGGACTTAAAGGCAGTCGAATACGAAAGGTCGTACCAAAACCCTCCGAGGATTCGCACCAGATTCGCCCGAGATGCGCTTTGACCACGTATTCGGCGATCGCCAACCCGAGTCCGGTGCCGTTGGCTCGGGTTGTGAAAAACGGCTCGAAAATCCGTGCTCTGATGTTTTCGGCTATCCCAGGACCGTTGTCCGACACGCTGATGTCCAGATATCGAGGCTCGCGCCGATCCGCCACGACCGTTACGCTGCCCTCGCCGCCCACGGCGTCCACGGCGTTGCTGACCAAGTTGATCAGTATGCCCAGGAGCGCGTCGCCGTTGCCGTGCAGATCGTCTTCGTCGGACCGGTTGGCAACCGTGAAACGTATCGGTTTGCCCTGCATCAACGGCTCACAGTTTTCCATGAGCTTGGTCATGAGCTCGCTGATCGAAAACCGCTCCTTGGCCAAGGTTCCCATCCGGGCGAAGGTCAGCATATCGTTGACCTGACGCTCCAAGTGGTGGAGCCGCTCGGTCAGCTTGGCTGCAAATTTCGAGCGGTGGGAAACGTCAAGATCGGATTTTGCGAGATGAGAGGCGTAGAGCAGCGCGGTTGCCAAAGGCGTGCGCACCTGATGGGCAAGGCTCGCCACCATTTCCCCCAGTGCCGAGAGTCGCCTTTGATGATCCGCCCACTCCTGGAGAGAGCGCATTTCCGTTACGTCCGTAAGGAGCACGATTTGCCCCGGTTCATCGCCGAGCGGGCTGAGGGTAAGGCTTATGGTTTTTCCATCGGGCAAGAGTCTTTGGTGAGGGTTTTCGACGATCGGCAAGGCATTCAGGACGTCGCGCCACATCCGTCCCAAAAGCGGTTCGCCGAGAAACAGCCCGGCAACCGGGTTGTACTCTACGATCAGACCGCGACCGTCGATCACGACCACGCCGCCCGGCAGAGTCTTCAGGAGTAATTGTAGGCGGTTGGCCAATAACTCTTTTTCGGCCAAGGTTTTCAGTCGCTCGCTTCGGGCAGCCGCGAGCTCTTCGCTGAGACGCGCGACTTGGGCTTCGAGGTCGAGGTAGGACTGGGTCAGATTCTCGGAAAGCGCATTGAATACCTGGAAGGCATCCTGCAAGCGCTGGGCATTGTCGAAAATTTGGTTGACCAAGGGAGCGCCGAGTCCGGTAAAAGTTGAACCTGACCGGCGAGAAGCAATCAAAGTGCCACTTTGTTGCCCCATAAAAACAATGGCTTGGACGGCCTCCTTTTGGAGGGACGTCAAATTACCGTCGTCTCTTCTCCCCGCAAGCCGTATTTGCGCAACTTCTCGACCAAAGTCGTGCGGCGCATTTTGAGAAGATTGGCGGCGTGGGCCACGACGCCGTTACACTCGTCCAGGGCCTGCTTGATCAACTCGCATTCCAGATTGTTCAAATGCTCGCGCAAGTCCAAACCTTCTCCCGGCAAGCGGGCAAGGACGAGTCCATCGGTAGCGGATACACTTTCGGCGTTCGGCTCGCGCCTGAGCGTGGCGTCTTCCGGTTTGACATACTGTTGGAATTTTTCCGGCAAATCTGCCGCATCGACGACGCCGTTTGGAAATAATATCGCCAGACGCTCGATCAAATTGGCCAGTTCACGTACGTTTCCTGGCCAATGGTACCGCTGCAAAACCCGAAGAGCGGCCGGCGTAAGCCGCATGTCTCCCCGCTTTTCGGCTTTGAGACGGGCGGTAAGATCCTCGACCAGAGTCGGTACGTCTTCCAGTCGCTCGCGCAGCGACGGTACATCGATCGGAAAGACATTGAGACGGTAATAAAGATCTTCCCTAAATCGGTTCCGGCCGATTTCCTCTTCCAGATTGCGGTGAGTCGCCGCGATGATGCGTACGTCGCACTGAATGGTCCTATTGCTGCCTACCCTCTCGAAGCAGCGCTCCTGCAAGACTCGCAGCAACTTTACCTGCATCGACAGGGGCATGTCCCCGATTTCATCCAAAAACAGCGTGCCGCCTTCGGCCATTTCGAAACGTCCTTGGCGGGAACTGAGCGCCCCGGTGAAAGCGCCCTTCTCGTGACCGAAAAGCTCGCTTTCCAGCAGCTCACCCGGTATGGCGCCGCAATTCACGGGTACGAACGGCTTGCTTCGGCGGGCGGAGTAATAATGTAAGTTGCGAGCGATAACCTCTTTGCCGGTGCCCGACTCGCCTAAGATCAGAACCGTTGCGTCGGACGGAGCGACTTGCTGAATGAGTTTGCGCGTGCGTTGGACGGCTGCGCTGGCGCCGGTCAAACTGCGGAACAACTCCGAAGGGCGGACGTTGACCACTTCCGGCGCTCCCCGGCTGATCTTTTCGAGGCAGGCGCTCAAAGCAGCGTGATTGGTCGGCCAGGCCAATACGGCGGAAGCTCTGTTTTCCAACCCGGCCGGCAAAGGTCTTGTCGGCGACTTATCCATTACTAGGACAAGCGGCGCTTGCCTGTAAAGCTCCACGATCCGCAAAACCACCTTTTCGATGTCGTCGTCCACGCCGACGAAGATTGCGTCGAATTCCGGTTCAGTTTCGTCTCTGAGGGTATCCAAATCGCATGCGATGACCTCACAATCAAGGAACCTAAGAATAATCCTCAGTTCGGTCAACAAGGCGCTATCGCTTTGGAGTAATAAAATTCGGCGCAAGCCCATCTAGTTTGCTCTCCAATGGCCCGACCCTGAAACGTGAGTCGACCGGTTCGGATGGTATGGTAAATATGCAACAACAAACGGCTTGAAAGTTTAGCCGTCAAAATATCGTCGTCAACAGAACGTTTTTTAGGCGAACATCGAAATGCATCAATTCAGCGAGCGGGAAATAGCGATATAAGCTATTTTTTATTTATTTGAAAAAAGCCGAGTCGCCGATTAGCGACACAAATATTAACGTGACGCGAACGAGACAAGGGAATAGCATGTATACTTTTGACAACAATCGACTTTATGTATCAAGGCGAGCTTTTTAATGGCCAAATTAACGCTCACATTCAGAGGCAAGTCACTCCAGGCCATCACGCTTAGGCCGGGCGAGATCAGCATAGGTCGCGATCCGTCCAATCTCTTGCATATCGATAGTCTGGCCGTTGCGCCCCAACACGCGATTATCGAGTCCACGCCCGAACAAAATATCATTCGCGAAGTCGATAGCGAGTTTCCTGTTTTCGTCAATGACAAAAAGATCGCCGAACATGCGCTCGGTCACGGCGACCGAATTACCGTCGGCAAACATGTGATTTTCTTCACCAAGGAAGAGATCTTCAGATCGGAGAGGCAAGCGGACGCCGAGTCGGAACCGGAAGTCTGGACAGACGCCGATGCCAAATTTTTCAATGGCAGCTTGCAGGTGTTGAACGGACGGCAGATCGGGCTGGTGATACCATTGAAGAAATCTTTGGTTCGTCTCGGAAAAGAAGGCTCCGGCGTGGTCATCATCGCCAAGCGCAAGAGCGGGTATTTTATTTCGCCTTTGGCGGACGGCACCTCGCTGACCATCAACGACAAGCCCGTAAAGGATCAGGCCGTGCTCTTGAACGACGGCGATCTCATCAAGGTCAATGAATCCCTAATGCAATTCTTTCAAGAGTAACCGCACGGAGCTGCTTAATGTCCAGCATCAGGCGTTCGGAAAAACGCCATTTTCATCGTATAGCTCATGACGCGCCCGCCACGCTATTTCATAAAGATGACAGCTTTCCCTGCAAAATCCTGGACCTTTCGCTCAAGGGCTGTCTGATCGAGCTCGATGCGGACCGACCCCTTGATCCAGACTATATCTATGAACTCCGCATCGATCTGAGCGGGACGGTTCGCATCTTGATGGGCGTTTCCTTAGCCCACCGCAGCGGAACGAAGATCGGCCTCGTGTGCCAACGTACGGACCTGGACAGCATTTCCGCGCTGAAGAGGTTGGTCGAACTCAATCTGGGCGACGAGGAACTGCTCGAGCGAGATTTACAGGCGCTGGCGTCGAGCTCGGACCATTAACCCTCTGTACTACAGCCGCAGTTGTTGGTCTAACGAGGCATGGTACTCGACTGAGGAGGCCACCATGAGGGCTTACCTGGTGAAACCGTTGGCCGACCCGGAGGCGGTGCTGATGGTGGACGAGACGGGCTCTCTGAAGAATGGCATCCACTCGGTTGGCGTGAAGCGGCAATACAGCGACACGGCCGGTCGCATCGAGAACAGCCAGACACGTCTTGGCCTAGTCAAGCTGGTGGCACCGGCATCAGTGGAGCGCCGGCAGTGCCATTACCGACGCCGCTGTCGCGGTCATCCACCATAACTGCGGCTGTAGTACTAGACGTCGGACGAAAAGTCGGCCCCGGAAAACTAAAATCGAATTGGGAACCGGACCATATCAACGCCTTCCTTGGCGTCATTTTGGCGGCTGATTGACAAAACCAGAATAAGCCGGATATGGATTTTTCGTGAGTCAGCGACTATGAAAATCTTCTTTTCAAGCCGGGGCACGCCGTACGGTCAGTTTTTTATCTGACGTCGGGTTTCGGCCGTCTAAGTAAACATCCACAAATCTGCGGCCACTAACGAAAGTCCGGCCTACTCAGATCGGCTGCGCCGCCTGCTGTTTCTGCACAATGTACAGAAGATTGCTGTACCTGGAGCTAAGGGCGCCAAAGGACAAAATGCTGCCTACTACCTTTACGGAGTGGATCAGCAGCCGAAAGACACCTTTGCCGGGTCTCATGTAGCCGTCGCCGTATTCCGCTAGGACGGTAAAGTCATTTTTCTTACAAAAGTCCCATATGCCGCGCCGTGAAACCACCGGATCGTAATGAACCGGATAGGGTTCATAGCCCGGTTTGCCAGCGTTCCGGAAACCCAGGAAAATGCGGTAATAAAGCACATGAAACCAATGCGGTGTCATGCGGGTTATAAACCCATGAACGGAATGGGGGTCTGGTATGCGAATAACGATGATTCCGCCGGGCTTGACCCATCGGCTGAGGTTGTTTAGTACCTGCTCTGCGCCCTTAATGTGCTCGAGGACATACGAGCTGTAGATCACATCATAGTGATGCTCGGGAAGTTGTACCGAGCGTAGGTCTCCTTCAACCGCTATATCGAGATCGCCGATATCGTCCTTTCTCATCTTTAGCGCGGCTGCGTCGAGGTCAACGCCGGTTAATACATATTCGACCCCGTTAAGATTCAATTGCCATCTCCGGCCACAACCCGCTTCCAGTATCTCCAGCGGCTTCGCGGAAGTCGATTGTGCCTTGATGTAGTCTACGATTACTTCGCACTCTTTTTCTCGACTCTGAATCAGGTCCATTTTGTCACTCCTAAGTAGTTGCCCGATGTGAAATCGCCTCCAAAAACCGACATTGAATCTGAACCCGGACAATATATGAGGTCTTTCGCCGCGTCAAATTCAGTGTTTAATCGGGAAATCTGAATAATCCGGATATCGGTTTTTCTCGGACTGACGGCTTTAAAATCGTCCGTTTCGAGCTGGGCTACAGGAGTGTGGTCAGGTCAGGTTTTTTTATGCTTGATTTTGATTTCGACTCCTTGCGTTTTGCCAAGCCGCGCCGCATAAAGAAATCTGAAGCGAATTGCAAAAGTCCGACCGTCCGGCTTCGGTAGTGCTTGATCGAGTGAGTCGATACCGGCCTCGGATATGGGCTGGTTTACTCTTACACTCGCAATGTCCGACATTGACAGCCTACCTCCCTGGGCGCATCGTTTCCCAAATCGGCTAGCGCTATGGCGAGCCGGCAGGAGACGGTCCGGTCTTTTCGGAAATTGCCAATCCTGCCGGAGCACCAGAACAGCGGCGAACCGCCGGTCGAGGAAACGCTGAGAGCAAGCATAGCCTGGATGAAACGAAGTAGCATCCAGGGCTTATGCCGTCTCGTTCATCGACCACTCCTCCTGGATTCCGTTTCACTCCATCCAGGCTACGTGCTGAATCGCAGATTTCGGGAACTAATGAATTCCACCCATGATCTGCTTTAAGCCGGTTCTCCTGAGAAAGCAAAGGAACTCCTCGGCTCTAGGAGCGTTCGTTAT
>NZ_MSCV01000045.1 GCF_002005105.1 Methylocaldum sp. 14B | reverse complement strand
CCCCACGTACGTGGGGAACAGAGGTGGCGCGGGCCGGGCGCTACTCCGACTCCCGGTTCATCCCCACGTACGTGGGGAACAGCCTCGGCTACCCGACCGACGACGACCCAACCTCGGTTCATCCCCACGTACGTGGGGAACAGTCGGAGCCGTAAGTCAAGAAGCGTCGGTAAGTCGGTTCATCCCCACGTACGTGGGGAACAGTTTCTGGTCTTGTGGATCTCGTCGTACAGCGGCGGTTCATCCCCACGTACGTGGGGAACAGGCTGGCTCAGCGGGTCAACCGGCGCGAAAACCCGGTTCATCCCCACGTACGTGGGGAACAGAAGGTTTTGCGCGGCAGGTCCAGGCATTCGGCCGGTTCATCCCCACGTACGTGGGGAACAGCCGGCCCCGCAACCGAATCGGGGACCATCAACCGGTTCATCCCCACGTACGTGGGGAACAGATCGTAGCCGTCCGCCATCGCCGCAAGGTCAGCGGTTCATCCCCACGTACGTGGGGAACAGGGATTCGGGGCGGCGGCCAGTGCGCGGAGCACCGGTTCATCCCCACGTACGTGGGGAACAGTCGGGTGTTGCGATCCGAGACGCCAGACCGGCCGGTTCATCCCCACGTACGTGGGGAACAGCAGGCCCAACTGTTTCACAAAACATCAAACGACGGTTCATCCCCACGTACGTGGGGAACAGAACAGGCTTTCCTCGATGAACATTTCAATTTGCGGTTCATCCCCACGTACGTGGGGAACAGGCGCATAGCTCGCCGTCGGCCGTAGCATGATCGGGTTCATCCCCACGTACGTGGGGAACAGGCAGTCGTCGACAATGGCGAGCTGCTTTCGGACGGTTCATCCCCACGTACGTGGGGAACAGCCGCATACGAGCTGGTGTCTTCCAGTAGAGCGCGGTTCATCCCCACGTACGTGGGGAACAGGTATGGCCGCATCGGCCTGGATCACGGCGACGCGGTTCATCCCCACGTACGTGGGGAACAGGTCGGGCTTCGGGGCAATTGTTAAGGATGTCGCGGTTCATCCCCACGTACGTGGGGAACAGAGGAACTTATGTGTCTTGCTGCCCGATAGGTACGGTTCATCCCCACGTACGTGGGGAACAGTGAATTTTCCCATTCGGCGCAGACCTTGATACCGGTTCATCCCCACGTACGTGGGGAACAGGGTGCAACCTCTGTCCATGGCCAGTTGCTCCACGGTTCATCCCCACGTACGTGGGGAACAGGCGGTCGAATCGGTCACGGTCACCGCGCTGATCGGTTCATCCCCACGTACGTGGGGAACAGTCTTTGCCGGTCTGTTTCGAACCCTCCTTCCGCGGTTCATCCCCACGTACGTGGGGAACAGTTGAAAATCTCTTCCTTGCTCTCTACGCGGATCGGTTCATCCCCACGTACGTGGGGAACAGGGGAATCGTCTGCCGTTCAGGCGCTCGGCGATCGGTTCATCCCCACGTACGTGGGGAACAGGACCTGTCTCATGACGCCTGCTCCTGGAGCCGGGGTTCATCCCCACGTACGTGGGGAACAGTTGGTTTCGCCGCGGATCTGGAGGTAACCGGACGGTTCATCCCCACGTACGTGGGGAACAGGCGCGGCGCGAGTGCCTCGACTTCGCCGAGTCCGGTTCATCCCCACGTACGTGGGGAACAGTCCTTCATGCCTACGGTTTTTAAGCGGTTGGTCGGTTCATCCCCACGTACGTGGGGAACAGCAAGGCGATCTCGCGGTCCAGCTCAGCATAGGCGGTTCATCCCCACGTACGTGGGGAACAGGCTGGGCGGACGATCGTGAAGCCTTTGACCGACGGTTCATCCCCACGTACGTGGGGAACAGGTGGAAATTTCGATCATGGATAAAAGAGTAAGCGGTTCATCCCCACGTACGTGGGGAACAGCGCGGGAGATGAGCGGCGAGGATCTGGAGAGCCGGTTCATCCCCACGTACGTGGGGAACAGTTCGAGCAGTTCGTTGCCCCAGGATTGCAGGGCGGTTCATCCCCACGTACGTGGGGAACAGTTGATAACAGGCGCGGTGCCGGATTCCGAGCGCGGTTCATCCCCACGTACGTGGGGAACAGTGTCTCTCGCCTAGTTGTCCGGCCACTTCGCACGGTTCATCCCCACGTACGTGGGGAACAGGCCGCTCAGGTCTGATGCCAAAACAATCAGACCGGTTCATCCCCACGTACGTGGGGAACAGCGGCCGCCGCAAGCTGGAGGCGCGCGGCCTGGACGGTTCATCCCCACGTACGTGGGGAACAGCGCCGTGACCGGGCGTCGGGCGTCGATATAGGCGGTTCATCCCCACGTACGTGGGGAACAGCGCACCGAAGAGATCGGGTTGAAGGTCGGGCGCGGTTCATCCCCACGTACGTGGGGAACAGGCTATGTCGAGCCGTTCTGCGGCGCGGCCGCGCGGTTCATCCCCACGTACGTGGGGAACAGACGATCCTCGAAGTGATGTACCAGCTGGAGGACGGTTCATCCCCACGTACGTGGGGAACAGTAGCCGAGAATGGCGGCGAGTTCGACCGGGTTCGGTTCATCCCCACGTACGTGGGGAACAGACGAGCCGGGCGATCTCGATCTGCATGAAGGTCGGTTCATCCCCACGTACGTGGGGAACAGATCCTCCGGTTCCATCAGGTGAAATGCTCTGCCGGTTCATCCCCACGTACGTGGGGAACAGTTCGGCGCTTTTCCTGAGCCCGAGAGCGAGCGCCGGTTCATCCCCACGTACGTGGGGAACAGGATGATCCAATTTATCGTGCCGATCGGCGGCGCGGTTCATCCCCACGTACGTGGGGAACAGGAATCCGTACTCGCGGGCGACGGCGCCCATCACGGTTCATCCCCACGTACGTGGGGAACAGGCGGGTTTCGCTTTCGAGAATGCGCCTGTCTGCCGGTTCATCCCCACGTACGTGGGGAACAGCTTTACCCCGCGCGAGGCCGAGCATCTGCCGCCGGTTCATCCCCACGTACGTGGGGAACAGAGTAGGGGGCGTCGCCCGGTTGCGGGCGCGGCCGGTTCATCCCCACGTACGTGGGGAACAGGAGTGCCACGGCGAAACCGCCGTATTGCGCGGCGGTTCATCCCCACGTACGTGGGGAACAGAACTTGTCGGCTAACAATTACCATTACGCCGTCGGTTCATCCCCACGTACGTGGGGAACAGACCATTTCTAACCTATTGTTAGGACTGGCAAAAAATACCGGTCGAAATTCTACCGGCGATTCGCCGCTTTGAAAATGAAAAATCCGGGTTGTTAAAGAGCATTATTTCCCTCCCCGTCGGCCGGTTCGGGCGGATAGAAGGACACCAGTTTCAGGCCGTCCAATTCGACCGGCATGCGCCGGTTCTTGCCGAGGGTTACGAAGTCGAAGCCCGATTCCGTATTGGTGGACCATACCATCACGGCGTTGCCGTCTCCGAGGCCGGCTTCGACTTGCGCCCAGAGCATTTCGCGCACGCGCTTCGACAAATCGCCGACGTAAACGCCGGCGCGCACTTCCACCAGCCACACGCCCAAACGGCCGCGCAGCCGGGGCGGAACGTTTTCAACCACGATGACCAGCATCGCCGAGACTCTTGGGGTTGGGGATGGCGGGGCCGACGGCGTCTTCCGGGGTTTCCGGCGGTTCCAGGCCGCCCGCGGCGAGCACGTCTTCGATGGCGGGAATGATCTGCTGCAGGAGCTTGGTTTGCCGGAACACGTCCCGGCAGGCGAGACGGACGGCGCGTTCCGGTTCGCCCGGCTGCTGGGAGGCGATCTTGAAGGCGACCGGCACGACGGTGTCGAATTTGAAAAGGTCGGCGATGTCGTAGACGAATGACAAGGGTTTTCCGGTGTGGATGAAACCCACCGCCGGCGCGTAACCCGCTGCCAGCACTGCGGCTTCGGTGATGCCGTACAGACAGGCGGTGGCGGAGCTGACGCAACGGTTGGGCAGATCGCCGGAGCCCCATTCGTCGGCGTCGTAGTTGCGGTGCTTCCAGGTGACGCCATAGCGCTTGGCAAGCAGTTCGTACAACTTTCGCACCCGCGCCCCCTCGATGCCGCGGAGCTGCTGGACGCTGCGCCGCTCCGGCGGCTTTTCCTTGAAGCGAATCTCGTACATCTTGCGCACCACCTTGAGCCGGGCGTCCTCGTCCAGGGCGAGCTTGGCCTGATACAGAAGACGGTCGGAGCGCGCGCCGCCCGGCTGCCCCGAGGCGTAGAGCCGAACCCCGGCTTCGCCCACCCAGACCAGCAAGGTTCCGACCCGCGCCGCCAGCGCCGCCGCCCGGTGCGACACCCGCGTTCCGGGTTCCAGCATGATGCAGGCGATGGAGCCCACCGGAATGTGGGTGCGCACGCCGGTCTTGTCGATCACCACGAACGAGCCGTCGAGCACGTCGATTTCGCCGTATTCGATGAAAATGAGCGAAATGCGCTCTTTCATGGCGATGGGTTTGAGGGGAGGGAGAAGGTCTGTCATGGCGTATCAGCCTCAGTCTTCGCCCGCAGCGGCGAGTACGGCCGCGCGCAGATCGGGGGCGATAAAGTAGCTCTGGGCGCGCAGCACGTCCATCGGTACCGCAACGGTGTCGATATACCCTTGCCGCTTCGCCAGCAGCAGCAAACCGCAGACCCCCACGATCGGCACACCCAACCGCCGCGCGGCACGGCGTCCACGCAATTCGTCCACAAGCAGGTGGGCTTGTAACTGATGCGCAAGCGCCAAGGCGGCGGTTTCACCGGCATCCAGGCGCGGAACCGCAATTCCTTCGGGCCAGGCCGCATCGTCCACCACGTCGAGTTGCCCTCCCTCGACGAATGTTTTTATCGCCTGTGCGTCGGGCCGCCGTGCTTGGGCAAGGCATTCAGCGAATACCGTGGACGGCAACACCGCGCGCGTGAACAATCGAACGGGCAAATCCAAAAGACCGAGTTTGGCGAGCGCGATGAGCGGACCGCTATCAGCGACGAGACACGTCATCCAGGTCCGCCAATTCCTGACGCAGGTCTTCCGGCGAATAACGCACCACCGGTATTTCACGCGCCGAACATTCTTCCATGAATTCGGCCAGCGTCATGCCAGCCAGCTTGGCGGCCTCACGGAGCGACAGTGCTTCCTCATCGAACAGCTTCACCGCCAAGGCCACATTCACACCCTCGCGCAACAGGAAGTCATCGAAGGGTACGGCTACGAAGATCGGCTGCCCATGTTTGGTGACGACGGAAAGCTTGCCCGCTTCGGCATCGCGTACCAGTTCGCCGGTCCGGTCGCGCAAGTCGCGGATCGTAAAGGTGTGCATGATGTCTTCTCCAAATATGCCCACAAGTAGGGGAACAATTTATCCCAAGCGCCGTACTAACAGCAAACCGCAACCGAAGGCTTTGGCGGGGCCGATGCCGTTTTCCAAATAGGCGATCAACGTTCCTGGCTCGTTTACACGCAATACGCCTTCGAAAGTCACCATGACTATCTTGCCGCCCCGATTGCCTTTCCGAAAGAACACCGGGGCGTGAGGCACCACATTGACACCTTCAAATTCTCCCGCACCGATGAGTTTGCGCTTTAACCATTCGCGCTGTTCGGATTCGTGAATCAACGGCACACGGCACTTTTCGGAGCTTTTGCCCGACTTGGTTTCTCGCTGTGCATCGATAATGGTTTTGACCGGATTTGAGGTGAGTAGAAATGCCAAGCGCTGCCCGTGAGCTGGCTGGGGTTGGAATTCGCGCGTACCTACAATCGTCAATCCAGCCGTAGGCTCTGGCGCTCGCCGAGACTGAATCAACAAACGCAGCGGGCGGCCAGGCTGATTGTTTTCCACCCTGAACAGGAACCCTTGGCGTCCTTCCTCGGCATTCTTCCGGGGTTCTTTGTCCTCTCCGGGAAACAGCCGCCAAAGCTGGCGATGAATTTCGTAAGGGTTGCGGACTGCATCCCAAGGAATCTCGACACGGCTCAGGAACATGTTTCCCCCTTATGGAGATACACCAGTCGAGTGCTGAATTGCCGGTGCCGGCCCTGTATGGGTACGTCGCGGACCCGCAAGGGTTGTGCGGAGATCAATTCGCCTTCGGTATAGATCATGCCACCTACAGGTGCGATGGTTGCCAGTGCCGCCTTCGCATCGCTCGCCTCCACGGCCTCGCCATCGAGCAAAGGCCGGGCGATGGGACAGGAACGCCGTCCCAGCACAGGCGTAAAACACGGGCGCCGCAAAGCTTCGGCAATTGCATCCAGCGTAACCGGCCCGTCGGGCTTTGCGCCGATCGCCACGGTGAAAGCGGCATCGAACAGGTATTCGCGCCGAGAAACCACCGGGTTCTTGTTGGCGGAACCGTCTACCTTGCGAGCATCCTCCACCGTGTGGAAGTCGGGAAGCTTTACAGCGGCTTTTGCCTTGGGTACTTCCGCTTCCGGCCGCAACACCTCTCTGTCGGCGCGTACGGCGAACTCGACGCTCATCGCCAATTGCTCCAATGCTTCGGTATCGCGCCGGTCCAACCCCAGGCAGGCACCTAGCAGTCCGAGCAAACCGCTGCGAGTCGGAAACGCATTGCAAGGGCGAAAATCTTCGAACGTGTGCGTGCCCCACGCTTGCATGGGACCGTCCAGGAGGAGAATCAAATAACGCGGCATGGAGCCCTCCTTTATTCCTGACCATCCTCGGCGATCCAGTCTTCCACCGCTTTCAGGGAGTCCAGGGGAGGCTTGCCGCCCATCTCGAAGCTCGCATCGACCGCGAAAGCGCGCGCCTGTTCGTCCAGACCGTAGGCGCGATTCATGCGTCCCCAGTAATTGGCCAAACACTGAATGGATGGTTTGAGGAATCCCGCCAGTTTGTAATCGCGTCTGACCGGTTCTTCGAATGCATTGGCTAACGAAATCGGCTGGTCGGCGAAGCTGACGATGGCGAAGTCCGCCAAGTTGTGAGCGGCGAAAGACTGTTGCTTGGCCGAAGGCACCACCGTCGCCAGTAAATGGAATACATGATGGGCGATGTCCAGCGCACGTTGGCGGGACTCGGCGGTTTCCTCCGCCTTGATGTGGTCGATCAATCCCAGGTTCACTTGCAGTTGTCTCAGGTTGAGACTGGCGTAACGGTAGAACACGCCGGAGGAAAACTGCTGGGTATCCAGATGTCCCGCTCCCGTATCGCCCGCGTCCTGGGTCAAATCGTCGACGGCGGTGAACCAGTCCACGTCCTGCGGCTCGACGGCATGGGTGGTAATGGCGTGAGCGACGGCGAGCGCGCCATCCACGGGCAGGTTGCTCATCAATCCACTGGTCGCCATACGACCGGACAAGGCGATGTCCACGGTGTTGCTCATAGCCGCCCGGAAAGGACGCGCCTCTTTTTCAATCTGCTTTTCCAGTTTCTTGATATCTTGCTGGTCGTCGGCGCTAATGATTTCGCAGAAGTGCGTTACTTCATCCACCGACCAGGGCGCAACGGCGTCGGCCGTTACGCCTTCGGCGATACCTTCCTTGCCGGAAATCCACTCCAGCGCGCGGTTAATCAATTCGGCGTCAAAGCGGTCTTTGAGCAGTTCGGTGAAACGCGCTTTGAGTTTGTTCAAATCGCGGGTGCGCACCGATGGTGCGCCCAAATTGGCTTGGTAGTAATCGCTCTTGCGTATCGCCCGCTTCAGAGATTGGCTGGAAATCCGCACCCGGTTGACGCCACCAAATACGGCGGTTTTCTGCATGTTCATATCGTCCCGGTTGAGACAGGAGGGGCTGTGGGAAATGAGTACATGGAAGTTGATGAAGTTCTTCTTGGTCATTATTTAGCTCCTGTGACGGGGGAAAAACGGGCGATATAGAAATCCTCGATGAGCTGACGTTTGGCTCGTTCGTTCCAAAACCACACCATCGGGCCGAACGCCGACCAGTCCACTGCGGCTTCAACCTGCATCAAGAGGCGACGTAACTGGACCACATCGAGCGGTTCATGAGCGCGGGCCACTTGCAGAACCCGTGCTTCCGCCACCTTGGCTTCCGCCAGTTGCGCACCCAACGACTTGGCTTTAGCCGCGTGTTTGGCATAGGGCAGGAGATAGGCGACACGTAAGTGGCGGTCGCTCGGCCGCTCGCCGGGGAATAAGCGGTAGAGCGCCGGGGTCAACGCCACATCATCCGGTTCGGCAGCACGGCGCAGCTCGGCACGTGCGCCGGTCGGAAAGCTCTCGTCGTCGTAGTGCATTTTCAGCGCGACAAAATCCGGCAATTCGGCAGTCATGCATCCTCCATCAGCTTGGTAAGATCGAAATTCAGGCTGCGCCGCGCCCAGGCGATAACCGGAATCAACTCCGGTTTCATCGCATAAGGTGCAGTCAGCTCCTCAAAAATTGCGCGGCAATGGCCGGCCAATTCCTGGACAAAAGCCTTGCGGGCGGTGGCCCACTGCTTGAACGTGAGTTCATTGGAAAAGGTTTCGTGGATCAGACTTTCGGTTCGGGCGTAAAACAGTTTCTCGGCGGTTTCGTGGATGGCCGCGCCAATACCTTTAAGCCCTTTGTCTTTATTGCCCTGAACGGCGAAATAGAGCTTGCCGCGCAAGGCTTTTTTTGCCTCTTTGCCCATTTCGACCAATTTGGGCAGGCGGCTTTTGTCATCCCGCCAGCCTCGGGCCAGGCTCATCATTTCGTGGCGCCGTTCCAACACGGAAGCTTGATTGGTGCGATAGCCGCCAACGAGCAGGTGTAAACCGCTTTCGCCTAGCTCGCTGGCTTGTGTAACCGGTCCTGCGGGAATGGAGCCCTCTTTGGCTCCGGGATCATTGACGCCTTTGGGCACGACGAATTCGGAGAGCTGGGTCCATGCCGGCGCGGTGGTCGTGAAGCTGGCGAACTTTTGTTCAAGCGCGCCTTTTTTCAAGGTCATGGTTATTGCGCCATGAGGGTGGGGCCACACTCCCTCCACGGTAAAGTTGAATTTCTCCTTGCGAAATCCCACGTATCCCAATGTGGGCGCGCCGCCCATCACATCGCAAGGTGCAGCGGCCATGGACCTCACCAGTTCCACCCGCGCCGGCTGCCAAAACAAGCCTCGCGCCAAACCGATGGTGTTCCAGGGAATGGTGGCTTTTTCCTGGATAGGCTCGACCCAGGTTGGACGGTCCCGATCCAATCCGGGCATGGCGATCTGGCGCGCAGCCAAACGGGAGCGTGTGAGTACATTACACCAGACGGTTTCGCGCAAATTCTCGCCATTCACCAGTGTGGTGATTGGCGCGCCTCCACGTAGGCTGCCCTTGAAGCCGCCGCCGAAACTGGGGCAATTAGTAGCCTGATTGAACAGGGCAATTGCTGCCACTGTTACCGATAGGTGGCGCACTTCGCCCGCCTCGTTGAAGAAAGCGTGGTTGTTTCCTTCCGGCAGGCCAATCAGCAGCTTCTGAATGGGCGTGTCCTCGGCGGCCCTCACTCCTCGTGATTGCATGAAAGGCTGGGTCGGGTGGTCGAGATCGAACCAATCCAGGCACGGTTCTGTGCCGGCGGTGAACTCTTCACGCGTCAAAGCTTCAGTCAACCGCTTCCGCCAAACAGCGTCGTTTTCCGGCAAGAACATCACCTGAGTCATGCACACCAGCAATTGCACACAGGCCAGCTCCAGATCGTCACGCGGCAAGCTCACCTGCCAGTTGCCGGGTTCGCAAAGTAGCTGCCGATAGGTCAGCAGTTGGAAAGCGCCCGTACCGCCATCGGCACGCACGGGAATCCAAGGGTCTTCAAGCAGATTCATCGGTGCACCTTTCCAATCCAAAATCCTCCGTATAACGGAATTTCCCACCCATCGCCGTCCAGCCGCCTTGCCTGTCGGCGGTCATCTCCAGTTGCCGATAGCCCGCCAAGTCCCCGTCCTGCTCCATCCGGCAGTCCTTTAGCCGTTTCTCCCAACTGGCGGGTACGGGAACGGCGTTGAGGTTGAGCGTTTCGGCGAGGTCCCATTCGTTCAGAGTGTTCAATGCTTGACCATCCAGCAGGCGGCCATCCGATTGGAGAGGCAGCACGGTCAGGCTCGTTTCGCCGTCGCGGGTAAGCCCGGTGACGATGTTGTCTTCATCTCGGAAGGCGCTGACGGTCATGGTAGTCAATCGCTTGGCCTCTGCTTCGCGTCTGGCTTGGTCGTCCTTCCAGCCCAAATAATCAGCATAGACAAGATCGGGTTCATCGTCCCAAACGTTGGCCGAATAGACCTCTCTTATCCAACGCCGATAAGCTTCGGGAAAGACGATTCGGTCGGTTCCCGACAATAGCTGCTCGGTTCGCCACAGAACCCGCGCATTTCCATAAATCAGCTTGTGTAATCCGTAGTCCTCGCCTTCAACCGAAATCACCGTGCAGCGCGGCGATTCGAATCCCGCAGGGCGATCATCGCGCTGGTGGCGGTGCAGACGGCCCAAGCGCTGGAACAGCAAATCCACCGGGCAAATCTGTGTCAGCATCCAGTCGAAATCCAGATCGAGGCTTTGTTCCACCACCTGCGTGGCGACGAGGATGCGTCCTTTTCCGCACGCTGCGTTGCGGCCATAGTGCCGGAGTACGGCTTGCTCCTTTTGTTGCCGGTCGGTGAAACGGTAGCGGGCATGGAAGACATCCACCTCCAACTCGGTCTTGTCGCGTAGCTGGCGGGCAAGCCTTTGGGCGTCGTCCACCAGATTCATGACTATCACCACTCGTGCCCCTGCTTCAGCCGCAGCCACGATACGGTCGAGCAGTGCCTCGTTTGGAAAGGCGCCGGGCAGCTTCAAGCATTCGAAGGCGACTTCACGTTCAGCGGGACGCTGATCGTCCGGTACGGTCAGACAAATGGGGGCGTCCTCGGCGACATGCCACAGGGCCGGATACGGCGCGGCTTCTGCACAATCGGAATCCCAAGCTTCCAACAACTTGGCGCGAACGCCGGCAGGTAACGTGGCGGACAACAAGACAGCACTGCCGCCGGTGGCTTTCTGGCGGCGCAGCGCCTCCCCCAGCAGTCCATGCATGTAGGCGTCGTAGGCATGGACCTCGTCCACGATAAGCACGGATTTGTTCAACCCGAAGCCGCGCACGAATTTGTGCCGCACAGGAAGCACGGACAGCAGCACCTGATCCACCGTGCAAACGCCGAGTTGTCCGAGAAACACGCGCTTACGGCTGCTGGCCAGCCACGCGGCGCATTGCACGGCGGCCTCGGTTTTGCCTTGCGCCGACGTACGCCGACCGCTCTCCGCGAGTCGCCGGAAGGTTTTGTTGAACTCGCGCTTGCCGTGAGCCAGGACCAGGTTTGCCGTACCGAATATCCGGTCCGCGAAGGCTTCGGCCCTTGCCAGCATGGCGTTCGCAGTGGCTTGGGTCGGAAGTGCGAAGACGATGGAATCCACTACGCCTTGATCCAACAGCCGCCAAGCGTAAGCGAGAGCGGCTTCGGTTTTGCCGCTGCCAGTCGGCGCTTCGATCAAGGTCAATCCGGGGGTGGTCGGCAGCTTGTCCACCTCGACCTGTACCCCGCGCGGGGATTCGCCCATCTGGAGCAAGGCGCCCAGCCCGCGGTAATCAGCGCTTTTTCCCAGTAAGCCGAAGCGATGTAACAGGTTTTCGTCCTGAATTTTGTGGATGCGTGCCGCTAGGTACTCGGCTAAGTCCGCATGGGGATCGGATCGGTATTCGAAAACCTCATTGGAACCGATCCAGTCGCACACCGAACAGAAACCGGCCAGCCATGCTTGCGTAGCGGGCGAGCAATTCGGCGGAAGCTGTTGCAGGCTCAAACCCGCCGGCTCCAGAAATAGGTGGGCCAATAAGGACACAAAGGTCCTGCGCGCGTTCTGGTCGTGCTCGACGAGCGCTTCATCCGTATCGAGCACCAAACCGGGCATCTCGGGCACGAAGAAGTCACCATGATGTCCGGTCACGGCAGCGAGCCAAGGCTGCCACTGACGCCAGGTTTCCCGGTCGGCATCTTCGCAGTTAAGCCAGCCGCGGTATTCCCGATTCGCCCATGCCAGTCCAGCCCATCCGTGATCGAATCCGACAATATCTCTTGCTGCCAATCCATGGTCTTCTGTGCCAAGAGGCCGCCATGCGGCGGCAAGTGCTTCGGGCGCTTTTAGTTGAAATCGCAGGTCGAACTTGCCGAGGTCATGCAGCGCAACGAAAAACATTACCCAGGCGCGAAGTTGGCTTTGATTTGATCCGGGATAACTAAAGGATGCGGTGAAGGTGCGCCGTATCGCCGTGTCCGCATCCCACCAGGCGCAGGCCACTGCTGCAACATCCAAACAGTGATACGGCAACAGGTGATAAGGTGTTCCGGTTTCGCCTTCTTTGCGCGCTTTTCCCCAATATTTCCAATAAACGCGATCAGCAGACATCGCTCATCTCCCATGTGTAACGCGAACGTTATAGCACGGGTAGTGGCTCAGCAGATGATGCTGTAAGAGTCGCTTTATGTCAGAAAAGGCTGAAATTGTTGTAAGTGGATGCTTACGTTATGTATCGGAACGAGACGCTGGAGCGGGGGGGGGGTGGGAGGTGGGCGTTTGAAATATCGATGGGATGTCGGTCCGCTCATTCGATTGAGTTATCGGGCGAGTTGTCCTCGCCTGGTCTGCCGGCACCCTCTCCCGGAGGGA
Organism: Methylocaldum sp. 14B; assembly: GCF_002005105.1. GTDB lineage: Bacteria > Pseudomonadota > Gammaproteobacteria > Methylococcales > Methylococcaceae > Methylocaldum. The sequence goes on along the minus strand of NZ_MSCV01000045.1, from coordinate 33,161 downwards.
AGAGGGTTTCTACACAAATCGTCGTCTCGGCATCGCGAATGATGCGGCTCATGCCGGACAATCCCTGTTCGGCACCCCTCGGGCGGACTACCGTGCAAATCGGCACCAATCCTCCGGGAGAGGATTGGGACGCGGAGCACCCGCGAGGGTGAAAAACAAGGATGTTTTTCATCAATCCTGCCGATTTGTCACTGCGTTCAGCACATCCTACGAGCTGCCAACGTTGTCTACGCTCAGTAACTTTAGGAAGCTCTGATTAAGTCCTTCGACAGGCTCAGGACGAACGGTAACGTATTGATTCCGTTCGTGGTGAGCTTGTCGAACCATGAACGGAATCCACTTGTTCATAGCTTCCTTTACTTGGGCGATCGCATGGATCGGTATGCTCAGCCATTAAACCCGCCCAGTGTTTCCTTCAGCGCGTCCTCCACCTGTTCCAGCCAGATGAATTGCAGTTTCTCCTTTGCTTCGGCGGGGATTTCCTCCAGTTCCTTTTGATTGCGGGCCGGCAGGAGGACACGGGTGATGCCGGCGGCGAGGGCGGCGAGCACCTTTTCTTTGATGCCGCCGACCGGCAGGACCAGGCCGCGCAGGCTGATTTCGCCGGTCATGGCGGTGTCGTTGCGGACCGCCTTTTGGGTGAGCAGGGAGACCAGGGCGACGAAGATGGCGACCCCGGCGCTGGGGCCGTCTTTGGGCGTGGCTCCCGCGGGGACGTGGATGTGGATGTCGCTTTTTTCGAATACTTCGGGCTGGATGCCGAGATCGGCGCAGCGGGCCTTGGCAAGACTCAGGGCGGCCTGGGCGCTTTCCTTCATGACATCGCCCAGTTGTCCGGTCAGCGTCAGTTTGCCGGTGCCGGGAGCGCGGCTGGCTTCGATGAAGAGAATGTCGCCGCCCACCGGGGTCCAGGCGAGGCCGGTGGCGACGCCGGGCACGCTGGTGCGCATCGCGACTTCGCTTTCGAAGCGCCGCGGGCCCAGAATGGTCGGCAGAAGCTCGGGGGTCACCGTCAGGCGCTCGATTTCGCCTTCGGCGATGCGGACGGCGGCATGGCGGAACACGGCGCCGATTTCCCGTTCCAGGTTTCTTACGCCGGCTTCGCGGGTATAGTCGCGGATGATGGCGGTGAGCGCCTCGTCGGTGATCTCGCATTGATCGGGGTCCAGGCCGCAAGCTTCGGCCTGCTTGGAAACGAGATAACGCCGGGCGATCTGAAGCTTTTCTTCGGTCGTGTAGCCGGGCAGGTGGATCACTTCCATGCGGTCGCGCAAGGGACCGGGAATCGTGTCGAGCATGTTCGCCGTGCTGATGAACATGACGTGGCTGAGGTCGAACGGAACCGCGAGATAGTTGTCGCGGAAGGTGCTGTTCTGCTCGGGATCGAGCACTTCCAGCAGGGCCGCGGAGGGATCTCCGTGGAAGCTGGCGCCGAGCTTGTCGATTTCGTCCAGCATCATGATGCAATTGCGCGCGCCGGCCTTACGGATGGCCTGGATGATGTTGCCGGGCAAGGCGCCGATATAGGTTCGCCTGTGTCCCCGGATTTCGGCCTCGTCGTGAACCCCGCCCAGGCTGACCCGTACGAATTTGCGGCCGGTGGCCCGGGCGATGCTTTGCCCCAGTGAGGTCTTGCCGACGCCCGGCGGCCCGACGAAACAGAGGATCGGGCTTTTTCCCGCAGGATTCAGTTTGCGTACCGCGAGATATTCGAGAATCCGCTTTTTGATCTTTTCGAGGCCGTAGTGATCTTCATCCAGGACCTGCCGCGCCTCGGCGACATCCAGGCGGTCCTCGGTCTCCACCGACCAGGGCAGTTCGACCAGCCATTCCAGATAGCTGCGCACCATGGAGTGCTCGGCGCTCGCCTCGGGCATCCGTTCCAGCCGCTTCAGCTCCTTCATCGCCTGATTTTCGGCCTCTTCGGGCATTTTCGCCTTGGCAATGGCTTCGTACAGTTCGCCGATTTCCTCGGTGCGTTCGTCGGTTTCGCCCAGTTGCTTTTGAATCGTCTTGAGCTGTTCGCGAAGCAGGAATTCGCGCTGGCGCTCATCCATGGTTTGTTTGGTCTGGTCGCTGATTTCCTTGGAGATGCGGAGGACCTGAATGCGATGGCGAAGAAGGTTCGAGATTTTGTCGAGCCGTGTCTGAGCGTCCATCGTCTCAAGGATTTCCTGCTTTTCGGCGATCGCCAAATCCATGAACGAAGCCACCAGGTCGGCCAGCGTGTGTGCCGAGGATACCTGTTGAACGGCGTTCAACAATTCCGGCGGGGCCTGAGGGAGCAGCGCCAGTACTTCGGCCACTTGGTTCTTCAATTGCAGCAGACGGGCCTCGATGGCGGGCGTTTCGATCTCTTGTTCCTTGATCGGCTCGATGCGGGCTGCGAGAAACGGATACCCGTCCAGGAATTCGAGGATACGAAAGCGTTGCTCTCCCTGGCAGACGATGTTGTGCGAGCCTTCCGGCCCGGTCACGTAGCGCAGGATGGCGGCCTGGGTGCCGACCGTATAAAGTTCGTCCGGCTCGGGTACGTCTACTTTGGGGTCCCGCTGCAGCAGGATTCCGACCGAGGTGTCCCGGCGAAGCGCATACTGGGCCGCGGCAATGGAGGGTTCCCGCCCGACGCTGATGGGAACGATGACGCCCGGGAAAAGCACGATATTCCGCACCGGAATGATCGCGATGGTATCCGGAGGTAGGATTACAGCGGACTCGGAGTGTTTGTCTGATCGTTGTTCGGTTTTCATGGCGGCAATCAATCCGTCTTAAAAAGAGGAATGGTCAGACAGCCGTTTGCGTAAATCGGGTCACCGGGACGCAATCGCCAAGGCGGCAATTGGATGCGCCGCTCGAAGCGGCCGTAAGGTATTTCCAGGCGATGGATGACGGCGCTATCCGGGGCGATCTTCAAGGACCTTTCGCCGGATATGACGACTAGGTCCTCGGTTACGGCGACATCGATGGCTTCCGGAGGCACACCCGGCAATACGACCGTGATGGTGATCGCATCGCGGGTTTCGATGATGTCGACGGGCGGTTCCCACGTCGGCCGGGAGGCGATAAGTCTATGGACTTGAAAGAAGCGCCGATGGAGCCGCTCCGCCTGTTCCAGCAGTTCGCAGGCTTGCGCCCACATCCAGGTTGTCGGACCGTGCGACATGACAATAATCTCGCAAAAGCGGGCTTGAAGCCGTACATGGCGAAAGCCGACGCGAAGCCGAGAATTCGGCCGCGGATATCCGTATCCGACTCATGAACTCCCTTGAAAGACTCCCGTTTCGGTGAACCCGTGGGAGAGGCTGTGCCGTACTCAGGTTTCGCCGCTTCCCAATCGCAAACGTCGCTTTAGTCGCGACCTTCCATGTACTCCATACGTAATTGGACGTTTCGGCCGTCGCGAAATTCATTGATATCGAGCCGATAGACGGCTCGAAGGCGTCGGCAGGCCAGCCAATCGGCTGGTTCGTCGACGAAAAAGGCAATACCGTCGATCAGCTTGTCCGAGTTCGGGATCTTGAGGAGAAATTTGAGATGGCGGTCTCCGACGATGCGGCTTTGCGCCACGTCGAATTCGCCGTCGAACAAGGGTTCGGGAAAGCCTTGGCCCCAGGGGCCCGCTTGGCGCAGCAGTTCGGCAACTTCCAGCGCCATTTCGTGGGCTTCGAGCGGCCCGTCGCTGTGTATCGCGTGGTCGAGGTCCAGGTCGGCCAAATGGCGAGCCACTTCTTCCTCGAACAACTCGGTGAAGTGCGCCAGGTCGTCCCGGTGGAGACTCAGGCCCGCGGCCATCGCGTGTCCGCCGAATTTCCGCAGCAGGTTCGGGCAGCGCGTCGCGATATCGCTCAGGACGTCGCGGATGTGCACGCCCGGAATCGAGCGCGCGGAGCCTTTGATCTCGTCGCCGTCGGTACGGGCGAAAGCAATCACCGGCCGATTCACGCGGTCCTTGATCCGGGATGCCAGTATGCCGACCACGCCCTGATGCCAGGAATCGTCGAACAAGCAAAGTCCCGGCTTAGTCGCCAAGGAGGTATCGAGGTCTTCGAGATGAGCGAGCGCGTCGAGCTTCATCTGTTCCTCGATCTCGCGCCGATCCCGGTTCAGCTGGTCGAGCCGGACGGCCATGGCGCGGGCGGCATCGGCATCGTCGGTCAGCAGGCACTCGATGCCGAGAGTCATGTCTTCGAGCCGGCCGGCGGCGTTGAGCCGGGGCGCGACGGCGAAGCCGAGGTCGGCTGCCGTGATGATGCGTGAATTGCGCCCGGAAACCTCCAGCAGCGCCAGCAATCCTGCGTGGGCTTGTCCCGAGCGGATGCGCTGAAGTCCCTGATGAACCAGGATGCGGTTGACGTGATCCAGCGTCACCACGTCGGCGACCGTGCCCAGAGCCACCAAGTCCAGCAGTTGCGCGAGATTCGGCTCTTCGGCACCGGTTCGAGCGAAATGGCCGGCGGCTCGAAGTCGGATTCGCACCGCGGAAAGAACATAAAACATCACGCCGACGCCGGCCAGATATTTGCTCGGGAAAGGATCGCCGGCCAGATTCGGGTTGACGATGGCGTCCGCGCCGGGAAGCTCCGACCCCGGCAGGTGATGATCGGTGATGAAGACCCGCATGCCGCGGGCTTTCGCCGCCGCCGTGCCTTCCAGGCTGGAGATGCCGTTGTCGACGGTCAGGAGAACGTCCGGAGTACTTTGGGCGGTCATCGCGACGATCTCCGGCGTCAGACCGTAGCCGTATTCGAAACGGTTGGGTACGAGATAAGAGACTCGCTCCGCGCCGAGCAACCTCAGTCCCCGGACGGCCACCGCGCAGCCGGTGGCGCCGTCGGTGTCGTAATCGGCGATGACGAGAATGCGCTGATTCTTCCGGATTGCCTCCGCCAGTTGATCGGCCATGGCTTCCATGCCGCTCAACAGCCAGGGCGAGGGGAGTTTTGCCAGCGAGCGGTCCAGTTCCTCGGCGACGATCAGCCGGCGCGCGGTGTAAATGCGTTGCAGCAGCGGCGGGAGATGGGAAAAGGCTCGAGCGGGAAGTTGATCCGATCCGCGGGGGACGATTTTCTTTTTAACCGGGTAGTAAGGCATTGGGCGGCAAATGGGTCTGTGGAGAGCTGTCGTAGGTCGGAAATCCCTTTCCGACACGCCGTCGGCAAAGGATTGCCGACCTACACAATACTACCGAGTCAAGCCCGCAATGAGCGGAACGTAATGATCGATCAACAAGGCCGAAAATATCCCGACCAGATAGACCAGCGAATAGCCGAAAGTTTTCATGGCCAGCTTGTTGTCTGCCTCTTTCTTGAGGCGAATCGCGTAGTATAAAAATCCGATTCCGAGCCCCACGGCCGCTCCCAGATAAAGAAAGCCGCTCATGCCGGTGAGATACGGGAACAGGCTTACGATCACCAGCAATATGGTGTAGAGCAGGATGTGCAGCTGCGTTACCTCCACGCCGTGGGTCACGGGCAGCATGGGGATGTTCACCTTGGCGTAATCGTCGCGCTTCGCGATGGCATAGGCCCAAAAATGGGGCGGGGTCCAGGTGAAGATCAGCAGGAACAGCAGCAGGGCGTAAGGGTGCACCCCGCCGGTCACGGCGCACCAGCCGAGCACCGGCGGAGCCGCGCCGGCCGCGCCGCCGATCACGATGTTCTGCGGAGTCGCGCGCTTCAGATAGACGGTGTAGATGAAGGCGTAGCCGATCAGCGAAAGAAAGGTCAAAAACGCGGTTAGCGCGTTTACGAACAGGATCAGAATCGCCATCGAGAGCGTGCCCAGAGTGGCGGCGAAGATCACCACCTGGTTCGGCTGAACGTGCCCCGAGGGCAGGGGGCGGTTCTGGGTGCGCGCCATTTCGGCGTCCGCACGGCGGTCCAGGAAGTGGTTGAGAGCGGCTGCGGACGCGGCGGCGAGACCGATGCCGAGGCTTGCCCACAACGAAACCGCCAGAGGAGGGAGTTCCGGAACGGCCAAAAACATGCCGATCACGGCGGTGAACACGATGTGGCCGACTACCTTGAGTTTGCACAGGGCGAGATAGGTTCGCCAGGAAACGGCATTCGTGGATTCGATATCAGTCGTCGAGTTCATCGTTTCGCTACGGTCTTCGTTTACAATACCGGCTGGTTCGGCAACCTGCCGTTCAATCCTCAACACATTCAGGAGAGCGTCAAATGCAGTTTCGCGGACTCCGTCTGGCCTTGCTGGTATTACCGTTGTCGCTTCACGCTGCTGAGCCTGCGGTTCACGAGTTCCGGCTGGATAACGGGTTGAAGCTTTTGGTCCAGGAAGACCACCGTGCGCCGGCAGTCGTTACGCAGGTTTGGTACAAAGTGGGCGCAAGCTATGAATACGGCGGTATCACCGGCATCTCGCACATGCTCGAGCATATGATGTTCAAGGGTACCGAGAAACACCCGCCGGGCGAATTCTCCCGTATTATCGCAGCAAACGGAGGTCGAGAAAACGCCTTCACCGGGCAAGATTACACGGCCTATTTTCAGACCCTGGAAAAAACCAGGCTGCCCGTGAGCTTCGAACTGGAAGCGGACCGCATGCGGAATCTGCTCCTGTCCGACAAGGAATTCAAGAAGGAACAACAAGTCGTCCTGGAGGAGCGGCGGCTGCGCACCGACGATCAGCCGCGCGCCAAAATGGAGGAGCATTTTCAGGCGGTTGCCTACACCAACAGCCCTTACAAGAATCCGGTCATCGGCTGGCCGGACGACGTCAGCAGATTGACGGTGGGCGATCTCAATCATTGGTACGGACTTTGGTACGCGCCGAACAACGCCATCCTCGTCATCGTCGGCGACGTGAATCCGCAGGAGGTTTACGCACTCGCCAAGAAATACTTCGGTCCGTTGAAACCCAGCAAACTGCCGGAAATCAAGCCGCGAGGCGAAGTCGAGCAACTCGGGGCGCGGCGTATGACGGTTCGTCTGCCGGCCAAGCTGCCGTATCTCGTGATGGGCTACAAGACCCCCGCCTTGCGAACGATAGGCGAAGAGGATTGGGAGGCTTACGCGCTCGAAGTCGCCGCCGGGATTCTGGATGGCGGCAACAGCGCGCGGCTGTCCAGCCGCTTGGTGCGCGGGCAGCAGGTGGCGGCATCCGCCGGAGCCGGCTATAACCTTTATTCGCGCTTGTCCAATCTGTTTACCCTGGAGGGGACGCCCGCCCAAGGCAAGACCTTGCAGGCACTGGAGAAAGCATTGGGCGAGGAAATCCGTCGCCTTCAGGACGAACCGGTTTCCGCCGCGGAACTGGCGCGGGTCAAGGCGCAGGTTCTGGCCCATCATATTTATCAGAGGGATTCCATGTTTTATCAGGCGATGCAGCTTGGCATGACCGAAACCGTCGGGCTCGGTTGGAAAACCGTCCAGGAGTATGTGGACAAGGTCAACGCCGTGACGGCCGAGCAGGTTCAAAAGGTTGCCCGGAAATACCTGATCGACGATCGGCTGAGCGTGGCCTATCTGGAGCCGTTGCCCATGCCCGAAGGCGCGAAGGCGCCGGAAGAAGCCGCACCGATGGGAGGTGATCATGTTCGTTAAGCGCATGTCCCGATGGATCGTGTTTCTGTTCTTGTTGATCAGCGCGCCGGTTTACGCCGTGCCGGAAATCCAGCATTGGGTCTCGCCGCAGGGCGGCCGGATCTATTTCGTGCCGACCGAAGGTTTGCCGCTGCTCGACGTTCAGGTCGTGTTCGACGCGGGCAGTGCCCGCGACGGTGAAAAATTCGGCCTTGCCGCTCTCACGTCCGGCATGCTCGACACCGGCGCGGGAGAATGGGATGCCGATGCCATCGCCCAGCGGCTCGAGAGCGTCGGAGCATCAATGGGAACCGGTGTTTCGCGCGATTCGGCCTATTTGTCGCTGCGCAGCCTGACCCATCCCGAGAAGCTCGGTGTCGCCTTGGATACGGCCCGGGAAGTCTTGGCTCACCCCCGTTTCGAGCAGAAAGACTTCGACCGGGAGAAAAACCGGACGCTGCTCGCGATCAAGCAGCGCGGCGAGGAACCGGACGAACTCGTCGAGATCGCGTTTTTCCAAGTACTGTACGGTAACCATCCTTATGCCCATCCGCAGGAGGGTTTTGCCGAAACAGTGGCGCCATTGACCCGCGAGGATCTGGTCGATTTCCATAAACGCCACTATGTGGCGAGCAATGCCATCGTCGTGATCGTGGGCGATGTGAAACGGGCCGAGGCTGAAGCTGTCGCCGAAAAACTGCTGTCGGGCCTCGAAAAAGGCTCGGCTCCGCCAGCGTTGCCTGCGCCCGCGCCGCTGCAGTCGGCCGAAATCATCAAACAGCAGTTCCCGTCGGAGCAGACTCATGTGCGTGCCGGAGTTCTAGGGATGACAGCGACCGATCCCGACTATTTTCCGCTTTACGTGGGTAACCACATTCTGGGCGGCAGCGGCCTGGTTTCCCGCGTTAGCACGGAAGTCCGCGAAAAACGAGGGCTTTCCTACAGCGCCTACAGCTATTTCATGCCGCTTCGGGAACTCGGGCCTTTCCAGATGGGGCTCCAGACCCGCAACGATAAGGCCGAGGAAGCCTTGCGCGTCGCTCTCGACACCATCAAGGATTTCGCCGCGAACGGACCGACCGATAAGGAACTGGAAGCCGCCAAGAAAAATATCATCGGCGGTTTCGTTTTGCGCCTGGACAGCAATCAGAAACTCACCCTGCAGGTGGCCAACGTCGCGTTTTACAACCGTCCTCTTGATTACCTCGCCACGTTTACCGAGAAGGTGGAGGCGGTGACCCGTGAGGATATCAAGCGCGCTTTCCGGTCCCGGATCGATCCGGGCAAGATGCGGACCGTGCTGGTCGGCGGCGGGGCGAAGTGAAGAATGAGCTCCGCATCATCGCCGGCCGTTTCCGCAGCCGCAAGCTCAAGTTTCCCGATGCTCCCGGACTCCGGCCGACGCCGGACCGGGTCCGGGAAACGCTGTTCAATTGGTTGCGGAACGACATCGAAGGCGCTCGCTGTCTCGATCTATACGCGGGTAGCGGCGCGCTGGGATTCGAAGCCGCTTCGCGCGGCGCCGCCAAGGTCGTGCAAGTGGAACGGGATGCGTTAGTGTGCGGAGCTCTCGAACGGAATCGTGCGCTATTGAACGCCGAGGCGGTGGAAATCGTCCAAGCGGAAGTCGGGCGTTTCTTAGAGGGTGCGGGGCAGCCGTTCGATGTGGTTTTTCTCGACCCGCCTTTCCACCAGGGCTTGGTCATTCCGTGCTGCCGGGCGCTGGAAGGGAACGGTTGGCTCTCATCCCACGCTAAAATCTATGTGGAAACCGAGAGCAGTTTTCGGCTCGAGAGTCTTCCGGAAAACTGGCGGACTTTGCGCGACGGCAGGGCGGGAGAAGTCGGCTACCATTTGTGCGAACGCATCTCTTCCGGTCACTTCCCATGATCATTACCGCGATCTATCCCGGAACATTCGATCCCATCACCAATGGCCATGTCGACCTGGTGACGCGCGCCGCCCGCATCTTCGATCGAGTGGTCGTCGCCGTGGCGGAGAATAAGAACAAGACGCCGTTGTTCAACCTGGACGAGCGAGTGGAATTGGCGCGAGCTTCGTTGCAGGCGGTGGGAAACGTCGAAGTTCTGGGCTTCGATACCCTGCTGGTGAACTGCGCGAAAAAGTGTGGCGCCACCGTGATTCTGCGCGGATTACGTGCAGTGTCGGACTTCGAGTTCGAATTTCAATTGGCCGGCATGAACCGCCATCTTTGCGCGGAATTGGAGACGATGTTTTTGACGCCCAGCGAAAAGTACGCGTTCATTTCGTCTTCGGTGATTCGCGAAATCGCGAAGCTAGGCGGGGACGTGTCGAGTTTCGTGCCGGAACTGGTGCGGGAAGCGTTAGTCGCAAAGTACGCTAGTTTCCCAGACGCGCCTTAAAAGCTACTACGCGGTTCGAGAGCGGCGTTGCGAAGGTGTGGGACCAAATCCGCCGGGAGCGGATTGGGACGTGCGGAGCACAAGGCGTAGCCCGAGCCGGCAGGAAGCGGCGAGCACTCGTCATGTACTCAATGCACACTCCGGGCCTTGTGTTGCGGCTCCCATCAGTGGGAGCCGCCCCGAACGGGGCCTGCCTTCGGACCGCTCGCGACGCTTTTGGAACACGTTTTTAGTGAGATTGTTATGGCTCTGATTATTACCGACGAATGTATCAACTGCGATGTGTGCGAGCCGGAGTGCCCGAACGGCGCCATTTCGCAGGGCGAAGAAATTTATGAAATCAATCCGGCGCTCTGTACCGAGTGCGTCGGGCATTTCGATAAGCCGCAATGCATGGAAGTGTGCCCCGTGGACTGCATTCAAAAGGATCCGGATTACTCGGAAGACCGCGATTCCCTATACGAAAAATATTTGGCTTTGACCAAGGGGTAAGGCGCTACACGAAGCGATGCAGGTCCGGATAAGGCCGACCGTTGTTCCAAAATTGAGTTGGTCTGGAACCCCTTTCGATGTCTTTGTCGGCAAAGGATTGCCGACCTACGACTCTCCCGATCCGCATCACTAAACCGCGGTGAAAAATGCACTAGCGGCTTATCCCGGTCCACATCAGACTTAGCGTAGGTCGGCAATCCTTTGCCGACGAATGTGCCCGCTACACTGAGTCGTGTCGAAGGGGCGGCAGCCGTCGTCGGCTCTCGACTTGAAACTCTTTAGAATTTCCGCTCCGCGTGCCTGGCCATCTGCCGCAGCTTGGCCACGGCGAGTCGATTGATGTCCTCGGCCTTTTGCCCGGTCAGCAGTTCCAGGGCCTGATCCACCGAGTTCACCGCATGAACCGCGAACTCGCGGCGGCGGACGGCGTCGACGACGTCATCCTTCAGCATCAAGTTGCGGATGTTGACTTTCGGGATGACGACGCCTTGTCTGCCGGTAAGCCCCCGCGCTTCACACAGGCGAAAGAAGCCCTCGATTTTTTCGTTGATGCCGCCTACCGTTTGTACCTCGCCGTATTGGTTGATGGAGCCGGTGACGGCGAAGGCCTGTGCGAGCGGTATCCCGGTGAGAGCGGAAATCAAGGCGCAAACTTCGGCGAGGGCCGCGCTGTCGCCGTCGACATAGCCATAGGATTGTTCCAGGGCGATGTTGGCGGAGATGGCCAGGGGGAATTCCGTGGCATATTTGTGGCCCAGATACCCGGAAAGAATCATGATGCCTTTGGAATGTATGGCCTGCCCCAGTTCGGCTTCGCGTTCGATGTCCACTACGCCGCGGCTGCCGGGATAAATGGTGGCGGTGATGCGCGCCGGCATGCCGAACCGCACGTCCCCGATTTCCAGTATGGTCAGGCCGTTGATCCTGCCGACCGAGTCGCCGTCGGTGTTGATCAGAATGGTGTCGTTCATCATGTCTTCCAGCAGAATCCGGCTGATGCGTCCGAGCCGTTCTTCCTTGGCGGCCAAGGCTTTTTGGATATGCCGTTCGGCGATTGTCTCTGCGCCTTCCTGCCCACGGAATTGCTCCGCCTCGGCGACCAGTTCGAACACATCGTGCACGCGCGCGGAAAAGCGCTCCTGGTGTTCCGCCTCCCGTGCGCTGAACTCGATCAGCCGGGCGACGGCATCGGCCGTTATGGGCTTGAACCCGTCGGCTTCGGCATGGGTTTTGATGAGCCGCGCAAAATCCAGAACCGATGCGGACGTCAGCGGGATATCGTCGTCGAACTCCGCGAGAACCCGGAACAGTTCGTTGAACTCCGGGTCCATGGACTGGAGCAGGTAGTAAAGTTCGCGAGAGCCGACCAGAACGAGCTTGACGGACAGCGGGATCACGTCCGGATCGAGTGTCGGAGCGACGGAGGGTTGCTCTTCGGCGGGAAGCTCGATCTTGATTTGCCGGGTCTTGAGCGTTCGCTTCAAGGTCGGCCAGACGTGGGGCTCGGCGAGCAACTTTTCGGCCTCGATGATCAAATAGCCTCCGTTGGCCTGGTGCATCGCGCCCGGATAAATCAGGCGGTAATGCGTGGTCAGGGTGCCTTGCTCGCTGATGTATTCGAGGCGTCCGAACAGGTTGGGGTGATTGGGATTTGCCTCGTAGATCACGGGCGCCCCGATATCGGGGCCGTGGCTGACCAGCAGCCGCGGGGCGTATTGGGTGATCAGAACGGCTCGTCGTGTTGATTCTTCATGCGCCTCATGGCCTCGGTCTTCGGCCAAGTGTTCCGCGACCACGCGAGGCAGGTTGCGGCGTATGTCGGCCAGATACTGGAGTATCGCCGGCAGGTCGGCATACTTTTGATGCAGGCCGGCCAATAGGGGCTCTATGGCTTCGTCGATGGTGGAGGCATCGAGCTGTCGCTGCCGGTTGATGCTTTCGCGCTTCCATTGCGGCATTTCCGAGAGGAGTTCGTTGAGATAGTCCTCCAAATCCCGGACGTGGCTGTGAAAGCTGGACTTTTCGGTATCCGGCAAGGCGGCGAAGTCGTCTTCGTCGGCGGGCTTGCCGTTAACCAAGGGACTGAACACTACGGTGTCGCCGTCGCGGAAAAGGGCGATCTTAAGGTCTTTCGCGCGCCGTTCGACTTTGTCGACCGCTTGGTTGTAACGTTGCTTGACCTCCCGATCTATGGCCGTTTTGCGCCTTTGATAAGCCGGATTCTCGAAGGCAGCCGGAAAGGTTGCGAGCAGATTGTCGACCAGCATTTCGATATCGGCGAGCAAGGATTTTCCCTGGCCCGGCGGAAGTTGCAGGGCGAAAGGCTTGCGCGGGTCGTCGAAATTGTTGATATAGGCCCAGTCGCTCGAAGACGGCCGCTCCTTGGCTCGCGCTTTGAGGTAATGGGTCACCAGCGAAAGCCGTCCGGTTCCGGCTTCGCCCATCACGTAGATGTCGTAGCCCGGTCTTTGCATGGCGACGCCGAAGGCGATGGCGGTCTGCGCCCGGCTCTGTCCCAGCATGCCGCGAAAGGATTCCAGGTCCTCGGTTGTGGCGAAGGGCAGTTCCTCCGGTCGAATGCGAGCTTTGAGAGCTGCGGGAGGAAGCCCGGACATTCCGTAAGAGTTCGTCATCGGGGATATGCTGGCAGCGGTATTTTTTGGCGGTCGGAAAGCTATTTCAACGGAACGATCTTGGCTTCCGATGTGGAAGCACTCCGCATTTTCCGGTCCATCTGCTGTAGTGCGCGCGGAAATTCGCTTTGGATGCGCGGCATGATCTTCAGTGAGTCTTCGGTGTAATAAACCGCGTCGTAAGGGACCGGCTGGTCCAGGGCGCTGCGCTCCGAAGATCGAAAATTCTGCCAGGCGAGCACGATATTGCTGCGGGAAACGGCGCCATCCAGAAAGACGGTTTCCTCCGGATCGATCACGGCCAGATACTGCATGCTGCGGATAGGGACGAACAAAGCCTTTTCGCCGCTTCGATAAAGCAGGGTTCTCGACCGGTTGTAAACGACGGCGGCCAGATTGCGCCTTTCCCGCTTGAGCTCTCGGGTACGATAAAAGATTTCTTTCGTGTACATCTCGCCGCCCTCGCAATAGGTTCCAGCTTACGCTAACGCTTAGCCCGGCCAGTTTCAATCATCTGGAATACAAAGTGTGAGTTTGCTATATTCGAAGGCCAGACTTGTCAAGAAAGCCGGGATGTAAGCACTGCTGGCGTCCCACTTCTGGTATGGATTTAGTGGAAAGCCCCGGCATGTCGAGTCAGTTCTCACTCTCCGTTCCAAGTGCCAGCGTGAACGCGTCCGGACGAGGTCAGTCCAATTCAAGAATCATAAAAGACCATCTCATCAGCACCGTTACCCTTTGAGTTTGGAGAAAAACTATGACGATAAAAGTTGCTATCAACGGATATGGCCGTATTGGGCGAAATATCCTGCGGGCGTTGTACGAGTCGCGACGGACCGGGGAAATTCAAATCGTAGCGATTAACGATCTGGGCGACGCCAATACCAACGCGCACTTGACCAAATACGATACGGTACACGGACGCTTTCCGGGAGAAGTTTCGGTAGATGGCGACTACATGATCGTCAACGGCGACCGGATACGCGTGTTTGCCGAGCGGGATCCGGCCAAGTTGCCCTGGCGCGATCTGGGCATCGATGTCGTCCACGAGTGCACCGGCATATTCACCTCCAAGGCCAAGGCATCGGTCCATCTCGAAGCGGGGGCGAAGAAAGTGATCATCTCGGCACCGGGGGGAGAAGACGTGGACGCTACCGTCGTTTACGGCGTCAACCATCAGACTCTGAAGGCAACCGATACGGTGATTTCAAACGCCTCCTGCACGACCAACTGCCTGGCGCCGCTGGTCAAGCCTTTGCACGAGGCGATCGGTGTTCAGCACGGTCTAATGACTACGATCCATTCCTACACCAACGATCAGGTGCTGACTGACGTTTACCACAAGGATCTGCGTCGCGCCCGGGCCGCCACGCAATCGATGATTCCCACCAAGACCGGCGCCGCGGCGGCGGTCGGATTGGTACTGCCCGAATTGGCCGGCCGGCTGGACGGTTTCGCGATTCGAGTCCCGACCATCAACGTTTCGCTGGTCGATCTCACTTTCGTCGCGTCGCGCAAGACCAGCAAGGACGAGGTCCACGAGATCATGCGCAAGGCCTCGGAAGGCTCGTTGAAGGGGATTCTCGGTTACAACGACCTGCCCTTGGTATCCATGGATTTCAATCACGATGCCCGCTCCTCGATTTACGAGGCGACCCTCACCAAGGTCATGCAGGGCAACATGGTCAAAGTACTGGCCTGGTACGACAACGAGTGGGGCTTCTCCAACCGTATGTTGGATGCCACGGTGGCTTTGATGGAAGCTAGCTAGACACGAACGATTAATTAAATGAGACGAACCAAGATCGTAGCGACTTTGGGACCGGCGACCGACGATCCGGCCATTTTGGAACGGGCCATAAGAGCGGGCATTGATGTCGTCCGGCTCAATTTTTCCCATGGCGACGCCGAAACTCACAAGAAGCGCGCCGAAGCGGTGAAGGCGATCAGCCGCAAGCTGAATCGGCATGTCGGCATTTTGGTCGATTTGCAGGGACCCAAAATCCGGATCGCGCGTTTCCAAGGGGACGGCAAGGTTCATCTTCGGGAAGGCGCGCGCTTCGATCTCGACACGGCTCTCCCCCCGGACCAAGGCGACGAACGTCAGGTCGGGTGCCTGTATTCCGATCTTCCCAAGGACGTGAAGCCTGGCGACGTTCTGTTGCTGGACGACGGCCGCATCGAATTGGGCATCGACAGGATAGAAGGCTCGCGGATCGTCTGCCGGGTGGTCGTCGGGGGCGAGTTGTCCAACCACAAGGGCATCAACAAACAGGGCGGCGGCTTGTCCGCCGCCGCGCTGACCGACAAGGACAGGGAAGACATCAACACGGCCGCCGAAATCGATGCCGATTACCTCGCCGTATCCTTTCCGCGATCCGCCTCGGATATCCGTGAAGCGCGGGACTTGCTGCGCGCCGCCGGGGGAGAGGCGGGGATCGTGGCCAAGATCGAGCGCGCCGAGGCCCTGGAGCCGGGCGTGATCGAGTCCATCGTCGATGCATCCGACGCCATCATGGTGGCGCGCGGCGATCTCGGGGTGGAAATCGGCGATGCCCAGTTGCCGTGGGTCCAGAAAGATCTGATCAAGCTGGCGCGAAGCCGGGACCGTGCGGTCATTACGGCCACGCAAATGATGGAATCCATGATCCACAGCCCGATGCCGACTCGTGCGGAGGTGTTCGATGTGGCCAATGCGGTGATCGATGGCACCGATGCGGTCATGCTTTCCGCCGAAACGGCCAGCGGCAAATATCCGGACAAGGCGATCGCGGCGATGGTCCGGATATGCAAGGAGGCCGAACTGCACCCGCGGGTTCGGCAGTCCACCCATCGTATCGACGAGACGTTCGACTACATCGACGAAGCCATCGCGATGGCGTCCATGTATATCGCCAATCACTTGCCGGTTAAGGCGATCGGCGCGCAGACGGAATCGGGATCGACGCCGCTGTGGATGTCGCGCATCAGTTCCGGCATCCCGATTTACGCATTGACCCAGCACGAAAAGACCTGCCGCAAAGTGACTCTCTATCGCGGCGTTTATCCCATCAGCTTTTACAGCACGACATCCGACCATGCGGTGCTGAACCGGGAGATCATCAACGAATTCCTGAGCCGCGATCTGGTCAAGCCGGGAGACCTGGTCATCCTGACCAAAGGTGATCTTACCGGCGTGCGCGGCGGTACCAACGCCTTGAAGATTGCCCGAGTCGGCGCCGTATAGCGTGCGGGCCGCCGTTCGGGGCTGTCGACTCCTGCTTTTTTCGTCATGAGGGAGAAAACATGAACGGCGACTATTTGACGCGATTTCTCATCCACGAGCAGCGCAAAAATCCGAACGCCACGGGCGAGTTCACCATGCTGCTCAGCGATATCGCGACCGCCTGCAAAGCGATTGCGCACGAGGTGAATCGCGGTGGTCTGGCCGGCAATCTCGGTATCGCGGGTTCGGAAAACATCCAGGGCGAAGCGCAGAAGAAACTGGACGTGATCTCCAACGAGCTTTTTATCCGATCGCTGGAGTGGACCGGCCATCTCGCGGCGATGGCGTCGGAGGAAAACGACGAAATCATCCCGATTCCGCCGAGTTATTCGAGGGGCAAATATCTGATTTGCTTCGATCCTCTGGATGGGTCATCCAATATCGATATCAACCTGACGGTCGGTACGATCTTTTCCATCCTTCGGGCGCCCGAAGGCCGGGACAACCCAACCGAGGCGGATTTCCTCCAGCCGGGGACCAAGCAAGTCGCCGCAGGTTTCTGTACCTACGGCCCGACCACCCTGATGGTGCTGACGACCGGCAACGGCGTGAACGGCTTTACCTTGGACCGGGATGTGGGGGAATTCGTTTTGACGCATCCCAAGATGCGGATTCCCGAGGAAACCTCCGAGTTTGCCATCAACATGTCCAATCAGCGCTATTGGGAAGAACCGGTCAGGCGTTATATCGAGGAATGTCTCAAAGGCAAGGACGGTGGCCGGGAGAAGAATTTCAACATGCGCTGGGTGGCGTCTATGGTCGCGGAGGTTTACCGCATTTTGACCCGGGGCGGCATCTTCATGTATCCCTACGACACCCGCGACGCCAGCAAGCCGGGCAGGCTGCGCTTGATGTACGAGGCCAATCCGATGAGCTTCATCGTCGAGCAGGCGGGAGGGGCCAGTTCGACCGGGCGCCAGCGGATCATGGACATCGAGCCTGCCGGCATCCATCAGCGCGTCCCCGTGATTTTGGGATCAAAAGCGGAAGTCGAGCGGGTGGTGTCTTATCACCTGTAATCTATCGGTAGGCATTCATCTCTCCCTCTGGGACGTGGCAGAAACAAGGTTCCGATTCATGTTTCTGGCGTAGGGTGGGTTAGGCCGCGAGGCCGTAACCCACCGAGCGACCTCGAATCGGTGGGTTACGCTCCGCTAATCCACCCTACAGTCTACGGCCAGCCAAAATCCATAGACTGCGAAATCCCTAATTCATGCCTGCGCCGGGTATCATAGTGTTGTTGAGACGATGCGAGAATGCGCGCGGCGAACACGCGTTGCGCATCCGCTCCGGCGATTAAGGCTGCCGCAAACCTTCGGTTTGCCCTTGGTTTCCCTGCTGGACTTTAGGAAGGCCGTGGGGATGCAGAAGGCCGAAGCGGTAAGCCAATAGCAATAAGATGAACAGGCCGATGGATAAGCCGATGCGCACCGTCAAGGCTTTGACCGTTCGGGGAGAACGGGTGCGGTCCTTGACGAGATAAACCAGGGCCGTGCCTAGGCTTCCGACGATGACCAGGAGGAGCAGAATGATGAGAACTTTCACAACTAGATTGTCTTTTAGTTTGAGGTGGTGCGGGCACCGGATGTTTTCACCCGGAGGTGGCGATTGCGCGATTATAGCTTCAAACCGGGGCTGACTGCTTCGCTGATAGCGATCATGGTCCTTCCCCTGTTCATTTCCTTAGGCGTTTGGCAGTTGCATCGAGCCGACGAAAAAAAAAGCTTGATCGCATTGCATCAGCAGCGGATGCAAGATGAACCGCTGACCTTGGGTGCCGAAGAACCGAACTTGGAGGATGTTCGATACCGGCGAGTCATCGTTTCCGGGGAGTACGACGTGGAACATCAATTCCTATTGGATAACCAGGTCCACCAGCAGAGCCCCGGATATCACGTATTGACTCCTCTGCGCATTGCCGGAACGGACTCGGCGGTCTTGGTGAACCGCGGCTGGATACCCATGGGTGCAAGCCGAGCCGAACTGCCCGATGTGGATATTCGTCAGGCTAGCGTACAAATCGCCGGCTCGGTGGACCGCTTTCCGGGCGTTGGTTTAAGGCTCGAAGGCGCTGAAATACCCGCGGCTGGCTGGCCGGCCGTGGTCCAGGTCGTCGATCCTGAACGCATCGGCGAGCGGTTGGGCTACACGGTCCTTCCCTATCAGGTTCTGGCGGATGAAACGGTGGACGAAGCTTACATCCGGGCTTGGAAGGAAACCCACCTCGATCCCGGAAAGAACCTGGGATACGCGCTTCAATGGTTTCTGTTCGCGTTAATCGGCCTGGTGTTATATGTTCGCCACGGCGTCAAATTACAGCCTCGAAGGCAATAATTTCCCTAATTTTTCACCCATTCTTCCCATGTCTACCGCAAAGAACTCTCTGTGGCGAAATCGCGCCCTGATCATTTTTATCGCCCTAATATCCATTATTCCTTTCGGGCTGGCTTGGTACTACGCCAAGAATCCGCAGCTGATCACCAAGCGCAGCAACTACGGCAGCCTGATCCAGCCGCCGAGCCCTATCGATTACGGCGAATTGCTCGCGCACCCCGTCCGTGGAAGCGAGCTATTGTCGGAGATCAAAGGTCGCTGGGTGATGCTCCACGTGATTCCGGATAGGTGCGGCGACCCTTGCGCGGAAACGATTCATAAGACCAAGCAGATCCGGCTCATGCTGAACAAGGAAATTCCGAGGGTGCGCCGTTTGCTGCTGCTCGGAAACGATTCCGCCGCCGCCGATCTCGCTCCCGTGCTCAATGACGATGAAACCTTGCTGGTGGCGGTGACGAGCGGGGCGTTATCGCAGAAATTGGCCGCCGTCGTCGGAAAGCCTTTGACCGAGGACATGGTGATTCTGATCGATCCGTTCGGGAATGCCGCGCTATGGTACGACTCCGGGTTCGATCCTTACGGCATGCTCAAGGATTTAAAGCATTTGCTTCGCGCATCCCAGATCGGCTGAATCGGATGCCCAAGCCTTCGAAACATTCTCCGATGCGGTTTAGCGCCCTGGTAGGTCGGGAATCCTTTTCCGACGCCGCGGGTTGACAAACCGTTTTCGTCGGCAAGGGATTGCCGACCTACGGTGGTGAAAAATGCTCTAAAGCAGAACCTTTAATCGTTCCGGATCGTCGTGCTGGAACCTCGAAACGACAATAACAAAGTGGGACTATGTTCAGAAATCTAACGCTTTTTTCCCTGGTTCTCGCCTTCTTTGTCATGGCGATGGGAGCCTATGTCCGCATTTCGGATGCCGGGCTAGGGTGTCCGGATTGGCCCGGCTGCTACGGAAAGATGATCGTCGAAGAGCCGCAAATCGCCGAGGCGTTGCGGCAGACGCCGTTCGACGCGGCCAAAGCCTGGAAAGAAATGATTCATCGCTATCTTGCCGGAGCCTTGGGCGTTTCGGTTTTGATACTGGCGGGACTCGTATTCCGGGTGCGGGAAAACCGGGGCAAGGCGATCGCATTGACTTACGCAAGCCTTGCCCTGGTGGTCGGACAAGCGCTACTCGGCATGTGGACGGTGAAATTCCTGGTCATGCCAGCGATCGTCACGGCCCATCTGATGGCGGGGTTCGTGACGCTTGCCCTGTTGTATTGGTTATACCGCACGGTGAGTCCGCAGATTCTGCCGGTCGGGGACACCCGTTGGCTGCGCCGCTTGAGCGGTTTTTCTTTGCTGTTGTTGTTCGCGCAGATTTTTCTGGGCGGATGGACATCGTCCAATTACGCTGCGCTGTCCTGCCCCGATTTCCCCACGTGCATGGGTTCGCTGTGGCCGGATGCCGATTACGTCGACGGCTTTACGCTTTGGCGGGGTACCGGTCCCGAGTATCAGAGAGGCGGATTGCCGCTGGACGCCCGCATCGCCATCCATTGGGCGCACCGTATCGGAGCCGTCGCAGTATTTCTGGTCCTCAGCCTGTTGGCCATGGGCATTACCTCGAATCGTAAGGTGCCCCACCTGAGCAAGGCCGGTGTGCTCCTCAGCTTTTTGCTGCTGGCGGAGATCAGCTTGGGGATCGCAGCGGTGCTGCTGCGCCTGCCGGTCGCCGTGGCGGTCGCGCACCATGCCGTGGCCGCGCTGCTTTGGCTGAATGTGCTCCATGCCTATCTTTATCTCCGCCTGCCGCGCCGAGTCGAAGCCGAAGAGCCCGCGCGCGAGGAAGCCGTCGAGCGCATCGGTGTCGCGCCGCCTGCCGAGGTCTTGCCGCCGGTCGTCCCGCCGGTTCCCGTCGAAAAGGTGCCTGCGCGGCCCACGCCGGAGGGCATGTTCGTTCGGCTCAAAAGCCAGCTCGGGAAAACCCGCAGCGGTCTGACCGGATTTCTGGGTACGCTGGCGCTCGGCAAGAAGGCCATCGATCGCGACGTCTTGGAAGACATCGAGTCCCAATTGCTCATGGCCGACGTCGGCGTGACGGCGACTCAGGACATTATTCGCCATCTGACGGAAAGTCTGGAGCGGGATCAGCTAGCCGATGTCGGCACCTTGGCGGCCAGCCTCCGCGAATATTTATACGATGTCCTGCGGCCCGTCAGCGTTCCGCTCAACATTCCGGCCGAGACTCGGCCGTTCGTGATCCTGGTCGTGGGCGTGAACGGCGTGGGCAAGACCACGACCATCGGCAAACTCGCCAAACGTCTTCAAAACCAAGGCCACAGCGTCATGCTGGCGGCCGGCGATACTTTCCGTGCTGCGGCGGTAGAGCAGTTGCAGACCTGGGGCGAGCGGAACAACGTCCAGGTGATCGCCCAACATACCGGGGCCGATTCGGCTTCGGTCATCTACGACGCGGTGCAGGCGGCCCAGGCGCGGGGCGTCGACGTGCTCATCGCCGATACCGCGGGACGTCTCCACACGAAATCGAATCTCATGGAGGAACTCAGCAAGATCAAGCGCATCATGGGCAGGCTGGACGAGACCGCGCCGCATGAGGTGCTCTTGGTGCTCGATGCGAGCACCGGCCAGAATGCGATTTCCCAAGCCAAGCTGTTCAACGAAGCGGTCGGGCTGACGGGCATCGCGCTCACCAAGCTCGACGGTACCGCCAAAGGCGGCGTTATTTTCGCCTTGGCCAAGCAGTTCGGGCTGCCCATCCGGTTCATCGGGATCGGCGAGGGCATCAATGATTTGCAGGATTTCGATGCGCGGAAATTTGTGGATGCTCTTTTTGCAGAGTAAGGCGGCGTAACCGCGCCGGAGCGTTTACCGCCGCCGATTACTCCGATCAGCGCGCGGGACGAGGAGGTTCTGCCGGTGCAGGCTTGGCCTCGTACAAGCCGGTCAGTTTGCGGCGAAACTCGTTGGTGATGTTCCTGATCTTGTCCCGGTTTTCGACGACGCGCGGGGTGAGCAGTATCACGAGTTCGGTGCGCCGCTTCGTTTTGCTGGTCGACCCGAATAAGGGGCCAATCCAGGGAAGCTTGTACAGTATCGGGATGCCGGTTCTATTCTGCTCCGCATTTTCGCTGATCAATCCTCCCAACGCGATGGTGTCTTCGCTCCTGACTGCGATGCTGCTCTTGATCTGCCTTTGGAAGAACGAGGGCGATCGGGTGTCTCCGAATGAGGCTTCACCTACGTCATCCACACTCTGCTCGACGTCCAGAGTGACCAGTCCGCCCGCGTTGACCCGAGGCCTGATGTTCAAGTTGACGCCCGTGTCGCGATACTGAATTTGGCTCGTGACGATGGGGTTGGTCGCGGCGCCGGCAGTAGTCGGGACGGATGAGGCGGTCAGGATCGGTACCTGGGTGCCCACCTTGATGGTTGCTTCTTGATTGTTGAGAACCATCAACGAAGGCGAGGACAGGACGTTCAGTTTGCGATCTCTCGCCAAGAGATCGAGCATGACCCGGATATCTCTGGAGGCGGCTACCAAGGAATAAGTAAATCCCCCTGCCAATGCCGCCTCCTGCAGCACTTCGGCGAGTGGATTGCGGAGTACGGCCGCTCCCGAGCCGTGCTGGATGAACCATCTGAGTCCGTACCGTAACTCGTCATCCAGAGTCACCTCGACGATAGACGCATCGATCAGAACCTGCAAAGGAGTCACGTCCAAAGCTTTGATGACTGCCTCGATCTCCTGGTATTCCTGGGCTTTGGCGATGATGATCAGGGCATTGTTCGAGGGATCGGCAACGATGCGCATTTCGCCGAACTCGGCGACGGCGGAGCGGCGTGCTTGTCGGGTGCCGTTGGCGCCTCGCCTGCCGGTGACCCCGCTTATTCCCGTGCCCGTGCCGATACCGGTGCCTGTTCCCAATCCGCCGGTTCGGCGAGTACCGCCCGTCGTTGTGCCGCCGATCGTATCGCTTCCGGTCGTGGAGCCGAAGCCACGGGTAGGTTGCGATGTCCCGGTAGTACCGAACGAAGATCCGTCCTGATCGCCAATGCCGCCCGCCGCACCGGCGCCGAACGCACCGATTTCCGTACCTGTCATTCCCGGGCTTATAGAAGGTCTGGGCGCTCTCCGCTGCGCAACTCCCTCGCCGAAAATACCGCTGAGGGTTTCGGCCAATTCCACGGCATCCACGTTCTGCACCCGATAAACGTGAATTCCACCCACTCGCGTGGTGCTATAGCGGTCGAGTCTTTCCACCCAGGTTTCCACTTCGTCCAAATAATGCGGTTGGGGAGTCACCGCCAAGATGGCGTTGAGCCGTTCGATGGGCAATAAGCGGACTACACCGGCCAGAGGTCCTTTGGCCGTGTCGCCCAACACTTTGTCCAGCTCTTGCGCTATCGTCGAAGGTTCGACGTTTCGAAGCGGATAAAAGCCGACCGACATGCCGCGCATGAAATCCACGTCGAAGAGGCGGATCGTATCGAGCACGCCTTCCAATTCCTCTCCGGTGCCGGCGAGTACCAGGATATTTCGGGTCTCATCGGCGCGGATGATGGACTTGGGCGGCATCATCGGTTCGATGACCTTTTGCATTTCCTGCACGCCCACGTAGCGCAATGGTACGACCCGCAACTGATAGCCGGAGGGGAGCGCCTGGCTGGGTACGCCGAGCCGGGCACCGGGAGCGTTGATCGTCGCCGTGGCGTCCGGTTCGATGCGGTACAGGTTTTGGTCGCGAATCAGTACTGCGCCGTTCATTTTGAGCAGCATTTCCAGCGTGGGGATCAGCTCCGCATCGGTAAGGGGACGCGCTGTCTGGAGGCTTACTTTGCCTGCTACCTTGGGGCTAAGCACGTAATTGACTCTCAGCATATCGCCCAGTATGACCTTGGCCACCTCGCCCAAGTCGGCATCGTCGAAATTAAGCGTGTATTTTCCCTCTTTAGCGGGCCGCCTTTCGGCAGGCGCTCCGGGGCCGATCAAACCGCCGGTGGCAGGGTAGTACTCGGGAGGCCTGACGGGCTGCGCCTCCAGGGGTTCGGTTTGGATAGGCGTAATCTCCGCTTCGGTCTTTTCGGTATCGATGGCGAGATTTGCCGGCAATTCAGGCTTTGTCGCAGCAGGTCCCATGTATTCGCATCCGGAGAACCCCAAGGCAACCACCAGCGGTGCAACTATGAATCGATTTGTTGTTTTGCGCATGGACTCTTTTCGTTTTTGATGTCTGGTCGTCAGTCTATCTAAAGCATTGTTTTGCAGGATGCGGTGAATACCCGAACCGCATTCTACGATTTATCACCATGATTCAACACGAATGACTACTCGGTAAAATCTCGAAAAATCGCCATTCCGGCATCTTTCGAGCAGAAAAGTGAAAGCAAAGGTTTCTTTCTCTCCCCGGATAAGACGCAGCACGTCGACCACTTGCAACGACTCCGCCCTCCATGAAGGCAGCTGAAGCAGAGCATACCGGATGCGCTCCAGGAAAGAACCGCCATCTGATCATGGCTACAGCCATTGGTGACACCGGAACGGGAAGCTTTCCTCTTTGCATCAAAAAAGCCTCATGAGTGGATTTTTCACGCCCTCATGAGACTCGGTATTCCTAATCGCTGAAGATATTGTTACTACTCTACGCCTTCGGCTTCTTCCTCAGCCGTTTCCTCTTCCTCTATGACTTCGGGTTCTTCCTCTGTTTCTTCAACCGCCGGAGGAGGCGGAGGCGCAGGCGGACGTGTCGCCGGCCTCGGAGGTGATGGCTGCTGCGGGACTTGCTGAGGCTGTCCTGGTGTCGCCTGAGCGGGTGCAGTCTTGGGTTTGGGTTTGAGCAGCATCAGCTCTCGTTGTTCGTCGTCACGTTGCAGCGTTACTTTATCCGGGGCGAACTCGACCAATGTCCAACCTTCGATCGAACCGTTTTTCTTCAAGCGTTTGTACTTGCCTTTGGCGTCTACCAGGAGGGCAGTCTTGTCGGTCGGAGTGAAAGCGATCCCCATCAGCTTCACGGTCAGAGGCATATCCGGTGTCGCCGTAGCCGTTGTTTCCCCTCCTTCCGCTCCGGGGCGGCGGCCTTCCATGAATAACGGGCGCTCGACGATCGTTTCGTATTCCTGAATGTCGGGCAGTTCGAAATCTTCGGCGTCGACCGGCTCGGTTGCTTCCTGACTCGCGGCTTTTTCCGAAGGTGTCGCCGCGATCGATCGCTTGTTTTTCAACACCGCCGATTCGACGGCGACGCCGATGAGCAGCACACTTGCAATGCCGGCCAAAATCAAACTGAGTAAATTGTCGCGGGCCCACTTGGTCATGGCTTAATTGCCCTGCATGTAACCGATAACGTCAAAGTCCACGCTCAGCTTATCGACCGGCTGGGACTGCTTGGTCGCCGGATTGCGCGGCATCCGAATCGGCCGGATATTGATGTTCTCCACGAACAGCATGGGCTTCGAGGTCTCGATGCTGTGCAGAACATCCCGCAATACGTCAGTGCTGCCGTTGACACGTATCTTGACGGCGATTCGCGTGAAATTTTCTTCCTTCCGCTCGGGGATCACCTGGGTGCTGGTCAGCTCGCCGCCGGCTTGGCTTACGATCTCTTTGACCATCGACTGCAAATCGGCGGAAGCCAAGGCCGCAGTATCGCGCGCAATAAAGCGCTCGTCCTGCTGTCCCGCGGCTTTGATCTGTTCCAGCTTGGCGAGCAGCTCGTCCTTTTCCGCGGCGACTTTTTGATAGCGTTGCAGACGAAACCGTAAATCGTCGACGGTTTCGCCGTACTCCCGGGCAAGATCGACCAGCGGGGCAATCGCCACCACATAAAGCAGGGCGATGGCACCGACTAGGATTCCTAGGGCCAGGAGCTGCGGTTTACTCAGTTGCAGCCGGTTTTTCAGAAAACCTCCCGTTGACGACTTCGCTGGCGATTTGAAAACGTTCCAATCCACTGGCCATGTCTTTTGTCACCGGCGACACAAAACTGGTATTTTGAAAGAACGGCGATGCTTCTATCAGCCCGATCAAGGCCGAAGCGGATGGTGACTGTCCTTGTACGACCAGCCGGTGATCCCGGTACTGCAAGCCGTTGAGCCAGGTTTGATCGGGCATGACGTCGGTCAGCTCCTTGAGCATGTCCACCATGGCCGGCTCGGTACGCTTCTTCTGCTGAAGAAATCTCGTCTGGTGCACCAAATCCTCTACTTGTTGGCGCAAGGATTCGACTTCCTTGGCGGTCTTGCTGGCCTTTTTCACTTCCTGTTCCAGGTCCAGTGCGATCGATCGATTGGTCCAGATCGGCAGAACTCCCAGCGTGATCAAGAGCGATGCGATCAAAGCGGCAAGTGCCAAATTGATTCTGTATGGCCAAGGATTGCGTGGCGGCCGGTACTGCTCGGGCAATAAATCGTACGCCCCGATCGGGGAGTCGCCCGCCGCATCGACGACGTCCGGTCGCCATCCCCAAACCGCCAATTCTTCCAGCAAGGCATCCAATTTGTTGCGGGGCGCCAATACCAGTTCCGCCTTGATCTGCCGATTCGTCGGCGACCGCTCCAGCAGGCGCGCCGAGTAATAAACTTGATCGCTCTTGAATGGCGTCAGGCGATCCATTTCAAATGCCGCCACCTGATTCAGGTTTTCTTCGGCCGCCAACGGAAGCTTTAACGATTTCCGCAAGCACTGGCCTGGCGTCAAGCGCAGGATTGTTTTTGCCTCGGCCAGCGTCGGCATGCTTTCTATGAGGCGTTCCCGTTTTTGGCTGCCGCTCTCGTCCAAGCTGAAATAGCCGAGCGGGCGGTCTTCTTCATCGTTGTGGTAGACCGCATTCACGCCATCGTCATCCTTGGTCAATATCAGATATTCACTGGATGCACCGAGAAGTTTTCTCAATTTCGCCGGCACGAGAAAGGACAATTCGCCGCTCCACCAGCGGAAGAATCTTGCGGCATCGAGATTGATCGGCGTATCGAGTTTCAGCATGTGTACTGCATGTGTGCTATTGGTCGAGCGCTACGCCGACTGTCTGCGGTTTCCATCTCAGGAAAACGAAAGGGCTTCCCCCAGGGCGTCTCGCTTCCCGTCGGATGACGGCCATAGCCGGCGGATCGGAATGGTTTCGCGATATCGGGCGGGCGAGAATCGTGTAAACCGAATCCCCGGTCGAGTGGAACCGAATTCCGGGAATGGCGGGAAGCGGAGGAGGTGGTGTATTCCCGGTTCCGCTCTCACGGGCGGCGAGAAAGCTGTCCACCGCCTGGCTGTTTCCGTCGGTCAGGGCCAGTAAAACAGTTATCGAGGCCTTTGCCGGGTTGACGCCATCGACGTTATTGTAGACTGTGAAAAAGGGCTCCAATTTTTGGTATAGCGACGGTGTAATTCCCAAAACGCCGCGGAGTTCTTCCAGTACGAGAAAATTACGGTTTTGCGGCATCTGATCCAGCCCGGCGGCGCGGTATTCGGCGGACTCGGCCCCACTGAGACGCTTTAGGTCATCGCTGTCGCGCCAGTCGAAAATGGCATCGGCCAATTTTACCGCCTGATCTTCGTCTTGGGTCACTTTGGTCAATATAGTCCGTAGTGTCGATTCTCGGGCGGCGTTGAGATCGATTTTTCCTGCCTCGTCGTAAATGCGTACTTCGATGGGAACGCCGCCCAATGCCAGTCGATAAGGAGTGCCGTCCGCGCGCCATCGCTGCGCCGCATTCGGCAAACTCAGCATGAACATGGCGTAATGTATGCCGCCGTCGGATAAGGCAACCGCCTTGGCGCGTTCCCGGGAATTGGTCACCAATGAGGTTTCCCGCTGGGTCGACAGCGCGAAACTGCCCGCCATGATGGTCATCAAAGCCAGTATCCAGAGCACCAAAATCAGGGCTACGCCTTGCTGTCCCGTTCGTGCGTGAAACGCCATAGGCATTATCGGTGAGTTCGCAGCGCGATCACTAAAGGAGGCCAGGGTTCTTCATGCTCCGGTTCGATTTGCACTTGAATCAGCATCGGCAACTGAGACTGCTGCCATTCCGGCAGCCAAGTCGAATTGCTTGTTTGAGCGGTCTGGAGATTTTCCGGCAGGTAGGACAATTTGATTTGATCCAGATTTTCCAGCAGCAATACATCTTCGATCGGCTCGGCCGCTACGGTGGCTTCGCGCGAATTCGGGTTCGAGACGTACGGCCGCATGGCGACCTTCAGATCGTTATGTTGCCCGTCCCTAGCGACATACAATCTGAATCGATATAGACCGCCGGCCTTGACCTGCGGCGGCATTGTCGAAACATATTCGAGCCAATCCTCTCCGCCTCTCAAGGAAATGGCGACGCCTTCGGACTCTTCCATCTCGACCAGAGGCAAAGCGCTTCCGATGTGGTTGCGCAAAAAATTCTCCACGAGGAAAAGCCGGCTTGCCCGCGCCATTTTGTCCTCGCCGCTGTCCCAACTGGTTACCCCGATACGCAAACTGCCGAATAACAAAAGCATCATGACGCCGAGCAGAGTCGTGGCGATGAGTACCTCGATCAGAGTGAAGCCGGCGCTGGTCCGGTGCTTATGCGCGGTCATCATCAAAAACTGCTGATTCCTGCTGCTTTGTTAGGCAGCAGCCTGAGTGTCGTAAGCTCGAAGAAGCGGGGTTCATCGCCTTCCTCCCATTCTATGCTGAGATCCACCTGATAGGGCGCGACAGGCAAGTTCTCGGCAAACGGGATCTGTTCCTCCCCTTGATAGGGGGTTACGCGCATAGTCCAACGAAAAATCGCGTCGATTTCGCCGCTCGTTTCGCCCGGCTGCAAAGGGGTCTCCAAGTCGGCAGCCGCAAGCAGCGATTCGGAGATCACGACCGCGCGAGCGTACTTGTCGGCGAGTCCCGAGATTCGTCCGGCGCCGCCGAAAATACGGAGCAGCACGCCCAAAGCCAGAGCCAGGATGGCGAAAGCGACCAGGATTTCGAGC
This sequence comes from Methylocaldum sp. 14B, assembly GCF_002005105.1. Lineage (GTDB taxonomy): Bacteria > Pseudomonadota > Gammaproteobacteria > Methylococcales > Methylococcaceae > Methylocaldum. The sequence goes on along the minus strand of NZ_MSCV01000045.1, from coordinate 4,551 downwards.
AAGGAGAATCCGCGTTGTTTAGTCTTCACGGATTACGACCTCCCCGGTGAGCCAATTCACGTCCACCAGGCGCTTTTTCCCGGCCGCCTCCAAGGTCACCCGCCCGCCGGTCGAGGAGCCGTCCGGGAAGAAACGGATATTGCCGATTCCTTCGTCTCCGGCTTCCCTCTCGGCGGTGTAAAGGCTGAGGCGGACGCTGTCGGGCAGTGAAAAATGTTTTCGGCGACCGCTGACCCGGTAGGCTTTGCGGTTCACGTCGAGCTCGAATGTTGCCTCGCGCGCTCCGCTGAGCGCCTGTCCGCGTGCATAGCGCAGGCCGGACGCGATATCCCGCGTGGCAGCCGTCAGCTGGGCACGGTTCAGAAGCGGCGTGACGTTCGGTACCGCCACCGCCGTCAGTGCGGCGGCTATAGCCAGCGCCAACAGCATCTCCAGCAACGTGAATCCGCCCGACCGTGAGGGGCCGCGGGCTTCGGCTCGGAACCTTGCGTGCGGACGCCGAACCTTGTGTTTGACCGCGCGAACGGGGTACCTCAGGCTATCGAGTTTTCGGTGCGCAAATGGATTTCTCGCCTGCTGCAGCGTCTTTTTTTCAAGCCCGAGGCATTCGAAGAACACGCCTTTCTATTCCCAGCTTACGATATCCTGGTCCTCGCCTTCGCCGCCCTCGGCGTTGTCGGCCCCCAGGGTGAAAAGATCGAATTTTCCGTGCTGGCCGGGCGAAGCGTAATGATAAGGATTGTTCCAGGGATCGACCGGGACCCTTTTCTTGCGGAGGTAAGGGCCGTTCCAGATTTTGGCGTTGCTCGGTTGCTCGATGAGCGCTGCGAGTCCCTCGTCGGTGGCCGGGTAGCGGCCCACATCCAACCGGTACATGTCGAGCGCGGAAGAGAGTTCCTCGATTTGCAGCTTGGCGGTTTTGGTCTTGGATTCTCCCAGGTGCTTGACGACCTGAGGCCCGACCAAGCCGGCCAGCATGCCGATGATGGCCAGTACGACCAAGAGTTCGATCAGGGTAAAACCGCGCTGAGCGCGGCCATGATGATGTCGATGTTTTTGCATAAGAGTACGAATCATAAGTAAAACGGAATCAGGTAAACGGGTGGATGGTATAAAAACCGTGTTAAAAAGCGAGGTCATTGACGCTCAGGATCGCCATCAAAATCGAGATGATGATTCCGGCGATCATGAGACCTAGGCCAACGATTAACACGGGTTCCAGCAGAGCCAGCATACGCTGTACGGAAATCTTGATCTCCTTGTCGTAAGTGACCGCGACCCGTTCCAGCATCTCGGCCAAATGGCCGGATTCCTCGCCCAGCTTGATCATCTGCATGGCCAAGGTCGGAAACAGACCGCTCTCGATCAGGGGCGCCGACAGGCTTCCGCCTCTTTTGAGGCTTTCCACGGCTACTCCGACTCCGTCGACGATCACTCGATTTCCGAGCGTCTCCCTGACGATGGTCAGGGCCGCCAGCATGGAGACACCGTTGGCGAGCAAGGTCGCCAAAGTGCGGCTGAAACTGGCGACTTCCAGTTTGCGGATCAGGTCTCCTACCAAAGGCAGGTTCAACAACCGGGCATCCCACACCTGGCGACGCTCCTGGTCCGCGAACTGATACCGAAAATAGCTGGCGATGCCCGCGATCAGCATCAGAAGCACCCACCAGTAGGATTGCAGTCCCTCTGCCACGCCGATTACGATTTGAGTCGGCACCGGAAGTTCCTTGCCGGCGGATTCGAACATTTCGGTGAACTGCGGAACCACGAAGGTCAACAGGAGCAACAACGACAAAACCGCCATGGTGACCAGGATGGCGGGATAAATCAGCGCGGTGGTGACCGTATCGCGGAGCTCCTTGGATCGTTCCAGATAATCCGACAAGCGCTCCAACACCAGTTCCAGCGCGCCGCCCGCTTCGCCGGCACGGATCAAATTGATATAGAACCGCGAGAAAACGCCGCCCTGTGCTTCCAGAGCGTCGGACAGCTGCGCGCCGCCCTTGACCGAATCCAGCACTTTGGCGATCAGACCGTTCAAGGCCGGTTCGTTCGCGGTCAGTTCGAGCAGCACGGTCAGCGCACGATCGAGCGGCAGCCCGGCGTGCAGCAGGGTCAGCAGTTCGCGCGTGAACAAGGCGATCTGTTTCTGGGAAATCCGGTTCTTGCTGCGCTTGAGGCTCAACCAGGCGAACGGCCGCGATTTCGCCGGCGCTACCCGAATCGGCAAGAATCCTTCGTTTTGCAGGGCCAGGATCAAGGTGGCTTCGTCGGCGGCTTCGCGCTCCGCTTCCACCGTTTCTCCATCCCGATCCACGGCCTTGTAGACGTAAAGAGCCATAATCCTCAGCTATCCGAAGTGACGCGCAAAACTTCCTCGATCGTGGTCAGGCCCATGACGGCCTTGCGCAAGCCGTCTTCGTACATGGTGTACATACCCTCCTGCAGGGCAAGTTCCTCGATCTGCCGCGACTGGGCATGGCTCATCACCAGACGGCGGATACCGTCGCTCATGACCAAGAATTCCTGGATTGCAAGGCGTCCGCGATAGCCGGTTCCGTCGCACTGCTCGCAGCCTTTGGGGTGATGGAGGACCACCGGACCATCGGCGAACCTCGCCAGCCTCATTTCTTCCACCATCTCGGCCATGGCGGGATAGGGCTCGCGACAATTCGGGCAGAGGCGGCGCACCAGGCGTTGACCCAGGATGCCGTTCACGGTGGAGGTGATGAGATAGTCCTCCAAGCCCATGTCCATGAGGCGGGTTACGCCGCCCGCGGCGTCGTTGGTATGCAGCGTCGACAACACCAAATGGCCGGTAAGCGCCGATTGCACGGCGATGCGAGCCGTTTCCAAATCGCGCATTTCGCCGATCATGATGACATCCGGGTCTTGCCGGACGATCGAGCGCAGGGCGTTGGCGAAAGTCAGTCCGATCTGGGGCTTGGTCTGGATTTGGTTGACGCCCTCCAGCTGATACTCCACCGGATCTTCGACCGTGATGATCTTGCGCTCGGGCGTATTGAGCTTGTGCAGCGCCGTGTACAGCGTGGTGCTTTTGCCGCTGCCGGTGGGGCCCGTTATCAGGATGATGCCGTGGGGAAGCGCCAGCACGTTCAGGAATCGCTCGAGCATGGCTCCCTCGAAGCCGAGGGACGAAAAATCGAAGACGATGCTTTCCTTGTGCAGGAGACGAATGACGACGCTTTCACCGTACATGGTCGGTACGGTGGAGACGCGCAAATCCAGCTCCTTGCCCTGCACCTGGAGCTTGATGCGTCCGTCCTGGGGCAGGCGGCGCTCGGCGATGTTGAGTTTGGCCATGATCTTGATGCGCGAAATTACGGCCGCGGTGGATCTGACCGGCGGAGCTTCCACCTCGCGCAGCACGCCGTCGACCCGGAAGCGGACCTTGAGCCGCTGTTCGAACGGTTCGACGTGAATATCGGAGGCGCGCGACTCCACCGCCCGCTGCATGATCAGATTGACCATGCGGATTACCGGCGCTTCGGAGGCCAGGTCCTTGAGGTGCTCCACATCGGCCTCGTCGATTTCCTCGTCGCTGCCGAGGTCCTCGACAATCTGGCCCATCAGGGTCTTTCCGGAACCGAGTTGCTGTTCGAGCGCTCGGTCGATTTCGGACGGCAGTCCCACATACGGCCGCACGGGTTTTTCGCAGGCCAGGGCGAGGGCGGCCAATAGATCGCGATCGAACGGATCCGCCACCGCAACGATGAATTCATTATCTTGGGCGGCTATGCCGACTACGTGATTTTCCTTGAGAAAACGGATGGCTACGGTATCGGGAAGCGGCGAGGTATCGGGATAGTCCGCGGGCGACACCAGGGGCAATGACCCGACCTCGGCCAATATTTCCGCGGTATCGCGCTCGGACACGATGCCGAGCCTGGCCAGAAGCGCGGGCAGCTTCTGCTCGTCGGCTTGCGCCGCCAAGCGTTTTGCGCGGTGGATCTCCGCCTCGCGCACCTTCCCGCGCCTGACGAGTTCATCGGCAAAACGCTCGTACGGGTGTTCCTCAATGGATTCCGCGTAGGTTGCCGGCGGATTTAGCTGTTGCGGTGCAATGGCCAAAGTCTTTTCTCGCATAAAGCAAAGCGCCTTAGACCTAAAAAGATCTAAAAGTGCCGGATCGGAACCGAAATATTTAATTTCTCAGCAGAAATCGAAGGGAATATTACACTAAATCGCCAATAACAATCGGTTTGCCGATATCCTTGGGCGAAATCCCAGCCGTTTTCGGCTTGCTCGGCGACAGTTGGTCCGAGTTTTTTCATTGATTTGACCAAGTGCGGTAAGAGTCGTTGCATGCCGGACCCTCTATGGTCGTGCCATAGGTCTTTTATCGGCGAAGGATGAAAAGCGGCGTTGCCCGGCAATCCGGGCGACGCGATATCGGATCGGCGGAGAAACGTACTCGTCCCACTTGAGCCGTGACCTCGACTGGGTTCGGCGCAGGCGGCCGATACCACGCGATGCCGGTTAGTGAAGATGACTAAGATCACCCCGGCAGGGAATGACGGCTTAACTTAA
>NZ_MSCV01000044.1 GCF_002005105.1 Methylocaldum sp. 14B | reverse complement strand
CATTCGATAACCTCGGACCGCTGACCAACTGGGAGACTGGACAGCCTTATGCTTTACAGGAACTGGACTTGGGTAACACTCACCTGACCGACCTCAATGGCGGCAAGAGTCTCGACTTTCTCATGCCGTTTGGTGGCACGCTGACTCGGCTTAACGTCGCGGGCAACGATATCGATAACATTCAGGTTTTTGCGAGTTGGGGATCGAACGGTCCAAACTTCAGCCAACTCAAAGAGCTGGACCTATCGAAAAACGCCCTGATGGACGTCTGGCCGCTTAGTCCGCTGCATCAACTGACCAAGCTCAATCTCTCCGGCAACCAAAGCCTTGCCATCTGGCAAGTACGTCCCGTGATCGACATGAACCGGGGGCTGACCAGCCTGGGGCTTAACGGTATCGAGATCGGCTCGTTCAGCAACCTCGGGCCGCTAACGAATTGGGAGACCGGTAAGCCTTACCCTCTGGTGGAATTGGATCTGGGCAATACCCATCTCACCGATTCCAACGGCGGCAAGAGCCTCGACTTCCTCATGCCGTTTGGCAGCACGCTGACCCGGCTCAACGTCGCGGGCAACGGCATCGACAATATTCAGGTCTTCGCGAGCCCAGGCCCGAATGGCCCAAACTTCAGCCAACTCAAAGAACTGGATCTGTCGAGCAATGCTCTAGTGGACGTCTGGCCACTCACTCAACTGCACGCTTTGGGGTACTTAAATCTCGTCAGCAACGACCAGATCGGATGCAATGATCTGGATATGCTGGTGGCGGCTCTTCCCTCCACCCTTATTCAGCGTCCGACAATATGCCAATAATCTGGATACGTTGATGATAGAGCTCTCTGCCACTCTGATTCAGCCATGGATATATCTTGAGAGCCATCATGTAAGCACCAGTGCGGTGAGGCAGAAAGCGATGCAATAGCGAGCGAGTCTTGTAGTTCGCAGCATGCTAGATACCCGGCCGGCACCCCGCGGCCGGGTTTTTTATTGTAAAAGCGGGAGCTGATTTGGCGATCGACGAATGAAAGCGCTTTTGATTTTGATGCTGGCCGTATCCTTCGGCCTCCGGGCCGAAGAAGGCTGGGTCAACTACTGCAAAGATCCGCAAAAGTCGGCGGAGTCGGAAAAGCACCTGGCCGACACGCGCAAAGATCCGCTCATCTTCAAGCTGTTTGCTCTACGAGTTGGACTTTGCAAAATAGTCGACGACGGCAAGGTCGAACTCAAAGAAGCGATTCGGATTTGGGACATCGAGCACGCGCGAAGTGTTAATGAGCGGTTGCTGGACGACATGAAGCTCGGCCGGAAACGTACGCTCTGAACCATCGGGCGTTAGTCAAACAACCAAAGCCTGACACCTTTCGCACCTTTCGCACCTTTCGCAGATTGGGTGGAGCGCTAGTTAGGGTGGATGCGTGAAAGTAGGATTCGACTCTGTTTACGTAGTCAAACAAGAAAAGCCTGATACGTTGCCCATTTCTGAATAGTTATTGACACAGCCCTTCAGCGAATTCTCGAAGCAAATAGGCACGCTTTTCGAGGAAATTAGGGTAATTGTTCTCGAATAGCTCGCCTGGAATTATTGATCGCTCAAGAATTTCGCTGATATCGTTGGGCATCTTTGATCGGTAGATGCTCGGCGCTACACCTCCAAGCTCTCTGTTATCAGCACGAGAAATAAAGGCAAAGTTTGCAAGGCAATTAGGACTTATGTTCGTTTGCTCGGTACTTTGCAGAAACGCTTTCGGCATTAGGTGATGGAACTCGGCTCTGTTGCTTTGGCGGAGCTTATCTCCCAAGTCTATGGGGGCGCCAGATATAAAGCTTAATGGAAGACGCTGCGCTAAGAGCAAAATAAATGTGCTCGTATTAACCGCACCCATCGTGAAGACGTTTTCGACAAAAAATGAATCCGAAATTGTCACTGGGAAGCCTCCAAGTGCTGAAGGTTTTCCTAAGCGTAATTTTAAGATCTCTTCTATATCGGTTTTCAGGTTTCTTAGTACACCACTACTGTATCGGCGTCCAAAACATGATCGCCAGAACCAGCGATCAATTATTTTTCTCTGGTCATCCGTATATTTTATTTCACAATTTTCTGGTACAGCAAAGAAAACTGAAAGCGGTACGAGAATTGTCGAGAACGGCAGATTAGCTAGGGAGTATGCTTTGTAATTTGTACGGATATAATCGACTGCACCTCGTACCCCATTTAATACTTCTTGAAATCTTTCTCGTACCATGGCGCCATTTAGCGCCATTAATGCCTCCGGTGAGGCATCGCCACCGAGAATTGCAGAACAACATCTGAGGAGAAGATTTGAATCTGTCCCGAGTTCCCGGAATCCAAATGGTTCCAGCTGTTCTTCCAGATCCGCGAATTGGCTTTGTAATTGAAATTCCTCGCTCCATGTCCACGCTGAGAGCAGTTGAAGAGTATCGAGCGGTACCCCTTGGCGGTTAACTCGCTCAAATATAATCGAAACAGTTGCTCGATCCTCCGTTCTGAACATCTGGACAGGAATGCGTACTTCTTTATATACCGACTGCATATCATCAATCTTCTTGGCGACTATTTCGTCAAAGCTCGCGGTAGCTTTTCTATAAGCGGTGGTATCGAAGAGGGTCTTTAATGGAAAGTGGCGCTCGAGATCGACCTCTTCGGGTCTTAAGGCGAAAAACTGTGGATCCTGTGCATTAGTATCCGCGAGAAAATCGAAATAAATATCTTGCCACTGTTCAGATTGGTCAATTGGAAGTTCGGTTTGAAAAACGCCGAAGATAGACGTGATTCGCTGTTGCCCATCGAGGACGTAATCGACAGGGTAATCTTCTGTCGGGGGAGGGAGCTTAAACGGGCCAAGATCTCGTTCTGTTTTTAGTTTTTCCTTGGTTCGCCAGAATAGCAAAGAGCCAAATGGGAAACCTTTGTATATGCTATCCATTAAATAGGCGACTCTGTCTGGCTCCCAGACGAAGCCGCGCTGGAAGGCAGGAATCCGAATCTGTCCGCGGATTACAGTATCTAGAATTTCTCTTATTGTTAATTGATCCATAAGATATTTTATTGAATAACGCTAATGGAGAATGCCGGGGCTGAGTGCGTGTATAAGCGAGTTGGCGGTAAGGTGCAGTTAAAGTTCGGAAGTGCTTTTTTCATTTAGTTAGCACGTCTGGTACGGTTTAATCTCCCTTTATTGTTTCCCTATCTTCTTTTCGAACGCTAAGCGTCTTCCCCCGTAGTCTCGGCTGGGCGAAGGTTTCCAGCGCTCGGAAACCCTGGAGGTGGTCAGCCAGCCGCGTTTAGATTTTTTCTGGTTTCCTCGATCTCGGGACTGATCTGTCCGGCTTCGGGCAGTGTGTTTCCGGTTATTAGCCAGTACGCGTACTCAGACCATAAGGCAGTGCACGCGTCGAGCTCTTCCGTACTGGCGCGTACTCTACCGCATCTTATGTTTTTCCATCTATCAACTGGTATTTCGGTCAACCGGGCCAGTTCCTGGGGGCCGGTCTTTTTATGATCCATAAGCCGAATTAACCGTTCGTGCGTATTCAATAAAACATCCTGAGAGAGCAATTATTGCTCTTTTTCAGTGGGTGTAATAATTGCTCTCACGTGGCCGCAGTGCCCACATAGTCACACAAAGCGACTGTTGAAGAGGAAGCGTATGGAAGACGAACGTTTGGGTCAAGTCACCCCCTCGGTGCCGCCCCTGCAAATCCCGATCGCCTACATCACCCGGCAACGCTACGCCGAGCTCTCCGGCGTCCCGATCGGCATCGTCGACGCTTGGGTCGACCGGGGCCACATCCCCTCCGAGCTCATCGGCAAGCACTGCCCGGTCAACGTCGCCTTGCTCTGGTCTAAAAGAGTGCCGATCCGATTGTCCAAGATGCACTTGATCTCTCGTATTTAACGGGCCAACGTCCAGCCGACGCATTTAAGCTGAAATGGGACCAGATCCGAGAGGGTGCTATCTGGTTAGAGCAACGAAAACAAAAGCCAAGCTCCGCATTGAGCTTGTCGGCGAGCTGGCCGAAGTCTTTGAGCGAATCAAATCGCCTGGAAGCCGCGGTTTAACGATTCTGACCGATCCCAAAGAGCAACTTTTAAAGCCCTTCGGCTATTTCCGAAGCCACTTCGATAAAGCGAGAAATAAGGCGGAAAAGGAAGCGAAAGAACTCGGGTTCTCTTTGAACGCTTTCAATTTCGGGAGCTTCGTGCAAAAGCCGCTTCGGATCTTGAAAGCATGTCTCAAGCCAGAAAACTACTGGGACACGCCACGCAAAAAATGACGCGTCATTATGTCCGAGCTAGGGCGTTTTCATCTCGCTCGTAAGGCAAAACCGGCTTGGCGGACGTCGTTGGCGCCTTCGGCTCGGGTGAATGGATTCAAGCATTCGTAGGTCGGCAATCCTTTGCCGACGAAGACGCTCGGCCAGGACGTGGCGTCGGGAAGGGGGGCTTCGGCGCTCCCGAAGACGCCGTTTGCGATTGGGAGGGATTCCCGACCTACAGGGTGCTACAGTCGTAGGTCGGCAATCCTTTGCCGACGAAGACGCTCGGCCTGACGTGTCGTCGGGAAAGGATTCCCGACCTACTCGCGAGTGCCCGTACAGTAGGTATGAAAATGCTCTAGGGTAGGGGAGAAGGTGATGCCCGTGATGGCGAAAAGTCTTTTCGCCAAAACAACCGATGAAGACGGAGGAGCAGCCCTGGAAGGCCCGGAAATATTGGAGGCTGAGGTCGGAATCGAACCGGCGTCCACGGCTTTGCAGGCCGCTGCATGACCACTCTGCCACTCAGCCTAAGTGGGCTTGCCAATGTAAAAAGCCGCGTCTCTTATCGCGGCTTTCTGAATTTGGAGCGGGAAACGAGACTCGAACTCGCGACCCCAACCTTGGCAAGGTTGTGCTCTACCAACTGAGCTATTCCCGCGTCGTGCTGTTGAGAGTTGGAATTTTAGGTATCACTGGAGGCTTTGTCAACTCTTCGTTATCGCCTTTGAGCACTGGCAGTGCGGCCTTCAGATAATTGACCATCGACCAGAGCGTCAGTATGGCGGATATCAGCAGAAACAACTGCCCGAGGTTTTTTAGAAAACCTAGCCAGACATCCATGCTCAGCAGGAGCGTGACTATCGCGAGCATCTGGGCGGTCGTTTTCCATTTCCCGAGCCAAGATACTTCCACGCGCTTGCGCTGTCCGACTTCCGCCATCCATTCGCGCAGGGAGGCGATCGTGATTTCGCGTCCGATGATGACCGCGGCAGCGATGGCTACGTAAGGACTAGGGTCGGCCTGGACGATCAGGACCAGCGTGACGGCCACCATCAGCTTGTCGGCGACGGGATCGAGAAATGCCCCGAAGCGGGTGGTTTGGCTCATTTTGCGGGCCAGATAACCATCCAACCAGTCGGTTACGGCGGCGACTGCAAAAATCAACGCGCAGGCGATGTGGGCGCCACTCCACGGTAGATAGAAAAAGACGACCAGGACCGGAATCAACACGATCCGAAGTAACGTCAAGTTGGTGGGGAGATTCAACTCCATGTTCAGCTTTCTCTCTCGTGGAACGTTTCGTAAATGCGCTTTGCCAATTGAGCGCTGATGCCTTCGACGCTGCTCAGGGCGTCCACGCCGGCACGGCTGATTTCCCTGAGGCCGCCGAATTGCCGCAACAGTTGCTGGCGCCGCTTCGGACCCAGTCCCGCGATATCGTCGAGAGTGGACTGTTTTCGGGCTTTGGCGCGTCGTTGACGATGCCCTGTGATGGCGAAACGGTGGGCTTCGTCGCGAATCTGCTGAATCAGTAGCAGGGCGGGCGAGTGGCTGGGCAGAATGATGGCATCGGACGAGCCCGCCGGGAAGAGGGTTTCCATTCCCGGTTTACGATCGGGACCCTTGGCTACTCCGACAGTGCGAATGCTATTCATTCCGAGTTCGCGCAAAACCTCGCGCACGGCATTGACCTGGCCTTTGCCGCCGTCGATGAACAGGATGTCCGGCGCTTCGATCTCGCCTTGCTTGATTCGCTGATAACGCCGCGAAACCGCTTGCGCCAGGGCGCCGTAGTCGTCACCGGGCGTAACGCCCTCGATGTTGAAGCGGCGGTAAGCGGATTTAACCGCACCTTGCCGGTCGAACACCACGCAGGATGCGACGGTTTGGTCGCCCTGGGTATGGCTGATGTCGAAGCATTCCAGGCGTTTCGGCGGTTCCGGGCAATGTAGGGCCTCGCCCAGACTGAGAAAGCGCGCATACAGATCCTGCCGATTCGCCAATTTCGCATTCAAGGCGTTCTCGGCATTGATGAGCGCCAGCTGCAGGCGTTTCTGACGTTCGCCGCGGAGCCGCGCCGCGATCTGCACGGCATGGCCGGACTGGCTGGCGAGCACTTCTGCGACTAGCTCGGCATCCTCGATCGGATGGCTGATGAGGATTTCCCGGGGAACCTGTTTCCCAAGGTAAAACTGAGGGATGAACGCCGCCAGGATGCTGCCCGGATCGTGCTCCTCCAGCATGCTGGGGAAGTAGGCGCGGTCGCCGATTTGCTGTCCGCCGCGAATGAACAACATCTGTACGCAGGCGACGTTGCCCTTGATTGCGCAGGCGATGATGTCGATATCGCCGTGTTCGCCGTGTACCGCCTGTTTTGCCAAGACCGTTCTCAGACTCGCGATCTGGTCGCGATAGCGCGCCGCTCGCTCGAACTGGAGATCGGCCGCGGCTTTTTCCATGCGTCCCGCCAAATCGTCGATCAGCCGCTTGCCGTTTCCCTCCAGGAACATGACGGTATCCTGCACGTCCTGGGCGTATGTTTCACGATCGATCAGATCCACGCAGGGCGCGGTACAGCGTTCGATTTGGTATTGCAGGCAGGGGCGAGAGCGGTTTTGGAAGTAAGAATCCTGGCACTGACGCACGGGAAAGATCTTCTGCAGCAACTTTAAGCTTTCCCGCACCGCGCTGGCGCTCGGATAAGGCCCGAAGTAGCGGCCGAGCTTGCTCTTGGCGCCACGATGGAAGGTAATGCGAGGAAAAGGCTGATGGGTCGAAACATAAATATAAGGATAGCTCTTGTCGTCGCGCAGATTGATGTTGTAGCGCGGCTTGTGGCGCTTGATGAGCTGGCTTTCCAGAAGGAGCGCCTCGCCCTCGGTGTGCGTCACCCTCACGTCGATCGAGCATATCCGTGCCACCATGGCTTGCTGCTTGGGCGAACAGTCTTTGCCCGAAAAATAGCTGGATACCCGCTTTTTCAGGTTTTTCGCCTTGCCGACGTAAATCACTTCACCCTTGTCATCCAGCATCCTGTAAACACCAGGTAGCTGGGTCAGAGTTTCGAGGAAAGCTTTGATGTCGAAGGACGGGGCGTCTTCGCGCAAATTCATGACAGATAGGCCGATTCGTCAAGAAGAGAACATTATAATCCCGAACGGGCAAGGGCACGCAGTTCGACAGTCTGTCGCCTTACCTCAAGAACAATGGACGTACAGGCCGAGCGCTGCAGAATCAAGCAAAGGAAACCGCAAGACGGCGCGACAATAAAAACGCCGGATCTTCCATCTTTCAAGCCGTGACAGCGATAATGGTCAATCAGCTTCATCGGCGTGATTCTGCTGTTTTGCATGGGATTGCCTTGGGCCAGAGCGGCGCAATCGGAACGTGTTTTAATAAAGACCACCGTTCATTCTGATCGTGCCCGTTGCCGGGCGGAAAAAGCATTTGTCGATACAGGTGATATTCCGCCGGGTTCATCCGTTTTTCCGTGAAAAAATGACGGCGGAATTCTAAGAAAGAAGTGATCGTCGCTTTTGTTTACTCACTCTAATACCAATATGGATATTTCCGACTCGACTTCGCTTCGCTCCCGCGAACGGGCGTGGGCTCTCTACGACGTGGCGACCTCGTCGTTCGCCACGACGGTGATGGCGGCTTTTTTTCCGGTCTTTTTCAAGCAGTTTTGGGCGAGCGGGCTGCCGGTGACGGAAAGCACCTTTTGGCTGGGGGCGGTAAGTTCTGTCGGCGCTTTGGTCGCGCTGGTTCTGGCGCCGGTGCTCGGATCGCTGTCGGACGCCGGGGGGTGGAAGAAGCCTTTGCTCGCGCTTTGCGCGTTCATCGGCATTACCATGACCGCAGGACTCTTCTGGATCGAGCAGGGAGCCTGGGAATTGGCGCTTACCCTATTCGGCCTCGGGCTCGTGGGGTTTTCCACCGGAATGGTTTTTTACGACGCGCTGTTGCCTTCGGTGACGATTCCCGCCCGCTTCGAGCATGTATCCGCCTTCGGGGTGGGGATGGGCTATCTCGGCGGTGGCGCGCTCTTCGCCGTCAACATTCTGATGACGCAAAAGCCGGAGTGGTTCGGTCTTGCGGATGCGTCCGCCGCAGTCCGAATGTCGTTCCTGTCCGTGGCCGTATGGTGGTTCGTGTTCACCCTTCCTTTGCTGTTCGTCGTTCGGGAGCCGCCTCCCCGGTGTGCCAGCGGTGCCAACGCCGTCAAGTATGGGTTGATACAGCTTCGGGAAACCTTCCGGCATGTCCGGCGGTTGAAGATCGTCATGCTGTTCTTGGGCGCTTACTGGCTTTACATCGATGGCGTGGACACCATCGTCCACATGGCGGTGGACTACGCGCTGGCGATCGGCTTCGATGCCGGCGGGCTGATGTTGGCCTTGCTCATCACGCAAGCCGTCGGCGTTCCGGCAACGCTCGCTTACGGCTGGCTCGGTCAGCGCTTCGGCGCCAAATCCGGCATTCTCGCGGGACTCGCGACGTATGCGTTGCTGGTGGTTTGGGGTTCCGTCATGAGCCGGCAGTGGGAGTTTTACGGGATCGCGGTGGGCATAGGCTTGGTCCAGGGCGGCGTTCAGGCTCTCAGCCGTGCGCTTTACGCGCGCCTCATTCCGAAAGAAAAGTCCGGCGAATTCTTCGGTTTTTTCAACCTGCTCAGCAAGTTCGCGGCGGTTCTGGGTCCCGTGCTGGTGGGGATCGTCAGCCATGCCACCGGCGAACCGAGACTTTCGATACTCTCCTTGCTGGTGCTCTTTACCCTGGGCGGCGCGCTGCTCTGGAATGTCGATGTGGCCGAAGGCGAACGGCGCGCCGCGGAGTTGTAGGTATGCCTGCTACACCGCCGGTTGCCGCGGCAGGCACCAGGAAACTAGCACCGTCATGGCCAGGACAACCACGCCCAGGGCGAGAATCGCAGCCACCGGGCCGATGCCCTGAGTCGACGCGAAGGTATAAATCCCCATGCTCACCAGCATCGCGGCGTTCTGAAAGAAATTCTGGACCGCCACGGCGCCGCCGCTGCCGACGGTATGATGACCGATCTGCTGGATCGCCGCGTTAAGCGGCACGACGAACAGGCCACCGGCGATGCCGATGGCCAGCAGCGTCGCTCTGGCCGGCCACAGGCTATCGACACCGGCCAGGAGCAGAAAAAATAGGCTCAGCGCATACGCGGCAAGCCGTGCACGCCGGATGTGCTCCAGGGGAATTAGGCGCGGGACTATACCTGAGCCAATGACGATGCCGACGGCGAGAAACAGGGTCAGCTGCGCGATTTCCCCCGCGGTTTGCGTATCGAGCACTTGCGGCGCCCAGGTTACGAGAATAATTCTCAGAGTGGCGGCAGAGGCCCAGAACAAGCTCAGGGCGATTAGAACTAACCGGGCACGTTCTGATTTCAATAGCTCTTTGATTACGTGCACCAGTTTGGTCAAGGACGAACCGGGGCGCGCGCCGCGTGCCGGCAGCTTGGGCAAGAGGAGCGTAACCCCGGCGGAAATAACATAAAACGCGATGATCGAGCTCAGCGCCAGATCGATCGAGGCATCGGCGAGCTTTGCTCCGATCACGGTGCCCAGCAGGATCGCGGCGATGGTCGCGCCTTCGATCCAACTGTTGATCCTGACCAACCGCGTGTGATCGGCCAATTCTGGCAAGATCCCGTATTTGGCGGGGCTGTAGGTTGCCGCACCCACGCCGACGACGGCATAGCCGATCAGAGGCTCGACGCCGAGCAGTATCAGAAGTCCGCCGAGTGCCTTGACGACATTCGCCAAAATAAGAACCTTCGGCTTCGAATGCCGGTCGGCGAACGCTCCGACCCAGGGCGTCAGCATCACGAACGCCACCAGGAAAACGCTTTGCAGGGCCGGGACATACCAGGGGCCGCGATCACCGCTTTGCAGCACGATGGCGATGACCGTGAAGAGCATGGCGTTGTCCGAGAACGCGGAGAGAAACTGCGCAGCGATCAGCGAACGAAGTCCCCGGTTCATGATTCGCTCCCTTCCCGGACGAACCCGGTAAGCGCCGGATAATCCACCTTGCCGGTGGCAAGCAGGGGCAGTTCCTTGAGCACCCGGATATCCTTGGGCAGACAGAGTTCGCCGACACCCTCCTGCTGGGCTCGGGCCGTCAGTTCGGCGCGATCGGCGTTCCGGTACTCGGTGGCGAGTACGATCTTTTCGCCTTTCTTGGGGTCGGACAGCGCAACCGCCGCGTGCCGCTGTCCCGGCCAAATCCGCGCGGCCAGCTCTTCGACCGCGTTAAGCGACACCATTTCCCCGCCGATCTTGGCGAACCGTTTGACGCGGCCGAGAATGCTGACAAAACCTTCCTCGTCGATGCGGACGATATCGCCGGTGTCGTACCAGCCGAGTCCATATTGCGAGGCGGGCGGCTCGAGTTCGCCCGAATGCCCGGGGCGGAGATAGCCCAGCATGACGTTGGGGCCGGTCACGTGGAGGCGCCCTCCCTCGGTTACGCCGGGAACCTCTTCTAGCCGCCATTGGATGCCGGGGAAAAAGCGCCCCACCGTGCCTTCCCGGTAGTACATGGGCGTATTGGCGGATAATACCGGCGAAGTTTCCGTGGCCCCGTAGCCTTCCAGTACGCGGAGTCCGAATTTCTCGGCCCAAAGCTTGCGGGTATCGGCTTGCAGTTTTTCCGCGCCGGCGAAGACATAGCGCACGCTATAAAAATCGTAGGGATGGGCATGCTTTGCATAACCGTGGAGAAAGGTATTGGTGCCGAACAGGATCGTGGCGTTGATGTCGTAGGCCACTTCGGGAATGATTCGGTAATGCAAAGGCGAGGGATACAGGAACAGGCGCATGCCGGACAGCAAGGGCAGCAGCGTGCCGGCGGTCAAACCGAAGGCGTGAAAGACGGGCAGAACGTTGAGGATGACGTCCTGGGCATTGAAATCGAAGCGTGCGGCGAGCTGTTCGCGGTTGGAGAGGAGGTTAGCGTGGGAAAGCACGACCCCTTTCGGTTCGCCCTCCGAACCCGAGGTGAACAGGATTACCGCCGGATCATCCGGGTTGCGCCGGCCGCGGTACCAGTAATCGGCGGTGAGCGCGGCGAGGAAAGCCCTGAGCTTGTCCCGGGCGCCCAGCTCCCGGCCCAGGTCTTCGAGATAGATCACCCTCGCTTTTTCCGACAAAGCCTCTACGGATTCCTCCAATTTCGCCGTGGCGACGAAACGACGGGCCGTGACCACGGTCTTGATTTTCGCCGTGGCGCAGCTCGACAGGAGATTGCGGGTGCCGGCGCTGAAATTCAGCATGGCGGGGAGGCGCCCGTGAACTTGAAGCCCCAGGAATGCGGCTACCGTACCGCTCAGGTTGGGCAGCAAGAGACCGACCGCTTCGCCGTCTTCGGTTTTTTCCGCCAGTTTGCGGCCCAGGGCGAGGACTTGTGCGATCAGCCGATCATAGCTGAGGGGTTTCCGCTGTACGTCCTCGAGCACGCGATGCCCGCCGCCGTGAGTCCTCCGTGCGTCGAGCAAGGCCGAGAACACCGTCCGCCGGTAATTGCTCGTCTCGAACATCATCTCGCTCATCAAATCGGACAGCATGAGCCCGACCTGATGCCGCCGCTCGGGACCAGTGATCTCCGACGGCGGACTGACTTCGCGGGGCGGCAGAATGTTCAGCGTGATAGGCGGAAACCAGCGCAGCCGCACCACCCCGTGCAGACGGGAAAATATGGTGTATTGAGTGCCGTCGATTCGGATCGGCAGAACCGTTGCGCCGGATTTTTCGGCGATCAGCCCGGCGCCGTCGTAAATCTTCATCAAGGCTCCGGTCACCGTGATGCGTCCTTCCGGAAAAATCACCGCTTTGCGGTCCTCTTTCAGATAATGGGTCAGGGCCTTGACCGACAGCGGCTGGGTGGGGTCCATCGGAAACACCTTGGCGAACCTGAGAGCCGGCCGCACCCACCAGTGCTGGGCGATGTGGGTATTGATCGCGAATGTGACCTCGTCCGGCAGAAAGACCCACAAGAGTATCGGGTCGAGGTAGGACGAGTGATTGGCGGCGATCAGGACTCGAGCCCCCGCCTTTTGGTAGTTTTCGAGACCGACGACTTTGACGCGGAACAGCCGGGCGAGAATCCAGCGAAGCATTATTTTTATCATGGTGTTCACCTCCGAGGAGAAAGTCTAGGTCAAAAATGAACAGTGTTCAATATATTCCAGTGCGGTGAACAGGTTGATGCGCAACCTCGGCAAACCGCCGCAATCAAAGGTAATATAGGGCCCGTCCGCAACTCTGATACCCGTCATGACTCTGAAAACTCTTCGCCTGTCTTGCTTCGTGCTTTTTCCATGTCTGCTGCTCGGTGGCTGTACGCCGCTCATCCATCCCTCGGGACCCGAACATGTTGAACCGCAGCTCCGTAAGGCCCATTTCGTCGCTACGGATGGCGCCGTTTTGCCGGTGCGATCCTGGCTTCCTCACGATGGCAAAGCCAAGGCGGTGGTCGTGGCGCTCCACGGTTTCAACGATTACAGCAATGCTTTCACCATGCCCGGCCGCTATCTGAGCGAGCACGGAATTGCCTTGTACGCCTACGATCAGAGAGGCTTCGGGAATGCGCCGGGACGGGGCCTCTGGGCCGGAATGGATGCCTATGTCGACGATCTGAGACAATTCACGCGACTCGTCGGCAAGAACCATCCGGGCAAACCGGTTTATATCCTCGGCGAGAGTATGGGCGGAGCCTTGGCGATTGTTGCGACGGCATCGGAACGGCCTCCGCTGGCCGATGGGATCATTCTCTCGGCACCGGCCGTGTGGGGCAGGAGCACCATGCCCTGGTATCAACGGGCCTTGCTTTCGATTTCGGTAAGTACCGTGCCCTGGCTTCAGTTGACCGGGGAAAGCCTCGGGATTCTCCCTTCCGACAATATCGAGATGTTGCGCGGTCTCGGTCGCGATCCCCTGGTCATAAAGGAGACGCGAGTCGATGCGATTTACGGGCTGGTCAATCTCATGGACGAGGCGCTTTCGCGAGTTGAGCAGCTGAATAAAGAGGTTTTAGTCCTCTATGGCGAGCACGACCAAGTGATCCCCAAAGAGCCCGTTTCCCTAATGCTGAAGAAGCTGTCGAAAACCGGGACCGCCCGTGTCGCGCTTTACGAGCAGGGTTACCATTTGCTGCTGCGCGATCTGAGCGCCGCCAAGCCTTGGGCCGATATCGCGGCGTGGGTTGCGGATAGGTCCAAACCCTTGCCGTCGGGAGCCGACAGGCGGAACATGCTGGCTTTCCTCAATCCTTGAGGCACTAGAGCATTTTCCGGTTTGACGTAGCGCCCGAAGTAGGTCGGCAATCCTTTGCCGACACCTTCGCCGGCAAAGGATTGCCGACCTACCACATGCGGGGCGGTTTTCCCAGTCTACGCCGGTCACTGTGGCGAAAAACGCTTAGGGCGCGAGTAAAACCGCGTCCGGTGGGGCTGTTACCGGCCGCGTATAAGAAGCGGCTTATAGCGCCGGGAGGTGGGGGATTCCGTTGGAACCCGTCGCGCCGCCGTAACCGGCGTAATGACTATCAGCCTTTCCGGAGTGCTTTGGCCAACGCCTCCGCCATGGCGCCTTGCGGTTTGGAGGAGGGTTCCTGCCGTGGCTTTTTGGCTCTGGGTTCGGCTGTCCTACCCGAGGTGCGCGACGAATCCCGCTCCGAACCGGGAGTGGGGGCCGCATCCTTTTTCATCGACAGACCGATGCGGCGTCTCGGTACGTCCACTTCCAGCACTTTCACTTTCACCACGTCTCCCGCCTTGACCACCTCGCGCGGGTCTTTGACGAACTTGTCGGACAAGTGCGAGATGTGCACCAGGCCGTCCTGGTGCACGCCGATGTCGACGAAAGCGCCGAAATTGGTGACATTGGTGACGACGCCTTCGAGCATCATGCCGGGTTTGAGGTCCTCGATCTTGTCCACGCCTTCCTTGAACTGTGCGGTCTTGAATTCCGGACGCGGATCGCGGCCGGGCTTTTCCAGCTCGCGCAGAATGTCGGTGACGGTCGGAAGGCCGAAGCGTTCGTCGGTGTAATTCTCGGCGTTGACGCCGCGTAGGAAGGCCGCGTTGCCGATCAATTCGCGGATATCCTTGCCGGTGGTGCCGATGATGCGTTCCACCACCGGATAAGCCTCGGGGTGCACGGCCGAGGTGTCGAGCGGATTGTTCCCGTTCATGATGCGGAGAAATCCGGCCGCCTGCTCGAAGGTTTTTTCTCCGAGTCGCGGGACTTTTTTGAGATCTTCGCGGCTGTTGAAAGCGCCGTTCTGGTTTCGGTATTCGACGATGTTCTGGCTGATGGTCTGGGACAGTCCGGAAACGTAACGGAGCAGCGAAGCCGAAGCCGTGTTCACGTCGACGCCCACGGCATTCACGCAGTCCTCGACCACCGCGTCGAGGCTTTTGGAGAGCTGCGACTGGTTAACATCGTGCTGGTATTGGCCGACGCCTATGGCCTTGGGTTCGATTTTTACCAGTTCGGCCAAGGGGTCCTGCAAGCGGCGGGCGATCGAAACGGCACCGCGCAGTGAGACGTCGAGATCCGGAAATTCCTTGGCGGCCAGTTCGGACGCCGAATAAACCGATGCCCCCGCCTCCGACACCATCACCTTGGTGATATTCAATTCGGGATGGCGCTTGATGAGATCGCCGACCAGCTGATCGGTCTCGCGGGAGGCGGTGCCGTTGCCCGTGGCGACCAGTTCGACGCCGTGCTGGGCGATCAGCCGGGCCAGCGTTGCGATCGATTGATCCCACTGATTTTGCGGCACGTGGGGGTAAATCGTCGCGGTTTCCAGCAGCTTGCCGGTTTTGTCCACCACCGCGACCTTGACGCCGGTGCGTAGCCCCGGATCCAGGCCCATGGTGGTGCGGGGGCCGGCGGGCGCCGCGAGCAGCAAATCCTTGAGGTTCTTGGCGAAAACCTGAATCGCCTCGGCTTCGGCGGCTTCGCGGAGGCGCTGCTTGAGGTCGAGGTCGATGCGGGTCAGGATTTTGACTTTCCAGGCGTAATGCACCGTGTCGGCCAGCCAGCGGTCCGCGGGCCGCCCTTTGTCGGCGATGCCGAAGGTCCTCGCGATCAGGCTTTCCGCGGCTTTATGCGCGGCGTCCTCATCCTTGCCGACTTTCAGGGCCAGGTCCAGCACGTCCTCGTTGCGTCCCCGGAACAGGGCCAGCGCGCGATGGGACGGGATCTTCGCGATAGGCTCGGCGAAATCGAAATAGTCCCGGAACTTCGCTCCGGCCTGTTCTTTCCCATCGGCGACCGTCGAGGCGAGGATGCCCTCGTTCCAAATTCGTTCACGCAGCTCGGCCAGAAGCCCGGCGTGCTCGGCGAACCGTTCCATGAGGATTTGCCTTGCCCCTTCCAGCGCCGCCGCGACGTCGGGAACGCCTTTGTCCGCATCGACGTATTGCTGTGCTTCCGTCTCCGGTACCAGGGACGGATCGCCAAGCAAGGCGTCGGCCAGGGGTTCCAGACCGGCTTCCCGCGCGATTTGGGCCTTGGTGCGCCGTTTGGGTTTGTAGGGAAGGTAAAGGTCTTCCAGCAGGGTCTTGGTGTCGGCGGCGAGAATGGCTTGTTCCAGCTCCGGAGTCAGCTTGTCCTGTTCTCGGATGCTGTCCAGGATGATCTGGCGGCGGTCCTCGAGTTCGCGGAGATAAGAGAGCCGAACTTCCAAGGTTCTGAGCTGCGTATCGTCCAAACCGCCCGTCGCTTCTTTACGGTAGCGCGCAATAAACGGCACCGTAGCTCCTTCGTCCAGCAGGTCCACGGCTGCCTGGACCTGTCTTTCTCGGACGCCGAGCTCTTCAGCGATACGGGCGATGATGTTCATCAACAAACCTCAAGAGTAAAAAGGGGTGAAATTTTAGCATTCGCGGATGTTTCCAAAAATCCGCCAGTAGAATCACAGTGACTTTTCGGCGATGACGATGGTGGAGTCGTCGGTTTTGGTATGACAGGTGAACGCCAGCCGTTTCATTAGGCCGAGCATTTTGACGTTGTTCGCCAGGATTTCGCCCCGCAAAGATTTGAGCCCCATCTCGCGAGCGGCGTCGATCAGGCAGGACATCAGCCGTGTACCCAACCCACGGTGCTGCCATTCGTCGGCAACCACCAGGGCGAATTCGGCGGTTTCGCCATCCGGATTGGTGAAATAGCGCGCCACGCCGAGTTCCGTTTCTTCGGCCCCGGAATCGACGATGGCGACGAGCGCCAGTTCGCGGTCGTAATCAAGCTGAGTCAAACGTATCAGCATGTCCTGACTCAATTCCTGCAAGGCGTTCATGAAGCGGAAGAATTTGGCCTCGGGCGAAAGCTGCTTCACGAAACGCTTCTCGATTTCCGCGTCTTCGGGACGGATCGGCCGAATGATGATGTTGGTGCCGTCGGCGAGCTGATACTGTCTAATCAAGTGGCCGGGATAGGGGTGGACAGCCATGTGCCCGTAGGGCCGGCGTCCAGGCTGCGGCTCATGCACCGCAATGCGGGCATCCAGGGCGAACACGCCTTGGTCGTCCGCCACCAGAGGATTGATGTCCATCTCCTTGATCTCGGGGAGTTCGCAGACCATCTCCGAGAGCCGCAGCAACACTTGCTCGATCGCCTCCAGCTTGACCGGCGGGAGGTTGCGGAACTGTCCGAGCAGCCGTGCGACACGGGTTTGGCCGATCATCGTCTGGGCGATGTGCTCGTTGAGCGGGGGCAGGGCGACCGCACGGTCCTTGAGGATTTCCACCGCCGTGCCGCCCGAGCCGAAACTCACGACCGGGCCGAAAATCGGATCGTCGACCACGCCGACCAGCAGTTCCCGGCCGTTGCGGTTACGGTACATCTTTTCGACCGTTACGCCCTCGATCCGCGCGTTCGGCCTTCGGGCTTGCACCGTCGACACCAGATCGTTATAGGCGTTCCGCACCGTCTGGGCGCTGTTGATGTTGAGCCGGACGCCGTCGACATCGGACTTGTGGGTGATGTCCGGCGACAGAATCTTCAGCGCGACCGGAAAACCCAGGTATTCGGCCGCCGATAACGCCTCGTTGGGCGAATGGGCGTTCAGCGCCGGCGGCACGGGAATGTCGAAGGCGCGCAGAACGGCGCGGGTCTCGAGCGAGGATAGCAGCGTCCGCCGTTCCGCCAGGGCGCCCTCGATGATGAGGCGGGCGCCGGTCAGGTCTGGCATCTGGTGCGAGGCCAACGGCCCCGGCACCTGCATCAGCATCTGTTGGTTACGGTGATATTCTGCCAGATAGCCGAACGCTTCGATGGCGCTCTCGGGGTTCGCGAAGGTCGGAATCTGATGTGCGGTAAACAGTTCTCGCCCTTTTTGGACGTAGGTTTCTCCCAGCCAGCAGGTGAGTATCGGCTTGCGGCTCTGTTCGGCGGCGCGAATGACGGCCTCCGCGGCTTCCGTGGGATCGGTCATGGCCTGCGGCGTGAGCAACACCAGGGCGCCGTCCACGCTTTCGTCGGCCAGACAGACCTCGACGGCCGCCCGATACCGTTCGGGGGTGGCGTCGCCCAGGATATCGACGGGATTATTGTGCGACCACTGTTTGGGCAGCACCGCGTTCAGCTTGTCGAAGGTCGGTCCGCCCAGTTCGGCGAGCCGGATGCCTTGCTCGACGGCCCGGTCGGTTGCCATCACCCCCGGTCCGCCCGCGTTGGTGATGATCACGAGGCGATTGCCTCGAACGCGGTGCTGGGTCGCGAGGAGCTGGGCGGCGGCGAAAAGCTGTTCGATGGTGGTGGCCCGAACCACGCCGGCCCTTTGCAGCGCGGCGTCGAAGACATCATCCGAACCGACCAGCGCGCCGGTGTGCGACATGGCCGCTCGGGAGCCTTCGGCATGGCGGCCGGCCTTGATCACGATCACCGGCTTCATGCGAGCCGCGGCCCTGAGCCCGCTCATGAAACGCCGCGCATCACGCACGCCTTCCACGTACATCAGGATGCTGCGGGTTTCGGGATCGAGAGCGAGATAGTCTAGGATGTCCCCGAAGGTGACATCGGCTCCGGCGCCTAAGGACACCATGGTCGAAAAACCGATGCGATGGGCGCTCGCCCAGTCCAGAATCGCCGTGCAAAGCGCTCCCGACTGGGAGACCAGGGCGAGCGAACCCGGTTCCGCGACATTATTGCTGAAAGTGGCATTGAGGCCGACCGAAGGGCGCATCAGCCCCAGGCAGTTGGGACCGAGAATCCGGAGCCCATAGCGCTTGCCTTCTTCCAGCAAGGCCCGCTCCAGCATTCGGCCGTTGCCCTCCTGTTCGGCAAATCCCGCCGAAATGACGATGGCGGCCTTGACCCCTTGTTGGCCGCAAGCGCGGATGATGAGGGGGACGGTGGCGGCCGGTGTGGCGATGATCGCGAGATCCACGTGTTCCTTCACCTCTTCGATCGACGAGAAACAGACCTGATCCCGGACCAGTTGATACTTGGGATTGATCGGGTAGATCGGGCCTTGAAAACCGCCGTCCAAGAGATTTTGATAGATCCGTGCGCCGACCGAGTCGGGCAACTCGCTGGCCCCGAACACGGCTATGGACTTCGGGCTGAACAAATGCTCGAGGTAATGGCGTGCCATATCGGCCTCAGATTCTGGTGAGGAGGATTTCGCCGATTTCGCCGTCGGTGAGCGTTACCGGATTTGTCTGCATGCTGGTGCCGCGGGCGTTGGCGACGATCTTAGGGATGTGCGCCGATTCCACGCCGAAATGGCCGAGGCGCTTCAGAGCCAGCCGTTCGGTCCAATCGTGCAACTGTTCGACCAAGGCGTTGCAAGCTTCCATCTGGGTTTTGAAGCCATGGCCGGTCAGGAGTTCGGCGATACCGGCGTATTTCTTCAAGGCCGGATTCTCCGGAGCTCTCTCCCGCAGCGCGCGGATATTGATGGCCGTGGCTTCGGCGAGCAGGGTGCCGCAGGCGAGACCGTGGGGTATCGGATAGAAAGCACCCAGCGGCGCGGCGAGCCCGTGTACCGAGCCCAGTCCCGCCTGCGCCAGGGTGACGCCGGACACGAGCGATGCATAAGCGATGGCGCTGCGCCCGGCTCGGGCTTGCTCGCCGTCGCCTCCTTTCAATGCTGCGACGAACCCGCCGCAAAATGCTTCCATGCCGCTTTTCGCGAGGGCGTCGGTCATCGGGTTGGCGCGAGCGGAAACGTACGATTCCAATAATTGCGTGAAGGCGTCCATGCCGTCGGCGGCGATGAGATCCGGCGGGCAAGTGTCGAGCAGATCGGGATCGACGATCGCGTATTCGGGAACCAGGCAGTCATGGCGGAACGATTTCTTGAAGCCGTGCTCGCCGCGCACGCTCAAGACGGCGTTCTTGGTCGCTTCGCTGCCGGTGCCGGCGGTGGTGGGCACGGCGATGAACGGCGTAGCAGGTCCGGTGTAAGGAATGTTACGGCCTACGCCCTCGAGGTGATCCATGACCGAATTGCCGTGGGGCAGGAGTCCCGCGATGGCCTTGGCGGCGTCCAGCACGCTGCCGCCCCCGATGGCGACCACCAGGCCGATGTTGCGGCCATGAAAGGCGGCGACAGCATCGTCCACCAACTGCGGCGTGGGCTCGTCACTGACGGTCATGTGTTCGAAGATCATGCCCTGCTCGGTCAAGTTATCCGTCAGCCAGGGCCAGCGCGACGACGAGCGGAAGGAGCGCACTCCGGTGACGAGCAGCGCTTTGTGACCGTAGGAGCGAGCCAGTTTCGGCAGTTCCGCCAATTGGCCGGAACCGAAAAGAATGCGGGGAAGGCGGGAAATCGAAAATACGGGGATAGTCATGAGTGCGTCTGGCTGCGGGTCCTGCGGCGATGGATCGCGACATAAATTCCAACCAGGACGATGCTGAATATGATCACGTCGATGACCGCGTGTTCCGAATAGCGCGCGATCAGCTCCTGGTTTTCACCGATGAAATAGCCGATCCAGCTGAGCACCGATACCCAGATCCCCGCCCCGAGCAGCGTGTAAAAGCTGAACTTGAGATGATTCATGTTGGCGAGGCCGGCCGGTAACGAGATCAGATGTCTCGCTACGGGCAGGAGGCGGCCGACGAAGGTGGAGATTTCACCATGTGCCAAGAAAAACTTCTCCACACGGTTGAAGTGCTCCTCGGTAATCCAGACGTATTTGCCGTATTTGATCAGGAGCGGCCTGCCCAGCCAGCGCGCGACGAAATAGTTGGCGTAAGCCCCGACCAGGCTTCCCGCCGTTCCGCTGAGGATCACCAGGGTCATGTCCATCTTGCCCTGCTGGGCCAGATAGCCCGCGGGCGGCATGACGATTTCGCTGGGGATGGGGAAAACCGAGCTTTCCATGGCCATCAGCAGAAAAATTCCGGTGTAGCCCATCGCGCCGATGGTCGTCACCAGCCAATTGATCAGTTCATGCATCGGGAATTCCTTAATCCTGAAAGAGAGGGCTGTTTGTCAAAGCAATCCGCCTTGCAGAGGCACGAAGCTGACAGGTTCGATGATTTCCGCCTGAAACCCGACTTCCGTGCGCGTAATCCGCTGTAGAAACTGCTCGCGTCCGTCGCCGATGGGTATCACCATGACACCACCCCGTGCCATTTGGTCGAGCAGTGGCTGCGGCAGCTCCGGCGGTGCCGCGGTGACGATGATGCCGTCGTAGGGCGCGTAATCGTCCCAGCCCCAGCCGCCGTCACTGTGCTTCATGCGCACATTGCGCAGGTGAAGATCCTGAATGCAGCGGCGGGCGCGCTGCTGAAGGGGGTAAATGCGTTCCACCGAATGAACCCGCTTTACGAGTTGCGCCAATACAGCGGTCTGGTAACCCGAGCCGGTGCCGACTTCGAGCACCTTGTCCAACGGGCCTTTTTCCAGCAGCAGTTCGGTCATGCGAGCCACGATATAAGGCTGGGAGATCGTCTGGTTGAATCCGATCGGGAGCGCCGTGTCTTCGTACGCACGGCTCGCGAAAGCCTCTTCGACAAAAATATGTCTGGGCGTTTCCAGCATGACGGCTAGCACAGACTGATTGCTGATTCCTTGTTCCTTCAATCGGCTGACCATGCGCTCCCGCGTTCTGCGGGAGGTCATGCCGATACCCTGAAGCCGACGGTTCATGGAATAACCTCACGCGGAAGCCAGTCGGCCAATCGCTGAAGACTTTCGTAACGGGTCAAATCGATTTGCAAAGGTGTGACGGATACGTAGTTGTTGCGTATGGCGTGAAAATCGGTGCCGGGTCCGGCATCTTGCTCCGGACCGGCGGAGCCGATCCAGTAGATCTCGCGCCCGCGCGGGTCGGTCGTCCGGATCACGGGTTCGGCCTTGTGGCGCTGGCCCAGACGAGTGGATTGGAAGCCACGAAGCTCTGTCAGGGGAATATCGGGCACGTTGACGTTCAGTATAGTATCGGCCGGCAAGGGGTGTTCCTGGATCTGTTTGAGCAAGGTGACGGCAACTTGGGCTGCCGTGTCGAAGTGCTGCGGATTGCTCGACGCCAAGGAGACCGCGACCGCCGGAAGCCCCAAAAAACGCCCTTCGGTGGCTGCCGCCACCGTGCCGGAGTAGATAACGTCATCTCCCAGGTTGGAACCGTGATTGATGCCGGCGAACACCATGTCCGGCTCCTCATGTAACAATCCCGTGATAGCCAAATGCACGCAATCGGTCGGTGTGCCGTCGATCTTGATGAAGCCGCTTTCGGTTTGGCTGACGCGCAAAGGTCTGTCCAAGGTTAGCGAATTGCTCGCTCCGCTGCGGTTTCGTTCGGGGGCAACAACCGTCAGTCGCGCCCGTTGCCCCAGCGCATTTGCCAAGGCGATCAGTCCTTGGGCGGAATAACCGTCGTCGTTGCTCAACAATATATGCATCAGGCATGCTCCCCCTATTCCTTGACCATTTTACACAAGAACCGGGCCAGTCGGCGCATCTGCTGCGATAGGCGGCTGATGGTCGGCGGGTACAGCCGGCTTCAACTGTCGATAACAGATAAGGGGAATTGCGGCATTGGCGGCTCTGCCTTGACGCTGGTTAACGAATCCTCGACGATTGCAAGATTGTCATGGAAGTCGTCACCCCGGCAGGGAAGGGTCATCCGGGCGCTCCCCGGATGACCGTTTGCGATTGGATTGCCGGGGTCCAGAGGCCATGGATGGCAGAGGCGGATCACATCCCTGTGCCCTGGATTCATGCCGGGCTGTCCTGCCCGGCACCCTTCGGGCGCGATGCGTGCAAACCGGGCGTCCTGCCGGTTTGTCATGCCGGGCTGTCCTGCCCGGCACCCTTCGGGCGCGATGCGTGCAAACCGGGCGTCCTGCCGGTTTGTCCGGCACAAATTCGCCCGGAGCGACCATTCGGCCGAGAGCCGAATGGGACAAACGAAGTTTGCCCAACGGGCGAAAGCCAAGGACGGCTTTGGTCTATTTGGACGTGCGCAGCACGGTCCGAAGGACGAGTCCCAGGGAAGGGGCGAGCACAAAACCGTCGGGAACGGTTTTGGACCGCCTGCGGCGGGTCCGAAGGACGAACCCCAAGGACGGGGTGAGCACTCCCTGCCGGAATGACGGTAAGAAAAATGTATAGATATGGTCCATCCGAACTTACCCCACCAAGGATTTCATCCGATGAACTCGCAACGTTTGAATATGCTGGCCGAGAAGCTCCGCGCCAACGCTCTGTATCAGAAATATGCTCGCCTGCCGACGCTAGCTCAAAAGCTTATCCTGGTGAGCTCGATCACTTTCCTGACGACCTTGTTTCTGGTCGTGATGTATTTCTTTGTCGATCCGATCATCGCCATGGGGGCCTTCGCCAGCATTCTGGCTGGATTGGCCACGGGATTCGGTGCCTTGCCCGCTCTACTGTTCAAGGATGTTTCCAGCAGGACCCTTTATCTGATGCTGGGCGGAGCCGCCGGCGTGATGCTGGCAGCCACGGCGTTCTCGCTTATCGTTCCGGGCATCCAGGCCGGCAATCAGCTGTGGCCGGGTCTCGGTGTGTACGTGGTTGCGGCGGGGGTCATGATCGGCGCGGTTTTTCTGGTATTGGCGGATAGTTGGCTGCCGTATGAGCGGTTTCTGGGCGAAAGCGGAGAAACCTTCGACTCGCTGCGAAAGATTTGGCTCTTTATCGCCGCGATCGTCATGCACAACCTGCCGGAAGGCATGGCCGTCGGCGTAAGTTTCGGTTCCGGCGACTGGCACAACGGAGCAGCCTTGGCGATCGCGGTCGGTCTGCAGAATATCCCGGAAGGCTTGGCGGTGGCGATGCCGCTGGTGGCCCTGGGCTATCGGCGGCAACAGGCGGTATTGATCGCGACCTTGACGGGGCTGATCGAGCCGGTCGGCGGCTTTCTCGGCGTTGCCGCAGTCACGATGTTCTTGCCTTTATTGCCTATCGGTATGGCGTTCGCCGCCGGAGCCATGCTGTTCGTCATCAGCGACGACATCATTCCCGAAACCCAATCCCAGGGCAAAGCGCGCTATGCGACCTTTGCGCTGATGTTTGGCTTCATCATCATGATGATTTTGGACAACCTGATCACGACCTGAGTATCCGACCCTGTGGCTTGCAATCTGATTAACGAAGTAGGGGTGTGGCTGGATCGAAGCCTGCCGGCGATCGACTGGGCACGGTGGTGGGCGTCGTCGGGTACCGCGTTCGCGCTGGTCGCAGCAGCCGAGTTCGGCGACAAAAGCCAGCTGGTATGCATGACTTTGGCTGTGCGGCACCGGCATTGGCCTATTCTGCTCGGCGCCGTGTTCGCTTTTGCCGTCTTGAATCTAGTCGCCGTAGTCTTCGGAGCGGCGGCAGCCCGGTGGCTGCCCGATTCCGTGGTGTCCCTGGCGGTCGCTCTCTTGTTTGCGGTCTTCGGCGTGAAAGCTTTGCTTTTTAGGGAGGAAGAGGAGGGCGAGTTCATCAAGGCAAAAACCGGTCACGGCATCTTTTTGACGACCTTCCTGATGATTTTCCTTGCCGAATTCGGCGATAAAACTCAACTGGCGGTCGCCGGTTTAGGTGCGGCAGCACCGCCTGTGCCGGTTTGGCTTGGCGCCACCGCGGCTCTGGGCGTGACGTCCGCGTTAGGGATTTGGGCAGGCGCCACACTGCTCCGGAAGACGCCTCAGCGGGCGCTACATATCGCTAGCGGTTTGTTGTTTCTGGGATTCGCGGTTTTTGCGGCGTCCAGAATAGTGCCCGAGGAGTTATGGAGCTGGCTACAAAGCAGCTTCGATCGATTCGTCTCCACCGTTCGAGAACTGTTTTCATAACGCGCCGACAGCCGAAGTCGTTTCAGTCCGGGCTGCCGGTCAAGCCAGAGCTGTAGGATGCGGTGAGCGAAGTGAACCGCATCGTTCGCGATCTGGTCAGGCCAGATTCAATTCCTCCACCACGATACGCCGCCATCCAGTATTCGGCGGAACTGTTCCGTAGCGGGGTTTCCCCTTTGCCGTAGGAGATCGATCCATACCGAAGTATCCGCCAAATACATGCTTAGCTCTGCTCGGCGCGCAGTGTCTTGGAATCGTAGTTCGGGTCGATTTCCACCGTAGCGATCAAGTCCCGAACGTCCTTCCGTTTTCGATTGGCCACGAACTCCCGGAGTGCCCGCTCGACCAGTTCACGCTTAGTCTTGGCATCGGAATACTTGAAAGCCTCTCTGACCTGCTCGTCGTTAAGAACGATGTTCGTACGCATATCAATACACTTCCTGGGGCGTATTTTGGCGCCATGCCGGAGGCGACGTCATAGGAAACAGCGCATCTTGGCCATAACTTAAGGCCGACAGAAAAACCTTTAAAGTTTCCGCCGTGGTGTCCGATAACGTTTACGAGAGTTGAATGCACAGCGCTGATGTCCTTGAGCTCGTCGATTTGAAAAATCCTAAAAGTTGAAGGAGACGATCATGTCCCAAGTGATTAATACCAATATTTCCTCGCTTAACGCTCAGCGCCAGTTGCTGAAGTCATCCAACGCGATGCAGACTGCAATGCAACGCTTGTCGTCCGGTGTGCGCATTAATAGCGCAAAAGACGACGCAGCCGGCCTTGCCATTGCAGACCGGATGACCGCGCAAATTAAAGGTTTGAATCAGGCCGCCCGAAATGCCAACGACGGCATTTCCATCGCGCAAGTCGCCGAAGGCGCCTTGGGAGAGGTCACGAACGCGCTGCAGCGTATGAGGGAACTGGCCGTACAATCCGCCAACGATACCAATACCGCGACCGATCGTGCTTCCCTGCAGAAGGAAGTGGCTCAGTTGCAGCAGGAGATTACCCGTATCGCCACTCAAACCCAATTCAACGGAAAAAATCTGCTGGATGGCTCGTTCACGAGTGCGAAATTTCAGGTTGGTGCGTATGCCGATCAGACGATCAGTTTCTCGATCGGGAACAGCAAGGCGACCAATATCGGATCGAACAGTCTCACCAATACGACGGGTACTGCGGTAGAGGCGGCGGCGGCAAGTGCTGATAAGACTGCTTTGACCGCTCTCAACCGTGTTGCGGCACAAAATCTAACGGTTACCGGGAATATCGGGTCCGCGACCTTGGCCGTAGCAAACAATGATTCAGCCAATGCGATCGCGACGGCTGTGAATAACGCCACGGCATCCACGGGCGTAACGGCAACGGCGCTGACTAAAGCAACTCTTTCCGGTCTAGCCGCTGCCGGTACGTTGACGTTTAATTTGTATGGTTCGAACAGCAGCGCCGTTGCGATCTCGGCAAACGTCTCCAGTACTGGCGATCTCACTTCGCTGGCGGAAGCCATTAATGGTGCGGCGGCAAGTACCGGTATCACCGCAGAACTGGATGCTTCGAGAAGTTCGATCACGCTGAGCCAAGCCGAAGGTTACGATATTGTCATCGAAGACTTTTTAAATAGCGCCGGCGCGGGCGGTACTATCAATTTCCAAGGCTTGAACGCTGACACCGGGGCAACGGAAGGTGCCGCCGCTACCTTGGGCGCAGCGGTGGGAACAGACTCTAGTAAAGTGGTCGGAACCCTCATGTTTAGCTCCGCAAGCTCGTACACCGTCACCACGGATACGACGGGTACCTTGTTCAGTGCAGCGACGAATGCAAGCACTCTAAGTGCAGTGGGAAGCATTAACGTCGGTACTCAGTCGGGGGCAAACTCGGCTATTAAGTCTGTCGATGGTGCACTCGCTTTCGTTGACGACCTCCGCGCCACCCTGGGCGCTGTCCAAAACCGCTTCAGCTCAGCGGTAGCCAATATGCAGGCCACTTCGCAAAACATCAGCGCCGCAAGAAGCCGTGTGTTCGATGCCGATTTCGCGGCTGAAACGTCCGAGCTGAGCCGGAATCAGATCCTGCAGCAGGCCGGTACGGCAATGTTGGCACAGGCGAATGCCTCAACCCAAAACGTGCTCTCGCTGCTTCGGGGTTAATTTCCGAGCTGGCTAAACCGGAAAGCGGGAACACTGAGGCGTTCCCGCTTTCTTCTTCGAGCAATAGGAGATCGATATGGAAGCCCCGATAGCTTTAGGCAATGTAACGGCTCTGAAGCCGAACATGGTGCGCCGCCAGACGGCAGACGAGGTGGGCTCTGAAACCCTCGCCGCAGCGGGAAGCACCGGGGCGGTAGAGCAGGTTTCTACGGTTAGGGCGGTTCCCCCGGCTTTGGCCGCCGAGGCGTTTGCTTCCTCGGGAAGAGAAGGAGAGAAGCGGCAGGACGAAGTCGCCCATGCCGTGCGCAATTTCAACGAATTTTTTCAAATGGTGCGGAGAACGGTCCAGTTTTCCATTGACGAAGATTCGGGCCGAACGATAGTGCAAGTCAGGGATGCCGAAACCGATGAACTTATTCGCCAAATCCCCTCGGAAGAGATTTTGCGACTCGCAAAACATTTAGACGAATTCAAAGATGGATTTAAAGGCATGTTGTTGAAAGAAAAAGTGTGAGTTTGGAGGGTTTGTCGGTTCGGCTGACGAGTCCGCGCGGCCGAATCGGTCCAAGCGTAAGGCGCGGATATATCCTTATCGGGACAGAGCGGCAACAGGCAAGGCGGAGGGTTTGATGGCAGGTATTACATCGACGGGGCTCGGATCCGGCCTCAATATATCCAGCATGGTCAGCCAATTGGTGCAGGCGGAGCGTGCTCCGTTCGCTGCCCGTTTGGATCGGCAAGAAGCCGAGATCCAATCCAAGATTTCCTCGTTTGGAAATTTCAAGAGCGCTTTATCGGCTTTTCGGGATAGCCTCTCGGCGTTGAAAAACCTGAGTAGTTTTCAAAAGATCGGCGCAACTTCCAGCGACAGCAGTATTGTCAGTGCTTCGGCGGAAAGCAATGCCGATCTGGGTAATTACAAGATCGAGGTCAAGCAACTCGCGCAGAGCCACGCACTGGCAACCGGTTACTTCGCATCGGCCAACGCAGTGGTTGGAACCGGGACTTTGACGCTGAAATTCGGCACTACGGACTATACGCCGCCGGTGGATGCCACCCCGGGTAGTTATAACGGATTTACCCAAAATCGCGACAAAGGCACGCTGACCCTTGAGATCGACTCGAGCAACAATACCCTCAGCGGCATCCGAGATGCTATCAACAACGCCAAGGCCGGAGTGACTGCGGTTATAGTCAACGATAGCGGCGGTTCTCGCCTTGTACTGAATTCGAGTGAAACCGGCGCCGAGAACAGCTTGCAGATCAGCGTAGCCGATGATGATGGAAATTCGGTCGACGCCTCAGGCCTGTCCGTCCTGTCTTTTAATGTCGCCGCTGCTAACCTCCAGCAGACCCAGATGGCGTTGGACTCGAAAATCGCTATCAATGGACTTGAGGTTACCAATGCGAGCAACACGATCAAAGATGCTCTTAAAGGGGTGACGTTAAATCTTCAATCCGCTCAATCCGAGAAGATCGTCAATGTGTCGGTCAGCCAGAGCAATGACGACATCAAAAAGCTTATAGAAGGTTTCGTAAAAAGTTTTAACGAATTGGCAAAGACGGACCGAAGCTTAACCGGCTATGACGCAGCCCAGAAAGCAGGCGGAATTTTACAGGGCGATCCCACGGTACGCGGCGGTATGGGGCAGCTTCGCTCGGAACTGGGACGATTTATCCAAGGTCTCGAAGGTTCGGCGAAAACCTTGGCCCATATAGGAATCCGAACGCAAAGAGACGGCACCCTCAATTTGGACAGTTCCAAGCTAAACGAGGCGCTAAATGCGGATCGGAGCAGCGTAGCCGCTTTGTTTGCGGCTATCGGGCGTCCCACGGATTCCGGGGTGATATATTCCAGCAATACCGTCGATACCAAGCCGGGAACTTATGCGGTCAACATTACCCAAGCAGCTACCCAGGGCTTTCTGAACGGCGGTGCCGTCAATTCATTGGTGGTGGACGGCGACAACGACACCTTCAAGATCAAAGTCGATGGGGTCTTGTCGGCAGATATCACCTTGACGCAAGCGACCTATAGCAATCATGCGGCTCTGGCGGCAGAGATTCAATCCCGCATCAATGGCGACAGTGCCCTCAAAGCAAAAGGTATTTCAGTCGGCGTGAGTTATGACGATGTCAATAATCGATTTGTCATTCAATCCAAAAATTATGGCTCGGAGTCTCAAGTTGAAATCACGCAGGTCGATATTAATAGTGAAGCGACCTTGGGATTAAAGCTCGCCTCTAGTTCGACGGAGGGCACCGGGGGCATGGATGTCGCCGGAAGCATCGGAGGTTTGGAGGCAACGGGCAAAGGGCAAGAATTGACCGCAACGGCGGGCGATGCCCAGGGGCTTAAGCTTCTGATCTCGGATACCAAGACCGGCGACCGGGGCGAGGTTGGTTTTTCCCGTGGGCTGATAGAACGACTGGACAAGGTGCTTGCCGGATTGTTGGACAGTAAAGGAGCCATAAAGGCGCGTACTGACGGTCTGGAAAAGAATCTCGAGAAAATTCAAGAAAGCCGAGAGCGTTTAGAGAGTCGAATGAGTGATTTCGAAAAGCGTCTTCTGGATCGATTCAATAAGATGGATGCTCTTTTGGGGCAGTTTCAGAGTATCAGCAGTTATTTGAGTCAGCAGTTGGCCGCTTTGCCATTGGCTAACCAAAACAAGAAATAAGAAATAAGAAATAAGAAGAGGTTATACGCCATGAGACCCGCTCAGTTTGCATTGAATCAGTATCGGCAAACTACCGTGCAGGCGAGTGCCGAGTACGCCGATCCGCATACTCTGATAATGATGCTTTTTAATGGGCTGAACGAAAAAATTTCCGTTGCCAAGGGCGCGATACAAAGGGGGGAGCTCGCCGAGAAGGGCCAAGCCATCGGCCGTGCAATTGAAATCGTCGGCTACCTCCAAGCCTGTCTGGACTTGGATAACGGCGGCGAAATCGCGGTAAATCTGGATCGACTTTATACCTATGTTACCGAGCAGCTGTTTTACGCCAGCGCGCAAAACGATCAGAGTGCCCTGGACGAAGTCGGCGGTTTGATAAAGGAGATCAAGAGTGCCTGGGAAGCGATACGAGAGCCGGTTCCGTCTCAGACTGTTGAAAACAGGTTAGCTTCAGCAAGCTTTTAATCGTCCGAGACCGGGTATGCCGCGATGTCAGATCTGACGCCCGAAACCGAGAAGCTTCTTGCAATGTGCCGTTCGATCCTAACGGCGGCCGAAGGTATGGAGTGGGAGAGGGTTGCTCGGCTGGAGAGGGAACGGATGCCCCTGATTGAGAAACTGTTTTCGCCGGCCTATCTTAAGAAAAGCGATAACGAGTCTTTGGTTCGTTTAGTCGAGGAAGTGCAGACCATCGACGGGAAGGTTATGTCTTTGATTGAGGCGGAAAGAAACCAAGCTGCTCAAGAACTACGCATGCTCAGAAACTCCCGGCAACGCGAGCAAGCTTATCGATCGGCTGAAAATGAGTGAGTTCAAAGAGTCCGGACACGCACTCGCATTCCGGGACCAGGGTCGGTGTCCGCACCATCAAGCCCGGTTCAATATCCATTCCAATACCATCTTGCTGCCGAAATAGGCCAGCATTAGCGACACAAAGCCTCCTAGCGTCCAGCGGATAGCTATGGTTCCCCGCCAGCCGTAGCGAGCTCGTCCGATCAGTAGTACGCCGAACAAGACCCAGGCAAGGATGGACAGCACGGTCTTATGGGCCAAATGCTGAGCGAACATGTCTTCCAGAAAAATAAAGCCTGTGAGCAGTGACACGCTAAGAAACACGAACCCGGCCGCAATCAGCTGAAACAACAGGGATTCCATGGTTTGCAGAGGCGGGAGCGAGCGTAGCAAGAGATCGGAATGGTGGCTGCGCAGCCGCCAGTCCTGAAACGCCAGCAGCGCTGCCTGAAAGGCGGCAATATTGAGAAAACTGTAAGCGAGCATGGAGACCACGATGTGAATGGTCAAAGGCCAGGAAAGGTCTTTCACCGTGTGAACGCTCTCCGGGATGCTGAGTTTTAGCAGAAGGACCAGCGCGGCCATCGGAAAAATCACCATCCCGAGTTTATCCACCGGTTTCGCGAGAGCCGTCAGGAGCAAGATGGCTACGATCACCCAAGCCACTAACGACATCGCGCTCAGAAAGCTGAGGTTGAGTCCTTCGTTAGTCTGAAAGCCGCTGGTGAGCGCAAGCCCGTGCAAAACGGCGGCGAACCAACCGAGTGTCAAGGGTTTCAACCGCCGAAGCGTGGGTGTCTCCATGGCCGCATAGTCGTTCTCGCGCAGCGAGCGAATCAGGGTAAGAGCGGCAGCGACATAAGTGGCGATCGCCATGGCGCCAAACAGCGTAGAATTCATTTAAATCATGTCCTCCTGAGCTCTCTAGTCTGGCATAATGGCCGATCAAGATGAAGTAATCTGGGTATTTCCATAGCCCGTAGGATTAAGAGCCATGTTTGACAACCTTACCGAACGTTTAACCCAATCGCTCAAAAAAATTCGCGGTCAGGGCCGATTGACCGAGAGCAATGTTCAGGACACCTTGCGAGAGGTGCGTATGGCCCTCTTGGAAGCCGATGTGGCTCTACCGGTCGTCAAGGATTTCATCGAGCACGTCAAGACACGCGCCTTGGGGCAGGAAGTTCAGTCCAGCCTTACGCCCGGGCAGGCGCTAGTGAAGATCGTCAATGAAGAATTGATCGCCATCATGGGCAGTGCCCACGAGCGGCTCAGTCTGGCGACGCAGCCGCCGGCGGTGATTCTGATGGCAGGTCTCCAAGGCGCCGGTAAAACCACCACGGTTGCCAAGCTGGCCCGCTGGCTCAAGGATAACGAGCGCAAGTCCGTAGTGGTCGCGAGCGCCGATATCTATCGTCCGGCCGCTATCGATCAACTGCAAACTCTTGCCGCTGAGGTGGGCGCCGATTTTTTTCCGAGCGATCCGACGCAGAATCCGGTGGATATCGCTCGCAACGCCGTCGAATATGGCCGGAAGAAATACAAGGATGTCGTCATTATCGACACGGCCGGCCGTCTTCATATCGATGACGAGATGATGGAGGAAATCAGACAGATTCACTCCGCCATCAACCCGATCGAAACGCTGTTCGTGGTCGATTCGATGACCGGTCAGGACGCCGCCAATACCGCGAAAGCATTCGGCGACGCACTTACCCTGACCGGTGTCGTTCTGACCAAAACCGACGGCGATGCCAGAGGTGGCGCGGCGTTGTCGGTTCGCCACATTACGGGCAAGCCCATCAAATTCTTGGGTGTGGGTGAAAAGACAGCTGCCTTGGAACGTTTTCACCCCGATCGAATCGCGTCCCGAATCTTGGGCATGGGCGATGTCCTGAGTCTGATTGAGGAGGCCGAGCGCAAGATCGATAAGACGAAAGCCGAAAAACTGGTCAAGAAGATTCAGAAGGGCAAGTCTTTCGACTTGAACGACTATCGCGATCAACTGCTGCAGTTGAAGAATCTGGGCGGCGTCGCCGCAATGTTCGACAAGCTTCCCGGCATGGCAAACGTGCCGCAGCACGTGAAGGAAAAAGTGAACGACAAGGAAATGATTCAGCAGATCGCCATCATCAACTCGATGACCAAGCAGGAACGGGCATTTCCGGATGTGATCAACAACTCGCGAAAACAGCGCATCGCAAAAGGCGCGGGCACGGATATGCAGAACATCAACCGTCTGCTCAAGCAGTATGATCAGATGCAGAAGATGATGAAGAAATTCAAGAAGGGCAATCTGATGAACATGCTGCGAGGGATGAAGGGCAATCTAGGACGGGGGATGCCGTTTTAGGGCGATTCTTGATTTGGCATCACGCCCGCCTCACGCGGGCGTAATTTCGATTTGTGGCAGCGGGTTATCCGGTTCGACGGCTCAACTCTCTGAGCTTCATCAAAGCATAAACCGATTCAAGATGGGGAATCGGCACGCCTGCGTTCCATCCCGCCCTCACGGCATTACCTAGAATGGCCTCCGTTTCCATCGGCCGACCGGCCTCGAAATCCAGCAGCATACTGGTCTTGTATGGCGGCATCTTGTAGGTGCTCTCGATGTTTTTATCGACGGTATCTTCGGGCAACGGATGTCCCGTGGCTTTGGCGATCAGGCAAACCTCTTCCATGATGGCCCGAACGAAAGACTCTTGAGTCGAGAGTATGTCATTCGTGCTGAGCCCCGCGGAGAGGACCGACAGCGGGTTGAAGGGCGCGTTCCAAACGCATTTTTGCCAGCGGGCGGCAACGATATCCTCGGAGGCGACGCATGTAATGCCGGATCGCTCGAATACTCTACAAAGCGCCAGAGCTTTTTCCGAAAGCCCCTGCGGATAATTGCCCAAGGCTAGCCGGCCGTAAGCCTGGTGCCAGATTTTGCCGGGTGCGGTGCGGGTGACGCATATGAATGCGAGGCCGCTGATCAGTTCGTTATCGGGAAAGGCTTTCGCGATTTCGTCTTCGATGTCGATGCCGTTGGAAACGAGAACGATGGACGTGTCGGGTCCCACGGCGTCTTTCAGAAGGCTGATGCGATCGGCGTTTTCGACCACTTTGATGCACAAGAGAACGTAGTCGGGCTTTTCGGTCAATTCGGCCGCGTTGCGTACGACGGTGTGGGGCCGGAAGTGATAAGCGCCCAGTTTGGTGTCGCTCGTAATGTCTATGCCATGAGCTTTGACGTGTTCGTAGTCGGAACGGGCGATCATCGAAACTTTAGCGCCCTGCTTGGCGAGCAGTGAACCGTAAAAGCTGCCGACCGCTCCTGAACCTATGACGAGTACCTTCATGTCGATTCTTCCAGATAGTTCTTGAGAAAAGGAATCGTGAGCTTGCGCTTAGCGGCTAGGGTCGCGTGGTCCAATTCGTCCAGCAAGCGCTTCAAGGAGGAAAGATCTCGGTGATAATGAGAAAGCAAGAAGCGTCCGACTTGTGGCGACAGATCTAAGCCCAGCGAGCGGGCATAGGCGCCGAGGACGATTAGTTTATCCTCGTCGTTCAATGGTTGCAGGCGCAAGGTTAATCCCCAGCCTAAGCGGGTTTTGAGGTCGGGCAAACGGATCGCAAGTTCGGCGGGCGGCACGCCGGCAGCGGCAATGAGGCGATTGCCGTGGTCTCGCAAACAATTGAACAAATTGAATAAAGCTCGTTCCCAGGCATCGTCTCCGGCGACGGAATCGACATCGTCCAGGCAAACCAGATCCTGATGCTCCAGGCCATCGAGCACGCCGGGACCGTACTCGCGGAGGCCGGATAGCGGCAGATAAGAGACCGACAAGCCGCTTTGACACGCTTCCCGACAGCAGGCATTGAGCAAGTGGCTCTTGCCGGTGCCCGGTTCACCCCACAAAAAAATCAGCGTTTCGCCCCGACCGCTGGCGGCATGTTTTAGATGAGCGACGATTTCGGCGTTGGCTCCCGAGTGGTATTGCAGAAAACCCAGTTCGGGATTGAAAGCGAAGCGCAGGGGGAGTTGCTTCGCCATGAGTTCAAAAATGTTTAACCGTCGCGGCGTATTGCAGCATATCCGAAAGCAATCCGTCGAAAGCGTCAGTCAAGACCACTAGGAGTTACTTCACTTGGGCGCCTTTCAGCGCCAGCGCCACACGCGCCAAACGGGCTCCGAACGCCCGACACAGTTTCCGCTCTTCGTCGCTGACCGCGTTGTCACTCCCGGTGTGCCGGCTGGGTCCGTAGGGCGTTCCGCCGCTGGTGGTTTCGAGAAGCGCGCTTTCACTGCTGGGGATCCCGACCAGAACCATGCCATGGTGGAGCAGGGGCAATAACATGGTGATCAGCGTCGCTTCTTGGCCGGCGTGCATGGACGAAGTGGCCGTGAAGACGCCAGCCGGTTTACCGGATAATGCGCCCGAAAACCACAAGGAACTGGTACTGTCGATGAAATATTTGAGAGGCGCCGCCATATTGCCGAAGTGCGTAGGGCTTCCCAAGGCCAGTGCATCGCAATTTTTCAGATCGTCGATCGTTGCGTAAGGCGGACCAGCTTCAGGAATAGTCTCCTCGGTGGCTTGGCAGACCGGCGATACTTCAGGGACGGTACGAATCTTGGCGACGGCGCCGGGAACTTCCTCGACGCCTCTCGCGATCAGATTGGCCATTTCGGCCGTGGAACCCCAACGGCTATAGTAGACGATTAGAACTTCAACCATGAAAAGGACGAAACACTTGAGAAAAGAGGTGCGAGCCAAAGTGACTCGCCAAAGTACTTGAGACCTTGCCGGTCTTAAAGAATCTTTAAAACGTTCTCCGGCGGACGTCCGACGGCCGCCTTCTCGTTTGCCAGCACGATTGGCCGCTCGATGAGGATCGGGTTTTCCACCATGGCGCCTATCAATGCTTTGCGATCCAGATCAGGATTATCCAGCCCGGCGTCCTTATATGCCGCTTCGCCTTTGCGCATCAAGTCGCGGGGCTCCATGCCCAGTTTGGCCAGAATGGTCTCCAGCTCGGATGCGCTAGGAGGTGTTTTCAAATATTCGATTATCGTGGGCTCGATGCCTTTGCTCTTGAGAAGCTCAAGAGTAGCGCGGGATTTACTGCAGCGGGGGTTATGGTAAATCGTAACAGTCATGGCTATAGCTCTCGAAGTCGATCGTGGCGCGTCGAAAGGTTACGGTTTATCAAATGGCCGGCGGATTGCTCGTGCTCGGTTTTGCCGGTCCTAGTTGGAAAGCTTGATCGCTTAACCGAGACCGCCGCGCGTTTTTTGTTCCCGTTCTTGCTCTTTGCCGATGATTTTAACCAGTTCGGTAAGTTCGCCGGCGAGTATCTCGAGGAGATCGTCGCTGGTCAGAATGCCGGCCAGCAAGCCTTGCTGATTGACGACGGGGATGCGGCGAACACCCTTTACTCGCATTCTCTGCAAGGTTTCCCAAAGTCCGTCTTCTTCGCGGGCCGTTATCAGTTCGTAGCTCATGATATCCCCGACGACGACTGCATTCGGGTCCAGTTCCGCGGCAAGAATTTCCACGACGAGATCGCGATCGGTCACGATGCCGACGGGTTTCGCTCCTTCCGATGAGTCCTCTACGACTACGGCGCTGCCGACGTGAAACTCGCGCATCAGTTTGGCCGCTTCGATGATCGAGTTTTCTTTTCTTAGGATGACCGTATCGCGGTTACAGAATTGTCCAACAGACATGATGATCCTTTGCGCTGTAGATTGATGGAGGATTTGTATTTTAACCGTTTGAGTGGCCGGTTGCAGGAAAAACCGCCGGTATCGCTAACCGGGCAGGAAGATGTAAAGCAGCACGCCGCCCAAAATCAGCCGATAGATCACGAAGGGTAACATGCCGATACGATCGAGGAGTCTCAGGAACCAGTCAATGGTAATGTAGGCAACGATACCGGAGAGCAGCGCTCCGAGGGACATGTTCCACCAGGATACCGTCTGGTCGGATTCGAATAATGCGTATGCCTTGAGCAATCCCGCCAATGCCGTTACCGGGATCGACAGCAGAAACGAAAATCGGGCGGCAGCTTTGCGATCCAGGCCGCGGAACAAACCGCCGGTTATCGTGATACCCGATCGGGATGTGCCGGGAATCAGCGCCACGGCTTGAAAGAGACCGACTATCAAAGCGTCTTGCCAGTTCATGTCGGCATCGGTACGTCGTTCGGCGCTCACTTTTTGCGCCAGCCAAAGTACCAAGGCGAACACTATCGTGCTAGCGGCGATGACCAGCGGATTGCGGAGCTGGGTCTCGACGTAACCGTTGGCCGCCAGCCCCGCGACGCCCGCCGGAATCGTCCCCAGAATTACGTACCAAGCAAGTTTCGCATCCGTGCTCATGCCCTTTCCGGAGATCGAACGAAACCAGGCTCCGGCCATATCGCGCAGAGCGCCCGCGTAATAGACCACGACCGCGGTCAGCGTTCCGATGTGGACGGCGACGTCAAAGGCCAAGCCTTGATCATGCCAGCCGAAAACCACCGGCATCAGGATAAGGTGAGCGGCGCTCGAAATCGGCAGAAATTC
Organism: Methylocaldum sp. 14B; assembly: GCF_002005105.1. GTDB lineage: Bacteria > Pseudomonadota > Gammaproteobacteria > Methylococcales > Methylococcaceae > Methylocaldum. The sequence continues at coordinate 14,368 of NZ_MSCV01000044.1, read as the reverse complement.
GGTCAGCCCTTGCAAGAGAGCCAGGTAATACACGTGATGGCAGTCCATGAGGATCCTTTAATCGTCTGAAAAACCGGTGTCGATCAGTTCCCGCAGAACGGCGGTCGCGTAAGCCCCGGCGGGCAGCGCGAATCGCAAATGCATGCTGCTCGGGCCGGACCGTTCCCACTGAAATCCGTCCGGGCAAAGTCGCAGCGGCCGGCGGGCCATCTCGACGCCGAAATCTTCGAGACCGCGGCAGAGAACCGGCTCTTCCTCGGCTGCGGCCGTCTCTATGGCCAGTGCCTCATCGGTAACGGCCGGTGTACCTTTGCCCCAGAGCGCGCCGCTTGGATGAATTTCCTTGGCCTCAAGCCGTTGCGTGATTTCCGGAGTAATAGCGTCGGGCTTAAAAAAACTGCGCGAGTCGGGAAACATGAAGGCATCGCCGGTAACCGCGCGATCCCAGACGTCTCGGCTTATCCGCTTGGCGAGGATGCGGTTGAACAAATGAGAACGCGCGGCAGACAAATAAAGCCCGCGACGGTGAGCGTCCACCCGCCCGAGCGTACCCGCGAAAAGAGCCGATGCCTTCGCAAGGTTCTGTCCCTCGCGGCCGAACCGTTGCGTTCCAAAATAATTGGGAACCCCACGTTCGCCGATCTGTTTCAGGCGTCGTTCCAATAGCGGGATGTCGCATTTCAATTCGCGAACGGCGATTTCGAAACGATTGCCGGCTGCCGCGCCTTTTTTTAGCTTGCGGCTGTTGCGCCGGACTTCGAGTATGCGGAGGGTGGGGGATTCAAGTTGCCTCCAGTCCGGTTCGGCTTTGCCCGGCAGCCATACGCTGAACCATTGAATGGTCTTGCCGTGGCGGTCCTTAAGGCCCGCGTAGCCTATGTTCCGTGTCGGGATTCCGGCAAAGCGGGCCAGTTGGCGGGCGACGTAGTCGGTATTTTCGCCGCGTTTTTCGATGCGCAGAAAAAAGTGTTCGCCCTGGTCGGAAGGCTCGAAACCCAGCAGTTCCTCGACGACGAAATCTTCCGGCGACGTCTTGATAATGCCGGTTCCGATTGGCCCGCCAAAGGCGTAGGGTAGGGCGGCGGTCGAATCGCCCATGGCTTAATTTTTCTGAAGGAGCGTTACCGCATAGGCGGAGATGCCTTCGCCCCGGCCTTCGAAGCCCATGCCTTCGGTCGTGGTGGCTTTGACGTTGACCGCGTCGTGCGCAATGTCGAGGTCATCCGCGATGGTTGTGCGCATTTTTTCGATATAGGGCGCGAGCCGCGGCTTTTGTGCGACGATGGTCAGATCGACGTTGACCACGGTGTAGCCGCGTTCGGTGATCTTGGCGTGAACCTCGCGGAGCAAAACCCGGCTGTCTATGCCCTTGAAGCTGGGGTCGGAATCCGGGAAATGCCGACCGATATCGCCCAGTGCCGCCGCACCCAATAAGGCATCGCACAAGGCGTGTAACGCAACGTCTCCATCCGAGTGCGCCGCGAGGCTCTTTTCATAATCGATGGCTACGCCCCCCAGGACCAGTTGGCCGCCATCTTTGAACCGATGTGCATCGTAACCTTGACCTATTCGTAGCATTGTCGCTCCAGGTAAAAAGCCGCCAGAGGAAGATCCTCCGGCCGCGTAATCTTGATATTGTCCGGGCGTCCTTCCACGATCTTCGGGCGCAATCCTCGAAGTTCGAGAGCGCTGGCTTCGTCCGTCACGATCAGTTTCCGTTCGGCAGCATCGGTCAGCGCATGCTTGAGCATACGAAAGCGAAACATCTGTGGCGTCAGCGCGCGCCAGATCCGGCTGCGGTCGATGGTTTCGACGATTTCGCCCGCCTCTGCGCCTTTCAGGGTATCCGTGACCGGCAGTGCCAGTATGCCGCCGACTTCATCGTTCCTAAGCCGATCGATCAGTTTTTGAACATCGCTGATCGTGATACACAGCCGAGCTGCATCGTGCACCAACACCCAGTCGTCCGGTTCGGCCACGTTCTCGAGACTCATTAAGGCGGAAAGCACGGAGTCGGCACGCTCCTTACCCCCGGGGGCGACCCGGATCTTGGGATGGGTAGCACAAGGTAGATCGGACCAATAACCATCCTCGCTCCCGAGAGCCACGACGACGCCGGCCAAGACATCGATCGCCAGCAACCGCTCCAGGGTATGCTGCAATACCGGCTTGCCCAGGACCTGAAGGTATTGCTTCGGTACGTCGACCCCCATGCGTTTACCCACGCCGGCTGCAGGGACAATGGCCCAGAATCGATTATTTCGGCAGGTGTCGGTCATGGACAACAGATGCTAACGAGGCCTTTCGGTCTTTTGTGGCGTAGTTTTCCGCTCCGAAGGCTTTGGTTGCGGCGATCGGTCGTGTGTCTTGTTCTTAGGCATTTCGATCACTTGGACGAAAGTCTCTCCCTGCTTGATCATCCCCAGTTCTTGGCGAGCCCGCTCTTCGATGGCGTCCGTTCCTTCCTTCAAATCTCTGACATCGGCTTCCAGCGCCGCGTTACGTTCGCGCCGCTTTTCGCCCTCCTCGGTGAGCTTTTCGATACGGTCCTGCAACTCCTGCAATTCGGCGATTCCGCCATCGCCCAGCCACAGTCGGTACTGGAGCAGGGCGATCAACACCAGCAAGAAGACAATCAGCTTTTTCACACTGTCGTCGGACGGCGTCCCGCCTTTCAGAGCGCTTGACGGAAGGCGCTGCGGCCGGTGTACCGGGCTTTATCGCCCAATTGCTCTTCGATCTTGAGAAGCCGATTGTATTTGGCGACTCTATCGGATCGGCTGAGAGAGCCGGTTTTGATTTGTCCCGCGCAGGTGGCCACGGCGAGATCCGCGATAGTGGTGTCCTCTGTTTCGCCGGAACGGTGCGAGACGACAGCCGTATACCCGGCCTGGTGGGCCATGGCTATGGCTTCCAGGGTTTCCGTCAAGGTACCGATTTGATTGACCTTGATCAGGATGGAGTTGGCGATCTTGGCCTCGATGCCCTGTTTCAGGATAGCGGGATTCGTGACGAAAAGATCGTCGCCTACCAGCTGAATGCGGCTCCCCAGCCGATCGGTCAATAGTCTCCACCCGTCCCAGTCGTCTTCGGCCATGCCGTCTTCGATGGTGATGATGGGATATTTGTCGACCCAGGCAGCAAGATAGTTCGCGAACTCGTCCGAAGTGAACCGTTTATTCTCGGATTCCAGCGTATAGACGCCGTCCCGGTAAAACTCGGAGCTGGCGACGTCCAGGCCGAGATAGATGTCTTTTCCTGCTTTATATCCTGCCCGTTCTATCGCTTCCAGGATGACGCCGATGGCGGATTCGTTGGACGGCAGATTCGGCGCGAAGCCGCCTTCATCGCCCACGCCGGTGCTCAGGCCCTGTTCGGCCAGTACCTTTTTCAGAGCGTGGAAGACTTCGGCGCCGTAGCGGAGAGCTTCCCGGAAGCTGGGCGCGCCGACGGGAAGAATCATGAACTCCTGCATGTCCACGCTGTTGTCGGCATGCGCGCCGCCGTTGATGATGTTCATCATGGGGACCGGCAACAGGAACTCGCCGCTGCGGTTGAGGTACGCGTAGAGCGGCTTGCCGGCATCGGTCGCCGCGGCATGGGCGGTCGCCAGGGAGACGCCGAGAATGGCATTGGCGCCCAAGCGGCCTTTGTTGTCGGTGCCGTCCAGTTCGATCATCTTGCGGTCGATGGCCGCCTGGTCATCGGCGTCCATGCCCAAGACGGCGGACCGGATCGCTGTTTTGACGTTCTCGACCGCTTTCAATACGCCTTTGCCCAGATAGCGGGTTTTATCGCCGTCCCGAAGCTCGATGGCCTCTCGGGTTCCGGTGGAAGCGCCGGACGGCACCATGGCGGAGCCGGTTGCTCCGGAGTCGAGTATGACCTCTGCGGCGACTGTGGGATTGCCTCTGGAGTCGAGCACCTCGTGTGCCCGCACTTCGGTGATTTTGCTCATCGGTTCCGTTCCTCTGGTATCGGAGTGTCGTTGTAATAATTCCGTCTAGACCATTCCGCGTTGTTTGACGATGCGGTCTATTTCGACAAGCACCTCTAAGAGCTCCTTTATGCGAGCCAAGGGCCATGAATTGGGGCCGTCGCTCTTCGCTTTGTCCGGTTCGGGGTGGGTTTCCATGAACAGGCCGGAGATGCCCACCGCCAGGGCGGCCTTGGCCAAGGTCGGTATGAATTCCCGTTGCCCTCCGGAAGCCGTGCCTTGACCGCCGGGCAGCTGCACCGAGTGGGTGGCGTCGAACACCACGGGACAGCCGGTCTCGCGCATGATGACGAGAGAGCGCATGTCGGAGACCAGGTTGTTGTAACCGAACGAGACGCCGCGCTCGCAGACGAGGACCTGTTCGTTGCCGACGGCTCTTGCCTTGTTGGCTACGTTTTTCATGTCCCACGGGGCCATGAATTGGCCTTTCTTGATATTGACCGGCTTGCCTTGCGCACAGACGTCCTGAATGAAGTTGGTTTGCCGGCAGAGAAACGCCGGTGTCTGCAACACATCGACGACGGCGGCGACTTCGCCTAAAGGGGTATCCTCGTGAACGTCGGTCAGCACCGGTACGTCGATGGTATCCCGCACCTTTTCAAGAATGCGTAGTCCTTCCTCGAGGCCGGGGCCGCGGAAACTTTCGTGCGACGAGCGGTTCGCCTTGTCGAAGGACGATTTATAGATAAAGGGAATGCCGAGGCTGGATGTGATTTCCTTGAGTGTTCCCGCGGTCTCCAAAGCGAGTTGCTCGCCTTCGATGACGCAGGTGCCGGCGATCAGGAAAAACGGCCGGTCCAAGCCGACTTCGAATCCACACAGTTGCATCAGTTCGCCTTTTTGTTTTGATGATATTCGGCGGCGGCGCTCACGAAGCCCGTGAAAAGAGGGTGGCCGCCACGCGGGGTGGACGTGAATTCCGGATGGAACTGGCAGGCGAGGAACCACGGATGATCGGGGATCTCGATCATTTCCACCAAGCGGCCGTCCAGGGATTTGCCGCACACCCTGAGTCCTGCGTCCTCAAGGGATTTGAGATAGCGGTTGTTGAACTCATAGCGGTGGCGGTGGCGCTCGTTGATGACATCCTTGCCATAGACTCTATGGCCCAGGCTGCCGCTCACCAGTCGGCATTTCTGGCCGCCCAGACGCATGGTGCCGCCCAGATCGGACTTTTCGTCCCGATGCTCGATCGTGCCGGAGTCATCCTGCCACTCCGTAATCAGGGCGATGACCGGATGCGGTGTCTTCGGCAAGAACTCCGTGCTGTGAGCGCCTTCCAGTCCCGCCACATCGCGCGCGAATTCGATGACCGCCACCTGCATCCCTAAGCAAATGCCGAGATAGGGGACTTTCTTCTCGCGAGCGTACTTGACCGTGGCGATCTTGCCTTCGACACCCCGTTCGCCGAAGCCGCCGGGCACCAGAATGGCGTCTACGCCTTCCAGCGAGCCGGTGCCTTTGTCCTCGATTTCTTCCGATTCGATGAATCGGATTTTGACCTTGGTCCTGGTCTGAATGCCGGCATGAATGAGCGCTTCGGTCAGCGATTTGTAGGCGTCGGAATGATTGACGTACTTGCCTACCATGGCGATCGTCACTTCATGGCCGGGATGCTCCAGGGCATCGATCACTCTCTGCCATTCGGAGAGGTCGGCCGCGCCGGCATCGAGTTTGAGTTTTTTCACGACGATATCGTCCAGCCCCTGTTCGTGCAGCAGCAGCGGAATTCGATAGATGGTGTCGGCATCGACGGCGGAGATGACGGCATCTTCCCCGACGTTGGTGAAGAGTGCGATCTTCGTTCGCTCGGCCTTGGGGATGATCCGGTCCGAGCGGCAAATCAGAACGTCGGGCTGAATGCCGATGGTTCGGAGTTCCTTCACCGAGTGCTGGGTGGGCTTCGTCTTGAGCTCGCCGGCGCTCGCGATGTACGGAACGAGGGTGAGATGAATGAACAGGCATTTGTCATCGCCCAACTCGACTCGCATCTGGCGCGTGGCTTCCAAAAAGGGCAGCGATTCAATGTCGCCGACCGTCCCTCCGATTTCGATCAGGGCCACGTCGTAGCCTTCCGCGCTGAGCCGGATGACGCGCTTGATCTCGTCCGTGATATGGGGGATAACTTGCACGGTCGCTCCGAGGTATTCCCCTCGTCGCTCCTTGCGGATGACATTTTCGTAAATCTGCCCGGTGGTCCAACTGTTGACCTTGCCCATCGTGGTGCTCAGGAAGCGCTCGTAATGGCCAAGGTCCAGATCGGTTTCGGCGCCATCCTCGGTAACGAAAACCTCGCCGTGCTGAAACGGGCTCATGGTGCCCGGATCGACATTGATATACGGATCGAGTTTGGTCAGTGTAACTTTAAGACCGCGGGCCTGCAGGATTGCGGCAAGCGACGATGCGGCAATGCCTTTGCCCAGGGATGAGACGACTCCGCCGGTAATAAAAATATATTTGGTCATTCAACGATGGGTAAATTTAGGCTGCGTAACGATCGCCGAGGCAGCGGCCGTCGCGTCGGACGTCAAAAGGATTTGTCAGCATATTCTACTCAACCTGTGGATCGGAGTCACCGCCCAGGTTGTTTACAATCGAATATTGAATCGCACTAACATGGTGAAAATACAACGACTAATGCGGAGACGTTATTTGATGAATGGGGCGAGATTACTCACGATTGTTTTTGGGGTGGCGATAATGTCCATGCTCTCCGGGTGCACATGGGTAGAGCTCAAGCCGCAGGGTGAAAAGATTCGTATGCTCACGCCGCCCGAAGTTGGGCGCTGTAAATTTTTGGGGCGTATCACGTCGAATACGGCGGCGACCATCGGTATCTTTGCCCGCAGCAAAGATACCGTACAAGAGGAAGTTGAACGTCTCGCCCGCAATAACGCGGCGGACATGGGGGGAGACACCATCGTGCCGACCGGCCCCCTGATCGATGGTGAGCAGTCTTTCAATGTTTACCGCTGCATCAATCCTTAATTAGCCGAAGGCAGTGCGCCGGAAAAATTCTCCGGCGCGTGCCACCGGATCACGATATTAAAGTCGTTCGGTTGCCCGGCATAAGAATCGGACACCCACCATCCCGCCACTGCGGCTAGCTCGTCGCCGATGTAGATCAGCGGTGTTCTCTCGCGGATCCAAGGTGTAATGCCGGCTTCCTGAAACAGTTTTTTCAGATCGTGGGAGCCTTCGCGGCCGGGCAGGCGTAGCGATTCGCCGCCTTGCCGGTAGCGAACGGTGATTTTGCCGGCTCGCCATGCCGTTAACGAGATGCCGGCTCGTTTTTCAGTGGTGACGCTGAGGTCGCCGTTCCCGTCCGGCAGATGGAGTGTCGTAGCACCATCCCATGGAATGACTCTATTCGGATGGAAAGGCGAAGCGGCCGGCATCAGGAAGATCTCTCCCCGATAGCGCCGAATCTCGCCTTCGCTCCACCGGATTACGGGATTTCGGTCCGGTCTGGCGTTCAGCGTTTCGTTCAAAACCCTATCAATAACGCGAGTCGAAGGCATGCGGAAACCGCGGCTCCGCAGCCACTCGCGCAGAATCAGGCGGCGGTCCGCTTCCGAACACGGCCTCAGCCGATCCAGAAGAAGCGTGTTTCGCAGCGGATGAATAACGGACTTCAGCAAGTCCGCGGCAAGCGAGTTCAGCAGCGTTTGCGCTTCGGCACAATGTTGGGCCGTGCGGACCAGCGCGTCCTTGGTCGCCGGCCAGCGGTTTTCGAGCAAGGGGATGATCTCGTGGCGTATGAAATTGCGGTCGTAACTCAAGTCGCGGTTGCTGGGGTCTTCGATCCAGGTCAGCTCGTGTGCTTGAGCGTACTCGCGGAGCTGTCCGCGGGAAAAAGAGAGTAACGGCCGCAGCAGAAATCCTGGGCCGAAGGCGGTGCGTTCCGGCATGGCGGCAAGGCCGGCGATACCCGCTCCGCGAAGCAGTTGGAGCAATAGCGTCTCCGCCTGGTCGTCCCTATGCTGTGCGGTCAACAAGACCTCGCCGTCGGACAGAAGCGCGCGCAGGGCATCGTAGCGCGCGTTTCGCGCGGCTTCCTCTGGACTCTCGCCGGGTTTCGCGGCGGCGTTGACCCGTAACAGACGGAACGGAATTCCAAGCATCCGGCAGCTCGCTTCGCAAGATTCGGCCCATTCTTCGGCGGCTGTTTGCAGGCCGTGATGGACATGTACGGCAGTAAAGCGGAGGTTCGGATCTTTGGCTTTCAGTTCCGCACAGAGATGAAGCAAAACGAGCGAGTCGAGTCCGCCGCTGTACGCGATCCAGTAGCGGGATGCCGGCGGCTGGCGAGATAGAATTCGATCGAGTGTTTCGGCAGAAAGGCTCATCTAAGCCGTGAAGTAAGGGGCGGTGATTATCCGCCCCGCATCAATGAAGCTAGGCTACGGCTTCCTCGAAAATACCGTAGCTCATCAACCGCTCGTAGCGCTGTTGCAATAAGGTCTCGATGGGCGTGCGACGCAGCTCTTCGAGATGCCGTTTCAGTGCCGCTTTCAAATTATCGCCGGTTTGCTTGCGGTCTCGATGGGCGCCGCCCAAAGGTTCGGGAACAATCTCATCGATGAGTTCCAGTTCCTGCAGCCGATCCGACGTAATGCCCATGGCTTCGGCCGCGAGCTCGGCCTTGTCCGCGCTTTTCCAAAGAATGGAGGCGCAGCCTTCCGGCGAAATGACGGAATAGGTGCTGTACTGAAGCATCAACAGGCGGTCGCCCACACCGATAGCCAGCGCGCCTCCCGAACCGCCTTCGCCCACCACGGTACAAATGATCGGGGTGCGCAGTTTGGACATTTCGAAAAGGTTGCGGGCGATGGCCTCACTCTGACCCCGTTCCTCTGCGCCGATGCCGGGATAGGCGCCGGGCGTGTCGATAAAACAGAGGATAGGTAAGCGGAACCGCTCGGCGAGATGCATCAACCGCAGCGCCTTGCGGTAGCCTTCGGGCCGCGGCATGCCGAAATTGCGGTAGATCTTTTCCTTGGTATCGCGGCCTTTTTGATGGCCGATGATCAGAACCGGCTGTCCGTCGAGTTTGGCGAGTCCACCCACGATTGCCGGATCATCGGCGAATCCGCGATCCCCATGAAGCTCGTGGAACTCGTCGAACATCAGGTCGAGGTAGTCCAGTGTATACGGCCGCTGGGGATGGCGGGAAATCTGCGATATCTGCCACGCCGTCAACGAGGAGAATACCGATTCGGTCAGCTTGCGGCTTTTTTCTTCAAGCCTCGCAATTTCCTCGCTGATGTTGATTTCATTGTCGAATCCGACGCGCTTGAGTTCTTCGATTTTGGCTTCGAGTTCGGCAATGGGTTGTTCGAAATCTAGGAATTTCAGGTCCATTTGTCGTTTTTTTAGGGTGCACGGAGAAGGCCTAGTTTAACACCTCGGCAAGGAAATTCCGCAGACTCTCCCAAGAGCGGCGATCGGCGGTCTCGTCGTAAACCGTACCGAACGATCGATCGTTTGCCATGGGATTGGTGAAGGCGTGCAGGGTGTTACCGTAAATATGGATTTGCCAGTCTGCCTCGGCTTCGGTCAGTTCTTTGGCCAGATTCGCCGCCTGATCGGGTGGTGCCATGGGGTCGTCGTGGCCGTGCAGCACGAGAACCTTGGTCTTGATTTTATTGCCTTGAGTATTGCCCGGCGGCAAAAATAAGCCGTGGAAGCTGACAACGCCGCGCAGATCGGCGCCGGTGCGGGCAAGGTCCAGCACGCATAGGCCGCCGAAGCAAAAACCCATAGCCGCGATCCGTTTGGGATCGACCTGGGGGAGCTTGCGGACGGTTTCCAGAGCTGTGGTGATGCGGTCCTGCAACAGGCGGCGATCATTCATGAGCGGATTCATCAGCCGTGCGTTCTCCTCGGGGCCGCTTCCGATGATGCCTTTGCCATACATATCGAGTGCAAACGCGGCGTAGCCCAGTTCGGCCAATTTACGAGCCTTGTTGCACACGAATTCGTCCCTGCCTCCCCAAGCATGAGAGATCAATACGGCCGGCAAAGGCTGAGGGCGCTTATTGTCATACGCGAAAAAGCCTTCGAGCTGAACGTCGTTATGGCTGTAGTCGATGGCTTGAGTTGTAACGGCCATTAAGAAGGTCTCCAAAAGTATCGAATGAATTAGGCAAATAGCTTAAAGGATCGTCGGTCTTAACGAGGTGCATCCCCGGTCGAGAAAGAATGCCGCCATTGCTGATCCTCCCGCTCGAAGATGCGGTCGGCTTCCTCGGGGCCCCAGGAGCCGGCGGGATAAGTGTGGATGAATTCCCGCTCTACCGACCATGTTCTTATGATGGGATCGACGACTCGCCAGGCCCATTCCACCTCATCCGAGCGCAGGAACTGAGAGTGATCGCCGCCGATGACGTCGAGCAGAAGGGACTCGTACGCGTCCAATTGATAACCGGCCTGATAACAGGTGCTGGCATCGAGTTGAGTGGTTCGGGCGCGCATGCCGATGCCGGGTTCTCGAACCTGAACCTCGGCGCGAATGCATTGCTCGGGCTGTATGCCCATCAGCAGCCAATTGGGGGGCAGCGCCTCGATCTGGGTTTCGCGAAACAATTGCTGCGGCGGGTGCTTAAAGCGTATCGCGATGAGAGAACTGTTCCTCGCCAAGCGTTTTCCCGTCCGCAAATAAAACGGTACATTGCGCCAGCGCCAGTTGTCGATATAAAGCTTCAGGGCGGCATACGTTTCGGTCGTGCTTTGCTTGTCGACCTGCTTTTCGTCGAGATATCCGGGCACCTCCTGGTTGTCGATGCGCCCGCAAGCATATTGCGCACGGAAGGCGTGAGCATGGACCGCAGCCTTTGGGATGGGGCGAATGGATTTCAGCGCCTTGACCTTTTCGTCCCGGATCGATTCGGCGTCCATGGTCGCCGGAGGTTCCATGGCTACCAAAGCCAACATCTGCATCAGATGGCTCTGGATCATGTCGCGCAGCGCGCCGGCGGTTTCATAGTAGTCCGCCCGGTCTTCGATTCCCGCCGATTCGCTGTGGGTGATCTGCACATGGTCGATGAGGTTGCGGTTCCACAACGGTTCCCACATGAGATTCGCAAAGCGGAACACGAAAATGTTTTGCACCGTTTCCTTACCTAAGTAGTGGTCAATCCGAAAGATTTGATGTTCCGTAAAGTTGCGGTGCAGGCAGCGATCGAGGACTTGTGCGTCTTCCAAGTCATAGCCGAACGGCTTTTCCACCACGAGACGGCGCCAGCCGGCGACTTCCTGGTTGAGTCCGCTAAGCGCCAAATAGTCGGCCGCCGCTTTGTATTCGGACGGCGGAAGCGAAAGGTAATACACGTGATTGGGCGGAAACTCGGGGCCAGTGTCCAGGACCTGTCTTAGCTGTACCGATGATTCCGTATCGCCGATGTCCGCCGAAAAGAAATGCAGGCGGTTGCTGAAGCGCTCAAGAGCGTCCCGGTCGAGTGTGCTGCCCAAACGCTCTTCTAGCCATTTGGATACCTCGTCTCTCCAATGGGAATTATCCCAATCCCGCCGGCCGACACCTAAGACGACCATCGCCGCGGGCAGTCGGCCTGCCTTGTCCAATTGGTACAGGGCAGGCATCAGTTTGGTGCGGGAAAGGTGGCCGGTAGATCCAAAAATAGTGAAGACGCACGCGTCGAGCATCGTTTCCTCCCGGCGAATCGATCATGCCATGGATGATACTGTTTAGCCCCGTTTCCGCCAATGCGTGAACCGGTTGAAATGGCTTCATTGCCTTTGAAATCAGGATTTGATAAGTAGTTTCCCAGTATTTCAAATTTCAACTTGGACTGAGTATTTCGATGAACGAAGATCGGCTGGATCGGGTGCTAGTCTTAATAGACGAAGCTAATGCACAGGACCCTAATAGTGAGGTTTGGCGAGGCGAATCCTATCCCAAGGAATTGCTTTACGGGATGCGCATGACGGAATGGCTTGACCGCCTCTATCCCGATGCGCCGGATTTGCTGCACATCGCCGCGCGCGGGCAGCACATTCGACGTTGGGAGGTTCCCCGGCAGACCTACCCGGACACGCGCGAGGGGTATCTGCAATGGCGCAGCTATCTATATGGTTTTCATGCCGATTGTGTTGCACAGCTTATGACACAAGCTGGATACGATCCGATAGACATCGAGCGGGTCCGCAAAGTTCTTCAGAAACGCGGTTTGAAAAACGATCCGGACGTTCAATCGATCGAGGACGTCGCGTGCCTCGTGTTTCTCGATTACTACTTTGTCGCCTTCGCGGCGATTCACGATGAAGAAAAGCTGATCGGTATCGTCCGCAAGACCTGGAAAAAGATGTCCGAGCACGCGCGGAGCCGCGCATTGGAGCTGGAATTTCCGGAGTCTGTCCGGGCGCTGCTCGCAACGGCTTTGGAAGCGGTATAGGCAGCAAGCGCCAAATGGCGGAGATTACCCGAAGGCGTCAGCGGCGATGATTTTCTGCCAGCTCCGGGCATGCTCGGCTTCTTTCCGCCGATCGCCGTTCATGGGTGTTTCACCCGTCGACACGGCCTCGAGCTGCTTCTCGGTTGGCGAATACTTGTACACGCCGGTGATCGAGATCGCATAATCCGGCTTTAAAAAGCTATAGCAGTGGTTGATCAGGCTTGGATGACCCGGTTCGCGGTCTTGCAGCAGATCAATTACCGCCGCGGCGCAGATCTTGGCCTGCGAGTTGGCGGCAAATGCCGATTTGGGCATGGGCGTTGCCGTACAGGCATCGCCGATAATGTGCACGTAAGGTGCCAGCGGCGATTCGAAGGTGAGCGGATCGATGGGGCACCAGCCCGATTGATCGGTCAGCCCCGCCTGATGCGCGAGTTTGCCGGCCTTTTGCGGCGGGATCACGTTCAAAACATCCGCACGGTGCTCGTCGAACTCGGTGAAGACGACGCGCGATTGCGCATCTACCCGTTCTATCTTTCCTTCCTTTTCCGCCGAGATCCATTCCACCATCCCTGGATAAAGCTCTTCCCAGCCTTGGAGGAAGAGCGATTGTTTGGAGAATTGGGTTTTCGCATCCAGAATCAGCACTTTGGAGCGCGGTTTGTAACGCTTCAAAAAATGCGCTATCAGTGACGCACGCTCGTAAGGTCCCGGCGGACAACGATACGGATTGGCGGGTGCCGTGATCAGAACCACGCCACCGTCAGGCATGGCCTGCAATTGGCGACGCAGAAGTGTGGTCTGTGGCCCTGCTTTCCAGGCATGAGGAGCCAACAGACTGGCAGTCTCGTCGTAACCGTCGATGGCGTCCCAGCGGAAATCGATGCCCGGTGCGACGATTAGCCGATCGTAAGGTATGGCCGATCCATCCGCCAATGACACGGTGCGCCGAGCAGTGTCGATAGTTTGGGCTTCGGCTGTTACCGTTTGAATTCCCTGAACGTTCCTGAGGATGTCATATTTCCGACGAAGCTCATCGGGCTGCTTTAGGCCGGCGATAACTTCATTCGATCCGGGGCAGGACAAGTAATTAGCCTGTTGCTCAACCAAAGTGACTTCAAGTTCCGGATTGAGCAGCTTGAGGTACTTCGCAGCGGACGCTCCCGCGAACCCGCCGCCGACTACCGCTACGCGGGCTTTTTCGCGTCGTGATCCGGTGCTGGGATGGTTTACCGAACAGCCGACTGTTCCAAGCGCCGAAATCGCCCCGGCCCACTTGATGAAACTTCGTCGGGAAATTGGTGCCATGCGTTCTCCTAGCGATGATTTTTGAAGAACCGGGCTAACTCTAGGAAATCTTGATATTGATATCCCCTTGCAATGCGGTCCATCACCGTGGCTGAGCGGTAACCCGTTTTAAATTCCTGCATTGTGCGGATGAATTCGGATTCGGGGATGCCGCTAATCGCCGGAATCGAGCCTATACCTTGGCCCGATGCGCCATGGCAACCGGTGCAAGCGAGGGCGATTCGGGCGAAACCCGGGCGCTCAAGATTGTCGCTGAATGCAGCTTGCGGAATCGAAAGTGCGAGCGCACCGGCGTATGCCGACACTTGCAGAATTCGGGTCAGTCGCATATCTGGCCTATTTCGCGGAGAGGGCATCAAGTTAGCGTACATCGCCGAGGCACATTTGAGAATCATGTTGCCTATTGAGCATTTTGAGCATTGGGCTCTGATGCGATGTCCGCTAGAACTGCTGACTATCGTCCGGTCCGTTTGTTTGCAATGAGCGGTTGCCTCTGTTTGGGCACGTTCGAATCAGTCGAGCGCCTTGAAAGCGTCGAGTGACAAGTCTTTGGAATGGTTTTTTAAGTCACCAATTAAAACAATGGGTTGCGCTTATAAACGACGCTTTTTAGCGATGTAAATATGTATTCTTTCATAGATAGACTGTT
>NZ_MSCV01000043.1 GCF_002005105.1 Methylocaldum sp. 14B | reverse complement strand
CGATCTGAGCGACGACGCTGCCCGTGCAGGTCTGGAGGACTGGTGGCTCGGACTCACCGATGAAGGGGGCGAAGGCATCGTCGTCAAACCGGTGGACTTCATACCGAAGCTTTCCGGCAAACCGGTTCAGCCGGCACTGAAATGCCGCGGCCGGGATTACCTGCGCATTATCTATGGTCCGGAATATACCCAACCGGCCAATCTCCAGCGGCTACGCAGACGCGCCCTGTCCGGCAAACGGGCGCTGGCCGTCCGGGAGTTTGCATTGGGGCTGGAGGCTTTGGAACGCTTCGTCGCAGGAGAGCCGCTAAGGCGGGTACACGAATGCGTGTTCGGCGTGCTGGCGCTGGAGTCGGAACCGGTCGATCCGAGGCTTTAACTGGATCCCGTTGACTCTCGCGAAGGCTTTTTAGCGATTCTTCAAATGTGGCACCGAAAAGAATTTCAATGTGGGGACAGATGTTGTGCGACCACAAGTTGCCGATAACCAGTCATTCCTGAAAACGCGCTTCGCTCACCGCAAAAGGTACACTGGCGGACCGGCATCAATCAGAACGCTTCGCGCGCAACTTGGCCTTCACTTTGGCTGAGACGTCTTCCGACACGCTGGAACGCCCGTCGGAGTGCCGCTCCTGACCTGTTGCAACAGGCTTGCCGGGCTCTTGAGCCCTAAAACCCGCTCAAGCGCATCCTTGACGAATTCCGACTTGGTGACGCCGAGGCGCCGGACTTCCTGATCCAGCCGCGCCTCCAACGCCGGATCGAGTCTGACCGAAATAGGCATAGGCTTCACCCATCTTGAAAATACAATCACACCTTACCGACCAATAGGATGTTCGACAAAACAAACGGTAAAGAGCCAAAAGGTCCGGAAAAGAAGGGAAAAAGGTACCGGACAGGGCTTGAATGGAAAGGGTACCCGTCCTCCAACAAATGGAATTGGAATATGGAAACGCCTGTAGCCAAACCGCCCACGAATCGATGAACGGTTTCCGTTTGAATCCACCGGATAATGCTTGCACCATCGGCGCAACACCATCGATACGGGCCGCCGATGCGACAGCTTCCCTACCAGACACTGCTTCCGATCCTGGCGCTCAGCCTGACGTTAACCGGCTGTGCCGGACACACGAAGCGTCTGTCCGGGCCGCCTGCAAGACCGGTAGCGAATCGTTCTGACGCCCAAGCGAATCCGGTAGCCTCCGGGAACCGTCCGGTGAAGACCCTCGAACCGATCCGGGTCCAAACCGGGCGCTACTCGGTGGTGACGGCGAGGCCCAGCGCGGAACAGATCGATCCGCTTCTCATGGTCATCGATGTCCGCCTCCCGCGGGACATTTTTACGGTCAGGGACGCGGCGGAGTATCTGTTGCGGCATTCCGGGTATCGGCTTGCCGATCCCGATGAACACGGCCCAAAGGTGCAGGTGCTGCTGAATCAGACGGTTCCCGATGTCCAGCGCCATCTCGGACCGCTCACCGTGCAGGACGCCTTGCGGGTCCTCGGTGGGCCGGCCTTTCGCCTCCAGGTGGATCCGGTCCACCGGGTCGTCAGCTACGAACTCCTCCCGAACGATGAGACGGGAGGTCTCTGATGAACGCATCACTGAAGGGCCGGGTCCCCATCTCAGCGTGGATCGTATGGGTCGGAACGGCGATGCTAGCGGTCGCCTGCGGCCAAAAACCCGAGGAGCCCACCCGTCCGGTGCTCGATGGCGAAATGGACGCCCCGGTGACGGCGGAAATCCGCGCGATCATAGAAGCAAGCCCGATCCAGGCCGAAATTTGCGATCTTCACATTTGGCGCGTCGGCAAAGGCAAGTTCGCTTGCATCGGCAACCTGGCCATGGAAGAGGATATTCACCCGGAGTACTTCAGAGGGCTATTACGCGTTCACCAGGAGCTGGTTCATGTCACGGTCGAGGCCAGCAGTGACTCCTGGCCCAGGCTACTCAAGAATGCAGAGGCCCTCCTCGGCGGAGTCATCCGAGGATGACATCCGCCTTGACGCCGGCCAGTAGCCGCAACATAGATCTATGAGCTTGCGGCCCAGATCAGTTATGTTATATAGTCACATCATTGATCTGGGCAGGACGTGATCGATCCATGATGTCAACCCCTGTTTCGCCGCCCATGGAACTGTTTCATCCTCCCATACCTACCACGCTGGCTGTCGCAACCGGGCCATCCCCGCCGAACAGCTGCGTGGAAAGCGGCGATCGTTTCAGCTGTTGACGCAAACAAGCCCTTAAGTCCCGGAACCAACGGAGTAACGTGCGCCTCATTTCCAAATAATGTAACGCTATAACATTTTATATGACTTTTCAGTCGTCGATGCGTACAGCCAACTCGGATCACTTGCCGCGCAAACTGCTCGTTACCGTATTGTCGGGTTTCGCTCGACCTGGCAAGACAACCCTGCTCAATCACCTTCTGTCCAATCGGGAAAAGCGCCTGGTGGCGGTGATCGTCAACGACCGACGCGAGGTCGGACGACTGCCGCACGAGAGGCGCTTCGGCTACCCGGCGATCGACAAATTCGCCCGGAGCGAATTTGGGGGCATGGAGGCCCGCAGAATGAAACACAAGAATGCGTGTGATCGGTCCGCAGGTATCGCAGGACCGTTGCCCACCGACGCGGCATTCACCTTTCGCGGCGAGGACGGCGCAAGCCTCTCCGCCATGGCGCGATCCGCTACGCTGGTCACGGTGGCTGACGTCGGCTCCGAGGTCTGGCGAGCCTGCGAAGACCGTTTCCCGGCGTGGCCTCAGGACGAGGCGGACGCGTGAACGACTGGGTCACCGCGATCTATGCCTTGGCCGCGGGACTGACGGTCAGCCTGGTCTCGTTCAGCGGGTTGTTCGTCCTGTGGATAAAGCCGGAACGGCTGGCGGCCATAGTGCCTAATCTGGTCTCCCTGGCGGTGGGCGTATTGCTGGGCGATGCCTTCATCCATCTGATTCCCGATGCGGCCGCGCGCCACGGCTCGGTGTCGACGGTCTGCATGACCGCCCTCGTCGGCGTATTCGTCTTTTTCCTGCTGGAGAAAGCGGTGCGCTGGCGCCATGACCATCGTTTCGCGCTCGATACCGGCTCCGAAGATATTCGGCCCCTGGCCAGAATGAACCTGATCGGCGATGCCATCCACAACTTCGTCGACGGCATCCTGATTGCCGGCAGCTTCCTGGCCGATCCGATCCTCGGCTTCACCACCACCTTCGCCATCGTGGCCCATGAAGTCCCCCAGGAATTAGGCGACGTGGGCGCCTTGGTCTACGGCGGCTACACTCCGCGGCAGGCCGTGCTCTACAACTTTTATTGCTCGCTGACGGTAATGGCTGGCGTCGTTTTCACCCTGGCCCTGGGTCAGGCGGCCGAGTCCTCCCTGATCCTGCTGCTGCCCCTCGCCGCCGGCGGTTTCATCTATATCGCCGGCTCCGACCTGATTCCCGCCCTGCACGAAATTCCCACCCTGCCCGGCCTGGTCGGACAAGCGACCACCTTCGGCCTCGGGATCGGCTTCATGCAAGGCATCGTCGTTTTCGAAAACCTGTTGTTACCCGGATAAGGAGGTTCCATGACCGCATCCGCCCACCGGATCGAACCCGCTCAAAACGTTTCTTTCGCCGTCCAGTCGAACGATCTGGCCGACCTCGCCCGCATCTACGAGCCCGGGGTGAGCCTGTGCCTGATTCACCGGCAACCCGAGGAGCCGCTTCGGAGGTTTGTTACCGAACTCCTGCGAAGCCCGATTGAAATCGAACTGGCCGAAGAAATTCGTTTCGAGCATTTCGATTTCGGCTCGCTGTTGCCGGAGTGCAAGCACATTTCGGGGCATGACGACTGGTGGCGCGATGTCGCCCGCTTGACCGGCGCCTATTGCGACTTGTTCGAATCCGAGCGGGCGGGCCTCCGCCTTCGCACCCTGGCCAGGCCCATGTGTCCGCGCTTCCACGTCGATCATGTGCCCGCTCGTCTGGTCTGCACCTACGGCGGCGTCGGCACCCAGTGGCTGCCGGATGACTGCGTGGACCGGACCAAGCTGGGACCCGGTGCGCAAGGGTTGCCCGACGAGGAGTCCGGGCTGATTCTGGATGAAACCGCGATCCACGCCATGCCGCCCTATGCGGTCGGGCTGATGAAAGGCGGCAAGTGGGAGGGCAACAAGGGCCACGGGCTGGTGCACCGCTCGCCCAAGCCGACGCCGGCGGAACCGCGCCGTCTCCTATTGACCCTGGATCTGCTGTGAGCGCCGAACCATGCTGATCAAATTGGCGGGCGGCGAGATCTACGACCCAACCCAAGGGCTCGCGGGAGAAATCCGCGACTTGTTCGTGCGGGACGGCCTTATCGTCTCCGACCCCGGTCCCGGCGCGCGAGTCGACACGGTTCACGACATCTCCGGACATATCGTCATGGCCGGGGCCATCGACATCCACAGCCACATTGCGGGCGGCAACGTCAACACCGCCCGCGTGCTGCTGCCGGAACAGCACCGCAATGTCATGGCCCGACGGTTCGGCCACCCGTTCAGCACGGCTAAATGGTCGAGCACGGACACCGGCTACCGCTACGCCCGAATGGGCTACACCACCGTGGTCGAACCGGCGGTGTTGCCGGCCAACGCCCTGGATGCCCACTTACAAATGGCGGATATTCCGATCATCGACACGGCCGGCCTGGCCATCCTCGGCAGCGACGATTTCCTGTTGCGGCTGCTGCGCGACAAGGCCAGCCAGGCGCAAGTCGACGATTACGTGGCCTGGACCTTGAACGCCACCCGCTGCCTGGGCCTGAAGGTCATCAACGCCGGCGGGGCCAATGCCTTCAAATGGAATGTGCGGTGTTTTGATCTGGATGATGTGGTGCCGTTCTACGGCGTGAGTTCCCGGCATATCCTGCAAGCCCTGCAGCGTGCGGTGTGCGATCTGGGCATTCCGCATCCCGTCCATGTCCACTGCAACAACCTGGGGATGCCGGGCAACGTGGACACCGCCGTCGCCACCATGGAAGCCGCGCAAGGCTTGCCCATGCACTTGGCGCACATCCAGTTCTACGGCTACGGACAGGAGGGCGCCAAAGGCTTTTCCTCGGGCGCGGCGCGCCTGATGGAAGCCTTCCGCCGCCATCCGAATATCACGATGGACGTCGGCCAGGTACTGTTCGGCCGGACCGTGACGATTTCCGGTGATGTCACCGCTCAATACAGCCGCCGGGACGATGCCAGCCCCGGCAAATGGGTGATGTGGGACGCCGAATGTGACGGTGCGGGCGGCATCGTGCCCTACCGCTACCGGGAAAAAAGCTTCGTCAACACCTTACAGTGGGCCATCGGCCTGGAAATCTTCCTGCTGGCGGAAGATCCCTGGCGGGTGTTCTTCACCACCGATCATCCCAACGGCGCGCCCTTCACCGCCTATCCGGAACTGATCCGCCTGCTCATGGACGCCGACTATCGCCAGTCCTGCATGGCACGGCTTAATCAGGAAGCCTTGGCGCTGACCCTCTTGCCGGAGCTGAAGCGGGAGTTTTCGCTCCCTGAAATCGCGATCATGACCCGCGCCGCCCCGGCACGTTTGCTGGGTCTTGGCGACCGCGGCCATCTCGCCCCCGGCGCCGTCGCCGACATCGCCGTTTATCGGCCGCAACCCGACCGGCGCGCCATGTTCGCCGACGCCGCGCTGGTGTTGAAAAACGGGCGCGTGGTGGTGCGGGACGGCGAAGTGGTCGAGCGCGTCCACGGGACGGCGCAGGTGATTCAACCCGGATACGACCGCCGCATCGAGCGATCCGTCAAAGTTCATTTCGACCGCTTCCACAGCCTGTCCCTCGATCACTTCAAAGTGAACGACGTGGACTTCGCCCTCAAGGATGCGGAACGTTTTCGGGCGGTTCCCGTTTCGAACCGGCCAGCACCGGTGCAAACATGTCGCTAAGCCCCAAAACCCCGCTTCCCGTCATCGTTCTGACGGGCTTTCTCGGCAGCGGCAAGACCACGCTGCTGAATCGTTTGCTGGATCAGGGACCGCGTACGGCGGTGCTGATCAACGAGTTCGGCTCCACCCCGGTGGACCAGGCCCTGATCGAGCGTCAGGACATCCCGCTCATGACCCTCGCTGCGAGACATGGAGCGATGCGAATGCGAGCGAGTCGAGTAGTCCCCGGAAGCCCGAGCGCCGGGTGGATGGCCGAAGGTCGTTGCGTTAGCAACGGTCGTAGGCCATCCACAAGGCATCGCGACCGGGCGTCGAGCCATTGTGGAGCCAGGTTCCGACCCCTTGTCGGGTCGGGACCGGTCGAACGCAGGGCGTCCGGGGCGCCGCAGGCAATAACTTGTCGCCAAGTTTTTGCTCCTTTTGGTGACTCGGAAGTCCCAAAAGGTTTTGCAAAAAATGGCGACACAATCGGTCCGGCGGTTGTTTGTGCTGCCAGATGCGGGGCGCCTTGGCGCCGGTGCTCAAAAACCTCCGGCTGGCCTGGGAGAATCCCCGCTCGCCGCGGTTCGACCGGATCGTCATCGAGGCGAGCGGCGTCGCCAGCCCCGAACCCGTTCTGGACACGCTGCTGCGGGACCGCTGGCTGGCATCCCGCTACCATCTGCAAGCGGTGATCGCGATGGTGTCAGTACCGGCAGCCGAAGAACAATTGGGCCGTTTTCCCGAAGCCCGCGCCCAGGTGGCTTGGGCGGATGTCCTGGTGCTCACCCACACCGATCAGGCAAACGCGGAGGAGATGGTGCGCTTGGCTGTCCGGCTGGACGAACTCGCGCCGGCCACGCCCAGGCTGGTCGCAGTACAGGGAGTCATCGATCCGGAAACCGTTCTGGCGCCGGTGGCTCCCGATAATCGCCGACTGCCACAGGGCCAGGAGTTGCCCGATCACGGTTTCCGCAGCGTGTCCCTCTACCTGAGCGCGCCGATTCCCTGGCCGCGCCTGCAAACCGTGCTGGAAGACCTTTTGGCCCAGCATCGTTCCCGTCTGGTGCGGGTGAAGGGAGTGGTTCGCCTGTCCGACCGGTCCGAGCCCGTCATCGTGCAAGCCGCGACGGGCCGGTTGTATCCGCCGGTTCCCTTGCCGGCCCGAGCATCCGACGACGGGCTCGGACGCCTGGTCTTCATCGCCGCAGGCGCCGTTCACGAACTCGCCGAGGAACTGATGGCGGCCGTGGGTGGCATCGCGGTTCCGGATGCGATCCGCCTGCATTGACTAACGATCCTATCGCAACCCATGGACATCCATAGCAACGACTCGTCCCTCGCCGCGGCCGCCTCAGGCAAACGCAGCCTTTATAGGCTTCGCGTGCAGGTCCAGTTCTCGTCCGCGCACTCGCTCCGCGATTATCCCGGCGATTGCCGCCGCCTGCACGGGCATAACTGGAAGCTGGAGGTGGAGGTCTCCGCGCGCATCCTGGACGCGCTGGGCATCGCCCTGGATTTCAAGACCATCAAGGCGGAAGCCCGAACGCTTGCCGACAGCCTGGACCACCGCTATCTCAACGAGATCGAGCCGTTCGACCGGATCAATCCGACGGCGGAGAACCTGGCCGGCTGGTTTTACCGCCGGCTCGCCGAACGGATCGACGGGGAATTCGCCCGGGTCAGCGCCGTGACCTTGTGGGAAACCGACACGTCGTGCGTCCGCTATACGGAGGAGGATCGATGAGCGCTCCGATCGGCATCGAAGACGTGCAGGGCCGGGCCGACTCCCGCCGCATCGCCATCGACAGGGTCGGGATCAAGGACATCCTGCATCCGGTGCGGGTCCGGGACCTCAGCCAGGGCGAGCAGCACACCATCGCCCGCTTCGACATGTACGTGAACCTGCCCCACGGCTTCAAGGGCACCCACATGTCCCGCTTCGTGGAGATACTCAACGGTTACGAACGCGAAATCGGCGTGGAGTCCTTCGGCGACATGCTGGCCGAGATGATTCGGCGACTGGAAGCCCAGTCCGGCTACATCGAAATGCGGTTTCCGTATTTCGTCGAAAAGGCGGCGCCGGTCACCGGCGTGCGCAGCTTGATGGACTACGAAGTGGCCCTGGTCGGCGAAATCGCCGAAGGCGAAGTCACGACCCGAATCCGGGTCGCGGTGCCGGTCACCAGCCTCTGTCCCTGTTCCAAGACGATTGCCGAACGGGGCGCCCACAATCAGCGCTCTCACGTCACCGTGACCGTGACGACCGCTGATTTCGTGTGGATCGAAGAATTGATCGAGTGGGTGGAGGCCGAAGCCTCCTCCCCGATCTTCGGACTGCTCAAGCGTCCCGACGAGAAGTATGTCACCGAATACGCCTACGACCATCCCAAGTTCGTCGAGGACATGGTGCGCGACGTGGCCGCCCGGATGGACGCGGAGCCCCGCATCCTGGCCTACACGGTCGAAGCGGAGAACTTCGAATCCATCCACAACCATTCTGCCTATGCGCGGATCGATCGCGATCTACACCACTCATCTCCCCAACAAAACGGAGCCATGACATGACCGCCATCACTTCGAACCGCATCCCCGTCACCGTGCTGACAGGTTTCCTGGGTGCAGGCAAAACGACCCTCTTGAACCGAATCCTGAGCGAAAACCACGGCAAACGCATCGCCGTGATCGAAAACGAGTTCGGCGAAATCGGCATCGACAATGCCCTGGTCATCGATGCCGATGAAGAAATTTTCGAGATGAATAATGGTTGTATCTGTTGTACGGTCCGGGGCGACCTGATCCGCATCCTCGGCAATCTGATGCGGAGGCGCGACAAGTTCGACGCCATCCTGATCGAGACCACGGGGATTGCCGACCCCGCCCCGGTGGCCCAGACCTTCTTCGTCGACGAGGAAATCGCCTCGCAGCTCCGGCTGGACGGCGTGATCACCGTGGTGGACGCCAAACATGTGCACTTGCATATCGAAGACAGCGAGGAGATCAAGGAACAAATCGCCTTCGCCGACGTGATTCTCCTCAACAAGGCCGACCTGGTCTCGGAACCGGAGCTGGCCGCCCTGGAAAAGCGGGTGCGGGGCATGAATGCCATGGCCCGAATCCATCGTACGGTGAACGGCCAGGTGGATCTGGCCGAGGTACTGGACGTCGGCGGGTTCGACCTCGATCGGGCGCTGACGGTCAAGCCCGGTTTCCTGGATCCGGAATATCCCTTCGAATGGGCCGGGCTGTTCCATCTCGCCGCCGGGGATTACCGCTGGATTATCCAAGACGGCCCCGATCCCGCCATCCGCTTGATTTGGCTGCCGGTGGCCGATGCCAGCGACAGTTGCCTCATGGGTCTGCAAGAGCGCATGGTCCGGTTGTTCTCGGACCCTCCCAAGCGGCTCGCGCCCGATGCCGGCCTAACGGAGGAATGCCTGCACGAGCTGGATCTGAGCGCCGGCGGCATAAAGCAAATTCGGGTTTCGGTCGAGCGGGACGGGCATTACGCCTGCTTCACCCAGCATCATCCCGATGAGTTCGGCATGACCTTCCTGCGCGGGGATCGAGGGGTCGAACCGGTGATGACCCGTGAATGGGAGGCCGGGCACACACATGACGATGACGTGACGTCGGTGGGCATCAGCGAGCCCGGCGATCTGGACTACAGCCGCTTCAACAACTGGATCGGCGAGCTGCTCCGGGAAAAAGGGGCGGATATCTTCCGCACCAAAGGCATCGTCAGCCTGAAAGGCATGGAAAAGAAGCTGGTGTTCCATGCCGTGCATATGCTGTTCAACATGCAGGCCGATAAACCCTGGGGCGACGAGCCGCGCCGCAACCAGCTGGTGTTCATCGGCCGCAATCTGGACCGGCACGCTTTGAACGAGGGATTTCGGCAATGTCTGGCTTGAATGAGAAAGCACCGTTCGAGCTGATCGAGCCGCAATGGCGGGTCGTGGGCGACGATTACATCACCGCTCTGGCCTGGTCGCCTGATGGATCTACGCTGGCAGCGGCATCGGCCGGCGGTCCGATCCTGCTGCTCGTGGGAGAAACCGGCGGGGTCGTTCATGAACTGCCCGGTCACGGCCTGGGAACGCTGGCGCTGGACTGGTCCTGCGACGGACGTTGGCTCGCCAGCGGCGGACAGGACGGCAAGGCGCGGGTGTGGGATGCCGGTACCGGTGCAGAGGCCATGGTACTGGATGGCGGCAGCGGCTGGGTGGAACACGTGGCCTGGTCGCCGCGCGGCGATCTCCTCTCCTCGGCGGCCGGCAAGTTCGTGAAGCTGTGGAAGAATGACGGCGAATTGTGTCGAGTCTACGGCGATCATGCCAGCACGGTGACGGGCTTGGCCTGGCTGCGCGACGGACGCCGATTGGCCACCGCGTGTTACGGCGGGGTCAAGCTGTGGCGGATAGACGCCGTGCAAGCGAAAAAGCATTTCCAGTGGAAAGGCTCGTTTCTCTCCCTGAGCCTTTCGCCGAACGACGAACACCTCGCTGCCGGCTGCCAGGATGCCAGCCTGTTGGTTTGGAATGTAAAGACCGCCAAGAACGTCGGCATGTCGGGCTATCCCGGCAAGATCAGCCTATTGAACTGGGATGCCTCATCCCGATATCTGGCCAGCGGCGCGGACCGTGAGGCGGTGCTGTGGAATTTCTCGGGACCGGGTCCGGCCAATCGGGAGCCCTTTGTGCTCAGCCGCCACATCGACCGCATCGCCGACCTCAGGTTTCATCCGAAGCGGGATGTTCTCGCCACGGTCGGGCAGGATGGAATGTTGATCCTGTGGAATATCCCCGAAGGCATAATGAAGGATCTTTGTATCCTGAAAAATCCGCTGACCCGGCTGGCCTGGAGTCCTCAGGGCAACATGCTGGCCGTCGGTTCGGCAGAGGGCGAGGTCTGCCTGTTAAGCGTACGGTAGATGGACTGAACTCCGAGCGGTCGATTACCACGGATAGCATGAGCAGACTCGCCCTGAAAGTCCGCTCAGTGTAAGCCCTCGTATGTTCGGAGAGAGCAGAGCCTATTCTCATGACATGCGTCCCCTTTCATATTCCCATGGTGATTGGGCCAACGACTTCGAATGCGCTACGGTCTATTGATAGGCATGAATAAAGCACGCCCGCTCCGAGACGTCTGATTTATTCTGAAAGATTCAGAAGGACTTGAATGCAGACGAGTCGGTATGAACACCTACGAGCGTAAGCGCAAACCATAACGAGAAAATGGGTACGATCTTGGCGTACCAACCTCCGCTGCAAGCCGGCAAGCAAATAACACAAACGGCCATGTACCTCAAAGTGTTGATATCCGCGCTGTTGATCGCAGTAATTTCCGAAACGGCGAAACGTAGCAGCCTGGTTGCCGCCCTCATCGCATCACTGCCGATCACATCGATTCTGGCCTTCATCTGGCTCTATGTCGACACCGGGGACACCGAACTGATAACTGAGCTTTCGCGGCAAATCGTCTGGCTGGTGATACCTTCACTGGCCTTCTTTTGGATCTTGCCCCTGCTGCTGGAACGGTCGCTGAATTTCTGGCTGGCACTCGGCCTCGCGGCGATAGCTACCAGCGTGTGCTATGGCTTGGTCTTATTGCTGAGAAACCTGTTTTAAAAGGCGTTTACGCAACTTGAAGCCCTTCAGCTTAATGAGTAGCATAATCTACATTACTGTAGAGAATGCTACACATGTCTTGGCTTTTGCTCATACTGACTCTGCCGACGGAGAACGCCACGGCCCGAATGCGGGCCTGGCGAGCGCTCAAAGCCTCGGGCGCCGCGGTGCTCCGGGATGGCGTCTATTTGCTGCCCGAACAGGACGGCTGTCGAGAGATTCTGGCCGAGGTCGCCGACGATCTCCGTGAGAACGGCGGCACGGCCTATTTGCTGACGGCTGAAGGAAAAGGTGAAGACGGTTTTTCGGGTCTGTTTGACCGTTCATCCGAATTCGGCGAATTGCTGGCGGAGATTGCCCAATGCGGCTCTCAGCTGACGAGCGAAACCGCGCCGGCGACACTGAAACAAGCCAGAAAGCTCCGCAAGACATTTGGACAACTGGCCGCCATCGACTTTTTCCCGGGGGAAGCCCAGAAACAAGCCGATGCCGCCTTGCAGGAGCTGGAAAGTTCGGTCAGCCGCTGCCTGTCCCCCGACGAACCGCATGCGGCGGCCGGTGCGATCCCACGCTTGGATATTGCCGACTATCGCGGCCGCGTGTGGGCGACTCGTGCCCGCCCCTGGGTGGATCGACTCGCGAGCGCCTGGCTGATTCGCCGCTTCATCGACCCGGACGCCCGCATTCTCTGGTTGGCTTCACCCGCCGACTGCCCGGAGGACGCGTTGGGGTTCGACTTCGACGGTGCCGCCTTTTCCCATGTGGGCGGCAAGGTGACCTTCGAGACCCTCCTCGCCGGATTCGGCCTGGAGTCGCCACCGCTCGCGCGACTCGCCGGCATCGTGCACTTCCTCGACGTCGGCGGCATCCAACCTCCGGAGGCCCAAGGCATTGAGCGCGTATTGGCGGGCCTGCGTGAAACCAGCGCCAATGACGATCAACTGTTCACGGCCGCCAGCGTTCTGTTTGACGGGCTACTGGCCGCATTTGAAAAGGATTCCGCGCCATGAGCGAAACTTCCCACGTCACCGCACCCACTAAGAACAATGTTCGCCCGGTCGCCGTAGGTTTTTGGGCCGCCTTCCTGCACGCACTCAACTACTGCATGCTCCTGCCGGGGCCGGAGGCGCAGCAACTGGCGACCTATATCGGCTGGCTGATGCACCGCACCTGGGGCGGGATCATCGCGGGAGGGCTGTTCGTGTTGCCTTCGCTCTTGATCTTGATCGGACTGGGCTTGATTTACCTGGCGTTCGGCCAGGTGCCCGCCGTGGCCGGCGTGCTGTACGGCATCAAGCCGGCGGTGACCGCCATCGTTTTGTTCGCAGCCTGGCGCATCGGCTCGCGGGCGCTGAAAAATTGGGTGCTGTGGGCCATGGCAGCCTCGGCGTTCGTGGCCATTTTTGCTTTCAAAGCGCCGTTTCCCTTGATCGTGCTGGTAGCGGCGATTCTGGGCGGCATCGGCGGCAAGTTTGCACCCGGCAAATTTGTGGTCGGAGGCCATGGTGCGGCCAAGCAAAGCTACGGTCCGGCGCTGATCGACGACGATACGCCGGTTCCCGCCCATGCCCGCTTCACCTGGGCCAGCTTGCTCAAGATCATTCTAGCGGGCCTGATCCTATGGAGTGGCGCGATCGGCTTCCTATACGCGCAGTATGGTTGGCACGGCGCGCTCACGCAGATGGGCTGGTTCTTCACCAAGGCGGCCCTGCTCACCTTCGGCGGTGCCTACGCGGTGCTGCCCTACGTCTATCAGGGCGCGGTCGAGCATTTCCACTGGCTCGCTCCGCATCAAATGATCGACGGCCTGACCTTGGGCGAAACGACGCCGGGGCCGCTCATCATGGTGGTGACCTTCGTCGGTTTCGTCGCCGGCTGGGCCAAGCAACTGTTCGGACCGGATCAGCTTTTTCTGGCAGGCACCGCAGCCGCGGCCGTGGTGACCTGGTTCACCTTCCTGCCCAGTTTCCTGTTCATCCTGGCGGGCGGCCCCCTGGTCGAAACCACCCACGGCAATCTCAAGTTCACCGCGCCCCTGACCGGCATTACCGCCGCCGTGGTGGGTGTCATCCTCAACCTCGCTGTGTTTTTCGCCTACCACGTATTTTGGCCGCAGGGCTTCTCTGGGCGCTTCGATGGCGTTTCGGCTCTGGTAGGCCTGGGTGCGCTGCTGATCCTGTTCCGTTGCCGGGTCGGCGTCATCCCGGTCATCGGCGTCTGCGGCCTGGTCGGTTTCTTGTTCACCTTCCTCAAACCCTGGTTGGCCCAGGCGGGAGTGCTGTTATGAACCGCATCGTCTTTCCGAGGATTACGCTAGGAACTTTCCTTTTCCTGATGTGCGCCATGTTGCCGGCCCGCGCGGAAGCACCGCCGCCTTTCGACCCGGTTCAGGGGGTGATCGACGCCAAGCGGGACGAGGCGGTGAAGACCATTCCCTTCTCCAAAATGCCTGAAGGTATTGCCGTCAGGCATTAAACCACCGGTTCCATGGGTTCGAGACGCCTCACCCTGACCCTTGCGGCAACCTTGTTTCTGGGGCTGGGATTGGCGCCGCTCGTGGTCATGTTCGCATCGAGTCTCACCGTGGACGGAATGTTCGGCCTGGATCGCTATCGGGACCTGTGGGCATCGCCCCGCCTGCCTCGGCTCTTCGGTCGGAGCGTGCTGCTCGCGGGACTGGCCACCCTGGGCGCGCTGGGACTCGGCGTGCCGCTCGGCCTGCTGCTCGGCAAGACCGATCTGCCGGGGCGGCGCCTGTTCGCCGCGGGGTTCATCCTGCCCCTGCTGCTCCCGCCCTATTTCCTCGCGCTCGGCTGGTTCGCCCTGCTGGGGCGGGAGGGTTGGCTCGCCCGCCTGCTGCCCGCTTCAGTGGCCGGAACTCTCTCAGAATGGCTGTTCGGACTGCCGGGCTGTGCCGTAACGCTGGCCACGGTGTTTCTGCCCCTGATCGTGCTACTCACGGCGACCCTCCTCCATAGCGTCAATCCCCGCCT
This sequence comes from Methylocaldum sp. 14B, assembly GCF_002005105.1. GTDB lineage: Bacteria > Pseudomonadota > Gammaproteobacteria > Methylococcales > Methylococcaceae > Methylocaldum. The sequence continues at coordinate 42,586 of NZ_MSCV01000043.1, read as the reverse complement.
GGAGGAGGCTGCGAGGCTGTACGCCGCCTGGCCGAAAGTGCTTGGCCGCATCACCCTGCCGGCCGTTGGGCCGGGCGTTCTATTCGGCGCTGTCCTGGTGTTTCTGCTGGTCCTGGGCGAACTCACCGTGCCCATGTTCCTGCGCTATGACGTGTACCCGGTGGAAATCCTGACCCAGTTCGCGGCCTTCTACGATTTCGACGCGGCCATCGCGGCAGCGGCTCCGCTGGCGCTGGTCGTGGGCTTGCCGCTGGCGGCGGAATGGCGCTCGCGGCGCTTCGCGGCACCCGATCTTCGGCCGGCGGGAACCTCGCTTTCCATCCGCCTGGGCGCTTGCAAATGGCTATGGACGGTCGGCGTATCCAGTCTGCTTTTGATGCTCGTGGTGTTGCCGCTCGGCGCACTACTGCTTCAAGCCGCCCCGGCGGACTTCGGCGACGCGTGGCGTCGGGCGGGCGATGCCCTCGGGCGCAGCCTGTTGTACGCTGCGCTCGGGGCGAGCCTTTTGACGGCCTTCGGATTTTTTCTGGGGCTTTTGTGGCGCGAGCGGACGCGCGGCGCAGGCCTCACCGAATTCGCCGCCCTGCTGCTCCTGATCCTGCCCAGCTCAGTTGTAGGCATCGGCCTGATCGGACTGTGGAACCAACCTGCGACTGCCGGCTTCTACGCCTCGCCGGGTCTCCTGCTGTTGGGGTATCTCATCCAGTATGGAGCATTGTCCGGGGGCATCGCCCACAGCGCTCTGGCGCGCCTCCCGCCGTCCCTGGAGCAGGCGGCGGCCGTGGCCGGGGCTGGCTGGTGGCGGCGGATCCTGTTCATCGCGCTGCCCCTGAGCCGGCGAGGACTCCTGACCGCCTGGCTGGTCGCTTACCTCTTTTGCCTGCGCGATACCGGACTCGCCCTGCTGGTGTACCCGCCCGGCGGGGACACCCTGCCGGTGCGCATCTTCACCGTGATGGCCAACAGCCCGTTCGGGTTGGTGGCGGCGCTGTGCGCCTTGTTGGTGGCCGCGGCACTGCCGCCGCTCATCCTGACTGGACTTGGCCTTCGCAGAGAGGCGCACTCGCCATGAGCGCCGTCGAGTTCCGGCAGGTTTGGGCGTCCTATCGGGGCAAGCCGGCGGTGCGGGATTTTTCCCTGGACGTGGAAGCCGGCGAGCGGGTCGTGCTGCTCGGCCCTTCCGGCTGCGGCAAGACCACGGTGCTGCGCCTCGCCGCCGGTTTCCGCGTGCCCGAGCGGGGCGCCGTACTGCTGGACGGGGCGGTCGCGGCGGAAGCCGGCCGCCTTGACCTGGAACCCGAACAGCGGGGTCTCGGCATGGTGTTTCAGGACCTGGCCCTGTGGCCGCATCTCACGGTGCGCGGGAATCTGGAATTCGGCCTGAAGGCGCAGGGCGTTGCCAGGGCGGAGCGGGAACGGCGCATCCGGGAAACCCTGCGGTTGGTGCGCCTGGAATCGCGGCCGGACGCGCGCCCCGGCGAACTTTCGGGCGGCGAGCAGCAGCGTGTCGCCCTGGCCCGTGCCCTCGTCACCCAACCCCGCCTGCTGCTCATGGACGAACCCCTGTCCAGCCTGGACTTTGAACTGGCCCTCGAACTGCGCCGCGAGATTCTGGCGCTCCAGGAAGCACTCGGATTCACCCTGCTCTACGTCACCCACAATCTGGACGAGGCGTTCGCCATCGCCCAGCGGATCGTGGTGATGCGCGCGGGCGCCATCGTCCGCCAGGGGTCGGTGGAGGAAATCCGCGCCCACTTCGACCAGGTTCGCCGGGGACTCCTCGCCTCGGGTACTGACGGGACGGCGGAATCGGCCGGTGTAAAGGGATAAGACGGAATGGCATCGGTCAACGGGATAGCGCGCGTGGCGAAGTGGTTAGAACTCAAGAGGTGGACGAACCCGTCCGCAAGGTCCTCATCGTGGATCTCTTGGATGCCATGGGCGCGTGCTACCTGTTTACGCGGCCTTCGCCGCGGCAGGCGTGCTCACGCATACCGAGAAAGGCGCCGATAAAAAACTGCTTCCATAACTCACTGGAGGTCAAACATCATGAAGTGGATCACGCGCGAGAACGTTAAGGTGGACCGGGTGGCCTGCCCCTGGCTCATCAAAAAGTTCATTGACCCTGAGGCCGAGTTCTTGTTCGTTCCGGCCGACCAGGTCCTGGCGGTGGCCGAGCGACACGGCGCTATTCCTTTCGATGTCCCCGGCGTGGAACTCGGGCACCACGAGGGCCGGTGCAGTTTCGAGGCGGTCGTGGCCAAGTACCGGATCGACGATCCCGCCGTGGCCCTGCTCGCGAGAATCGTGCACGGCGCGGACGTGAAACAGGACCTCTACGGGCGGCCGGAAGCCGCGGGGCTCAAGGCCATCGCCGAGGGATTTCAGCACCTGGGACTGAAGGATGATGGGGAGATTCTGGAAAAGGAATTCATCGTCTACGAGGCCCTTTATGCCTATTGCCGGCAAACGGTGAACACACTGTGAGACCGATCGAGGTATTCTCCATGAACAGAGATACGATTTACCGCTTGACCGCCATCTTCATGATAACGCTCTTGAACCTCTTGCCCGGCCCGGCTGCGGCGGAGGCCCCCAGCGGCGGGCAAGGGCTCGATACGGCAAGAATCGAGCGGCTGACCGGCGTCAAAGGGAAACTGGACGAAAAGGAGGGCGTATTCAAAGTCAGCCAGCCACGCGCCGATCTCCGGGTGACCGCGGCGGGCGTCAAAATGACGCCGCCCCTGGGGCTGACCTCGTGGGCCGCGTTCATGAAGGCGGGGGGCCGAACCCTGGTCATGGGCGACATGGTCCTGCTCGAAGATCAGGTGAATCCGGTCATGAGCGTGGCCCTCGACAACGGCCTCGAAATCACCGCCCTGCACAACCATTTCTTCTGGGATTCCCCCAAGGTGATGTTCATGCACATCGGCGGCACGGGGGATGAAGAAAAGCTGGCGGCCGCCGTGGGCGAGGTATTCGCCAAAGTCGAGGAGACCCGCGGCGGCCGAGGCGAGGTACCCTTCGCTGCCATCGACCCCGCCCAAACCTCGCTCGATCCCAAGAAAATCGAGGCGGTCATCGGCGCCAAAGGCGAGTTGGCCGGAGGCGTCTTCAAGATCACCCTCGGGCGAACCACGACCATGGAAGGTAACACCCTCGGCAGCACGATGGGCGTCAACACCTGGGCCGCGTTCGCAGGCAGCGACGAGCAAGCGGTCGTCGACGGTGACTTCGTCATGTGCGAGGACGAACTGCAGCCGGTGCTCAAAGCGCTGCGCCGCGCCGGCATCCAGATCGTAGCGATCCACAGCCACATGACCATGGAATCGCCACGAACGGTCTTCCTGCACTACTGGGGCGTCGGCCCCACGGTCGATTTGGCGCGGGCGCTCCAATCCGCCTTGGAAACCCAGAGGAGAAACCCTTGATCATGGCGACAAAACAACTCATCCATTTGGCTGTGTGCCTCGGGCTGTGCACATTCACCGGTCTGGTCTCGGCCGAGGAGAAAGCGGCTACGAGTCCCGCGGTATCCCGGCTGAGCTTCGATGAACTGACGCCGGGCGGCATTCCGCCCGGCTGGACCATCGCGGCCACGAATCCCGGCGGTCCCCCGGCGGAGTGGCAAGTCAAGGCCGATCCCAAGGCGCCGAGCGCGCCCCATGTTCTGGCGATCACGAAGATTCACGACGATTCCGGGGATGTTTTTAACTTGTGCTGGACGAACGCGGTGAAATTCCGGGACGGCGCCATCGAAGTCAGCCTCCGCGCCGACGGCGGCAAGGAAGATCAGGGGGGTGGTCTCATCTGGCGGGTGCAGGACGCCAATAACTATTACGTCGCCCGCTATAACCCCCTGGAAGACAACATCCGCCTGTACTTCGTGAAGGACGGGCGGCGCAAGCAACTGGACAGCGCGAACATCTCCGGCGTGAAATCCGGCGAATGGTTCCGGTTGAAGATCGTTCAGCAGGGAGACAAGATCGAAGCCTATTTGAACGACCGGAAATATCTGGAGACTACCGATAGAACCTTTATGAAGGCGGGCGGGATCGGCTTTTGGAGCAAGGCGGATGCGGCCAGTTCGTTCGACGATCTGGTGGTGACCGCCCGATAATCGATGGGCCGTGGCACGCCGGCGTCCACTCGGTGGGTCTTCTCTTTGGTTTTGGCCGGATCGGCCTCCGCCTTCGGCGGCCCGCCCTTCTTCACCAACGATCCCGACCCGCCGGAACCGGGCCAGTGGGAGATCAACCTGCCCTGGTTCATGGAACGCAGCCGGGATGGTTCGGCGATCGGCGAATTCGTGCGCGTGGACGTCAATTACGGCTACGACCCTTACACCCAGCTCAGCATCGAGCTGCCCGCGCCCTACAGGCTCCCCGCCGAAGGCGGATTGCGCTCCGGCGTGGGCGATGTGCTGTTCGAGTACAAGCGGCGCTTCGGCCTCGACGCCGAAGCGGGGTATTTCGGCATCAACCCCCAGCTCACCCTGCCCACGGGAGACGAGAAAAGGGGCCTCGGTGCCGGGCGCGCGACCCTGCAATTGCCGCTGCTCTATCAGAAGCAGTGGGGCGACACCGTGATCTACGGCGATGCGCGTTACAAGCTGTGGGCCGGGGCCGAGGGCAAAAGTTACTGGTTTTTCGGTTTGGCCTTGGAGCACGCCGTGGGCAAGCGGCTCAAGCTCGGCGGCGAGGTGTTCGCCATTACGTCCCCATCCCCCGGCGGCGAGCCCAACGCCGGCTTCAACCTGGGCGGAAAGTGGGTCATGGCCCCCGGCCGGGTGTTGATGGTGTCCGCCGGCCGCTCGTTCCGGGACGAGCCGGAACTGACTTTGCTCATCGGCCTGAATCTGCTGTTTTCGCCAAACCCTTAAGGAGGCAACGATGACAATGCAATCCTACAGATGGCTATCGCTGCTGCTGAGCCTGGCGCTCGTCCGGACTGCCGTGGGCGCGGAAGCCACGGTCGTGGTTTATGCCAGCGAGGATCAAGTGTTCTCGGAACCGATCCTCAGGGATTTCGAGCGGGATACCGGCATCCGCGTCAAAGCGGTGTACGACACCGAGGAAACCAAGGGTACCGGCGTCATGAACCGGCTGCTCGCCGAGAAGAACAACCCGCAGGCGGACGTCTATTGGGCGAACGAACCGATCCGGGCGGAAGTCCTGAAGCAGCGGGGTGTTTCGGCGCCTTACCGGTCCCCCAATGGCGAAGGCATCCCTAAGGTCTTCAAGGACCCCGAAGGGTACTGGACCGGCTTTTCCGCAAGGGCGCGGGTGTTTATCGTCCACCACAAGGCCCGCCTCAAGCCGCAAAGCCTCGCCGCCTATACCGATCCCAAGTGGGCGGGCAAAGGCGTTATTGCCAATCCCTTGTTCGGCACGACCGCCACCCATGTGGCGGCCCTGTTCACGCTGTGGGGCGATGAGCGGACCAAAGGGTTTATGGACGCCCTAAAAAGGAACGGCACCAAGATTTCCACCAGCAATGGCGAAAGCGCGGACCTGGTGGCCGCCGGGGAATTCGAGTTCAGTTTGGTGGACAGCGATGACGCGGTCAACCGCATGCGCCAGGGCAAACCCGTCGAGATGATCTGCCCGGACCAGGGCGAGGGCGAACCGGGTTGCCTGATCCTGCCCAACGCCGTCGTGCCGATCCGGGGCGCGCAGCACCCGGAGGCCGCCCGCAAGCTCGTCGATTACCTCCTGTCTCCGGACACCGAGCGCAAGCTGGCTTTCGCCGACTGCGCCCAAATTCCACTGCACCCTGGCGTGGAAACCCCGCCCGACGTGCCGAAGCTCGACCAGCTCAGAACCATGCCCGTCGATTACGGGGTGGTGGCCCGAAAGCTACAAGCCATCCAGCCCTGGTTAAAGCGGTGGTGAAGACGCCTCCACAATCACTGGGTCACTATGCCTAGTGCCGCATTGCCAGAGTGAGGCGCACAACTGGCTGCCCGGACTGTAGGCGCCGTCCAATCTTCTCGCTAGATCCAGTAAGCCGCCCCCGCCACGCCCTATTTGTCCACCATAGAAAGGGAAAGCCTGCTGGGCGTGAGCAATGTAAGGTTGAGGCGCGTCGGTCGAGCGGAGGCCGGCCCGTGAAAAAGACTGAACGGCGAAAGTGACACCCCCTCGTGCAGCGCGTCATCATTGCGCTAGCTTTGGACGGTTTCCTGTCACAACCAAACATCCGCTTTGTCTCGGTTTGCTACTGTTCGGAGTCCCTGGCCGAGTGGCTCATTCGGGCACGTGCTGCTCGCTCGACGTTGAGGAAAGCAGTCGTTCGTGACCGACAGGTATTGGACAGACTGAATGGCCGCAAATGGCCGAATTTCAGACAATGAGAGCAGCCTCTATTTCTGGCCATATAGGGCTCTTCCGTGGCTATCGGAAATCTATCTGAACTCATGCTTGGCTCTATCGAGGCGGGCGCCGACGCGATTTTCAGTTCATAGATACTCCGTCTTCTGATTGCCCGCGACGTTCACGTAATGATCATGTTCATGCATCGTGAACATGATCATTACGTGAACATTTCGCTTGATCTTGTGTTCGCTGTCTTATAATGTTCACGTTACGTGAACAAATGATTAAATGTGAACATGCCGCTTCGCTATCGAGAAGAATCCCTGCATCACAAAGAGCAAGCCCTTCTAGAGCGTGCCTTAGCCGCACTGCAGGAAACCACTGGCTTGACCGGGAAAATCATCGCCGCGGAGCCCTTATTGGAACAGGGAGTCAGAGTCGATGCAGCCGTGGAAATCGACGTAGCCGGTCAGCCCCATCGTTATAGGGCTGAAATCAAACGAATCGATCGCTTTACCGCGATCGGCCAAGTCAGGAACCAATTCGATTCATTTCAGCAGCCCGGCTTACTCGTGGCCCCGCGGATCACCGCTGAAATGGCCGACAAATGCCGTGAACTGGACGTGCAGTTCATCGATGCCAACGGCAACGCCTATCTTCATGACCTAGGCCTGTTTATATTCGTGAAAGGACTGCGCCCTCGAGCCAAGGAGGGGATGGATATCACAACTGCGGAACCACCTCGTGCAGGTACTGCAACTGCCCTTAGAGTGATATTCGTCCTGCTATGCCGTCCCGAGTTGGTCAATGCACCTTATCGCGAGATCAATCGAGCGGCCGGCGTTGCGCTGGGGACGGTGGGAGAGGTTTTTTTAGATCTGAATAACAGGGGTTACGCCATAATCGGCAAGGGAATGGGCGAGCGACGCATTCTGGAGCGCAAGCGATTGATTGACGAATGGGTGACCAACTACCCCATCAAGCTCCGTCCGAAGTTAAACCCAAGACGGTTTCATGCTCCGACTCCGGACTGGTGGCGGCAAGTCGATGTCACCCGGTACGGAGCCCAATGGGGCGGCGAAGTCGCGGCCGACAAGCTGACCGGCTATTTGAGGCCCAACACCTTCACTCTGTATTTCCGACCCGAAAACGTTCGTCAAAATCTCACGAAGCTAGTGGTCGAAAACAAGCTGCGTGCTGATCCTAAAGGTGAGATCGAGGTATTGGATGCCTTCTGGAATTTTCCAGCCGATGACACCCTGTCCGAAACCGTGCCACCGATCCTCGTCTACGCGGACCTTCTCGCCACCCTCGATCCGCGGAATCTTGAAACGGCGCACATGATCTACGAGCAGAGCATCGATGGTTCTGGCACCCAGGGCTGAGCGCCCGATCGACCCCATTACCCTCGCGGTCCTGAGAGAAATTCAGAATGCATCAGTTGCTCTGGGTCTGGAAGCCTTCCTGGTAGGAGCAACCGCCAGAATCATCTTGCTTGAGCACGTATTCGGGCTGCAGGCTGAACGTGCTACCCGCGATATCGATTTTGCTTTTGCGGTTGAAAACTGGGACCAGTTTAAGGCAATCAAGAGATATCTTGTCACCGGCTCCGGTTTTCAAGAAATGGAGCGGGTAATGCAGCGGCTGCTTTACCAACCAGCAGGCTGTAGGCGTAAATTCGTCGTGGATTTAATCCCGTTTGGTGGGCTCGAAGTCGAAAAAAATACCATCGCTTGGCCGCCGGACATGAGTATCCTAATGAACGTCGCCGGCTACCGAGATGCCTTGGTATCCGCGGTGCCAGTTGAAGTTGAACCTAGACTTATCGTATCGGTAGCTTCCATCGCTGGGATTGTCATCCTCAAACTCTTTGCTTGGGTTGACCGTGGCCGAGAAGATCCCAAGGACGCCATCGATCTGCTCACACTACTCCGTCGGTATCACGAGGCGGGTAACCAGGACCGAATCTACGAAGACGCATCGACCGTGCTGGAATCAGCCTACCCCAGTTATTCTCACGTCCATTCGCCCAGACTTCGCACAACCATTTGACATAAAAAAGTGAGGAAGGCAAGAGCCTCGGAATGCATCCGTTTATCCACAGTTCGGGTGGAAAAGTCCGTGGATAAGATTGTGAAAGAAACGTTACAGCCCGCGGCTTTCCTGATTTGCGTGCTTATTGTCGAATAATGTGTCAGTTTCCTGTCTGACACTCCAGAGCGTGTTATGAACTTTTTGCTGTGGGCAAGGTACTGCAGGGATGCTTACTCGAAAACCTTACCCCAGCGATGTTTCAGACGACGAATGGACGTTCGCGGTCCCTTATTTAACCTTGATGAAGGCGGCCGCGCCCCAACGCCAGCACGATCTGCGCGAAATCGTCAATTGCTTGCGTTGGTTGGTGCGGACCGGTGAGCCCTGCGGATGATGTTGCCGCATGACTTGCCGCCGTGGGGAGCCGTCTATCGGCAGACCCGGCGTTGGCTCGCGGCGGGCTGCTTCGACGCGATCGTGCACGATCTCCGCGAAGGTTTGCGCCTGGCTCAGGGGCGAAAACCGCAGCCGAAGGCTGCGATTTTGGATGGACGCACGCTGCAATCCAGTTGTGAGAGTGAACCGGAGTTCACCCTCGGAATTTACACCACCTTGACGGACTCACCCCCTCTCTCCCTCCCTTAGCCTGCACGCTTTGGCGAACCATACCTTCGAGACGGCAAGCATCCGACACCCCTACATCTAATTCCGTTTTTCCTACAAAAAAATCAGAATTTTCTTACTTTCATTCTGTGATATCCGTACCAGACTTACATTCGCTGGAAAAATGCTCGGGAAAGTTTCAATTGCTAATGGCTACGACCGCCTGGTCTGATTAGTTTGAATATAGCCCCGGAATCGTCACGGAAATCAAGGCTGCGGCCGCAAGTCGATGTACCGGGAAAATTTTCGAACAGCAGCCCCAGCACGGGCCATCTTGGACTCTTCCCGCCGACACAAACGGCTGTGCTCAGCGTCATAGACAATCGTGTCATATGCACGCATGGCCACATATCCGACTCGATAAGGAGTGCCGATAGTGTCGACCTTTAGGGATACATAGTGGCAGTTTGCCGCGAATCCTCTTATCCCCAGCACTGAAATAACAACCTTACCCAAATAACGCCCTCTTTAACCGCTATGCAGTTACCGAGGGTGCGAGCTTTATTTTGACTAATGAAAACGGTTCTAGGACGTGACAAGAGCCGGCATGTATCGAGATGGGGCGGTCGCAGATGGAAGAGGCCATAGTCATACTCAGCGACCGCTTTGCCGATATTGCGCACGACCTACAAACCACGGTGATCGCTTCGCAAGAAGCGGCCTTGGATATCGGTGGACAAGCGGGCGACAGCGGCATGGTTTCGCTTCTAACGCAGAGCCAAAACGAATTGAACTCAGTTCTCGCCTCTTTAAAGACCGCTCTCGACATGAGGCGGATGGCGATGCAGGAAATCCTGCAACTGTCCCACTTCACGGAAGAGTTGAAACAGATGGCAGCGGAAGTCGCCAATGTCGCCGGGCAGACCAACTTGCTGGCCCTTAACGCGGCCATCGAAGCCGCACGCGCGGGGGAGGCCGGAAGAGGATTTGCGGTCGTCGCGGATGAAGTACGGAAATTGTCGACGTTTTCCGGAGAAACCGGAAAACGGATCAGCGAACGGGTGAATGTCGTCAACGAGGCCATCACCTCGGCATTGGAGCTTTCCGAAAAAACTGCCAATCAAGACGTGAAATTGCTGACCGATTCCGAGACCGCGATCAACCGTGTTCTCGACCAATTCAGCAAGGCGGGCGGCGCTTTGTGCCAATCCGCCGAGATCCTTCAAGGAAAAAGCGTAGAGATCAAGAACGAGCTATCGGACATTCTGGTTTCGCTGCAATTCCAAGACCGGGTTAGCCAAATTCTGGGGCACGTGCGCGACGATTTGGAAAAGCTCCATGCATGTATTTCCGAAGCATCCGGAAAAGAAACGATCGATGCCAAGCTTTGGCTCAAGGAATTGGCGCAAACCTATACCACCGAAGAGCAACGCCGGCACCACCCCGGCGTACAGCCTGTCAGTTCCGATCGATCCGCAAACATTACCTTCTTTTAATCCATAAGGAGTAGCTCCGTGGCCAAAACCATTCTCATCGTCGACGATTCGGCTTCGCTTCGCCAGGTCGTGAGCATCGCCCTGAAAGGAGCGGGCTATGACGTCGTCGAAGCCCGCGACGGCCAAGACGCCCTGACCAAGCTGAACGGGCAACGAATCCACCTGATCATCAGCGATGTCAACATGCCCAATATGGACGGAATAAGCTTCGTCAGAGAAGCGAAACAGCTCCCAGCTTACAAGTTCACTCCGGTGATCATGCTCACCACCGAGTCTCAAGAAAGCAAGATGGCCGAAGGCAAGGCGGCCGGCGCCAAGGCTTGGGTCGTCAAGCCATTCCAGCCTGCCCAAATGCTGGATGCCGTATCGAAATTGATCGCACCCTAAGAGAGCGTTAGCCATGGCCATCGAATTCACAGAAGACGGCGGCGCATTGCGTCTCTCCGGCGAACTGACCATCTATCATGCCGCGGAGATCAAACAGCCACTCCTGACGATGCTGCAATCCGGAAACGAACTGGAAATCGACTTATCCGGCATCAGCGAAATCGACACAGCGGGATTTCAACTTCTCATGCTGGCCAAGAGGGAAACCGATCGTACCGGCGGCAATCTTCGCCTGACCTCGCACAGCCCGGCTGTTCTGGAATTGATCGAGCTGTATAACCTGGCGGGGTTCTTCGGCGATCCGCTGGTCATCACCGCCGCGCACGGTGCGGGAGGACGGTCGTCATGAACCTGGATCAAGCACTACCGGTCTTCATCGAAGAAGGTCGCGCCCTACTCCAAGAAATGGAAGAAGGGCTCCTGGGGCTGGAACAGACGCCGGACGATCCGGATATCCTGAACGCGATTTTTCGCGCTGCCCATACCATCAAAGGTTCGGCAGGCTTGTTCGGTCTTGACGGCATCGTCTCCTTCACCCATGTCGTGGAAAACGTGCTGGATCGGATGCGCGCCGGCGAAATCCTGACTCAGCCGGATTTGACCAACCTCTTACTTCAATCGTGCGACGAAATCTCGGTGCTCATCGACGCTGCAGCGGCGGGCTCCGAATCAGACGTCGACCCAACGTCCAACGGCGTCGGGCTGCTCCATCGATTACGCGCCTATCTTGAGACATCCGATGCTAGCAGCGATGCCGGTCACCTACCGGCCAAAGCGCCCCCACCGGTAGAGGTTTGCGGCGAAGCTGCCGTGTCCGGCGACTGCTGGCGCATCGTCGTGGATTTCGGCGAAAACGTCCTGCGCAACGGCTTCGACCCGGCATCGTTTATACGCTACCTCTGCAATCTCGGGGAAATCGTTCATCTCGCAACCAAAACGGAACGGCTTCCGCCCGCCGAGCTCATGGATCCGGAGAGCTGTTACCTCGGTTTCGAAATCGACTTCAGAAGCGCTGCGGACAAACAAACCATCGAAAACGTCTTCGAGTTCGTACGGGAGGATTGCCATATCCGCATCACCCCGCCGCCCGCTTTCGCCGAAGTCGCCATTGAACGCATCGAAGCTCTCAAAGCAGAAGCGGACAAGGTGGGCGAGATCCTGATCGAAGCCGATGCCGTCACCCCTCGGGAAATCGAAGAGGCGCTGGCCCTGCAAAACGAGATTGACGCCAGAACCCAAAGACATCCGCCCATGGGCGAAATACTGGTGCAGGAAGGCATGCTGCAACAACCGGTCGTCGAAGCGGCTCTTGAAAAACAAAAGAAAATCCGCGACGCAAAAATCGGCGAATCCCGATTCATCCGTGTCGATTCCGGAAAGCTGGACCAACTCATCAATCAGGTGGGCGAATTGGTCATTGCCGGCGCGACGGCATCCCTGCTGGCGCAGAGAACGAACGACAGCGAACTGCAAGAAGCGCTTTCCACCATTCTGCGCCTGGTCGAGGAAGTCCGCGGCGGCGCCCTTCAGTTGCGCATGGTGCAGATTGGCGAAACCTTCAACCGCTTCAATCGCATTGTCCGGGATGTTTCCAAAGAACTCGGCAAAGACATCGAACTCCAGATCAGCGGCGCTGAAACCGAACTGGACAAAACCGTGGTGGAAAAGATCGGCGATCCCCTGACGCATCTGGTGCGCAATGCGATCGACCATGGAATCGAGTCTACCGATAGGCGTGTCGCTGCCGGCAAGCCGGCAAAGGGCACGGTTCGGCTCAACGCCTATCACGAATCCAGCAGCATCGTCATCGAAGTGACCGATGACGGCGGAGGATTGAATCGCGACAAAATATTGAGCAAGGCAATAGAGCGGGGACTGGTGAACGCCGGCCAAAACCTGAGCGAGCAAGAGATTTACAACTTGATCTTCGAGCCCGGTTTTTCCACCGCCGACACGATCAGCAACCTGTCCGGACGCGGCGTCGGCATGGACGTCGTGCGGCGCAATATCGAAGCGCTCCGCGGCATGGTGGAAATCAACAGTCGTCAGGGCCAAGGCTCGACCGTACGCATTCGCCTGCCTTTGACCCTGGCGATTATCGACGGCTTCCTGGTGAGCGTCGCCGGCTGCTCCTATGTGATTCCCCTGGAAGTGGTATCGGAATGCGTAGAGCTTGATGAACGGGAACAGCGCCACGGCTGCTATGTGAATCTTAGGGGTGAGGTATTGCCCATCCTCAACCTGCGCGAACACTTCAAGATACACGGCCAAACCTCCCGCCGTCAGAACATCGTCGTGACGCACTTCGGCGGGCAAAAGGCGGGGCTTTTGGTAGACGAACTAATGGGCGAGTTCCAGACCGTGATCAAGCCGCTCGGCAAGCTATTCGGCAAGGTGCGCGGCGTCAGCGGCTTCACCATCCTGGGCTCCGGCGAAGTGGCGCTGATTCTGGATGTGCTTTCGCTGATCCAGTATGCCGCCGGTCTGGAAGCTCAAAAAGCAGCCTGAAAGCGAACCCTTCTCTAGCCAACGGCAAACGACAGCTCAGAAGCACGAGAAGGCAATACGCAAACACACAACGATCACTTCCCACACGACAAAAAGGAAGAACAAAAATGACTGCATTCCATCGATTCACCGTCAGAACCCGGTTACTCGGACTGGTTTTCCTGCTCTGCGCCTTTCAGATCATGATCGGCTGGAACGGTTTGTCCGGCATGAAGCAAAGCAACGCCGGGCTCCATACCGTCTATAACGACCGCGTCGTGCCTCTCAGAAAGCTGAAGAGGATTTCCGACGCTTATGCCGTCCACATCATAGATGCGGTCAACAAGGCCAATGCCGGATTGATTACCGCAGAAGACGCCCGGCAGCGGATACGCAGTGCCAACGAACGCATCCGGACGGAATGGAACGCCTACGCCGCTACCCGCATGACCGAAGAGGAGAGCAGACTGGTCAGCGCGGTCAAGTCGATGTTTAGCGAGTCCGACCGAAAGATCGATCGTCTGCTCGAGGTACTGGATGCCAAGACCGGAAATATCGTGGGACAACTCGGCGAATTCGATGGCCCGCTCTACGCTGTGATCGATCCGGTCACCGATAAGATCGCCGATCTGTCCAATCTGCAATTGACCGTCGCCGAACAGGAGTTCGACAAAGCGCAAGAAAGCTATCGCGTCGTCTTCAGTTTTGCCATCGGTACGATCGTCGCGAGCATTCTCATCGGCTCCCTGGTCGGCTTGTGGCTCGTCAACAACCTCGCCAAGCAACTTGGCGGCGAGCCCGGCTATGTCGCGGAGGTGGCGCGCCGGGTGGCGGGTGGTGATCTTACCGCCACCGTCGAGACCCGGCACGGCGATACCACCAGCGTGGTTGCCGCCATGAAGTTCATGGTGGATAAGCTCTCGGCCATCATCACCGATGTGCGCGGCGCGGCAGGCCAGTTGTCGAGCGCCTCGGAAGAAGTCTCGGCAACCGCCCAGAGCCTGTCCCAAGCCTCCAGCGAACAAGCGGCCAGCGTCGAGGAAACCAGCGCCGCCGTCGAAGAGATGTCCGCCTCCATCAACCAGAACGCCGAGAACGCTCGGGTCACCGACGGCATGGCCGGCAAAGCCTCCACCGAGGCCAAGGAAGGCGGCGAGGCGGTTCAGTCCACGGTCGAAGCGATGCGCCAGATCGCCCAGAGGATCGGCATCATCGACGACATCGCCTACCAAACCAATCTCCTAGCCCTGAACGCCGCTATCGAAGCCGCCCGCGCCGGCGATCACGGCAAGGGCTTCGCCGTGGTGGCGGCGGAAGTGCGGAAATTGGCCGAACGCTCCCAAGTCGCCGCCCAGGAGATCGGGGAATTGGCCGACAGCAGCGTGAAACTGGCAGAGAAAGCCGGCAAGCTCTTGGATGATATCGTGCCCTCCATCGCCAAGACCTCCGATCTGGTGCAGGAGATCACCGCGGCTTCCAACGAACAATCCGCCGGCGTGAACCAGATCGCCACGGCGATGATGCAGCTCAACCAGATCACGCAGCAGAACGCCTCGTCCTCGGAAGAGCTTGCCGCCACCGCCGAGGAAATGAGCAGCCAAGCCGAGCAATTGCAACAGCTCATGGAATTCTTCAGGCTGGCACAAGGCGAGAACCGGGACGCGCCGGCCAAGCCCTCCGTTCGTCAACCCAAACCCGCCCAAGCGCCACGTCTCTTGGAAACCTACGCCATGAGCCAGCACGAATTCGAAAAATTTTGAGACAAGCATCCGAATAACGAGGAGCCGCTATGGCGAATATCATTGCGCACCAAAAGTCGTCGCCGCAGATCGACCACGAATCGGACAGCGCACAGCAATACCTGACTTTTCAACTGGGCGGAGAGCTGTTCGCCCTAGATATTCTTCACGTCAAGGAAATCCTCGAGTACGGCCACGTCACGCCGGTACCCATGACCCCGACCTTTATCCGCGGCGTCATCAATCTGCGCGGCGCGGTGGTGCCGGTCATCGATCTCCATGCGCGCTTCGGCCGCGGCCTAGCCGAGGTGACCCGGCGAAGCTGTATCGTCATCGTGGAGGTGCAACACGAGGAAGAACGCCACGACATCGGGGTGACCGTCGATGCCGTGAACGAGGTCGTTGAGCTTCCGCCGGCCGAAATCGAGCCGGCGCCGGCCTTCGGCGCCAAGATCCGCACCGATTTCATCGCCGGTATGGGCAAACTCGACGGCCGCTTCGTCATCTTGCTGGATCTCGCCAAGGTGCTGTCCGTGGACGAGATGGCTCTGCTCGCCGAGATGGGACAAGGAGACCATGGAAACGGGGAATAGGCGGCAAGACGGCCCAGTCGGTCCGGATCGGCCATCGAACTTCCCGGCGGCAGGAGCGAGCCGCAAAACCAAAATCGTCTATCCGAAAAACGACCGTTCTTGAACCATGGACGCTTTGACCCTCAGCGATCATGAATTCCGCCAATACCAAAAGCTCCTCTACGACATCGCCGGCATCCATCTGTCGCCGGCGAAAAAAGCCCTAGTATGCGGACGATTAGCCCGGCGTCTCGCCCAGCACGGATTGACCAGTTACGGGGACTATTTTCGCCTCTTGACCGACCGACGGGAGGCGGAGGAGCTTCAGCACGCGCTCGACCTACTGACCACCAATGAGACCTATTTCTTTCGCGAACCGGGGCATTTCGATTTTTTGCAGAACCACATCCTCGGCTCCCACCGCCGGGCTCAAACCTTCCGGGTCTGGAGTGCGGCCTGTTCCAGCGGCGAAGAGCCTTACAGCATCGCCATGGTGCTGGCCGATCGATTGGGTAGCGGTTCCTGGGAAGTATTGGGCTCCGACATCAGTCGGCGCGTCCTCGAAAAAGCCCGGCTCGGCCATTATTCCATGGAGCGGGCCAGACACATCCCCAAGGATCATTTGACCCGCTATTGCCTCAAGGGAGTCGGCTCTCAGAAAGGCACTTTTCTCATCGACACCCCGCTGAAGAGCCGCATGCGATTCATTCAGATCAATCTGAACGGACCGCTCCCCAAGATCGGCGAGTTTGACGCCATCTTTCTGCGCAATGTCATGATCTATTTCGACCTGGCGGCAAAACGACGGATAGTGGCCCGTCTGATCCAGACGTTGAAACCCGGCGGCCATTTTATCGTCGGCCATGCGGAAACCCTGAACGGTGTCGATGAAACTCTGAAACCCGTCGCCCCCACCATTTACCGCAAACCATGAGATGCATCGCCGTTTCGCCCCCCGGATTTCAGGAAATCCATTTGCGTCCGGGCGACTTCTACTTCGGGCAAGGAGCAGTGCGCCTGGTTACCCTGCTCGGTTCCTGCGTGGCCGTGATTCTATGGCATCCGCGCCTCTGCCTCGGCGGCATGTGCCATTACATGTTGCCGGCCCGCGGCCACGGGCGGGCGTCGGAACCGGACGGACGCTATGCCGACGAGGCTATGGAACTCTTTCGCCGGGAAATCTTGCGCGCCGGAGCGCCGTCGTCCGAATACCGTGCTCGATTGTTCGGCGGCGGAAACATGTTTTCGAACCGTTCCGTACCCGCCGTCCTGAACGTGAGCGCACGCAACGTGGAAGCCGCAAGAAACCTGGCAAATCGCCTCGGTTCCCGGATCGACGAGGCACACTTGGGTGGCGTTGGGTATAGGAAGCTGGCATTCGAACTTTGGAGCGGCGAGACCCGCCTCGAACATCGCCAGGAGCTCATCGAATTTTCCACGACGAGAAGAAAGAACGAATCTAAATGAAAAAAATAGGCGTCATGCTCGTGGACGACTCGGCCGTAGTGCGCCAGGTCATCAGTGATATCTTGAGCCAGGATCCCGCCCTGGAAGTCATCGGCGCGGCTTCCGATCCCCTCTTCGCCATGGAGCGAATGAAACGGCGGTGGCCGGACGTCATCGTCCTGGATGTGGAAATGCCCCGCATGGACGGAATCACCTTTTTGAAGAAGCTCATGATGGAACACCCGACCCCGGTCGTGATTTGTTCCTCGCTCACGGAGAAAGGCGCAGAAACCTCCTTGCAAGCCTTGTCCGCTGGCGCGGTGGGTGTCGTCGCCAAAGCCAAGCTGGGAATCAAGCAACATCTGCAAAGCATCGCCGCAGAACTGATCCACGCCGTCAAGTCCGCGGCCCTGGCCGATCTCAAGCGGCTGACGCTCGCGGGCCTGCCGCACAAGGCCGAACCCAAGCATACAGCCGATGCCGTGCTGTCCTATTCTCATCGCCCTCTCACGCAGACAACCGACAAAGTGGTCGCCCTGGGCGCCTCCACCGGCGGCACGCAGGCTCTGGAAGCGGTGCTCACGGCTCTGCCTCGGGTCTGTCCCGGCATCGTCGTCGTTCAGCACATGCCGGAAAAATTCACCACCGCTTTTGCCAACCGCCTGGACAAGCTCAGCGCGGTCGAAGTCAAAGAAGCCGCCAACGGCGACCGGGTCTTGCCCGGCCGGGTACTGATAGCACCCGGCGGCCGCCACATGCTGCTCAAACGTAGTGGCGCTCTTTATTACGTGGACGTGATTGACGGCCCGCTGGTCAATCGGCACCGCCCGTCGGTGGACGTGTTGTTCCGCTCCGTGGCCAATACCGCCGGAAAAAATGCTTTCGGGGTGATCATGACCGGCATGGGCGACGACGGCGCCCGCGGCCTGAAGGAGATGCGCGAGGCCGGGAGCCGAACCTTGGCTCAGGACGAAGAAACCTGTGTTGTGTACGGCATGCCGAAAGAGGCCGTGAGACTCGGAGCGGTGGAACGCAGCATCGCGCTTTCGGATATCCCGTCAGCGATCCTGGATTATGGCGCGAGCAGGTAAGTTACTCGCTCCATACACGAACATCGCCATCACCGCGGTATTTTCTGAACGATTGGTCTTTAGAACCCTACATCGTGATTAGCATCATTCTCGGAAACGGAAGTTATGACAGACATAGACTTTGATCGGTCCGGGCACTCGGTATTCGTATTCGGTACCGATACGGAGAAGACGGTAAGGCAGATTGTATTGCTGCTCCTTCCTCTCGGCCTGTTTTCCTTCGGACTCTGGCTGTGCGTACAGGAACACGGCGTCCGTTTCGCCGATTATTCCGCTCTTCACACGCTTGTGGAGATTCCCGCCATCGTGATCGCCGCAATGGTATTCGGCATCGGCTGGAACGCCTACGAGGAGAATCGTCCGTTGACCTTGCCGATCCTCGCCTGCGGCTTTCTGACCGTCGGTTTGCTCGACCTGATGCACGTACTGTCGTTTCCGGGAATGCCGAATTTCATTACGCCGAGCAGCCCGGAAAAAGCCATCAATTTCTGGCTGTCCGCACGCTACCTGGCTGCCGTTACGTTCCTGGCCGCCGGCTTGCTGCCTTGGCGCCCGATGAAGCGGCTTTCATTTCGATGCGCCATACTGGCCGGATGCCTGGCGTTCACTTCGCTCATCGTTTGGCTTGGCCTATTCCGGGAAGATTTTTGGCCGCGGACGTTTCTGTCAGGACAAGGCTTAACGCCTTTCAAAATGAAGGCGGAATATGCGCTGACGCTCATCTATTTCACTGTCACTCTCGTTCTGCTCTATCGCTTGCGCCGACCGCAGCCCCGGGTTCTGGCGTATTTGATGGGCGCCTCGGCGGTTACGGCCTTGAGCGAGTTGTGTTTCTCGCGATATCGGGCGGTCGACGATCTGTGCAATTTTGTCGGTCATGTTTACAAAGCGATCGCCTATTTTCTCGTCTACCGGGGAATCTTCGTCGAAGGCGTGCACGAACCTTATCTGCGGCTCCAGGCCTCCCGCGAGGCGCTTCGGAAAAGCGAGGCACGTTTTCAGGATCTGCTGGAATTCGAGCCGGACGGGGTTTTGCTGGCCGACAGCGCATGTCGCATCGCCATGGCCAACGCCAAAGCGGAGGCCATTTTCGCCTGTCCGCGAGCGGAACTCATCGGCCGGTCGATAGAAACATTGATTCCTGAGATTTGCCGGGCAAAGCACTCAGCGCGATGGCACACTCATCGCAAGGAAAAGCAAACCTTATCGGTAGGACGGGAAGTATGGGGACGCCGCAACGACGGATCCGATTTTCCCGCCGAAGTAACGCTCGGTCCATTGCATACCGAACAAGGATTGATGACCATCGTCGCCGTACGCGACATCACCGAACGAAAACAACGCGAGGAGGAGCGAGACCGACTCGTGGCCATTCTGGAAGGGACCTCGGATCTTATCGGTATCGTCAACGCCGACTACAAACCGATCTACATCAATCAGGCCGGACGCGCGATGCTGGGACTCGGCCGGGAGGAAGACATCTCCGCCCTGCATATCGAACAGTTTCACCCGCCTCAAGTATTCAATACGTTACTGAGGGGAGGACTTGCGGAGGCGGAGAAGAGCGGCGTCTGGCGGGGCGAGACGGAACTGGTCAACCGGTTCGGCAACAAAATCCCGCTCTCCCAGGTCATCATAGCCCACAAGGGGAACGACGGGCGGGTCGCTTACTGGTCGACGGTGGCTCGCGACATCGCCGATCAGAAACAGTACGAGACGATGCTGAAATTTCAGGCCACCCACGATCCTCTAACCGCATTGCCCAATCGTTTCCTGTTTCGCGAGCGGCTGGAGCAGGCGATGCTGAGAGCATTCCGCAATGGCAGCTTGGTCGCAGTGCTTTTGGTCGATCTGGACAATTTCAAGGATGTGAACGATACCTTGGGACACGATTTCGGCGACGAGTTGGTAAAGCTGATCGGAGGCCGCCTTAGAGAAGCCCTGCGCGAGGAAGATACCGTAGCGCGGCTGGGCGGCGACGAATTCGCGGTACTCCTGCCCCACATCACCGATTCCTCGTGCGCGGCGCAAAAGGCGCAATTACTGCTGGACGCCATTGCGCAGCCCTGCAGGATCGAGCACCACCATATTCTTATCAGCGCCAGCATCGGTATTACCGTTTATCCCGGCGACGGCGACGATGTTCACGGACTGTTGCGCAATGCCGACATGTCCATGTATAAGGCTAAGGACGAAGGACGGAGCAAGTTCCGGTTCTACACTGCCGAAATGGGCGCTTGTCTTCGGGAAAGACTGGACATCGTCAACGACCTGCGCACGGCTTTGGACCGAAGCGAATTCACCTTGCATTATCAGCCCAGAGTCAGTCTTGTCACCGGTCGAATCTGCGGTGTCGAAGCGCTGATACGTTGGCAGCATCCCCAAAAAGGCTTCATTGCACCGGCCAAATTCATCCCGATCGCGGAGGAAACCGGTCTGATCGCTCAGATCGGCGAATGGGTTTTCCGCACTGCCTGCGCGCAAGCAAAAGTATGGCGCGATAAAGGGCTGGCCTTCAACCGAATGGCCGTCAATCTATCGGCACGCCAATTCGCACAGCCGGATCTGGTCGAGGTCGTTACCGCCGTCGTCGAACAAACGGGTCTTCCGCCGCAGACCCTAGAACTGGAAATCACTGAAAGCATGCTGATGCGCGACCGGTCCATAGCGGCCGATGTGCTGGGCCGGTTGAAGCAACTCGGTATCTCGTTGGCGGTCGACGACTTCGGAACGGGCTACTCCTCCTTGAGCTATCTGAAACAGTTTCCGCTGGACTATCTCAAGATAGACCGGTCTTTCATACGCGATCTAGCCAAGGATCCCGATGATGCACGCATCGTCGAAGCCATCATCGTTCTGGCCCATAGCCTCAATCTCGGGGTGATCGGAGAAGGTGTCGAAACGCCGGAACAAGCCGAGTTCCTGAAGACCCGCCATTGCGACGAAATACAGGGGTATTACTTCAGTAAACCGACGCCCGCCGATGAAGTCGAAGCGATGCTGCGGACCGGCAAAACGCTCGAGTTTACGGTTCCGAAATCGCTGTCGCCGCTGACCGCGTCGGCCTGACGGCCGATATTCGACCGTATGGCAATCCATCAACGTCCACAGACGTTTCTCCATCGCCTATCGCAAGCAAGCAAACGCGAGCTATAACTCCGAACATGCCTGAAACTCGCTTTCTCCAGTCAATCCTCAAGTGAATCTCACTCTCGTCATAGCCACTTTAGGGCTCTTCGCTCTATTCGGACATCGGATGCGGCTACTGTCGAAACGCTTGCTGCGAGCCGAGCTCTATTTACACGAAATTCTGGACCGTGTGCCATCAGGAGTGATCGTCACCGACCGGTACGGACGAATCGAGATCGTCAATCCGGCTGCAACCCGGATGTTCGGTTACGGATTGAACGAAGTGCTGCCGCTCAGCACCGATCAACTGATGTCGGAAACACAGGCCGAAAAACACTACGCTCCTATCCAAAATCATCGGAATTCCGAGATGCGCAAAGTTCACGGCTCCGGATTCCGCTCTTGGCAAGGCAAGCGTAAGGACGGCACCTTCTTTCCGGTTGAAATGGCCATCGACGAACTCGAATCGAAGGACGAGCGGCATTTCCTGATCATTGCACGGGACATTACCGAGAGAGCGTACCTAAAAAGCGAATTGGATAGGCGCGAGCGAGAATTCCGGGCACTCGTGGAAAATTCGCCGGATATCATCGCTCGCTTCGATCGAGCTCTGCGCTTTATTTATGTCAACCCGGCCATAGAACGCGTTCTGGGCCGACCGGCGTCGAGCTTTCCGGGCAAGACGTATCAAGACCTCGAATTACCTGACGATCTGGTGAGATGCCTACAGTCGCCGCTAAAAAACGTTTTCGCCAGCGGTAAGGAACAAATCGCCGAGTTCGTCCTGCCGTCCCCTGACGGCGAACAGCACTTTCAGTCCCGCCATGTACCTGAGCTCTCGCCCGATGGCACAGTGCACAGCGTGCTGTTGAACTGCCGAGACATCACGGTCCTCAAGAAAACAGAATTCATGCTGCGGGAACGGGAGCAAGAAATCCGCGACTCCCGGCGACTTTTGCAACGCCTGGCCGCTCACAGGGAAAATTTGAGGGAAGAAGAGAAAAAACGGATCGCTCGGGAAATCCATGACGAACTGGGCCAGATCCTGACGGCCATGAAGATGGATATTTCCTTCATACGAATGAACTTTCTTCAAAACCACTCCGAATTGGCAAAAAAGATCCAGGCCTTGGGCGTCCTGGTAAATAGAGCGGTTCAGGTCGTACGCAACATATCGACCGATTTGCGCCCCAGCGCACTCGACTTCGGCATTGCAGCCGCACTGGAATGGCTGGTCAAAGAGTTTGAGACCCGCACCGGTATCCCATGTGTCTTAACCACAATGAGCGATATCGTCCTTGATGAACAACTGGCTATCGCGATATTCCGTATCGCCCAGGAATCGCTGAACAATGTGGCAAAGCATGCCAATGCCCGCCACGCTTCCGTACTCCTGGTTTCCCGGAATGATCATATTCGCGTCGAAATACAGGATGACGGCTGCGGCTTCGATGTGACGGCCGAGCACAAACCCAAGTCCTTTGGCCTTTTGGGAATACGGGAACGGGTGTCGGCATTGGGCGGCAAGTTCGACATCCATAGTACACCCGGGAAAGGCACCCGGCTTGCGATTCGGCTTCCTCCTAGAAGTTCTCCTTTTTGAAAATCGGAATGATTGATGATCAAGATCCTGGTAGCCGACGACCACCCTATCATTCGCCATGGAATAACTCATATTTTGTCTTCAACCGTCAATTTCTCGGTCGTGGATGAAGCCGCGGATGCGTCCGAAGTCTTGGACAAGTGCCGCTGTACCGATATCGACGTTCTGGTTTTGGACTTGTCCATGCCGGGCACTCAAGGCGTCGACTTGATTAGACGCGTCCAGCAGATCAGACCATCGCTTCCCATACTGATCCTGACCATGCATACCTCGGAACAGATCGCCGCAGAAGCGATCAAAGCCGGCGCCGCGGGTTACATCACCAAGGACTGCGAACCGGGCATCTTGGTTGCCGGCATAAGAAGAGTAGCGAGCGGTCAACGCTTCATAGAGTCTTCGCTGGCGGAAAAAATCGTTTTCACTATGGTGCCGGACCAATTTCCTCACGCGGCACTTTCGCAGCGAGAGCGGCAGATTCTCCGTCTTTTCGCTTCGGGCAAGCGAGTTCAGGACATCGCCGACGCGTTATCCCTCAGCGAAAAAACCGTCAGCACCCACAAAACGCGCCTGATGCGGAAACTCAGCGTCAAAAATAACGCCGACCTGATCCGGTATGCCGTCGAGCATGACTTGATTTGATCTGATCATCTCGGAAAAACAACAGCAGACGGACAAAAGCTGGCTGGCCGCACCTAAGTACATTCCGCAAATACTTGCGGAATCTCGACTGTTTGGCTTGATTGGCGGGGTTGTCCTGCAGGTTGCCTATGCCGCAAGACTTCCCTGAATGTACTTAGAGCGTTTTCCATCCCGGTGTACGGATTCGTGCCAGGAGGGGAGAACGTAGGTCGGCAATCCCTTGCCGACGTATCGGCTCGGCGAAGGGCTTTGTCGGCAAGGGATTGCCGACCTACGTATCTGGCTGGCCGCATCCTAGATTTCTAGGATGGGCGAAAATTGCGCGAGGGCGCCGAAATTCCGAAAGTGGCGCTGCCCTCGACATGCAATCTCCTCCTCCGGCAAGCGTCAGGCTCACTCAGGCGGCCGGTCCAGCACCGTGATTGTCACGTCGTGGAGCCGCCAGTTGATCGACTTCGCATCCGCCACAGCGTGACGAATCTTCGCGGGCAAGTCCTCGGGCGAACCGCGCGGCGTCACGAACACTTCGCCGAAGAATACGTGCCCGACTTCGCGCAGCCTGACCGTGGCGCCGGCGACCCAGTCGAGCCTTTCGATGCATGCGCGCAACTCATCGGGGAGCGGTTCGGGACCCGAGCGATCGGTTTTCATCGGGCGGCGCTCCATGAGGTCGTGTACGGCCACGTACACGTTGACCACGCCGTCCTTGAGAATATCGGCGGAAACCAGCGCGGCTGCCACCGGATCGAGCCACCACAGACCGAGGCCGACACCGAGCACGCCGACGGCCGTCGCCGTCTCCGCCATCCAGTCGGCCTTCATCATCTTCGCGTCGGCGTAAAGGATTTTGTCATGGATTTGGGGTGCGAGCTTGAGTTTCGCGCGACCGAAAAAGACGCTCGGTATCGCCGTGTAAGCGATTGCCGCGAGCATAGGCCAGCCGGCCCAGAGCGTATGGCCGAAAAGCGTCATCCCGCCGATCGTCGTGCGTTCGACAGCTATCAGCTTGGTCACGGCTTCAACCAGCAAAAACCCGCCCAGACCGACGAGCGAGAGCGAGGCGGTGAGATAGCCGATCGAGACGACGCCATGGTAACCGTAAGGGAAATCCTCGTTCGCTCTGCGGCGCGCGATGCGCGTGCAGACGAGAAAGGCGATCGCCGGCACCGATGAAAACGCGTCTTCAAAGAAGCTCGTCCGCATGGCTTGCGAGGTGCCCATGGTGAGACCGAGAAAGGTCGTGGACGAGGCGATATAGATCAATGTCCACGTTTCCAACCGCCGCGCCTTTTTTAGGTCGCGTTCCTTTTCGGGCGGCAGGTCAAAAGCATCGAGGGGCCTCATGGCTGCGCGTTCTCCTGCTGCGCCTGCTGAGCACGGCGTCGCAACATGGCTTTGTCCTGGGCGGCAAGGAATCGGTCCAGCGAAAAAAGCAGCGCGCTCTCGCCCGGCGTCACGGCGAGCACGTGTTTCTTCTCGGTTCCGTATCGATCCTCGATCTCAATGTAAGGCTGCGTAAGACCGAGCTTGGATTTGTAAGGCGTCTCGCTGTCGAGCCCCGCCGCCAGTACATCGATCTCTCGGCGATGCAGCGCTTCAATGAGTTCCGCTTCTGCGCCGCTCCGCCAGGTCACGGGGGCACCGAGGCCTTTCGCCCAAGCCTCGATCAGCTCGGGTTCGAGTCCCGTGACGCGGCCGCCCTCGAAGCGTACCCAGGGTGGGTTGTCCGCCACGCCGACACGCAATTCGCCACCGCGCACGCGGTTTAGCGCCCCGGCACTGTCGCGCGGAAGGGAATCGCAGCCGGCCAAGAAGAACACGGTGAGCGCCACCAGAACCAGAGTAGGCATCATCGTTGCGTTCGAGATAGGCCGAATTCGGTCGGTACAATATTAGACCGGCTTGAAGCGGTACGATTTCGTTTGCGGACCTACTAGCAACACCGGCCCTATCATCCGGCCCAATGAGTTGCGATATATCAAATTCCGGAGGGGCTTATGACAGGGGTGCAAGTCGACCGTACTCGACGAGGGCAACGTGTACTTCCTGCTCCGCCCCCGCGTGCAGGAGGAAGAGCCGGAGAAGATCGGTGATATGACGTTCCTCCAGGCGGAAAAACTCGGCGAGGATGTCCGGCGAACTGATCAGCGCAAATCGACCGCACAACATTCAATCCAAACAGTAGATTCGTTAAGGAAGCTCTGAATAAGTGGATTCCGCTCATGCCCTTCGACAGGCCTGTCCTGAGCCCAGTCGAAGGGCTCAGGACAGGCCTGTCGAAGGACTTAATCAGACCTTCATTAAGACGCTCGCCGTAAATGCGGGTTCGGCTGGGGATTGGTGGTCCTGAAGATTCGTCCCACGTCCCTCACCAGAATCCCGTTGATCGCCGTCGAACGGTTCTGTCCGGTCACGATATAGCGGTGGACGTTCATGCCGTTCGCGGTCCGTTCGTGCAAGCCCAGCTTCAGGAAACGCTTCTGCACTTTGTCCCAGGAGCCATCGGATGCATCGGGCTCTTTGGCGAAATCCTGAAATAAACCCGGGCTGACCAGTAACACGCCTTCCGGTATGACATGAATCCGGGTGCCCGGATTGTTGTAATCCAGTTTTTTGCTGGCAATTCCCGCAACCAGCCAGGCTAGGAAGGCTTCACCGAGATCATCGGGAGAAGCGAAAGACAGAGGCGACTTTAGCTCGTAGTGCTGATGCTCGGCTGAATGGCCGGGTGGGTTGGGGCTGGCATTCACCGGGGCAGTCACGGATTCCGGGATCTCTGGGATTGGAGTGGGTCGAGGCTCGCCGGAAACCGTGCCTTCCGGAGTTTTATCCACCTGCACCGGCGGCTGGCATTGAGGCGGGGAATCCGGCGTGACGGTACCCTGGAATTCGTCGGGCCAGCGATCCCGATTCGGCCAAAGCCGGGGGACCGGAATTCGAATCAGCGTCAACTCATGCCCCCAACCTTCGCCATTGACCATCGCACGCCAGATCGCGCGATCGTTGCAGGCCACCAGAACGCCGTGTTCCTGCAAGACATCGAAGATGCGGTCGTTCTGGGTCGGAATGCCGGTGTGTCCTGATTGCACGAGATGCAAACGTATGGCATCGACGGTGCGCTTGCTGACCATCCAGAGATCGTCACCGACTCGCCATCCGGCTGCGCCGTTTCGGTTGAGCGGCAGTTCCTTTTCGTCGATCAGAAACCGCAAGGCGGCGATCAGCTTTTCATGCAACGGAACGACGGCGCTGGATGCTGCGCGCTGCCCCGGCTCCGCTCCCAGATTCCGCGCCACCGATTCGGAATCGGCCTTATTGACGATCTCGCCCATTACTCCGGCCTCCGCCGTATCTCCACCAAGGCAGGAAAGCCAGGCCGAAAACGCCTCGCGGTCGCCGGCGAGCCAAGTCAAGCCTTCGGCGGGGATGATTCGATTCACCAATAGCAGCGAAGCTTTTTCATGCAATCGATACTGCCGCTTCGGCACGAATGCCGTGCGATACCACCGAGCATGGGGATCGTCCGTCAGACTGCCTATCCAGGGGTCCCACTGCCCGGAGTCTTTGCCGCGTTCGTCGAACACTGTAACAACCTGGTCGACGGCCGGTTTCGCCAGGTCGTGCAGCAAGGCCGCCGTAAAAACGGCATAGGTCCAAAGATCGCGCTTATGGTTTATGTCCTCCGGCACAGCGCCGGGCGGCAACAGGTAGGCGTGTCGCAGTTTCAGCGCGATCGTAGCGACCTCCAATCCATGATCGAGCAGGCCGCCGGCATAGGCATGATGGTGAGCTTCCGAGGCGGGGAGCTGCTGCACGAATTCGGCAAATCGGTTGATGGCCGCGACGTAATAGACTTGAAAATGATGCCGAGTTGCTCCCGCCAACTCCTCGATAAGGTTGACATGCTGTCGGCGACTGAGCAGCAGTTCCTGGGGAGACAAAACCGGCAAAGCGCCGGCTGGCCGGCAATCAGTTGGTTCAGGCGACAGCGCAGCCGGGGCTGCTGGCGACCGGTGCATGAACCATCCAAAGATCGGAAGCTTCATGGTGAAAACTCCAAGGGCTACCATGCCGTTAGCAGGCATAGAGCCTCTCGCAAAAATACTCTTCAGATCAGATTTGTGCGACCTAAAACCATTTAACTATCCGATCTCTATCCGTGACTCATGAATTCAACGCTTCTGAATTCTTCGAACCCTCAAATTTCTCCGAACAAGCCCGGAAACATGATCTTGACCACGTTGCTCGGAGCGGTGGCCAAGGACTTTTTGCCGCCCCGTCAACTTTCGAGCATAACTCACCTCAACCCCGCCCTGCATTATTGCGTCGCAGAAGCGAGCGCTTGGCAATCAGCTGTTTGGTTGACAGAAAGCAAGAATCGGGCGCGGTGAAAGCTTAGATAGCTTTGATGCTCGGGAGCCACCCAGCGCAGTTCCAAGCCCGGCACGATTCCGAGTCGCTTTAAATCGGTCTCCGCAAGAGAAGGCGATGGCACTAACCGACCTCCTTCATCGAAACTGATCAGGAATCGGTCAAACAAGGCATCGAGGTTGGCGGTCAGCAGAAAGCCGTTGAACACATCCAGACGCTCGGCATCGGACTCGCATTCCGCCCAAGGTTTGGCGTGGCTGGCGCGCAGAACTTCAGGGACAGCCACTCCTGTTACCGCGCAGGCCCCTCCCCAATATTCCAGCATTGCTTCGCGGAACTTCTGTTGCCCCACACGCTGGCGAACCATGCGTTCGATTTCCGTCCCGGCCAATCCCGGGGGCAAAGCCGACAACTCCTCATCCAGCGCCTTCTGATAGCTGGTTGCGGCCTGAGTGGGCAATGCGCGTGACAAACTTGCCGCTCGGCGCAACAGCGCGGCGAGCGCAGCCTCATTGCCCACTACGAAGTCGCCCCGATCCCGGACAGCTTGGGGGAAGCCACGCGATAACTCCGGTAACAACGCGGCGGCACCGGACGTGAAACGGACTCCGAAGCCGGCGTCCAGCACAGAGATGGTGGAACGGGTGGGATGCCGCGCTGATGCAAGTGTGACGTCATGCTCGTCGGCTACCAGGGTGTGTTCGAAGCCGTTGTCAACGCCGACTTTTTCGATTAGGGCGCGTTGCAGCGGGTTCACGGCCAATACATCAAGGCGGCTTACTCTGCCGCTGGATCATTATGGCGGTGATGGGGCAGTTGAACTGCAGGCAGCACCAATCGCGGCAGGCGCATGCGCTCGCATTGCGAGGCGAGGTATTCGCGCCAATAGGGCCAGACATGGTAGCTGGCATTTTTCAGCGCAAACTCATCGATGCAGCTCTGGGCGAGTTCGGTTTGCAGGCGATACTCGGCTACGAACTCGGCTTCGATGACCGCGAGAACCTTGGGGTCCTCGGCCTCTCGTAATGGCTCAATCCAACGCGTGCCTAGCACCATAAACACGCGCAGCAACCGCCCTTCTCCCTCCACCTCGACGAGGGTGGACTGCTTGACCGCATGCATCTGCTGTACCGTCAATGCCGCAAGGTCGGGAGCGTATTTCGGGTCGAAATCGTCGCTGCAATGGGCAAAAGCACCGCGCAGATAGACGTCCTCAATCTTCAGGCCATCGATAGCTTTTTGCAGGTCGGCGCTGATCATGCGGCGTTTTCGTAGTGTGCGGC
Organism: Methylocaldum sp. 14B; assembly: GCF_002005105.1. GTDB lineage: Bacteria > Pseudomonadota > Gammaproteobacteria > Methylococcales > Methylococcaceae > Methylocaldum. The sequence goes on along the minus strand of NZ_MSCV01000043.1, from coordinate 13,389 downwards.
GGGTTCGGGTTTCGAGCTGTGAACCACGCGCAGGCGGGGCGTTTTTCGCGGCGTCGCCAGGCTGGACTGATCCGGCTGCCAATCCACGGCTTGCCAGTCGGCCGAACGCGCGGCGACCGCAGGTATCTCCACGCCCGCATCACGCGCCAGCTTGGCGAATGCCTCGGGCACCTCAGACGCCAGCCGCAGCAACTTGTCCATGGCTTCGGATTGCATCACATCGTCGCCTTCGTATTTGGAAAACGCCACCGGCCCGCCGCCGAAAATCTGCGAGGCCTGCGCCTGGGTAATACCCAAGCGCTCCCGGATCGCACGCACCTCTGCACCAGGCAGCAGACCGTCCACCTGCTTTTTGAAGGCAATCATGGCGCGTTTGTTACGGCGAATGTGCTCGGCGCTACCCTGCTCCGATCCGCAAGCATCACACTCGGCAAAGTACAGAGGCAACGATGCGTGTTGTCCTTTGTATTCAACCTCGCTGAAGTCCATGCGCTCATGCAGTTGTCCTTCTTCGCATAGCGGGCAAAGTTGGGTTTGAGGGTTCATACTGGCTACCTCTCCTCGGGCGGGTGGCAAGAGATGATCAACATCATGTTGCCGGAGCGCCCAATCGCAAATTTCACATAATATTCAACATCCATGTGCTTGTTGGCGGTTTCTATCCATTGCCGAAAGAACAGTTGGTAACTGTCGCAAGCCGCCCAGGCGCCGCCCGGTTTATTGGTACACCACTGGCTCCCTTTGAACTTTCCACCATTCAAAGCGATTTTCACCAGATCGACGACATCGGCGGGCTCCATATCGTATTTTTGGACATCACGCATGCACTTTTGCGTCCAAAGCTTAATTGCCGCCTCGCCTGTAGCCAGTATGGCCAGCACTTCCTCCCTTGTGTACAGCGGGCCGCCGGGGATGCGGCGGTCGGCCTGATCGTCCGACGGCGGCGTACCGGCATAAGCGCTCAGGTTTTTCCTAGTATTTACCATGATGGTAAGTATGTCTATAGGTTTCGCCACGGCTATCCGAAGGAGGTGACAAAGCCTTCATGACAATTCGCCCTTCTCCAATCGATCCCACGCCGCCAGCACCAGGCGTTGGGTGCGGTATTCGCCGAATGCGCGCACTTCGTTGTTCTTGAGCACGCGGAAGGTTTCGGAGGGGTAGTCCTCGCCCATCACGTCGGCGGGGTGGAGGATGTAGCGCAGTTCGTCGCGGGTCAGGCCGTAGAGGCGGGCGTAATAGGCGTCCAGTTCGGCGCGGAGGTGAGCACGGCGTTCGGGGTCGAAGGGGAAAGGGGTGAGTGGCGAGTGGCGAATAGCGAGTGGGTTTTCGGGCGAATGGCGAATGGTAAGTGGCGAATGGGAAGACGGTGAACGGTAAGTAGCGAGTGGCGAACGGTCTTCTTTCTTACCATTCGCTATTCGCCATTCACCATTCGCCATCCCCGCCACCCCCGCCATCCGCCATTCACCATTCGCCGCGCCCCATTCGCTCACCAGGTCTTCGGCCCAGGCTTGCAGATCGTGGGCGGTGTAGGTCAGTTCGAGGACGCGGGGGACGATGAAGGCGAGATCGGTTTCTGTGTAGCGGTCGGGCGGAATGAACGGGAATTGCTTGAGGCAGGAGTATGTCAGGTGTGTGCCGCCTACCTTCACACGGGCAATGAAATCCAGTACCAATGCGCCGAAATTACCCAGTAGCGCCGCCACCCTCATCGGTTCCGCAGTAGTCATGAAGAGCGGCATGGTATGTCCCACCCCAACCCTCGGCACCACCGACGCAATCGCCGTGCGTTCGTCCGTCGCCCGGCAAATATCCCGCCAGCCCATCAGCCAGCCGCGTGACCAGTTCTTATCGCTCAGACGTTGTTCGACTTCCGCCTCGCTGACCCAGTAACGCGGGGTGACGGTGAAACTCGGATCATTTTTGTCGTCGAGCGTGACATCGCCGCTGTTTCCGTCGGAACCGTAGCTCGCCCAGCGGTGGTCGAACTGGTGGATCATTTTGGCCTCGTACAGCGGCAGCAGGCCGGGGCTGGGGGCATCGGCAAACAGGTGGCTATCGTTGGCCATGTCCAGCATACGCATGAAGGAAATTCCCCACGGATTGCCATCGGGCTGGCCCTCCTCGATCAGCACCGGCGCGGCGCGGTAGAGCTTCTTGGTGAGTTCGGCATCGCGCTCGCTGCGGAACACCGGGCAGGTGAGCGTGTTGGGGTTGATGAGGCGGAATTCGTCCGGAGTGAGACGGAAGCGGCGGCGAGAATCCTTCAACTGATCGACTTGCGTGGCAAAGCAGACGAACTCCGCCTGCTCGGCAGCCCCTAGCGTAAGGAGGCAAAATTTGTAACTGCGATGCACGTCTTCGAACACTGCTTCACGATTTTCAATGTCGTACAGGCTCACCAAGCGTCCAGCTTGGGTGATATTGGCAAAATAAGCTTTGGTGCTGTCGTCTGTGGCGATGCCTGTTGGCACGATAAAACCTGCACGGCCCCGAGGCGCCGTTATCTGATTGATGGTTTCGGCAAACAAGGCATAGGTGTTCACATCCCCCACTCCGGTCAACGGATAGCGACCACCGTCTTCCCCCTTCACATGGGCGAACAGGCTGGCGGCTTCGGCGGTGCGGCGGGCGCCAATGAATTCGGCGTACAGGCGCTGTTCCGCCTCGCACTCGTGGGGCGGATGATCCATTTGCGGATAGAGATGGCGGGCCAGCATGCCCTCCGAGAGCCATTGGATGCGCTGGGCGCGCTCGGCCTTGTTTTTCGCCTCGGCCACGTGGCGGTGGCGGGTGGCGAAGAATTCCTCCTCTTGCAGCTTGATCCGTTCCCAGGGCGGATTGCCCAACACACAGTCAAAGCCCCCCGTCGCGAACACCTGCGGAAAGGCCAGCGGCCAGTGCAGCACGCGGGCTTCGCGGCAAACGGCCTGCGCCGCGGCCAATTGCCGCCGGTGGCCGGCGTCGAGGGTATCGGTCAACAGGGCCAGATACAGCGTGGCGCTGGTAGGGACGGGCGAGTGGTGAATGGTGAATGGCGAGTGGTGAATGCCATTCGCTTCTTCCCCACCATTCGCCATTCGCCACTCACTGTTCGCCTCATCTTCGCCATTCGCCGTTTTCGGCAGCAGGTAGGCGCCCAGCAGGAGGTCGGCGGCGTGGGCGAGACGGCTCTCCTTCGCCTGCTGCAAGAAATCGCGGTAGGCAGTTTCCTTGGCGGCGATGTCCTGCGTGCTGTTCTCCGGCAGGGCTTCGAGGATTTGCAAGGCGGCCAGGCTATCCGCGTCGTCGAAGCGCAGCCGGGTTTGCTTGCCTTTGAGGTCGCGTTCCAGTTGCTTGAGGCCGACGGCGTTGGCCTTGGCCAGCCGCTTGCACACGTCCTTGTCATCGCCCGAAAGCGGCTTGTAGGCGTCCTTGGCGATGCCCTGTTCCAGCGCCTTCAGATCGGTCAGGCCCAGCAGCGCATCGCCGCATTGCAAATGGTGGTCGAGGAAGGACAGCGGCCGGCCTTCCTCGTAGCCTTCCAGCCACAGGGCGGTGCGGGCCAGTTCCAGCGCCATCGGGTTGCGGTCCACCCCGAAGATGCAGCGTGCCACGACTTCGCGCAAGGCATGACGGTAGTCCTGAGGTGTAACTGCACCCTCCGGGCTTTGTAACTGGGCAAGCTTTTCCGCCAAGCGGCGGGCGGCGGCGAGCAAAAAGTGACCGCTGCCGCAGGCAGGGTCGATCACGCGGAGACTCAGTAGTGCGTGAGTGGCGAATAGCGAATGGCGAATGGAGGAAGGCGTTTCTTCCCATAATCGCGAATAGCGAGTGGTGAGTGGCGAATGGTCACTGTTCTCTCCATTTACCGTTCGCCATTCTCCATTCGCCCCTTCAAGCGGCGTTCCAGTGACAGTAGCTGTTTGCCGAGAATCGTGGTTTGTTCCAACAGCGGCGTTAGGTCGGTCTCCGTGCTGAACCCCAGATCGGTCGATAAAATCAGTTGTGTCTCCAATTCGACCCTGCTCCCGTTGGCGGTTCTGAGGAACTGAGTGAACTCCGCCGGATAATGCCGCCCCCATCCTTCCGCAATGTTGCTCGGAATCGACACCGCCGCCCGCCTCATCTGGGCGATCAGCCCAAACCGCTCGCTCGTCGGGAAGGCTTCGGTCAACCGATAAATTTCCGTGACCAGTTTGCGCGCGCGCTGCCAAACCTCCAGATTCCGGTAACTTTGGATTTGCATAGTGGATAAACACCTCACGGTATTGGGGAGAAACCATTGACCATTCGCTGTTCGCCATTCGCCCCGCCTCACTGAGGCGCTGTTCGATCACGGGATCAAGCGCGGATTGGATCAGCTCTTGCACCAGGCTGTCGGGGGTGTAGTAGCTGCCGGTTAGTTTGCGGGCGTTGCCCTTCGTGGCTGAATGGCGAGTGGCGAGTGGCGAATGGGAAGTCGGCGAGTGGCGAATGGCGAGTGGCGAATGGTCTTCCTTCTTACCATTCGCTACTCGCCATTCACCATTCGCCATCACGGCGAAGCGCGGGTCGGCCTCATCCAGCCCCAACGGGTGCGGGGCGACGACGATGGGCACCTGGCCCGCGAGCAGCGACACCGGGTAGCGGCGATCTGCCACGGCGATATCGGATACAGGCTGGATTTGGGTGTAGCCGAAGGCATCGCGCAGCAGTTCGCGCACAAAGTTCTGGGTGATAGCGGCCGTGTCCAGATCGGCTCGCTCCATCTGGACGGCGAAGTGCTTCCACTCGGCACAGGCGATCTGAAAGGCGCGGCCGTATTCATCCTTGAGCTTGAGCCCTTTCGGGATGGCGTAATCGGCCTCGGTCTGGTGCTGGGCGACGCCGAGCGCGGCTTTTTCCAACTGGTCGGGGAGGAACAGGCCGCCTTCGAGGGTGAGCGTCGGCAGGCTGAGGGCGCCGGCGGTCTTGCGGGTGCGCTTCATGTTGGAGGGCGGTGGGTAAAGATCAGGGACTATCCCAGGGATTGAACAGTTCGACGGGGATCTGTTCAAAATCGCGGATGTTACGTGTGACCAGCGTCAGGTCATGTTCAAGGGCCGTCGCGGCGATCAGGCTGTCGATGGCCGGCAAGGGCCGGCCTGCCCGGGCGAGCACGCGCCCCCAGCGATCGGCAATCGCCGCGTCGATGGGTAAAACGCGGCCGAAGAAAAATGCAGGAAGCTCGGTTTCCAGCCAGTCGAGCAGAATTTGACGACGGAAGGCATCGGGACATGCCTCGATGCCCTTGCGTATTTCGCCCAGTGTCAACACGCTGAGGTATAACTGGCTGGCGGGTTTGGCGGCCAGCCAGTCGACCAGTCGCGGGTTGGGATTCTTGCGCCGCAGTTCGGAGAGCACATTGGTATCGATCAAATAGCTCAAAACGAGACCTCTCGCGTGAGACTGCGGTCCCGCTCCAGAGCAAGATCTTCATCGCCCCAAAGGGGGGATTGACGCATGAACTCGACGAGGGATTTTTGTCGTTGGGCCAGTTGGTCGAATTGCTCGCGCGAGAGCACGACAGCAACGGATTTGCCGTGCGAGGTGATTTCCTGCGGGCTGTGCTGGGCTTCCCGGAGCAGCGCCGACATTTTGGCTTTGGCTTCATTGAGCGGCCAGGTATGCATGATAGCCTCCCGTGCATGACTAGAATGGTCACATTTATAGCGCATTCGACCACCACTCGCCATTCACAGCGCGTCCGGTAACAATACATAAACGCCCATCACATCCACCGGCAGGCAGGCCTGGACGCTGTATTGGCCGATATCGCGGGCGGCTTCGCGCACGCGCTGGTGATCTTCCAGCAGGGCCTTGGCGCGCTGCTCGGCCAGCGCTTGGAGCTGCCGCGGGTGGCCGGCGAGAAAGTCCAGCGCGGTACGGATTTCGCGCCGCAGGGTTTCCGCCGGCAGGTTGCCGCTGGGGGTGCATTCGAGCAGCCGGGCCACGCTGTCGTCGCTGAGCCATTGCGGCTGGCTGCGGCCTCGCACGGCCAGCGCCACGGTTTCCTCGGCCATCATCTGGAAGGGTTCGCGGCGGCGCACGTAGCCGAGTTGGTGGCGCAGGCGCAGCAGGTACACCGTGGTGACCACGTCCACCGCCTCGGTCAGGGTGGCGGCACAGCGGGCGGCGACCGGGCGTTCGCCGGTCAGGCTGTCTTCCAGCAAATGTTCGGCCAGTATTGAGACCAGCGGATGGCTGCGGTGCAGTTCGTGAAAATCGATGAGCAGCGGCTTGGTAATGCCTTCGTCGGCCAGGCGCTGCTTCAGCGCTTCAGGCAGATGCTGGGGCAATAGCCGGAATTGCTGCCTGGGCGCCGGCTCCAGCGGGGCATTCAAGCGGGCGCAGGCGCTCTGCACAAAGCGCCGAACATCCGCTTGGGTGCCGAGGGCTTCTTGTTGCTTTTGCCATTCCGGCAACACTTCGTCAGGGCGAATGCGGCGCTGGGCAAACACCGTGCGATTGGCCTTGGCTTTTTCCAGCGCGTCCTTCCACTGGGCTTCCAGCGGCGCGAGGATCCGCTCGGGCTCGCCGAAGTCGAAACTCATCTGCTGCGGCCCCTGGCGTTGAGTTTCACTACGTTTCATCAGCGCGGCCTTGACTAAGGCCTGGTTGATGCGCACTTCGTCTTCGGGCAGCGGCACCAACACGCCAAGCTCTCGCTGGATAGCCTCGCCCTTGCGCAGAATCACGTTGAGCACGAAGCCATCCACCGGATTGTCCTGGCCCCAGAGCAGCGTGCAGCGTACTTCGCCGGCGCGCTGGCCGAAACGGTCGACACGGCCTTCGCGTTGTTCATGGCGGGTGGGATTCCAGGCGAGATCGTAATGGATGACGGCGGTGAACAGGTGTTGGAGATTGATCCCTTCGGAGAGGCAGTCGGTGGCGACCAGGATGCGCGATTCGTTTTCCTCCATCGCCTCGACCCGCTCGCGGCGTTCCTCCGGGGTATATTCGCCGGTCACGGCTTCCACGCCGGTTTTCGGGAAGGCTTTGCGCAAGTGCTCGGCCACATAGTGGGCGGTAGCGACGTAGCGGCAGAACACCACCGGCTGGTAGCCGTCTTCCAGCAGGGCTTCGAGATGCCGGATCAGCGCGGCGAGCTTGGGATCGCCCGCTTTGCCGGAGAGGCGCTGCGCCTCGGCAATCAGGGCTTGCAGGCGGCTGGCGTCCTGCAATTGGGCCGGGGGTTCGAGGTCGCTGCTACCGAGATCGTCCGCTTGGCCATCGTGCAGGCGCTCATCGGTGAGCAGTTCGTCGGTTTCCACACCGCCTTCCAGGCGGGTGGTCAGGGCTTTGACCGCAGCCGCCGGCGAGGAAGCGACACAGCGCAACAGGGCGAGCGTGGCATACCAGATCAGGCGGGCGCTGCCGCCGCCGGACTGCTCGATGCTTTCGGCCAGCTCGCGGCAGTAGCTCTGTACATTATCGAAGAATGCCCCCCAGTCGCCGCTGAGCGGGTAGGTGACCTCGGTTTTCATGCGGCGTGGGAAACCTCGGCCGTCGCCGGTTTCCGCTTGCCATTCGGCGATGTCCTTGCGGCGACGCTGCACGAAATGACGGGCCAGTTCCTGGCGCAGTGGATCGCCGGAGGATAGGCGGCCTTGCAGCGCGGCAAAGCGCGCATCGAGCAGCGATAACAGGTTGTAGAACGCGCTTTCGTCGCCGGAGTGCGGGGTGGCCGTCAGTAGCAGCAGGTGGCGGTGCGAATCTTGCGCCAGCCGTTGCAGTAATTCAAACCGCAATTGTTTGCCCTGCCCACTGGCGGCGCAGGTGTGGGCCTCGTCGACGATGATGCATTCCGGCGCGATGGCGAGGAAATGTTCCCGGTGACGCTCGCTCTTGATGTAGTCCAGGCTGACCACTACCACGGGGTAATGATCGAAGAGGCTGATGCCATGAGGCAGGTTGCGCTCGATGCGCGAAGCCGAACTGGCCGTCAACGCTACCGCATGCAGATTGAAGCGGGTTTCCAGCTCGCTTTGCCATTGCTCGACCAGATGCGGCGGGCAGAGCACGGCCAGACGGGCGATTTCGCCACGATCGATCAATTCGCGGGCGATCAGGCCGGCTTCTATGGTTTTGCCGATGCCCACGTCGTCGGCAATCAACAGACGCACAGTTGTCAGGCGCAAGGCCATCAACAACGGCACCAATTGGTAGCCGCGCGGCTCGACGGCGATATTGCCGAATGAGCGGAACGGCCCGCCGCCGGCGCGCAGTTTGAGGCGCAGGGCATCGCGGAGCAGCAAGGCGGCGGCGTGATTGCCGGCTTGATCGGGCTCCGGCCAGGGAAATGTGGCGGGCTCGACCGGTTGCAATTCCAGTTCGGGAATCAGGGCAACGATGTCGTCGTCGGCACCGCCCAAGGGACGCAGGCGCAGCCAGTCGCGACGCGATTCGCTTTGCACCACCCATTCGCGGCCCCGGGCGCGAACGAGATTACCGGGCATGAAGTCGTGTTCGAGAGTGGTCATTGTTGTTTTTCGTGCGGGCCGAACACGTCGGCATGGGTGGAAAATTGAGCGGGCCATTGGCCCGGATCGGAAAAGTCGAGCACTTGCCAGCCTTTATCGGTCAGCAGGCTCTGTAGCTCGGGCGATATTGGTTCAAGAAAAACCAGTGCTCGGGTAGCTTTGTACTGGCCGGCGGCAGTGGCGGCGCCCTGATTGACGGTAACCTGGGTCGCGTCCGGCGGGTTCAAGCCGCCATCCGCAAGTGCCTGCAGCCACTGGTCGAGTCGGCCATTGTCTCCAATTCGGGCCGTGACGGCCGGTTCGGCGCTTTGCGCCGGCTTGGGCGGTTGCACCTCGGCATTGGCAAGCGCCACCAACAGCTTGAGCGCATCGGTATCGCGGCGGTTGATGTGCTCGTGGTCCGGCTGGTTGAAATAAGAGAGCAGACACTGATAGCACCCGGCCTCGCAGATGCGGTTGCCCAGGGTGTCGGTCTGCTCCAAGCTCGATAACTCGTCCAGCTGCCACAGCCCTTGCGGCGCTCTGTGGTGCATGAGCTGCAAGGCATTGCTAGCGACTTGCGCCAGGCTGGCGGGCTCGCTGGCCAGCCGGGTGAGAACACCTGCGCCACCCTCCGCCGCTTCATAGAACAAAAGTGCCTGACGCTGGTCGGCCTTGAGCAACGGTTCCGCCACCAGTTCTGATTCCTCGATCTGAAACGTCATCTCGATGCCGCGCTTGAGCGCCGCCTGCAAGGTGGCCATGGTCTCAATTGGTAATGGATGCAGCGGCGCCAGGATCAGCAGGTTACGGTGATCCTCGACGAATGGAACGATGCGCTGATTAGGCACTTTGTCGAGCAGGGCTTCATCGTTACCGCCCTCGTCACTGTCGTCGGGAGCATCCTGCTTGCTCCAAGTGCCGGTGATCGGATTGATGTAAAAACCGAGTTGTTCCTTGTCCTTGCGGCGGCGCCAGCCGCGATTGATCCGCCACAGGCGTGCAGCCGGCGCATAAGTCAGCTCGGCTAATATCTCGTCACCGCTTGTGACGATTGCCTTGCGCTTTTGGACGACCCCATCCGGCCCCGGTAGGAAACGATAGGTGGTCTGGAGCTCGAAGCCTTGGCGCTGCCGCTCTTCGTCGTTGATGGAAATACGTTCGACGGGCACGGTTTCGACGGTCTCGATGCGGTAAAGCTCGCGTACCCAGTCGTGCTCGGTCAGCAGAGCATCACAGTTTTCACAGGTGTTGACCACGGGGTGAGCGCCGCCAGGTTCGCCCAGATGGCCGTAGCCACATTGGCTGCAAATCAATGATGAGATGGTGGCCAACTGGCTGTTGCCGGAGATGTGGTCGGCCGACCCCACGTTGAGCTTGGCTCGTACCACGCGGTACGTCCGACCCTGGTGGTAGATGAGGCTGCGCGGGCCAAACTCGGAAAGCGCCAAAAAACGCGGGCGACTGACCATGCTGCCTTCGTCATCCTGGCCCGTACCACCCTTGCTGCCAGTGGCGGGAATCCAGGCCATCAGCGGCAGGCGGGGGAAATTGTACCCAGGCAGGAATCCTTGGCTGGCCAGGTAGCGATAGGTGTAAAAATCAGAATTCTGGGTATTACCGCTCTTGAGCAACACGGCGTATTGACGTGCTGCGTCACTATAACGACGTTGGGCGTTTTGCCTCTCGCTGTGAGAAGCCGTGTGACTCTTGACGATCTGATCGGCCATGCTCATTTGCGTGCGGGTGGCATCGAATAACACACGCCAACGTTCCAGGGCTTTGGAGAAACGTTGCGGTGCTTGTTCGATCACCTGCCGAACATAGGCCGGCGAGAACCAGTCGCTGCCATCGAGTTCATTTCGAAGCTGATCGATAACGCGGGCCGCAGCTTCTTGCGCCCGCTCCTGCACCGCTGGGTCATTGAGGCAGTCGTAGTAATGCTTGATCAGCGGCTTGTCCGGCTGATCGAGGTCGAGCATGGGCGCGATGCTGGAATCCAGTTCGACTTGCGCGCATGCCAGCCAGACCGCGTGAAGATGACTTTCAACCAGATCGCGGTTGACCAAATCCAGTGTAGGCGCCCGTACTACACCATGCACCATCTCGTCGGCATGGTGGAAGAACCATTGATCGTGCGGACTCAACGAGGCACAGTAGGTAATGACCAGGGCTTGCTGGCCGGAACGCCCGGCCCGGCCGCTGCGTTGTGCATAATTGGCCGGTGTGGGCGGCACATTGCGAAGATAGACCGTGTTGAGCGCGGAAATGTCGACGCCCAGTTCCATGGTGGGCGAGCAGAACATGACGGGAAGCCGTTCCAGCGGGGCTTCGTGCGCCGGATTACTGGCCCAGTCCTGGCGATCCTTTTCGGTGTAGCGGAAACGCTGCTCCAGCCATTGGCGGCGGGACGCATCGACCTGCGCGGTGTGCTCCTGCGCTTCGAAATCAAACAGAGGGTGGCCGGGCCGGCGCAGCAAATCAGCGACATTCAGGTAGAGTTCGCGAAAGAATAAATTGACGCGGCTGTCTTCGACCGGCATCTCATCGGCGGTCAGGCGCCAGTCCAGCGCCGCCGCATTCAGACGCCAACCGACCAATTGTTGCTCGATCGGGTGTTTTTGCACATAGCCATATAGGTTGGCAGCCTGAAGCAAGGCTTCAACCAGTTCAGTCCACTCCGGATCTTTCCATAGCGGAATCTGGCCGGCGAAGGCGGTTTGTTTCCAAAAGCCGGCCGATTTTATTCGGCGCAACAGGCGCGAGCGTGGCCCTCCGGTAACGAGGTCGGTCCGTGGCTTACCCCTGTACTCCGGGCGTTTACCGAGAATCAGATACTTCGCGGTTTCCAGTTGTTCGTCCGGCGCAAAAGCCCAACGGTCGTTCAGGTAGGAATAGGCGCTGGTGCGGGCCTTATCCTGCTCGACGGCATCCAGATAGCGGCTTTCCAGACAGAGACTGCCGCGCATGGCATCGAAGATGAGTTGACACAAAGCCGCACGATGGCCAGCACTCAGCTTGGCGAGCGTGGCGCTCTTGGTGAATGCCGAATCGTCGGCGCAAAACTCGTCCAGGCTACGGTAGCGAATGGCGAGCAGGCCGAGTTGATCGAGATTCGGGTTGTTGAATCGCCAACCGCGGCGGAGATCGCGCAGCAGCCGATAGCCGATGATGAAGCGCAGCGTCCGTTGTGCTTCCTGCCGCGCTAGACCCATGAGCTTTGGCGTGCGCAGGTACTCGACGAGGGTCGCTTCATCGAGTTGGTCAAAGCCCAGCGCCTTGAAGACCGCATCCGCCAGTTGCTCCTCATTCAACTCGCCGTTGCTGACCTGTAAAGCGCCGATCAGTCCGGAGCGCAAAGTCAGCAGGAAAACGAAGTCATTGAAGTGCCCGGCTTGCAGGGCAGCATCCTGGCGGTTGTCGGTAAAGCCGAGCAACTTGCGTGGATCGGGTTGTCCCGGGAGTGCGGACTCGGTCTCGGTAAAGAGCTGACGTAGTGCGCTGAGTGTGAGGATGGTGGTTGCAGACGAGCGGCCTTCACCCGAGAGGCTGGATAGGCGGTTGATGTCTTTGCCGTGGGCTTCGTGAACTTGACCGCAGCTCAGGCAGAAGCGGAATTTGCCGGGGATGTACCAGTACTGTTCGCCGCCGCCTTCGCTGCCTTGCGTATCGACCGTTACCCGATATGGCACGGCTTTCTTGTAATTCTGTTTGACTTTGGGTTCGGCTCGACTGAGATCCAGCCAGGTTTCCGGCAAGTCCTCCAATTGCCCCCGGTACTGTTGGCTTGCCCGAACGGGACATAGGAATCCATACGCCATGTCGTCCCGGTCCTCCGAGGCGATGTCGTCGATCTCTCGCGGCCGATAGCGGGCAGGGTCTTGCCTTGACCTCCAGACAGGGTGGTATTCCTGACCGCAGTCACGGCAGAAATGCACAGGGTACAGCTGAACGCCTTCGTCTTGGCGGCCCGGCGCAAAGCGTTGGGCATCCAGCGTAATGTGGCGCTTGCCTTGCGCTTCGAGCGTGGCGAGCACTTTACCGGGGCCGCTGATGAACTGATGGAGCTTGAAGGCAAAAGGTGGCCGGCCTTGCGGGGTCTGGACCTCGTGTGCGGCAATCAGAAAACGCTGTAAACCATTACGCGCTTCTTCAACGGTGCTTCCGCAGTCCTGGGCCAGTTTCTGGCTGGCTGCTTGCAGCGTCATGGGCTTGGCGCGGCGCGGTGGCTCATCGTCCGGGAGTTCAATGCCCAGATTGAGTTCTACCCAAATTGCCAGGGGATCGGATCGAAACGCGTCAAAATCACCCCACTCAAAAACCTGCCGAGTCACTGCCGAATAGAGTTGCGCCTGTATGGAAGACACGTCCTTGAGAGGGTCCGTTACCCGCTCTAATGTCTCTCCGATGATATCCTGCTCGGTAATGCTGACACCGAAGAGCTTGCTGGCCACCTCTGCTACGGTTTTGTTGCGGTCGGCGTGACTACCTGCGTTCGACATGGTTGCCGAGGTGCCGATACAGACCAAGGCATCGGCTTGCAAACGCTCTCGCAGGCGACGAACCAACAATGCGACATCCGCCCCCTGCCGACCGCGGTATGTATGCAACTCATCGAGGATCAGGAACTCCAGGCCATGACAATGTTCGACCACGCGTCGGTCATCCTCGTCGAAACGCGTCAGGATGAGCTCCAGCATCATGAAATTGGTCAGAAGAATGTCCGGCGGGTTATCGGCAATGGCGGTGCGTTCGGTCTGTGTCTCCTGTCCAGTGTAACGGGCTACCGAGAACGGCCGCTGTCCATCCGGGTAATCATGCAAAAACTTATCGAGTTCTTCGAGCTGACTATTTGCCAGCGCGTTCATCGGATAGATGACGATGGCACGGGTGCGCGGTGTCTTGTCCTGCTCCTTAGCCTTAA
>NZ_MSCV01000042.1 GCF_002005105.1 Methylocaldum sp. 14B | reverse complement strand
AGCGCAATTCATCGACCAGGACATCCTCGAAACCATCCACGACTTCGTGGCCGCCGCCTCGGATGACAACATCACCGTGGAATTGAAAAACCTCAACGGCAGCTCCGGATTGATACCACCAAAGCAGGCCATCCCAGTCGGCGTTTTATGAAATCGGAGGAAAACGGTCGGGGACAGCGGATCGACTACCGGCCGGTCGGTCGGCTTTCTTGGATCGAAAGTCGTGCGACGATAGCGGTTTCGAGCCTGATCCCGGTATTAGGGCGATCGAGAATTCCGATTTGCAGCGGCACGCTTTCGATATTCGTCTTGCTAACAGTTGCCTCCGGGGCTTACGGAAACATCTTCGAAGACGGGGAGAACGGTGATGCCGCTCTGAGCAGCGAGAGGCCTCACATTCCCGAGCCGATGGTGTTCGATTTGGTCAGGCCGCTGGGCGTGCAGCAGGGAGAGTTCGAGACCAATGTTCTGGCGGGGCACTCTCTGAGAAACGGAGAAACGGATTGGGCACCGGAACTGGAATATGCGGTCCGGGACGGCTTGGCGGTGGAATTCGAACTTCCTTTTGAAAACCTATCGATAGCCGAATACAAGCTGGCGGTACAAGGGACTCTGGGAACGCTGTTCGGACGCCGCTTCATTCACGGTTGGCAGGCCATCGGGCGCTATGACCGGCATCACGACGGCTATTCCGCCGACGCTCTTTATCTCGCCGGCTATCGCTGGGACCACGCGTTCAGCACCTTCAACATGGCGGGGCTCAGATGGTCCGGTATCGATCGGCGCAATAAATTGGCAGGTATCGTCAATACGAGCTGGTTCTACGGTGTCTCCGATCGCGTGACGTTGGGCATCGAACTGGACAATGAAATCGCATCGCGCTGGGGCTATCTGTTGATGCCGCAGATGCATCTGGACTTCACGGATCACGCCACTCTTCAACTCGGAGCCGGCCCATCCCGCCTGCCGGGTCAGCCTACGGAGTGGATGGCGGTCTGGCGCATGATTTTCGCGTTCTAAAGCCGATTCGATTCGGACTAGAGGCGAAATTTCAGAAGATGAGGCCACTGCCGATCGATCGGCAGCCATCCGAAATCGACGCCGCTTCAGTGGACAAGAAAATAGCCTGTTCATCCTGACCGTCCCGGCTTTTATCTGCTTTGCCATTTGGGTTAAGCCGCTACGTATCCAACTGCCTTTCCAGGCTGAAAAAACCGTTTGAGCCATGATTTTTCGTACGAATTCGCTGTCGTACCTTTAATGAGGCCAAATCCTGTCCGATCGCGAAAAAAGGGTAGGGCATACCCTTTGGGAAAATCTCGGCGGGTCAGCCTCAGCCGAAAGGAAGTATTTTCTGATTCCCAAGGAGGGTACAAGATCATGATTACGCGCAAATCCGTCTTAGCATCTCTCGTGGCTATCGCCGTTGCCGGTTATTTCGGATCTGGGGTCATGGCTGCGCCGGACGATCCGATGGACTCGATTCTGGCCGAAACCGCCGGGGGATACATGAGCGACACGGCGATTACCGCCAAAGTCAAATCGGCATTGCTGGCGGATCAGAGCACGAGCGGCCTCGCCATTCAAGTCGAAACCAACAAAGGTGTCGTGCAGCTGAGCGGTTTCGTCGACAGCGCGGCCGAAAAGGAGCGGGCGGCAGAAATCGCCAGTGGCGTCGAGGGCGTTAAAGATGTCAAGAACGACATCCGGGTAGGCCGTAAGGAGACTCCTTGAGGGCTGAAGTAGAACGGGACGGGACAGCATCGAGAGTCGATTTGGATCGGATGACGGTCCATCGGCGGTGGATTCCCGTCCCGGCAGTCATTCGGAGCGCCGACCGCCGTGGCGGTCGGCGCTCTCTTTACTCCATAGGGCGGATCTCCGCCTTAATTCGTCAACATCGGATCGAATCGCCGACGGGGCATTCATCCTTAAACTGGGCGAAAGCCGAACCGGATAGGCCTGTTCGGCGCATGCATACTCTTGGGTGTTCCGCTTTCTTCTCGTCATGAAAGATCACCGGGTTAACACGGCACGAGCAGGTGCTTCCTGTTTTGGTCCCACGGACGATCCGCTATGGCGAATCGAGGAAGAGGGTTTCAATCTGGCGCGGGAGCACGAAATCGAGTCGTTGTTCGCGGTTTCGAATGGCTATGTCGGTTCCCGCGCGTCTCTCGCGGAAGGAAGCCCATTGTCGGATCCCGCAACGTTCATCGCTGGAGTTTACGACACCGATTCATCCGCCCAAGGTGATCCCGTTCCGGAACTCGCCGCGGCTCCCGATTGGATGCAGCTGAGCTTGCTGATCGGCGGACAGGAGTTCCGTCTCGATCAGGGCGGTTACCTTTGGCACCGCCGCGTGATCGATATGCGGCACGGTATTCTGTGGCGCGAATTTGACTACCGGGCGGGGAACGAAGGGCTGATTCACGTACGTGCCTGCCGTTTGGCTTCGCTTGCCGACCGGCATGTTCTCTTTCAGTGCATACAACTGAACGCGGAAAACCAGTTTCCCCGAATTCATCTCCGGGCGCTGACCGAACCGGAGGTCGAACGTCCCGGCCGGGTACGTCTAACGCCAGAACCCTGTCCGCCTTCGGAAATTGGCCCCGATTCGCCCTATCTGCTCGAGCTGTGCACGCGAACCACGCAAATCAAGGTCGTGGTCGCTACCGCGGGCCGACTGCGGATCGGCGGCGAGGTCGTCCCGCCGCAAGTCGAACCGCTGCCGGACCGACGCGTCGAGTCCTGGGAGCTGGATATCGAGCCGGGGAAAACTTATCGGTTCGACCGTTTGGTCGTGATCTACACCTCGCGGGAGACCGAGCGACCGGCCGCCATGGCTGCGGACCATTTGGGGAGGCTGTTGAATTCCGCTCCGGAAGACGTGATCGATGCTCACTCGCGGGCTTGGGAAGAGCGCTGGCGGGAAAGCGACGTCGAAATCGAGGGAGACGAGGCATTGCAGAGGGCCGTGCGATTCGCATGTTATCACCTGATCGGGGCCGCCAACCCGGAAGACGAGCGGGTTTCCGTCGGTGCTCGGGCTCTGACCGGCGAAGCCTACAAAGGCCACGTCTTCTGGGACACCGAAATCTTCATGCTGCCCTTCTACATTTTCACCCATCCCCCTTCGGCACGGGCACTCCTGATGTATCGGTATCACACTTTGCCGGCCGCACGGGAAAAGGCGCGTCGGCTGGGCTACCAAGGAGCGCTGTACGCCTGGGAATCGACCTACACCGGCGAAGAGACCACGCCGGGTTACAGCATAACCCCCGACGGCGAGATCAAGCCCATTCTCAACGGCGTGCTGGAGCACCATATCAGCGCTGATGTCGCTTATGCCGTTTGGCAATACTGGCAGGCGACCGCGGACGAGGCGTTTCTTTTGCAAGCCGGTGCGGAGATTCTGTTCGAAACCGCACGATTTTGGGCGAGCCGGGGCCTTTTGGAGGAGGATGGAAGCTATCACATCCGGGAAGTCATCGGTCCCGACGAGTATCACGAGGGCATGGACGATAACGCTTTTACCAACCTGATGGCGCAATGGAACCTGGAACGTGCCGCAGAGGCGGCGCGCATCGTCGCCGATCGGTGGCCGGATCGCTGGCTGGAGCTTGCGCGCCGCCTCGATGTAAACGAGGACGAACCCGAGACGTGGCGGGACTTGGCGCGGCGAATGTATACCGGGTTCGATCCGAAGACAGCGCTGTTCGAGCAGTTCAAGGGGTACTTCGAACTGGAAGACATCGACCTCGCCCGATACGGTCCCCGTATCTTGCCGATGGATATGATTCTCGGGCGAGAGCGGACGCAGTTGAGCAAAGTCGTCAAGCAGGCCGATGTCGTAATGCTGATCTATTTGTTCTGGGACCGGTGGTCGCCCGAGGCGCGTGAGGCCAATTTCCGCTATTACGAGCCGCGTACCTCCCACGGAAGCTCCCTGAGTCCGTCCATTCATGCCGCCGTGGCCGCTCGGCTGGGCGATATCGAAACCGCCATGCGCTACTTCCGCCAGGCCTCGGAAATCGATCTCACCAACAATATGGGAAACGCAGCGGGAGGCGTTCATGCCGCGGCGCTAGGTGGGTTGTGGCAGGCCGTGGTTTTCGGCTTCGCGGGATTGAGCGTGCGGTCGGACGGGTTGGGCTTTACGCCCCACTGTCCGCAAGAGTGGCGAGCGCTCCGTTTTCGGTTGGTTTGGCGGGGCGTCTGCCTGCACGTGGACGTTAGGCCCGAAACCGTCGAAATCGTCGCGGAGTCGGGCGAGCCCGTGGTAATTCAGGTAGGGGACGCGTCGCCCGCGCGGTTCGTATCCGGCCAGCGCGTTCGCTGGAAACTGGTTGAAGGAGTCTGGAAGGAGGTTTCAACATGAGCGATGAGCGTGCGGAAAGGAACACAGTCGTATTGCCGCTCGATACAACGTCCCGGTCCGCTGCCATATTGCCGGTCGCGAAGACCGTCATCCAACTCGCGGAGGCAACCCCGTGCGTTGTGCAAACCGAATGGCCGACAAGTTCTCTTCCGGAGTTGAAGAAGAAATTTCCCAGCCTGAAAGCACTGCTCAAACATGCCATCATCGCCCCGATGCAAGGGCAGCCGGCCGAGGGGATTGTCCGTGCGGCTACGGAGTGGCGCAGCCTATGCATCGTCATGGCAATGCACGAGGGCAAGAAGATGCCCGATACCGGGCTCGATTCCACTGCCGAAGGGGTTCTTCGGGAGATGCCTTGCCCGGTCGTGCTGGTGCCGCCGGAACGCGAGCCGACGCCGTGGCGCATTCGGCAAGTGGTACTGCCCCAGGATGGTACGCCCGAGACCGCCCGAGCGCTGGGTCCGGCTATCACGCTTGCCGGGCGCACTGGCGCCAGTTTGTTGGTCCTGCATGTGTCCGGTGCACATGCCCCTCCGCCGCAGGAACCTGGCACATTGACCGCACCCCAATATGTCGATCAGCCCCAGCATGAATGGCCCGCCTGGGCACAGGAATTTCTGGAGCGGGTAAGATACTTGTCCGGAGAACCGGTTAAGGGCGGAATTCGGATGTTCATGGCGCGCGGCGAGCCCGGTCCCGAGATCGTGCGCTTCACCCACAGTCGCGGGGCCGATCTGATCGTTCTGTCATGGCATGGCGAACTGGCGCCGCGTTGCGCTCTCACCCTGCGCTACGTGCTCCAGTATGCGCCATGCCCGGTCCTGGTTTTGCCAGAGAGCCGCGAACAATCCGGCTTGCCTTTTCATCCCCGATCGGGCGAGAGGACGTTCTAGTCCGTGCTCAGTTCGACGAGGTCCGCCACCACAATATCCGCCCCCGCCGTTTTCAGGGCGTCTGCATGGCCGGTTCGGTCGACGCCGACGACGCAGCCGAACCCTCCTCTGCGACCTGCTTCGACTCCGGCGATGGCGTCTTCCACAACCACCGCGCGGGGTGGCTCAACGGCGATCCGCCTGGCGGCCTCGAGAAAGGAATCCGGCTCCGGTTTGCCGCGCAAACGCATTCGTTCCAAGTCGATCCCGTCGACCCGCGTATCGAACAAGTCGCTCAACTGCGCCGCCTCCAGGACTTCGGCACAGTTCCGGCTTGCCGACACGACGGCCGTCGCGAACTTCTTCGCTCTCAGTTCATGAATCAGGTCGACGCTCGATGGATAGATCTCGGCACCGCGGCTCCGGAGGAGTTCCAGATAGAGGACGTTCTTCTTGTTGCCGAGCCCGCAGACGGTCTCCCGGTCCGATCCATCGCCGGGCTCGCCGTAGGGAAGCGCAATGCCGCGCGAGGCCAGAAAGGCGGCTACGCCGTCGTAGCGAGCCTTGCCGTCGATGTAAAGCCGATAGTCCGAATCTGCATCGAAACTACGCTGGGGCTCTCCGACACGAGCCGCGTACCGCTGCAGAAAGTCGTCGAAAAGAGTCTTCCACGCGATTTTGTGGAGCGTCGCCGTTTGCGTGATCACGCCGTCCAAGTCGAAGATGACGGCATCGTAATCTCTCCGCGTGATCGCGTGCGAGGATGAGCGGATATTCATAACACCTCCGTAGTGCCTTCGAAAAAACTTCCGTATATCGATTGGACCTCAGGCAATGGGAAATCTGACAAGAAAGCGGTGTGCGCCGGAAAAGTGCCGCACGACAATTGAATCGCATTGTCTTGGGCGGCAAACTGTTCGAGCACCGGACTCTGGGTAGAACGACGGCAGGCCGCGCCGCAGACCGGTAATCCTAGAAACGGCAGTTGACCGCTTCGATGCACCAGAATAGCCTTTCAAGTCTTAACCGTCACCGCTTCTATCCGCTTCACCGTTTAGGTGAGGCCGCTACGCACCCGATTGCACGGCGGGCGGGCCGCCTGGCGGCGTTGCTCCTTCTTGCGGGGGACGGCCCCGCGGCGGCGTCGCGCCTTGCCAGCCGTCCCGCCCGCCGCACACTCGGACGCGTCCAACTGCCGTTTCTAGGATAATTCCAATAATAAGGAGCACCTGATGAGTGATACGACCAGCGATTCGCCGGAAAAGACGGGTGAAGTCACCGCTTGGCACAATATTTCGGCGGAACAGTCGATAGAACGCCTGGAGACCGACCGGCGGCATGGGCTTTCCGAAGCCGAAGTCCGCGAGCGGCTGGCACGCTTCGGCCCGAACCGCCTGCCGCCGGCCCGCAAGCGCAGCGCCCTGCTGCGGCTACTGTCGCAGTTCAACAATCTGCTGATTTACGTTCTTCTCGCGGCGGCGACAGTCACCCTGCTGCTGGGAGATTACGTGGACACCGCCGTGATCGTGGCCGTCGTGGTGCTCAATGCCTTTATCGGCTTCATTCAGGAGGGCAAGGCCGAAGCGGCTATCGAGGCGGTGCGAAACCTGTTGTCGCCCTCCGCCGCGGTGCTGCGGGAAGGGCGCAGAATGACGGTTCCGGCCGAACAATTGGTGCCGGGCGACCTGGTGCTGCTGCAATCCGGCGATAAAGTGCCGGCGGACTTGCGCCTGGTCGAGGTCCGAAGCCTGCGCATCGACGAAGCCGTGCTTACCGGCGAATCGGTGCCGGTAGAGAAATCCGTGGCGCCGGTGGCTCCCGATGCGCCGGTGGGCGATCGGCTGTGCATGGCTCATTCCGGCACGCTAGTGACATACGGACAAGGCATAGGCGTGGTGGCCGCCACCGGCACGGCCACCGAAATCGGCCGCATCAGCACGATGCTGGCGGAGGTCGGCGCTTTGGTCACGCCGCTGCTCAAAAAGATCGAGCAGTTCGCCCGGTGGCTGACCGCCATCATCTTGGGCTCGGCCGCGGCGACTTTTGCTTTCGGCTGGCTGACCCGCGGTCTAGGGCTGGAAGAGATGTTCATGGCGGCGGTGAGCCTGGCGGTCGCGGCGATCCCGGAAGGCTTGCCGGCTATCGTCACCATCACATTGGCGGTCGGCGTGCAGCGCATGGCGCAGCGGAACGCCATCCTGCGCAAGCTGCCGGCGGTGGAAACCCTGGGTTCGGTCACCGTGATCTGCTCCGACAAGACCGGTACTCTGACCCGCAACGAAATGACCGTGCAGACGTTGGCGACGGCCGAAGACGAAATTCAGGTGAGCGGCGCCGGTTACAGTCCGCAGGGCGGCTTCAGCCGGGGCGATGCCGAAGTATTCGCGGCGGATTTGCCCCACCTCTTGGATCTGGCCCGTGCCGGGCTGCTGTGCAACGACGCGGCCCTCCACGAGGAGGACGGAACCTGGCGCCTGGAAGGAGACCCCACCGAGGGCGCTCTGGTGACCTTGGCGTACAAGGCCGGATTGAATCCCGCGTTCGAGCAGGAAGCCCTGCCGCGCATCGACGCCATCCCTTTCGAATCGCAGCACCGCTTCATGGCCACTCTGCACCGCGACCATTCCGGCCATGGATTGATCTTCCTGAAAGGGGCGCCGGAAGTCGTGCTGGAACGCTGCAATCGGCAGCGCCGCGAAGGACAGGACGAGCCTATCGACCCCGCGCTTTGGCACCGAAGAACGACCGAGATCGCCGCCCGCGGCCAGCGGCTTCTGGCGCTCGCCATAAAGCCTTTGACCGAACCGCCCGGATCCCTGACCTTCGAAGACACCGAAGGCGGCTTCACCCTGCTCGGGGTGGTCGGCATGATCGACCCGCCGCGGCCGGAAGCGGTGGATGCCGTGGCCCGCTGCCAAAGTGCCGGCATAAGGGTCAAGATGATTACCGGCGACCATGCCGCGACCGCCAGCGCGGTGGGCACGCAGCTCGGCATCGGCGACGGCGCGCGGGCATTGACCGGCGCGGAGATCGAGAAGCTCGACGACGAGGCTCTGCGGAACCAGGCTAGGGAGGTCGAGGTGTTCGCGCGAGCCAGTCCGGAACACAAGCTGCGCCTGGTGAGAGCCTTGCGTGAGGAAGGCCACGTGGTATCGATGACCGGCGACGGCGTGAACGACGCCCCGGCGCTCAAGGCCGCCGACATCGGCGTGGCCATGGGGCAGCGGGGTACCGAGGCCGCCAAGGAAGCCGCCGAAATGGTGCTGGCCGACGACAATTTCGCGACCATTGCCACGGCCGTGGAGGAAGGGCGTACGGTTTACGATAACTTGCGCAAGACCATCCTGTTCACCATGCCCACGAACGGCGGCGAAGGCGGGGTGATCATCATTGCGATCCTCCTGGGTACGGAGCTACCCGTCACCCCTCTGCAAATCCTCTGGATCAATCTGGTGACGGCAGTGACTCTGGCGCTGACCCTGGCCTTCGAACCGCCGGAAGGCGATTTGATGCAACGTCCGCCGCGTCCGCCCCGCGAACCGCTGGTGACGCGTTACATGCTGTGGAGGATCGCCTACGTCTCGCTGCTTCTGGTCGGAGCGACCCTGGGACTGTACAAATGGGAAATCGGCCAGGGCTCGTCGGTGGAGTTGGCGCGCACCGCGGCGGTCAACGCATTGGTTGCCGGTGAACTGGTCTATCTGATCAACAGCCGCTTCTTCCTGGCTCCGAGCCTTTCGTTGCGCGCCTGGTTCGGCAATCGATACGCCATTCTGGCCATTGTCATATTGATCGGTTTGCAGTTGGTGTTCACCTATGCGCCGTTCATGCAGAGCGCCTTCGGTGCCCGCGATCTGAGCGGCGAAGCGTGGCTCCGGATTGCCGGCGCGGCCTTGGCGGTTTTCCTGGTCGTCGAGCTGGAAAAAGCGGTCGTTCGCCGGCTCGGGAAACCGGTATTGGGCAAGCCCGTGCGGCCCGTGGCGCCGGAGATCCGACCGGCGCGCCTTTGGGATCGGGCCGCTGCGGTGTTGGCCGGCCTGTTCGGGCTTGTCCTGCTTTGGCAGCTGCTGGAGGTTTCGGGACGCCTTTACACCTTGGCGGCGGGTGCCCAAGTCGGTCCGATTACGACTATCGGAATGGTTCTCGCGGTTTTCGCCGCCTTGTTGTCCTTGGTGTTGATCGTAGAGGCACTGCTCGGCATCAAAGCGAATAAGGGATCGTTGACGGCGCTGAAATTGCTGATTCCGGCGCTGCTTCTGGCCGTCGCTTGGCACGCGCCGCTGTATCCGTTCGAACCATGGCACCTTCCTTGGCTGCTCGCGGCGAGCACGACGCTGGTCGTCTTGGGAATCGCTTATCTGATCCTGTCGCTGATGGTTCGCCGGACCGGCCCGCCCGATAGCCTCTAATCCCGATCGGCATTCGAGTGAACATTACATAGGCGGGTTAGCCCCTCGGCTCCGCTCGGGACAGGCCCTTCGACAGGCTCAGGACAGGCTCCGCGTAACCCACCGACCCTTCGACTTGGCTCAGGACAGGTCCGAGGTCGCTTGGTGGGTTACGGCGCACGCGAAGCACGGTGATCGGCGGTCGGTCAGTGCTGATGTGCGCCTAACCTACCATCGATGGGTTTCGCTTCGCTCTACCCATCCTACAAAATGAATGCCTGATTGAACGCGATTTGGAATAACTATCGGCGATCCGCAACGCGCGTGTCAGTGTCCGGGGATCGCACGATCAGCATTTCATCGCCGCCTCTCTGAAACTCGTAGGGCACCTTGACGGTCGCGATCCGGTAACCTTCGGTGGTCAGTTGCGCCACTACGCCGTCGAGATGGCGCGATCTGACCGCGCCGAGTTCCAGCAGGGGGAAGACGCGGACCTCCGCTGCCACGCGGCAAAGCTCGCGCAGGGACTGCAAGTGGAATGCCGCGTCGAAATGAGCGCTGTAGAGAAACAGAAAGTGCGAGCACAATGCGAGGTCGAAGGACCGCTCGGCAAAAGGCAAACACGGAAGCTCGGCGTCGATATACCGTCCCTCGCGTTGTCCCTCGGGGTAATCCGCCAGGAACGCACGCATGGCGCGCAGGCGCATTTCGCCGAGTTCATCGACGGAGCGGATATGCGACCAGACGAATTCGTCGGCATTCTTGCGTGTCTGCTCGATCACGAGGGGAAAAGTGTCGTCTATGCGAGAGGAAATCTCCCGTGCCGTAAACCGATAGAGCGGATCGACCGAGACCACCCCGCCGCCATGTGCCGTCAGCTCCGCATTAAAGCTGGCGGGACCGTCTCCGCAGCCGAGTATTCTTCTTCCGAGTTCGTGCGGTTTCAATGCAAACATGGCGACATATTCGGCGAAAGAGCGTCCCCACGGAACGACTTGATCGAGGTGAAAAGCCATTCACGCTATCCTTTCAAATCCGATGATGCAATTGATCGATCGTACGGGTGACGAGAGCATCCGTAAAGCTGTGAAGCTGATCGCTTCTGTCAGCGATGAGGTTCACCGGCGCGTTCCGGCTGATGGACGACTTCCATAATACGCACTTTGAGAAGCCCGCCCCCGGGACTGGGCCATTCGATCTGGTCCCCCGCGGAAAGGCCCAGCAGCGCGCCGCCCACCGGGGCGAGAATGGAAATCTTGTCCCCTTTGGTATCGATATCCTTGGGATAGACCAGTGTCCGGGAAAATTCCTGTCCCGTCGACTCGATGGTGAAGCGAACCGTCGAGTTCATGGTTACCACGGACGGCGGCACATTCTGCGGATCGACCACCTCGGCGCGTTCGAGCTCCGCTTGCAAATCGGCCTTACCGGGGAAAGCTTCTGCCGGAAGCGAATCGAGCAGGTCTTCCAGCCGTTCCAAGTCCGTTGACGAAACGATAATGTTGGGCTTTCTCTCCATTGATGTGTCCTCGTCATCCGGAGCAACATAGATGAATCAGCGCCCTGAACAGGCGAATCGTTAAAAAAGCGGTATCTTGCGTCACCGACACTCCTGGCCGGCCCGATCCTTCAGCATACGCGCGAATGTGGTCTCCACATAAATATTGAGACCGCGAACGATGTAGTCGTTCCGCGTTGGAGGCTGCGGGTACAAGTTATTTCACCAAAGAGTGAATGCAAAATTCGTTTCGGTCGATCGGAAAGCGTCATCGTGCCTAATACCATCGGCCGCCGGCCGATGATTATCGGTGAAGTACCGCTTACGCCACGATTGTCTAAAAGTTGTGCCGATTGGAAATCGGAAATGGAATTATGAGGTGAAACATGAAACGCATCATTATGGCTATTTCCTTGATGACGACGTTCGTTTTGAGTGGCGTAGGCTTTGCTCAAACGGAGCCGGAACACATAAAACACGTAAGAGAAGCACGCCAGCATGTGACCATGGCTGTGACGGAGGGCGAAAAGGGCGATGCGAAGGCACTCGTGCAACATGCCCAAGTCGGCTTGGACCATGTCAGAATGGCGCAGAAGGAAAAACCGCTTGCTGATCTGGATAAGGCTGCCACAAGTCTGGAAGGTGCTATTAGTCAAGGCCAAGCAGGCGATGTGAAAAAAGCAACCGAACAGGCTAAAGAGTCGGTTGAATATCTTGATGCGGTACTAAGCGGGCTCGGTGGATAAACCGGTAGCTTGCGACGAGTTATCACGGGCGCGTCGGCGGTGATTCAAAACGCCGACGTTGCTCTGAAGTCTTCGTTCGTGGCACTGGTTACAGTCCGTACCGAATTGGCGTATCCCGCCGAAGTTCGCCGCAGCCTACACGGAAGCTTTTCTGAAAGGGAAGTCCGCCTTCGGTATTTTTCAAGAATTTCTTGAGTAGAAAAGGTACCTCGCGGGGCTGCATTTCCGGGCTAAGTACATTCAGGGAAGTCTTGCAGCATAGGCAACCTGCAGGACAACCCCGCCAATCAAGCCAATCTGTCGAGATTCCACAAATATTTGCGGAATGTACTTAGAGCATTTTCATACTTAGTGTACGGGCATTCGCGCGTAGGTCGGGAATCCATTCCCGACGCAACGGGTTCGTCGGCAAAGGATTGCCGACCTACGAAAGCTTGATTCGATCTATCCTGGCCGAAGGCGCCAACGACTCCTGCCAGGACTGTTTTGCCCTACGAGCGAGATTAAAACGCTCTAACACTATTCGCTGCCAACCCGAAACTGCCTACTGATCCGATTCAATTCGCAAATACAGAATCGAACCCGTTTCCAGAACCAGAGAAACAACTAAGCCGACGAGCCTGGTTGTGGAGAATAACGCCCTCAATCTCCGCATAAAATGCATCGAATATCTTGCATCTGCAGAGAATGCTGCCCATAATCGCCGCATGCAAAGCGGAGATTACACTTACATCTGGCAAGCCAACGATTGGCCCAAATGGCGCTATGACCTAGTGGTGCTCGCTGGTCCTTTAGCGGACGTCAGTCGCGCCCAAGGGCTGTTGATGGGACGTCTGGCCGATGTTGGCATGGCATTGCGTGACCAGGCCAGCCTAGCTGCGCTCACCGAGGATGTGGTCAAGACCAGCGAGATCGAGGGCGAACAGCTCAACGTCGAGTCTGTCCGATCCTCCATCGCCCGCCGTCTTGGCGTAGACATCGGTGCCCTGGCTCCGGTGGACCGTCACGCCGAAGGTGTGGTCGAGATGGTGCTTGACGCCACGGCCAACCGCGATGCTCCAGTCACACGGGCGAGATTGTTCGGTTGGCACGCTGCGCTCTTTCCAACCGGGTACTCCGGCCTCGCCCGGATCAAGGTCGGCGGGTGGCGCGACGATGCCGGCGGCCCGATGCAGGTAGTGTCCGGCCCCATCGGCCGCCAGCGGGTGCATTTCGAGGCGCCCCCGGCGGATTGCCTGGAAAGCGAGACAGGACGTTTTCTCGGCTGGTTAAATGGCGAAACCGGCGAGCTGCCGCTCATCAAGGCGGGACTCGCTCACTTGTGGTTCGTCACCTTGCATCCATTCGACGACGGCAACGGTCGTATCGCCCGTGCCATTGGCGACCTGCTGCTCGCGCGCGCCGACGGCAGCCCGCAGCGTTTCTATAGCCTGTCGGCGCAGATTCAGCGGGAACGCACAGCCTACTACGACATCCTGGAGCGCACCCAGAAAGGTACACTTGATGTTACCAAGTGGCTCCTCTGGTTCCTGGACACCTTGTATAGAGCCGTCAATCAGGCGCAGCTCGCTCTCGATGCTGTAATAACCAAGGCGCGCTTCTGGCAGCGCTTCGCGGGCACGCCGATGAACGAGCGACAGGTGAAATTGCTCAACCGGTTGCTCGACGGCTTCGAAGGCAAGCTCACCAGCCGTAAGTGGGCGGCGATTGCCAAGTGTTCGCAGGACACGGCCTTACGCGATATCAACGAACTGTTGGCACGCAGCGTATTGCGCAGGTCCGCAGCGGGCGGGCGCAGCACCAGCTACGAGTTGAGCGGACCGCTGGTGGACGATCGCACATGAGTAAATCCCTGAACGACGACAAAACCACAAGCAGTGATCCCGCCGAAACCGCTTTTCTGAATCTGCTCGGCCAAGATATCGCAGCCCGTCGAGAACGGCTGCAGACGGTCGATACTGACCTGGTTCGCCGCGTCCGATCGCTGGTTCGGGAGCTTGATTGAGCTAGGAAACCGCTGAATAAAACCAAATTGGTCGACGGGGCGGCATGAATGAGCGTCGCGTCCACCATCGTGCCGCCTTTGAGCAAACGACCTTTTTGTTCCAACACATCATTGGTGGTGTTCATCAGCTTGGCAGTCGACTCGTGCCGCTCCAGCAAGCGACGGAAGTTGAGGATGGTCGTTTCATCCGGCAGCGCGTCTTCCACGAGTTCCAGCCCGGCGAACCGCCGCATCGACTCAATCTCGTACAAGGCGTCTTCCATGCCCGGATCGGACAGCGCATACCACTGCTGCAGAAAGTAGATCCGCAACATCGCTTCCAGTGGCATGGGCTGACGACCCCGACGCCCAGCTTTGGGGAAATACGGCTCAATGACCGCCAACAGCGCGTCCCAAGGCACCGCCTGTTCCATTTCGGCCAGGAATTTCTCCCGCCGGGTCTGTTTTTTCTTGGCATCAAACGTCAACGAGGCAAAGCTGGCTTGTTTTATCAAGTCACCACTCCAAGTAGCCTGGGGCAAGCTTGCCATGGCGATTTATTCAGAGATTCCCTAAGAATCAGAAATCAAAAATATCGGCAGAAATATCAAAATCAGTTCTTGCGTCTCGTTGATCCAAATATCTATACCTGGCTTTGTGATAGTTTTGTGACGAATAATTTGACCGCCATGCAGTTTTCGTAACGTTGGCTTCAATACTATTTTTGTTCCTTAATACTCGCGTCATATTTAAATTAAATGACAATTGGATTGCGGTTCCGTTTTAAATCGCCGGATTGCAATTCCGATTACTTAGAGTCCGTATCCCAACATCGCCCTAGTGTTCACCGGTTTCGTCGCCAACTGCTGGTATTAGCTTGGGCTGTCCTTTCAAAGTCAGATCATCGTTACATCAAACTGCAACAATAACACTATCAAATTTGTAACAATTCCTCTTTATAGTGTCGAAGCTTCACCAATATATTCCGCCCTTAAAAACTGGACTGGCGCTTGGTGAAAACATCTATATACAAAGAAACCGTTTTTTTACAAGAGTGTCAGTATGAGCCATATCGAAAATCGTACGCTTAACTTCACTCCGAAGTTATTTGCCAATTGGGCTCACGTCGCCCGTTCTGACTCGGTTTCGAGTTTTATCCGCGGAATTCTTTTGATTCTGTCAGGAACTCTGTTCCTTCAGTATTCAATGCTCGCAAATGCCGATATGCGCCCGCCGACGCCCGGTATCGAGGCGCTCGATATCGAGCGGAAGGCGGACGAAATCCAGGCCGGCTACATCGGCGAATTCCGAAAGATGACCTTGACCCTGATCAATGCGGAAGGCCAGGAATCCCAGAGGAAATTGGATTTCTGGGGGCATGAGGAACCGGATAGGCACGACAAGACACTCGTAAGGTTCTCTTTTCCGCCGGATATCAAGGATACCGCTCTGCTTACCTATGAAAAGGGCGCCGAAGACGACGATCAATGGCTGTACTTGCCGGCACTCAAGCGGGCCAAGCGGATTGCATCCTCCAACAAAAGCGGCTCTTTCATGGGGTCTGAATTTGCCTATGAAGATCTCGTAGTCCGTCAATTCGAAAAGTACAACTTCAAGTATCTCGGTGACGATACGGTTGATGGAAAAGACTGCTATGTCATGGAGCGGACGCCGAAAAACTCAAACTCGGGATATTCGAAGATTATTAGATGGCGCTATAAGGACAATTTGCAAGAGGCAAAAAGCCAGTATTTCGATCGAAAAGGGGAGCTTATCAAAGAGCGTTTCCTTGAGGGGCATCACCAAGTTGAGGGAATCTGGCGCTCCAAAAAAATTACGGTCAGAAACGTTCAAACCAAGAAAGCATCAACGCTTAGCTTTGACGAAATCAAGCTGAAAATTCCCACCGATGCGAGCATGTTTACGGTTCGGGGGCTTGAATCGCCGCGTTGAAATAGAGTCTTGGGCATTTCTATAAAACCGGTAAACAAGAAGAGTTGTACTTCGGACAATGCCGTTAAATTAAGGCGAATGACGTCACCCCGGCAGGGAAGGGTGGCTTCGGTGCTCCAATCGCAAACGGTCATCCCAGGAGCGCTGGGATGACCCTTCCAATCGCAAACGGCCTGGCCGGGAGCGCCGGCCACGCCCTTCCCGAAGACACCGTTTGCGATTGGAATGCCGGGGTCCAGAAGCCATGGATGGCAGAGGCGTGTCACTTCCCTGTGCTCTGGATTCATGCCGCACAGTCCCTGTGCGGCACCCTACGGGCGCTTCGCGTGCAAATCGGCCATCCTGCCGATTTGTCCGGCACAAATTTGCCAGGAGCAAATTTGGACGTGCGGAGCACGGTCCGTAGGACGAACCCCAGGGATGGGGTGAGCAATCCCTGCCGGAAGGGGCGTTCTGGCGCTCCCAGAACGACCGTTTGCGATTGGAATGACGGCTTAACTTAACGGCATTGGTACTTTGGACGGACGTTAGTTACTCCAGCGATCTGGCCATCTTTCCTTGGTCTTGCCAAAGGTAATTGAGCGTCTGTTAAAAACCTCCGATCGAGAATATACCTAACGAAAGCATCGGATGGCTGAAACTCTATTTTTCACGGAAAAGACCATGCCCTTTCAGCAGGCTTTTTCAGCAAGTGCAGGATTTGGAATTGAATTAGGGGCATTCTTGTTAAAGCTGCTAATAACTGCTTTGGGGTTTTATTTGATGTTGTCACCGGAATTTGGGTTTTGTGAGGGCGAAACCAGTTCAGAAGGTCTATCCGGGATCGGTTCTTGGATGGAAAAGCTGAATATTGCGGGCAGCTTCGATTACGAGACTTATCAGTATCCTGAGACGCCTCTTTTTCCTGGGCAGATCGAGCAGAATCACGCATTACGACTCGACTTTCGATCGGAAGTAAGCATTGGAGAAAACTGGCGCGCCGCTATAGCGCCGTTTGCCCGCTATGACTTCATGGATGATCGGCAAAATACTATTCGCCTCAACGAGGCGTGGGTCGAATACAGCACAGAAAACTGGGATTTTAGGATTGGAAATCAGATTTTCACCTGGGGCCAGATGGAGAGCGTAAACCGAATAGACGTACTCAATCCTAGGGATTTTCGGGACGATGTGATCGAGCCGAGCAAAATCGGTATACCTGCGGCTCTATTCCGTTGGAAATTCGATAACAGCGATATCAGTGCGTATTCGATTCCCTACTACATTCCCGACAGCTTTCCGGGGCCGGATAACTTCTACAGTCTCAGCGGCGGTGCTCCGATTCGCGAACCGGCGGAACGATTCGAGGACCAGTGGGCGATCCGCTACTTCTATGCAGGCGACGGCTTCGATTTTGCCTTGAGTTGGGCGAACGTCATCGAAAGGCTGCCGATTTTCGATATGAACGAGACGGGGACGAAGTTGATCGGGACCCCCTACAAATCCAACCGCCTCGGTTTTGAATTCACCAAAGTTATCGAGAGCCTGATCGTCAAGGGAGAGGGATTCTATCGGTTTCCCGAGACCGAACTCCTTGCGCCGGGATTTTTTTATACCGCGGGGTTGGAATACACCTTTCCCGCGATTGTCGGCCTATCCGATTTGACGCTGTTTACCGAATATTTCGGGAAAGTCGGTGACGGGCAAGTCAGATTCCAGATACTCGAGAACAGCCTTTTCACCGGTTTTCGTTTGACGGTCAACGACCTGGCCCGTCAGGAGTTCGAGGTCGGGGCCATAAACAATTTCAAGCCGGCCGGCACCTGGCTCGTGCGAGCCCGATATGCCCGCGACATCGTCGAGCAGCTCCGGTTCGAGGTGACGTATACGGACTCTTTCGGGTTTTTCGTTTTCCCGGATCAGGATGAAGACGGTGACGGCGCCTTTCGGGTGCGGCTGAGATACAGTTTTTAATTCAATTTTCGGCGGGATGCTATGCGTGAGAAGAAACTGGTAACGGCTTACGCCAACTGGGTCATCAGGAACCGGATCTGGGTGATCCTGGCGAGCCTTGCCGTGATCGTCTTTCTGGGTGGGTTTCTGGGACGGCTGTCCTTCGACTCGAACTATCGCATCTGGTTCGACGAGGAGGATCCCTATCTAAAAAGCTACGATCTTTTCGTCAAGGAGTTCGGCCACGATGATATGTTCGTCGTGGCGTTCGAAGAGCCGCAGGGGATTCTTCAGCCGAAGCCCCTCGAAGCCATCCAGCGTCTTACCGACAAATTCTGGCACGTAGCCGGCGTGATCCGGGTGGATTCGCTTTCCAACTTCCAGGCGTTGCGGGGCGATGCCGAAGGCTTCAGCGCCGAGGCGCTGTTCCCGAGCGACAAGCCGGTCACCCCGGAGCGCATCGCGGCAGCCCGGAGTTATATCGACCAGGACCCGCTGGTGACCGGTTCTCTGATCTCCCCGGATCGGAAAGTCGGCATCATTCGAGCGCGCATCGCGCCGGTCGCCGTGACGCCCGAGTTGCCGGCGAAGGTCTACAACCAGTTGATGCAAATCCTGGACGAGGAGAAAGCCCGGAGCGGCTACGAGTTTTACCTAGCCGGCGGTCCCATCACCGACCAGGCTTTCGACCAGGTGGCGCAGAAGGATATGGGATTCTTGGTCCCACTGTTGCTGGTCATTCTGGGTGTGGTGTGGTTCATCCTGTTCCGCTCGATCCTCGGAGTCCTGCTGTCCCTCGGCATCTCTCTCCTGAGCGTGATCGGCGCCATGGGCCTTACCGGACTCGTGGGCCATAAACTGAACGTGGTCACCACCACGACGCCGCAGTTGCTCATCGGTATCGCCGTGGCGGGCTGCGTCCATATGGCGGCGATGTTCGTCAAAGCCAAGCGCAACGGTCTGAATTCCAAGGACGCCGTCAAGGAGTCGCTGCGGATCAACCTGAGCGCGATTGTCATAACCTCGGTCACGACGGCGATCGGTTTCTTCTCCTTCTATTTCACGGCCACCATCATTCCTCTCAAGCTGTTCGGTTTCGAGGCCGGCTGCGGCACTTTGCTGATTCTGTTCCTGACTCTGACCCTGCTGCCGGCGCTGTTGAGTTTCTTCCCGGAAAAGACGCCGCGTCCCGTTTTCGATTCCGAGTGGTTCAAGGGTTTTCTGGATCGGCTGCGTTGGGCGTCCATACACCGCAGCAGGCAGGTGGTCCTGGGCTGGCTCGTCTTCATCGGCATCTTTGCGGCTTTCCTGCCGATGCTCACGGTCGATTCCAATCCGGTGTCCTATTTCCGCTCCAGCTTCTGGTTCGCCGAATCGGTCCATTTCCTGGAGGAGAAGGGCTCGGGCGGGGCGGTGTACGAACTGGTCGTACGCGGCAAGGGCCCGGATTCCATCAAGACCGTGGAGTATATGCGCGACCTGGATGCCTTCACGCAGTACCTGGCCAAGGAAGCGCCGGGCGGGCTGAGCAACGTCTACTCCCTGTCCACCGTGCTGCGCAATGTCAATCGCGCCCTGCACGAGGACGACCCCAGTTTCCATACCCTTCCCGATGACAACGATTCGATCGCCCAATATTTGTTCCTCTACAGCCTCTCGGTGCCGGTGGGTCAGGACATCAACGACCGTTTCAACGTCGATTATTCCGCGAGTCGCGTGACGGTGATCCGCGCCCTGGTCCCGACCCGCGCCAGCCGCGAAAACATGGACATCATCAGCGACTGGGCAGCCAAGAATCTCAAGAACGTAAAGGTCGAGTTCACCGGCCGCGACGTGTTGTACACCAACATGGGCAACAATGTCTCAGACAGCCTCATCAGTTCATTCGCCGTGTCGGTGGTAGGGGTGACCGTTCTCATCGGCCTGCTGTTCCGTTCCTGGCTGCTGGGCCTCGCCAGCACGCTGCCCAATTTTCTGCCTGTCCTCGTTGCCCTGGGGTTCATGGGCATGGCCGGCATCTACCTGGACATCGGCACCATCATGGTGGCGAGCATCGGTTACGGTATCGCCGTCGACGACACCATCCATTTCTTCAGCCATTACCGGGAGGCGCGGCGGGCCGGGCACACCGCGCGCGAGGCGATCGGGGAGGCGTTCTCCGACGTGGGCATTTCCATCACCTTCACCACGGCGGTGCTGGTTCTGGCGTTCTGCGTGTTTCTGTTCGGCGATTTCATGCCGAACGTTTACAAGGGCTTGCTGGTGGGCTTGTTCCTGGTCGTCGCCCTGGCGGCCGACCTGTCCATCACGCCGGCCGTCCTGTCCCTGATCGATAAGCCGCGCCGTCTCCTAGCCCGCATTTCTCACACCCCTCCTACTGCGGACGCCGATCCACTCGCTGTGGCGCACCGTACTCCCTCGCGCCGGCTCGACGTAGAGTCGGCTACGCCTTCGCCGCCGCTCGGTCCGTGCGGCACGCCACAGCGGCGTCTCGACGACCTCGCGACGAAGGGGTGCGAGAAATCCGGGCTAGCCGGGGCGAGCGAAAGCGACCCGGGGAAGGGCGGCCATGGCCACCCCGTTCCTTCCGCCGCCGACGTCGCCGGGCGCAGCGAGTTCACTGCCCTGGATGCCGACTATGCCGGAACAGGACACCCGCCGGTCGCTGGTGCCGGAGGGGGCACCGTGTTCACCGCGAGTCCAGCCGGGCGCATGGGTGAAAACTCGAATTGACGCTGTCGGAGAAGCCTTATGTCCAAGCCACTCATCGAACTGTTCACCGGCCGGCCTGCCGACAAGGCGGCCTTGATCGAGCCCCGTCCCGCTCCGGGAACGCTATGCCCGGAGGAAAACCTGGCCTACATCTTGTTGCGCGCCGCGGCCACCGATCGCGGGGTTGTCTTCGTCCGGGACGAGCGTCACGAGACCCGCTTCTCGTATCAGGCCATTGCAGAGCAGGCGCGGATGCGGCTCGGCGCCTTGCGGGCCCTGGGGCTCAGGCGAGGCGATCCGGTCATGCTGATGTTCCGGGAAAGCCACGACTTCGTGGTGACCTTCTGGGCGGCCGTGATGGGCGGCATCATTCCCGCGCCGCTGGCCTATCCGCCATCGCTCACGGACGACAATGCGGTTCTCATGAAGCTGAAGGCGATCTGGAAACAGCTGGACCGACCGCTGTTGTTGTCCGATGCCTATATGGCGGAGCAGCAGTCCGTGGTGCGGCAGGCTCTGGGGGAAAACTCGATTCGTATCGAGGCGGTTACGGACCTTGCGGAACCCTCTACGCTCGCGGATCCGGATCTCGCCCGGCCCGATGACCTGGCATTCATACAGTACAGTTCCGGCAGCACGGGGACCCCCAAGGGCGTGATGGTGAGTCACGCCAATCTGATCACCAATCTGGAGGGCATCATCTTCGGAGCCGAACACGGTCCGGGCGACGCCTTCCTGAGCTGGATGCCGTACCACCACGACATGGGGCTCATCGGTTTCCATTTCGTTCCCATGGCCCTGGGGATCGAGCAGGTGAACCTGACCCCGTTCACCTTCGTTCGCAAACCCACGCTATGGATGGAAAAAATCAGCGAGCACCGCTCGACAGTAACGGGGTCTCCCAATTTCGGCTACCGCCATCTGCTCGGCAAACTGAAACCGGACCACCTGAAGCGCTGGGATTTGTCGTGCGTCAGAAACATTTATAACGGCGCGGAACCGATTGCCGCTGCGGTCATCGAGGAATTCATGACGACCCTGGGCCCGTGCGGGCTCAGGCCCGAGGCCATGTACCCGGTGTACGGCATGGCCGAGGCGAGTCTGGCGGTGACCTTCCCTCCGCCCGGAACGCTTCCGCGGGTGCACTGGCTGGATCGCCAGGAATTGGCGCAGGGGCGGGTGGCAGGCGCCGAGCCCCATGGCGAAAACTCCATCGCGGTCGTTGACGAAGGCTACCCTGTGCCGGGCTGCGGGATCCGCATCGTGGACGGCGACGGGCAGGTGCTTCCGGAAGGCCGGGTCGGCCGCATCCATATCTGCGGCCGCAATGTGACCGGAGGTTATTACAACAACCCTTCCGCGAATGCCGAGACATTTCACGACGGGTGGCTGGATACGGGCGACCTCGGTTTCATGATCGACGGGCGCCTGTGCATCAGCGGACGGGCCAAGGACATTATCTTCATCAACGGGCAGAATTTTTATGCCCACGACATCGAAGCGCAGGCGGAAACGGTTAACGGCGTAGACCCCGGAAAGACCATCGCCTGCGGTTGGCAGGACCCCGACTCGGGCGAGGAGAAAACGGCGATCTTCCTCGCGATACGCAACCCGGACAGTCCCGATGGGCGGGCCGTCATGGCCGAGGTATGGCAAAGGGTCAACCAGGTGCTTAACGTCGCGCTGGATTACGTCGTACCGGTCAAAGCCATTCCCAAAACCACGAGCGGAAAGCTCCAGCGTTACAAGCTCTTGGAGGAGTTCCAGCGGGGCGACTACGACGCCGTACGCCATTGCGGCGTCGATCTGGTGAGCGGTGCGCTCGAATCGACCGTTTCCGGCACCGAAAATTTGACGGATCTGGTCCGGGAGGTCTGGGCGGACGTGCTCGGCCTTCCGGCCGCTAGGATCAATCCGGACCAAGCCTTTCGTTCGTTGGGCGGCACGTCCATAAAGGCGGTGCAGATTTTGGGGCGGCTGGAAGACCGGCTGAACCGGCCTTTGGACCATGAACTGCTGCTGCGTTGTCACACCGTCCGTCAGATGGCGGACTGGCTGGGCGGACGGCCCGGCTCCGCCGTGGCGGCCAGCGCGTCGGACACCGGCGACGCGCAGGAAGACGCGATCGCGATCATCGGCACGGCCTGCCGGTTTCCGGGGAGCAATTCGCCGGAGGAATATTGGGAACTTCTGAGCCAGGGCCGGGAAGCCATCGGCGCCGTGCCCGCGGACCGTTTCGCGCTGCCGCAAGGCGGGCGGGAGGACTGGTGGCGCGGCGGCTTCGTGCGCGACGTCTACGCCTTCGACGCAGAGTTCTTCGGCATCAGCCCCGAAGAAGCCACCGACATGGACCCGCAGCAGCGTTTGTTCCTGGAGGTGGCCGCCGAGACCCTGGAGCGCGCCGGCTACTCCAGGCCGGCTCTGGATGGCGCCGACGTCGGTTTGTTCATCGGCGCGAGCCACAACAATCACATGGAATTCCTGGTCAACGCCTTGTGCGGCGACGCCCTGGAGAGCTTCGCCAGTCTGCGTCGCCTGCCGCCCAGCGAACGCGACGAACTGCTCAAGGAGTGGCAATCCCGCTTCGGGCGGTTCTCGCTGCACGTGAATACGGCGGTGGACAATCTGCTCAACATGATCGCGGCGCGTGTCTCCCATACCTTCAACTGGAAAGGTCCCAGTTTCACCATCGACAGCGCCTGTTCCTCGTCACTGGTCGCGGTGCATCTGGCATGCCAGAGCTTGCGCCAGGGCGAATGCTCGATGGCGGTTGCCGGCGGCGTGAGCCTCACCCTGAGCCATTTGCCGTTCCTGTTGTTCCAGCGCGCCGGCGCGCTGTCGGCTAGCGGCCGGTGCCGCGTCTTCGACGCTTCGGCCGACGGCTTCGTGCTGGGCGAAGGCGCCGGTGCGGTGTTGCTCAAACCGCTGTCCCGCGCGCTGGCGGACGGCGACCCGGTGCTGGCGGTGATTCGCGGCTCGGCGGTGAATAACGACGGGCAATCCCTTGGGGTCATGGCGCCAAACCCGGACGGCCAGCGCCAGGTCATCGATGCCGTATACCGCCAGTTCAAGATCGATCCCGCTTCCATACAGTTCGTCGAAGCCCATGGCACCGGTACTCCGCTGGGAGACCCGAGCGAGATCCGCGCCCTGACCCACGCCTTTGGCGGCTTGGCCCGGCAGAGTTGCGCGATCGGATCGGTCAAGGCGAACATCGGGCATCTGCTCAGCGCCGCGGGAATCGCCAGTTTGATCAAGGTCGTGCTGGCCTTGCAGCATCGGCAGATGCCGGGAAACATCAATCTGAACGAGCCCAGCCGGCAAATCGACTTTGCCAAGACGCCATTCCTGCCCCTGACCTCGACCCGCGTGTGGACAGTACCCGAAGGTGTCGCCCGGCGGGCGGCCATCAATTCCTTCGGTTTCGGGGGCACCAACTGCCATCTGGTGGTGGAGGAAGGCGTGGCGCGCGAGAAGCCGAAAGGCGTCTGGCCCTATCATCTGTTATTGCTCTCGGCGCGGAATCGATCCGCCCTGAATCGCACGAGCGAGCATCTCGCCGCCTACCTGGAGCGCAGGCCCGCACTGGATCCCGCCGACGTCTGCGCCACCTTGAACAGCCGACGCAATCACTACGCGTGCAGGGATGCCCTGGTCGTCGAATCGCTCGGCGAGCTCGCCAACGGGCTCAAGGGGCTGGAGAAACGCCAGCCCACGGAAACGGAATCGCCTCCGCCGATCGCGATGATGTTTACCGGCCAGGGCTCGCAGTATCCGGGTATGGCCGCCCAGCTTTACGAACTCTGGCCGCGCTTCCGGCGGGCCATGGATGAGGCCGCGGCGGCCTTCGATCCGTGGCTGGAAGCGCCTTTGTTGACCGCGATCTATCACCCCGAGGCCAATCCGGAGCAACTGGCGCGAACCGAAATCACGCAGCCGGCGATGTTTGCCGCCGACTACGCCCTGGGCCGCGCCTTGCTGGAGCTGGGTGTGCGGCCGGCCGCATTGATCGGGCACAGCGTCGGCGAGTACGTGGCGGCTTGCCTGGCCGGCGCCGTGGATTTGGCCGACGCCGCCAAGGTCATTGCCGCGCGCGGCCGACTCATGTCCGAGTTGCCGGGGCAGGGCGGGATGCTGGCGGTATTCGCGAGGGCCGATGAGCTGTCGGCGCATCTAGAGGACTATCGCGGACGCGTATGGTTTGCGGCCAACAACGGATCGCACCAGGTCGTGGCCGGCCATCGGGATGCCGTGGCCGAACTCGCCCGCATACTCGAAATCGAAGGGCGCCGCGTCAAGCCCCTGCGAGTGTCCCACGCGTTTCACACGCCGCTCCTGGAGCCCATGCTCGAACCGTTCTCCAAGGTGCTGGCCGAAGTGGAATGGCATGCGCCGCGGCTGCCCATCATTTCCAATATCACCGGCGATTGGCTCGGGGCCAACGGTCCCGACGCCAATTACTGGCTGCGGCATGTTCTTGAACCCGTCCGTTTCGAGCAGGGCATACGTGCCGCTTATGCCGGCGGCATTCGCACCTTCGTCGAATGCGGTCCGGACAGCGTTCTGACCCATTTGGTCGCCACCGTGCTGGCCGGGGAGCGCGTGACCTTGGCGGCCTTGTTGGATCGTCGCCGGGAAAATGCCAGAACCTTCTTGGATGCCCTGGGCACTCTCTACACGTCGGGCGTCAACCTGGATTGGCGCATGCTCGGCGAGGATTTTCCGGGACGGCGCATACCTCTCCCGGCGTATCCGTTCGAACGAAAAGTCTACCGTCTGCCTCCCTTGCCGCCGGCCGAATCGCAAGGCCAGGCATTGCTGCATCGCTGGGAATGGCCTCAAACGCCGCGAGGCGACTCCGTCCCGCTGCCGCCCGGTGCCCTATTGGTGTTTGCGGGCGAGGGGCAAGCGGCCTGGCTCGCGGCTCTGCGCATCCGTGTGGGGCCGGACCGCCCGCTTCTGGTGGTGCGGCCGGGGGCCGGCTTCTCGGCGGACGGCGGGAATTTCACGGTCAATCATTTGGATGCGGGCGACTACCGGCAGTTATGGCAATCGGTGCTGGCAGACTACGGCGCCCCCGCTGCGGTGGTCCATGCCTGGAATGCGGATTTGACGGGCGCGCCGCGAGACGATGAGGCTGCCCTGCACTCCGGCCTCTTCAGCTTGACGTTCCTGGCTCAGGCGATGCACGAGCCGAGTCCCATAAAACCGTGCCGGATACTCTGGTTGACCCGGCGCGCTCATGTTCTGGACAGCCTGGAGCCGGCACCCGATCCGTACCAGTTGCTCGGGATTACATTCGCCCTAGGATTGGGGGAGGAGAACGAACATCTCGTCGTGAAGGCGGCCGATCTGGATACCGCGCCGGCGGCTCCGGATGAGGACGTCGATACCATTCTTGCGGAACTGGGAACGGCGGAATTCGGCGGGGAGATACTTGCGATTCGCCGTTCTCTGCGCTTCCAGCGCCGTTTCGGCGCGGTCTACAACGAAACCGGCGTTTCGGAACCGCTGCTCAAGGACGGCGATACCTGCCTGATCACCGGCGGGATCGCCGGGATCGGAGCCGAAACCGCCCTTGCCTTGGCGCGATCGGCCCGGATAAACCTGGTCCTCACCGGACGGAGGCCTTTGCCTGCGCGGCAGGAGTGGGACGCCCTGCCGGCCGATCATCCCGATGCCCCGCGCGTGGCGCTGATCCGCCAGCTCGAATCCTTGGGCGCAACGGTGGATTACCATGCGGCCGACGCCGCCGATTCCGAAGCGATGACGAAAGCCATAAGGCGCCTTAGGGAACGCTTCGGCCGGCTGGACGGCATCATCCACTCCGCGGGAGTGGTCGACCGCAACGTTCTCCGCGCCACCGACAAGAGCGTCGAATCAATACGCTCGGTGTTGGCTCCGAAAGTCAAGGGCAGTTGGCTGCTTCATCAACTGACGGCCGACCAACCGTTGAAATTTTTCATCCTGTATTCGTCCATCGCCGCCACCTGTCCGCTGTGGGCGGCCAGCCTGACCGATTACGCCGCCGCCAACGCCTTCCTGGACGGTTTCGCGGAATGGCGAAACCGTTCCGGGGCGAAAGGCCGCACCTTGGCGCTCAACTGGTCGCTCTGGGACGAGAAGGGCATGGGTCGCGACGCCGGCCTGATGGCGCTGGTCCGCAGCAAGGGCTTGCGCGCCCTGGTTCCGGAAACCGCCTGTGCAGCCTTGTCGCGCGCGCTCGCTATTCCCGGCGCCTCGGTAGTGCACGTCATCGACTTCGAGGCGGAGGCGGAAAGCCCGGCGCCAGCTGCGGCGCCAGCGGCACATTCCCCGGTACCCGAGCCCGTCGAGCCGGCTCCGCGCGCCGCCCTGGCGGTGCAGGCCGCCGACTGGCTGGAGCTGGTACGCCAGCTCACAGGCGCTTATGTGAACGTAGCAGCGGAACAGATCGATTCGGGCCGCAAGTTTCATGAACTGGGTGTCGACTCGAAGGGGGCCGTCGAAATCGCGGAGAAGCTGGCAGCGATCCTGCGCCAGCATGTCACGCCGACTCTGTTGTTCGAGTTCCAGTCACCGCTGGACCTGGCGCGCCATCTGGAAAACCAGCACGGCCCGGAGTTCCTTGCCCGGTCGCAGGAGCCTGGCCCCGCTCGGACCATAACCATTACGACCACTGCCGCATCCCGCTCCGACCGTCGCACCGATGACCGCATCGCCATCGTCGGCATGAGTTTGCGGGTGCCCGGTTCTGCCAGCTCCGACGAATACTGGAACATGCTGGCGGAAGGGCGGTGCGAAATACGCGAGGTGCCGCGGGACCGCTGGTCTCCCGAGGATTATTTCGATGCCGCGAACCGCCATACCCACGGTAGTTACTCGAAGTGGGGCGGTTTCCTGGAACGTGCGCACGAATTCGATCCGCAGTTCTTCGGTATTTCGCCGCGCGAAGCCAAGGCCATGGACCCGCAGCAGCGGATTTTCATGGAAGTGGCTTACGAAGCGCTGCAACAATCGGGTTACGCCGGCGAAGGGCGTGCCGAGCGCCTCGGCGTGTTCGTCGGATGCGAGCAGAACTATTACGCGGAACATTTCATCAACCAGCAGCGTTATTGCCGGTTGCGCGACCGGATCAGGAGCACCGACTGGTACCGTCAACTTCCGATGGGGGCACGCGCCGATTGGGACGACGCGCTCCGTGAGGTTTTGCAGCCCGCGGAACTCCTGTCCGACGCCATAGCGGGCAACGGGCTGAACGAGATCGCCTGCCGTTTGAGCCATTGGCTGAACGTGCGCGGCCCGAGCCTGATCGTCAACACGGCTTGTTCCGCCGCCCTGGTGGCCACGCATCTCGCCTGCCAGAGCCTGCGCTCCGGCGAGTCGCGCATCGCCGTGGCCGGGGGGGCTTATCTGAACATGGGCTCCACCCCTTTCGTTTTTCTGAGCCGTGTCAACGCCATGTCGCCCGACGGCCGGTGTTATCCGTTCGACCGCCGTGCCAACGGCATGGTCCTGGGCGAAGGCGTCGCCGCCCTGGTACTCAAATCGCTGGCCGACGCCATGGCGGACGGCGACTACATCCACGGCGTGATCCTGGGCTCGGCGATGAACAACGACGGACATTCCTCCGGCCTGACGGCGCCCAACCCGGCCGGTCAAGCGGAGTGCATCGCCCGCGCCTACCGTGAATCCCGGGTCGACCCCGCCACGGTCTCCTATGTGGAATGCCACGGCACCGGCACATCCCTGGGCGATCCGGTCGAAGTGGAAGGCATGACCAAAGGCTTCCGCCAGTTTACCGACCAGCGCGGATACTGCGGCATCGGCTCGGTGAAATCCTCCATCGGCCACATGCTGTCCGCCGCGGGAATCCCCAGCGTCATCAAGGTGCTCTTGGCGATGCGGCACGACTATCTGCCGCCCACCGTCAATTACAGCGAGCCCAATCCCTACATCGATTTCGACGCT
Source organism: Methylocaldum sp. 14B (assembly GCF_002005105.1). Taxonomy (GTDB): domain Bacteria; phylum Pseudomonadota; class Gammaproteobacteria; order Methylococcales; family Methylococcaceae; genus Methylocaldum. Next base: position 29,710 of record NZ_MSCV01000042.1, on the reverse strand, counting down.
TCGCCATTCTACGTCGTGGACAGCCACGGCCGGCCGTGGCCCGGGAACGGACAGCCGCGGCGGGCCGGTGTCAATGCCTTCGGTTTCGGGGGGACTAATTGCCACTTGATTCTGGAGGAGCCTCCCCGCGCCGTGGATCAGCCTACCGGCATGGACCGGGTTCCGCTTTCCGATCCGCAACTGCTGTACCTGACGGCGCGCACGGAGAGCGCTCTGCGCGCCTACGCCAAGGCACTGCATGCGCATCTCGAGGAAAACCCATCCATTTCCGCCGAGCAGGTTGCCTGTTCACTCAATGGTGCCCAAAGAGAAATGAATTTCCGCGCTGCGGCGGTGGTACGTGGACGGGAAGATCTCTTGGCGGTCCTGGCCTCCGTGGCCGGATCGGGCAAGCACGACCGGCTTCTCTCGGGGCGCGCAAATCCGAAGCAGCCGCCCGCGATGGCATGGGTGTTCGACAATTGCCCGTGGCCGGAGGGAACCGCGGATACGCTGGCGCGACGGTATTCGGTCTTTGCCGACGCCTGGACCGATTTCCGGGCTGTACTTCCTCCCGGACACGAAACCGTGCCGCGCCTGCAGGCGGCGGCGGAACAGTACGCACTGGGTCGACTGCTGCGAGAGCTGGAGTTGGTTCCCGCCGGCCTTTGGGCCGAGGGAGCCTTGAGCCCGGTCGCCGCCGCGGTAGCGGGCTGGCTAAGTCCGGCCTCGGCCGCAGCCTTGCTGAACGGGGGCGATGCGGTTCCTGAGAACGGTGCCGGCGATCAAATCTGGCGAATTCCAATTCACACGATCGACGGAAAGATCTCCGTGGACAATCCGGAATGGGCGATTCGGTTGCGCTCCGCTGCGAGAAACCCATCCGAAAGCGTACAGCCTCCGACGGATGCACGCTTGCGAACCGTCCTTCTGGGGGGCAAAGGCGGCGAGGGGAAAGGACTTGTACGGATGATCGGGGCGGCGCCGGGCGACGAGAGTTTGTTGACCGCACTGGCGCGGCTGTACATCGAGGGCTTGAGATTGGATACGCGCCCCCTGTGTTCTCCCGTGCTTACCCGCGTATTGCTGCCGGCTTATCCCTTCGAGAGGAAGGAATTCCTCTACGACCCGCCTCCGGTGGACGTGGAAGAGACCGCCGACATCGCGGCCGCGCCGGAGCCGGCAGTCGCGCATTCTCAGGGCACAACTGCGAGCAAGGAGCCTCAGCAGAATATAGCCACCGCCCTCCTTGACGAATTGAACCGGATCATCCTTCCCCGGGAGCCTTTGAACGAGCATTCCTGAGAGAGTGCGAATAGACCTGCTGCGCCACCCGCCATCGCCTTTTATGTACTCGTCGTACTTCCTTGTACGACTGACGACGGCGGGCGGCTCGCGACGGTTTCTTCGCAAGCTCCGAGAACGGAAAAAATGACGAATACGCTGAATACGTGAGGACTTAAGACCATGCAAGACCATCCCGCCGCCCGGCTTGAGCAATGTGTGTACAAGGCTGTGGCGGAAGTTACCGGACACGCGCCGGACGATCTTTCGCCGGACCAATTCCTGGAGAGCGATCTCGGGTTGGATTCGATCAAGACCGTGGAGTTGATGAACGCCATTCCGCCTCAACTGCCGGACCACCTGCGGGACCCGTTTAACTCGCTACTCGCCGCCGGGACATTATTCCAGCTGCAAACCCTTGGGGAGTTGGTCTCGATGATCGGTGCCATGGAGAGCAGTGAAGCCGCCGCCACCGCGCCCGAGGCCGCCGCTGTCCGGCCTGACGACGGACTAGCTCGGATTTCCCACTCCACTCCTACTGCGGACGCCGATCCACTCGCTGTGGCGCACCGTCTTTGCGCAGCGCCCTCCGGCTGCGCGCAAAGTCCAGGGCAGCCCTCCTTGGCCGCCCGCTCGGCGGGCCGATCCTTGACCGGAGGATCGGCTCTCCCGCCTCGCCCCTCGCGCCGGCTCGACGTAGAGTCGGCTACGCCTTCGCCGCCGCTCGGTCCGTGCGGCGCGCCACAGCAGCGTCTCGACGCCCTCGCGACGAAGGGGGGCGAGAAATCCGAGCTAACGCGAAAAGTACGCGAGGTGGTCGCCGGAATTACGGGACACGATCCGTCCGAACTCGCGGACGACATGTTCCTGGAAAGCGACCTGGGGTTGGATTCAATCAAGACCGTGGAGCTCATGAATGCTCTGGGCACGGCATTGCCCGCGGAACTCCAGGATGCTTTCGGCGCCAAGCTCGCCTCCGGCGCGCTGTTCGGTATTCAGACTCTGGGCGAACTGGAGGCCCTGATTCGAGGTTCGGAACCGAACGCCCCGGTTCCGGCAGCCGTCGAATCGGACGATCCGTGCGCCGCAGGCGCGGTTTCGGATGTATCGGCCGATAAACCACAGGCCGCGGAACCGGCGGTGCGGCCGGTGGATATTCTGTTCTCCCAGTATCCGTTTTTGGTCTCCCATTGGGCAGTCTGCACGTGCAGCCTCAGTTCCAGAATCCGCCTGCAAGGTCCGTTTGACCCGGAAGCGGCGCGCCGCGCCTGGAACGCCTTGCTGGAGCGTCACCCGATGCTCAGGGCACGCTTCGTCATTCCGCCGGGGTGCCGTAGCCTGAAGGAATACCGCCTGGAAGTGCTGGACGGGGTGACCGCACCGACCGTCCTGGTGACCGATTTGCGCCACCTGGATGCTCCCGACCGCGAAGCTTTTCTGAACGACGAAACCCATCGTCTGCTGGACAAGGAGTGGCTGCTGGATCAATGGCCGGCGCATCAATTCAGCGCCTATCGCTTGGCGAACGATCTCCACGAGGTGATCTTCTCGAACCATCACGTATTCTCGGACGGTCTCAGCAATCAGCTGGTCATGCGCGAATTCGTCACTTTGTACGGTGCCGCAGCGACGGGACGTCCCGCGCCGCTGCCGCCCGGAACTTCCCTGGAGCGTTATCGGGAGACCGTGGAATGCATCAATGCCTGGCGGGATCCCGAGGCGGAAAAAACGCTAGAAGCGTTTCTCCGCGCCCAGGGCAAGGACCGTTTTTTCTGGAGTCCGGAAAAGAAGGGGCTGCCGAAGAATCCACGGGCCGCCAACCGGACCCACCACTTCAGTGCGGATGCCGCAACCACGGCGGCATTGCTCCGATCCGCCGGCAAATGGCGGCTGCCGGTGAACACCCTGTTGGTCGGCGCCTACTTGCGCGCTCTCAGGCGCTTCGATCTGAATCTGAAACAGGTGATCCTGAACATTCCCACCAGCGGACGCGTTTACCCCGGCACGGACGCCGGACACATGGTGGGTTGTTTCGCCCAGAATCTGGCCTTGACGCTACCGATGCCCGGAGAAGGCGAAGCTTTCGAGAACTATCTGCCGCAGGTACACGCGAGCATCGAGAGCGGCATCGCGGCGGGTTATGACCGGGCGCAAACGCGCCAAGCAGCCGTGGCGGCAATCGATCAACTTCGCCTCCAGGACGGTCGCGTCGGCGAGCCGCTGGCGACCCTGATCCGCTCCACGATCAAGTCGAACCTGTATCTGCCTTACATCGGTCAGACCCACATCGAGGAGGCGTGCGGGCCGCTACGTGTCGTCGAATATCACGCCGCGACCTCTACCAATCCCGGTACGCTGGACGTATTGGTGGAAGTCTTCCACGGCCGGTTCAATATGACCGCCAACTATGATGCGGACTACTTCGCTCGGGATTTGGTGGCCTCCATCGCCGAGGAATTCGTCCGCCAGATCGGCGCCGTGGCACAGGTCGCCGAGCGGCTCGCCGTACCCGCACCTTGCGCCGTCGCCAAGCTGGACGAGTTGACGGCGGCCCGATTGCTGCGAATCGCCGAGGAAGTCATGCATCGCGCGGTGGGGGCCGAGGCACTCGATTACGATCTGGAATCCGAGCTCGGCCTGGATTCGTTGGAGCGGATTCGCATCGTCGGCCGCCTGCAGCAACAGATGGGGCGGGTAGACACCCGCGCCCTGTTGGGATGCCGGCGGTTGCGGGAAATGGCGGCCCTGTTGCAGGGACCGGGTGCCGCCCATGGAAGCGGAACCGCCGCCGAAAACACTGTAGCTCCGCTGGCCCCGCTCTCGATTCCGCAACCTGCTGCGGAAGAGCTGCCTCCCATCCCGTATCTGCACGTGCAGGCTCAATGCCGCCGCAGCGCGGAAGCACTGGCGGTGCAAGCGGAGCACGAGGAACTGTCCTATGGCCGGCTTCATGCCGAATCGAACCGGCTGGCCCACTTCCTTCGAGTCCGCGGCGTGCGGCCCGGTATCGTGGTGGGATTGCTGCTGACCCGCTCGCCCAATTTCGCGACGGCGGTGATGGCGGTGCTCAAGGCCGGCGGCGCCTACGTCCCCCTCGATCCGGCCTATCCCGCTGCGCGCATCGAATACATCGTGGGGCACGCCCGCGTCGACACCATCCTCACCGAGGAAGCCGTCCTGGAAGCCATGGGCGGAGCGGTAACCGCCGCCTTGCCGGCCCGCAACTTCCTGCTCATGGACTGCGATTACGCCGGCCTGCATCGTGCCGACTCCCATAGCGGCGGCCATCGCGATTGGTTGGGGCGCGCGGCCTGGGCGAGCTATCCGGAACACGATCTCGAATGCCTGAACAGCCCGGACGATCTGATGGTGGTGCTCTATACCTCGGGTTCGACCGGCACTCCCAAAGGCGTGGCCCTGGCCCATCGCGGTTACATGAATCGCCTGGTCTGGCATCAAAAGCTGTTTCAGCTTCAGCCGGGCGAACGGGTCGCCCAGAGAACGTCCATTTGCTTCGATATCTCGGTATGGGAACTCTTCTGGCCGTTGATGTACGGCGGAGTCGTGTGCCCGGTCGGCGCGGACGTGCTGCGCGATCCCTGGCGGCTGGCGGATTGGATCGAGACCCGGCGGATCGCCGCGATGCACTTCGTGCCTTCCCTGTTCGGCGAGTTCCTGATGGCCATCGAGGATAAACCGCTCCGCTCTGAACACCTGCGATGGCTGATTTTCAGCGGCGAGGCGCTGCCAGTGGCTTATGTGCAGCGCTGGTTCGACCGCTGCGGCGACCGGGTGGGCCTCGCGAACCTGTACGGCCCGACCGAAGCGTCGATCGACGTGACGGCACATCTGATGCACTCCCGTCCGGGGGAAGGGACGCTTCGCATCCCGATCGGGCCGGCCATGCCGGAGGTCTACCTGCTGGTGCTGGACGAGAACATGCGCCCCGTACCGGAGGGCGGCGTGGGCGAACTCTGGATTGGCGGCGTGCAGTTGGCTCAGGGCTATCTCCACGATCCGGAGCGGACCCGCGAGAGTTTCCGTGACAATCCTTTCTCCGGCATACCCAGCCGCTGGCTATACCGTACCGGCGATCTGGTCTCGCGGTTGCCGGACGGCAGCTACGACTTCCACGGGCGCATCGACAGTCAAATCAAGATTCGCGGTTTCCGGGTGGAGCTGGGCGAGATCGAAACCGCTCTCGGAGCTCTGCCGGGTATACGCGAAGCTGCGGCGCTCGCCGTCGACACACCCGACGGGCACAAGAGGCTGGTGGCCTGGCTGGTCGGCCGCGAAATTCCGTTGAAAGAACTACGCTCCGCCCTGGCGAAACAACTTCCCGAGTACATGCTGCCTCACGAGGTTCGTCAGGCCGACGCTTTGCCGAAAAATCACAACGGCAAACTGGACCGCAAGGTTCTCAAACAGTGGACGGAAACCGGCAACGCGCCCCCCGGCAAGGCGGTGCCCGGCGCGCCGGAGGCGAAGCTGCCGTTCGCCGATCCGACGGCCGGTTTGCCCCTGGGGCCGGCTCAATTGTGGATCACCCACTTCTTCCAGCCTCCTTACCAATGGGCCGGCTACACCCGATTCCGCTATTTGCAGCCGCTGGATGTCGACGTTTTCCGCGAGGCCATCGACGTCCTTGCCCGGCGCCATCCCGTGTTGCGTTCCCTGTTTTACCAGGAGCACGGCGAATGGCGGCAGACCGTGGCCCTGCCCGAGGCGGAATTCAGCCTCGATTTCTACGACGGCTCCCACCTCACGGCCGAACAGCGCAGCGCGGAAATCCGGCGGCTGGTGAAGGAAATCACGGATGAACTGCGCATCGACCGGTTTCCGCTGTGGCGGGTGCTCGTCATCAAAGAGCATCAGAACGCATACGATCTGACTATCGTGGGTCACCACATGATCAGTGATCTGGTCAGCAACAGCATACTGTTCCGAGAGCTTTGGCAGATTTACGGGCAGTTGCTGGTCAATCAGACGCCGGAACTTCCCGCTCTGCCGCCGTCGTATTTCGATTTCGTGCAGTGGTTGGCCCAACCGGCGCAGCAGGAGGCGCAGCGCCGTTATGCGGAGTATTGGCGTACTCGTTTTCCGAGCCGGGAGTACGCGTTCCAGGTGCCGGTCGACCATCATCTCGGCGCGAATGACGAGGCTTCTTCCGCCAGCGAGCGCTTTCTACTCAGCCACTCGGACTTTCATGCGCTGAACGAGGCGCGCAAGCATCTCCAGGGTCAGCTCTATCATCTCCTGCTGGCGGCGGCGTACCGGCTCATGTCCGAATGGACCGGCCAGTCTTGGGTGGTTCTCAGCCATCGCTCGCACGGACGCGATCTGGGCAACGGCCTGGCTTTGTACGAAAGCGTGGGCAATTACGCCGTCAATTTCCCGGTTGCCGTGGATCTGGTCTCCGGGGAAAGCTGGAGTGAATTGATCGGCCGGATTGTCCGCGGTTTTTCCGAAGCACCGTTGAACGGCGTCAGTTTCGATGTGGTAGGTCGCCAGCTGCCCGCGCACATCTATCCGGACAACAATTTGACCCCGGTGCGCGTCAACTATTTGGGAAACCGGAGCTTACCGAAATCCAACATCTTCGAGTTCGTCGATACGGATTGGGATCAGCGCTACTCGCCCCCGAGCCAGCAGCGCATCTCCCTCATCGAGATCTTCCTCTCCATGGTCGAAGGCGAACTCCACGTCGAGATCAATTATTCCCAGAACTTTTTCAAGGGGGAGACCATCAAGCGCCTCGGCCTGCGCTACCTGGAGTTGCTGGCCGACCTGAGCGAAAACGCGAATTCGCCGGCGGGGCTTCGCCTCGCGAGTTTGCCGGCGGTGATGACGGGCGAGCCTCCCGCCTTGATACCGCTGAAAACGCCCCGGCTGGAAGAAATTCCGCTGTCGGCACGCTCCGGCAGCTGGGCAGGCAAAGTGGCGCTGGTTACCGGTGCGAGCCGCGGTATCGGCCGCGCGATCGCCCTGAAACTCGCCGGTCAGGGCGTTGCCGTGGCGCTTTCCGCCCGCGATCGGGCGGGGCTTGAAGCCGTTGCCCGGGAAATCGCCGGCAGTGGTGGCACCGCTGTGGTAACTCCGGCGGATGTACGGAACCTCGCGGAGGTGCAACATTTGGTGAGCGAAGTCCTCCGCCGCTTCGGTCATCTGGACGTGCTGGTCAACAATGCCGGAATCACCGGAATGTCCGCCTTGGCGACCTCCTCGCCGGATGAGTGGAAGCGCATCGTCGAGGTCAACCTGTTCGGCGTCTATCATCTGTGTCGGAGCGTGGCGCCGCACATGATCGAGCGGCGCAGGGGGAAAATCGTGAATCTGGGTTCCGATTCCAGCCACATCGGCTACCCCCTGTTCAGCGCCTATGCCGCCTCCAAGCATGCGGTTCTGGGCCTTACCAAGTCGCTGAGCGAGGAACTGAAGCCGCACAATGTGCAGATCAACGCGGTTTGCCCGGCGTTCGTGGACACCGACATGACGCCGCCGGGATACCGGGCGCGATCGATCCCGGTCGACGCGGTTGCGGACGCGGTGGCCTTCCTGGCGTCGTCGGAGGCCGACTGGATAACCGGCCAGCACCTGTGCGTCTACGGCCGTCAAGACATGTACTGGTTCGGCTCGGAAAAAATGGCCGCCCTGGAGACGATATCGGGAGCCCGGAAACCGGACAACCTGACCACGGAGCGTCGGCATGCCTAGCCCGCATTTCTTATCCCCCTTCGTCGCGAGGGCGCCCAGACGCCGGTGGGGCGCGCCGCACGGACCGAGCGGCGGTGTCGTGGTAGGTCGGCAATCCTTTGCCGACGAGCGTGTGTCGGGAAAGGATTCCCGACCTACGATACGACGTCGAGCCGGCGCGAAGGGCGAGGCGGAGCTTGTAGGATGCGCTGAGGCACGAAGCGCCCTTCGACTAGGCTCAGGACAGGCATCAATCGCGAACGATGCGGTTCATGCCGGACCGTCCCGGTCCGGCACCCTTCGGGCGGCTTCGCCGTGCAACTCGGCCTCGCCACGCTACGCTGTCCCGCTTCGCTCGCGAGTCCGGGGCAGACCGTCCCTGGCCTGCCCGCTCGTCGCGTTGCGTCTCGCCCTGCCGATTTGTCACTTCGTTCAGCACATCCTACGTCATACTCATCGCGATTGGACGGAGGTGAGAAATGGGGGCTAAATCCTGCCCCCCGACGCCCGAGCATCCGCTGGCGGGCGTCGCTCTGGGTACGCTGTATGCGCTGGGCGGGCTGTTGGGGATATCGCTTGGAATCCTCAACCCCATCGTTGCCATCTTCATGGAAGAGCGCCACGTCGACGGCGTGCTGATAGGCGCCAACGCATCGCTGTTGTTTCTCTGCGTTGCGCTGGCTGCGCCTTTCGCGGGTCGGGCGCTGCGGCGGATCGGTCTGCGCCGCGTCGTGGCCGTGGGCCTGCTGGCATACGCGACTGCGGCCGTTTCGTTCCCTTGGCAATCGGACATCGGATTGTGGTTCGCCTTAAGGGGCTTGATGGGCTTGGGCATGGCCTGCGCGATGATCGGCACTCAAACCGCCTTGTCCTGCTTTGCCGGCGAGGAGCGCCGCGCCGTTGCCAACGGCGTTTACGGTCTATGCTTCGGGATAGGGCTGGCGGTCGGGCCGGTCGTGGGTTCGTACCTATACGGGCTGGCCCATCATCTGCCTTTTACTGTCGCCACCGTGCTCCTGGTTCAAGCTGCGGTTCTGGTGGCTATCGGCTTGCCCGGAGCGCGCGCCGAACCGGAACGCGCTAGCGGCCGACTTCTGCTGCGGGCGGGAATTCCGGTGCAGGCCGTATTGGCCTATGGTTTTGCGGAAGCCACGCTGCTGACCCTCTATCCTGCCGTTCTCGTGCGCCAGGGTTTCACCGCCATGGCTACCGCCCATCACCTGGCGGCTTTCGTGCTGGGGGGATTGCTGGGCACTTTGCCGGTCAGCCACCTGGGGGATCGGCTGGGTTATCGCCGTGTACTGTTCGGTTGCGGCATGGGAGGCATCGTCGCTTTGGCGGTGCTGATGCGGGTCGACTCGGTTAGCGCCCTCATCGGCGATGTCTGGGTACGCCTGGGGCAGGAGGGCCAACCGATCAGTGCCGAATACGTCGCCGGAGGCGCGGCCTTCGCGACCGGACTGACATTGGGGCCAGTGTTCGCTCTGGCCCTGGCGCTTCTGGCCAGGATCCTGCCCCGCGCCGATTTGCCCGGCGGCACCGCTTTGTTTACCGCGGCCTTCGCCGTCGGATCGGCCGGAGGCCCGTGGTTGTCGGCATGGATCATGCAGCATGGGGGCGGCCAGCACCTTTTTACGCCGTCCATGGCCCTGTTCGGGATGCTCGTGTTCAGCCAGGCCGTGAGCTGGTTGTGGCGCTGGCTCAGGAGTTTCGCGAGCGACTATGCCATCGATACCCGTTGAACCGATACGACGACCTGAGGGTTTGTTCCCCGGAGAGTTATTCGTCGTCGCCTGGACCGAACAGCTCTCGGACCCGTCCGAATTGTTCGAGGAAGAACGGATGCTGGTCGATGGGGCCATAACGAAACGCCGGAAGGAATTCGCCACCGGGCGCGTTCTGGCGCGGAAGGCGGTTCGACATCTCGGGGTCGAGCCGGCGCCGATTCTTCGGGACGAATCCGGCGCGCCGATCTGGGGACGGGATATCGTCGGCAGCATCAGCCATACGGAAGGCATGGTAGCGGCCGTGGCCACTCGGCTTCGGTTCGCTCGCGGAGTAGGGGTGGATGTGGAATGCCGGCAAAACCCGTTCCCCTGGCGTGCCATCGATTCCATCGCCTTGCCGGAAGAGCGCGCCTGGTTGGACTCGCTGCCGGACGGTTGTCGCGAGTTGGCCGCCTATGTCCTGTTTTCGGCCAAGGAAAGCGCCATCAAGTGCCTGTATACGGCCGCCGGTTCCTTGGCCCGTTTTAACGATCTGGCGGTGCGTATGGACTTCTCGAGCGGCGTTTTCGTGGTCGATCCGACTTTTGGCTCCGCGCTGAACGAAGTGCGACTGGTCGGCCGTTTGGGTTGGAACGACACTCACATATTCACCGGGGTGTGGTGGCCGGCGCCAGACTACAATTCATGAAAGAAAGAGTTCGGTAAGGCCGATGAAAAGGAAACGAAGCATGATCCGCCCCGATCCGATATTGCAGAGCCGTCGGCGATTTCTCCGCCAGACCGGCGCTCTCGCGGTCGGAGCAGCCGCGTTTCCCGCATTGTTCAGGGCAGCCCCTGCGGTTGCAAGTGCCTCGCCGTACGTCGCATGGGAGCAAACGGCAAAGGGAGATCTGACCGATTTGGAATACGTGGCGTTGTGCGGCACGTTGGCCGCGAATGCTCACAACACTCAACCCTGGGCCTTCAACCTGCTGGGCAATCGGATTGTTCTCTACGCCGATCTGGCGCGCCATCTCGGCCAGGCCGATCCCCGCCGCCGGCTCATGTTGATGGGCTTGGGCTGTGCCACGGAGAACATGGTCGTCGCGGCGGCTCAACTCGGTTATGCGGCGACCGTGTCCGATGCTGAGGCCGATGCGTTTCTGCAAAACGGGGGCCGCTGCGCGTCGCTCGAACTGGCGCGGCGCTCTGACTCAAATACCCATCCCTGGTTTCCGGCCATATTCCGCCGCCAAACCACCCGAGCCGAGTTCGAGCCATTGCCGATTTCCCGGAACGAGTTCACGGAAAGCCTCAATGAGTATGGCGAACTTCCCGGCACCCACCTCGCTTGGTACGGTGCCGCTCACGAATGGGAAGCCATCGTTCGGATCGCCGCCGATGCCGTGGCCGAGTTCGTGGCGAACGATGCGGCGTACCGAGATTCAATGTCGTGGTTCCGCCGTTCCAGACGGGAATGGGAAGCGAGCCGCGACGGGATTTCCATCTTCACCAGCGATGCCCCGTGGTTCGTGAAGGAGTGGGTGGAGTTCCTGTCCACCCCCGAGGATTTGGTGTCGTCCGAGTTCCGCCAAGGCGAGATCGATGTAGTGAAGCGGCTCGCCGAAGCCACGCCGCTTTGGAGCGTGGTCTGGAGCGAGCGGGATACGCCGGACGCCTGGTTGCAGGGCGGACGGCTGATAGAGCGGATTTACCTGGCGGCCGCTGCGCAGGGACTTGCAGTTCATCCTTTGGCGTACCCCACCGAATCGCCCGTAGGGTCGCCCGGTTTGGCGAAATCCCTCGGTCTTCCTTCAGGGGCGGTGCCGCTAATGCTGTTGCGCGTCGGCCTGGCTAGGCCTTTGGAGCGTTCCGTGCGCCGGTCACTTCAATCGGTACTTCGTTGATCAATGGTCTCAAAAGCAGGCGGTGTCATGCTAGATAAGATTCTTTCTCTCCGGAACTCTCCGATCCATACCCGTCATTTCATCAGCCGCATCCGGGAATTGCTCGACTCGGGATTGGACTCGGCAATCCATGAGCCGATGCGGACGCAGCACACGTTATTTCCTACCGCGGAGATTGACGTCGCCTTGCCCAAAGTGGGACGCGACATGATCAGCCAAGTAATTCCCCACCGCGGCGAAATGCTGTTGCTGGACTACATCGCCTGGGTCGACGACGCCTTCCGTCGCGGCCTTGCGGTCAAAAAAGTCAGGGAAGACGAGTTTTGGGTGGCCGGCCACTTCCCCGGGCATCCCATTATGCCCGGCGCGCTCATGCTCGAAGCCGGCGCGCAACTGGCCTTGTACTTGTCCAATCGGCGGTTGGCGGAACCTGCGGTCGGGCTGTTTCTGCGTATCGAGAACGCACGCTTCCGAAGCTCCGCCGCCCCCGGCGACCAATTGCTCATACTGTGCGAAAACGTCGATCAAGCCCGCAATATCTTCTATTACGACGTGCAGGGATTGATCGAGGATCGTATCGTCTTCGAGAGCCGAATCGTCGGCATGCTGTCCAAAGTGAAAAAGAAATAAGCGCTTGAGGCATCGAATAGCGGCTGCCGTTCAGAAACTCCGGATCGGATGATGGCTTCCGTCCGGATTCCGCGTCGACTGCCGCGGCTCGTATAGGCTGAACGGAGAGAGCGCAATCCGGCCCACCTTGACTAAACCCGCTTGGGCAACCCGCCAAACTTCACCTAACGAACGCTCCTCGGGAGCCGCGTATCCGCACGCCAGCGCCGGAAGGCGTCGGCATGATCAGGGCCGCTGTAGCGCTCTCGGAAACTCCGAAAACCCGCTCAACTGTCACGAGACCTAAACCGTTCAGTCACATTGATGGCACAAATGGCGTGTACGGTCTGTACTGGGCCGAATGGGCTCAACCCACCTTCACTAAACCAGAACAACAGGAGTGATAGATGCGTCCACGATTGATCATGATTGCCTGTGCGGCAATGACGGCAGTATTTCCCGGTCTCTTCGCCACCGCGTCGGCGTCCGATAATAGCCAAAGCGTGCAGTTGGGGCCTCGGCCGTTTTTCCTGGTTAACGATATGGAAGACGGCGAACTCAAAAACGAGCTTCGGAGATGTGCGAAAGGTCCCTTCAAAAAGACCGATTTCTCGATCGGTCACCGCGGCGCCGCTCTGCAATTTCCCGAACACACCAAGGAATCCTACGAAGCCGCGGCCCGCATGGGCGCCGGCATTCTGGAATGCGACGTGACCTTCACCAAGGATAAGGAATTGGTGTGTCGTCATGCGCAGAACGATCTTCACACGACTACGAATATCCTTGCCATCCCCGAGCTGGCCGCCAAGTGCACGAAGCCGTTCTCGCCGGCCACCTTCGATGCCAGCGGCAATCTCCTCACGCGCGCCACGGCGGAATGCCGCACCAGCGACATCACCCTGGCCGAGTTCAAAACCCTTCGCGGCAAGATGGATGCGTCAAACCCCCGCGCTAGAACCGTGGACGAATATCTCGGCGGCACGGCGAATTTCCGCACGGATCTCTACGCCGGCCCGACCAGCGGCACCCTGCTTACGCATAGGGAAAGCATCGAGCTTTTCAAGAAACTGGGCGTGAAGATGACTCCCGAACTGAAGAGCCCTAGCGTGGCCATGCCTTTCGACGGCTTTTCCCAGGAGGATTTCGCCCAGAAAATGATCGACGAGTATAAGGAAGCGCGCGTTTCCCCGAAAAAGGTCTTCCCTCAGTCCTTCAGCATCGACGACGTGCTCTACTGGGTCCGCTACGAACCCGCCTTCGGCAAGCAGGCCGTGTATCTGGACGACGCCGAAACGGTCGCCGATCTGCCCGATGCTGCCACCTTGGCAAGCTACAAGACCATGGGCATCAATATCGTGGCGCCGCCGACGTTTGCTTTGTTGGACCTGGACGCCGGCGGCAACATCGTGCCCTCGGAATACGCCAGGAACGCCAAGGCCGCGGACCTGGATATCATCACCTGGACACTGGAGCGCTCCGGAATTCTCGCCGACGGTAATAATGGGTTCTATTTTCAGACCATCGATTCCGCCATCAAACGCGAGGGCGACGTAATGAAAGTGCTCGACGTGCTGGCGAAGGATGTGGGTATTCGTGGCGTCTTCGCCGACTGGGCCGCGACGGTGACCTATTACGCCAACTGCAAGGGACTGTAAGGGGCACTGTAAACCCGATCACCGAGCGATCGGGAGCGAGAAATCGAAGCCTCCGGCGGGGTTTTGTTGCGTGAGGTCCCAAGCCTGCATAGTTCATGAAAGGAGGGTGGGCGGAATCGAAAAGCCCTTAAAATTCAACTGCTGACATTGAATTTTTGAGGAGATTCCGCCGTGATCCATGGTACCGGACAACGTGAACTGTTCGCGCACGTGGCGCGCCGCCGGATCGGCTCATCCCGGACTTCGACGCCGCCGATGATCTCGCGGCTCCCTGGCGCCAAGCAGCACAAACCCACTTTGCCGCCACCGAGGACAAACAACGGGTGTCGGCTAGCTCTTGTTGGAAGCCCTGCGCCGGAGGGGGCTCGCCGGCGCCGAACTGGCTCGCGCGCAGTGTTCGAGCCCGAGGGTGAAGTTCCTCAAGAGTTGTCGCGGACTTTTAGCGACGCTGCGTCATGAGGATGATAATTGCAGCACTGGCCTCGGCCGTTCCGGCTGGCGGTCGGCTCGAGGAACCGGACCGGGATAAGCGCCGGCCCGGTTGTGACGTTCGGCCGCGCCGTCTGCTTCCGCAGTCAGCGAAGCAGATTTGCACCGAATCCTCGCCCATTCACCAAATGGGCTTGCCATGCGAGGCTCACGCAGCCAATTTGCTGGAACGGCGAGAGATGACGCTCATGCCGGCCAAGGCACTAGCGAGCAGCCAGAAGGCCGCTGGAACCGGTACCGCCGTCAGCGTGAGCGATCCATCCGCCTGGTAGAGAATGCTCGTCGATGTAACCGGTATGCCGCCGACCGAAGAGATGGCGGGAGGTGCGGTGGGGTTTCTGACGAACAGGGAGAACAACGACTGGCCGCCGCCGATGGTATCGGGATCGTATACCGCCGAATCATAGAAACTGGTGTTTCCGACGAAGGTAAATTCGCTCGAGGTTACGCCAAGACCGGAAGGAAACTGGGTGCTTACCGTGACGACCCCGGTTCCGCCCGTCACCGATCCCTTAAGAATATTGGTGCCGTCCGTGATGCCCGTGTCACCGGTTACGTCGCGATTGACGGCGCTGTCGAAAAACAGGTCCAGCGAGCCACTCAACACCTGGAAGTTGATGGTCCACAGCCCGTTGCCCAGATTCTGCGCGTTCGTGACTTGTGTTTGGAAAGCCGACTGGGTGGTCAACTCGTAAGAGACGTTCAGTTTGGGGTTGCTCACCGTGGAGGTGCCCAACTGATGGTTGGTGACGTAAGACTGGTACACGCCTGAATAGATGTCTCCCACCGTAATTTGGGAGGGATTGGCGATCGTGTCCGGTACGAGCAATGCCAGACCGCCGTCGCCCGCCGCGAAGTCGTAAGTATCGAAGGGACCGACCACTTCGCCGGCCGAACCGCCCACGACGGTGTAGTCCGCGGTACCCACCCAGTTCGGCAAGGTTGCCGCACCGGCAGTACTTGAGAATCCGACGCCCGTCAAAGCGAGCGCCGAAATGATCTTACTTGGTTTCATCCGAATTACCTTTTCACTGTGTTGACGTTGAACTCACAGTGATGTCCGTGATTCTGCCCACAGGTGGTGAGCGGTGCCACGGTCCTCCCCATCACTCGGGAGGCGGCCCGGCGATCTCGACAAACGCGAGACCCGTGGCTTTCCGGCCCCGCCTCACGGCGGGTGTGGCTCTTCGGCAAACACGTTCAGCTGGTCCTACAGCTTGACGTGACCGGTAACCGACCTAAGCCTCCTTGCTCATTTTTTCGAAATACCCGGTCAAATTAAGCCGAGACTGTTACACGTCAGTTAATGATTGGTTAAATCTATGTAATCAATTTATGACAAATGACTCGTCGGAGACCGATTAGGTGGATTCTGTCCAGTCTCCTTCTCCATGAGCCAGTGAGCCAGGCTCAAAAAAGTGGACACCATCAATCGCGTAAATCCGGTGATTGGTGGTGGAACGAGATGGCGAAATTACCGAGACAGCCGTTCAAGGCCGAGCTTCGTGCGCAGGTGATGAGATGAGCCAGCGAGGGGAAACCATTCGTGCTGGAAGCGGCGCGGCGGCAGCGGATGGCGATAGACCGAAGGCACTCTGCCGATACGCCAGGTCGAATCGGCGGATCAGGTCCCGCTTGGTCCCCGGCCGCCTGCATCCGTTGGTCAGGCACCTCGAAAAACTTCGAGGTGCTCGTAAGCCAAGCCCAAGCCGCGTTTGGGCTTGGCGAAGAGAAAAACCGCCGGGAAGGTCTTGGTTCGGAGCCTGATCACGTTTCCGCCAGCCGTACACCGGCCCGCGTCCACACGAAGAGCCGAGCGAATTGGGACGGGTTAGCTTTGGCAACGGCTGGGATCAAAGCCTATCTTCGTAGACTTAGAGCGTTTTCATCTCGCTCGTACGACAAAACAGGCTTGGCGGAAGTCGTTGGCGCCTTCGGCTCGGGTGAATGGATTCAAGCATTCGTAGGTCGGCAATCCTTTGCCGACAAACCCGTTGGCCCAACGGCTATCTTCGTAGACTGAGTGCGCCGATCGTACAACCTTTTCGGCATGCACTCCGCACCACCAGCCCCGAGATCCCGCTGGCGAACAGCCAAAAGGCGGCCGGTACGGGAACCGCGCTGGACTGAATGCTCAAGGACAGACCGGCATTGGCGGCGAGCGGCCCCGAGAGGCTGAAGAACAATCCTTGATTGGGTTCGGACGGATTGCCCAACACGCCCAAATCAATATTTCCGGCGTACAACGCCTGGAAATTGAGCGTCGCCAGAGTCAGTGTCTGATTAGCCGGAAGATTGGGGATGCCGGGGAAGGCCGATCCCGCCAAATCCAGTCCGAGCAGGCCGCTGTCATCGCTGAAGGACGGCGAATACGTGACGCCGGTGAACTGAGCGGCGGTACCGTTCAGCACCGTGTCGAATCCGAACGCCAGCAATTCATCGGAAGCGTCCAACCCATCGAAGGGCTGAGTCAACGTTAAATCGATACTGAAGCTGTCGCCAACCAGCACGGGGGCATTCCCGACCAAATTGAGCGACACCACGGCCGAGTGGGAAGGGGCCACGGCCAATAGCCCCAGAATGGCAATTGCGAGGCGGGCTTTAAAAATCAACATCGTTTATCTCCAGTTAGGGGTAAAGGGCCGCCTCGTTGCAACGGGGCGGCCGATCGCTGTTTAAAGGCCTGCGTTGACACGATAGGCAGTGTAGTGGCCATACCAGCGCTGGTAGTCGGCATAGGTCACGCAGCCGACGCCGTCGTAGTTAGCCTCCGCCAAATAGCCGGATTGGCCCGAACACTTGCCCAAGGCGGAGCGGAAGCGGTTCTGGTCCGCTACGTCGACGTCGCCGTCCTTGTCGAGATCGCCCGGCACCAGCACTTCCACCACGACCGGATCGTGGTCCGACGAACGATACGGATCGGCACTGTAGAAGCTGGTGACCTGATCCGGCGTCTTGAAGTCGGTGTTGTAGTCGAGCGCGATCGGCTCGTCCGCGTTGATGTGCCATTCCGCGACGCCCTTGACCTGATAAGTGAGCGTCAAACTGGACAGGGCATGATCCAGATAGCCTGCTTCGCCGTCGAACACGTAGGAATATGCGTCCTCGCCAAGGAAAGCCGCGACCTGATTGGTAAAGCCGTTCTGTTCCAGGGTCCGGATGGGATCTTCCTTGGCGTAGGCATTCAGATCGCCGATGACCAGGACATCGGTGTTGCCGCTCCCGGTGGGATCCGCCGCCAGCCAGTCGGCCAGGGCCTGGGCAGCCCTGGTCCGGGTCAGGTTGCAGTTTCCCTGCTCGTCGCCCACGTCCGGGTCTCCCACGTCGGTGCAAGCCGAGCCTTTGGACTTCAAGTGATTCACGACCACCGTCAGCTTCTTGTTGGACAGCTTGTCCAGGAAGGTCTGGGCCAGCGCGGGCCGATTCTTGGTGTCGATGAAATCGGGATCGACCGAGGAGTCCAGGATCGCGAACGACCCGACCGGGCTCACTTTCGCCGGCTTGTAGATCAGCGCCACGCGGATCTCGTCGGTGCCGACGATGCCGGTGTCGATGAAGGCGTACTGAGCGGACCCGGCATAGACGTTGAGGCTGTCCACCAGATCCCGGATCGCCGGATAAGCATCGTCGTCGTTCTCGATTTCCATGAGGCCGATCACGTCGGCGTTCAGGCCGTGGATGGCGGGGACGATCTTGTCTTTCTGGCGGGTGAACTCGGCCGGGTTCTCGGCGCCGCGGGCCGTCGGGAATCCGCCGCCGAAGCCGTCGCCGTTGAAGTAGTTCAGCACGTTGAAACTGGCAATGCGGAGCGATCCGATGCCGGGCAACGCGGGCGGAACCGCGGGGCGCGGATTGTCCGCCACGAACAGGGGGTCCGCCGTGGGCAGCAGGCGGAAAGCACCGAAGGCGTAGCTCATCACCCCGGTCGCGCCGGTCAGCGTGTCGCCGCTCCGTAGCGTGTTGCCGGCGCTCAAGCCGGGAGCCGGGAAAATCACCGGGTCGGGATTCTGGACGTTGGAGCCGTCATCCACGAACAACCGATTCAGGTCGTTGGCCGCCGCCACCGCATTCGCCGCCGCGCCAGGCAAAGCGACGTGCGTCGGATTCCGAAGGCGACCGTCCGAGGACACCACGATCTGGCCGAAGCGGCCCAGCTGGAAGTTTTCGGTGACGGTCAAGCTCTGGGGCAAGTTGATCAGCATGCCTTCGTAGCGCTCCCGATCGGTGGCCGATCCGTCGAAGGGCAGGGTTACGGGCGTCGCCGCCGGCAGCGGGTTTCCGCTGGCGAGTACAGTTACCGAGGAGGCGTTCAGCGTCGTCAGGCCGTTGGTTTCGGTCACGGTTCCGGTCACCCGCACCCAATCGCCCGGATCGACGGCGATAGTGGAGTTGACGAACAAGCCTTCGGACGAAGCGGGATCGGCATCGTAATCCGCCGGCTCCTCCTGAACGAAGAAGCCGCTCAACTCGGTCGCGCCCTGGAAGTCGCCCACAACAACGGCCTCCACCGTCACGGCCGCACCTACGACGGGACTGGACAGGCCGGTGCCCTGCACCGTACTGATCAGGCTGACGGAGGATGGCGGGGGCGGAGCGGAAGCGAAAGACTGCCCGGCATTGAGCGCACCGAAGGTGTTACCGGAAGAAGCTACCCAAGTGAAGTCCTCGTAGAAAATGCCGTTTCCGGTAAGCTGCAAGGATCCGCCGACCGGTGTGGAACTGCTTTCGCTGACGCCGATATCGGTGCTGGTGAGGCCGTTGGCAAGCCCGTTGGTGGCGGTGAACATGCCCTCGTAACTCAGAAACTGAACGATTTGATTGGACGCATCCACCAGGGCGATGCCGTCCGGGGCGCCGTTCTGCAATCCGTCCTGGTTGTAAGCGATCGTGATCACGCCGTAGCCGGTACCGCCCAGGTCCGGAATCGTCCCGGAAAGGGTTTCGGACGTGGTCGCGGCGGGCGTGGCGTACGTGCCGCCGCCGTTGCCGTTGTAGCGGACGATTTTCCAGCCGCTCAGATCGGTGCCGGCCGGCCCCGCGATCTCGATGGCTTCGCCAGCGTCCGTCCCGGCGTTGTCGTAGTGGATTTCATTGATGAAAACCGGCGTCGCGGCGTACGCGGCAGGGCCCAGCGCCGCAAGCACCGCGCCGGTCAATACCTTGCGCATCATGTTGTTGTCCTTTTGGAATTTTGTTTCGGAGAAATCGATCACGGGGGCTTTCAACGGAAAATCTGCCGGTCCCGTAGAGCGAAGACACGGTAACGGCCGTTTGTGACCGCCGTTTGAAGGTCACGTGACAGTTTCCGAAACGGAAGCCCGTTCGGAGATTGGTTCAGGACAGGCCTGTCGAAGGACTTAATCAGAGATTCCTTATGGAATAATCCGTTTCGTCACGAGGCGGCCAAGCCAGAGCATCGCGCCCATGACCACCATGCCCCATTGGGGTAGCGTGGGAATATCGCCGTCGTCGCCGGATTCAGGCGGGAAAGCGTCATTGACCGTGGTCGATGCGCCGGCGCTGTTGTTTGCGGAATTCGGATCGGCTGTCGGACTGCTCAAGCTGACGGAATTGAGCAGGCTGCCGGCGGCGACGGGCTGAACATTGATGAAAGCGGTGCCGGCTCCGCCATTCGTTAGCGGACCCAGATCGCAGGTTACGACCCCGTTGCTGTGAGTACAACTGGCCGAGGCGGATAGAAAAACCGCACCCGAGGGAAGCGCGTCAGTCACCGTGACGCCTTGGGCATCCGCGGGACCCGAGTTGATGACGGTGATCTGATAAGCGAGCTGAGCACCCACAGCGACGGGGTCAGGGCTATCGTTCAAGGTGACCGCAAGATCGGCGGCGGCAGTCACCGTGGTGTCGGCTGAGGCCGCATTATTGGCGGGATCGGCATCCGGCGTGGCGGAAGCGGCTTGGATAGTATTCTGAATGGAACCCGCGGCATTGGCCTGCACGCTGATCGTTGCGGTGGCGGAACCGCCGGATGGGAGGTCGCCGAGATTGCAGGTGACCGTACCTGCCAGGTGGGAACAGCCGGGAGACGCCGAGAGGAAACTCGCGCCGGCCGGAAGTGTGTCAGTCAGGCTCGTTCCGACCGCCACAGCGGGGCCTTGGTTGGTCACGGTGGCGGAATAAACCAGTTCGCCCCCTTGAAGAACGGGATCCGGATTGTCGGACAAGATGACCGAGAGATCCGCGGCGTTCTCGATGAAATTCCAGTGGAGGGCAATGGCGCCGTAGGCGCCGTTTTTGCCGTCCACGGCGATCTGGTAGGTCGTTCCAGGTTGTACGGTCAAACCGACCTGACTCTGAGCCCCACCGCTGTCGTCGCTGGAGGCTTTTGCCGTCAAGCCATTGACCGCCGTTCCGGTATAGACAGCCAGCAATGTATCGACGGCGCCGCCCAACGTATCCAGGGTCAGTTGGCCCGAGGCAGGCGCGGTCCATGTCCACCAGATGGATTTCCCGCCGGCATTTCCGGCGTGGTTGGGCTCCCCCGTCTCCTTGCTCGCGAACTCGTTTGAGCCGTTGGTTTGACCCGACGCGCCGCTCAGCGCGATGTGGTTTGCGAAGTGGTCGTTCGTGGGGGGCGGGAAAAGGGCCGTGAAGTCTATGCGCGGCTTGGTAATGGCAGCCGCAGGCCGCGTGTCGGTGACCGGGATGCCGGTTCCGGTCAGGCGGGCGACGGTCTGATCCAGCGTCTCCGAGGGGAACGCCGCACGCAGCACGGCCACCGCGCCCGCAGCATGAGGTGTGGCCTGCGATGTTCCGCCGGCAATCCAGCCGGCGGCACTGATCATTGCGCCCGGCGCCAGCAAGGTCAGAAAAGATGCCGTATTGGAGAAGCAGGTTACCTTGTCCGCTGCGGTAGTCGCGTCGGTGCAGACGGACCAGGCTTTTTGGCCCTGGTTCGCGTCGTACACCGCACCGACCGAGACCGCCTCGGGCGTGCACGCCGGCATGGGCAGCCCGTCCAGGTATGCCTCGTTGCCGGCGGCCGCCACGGTCAGAATGCCGGCGCCCCGGGCATTAGCGATGGGCGTCCGGAACGGATTGCCGTTCGCTCCGGAGAGCTGGCTGCACGGACTAGTGAACTTCGTGTCGGCGCCCAGGCTCATGTTGATGGCGACGATATTGTAGGCCGACCGGTTCGCGATGGCCCAGTCGATTCCACCAATGACGTCGCTGCCGAAGGCGGTCGAGCCGGTAAATACGTCCAGGGACGCGACTTTCGCTCCCGGCGCAACGCCCAGCGCGATCCCCGCCACGTTGGTGCCGTGGCCGTTGTCGTCGCGGGTATTGTCGTCGGCCGCGATATCCACTGCCGCCACCACCTTGCAGCCTGAAGGAACGCCCGGTGCGGTGCAGGAGCCGAAAGCGGAATGGGTGTAATCCACGCCCGTATCGAGCACGGCGACGGTGGTATTCGCACCGTTTCGACCGGAGCCCATGGGTATCGGTTGATGGATCAGGGGCAGACTCTCGTTCAGCTTGTGGTGGAGTACGAGGTCGGGATAGACCGCTTTGACTTCGGGACGCGACAACAATGCTCGCAAGGCCCCCGCCGTCCGAAACCGCAGGAATGCCATGGGCAGATGCTCATAATCCCGCAGCAACTCGCGCTCCGCAGCGCCGGGCGCCGCCAAGGCCCGTTGCTTCAGAGTACGGTAACGGCCCGATTTGAAGGCCAGGATAGACGCGTCGTCGTAGCCTAGCCCCTTTTGGGCGCGAAGATCGGCTGCTTCCTTCTCGATGGCGGTATCGTCGAACAACACGATCAGATCCTGCGGCGCTCCCGCCTCCAGCCGAGCGAGGACATCGGGCGGGGCTTTCGACTCGCTGGCGGATTGCGACACCGGGAGTGCGGCAGCCCCCATGATCGGTTGCATGCTCAGCCAGGCGATCAATACGACAGCCCAATAGGTTCCGATGTTTCTCGGCGTCTGTGCTTGGTTAGGAAATCGAGATTTCATGCCCACGTCCGTTTTGGTTTACACGCAGTGCCAAAACCTTAACGTCCTAAGGTAAAAACTTGATGAAACGCTCCCTCACCCGTAGGCGAAACCGTAATATCGTTTGGCTTGCGACCAGCGTCAGCATTCCGATGGCGAGGGACAGGGCCGATCTCCCGCCGCCGTTCATGAAGTGCATCCAGGCGACTATGGGCGAGTGCGGCAACTCGTTGGGGGCCAACTGAAACAGCAGCAGATCCCAGGCGCTTCCCGCCAGTATCAACGGAATATCCAGCGCCTCGATCGCCGCCCATCCGGGCAGCGCCAGGATGGGGACGGCGAGCCTACCGACTGGCGAGAATCCCGGCCATGCCAGCCACAAGGGAATCATGAGCAGGGGATGAAGTACGGCGTGCCCGGCCAACGTCGAGCAAACGATTTCGGTTCCCCTGGGAACTTCCCGGTCCCCCAGGTAGAAGACATGGATCGCCGTGAGTTTGGCCCGGACCACCGTATCGCCCTGAACGATCGCCAGGGTCAAATCTTCGACTTCGAATTCGGGCAGCGCCCAGCTCAGCACCCACCGATACTCCGGAAACCAGAACCGGGTGTAATCGTCGCCCAGATAAACCGACAGAGCCAGCAAGACCGTGTAAGCGACAACCAAGGTCCCGCCGGTCTTAAGCATGCAGAGTCGATCCATTGGCAGCCTTTTTACAGGCTACGGCCCAGGCCAGGAAAAACAGGCTCGTCAGCAGAATCAACACCACCGGCAGCATGTAACCGTGGAGCAGGCTGAACAGGGACTTGTCGTAGCGAAAGGCGTAGAACAGCGTCACGATGCGCGCCTGATTAAGACCATGGACGAACACAACGCCCAGGACGGCGCCACTCAGCTTGTGCCGCCAGGAGGTGCGATGGATCAGAATCGCGGCCAGCAGCAGGAAAAACGTTTCGATACCTTCGCAACCGTTAAGCACGTTGAGCCGAGCATGGGGCGACACCAGGCTGTGGCCCACTGCCCTTACGTTTTCGCCGGGGGTAATGAGGTTGATCAGTGCCACGCTCGGCCGGACCGTCAGCATGTCGATGAGCAGGCGCTCTACGGCCGTTCCGCGCCCAAGGCCGTAAAGCCATTGAAGCCCGGCGAAGATCAACAGGAAAGCAACAATGGATTTGAGTTCTCTAAGCGCCATGTCGGCTGTTCTTTAGCGATCTGTACCGAGTCTGATTCGATGTTTCGGATGGTGTCGGCTAGAGCGTTTTCATCCCGCTCGTACGACAAAACGTGCTTGGCGGACGTCGTTGGCGCCTTCGGCTCGGGTGAATGGATTCAAGCATTCGTAGGTCGGCAAGCCTTTGCCGACGAATCCGTTGGCCCAACTGCACCGTCGGGAAGGGCGGCTTCGGCGCTCCGTTGGCAAGCCGGAGATCGCAGATAGCGTCGGATCGCGGCAAAAACCCAACGCCCGACAAGGCGAATCGCTGGGTTTTAGGCCGGGACTGCCGGATGCCCCCGGCGCGTCGGTGCTAATCCCTATCGCTGAGGCGCAAATCGGGCCTTAATGCTGACGGCGGCCGCGAAAGTCCAAAGGGTGATCCAGCTTGATTTTGATGAACTCGTTATTGTCCGAATTCGAATCCCGTCCTCCGGTGCCAGGATAGTTGTTGTCGTTCATCACCAGGAGGGTGGTTGGGTTCAGGATCAACACGTCCTCGATGGTCACGAACGGAAAGGTGAAGGTGGTGCTGCCGTCGCGGTTCAAGTCGTGCGGATCGGGGATGTTCATCAGATCCACCAGTTCTGTCTTCTTTACCAAACCGCCGTTGGCGACGCTTGCCATGTCAGCCAGGTAGAGCTTCTTGAACGGCGTGCCGTTGGTCGCAGTGCCGCCGTTACGCTCGATGACGATGAACTGATGATCGTTGATCGCGGTCATGTCGCCGATGTTGGTCCCTTCCGCTTCGAGCTGATACAGCCAATTGTTCCCCGTGTAGCTTTCCGTATCGATGTCGAATTCGTTGATTCGCAGCGTCTTAACCGGATCGCCCGTCACGGTGCCTTCCAGCAGCGTGTAGAGCTTGTCGCCGGCCGGATTGATCGCCATGCCCTCGAAGCCACGGGAGGTGCCGAGGTTAGGAATACCTGCCCCGAGATAAGGGTTCTGGGGCGACATGACGTCCGGACCGGTGGCCGAGGAGCCAGGCGGAAGGATGTTGGGGGTGGCGATCTCGCTGCGTAGAACCTTACCCTTGTGGTCGGTTTTCACCAGGAACGGGCCGAATTCTTCTCCGAACCACAAATTGCCGTTTTTGTCCTTACGTACCGCTTCGATGTCGAGATCCGAGCCGGTCAACAGTCGATTTGCTTGAATGCTCGAGTCAACGGGGATGTCGTTCGCGCCATTGGGGTAGTTCGCCATGCCGGCGACGATGTCAAACCCAATCTTGTGGTCCGGGTCGTTCAAACTGATAAAGCTCTTGCTGGTGAAGGCCCTCAGCTTCTTGCCGGTTTCGAACTCGGCCGGGCTTACCTTGCCGCTGCCAACCACAGATCGACCGTTCCACGTCTTGAAGTCGGGCCGCATGGCGTAAAGGCGCAGCAGGGTGTCGGCGGAATTGGTCTTGGCACCGAAACCGTTGTCCGTCATCACGTAGAAGGAATTGCCCGTCGGCCCCCTCAGAACGGCCGAAAAACCCTGGACCGGCTGCCTGTCGACCAACGGCAGGCTGTTGCCACCAGCTCCTGCACCGGCGAATTGTCCGGAAGTCGGGCCGACGGCAAACGTGTTGGCCGGCAGCATTGCAAAACCGGTGAGTTCCGTTGCCTGAACGCCGGTGGCCACGACTGCGGCGGTCAGGGCGGAGGCTTGGGCGAAAGGCATGACAATTTTCCAGGCATTTGTTTTCACGGGATTTGTTCTCCTGAAGTCGTTGAGTGAAGTCGGACCGCGTGCCGCGCACCCGATTCGCTCGAGGAGCTGACAGGCGGCGGCACACGAAACCACCAATCTTAGGGGCGGAGTGTTACTGCTCGGTGACGCTGCCAGAGAACATGCACGGAGGCACACCGTACGACCTCGCGAGCCATCGCCAACTGCGCCTCGGTTCGGATGAATTGATTCAAGCATTCGTAGGTCGGCAATCCTTTCCCAATCGCAAACGGTCGCTTTAGTCGCGACCCTTCCGACGAAGACGCTCGGCCGGGACGTGGCGTCGGGAAGGGGGGCTTCGGCGCTCCCCGGATGACCGTTTGCGATTGGAAGGGTGGCTCCGGCGCTCCCGGAGACACCGTTTGCGATTGGGAAGGGATTCCCGACCTACTCGCGAGTGCCCGTACAGTCGGTATGAAAATGCTCTAAGGTGGATTAAGGTGGAAAACGCGGAAACCAAAGTTTCCAATAAGGAGACGGGGGTGTTGAATGCAAAAGATCCCGAGGACGCTGTTTGCCCTTCACACCGGCTTAAGGGATCAGGAGATTTACGGGCTGCGCTGGGACTGGGAGCATGACGTCAAGGGGTTGCACACCACGGTATTCGTCATCCCCGAAACGGAAACCAAACATGGCCGCGAACGGATTGTGCCGCTCAATACGGTGGCGCGCTCGATCGTCGCCTCAGGGCGGGGCAACGGCTCGGAGCGGGTGTTCGATCTCGACGGCCAAAAGGTGTCGAGGGTGAACGACAAGGCCTGGCGGAAAGCGCGGGAAGCGGCGGGCCTTCAGCCGGTGCCGGTCCATGATCTTCGGCATACCTTCGGGATGCCTTTGCGTGCCGCGGGGGGCAGCTTGGAAGACCGGCAGGACTCGCTCAGTCATCATGTCGGGCGGATCACCACGCATTACAGCCGTGTGGAAATCGCGCGGTTGATCGAGTGCGTGGAACTGCTGTGCGGCGAGGAGAAGAGGCCTGAGGTCACGCTCGTGAAAAGAGCGTGATTCCGGCAAAATTACGGCAGCCGATTCAGAGCTGCCGTAAGTCTTTGATTTTGAGAGCTACGGACGGACTTGAACCGCCGAAACCCGCATTATGAAAGCGTTGCGATGCGACGCAAAGCAATCTAAAGCCACGCAAAACAAGCGCTTAAGAGCCTATCCTAGTAGGCCGTTCGCCCTGAGCCCTTCGACTCCGCTCAGGACAGGCCGGTCGAAGGGTTTCTTGAGCCTACTGGGATAGCCTCTAAGAAGGGTTGGGGTAGCTTTAAAGGAGCATTAAGCGGCTATGGCGTTGACGTTTTGTTGACAACTCGAATTGTGGAGACTTTGGTTAGCCGATCATCGTTTGTCCACAATTCGTCGCATTTATGTAGTTCGGCGGTCGCCAGATGCAGGGCGTCCGGCGTTTTCAGATTGAAGGACGTTCTGAGCCTTGCGGCATTCAAGAACACGGATTCAGGCATTGGAAGCGTGATTGCCGAGTCGAAAAACGTCTCAAAGTCTGAAACGAGAGACGGATCGTTCCGTTTAAAAGCGCCAGTTAAGCATTCCAGCTTCACTAAAGGCGAGATGCAAAAATCCGCTTCGGTCGATCGGAAAACATCGTGAAGGGACTGGTAAAACTCGGGATGTTTCTCGATCAGGTAAATGACGATACAGCTATCGAGGTAAACGAGCACGGCTAATCCCAAGCATCGCGTTCCTCTTGAATGGTTTCCTCGATTTCTCGGGCCGATCTCGGCTTCCTGGGAGAACGGTTAAGATCGTTCAGGAAGTTCAGGAGCTTTCGGCGTCTCGTATCGGTCGTGCCCAGTTTTTTTTCGATCTGTTGGACGTATTCCACGATGGCTTCCTCGGCGCAAGCTTCCTTGGTCTTCCCGGCCTTCTTGGCCAGCTCGTCCAATCGGGTTTCAAGATTGTTCGGAAGGTTCACGGTAATCATTTCAACGCCTCTGCCCTGTTTTCTTAAACTCCGCCCCTAGGCCTCTTCGATCTCAACTGCATGCCACAAATTCATTCCATCTTGGCTTGACGTCCGTATTATCTAAAACTGGTTTATACCACTTTTCCACGGATTGTTGACTGTAATGGGTGGTCGTCGGCCAGCATGAAGCGTAGTAAGAAACGAACATTCTGACCACAGGCACAAGTCAAACAGCGAAAGCCTGACTCCTTCCCATTCTCGGATATATCCCTCTTAAACTGTGATTCGAATATTTCGAATGTTGCGAATATTTCGAATAGATGTCATCATGACACTGAGCACTGAGCACTGAGCACTGAGCACTGAGCACTGAGCACTGAGCACTGAGCACTGAGCACTGAGCACTGAGCACTGAATACTGAAGCTGATTAATGAAACTGCCATGAACGCGAACGTAAAACCGGAACTTCCAACCGAGTCCGAAGTAACGCTTGCCAAGGAAAGTAGCCGGCAATTGTCCTTGTACTTAAAGACCAAAGAAGAAGCGCAAGCCATACGAGTGATTGATCAAAAAGGGGAGCATGAAGCGGTAAAAATTCCCACCGCTGCTTTCCGGCTCCTGATTGACATTCTCTCCGAAATGGCGCAAGGCAATGCCGTCAGCTTAATTCCGGTACATGCCGAACTGACGACTCAAGAAGCGGCCGACATCCTCAATGTCTCCCGCCCTTACCTCATAAAACTCCTGGATGAGGGAACGATCCCTTATCACAAAGTTGGAAAACACCGCCGAGTGCGGTATCAGGATGTCGTCAATTACAAAACACGCATCGACCAGGAACGGCGGAAGACATTAGAAGAACTGGCGGCCCAGGCACAAGAACTCAACATGGGCTATTGATGAATGAGCAACTTTGCTGTCGTATATGACGCCTGCGTGCTTTATCCCGCACCGCTCCGCGACTTCTTGATGTGGCTTGCGTTGACCGACCTATACCGGGCCAAATGGAGCGAAAAAATCCATCAAGAATGGATTCGAAACCTGATCGCCGAACGGCCGGATCTCACCATAGACCAACTCAACCGAACCAAACAGCTCATGGACAGCAACGTCCGGGACGCCTTGGTAACGGGTTACGAATACCTGATTCCTGCCCTCGACCTTCCCGATCCCAATGACCGCCATGTTCTGGCGGCTGCGATCCGGAGCCATTCCAGCCTGATTGTCACGTTCAACCTGAAAGACTTCCCGGCGCGAGAGCTCGCAAAGTACGACATTGAAGCGATTCACCCCGATGACTTCATCTTGGATCTATTCGATCTCGATGCCTCTAAGGTTTTGGAAGCCGCCGCAAGCCACCGGCGGAGCTTAAAACACCCGGCAAAAACGGTCGAAGACTACCTCGACACCCTACTGAGACAAGGCATCCCGGAAACCGTCAGCACCCTTAAAAGCATGTCCTTCGCTCTTTAATCGAAAGTTCGAATTCGAATGTGAAGAAGCGATCCGGATCTGGGACATCGAACATGCGCGAAGCGTCAATGAGCGGCTGTTGGACGAAATGAATCGCGGCCGGAAGCGAACGCTCTGAGCAGGGGGCGAAAGTCAAATAACCAAAGCCTGACACCCTGACCCGCTGCCGTATCACGCCGTCATGCTCGTGTAGGTCGGCATCCTGCGAGTGATCGAGTTCTTCGGCGCAATGGTCTTCGTCACGGTATTCTTGATGCTCGGCTGGCTGTTGATCCAAATGGTCCGCGATTACCTGGCCAGCACATAAACTGAAACCGACACTTGCCACCAGTATTTCACGCCAAAATGTCGCCCAATGCCCCTCTTCACACGCGGACGAGTCTACCCTTGAATTAGAGTGGTCCCCGTGGAATGATTACCTATGAACCACGTTGAACCATTCCGATAGGGGAGGGTGAATTATGACGACCGAAGCCTTTACTGTGCGCACTGACGGCGAGACCGTTAAACGCCTTGACCAACTCGCAGCACAGCTCGACCGCTCGCGCAATTACCTGGTGAACCAGGCGATCCAGGAATATCTGGAGCTGCATGCTTGGCAGATCCAAAAGATTGAGGCCGGCATTGCCGCCGCCGATCGCGGCGATGTGATCCCGCATGAGGAGGTGATGTCCGAAATGGACGCCTTGATTGAAGAAAAAATCAGAGCGTTCGAAGACCGTTCGTGAAAATCGTCTGGACCGGCCCCGCCCGCCAAGACTTGCGGGACATTTACCTTTATATCGCCCAAGATAACCCCTACGCAGCGCGTAAGCTTCAGAATGAAATCCGGCAACGCGTTGCGCTTCTGCAAGATAATCCCGGACTCGGCCGACGGGGCCGAGTCACTGGGACGCGGGAACTTGTCATGGGAGATTCCCCCTACATTCTGCCTTACCGTGTGCGTCAGGACTGCATCGAAATTCTGGCTGTTTATCACGGCGCCCGGAAATGGCCGGAGGAGTTTCCAGAATAAACCCAATGAAGCCGAGGCATGGCGCTATGTAAAAACTTGCCAGAAGAATATAGGAGGGCTTCCAACGGAATTGGAATTAGC
>NZ_MSCV01000041.1 GCF_002005105.1 Methylocaldum sp. 14B | reverse complement strand
CCGCCGTAGCCTAACCCGCCGAAACCACCTCCACCATAAGCCCCACCTATGTCGCTATCGCGGTAGATGATCTGAAACGTAGTTCTTTTGCTCGGCTCCCATGCCACAGATATGAAATGATTGTTGCTACCCCACCCGCCTTGTACAGCTAATTTAGCACTCGGCGTCCAAGCCAGTCCCGCAGTCCAATACCCCCCGTTTCGAGCCCCCGAAATGTTTGTCTGACCTAAAAAATCGTTTTCGAAACGTCCTGCCTGAATAAACGGGCTGAATTCCTTGGAGAGACGGTATCTCAACTCGCCATTGTAGTTTCGATATTTTACGTCGCCTGTAGCGCTGGCGCCTCCGACACCATTGTCACGCGTGTTTTCTTGATTATAAAAGTTGGCACGCCAGGCAAGCGAATCGAACCAGTTGCCACTACGCAAATCTATTCTTTGTTCGAAAATATTCGAATCGAAGTTTCCTCCGCCGATGTTACTGTACGTGACACGGGCAGTACCTTCTGCATAACCGCCCAAGTGCGGCTTCCAATAGGGGCTGATTCGAAAAGTTCTGTAATCGCTGGTATTGCCAGTTTGCGAGACATTATCAAACGCAAAACGGCCAGTAGTCGAGTTATTGTATTGCCCAATCGTACTTGTAGAATCGATGAATACCGAATTATCCCACAGCTCGGTAGTCGAATTCATTTGAAGTTGGTTATTGATCCGCGGATCTGTATCCGTTCCCGCATAGAATAGATTCTGCATGCGATAATCCAAGTTAAATAGATTTCGGCCCCGGCGCCGGACTGATACGCCAGGACTTAACTCAGTCACGAATGCATCATCGCCATTCTGCCCCGCCGAACTGCTAGACCGTTGTCCGCTACCGGACAAATTGATATTGTCGGAATATATTCCTCGCGCAGTTAAATTGGGAGTTACAAGCCAATCCACGGCGAAGGCAGGGGCCAACGGAAAAAGAAAAGGAAGAACGGCTATGCCTTGACCGATCTTCCTAATACTTGGCATGGACGCTGGGTCACCCATCAGTTCTCTGCTGACCATAAGATCCATACCCATAACCGTACCCGTAGCCATAATATCTGAATCCAAATCCCTTTTTGGTCTTGTTCAATACACAGCCAATGACCTCGCAGGACTCTAATTTGGAAATGGCCTCCTGAACAATGTATTGGGGCGTTGATTCCGACTCAATTACCAGGACGACCTGCCCAACCAACGTGGCTAAAACGGAGCCTTGACTAGCAGCCAACAATGGCGGAGAGTCAAAAATCACTACCCGGTCCGGGTAACGGGCAGATAATTCATTGGCTAGTCGTTTCATCGCATCACTAGCTAAGAGCTCGGTGGAATGGCGATCCAATTTACCTGCCGGCAACAGCGTGAGGTTGGGAATATCCGTTTTGATCAAGACATCGGAAAAACGGATCGATTTATCCTGAAGCAGATCGGTCAATCCTATCTTCGCAGGGATCCCGAGTAATTCAGCTATCGATGGTTTCGCCACGTCAGCATCTATCAACAGTACGGTTTTATCCCGCTCCATCGCTATGCTGAGCGCCAAATTTACGGCCGTAAAGGTTTTCCCCTCGCCGGGAACACTGCTGGTGACGAGAATCAGATTCGCACGGCTGAGACCATTATCACCATCCGGGAATGCGTTCATCAAAAGCGGCCGTTTGATTAGGCGATACTCCTCCGCTATCTGACTATAAGCCATCTCAGGCCCGAGCATCCCTTTTTCCCGCAGGTGACTCCAACCGATCGAATGTATTTTACTGGCCTCGGCAGTAGCTTTCCTGGTTGGCTCGGGGACTGGCTCGGCCGCCTCAATGTTTTCCAGTCTTTCGGGAAAATTCTGTTGATCCGCCTTTTTATTAGTCGAAGACTGCTCGAGCTCTAACGCTTTATTAAGTGCCTTTTCAATAATGCTCACGTGGCTGCCCCCGACTAAATGAAGGACGGAAGATGATAACCCCTAATTTCCAGCAAGATTACCCCAACGAATACTACGAATAACATGGCAAATATAGCCGTAAAAGCTAGAAACTCACGCCATTTCCGTTCCTTAATTTCCGGAATCCAATTCATGGAAACGCTGCCAAGTACAGGCAATCCCGTAACCTCTCGAACTTTATTCATGGTATTGAATGCCGGCCTGAGCAGCGCCAAAAACACAGCCAACCCTATACTCACCACTATACCTGCCGCGAAAACCCCAACCGATAATAGAATGCGATTGGGAGCAGAAGGTTTCGTAGGTACTTGAGGTGGATCGACAATCTTGAACTTAACGCTATCCGTGCTCTGCTCTACGCTTTCCGACATTCTCGCTGTCTCGCGCCGTTTCAGGAGTGCATCATAATTTTCCTTAATCGCTGCATAATCTCTATTGAGACCCTGCAACTGAGTCTCCACCTTTAAACGGTCATCCATTTGTTTCTTCAGGTTCTCTATCTTTTCCTCGAAGATTTTGACTCGTGAGCTCAAGGAGGCGACATTAGCGTCCGCCTCGCCAAGCGCAATTTTCTTCTGTTGAAAAACCGGATTTGTCTCGCCCCCCATGCCAGAACTGGTATCTTCTTCCGATGCGGCCTCCTCCTCTTCCTTTTTTTTCTGCCGTTCCAATTCGACTATGCTCTTTTTAATCGCCATGACCTCGGGATGTCCCTTCGTGTATTTCAGCAACAATTCATCCAATCGAGCTTGCAACGCTTGAATACGCGTATCCAAAGGACTTGCTGCAACTTGGCTCCCAAAATCCGTGAATGACGGCTCCTCCTCATCCAGCTGCCTCTGCATTTCTTCGCGCCGATAGACAGCCTCTTGCAGAGCCATCTTAGCCTCCTCGAGCTGTCCGTTAAGCGTGCCGAGCTGTCCATAAAGGTCGCCCCCGTGCTCCGGCAACAATCCATAATTGGCTCGCTTGAAATCCTCTCTTGCCTTCTCAGCGGCTTGCAAACGTGTTTCATACTCCTTTAACTGCTGGTCCAGAAATTTCTGCGCAGAATTTGAATCTTCCCGCGACTCTCCGAGTGTTTGCTCAACAAAAATAGTTAATAATGCCTGAACAATCTTCTTTGCTACCGCTGGATTTTGGTCTTCTGCGCTAATCGTAAATAGATTATTTTCTCCGCCAGTAATGCTCATAGCCGATTGCAGGTGACTGACTAACTTTTCCATGGATGCTTCATCCTTCGCGCCTAAATCCAAGTCGGTCATCCGAGCCACTTTCTCCAAGTTTGGGCGACTGAACATCAATTTCGACATTAATCGGATTTGGCCGGAAACATCTGGCTGAATAGCCAAGCCGGAAAGCAGAGGACGCAAAACAGAGCGAGTATCTACATGTACGCGCGCACTTGCCTCATACTTGTTAGGCATTTGCGCGACAAAAACCCAACCCGCAAGACTAATTACCCATGCCAAAGCAATAGAAAGCCACTTATAACGGGTTGCGCCTTGGATATGACCGAGAACCTCGGCGATTAGTTCATGCATGGAAATTAGCTCCTATGCGAAACAGGCTAAAAATAAGCTTCCGGAATAATTAAAACATCTCCTGGTAGAATATTTACATTAGCCGTGATATCGCCATCCTCGAGCAGATCATCGATACGAACTCTAAGTTGCTGCTTAACACCATTTAATGTCCTTACGATAGTAGCTCGGTTGCCAGCCGCATAATCGGTAACCCCACCAACTAAAATCATTAAATCGAGCAGAGACATATTTTCTTTATAAGGTACAGCCTGGGGTTTTGCAGCTTGTCCAACAACTCTAACTTGCTCGCTGTAAGGACCGACAAAATTACTCACAATTACGGTTACTAGCGGGTTTCGAATATATTTTGCTAATTCCTTTTCGATATCGCGTGCGAGCTGAAAGGGCGTCTTGCCCGATGCAGGTAGTTCCTCAACCAAAGGGGCGTTGATTTTTCCGTCTGGTCTAACCGGTATGGTGCGAGATACTTCGGGATTTCCCCAGACAAACATTTCAATGCTGTCGCCTGGCCCGATGATGTAGGTATATTCCGAGGGCGGGTCTACGTTTGGTGCGAGTGGAGCACATCCCACGAGTAAAGAGGCGCAGAATAAAATTCCGCACAAAGCTCCATAATTAAAAAGACGCATAATATCTATCCCCAATTAGCTTTTTCTTAAAACAGCTCGCTCACGAAACCCGAGGTGAAAACAAGGTCAGCCGAAACCCTGACATAAAACCAACATTTGTTTTGTTTAAGCGGCGCGGTTTTGTGGAACGTCGGGTCTGATGCAAGCACAAAAAGCCTGGCTCTTCGCTCTCGATTTACAATGCGGCGCCCCATCTCGCCGGCTCAGGAAGCATACAAAGTCTAGCATAGCTGTTGCGCGCCCCTAAGACTGATTATTTCACCCAGAGGATCGCTATCACGCCAGCCAGGATGCGCTAACCGATTGATTTAACAACTTATATTTTAAATATCTCATTATGCAGTCTAGCGTCGCATATAGGATTAGCGCTGCACAAACTGTCTTATCCGAGTTATGGCCGCAGCCAATCGCTCAAGAGTGACCGCATATGAAAATCTAAGATGACTTTCGGGCGAATTTTTTCCGAAATCCTTACCCGGAGTTGTCGCCACGCCGGTTTCCTCTAACAAATTCAATGCAAAATCAAAGCTATTCGACGTAAACCGCCGGCAATCAGCGTACACATAAAAAGCACCATTTGGGATGGTGTTTAATGTAAATCCAATGCTCAACAGCTGCTCACAAAGAAAGTCTCTTCTTTCCTGAAAAACGCGTCGTCGCTGCTCCAATTCTTGTAAGTTCGCTTCGGTAAAGGAAGCCAGGGCGCCATATTGTGAAGGGGCGGGCGTAGAAATAAAAATGTTCTGTGCAAGTTTTTCGGCACTTTCGATGTAGTCGGCAGGAACCACAAGCCAGCCGACCCGCCAGCCTGTCATGCCAAAATATTTCGAAAAGCTGTTGACCACGAAAACCCGATCCGAGAGCGATAGAGCCGTCGGTGAAGGCTCGTCATATTCGAGTCCGTGATAGATCTCGTCTGATATCAAAAACCCCGATCGCCGCTCCAATTCAATGGTGAGTCTCTTCAACGCATCCGATTGCATTACGGTTCCAGTGGGATTCGAGGGCGATGCGATCACAACGCCCTTTGTTCGGCTGTCCCAGTGGGCGGACAGGACGTCCGAATTGAGCTGGAAACACGTTGACGCGTCTACGGGAACCAACGAAGGGGTGCCACCAAAAAGTCGAACAAAATTCGCATAACATGGATAGCCAGGATCCGCCAACAGAACCTCGTCGCCTTCATTAAGCAGCAATCCCATCGCCAACAGAAAGCCGCCCGAGGCGCCTGGAGTGACAAAGATTCGTTCACTCGCGACATATACGCCGTAGCGGTCGCGGTAATATTTCGATATAGCCTCGCGAAGCTCGGGCAGCCCGGCAGCCGGCGTATACTTTATTTCTCCGCGGCGCATGAATTCGGTCGCGTGTTGGATAACCAGCGGAGGCGTCGGAAAATCCGGTTCGCCGATTTCCATATGAATAATGTCCCGCCCCTGGCGCTCCAATGCATTGGCACGCGACAAAATTTCCATCACGTAGAAGGGCTGTATGCCAGCCATACGATTCGAAATCATCATTTTTGCATCCGTAACACGGCGGAATCGCCTTAAAGTGTCCCAGCAATCTCGTTAGCAGACGCCGGCCATCTTGCAGAACCGCGATTTGTCTGCTAGTAATATCCGGTTTTTGAACTTGGTTTAGGAGTTTACGGATGTCCAGCGCCCAAAAAGCCGATACCCATGTGACACCTTTCAGCTTCACGCCTTACCCGCTCAAGGAAGGCGAAGAATACATGAATGAGGCTCAAGTCGAGCACTTCCGTCGCATTCTACAGAATTGGAAGGCGGAACTCATGAAGGAAGTCGATCGGACGGTGCATCACATGCAGGACGAAGCGGCTAATTTCCCGGACCCGAACGACCGCGCGACGCAGGAATCCGAATTCAGCCTGGAACTGCGTACCCGCGACCGGGAACGGAAACTCATCAAAAAGATCGAAGAATCCCTGGAAAATCTCGAGCGTGGCGATTACGGTTATTGCGAGACCTGCGGCGTGGAAATCGGCCTGCGGCGCCTCGAGGCGCGGCCGACGGCGACCCAGTGCATCGACTGCAAGACTCTGGATGAAATCCGGGAAAAGCAAGTCGGCTAATCTTTGGTCCATTCATCCTCGGACTTGAACGACACCCAATTCTCGACGACCTCTTCTAAGCCAAAATACCGGGGCCGTTTCGCGCCATCGCCTACCGGCCCCCTGCATTTAGGCTCCCTCTACACAGCTCTCGCCAGTTTTCTCCAAGCCAAATCGCAGCAAGGCGAATGGTATTTGAGAATCGACGATGTCGACCCTTTTCGCACCATTGCCGATTCAGCAGACCGGATTCTTCGCACCCTGGAAACATTCGGTTTGCACTGGAACGGGCCTATCCTCTATCAGAGCGAGCGTTTGGAGGCCTATCGAGCCGCACTTGCGCGGCTCGATCATCAAGAGCTCCTTTATCCCTGCACCTGCTCGCGCAAAGACCTTGCGTCGTTCTCTGACGGAAATACGGACGCATCGATTTACCCGGGGTTCTGCCGGAACAGGAACAAGAAACCTGTGACCGACCCTCATGCCTTGCGCGTCATAACGGAAAACGCTGCGGTAACGTTCGAGGACATGCTCCAGGGACCAGTGACACAGAATCTGGCGAACGACGTCGGAGACTTCATCGTCTTCCGGCGCGATGCAGTTTATGCCTACCATTTGGCAACCGTGCTCGATGATGACGAACAAGGCATTACCGAAGTGGTTCGGGGCGTCGATTTGCTCGACTCCACGCCCCGGCAGATTTATTTGCAGCGGCTACTCGGATTGCCCACTCCGGTATACGCGCACGTTCCGGTTCTCCTAGATCAAATGGGACTCAAACTGAGCAAACAGACCTACGCCGATCCCGTGGATGGGCAAAATCCATCATCGACCTTGGTTAGCTTGTTGACCCTCTTAAACCAAAACCCGCCTCCGGATTTGCAATCGGCAAAAACGGACGATGTCCTCGATTGGGCACTCCGAAATTGGGACATTTCACGACTCTCGGCTCAGCGCACCATCCCGGTGAACTTATCGTGAGCTATCCTTACAAAACCTAAATAATGATCTCGTCTCTTACTCCGAATGCCGTAATGGCCGACGTCCCGCAAAAACAAAGTATTTCAGTCGGTTTTATGGTTTGACAAGTTATTGCTTTTCTTTAAAATTCCGTCCTCCAAATCACGACCCACTTCCCCGATTTTTCCTTAATGAAGGATTACCTGCTCATCCTGGTCGGCACGACCCTGGTCAATAACTTCGTCTTGGTCAAGTTTCTCGGGCTTTGCCCCTTCATGGGCGTATCCAAAAAACTTGAGACTGCGATGGGCATGGGTCTGGCGACGACCTTCGTACTGACCCTGTCTTCGGTGAGCAGTTATCTCGCCAACGAATATCTTCTGGTCCCTCTGGGACTGGAATATCTCCGCACCATCGTCTTCATCGTCGTCATCGCCGTGGTGGTGCAATTCACCGAAATGTTCGTACGCAAGTCGAGCCCCTTGCTCTATCAAGTGCTGGGCATATTTTTGCCCCTCATTACCACCAACTGTGCGGTGCTTGGCGTTGCGCTGCTGAATGTCCAGTCTCAGCACGGATTCATCGAGTCGTTTTTGTACGGTTTCGGTGCCGCTCTCGGCTTTACCTTGGTTTTGGTTCTGTTCGCAGCGGTTCGCGAACGAATAGACGCATCCGATGTTCCTTTACCTTTCCGCGGCAACGCTATCGCCTTGATTACCGCCGGCCTGATTTCCATGGCTTTC
Organism: Methylocaldum sp. 14B; assembly: GCF_002005105.1. Taxonomy (GTDB): domain Bacteria; phylum Pseudomonadota; class Gammaproteobacteria; order Methylococcales; family Methylococcaceae; genus Methylocaldum. The sequence goes on along the minus strand of NZ_MSCV01000041.1, from coordinate 55,418 downwards.
ATGGGATTCTCCGGCCTCGTCAAGGGCTGATCCGGTTTCATCCATGTTGGCCGTATTCGTCGTTTGCGCATTGTTCGCTTTATTAGGCTTGATCCTGGGCTATTCAGCCCGGCGCTTCAAGGTCGAGGGCGATCCCTTGGTGGATAAAATCGACGCCGTATTGCCGCAAACGCAATGCGGGCAATGCGGTTTTCCCGGTTGCCGCCCGTATGCAGAAGCCATCGCGCGGGGCGATGCGGACATCAACCAGTGCCCTCCGGGCGGCGAGGAAGGCGTTATCGCGCTGGCCGATCTGCTGGGCGTCGAACCAAAGCCTTTGAGCGCCGAACATGGCATCGAAAAACCGAAGTCCGTTGCCATCATCGATGAAAGCAAATGCATCGGCTGCACCCTTTGCATTCAGGCCTGCCCCGTCGATGCGATCCTCGGCGCAGCCAAGCACATGCACACGGTCATTGCGTCGGAATGCACGGGCTGCGAACTGTGCGTGGCGCCGTGCCCGGTGGATTGCATCCGCATGGAACCCGTTAAGGAAACCCTGGCCACCTGGCGATGGCCCGAACCCAAAGCGGTGGGTCAATGAGCTTGTTCAAACTCTGGAACTTCCATGGCGGCCTTCATCTGGATGGCCATAAGCAGGAGTCCTGCAAAGCCCCGCTCGCCGTCGCGCGTTTACCGGAAAGGCTGCTTTTTCCGCTGCAACAGCGGAATGGCGAAGATTCCAAGCCCGTCGTCGCGCCCGGCGACCGGGTTCTGAAAGGCCAAGTCATCGCCTGCGACGACCACCCGTTCTATCCGCCGATTCACGCCTCCAGTTCCGGCATCGTCCGGAAGATCGAAGACTTGCCTCTGCCCCACCCGTCCGGCCTGACTGGATCGTGCATCGTCATCGAGACCGACGGCGAGGATGCCGCCATGGACTTCGCCGGCATAGAGGATTACCGGCAGTGTTCTCCCGACGAACTGCGCCGCAGGATATACGAAGCCGGAATCGTCGGCCTTGGCGGAGCCGCGTTCCCTACCTCGGTCAAGGTGGCACCGGGCAGCGATCGCAAGGTCGACACGCTGATTCTGAACGGCGCGGAATGCGAGCCCTACATCACTTGCGACGACAGCCTGCTCAGCCACTATCCGAACCACGTGCTGGAAGGCGCCAAAATCCTGCTCCAAATCCTGAAGGCGGAACGCTGTCTCCTGGCCGTGGAAGACGATATGCCGGACGCGCTGGCCGCACTGGAGAAGGCGAAGCAGCGCGGAGGTTTCGAGGCTATTCAGCTCGTGCGCGTTCCCGCCATTTATCCCACCGGCGGCGAGAAACAATTGATCAGCGTGCTGACCGGCCGCGAAGTACCGACGCGCGGCATTCCGGCCGACATCGGTATCGTCTGCCAGAATGTCGGAACGGCCGCAGCGGTTTATAACGCCGTCGTTCACGGTACTCCTTTGATTTCCCGAATCGTGACGGTAACCGGCCGCGGCGTAAAACAGCCACAGAATGTTCTGGCTCGGATCGGTACGCCTTTCGCCGATCTCATCCAACAATGCGGCGGCTACACCAACGAAGCCGAGCGGCTCGTTCTGGGCGGACCGATGATGGGCTTTGACGTGCCGACCGACAATCTGCCTTTGACCAAATCGGCCAACTGCATACTGGTTGCCGGTCGCAACGAACTGATCGGCGAAAAACGATCCCTGCCCTGCATTCGTTGCGGCGCTTGCGCCGAAGTCTGCCCGGTGAACCTGCTGCCGCAGCAGCTTTACTGGTACGGCCGTTCGGACCAGATCGAACGGGCGCTGGATTACAACCTGTTCGACTGCATCGAGTGCGGCTCCTGCGATGTCGTATGCCCCAGCCACATTCCGCTCGTCCAACATTTCCGCGCCACGAAAGGCAAGGCCATCGCCAAGCGGCGCGAGCGCGAAAAGGCCGATCATGCGCGCCTTCGTTTCGAGTCGCGCCAGGCTCGAAAGGAACAGGAGAAGCGCGAGCGCGCGGAAGCCGCGAAGCGGAAGAAAGAGAACCTGGGAACAGGAAAGTCGCCGGAAATCATCGAGGCTATCGAACGCGCAAAACTCCGCCGCGCGGAAAAATCGGCACCGTCAAGCGAAGGCGCCGCGCAGATTGATGGCGATAAGCAAGAAACGGTAGTGCCGCCGGCAGGCGCCGAGACTCGTCGAGAGTCCGCCAAGGTCGTTCACACCGAGACTCCGCCAGGCGGCCCGGAATCCGAAGCTCAAGCGGTGCCTTCGGAGATCGATTAGCCGGGCATTTCCAAATTCGACAGCCACTTGAAATACATCCATCATCCAACACTCGCTCACATGCGTTTTCCGACCGCTCACGCGCCGTATCTTGCCCCCGTCAACAGCGTCAACCGCATCATGCTGGAGGTGCTCGTTGCTCTGATTCCGGGCTTGGCGGCATTGGTCTGGCAATTCGGCCCTGGAGTGCTCGTGCAGTGCATGATCGCCCTGCTCGCGGCGCAGCTGGGCGAAGCCGCCATGCTCTCCTTGCGTCGCCGTCCGATTGCGCCTGCTCTTAGGGACTATAGCGCTGCCCTCACCGCCGTGCTGCTGGCCGTGTCGCTGCCGCCTTTGGCGCCCTGGTGGCTTACGGCTTTCGGAGCGCTTTTCGCCATCGTCATCGGCAAGCACCTGTACGGCGGGCTGGGATACAATCCCTTCAACCCGGCGATGGTCGGCTACGCCGTACTCCTGATCTCTTTTCCCCAGCACATGACCGCCTGGCTTCCGCCCAAGGAACTGAGCGGTTCAGCGCTGAGTTTTGCCGATGCCTGGAATGCGATCTTCACCCGCACGCTGCCGTCGGACATGACTTTCGACGCGCTAACCATGGCGACCCCGCTCGACACGATCAAGACCCAGCTCGGGCTAAACCGGTTACTGGACGAAATTCAGGCCGGGGGGCTTTTCGCAGGAATCGGCGGGCGCGGCTGGCAATGGGTCAATTTCGGCTTTCTCCTGGGCGGACTGTGGATGTTGAAACGCGGCATCATCGGCTGGCAGATTCCGGTCGGATTCTTGGGCGCCTTGTTCGGCATTTCGTTGATCTTTTTCCTAATCGATCCGGCGGTCTACCCGACGCCGCTGTTCCAGTGCTTCAGCGGAGCCGCCATGCTCGGAGCCTTCTTCATCGCGACCGATCCGGTCACGGCCTCGACCACGCCGCGCGGGCGATTGATTTACGGCGCATCGATCGGCCTACTGGTATTCGTCATCCGCTCCTGGGGCGGCTATCCGGACGGCGTCGCCTTTGCGGTTCTGCTGTTGAATCTGGCTGCGCCCACCATCGATCACTACACCCGTCCGCGGGTCTACGGACATCCGAAATGAATTTGCCCAAGCCCATCATCAATGCAGCCGCCGCGCTCGGAGTGTTCGCCGTCATCGGCATGGGACTCGTGGCCCTGGTGCACGACGGAACGAAAGAGCGCATCGAGTCCAACGAACAGGCCGTCCTGCTGCACACTTTGGAATCCTTGGTTCCGGCCGACTGGTTCGACAACGATATTCTCGCCGACACCATAACAGCCAGCGACCTCACCCTCGGCACCGATAAAGCGGTTACCATTTATCGCGCACGAAAAAACGGCAAGCCCGTGGCGGCCGTGCTCTCCCCTGTCGCTCCGGACGGCTACAACGGCACAATCAGACTGCTGGTAGCAGTCCGCACGGACGGCTCGCTAGCCGGCGTCAGGGTCGTCAGCCATCGCGAAACGCCCGGACTCGGCGATCCCATCGATACCGACAAATCGGACTGGATATTGGGCTTCGACGGCCGCTCGCTGAGTAATCCTTCAGAATCCCGCTGGAAAGTCAAACGGGACGGCGGCGAGTTCGACCAGTTCACCGGAGCGACGATCACGCCACGCGCGGTAGTCAAAGCCGTTTACAAGACCCTGATTTTCTTTGAGCGGAACCAAGAGCGCCTATTTGACCAAGAGTCGGGAAGCTCCCTAGGATCGAATCCATGATCGACTTTTCCAAATACCAGAAAATCGTCCGCGACGGCCTCTGGCACAACAACCAGGCCTTCGTCGCGCTTCTGGGATTATGCCCCCTGCTGGCGGTCAGCAATTCGGTGATCAACAGCCTGGGGCTGGGTCTCGCCACCACCATGGCGCTGATCTTTTCCAACGTCATCGTTTCGCTGATCCGCAATCACGTCGCGACCGAAATCCGGTTGCCGGTGTTCGTACTCATCATCGCCTCGAACGTCACCGTCATCGAACTATTGATGAATGCCTTCTTCCACGATCTGCATAAGATTCTCGGCATCTTCATACCTCTGATCGTCACCAACTGCGCCATCATCGGACGCGCCGAAGCCTTCGCATCCAAGAATCCGGTCGATCGCGCGCTCATGGACGGCTTGTTCGTGGGGTTGGGATTCACCTTTGCACTGGTCATGCTCGGCGCCCTGCGCGAGGCGATAGGAACCGGTGCCGTGTTGAATCGAGCGGACTTGATGTTCGGCGAAATCGCCAAGAACTGGACTTTACCCGTCTTCAGCGACTACGACGGATTTCTGCTGGCAATTCTCCCGCCTGGCGCCTTCATTGGCCTCGGCCTCCTGATCGCGGTGAAAAACCTCATCGACGCCCGGGCGAAAACGAAAGCTCTCGGCAAGACTGCGCCGGTCCAAACAGACTCGCTCCATAAATCTCCCATGCATGAATCATGAACGCCGAAAAGCGCAGACGGATTTTCGAGCGTCTGGCCGCGGCGATCCCGGAGCCGACGACCGAGCTCAAGCACTCGACGCCTTTCGAGCTGCTGATCGCGGTGGTGCTGTCGGCGCAAGCGACCGACAAGGGCGTCAATAAGGCTACCGCCGAGCTATTCCCGGTCGCCAATACGCCCGAGACCATACTCGCCTTGGGTGAAGAAGGTCTCAAGGAATACATCAAGACTATCAACCTATATCCGAGCAAGGCCAAGAACATCATCGGACTTTGCCGGTTGCTGCTGGAAAAACACGGCGGCCAAGTGCCGCAAACAAGAGAAGAGTTGGAAGCACTGCCGGGTGTAGGCCGCAAGACCGCCAATGTCATCCTCAACACCGCATTCGGCCAGCATACCATCGCGGTTGATACCCATATCTTCCGCGTCGCCAACCGAACCCGGCTCGCGCCTGGCAAAACGGTATTGGAGGTCGAAAGGAAACTGGAGCGTACCGTTCCCAAACAGTATTTCAAGGATGCCCATCACCTTCTCATCCTGCACGGCCGCTATACTTGCGTCGCCCGGAAACCGAAATGCCCCATTTGCCCGATCGCCGACTTGTGCGAATACCCGGACAAAACTCCACCCGAATCCTTTTCGGATACCAAATAATCGTCCGAGACGATTTAAAACATTAGTGCTTGACTGAGAACCTCGTAACAGGTTTAATACGCAACTCGATTCGCCACTGGCCAGGTAGCTCAGTTGGTAGAGCAGAGGACTGAAAATCCTCGTGTCGGCGGTTCGATTCCGTCCCTGGCCACCATGTAAAACGAAAGTTTGCAATTATTTTCTTCTGCGCAAACCTTTCTCGTCTTTCCGAAGACGTCTCCGAAAAACGCACTCACCCAAACCGACCAATCGGGCTTGCGATCTTAAGCGCCGCCACTGCGCCCGGCTCATGCCCTAGCCCTTAGAGCTAGTCGCCTTGGTCATCCGTAATGATCTTGGCCTTTAGGGGCGTCGAGGCAATACTTTCCGGTCACATGCTAATCGTCCGGCGGCGTGGCTGGTAACGAATCCTCGCGGATCTTTTCCGTCCCCCCCTGCGGATGACAGTGAACACGTGCCACTGCGCATGCGCTTCGCAAGGAGACCATGTTGCGACAACCACGGCTCGGTGCAGTTCACGGCCGCGATGTCTTGGGGGTCATGAGGGTGGCATTTCAGTTATCCCTTATCATGCCGTCATCGGGGTGGTATAAATTCGCCGGAAGGGGGCACGGTATAGGTGATCTCCAGCGTGATGTTGGAGAGATCCGAGACACAGACCGTGTTGTCCTGAGCCGTTAGACCATCGATCGACGGGCCTCCGGTCAGCAGAACGCCATACCCCCGCATTCCGCCCAGCGGAGGCGCGGGGCTGGAGAGTTGCCAGGCGATCGGAGAGGTTACATCCCATTGACGTGCATTGATGCGCGATATCGGCTGTCCGCTGGCGAAGGTCGGGAGTCTACCCTGCACCGTTCCACCATTACGAACCCAATCCATGGAAGGGATGCGCACTTCCACGCAGCCGTTCGCTTTCACCTCGTAGTTTCCCTCTCCGTTTTGCCAGCATCGGTAGCTGTATCCCACGACAAGCGGACAGGAAGGAGCTTCGACCTCGTCGTAGCTCAGCACGGCACGGTCGACGATCTTGTCCGGAATCATGTCCATGAGAGTGAAGTCGAATTGCACGGCGCGCTCAAGAACGAAGGCGAAGCAATTTTCGCCGAGCCATCCGATCTCCGCCTGTCCCCACCCTACCATGCCGTCCATCACTCCGGGCATCGGGGTTAGCTCTCCGCAAGTGGAACTGTAGGTTCTACTCTCCCAGGCGTTACGGCTGGTGGTGACTCCTACGAGCAAGGTGTGCTGACCTACAGTGCGGAAGTCTACCCCTCCAGCAACCGTCCTCGATGCTGCGAGTGCGTTCTCTTCCCACACCCGCTGTCGGGCAGCTGGGGTAACACAGACCGTGTCTCCCTCATATGCCTCGCGCCAGACAAAGCCCGACAAGCAATAGTAGACGCCATCGCGCGGTCCCGGCTCGCGCCTGAACGGGGCTTTGGCGTTCTCATCCGCAGCAAGGGCACGGGATTGCGGAATGACGCAGACCAAGTCGTCTGCTCGCGCCGCTCGCCAGACGTATCCGGGAAGGCAGTCGCGAGGGTCTTGGGCAACAGACTCCTCAGCAACTCCGCCGATGAATGCAGGCAGCAGCAACAATGCGAGGGTCTTGTATCCGATCAACATAGTTTTCGACCTTTCTCTTGAAGCGCAAGAGCGATCCGGAATCCCAGGAAAAATAGACGCCTTCTTTTATGTAAAGGAGGACTATAGGGGGGATAGGAAGTTCAAAGGGCGTGATCGGTCAGTTCAGGTGAATGGTTCGCTTCCGATGAGCCGCCATTAAGCGGTGAGCGTTGAGACAACGGGCGGCTTGGGCTCGCGCTCGTTCGACCTTTGACGGTACTAAGTACATTCCGCAAATATTTGCGGAATCTCGACAGATTGGCTTGATTGGCGGGGTTGTCCTGCAGGTTGTCTATGCCGCAAGACTTCCCTGAATGTACTTAGAGCGTTTTCATCTCGCTCGTACGGCAAAACAGGCTTGGCAGGAGTCGTTGGCGCCTTCGGCTCGGGTGAATGGATTCAAGCATTCGTAGGTCGGCAATCCTTTGCCGACGAACCCGTTACCCCAACGGCACCGTCGGGAAGGGCGGCTTCGGCGCTCCCGAAGACGCCGTTTGCGATTGGAAGGGTCGCGACTAAAGCGACCGTTTGCGATTGGGAGGGATTCCCGACCTACGCGCGAGTGCCCGTACAGTCGGTATGAAAATGCTCTAATTGAAGGGGCGGTTCTTTACGTGATTGATCTCATACGCAAGAAAGAAGGCGTAAGGCTTTCGCTATTTGCCTGATGCCGCACAGCTCAGAACGTTCGTTTCCGTCCGCACGTCATGCTGGCCGGGAGCCGCTCATTGACGCTCCGAGCGTGTTCGACATGAGGGGTTCGGATCGCTTTTTCGAATCAAACGTTACTCTTCCTTGATTATTTCCAATTTCATTGTGGTCGAGGCCGAGGCGCTTTGGAGGGGTTTGAAACCAAGCTTTGGATCGTCGGTTCTACCGCCGCTGCATCCGAGACGCATGCAACGCTCCTTGAACTCCCCGAGGGCTTTATTTGCAGATGCCGCAGATTCATACGGCCCCATGATGCCTTCCCTAGCCTCGAAAAACCATTCGACCTGCCCTGTCGTACCGTTACGCGCCGAAAAAACACGATTGACGTTAAACATTGTTCTTATAGTAAGGATTACCAAGCATAACCAACACTTCCCGCTCAGTGGCTATACCTGTATGTTTGCTGGCAACTGATTCCGGCAGATGCATGACGGATGAGCAGGCAAAATATAGCACAAGGCATTTTCGCCGTTCTTTTCCGGGACGGTATCAGGTGGTTGACTTTCTCCTGTGGCCAGCCACAACCCGACCACAGGATTAGGAAGGTGTCCGGCTTTTCCATTCGGCATTGAACCGTCCCCGTCAGCGAGATCAGGGGACCACCTCCACGGTGGCCATCATGCCGTTGTCCTCGTGCGCCACGATATGGCAGTGGTATACGAACTTGCCGACGATCACCGGATTGGTAAACGGAATCAGCAGCTTGACTCGGCTTTTCACGGGAAGATTGACCACATCCTGCCGGCCTGTAAAAGGCACCGGCTGCCCGTCGATTTCTGTGACCTGAAAATCGAGCTGATGTATGTGAAACACGTGCATTTCGTCAGTCACATTCTCGATCGTCCATTCTTCCACATCCCCTAGCTTGACTTGGGTGTCGACGCGATTCGGATCGAACTGCTTGCCGTCGATGAAAAACTGGTTGGTGTCGGGATCCTCCGAGAATTGGAAACTGCGGTGCTGGGCAACGGGATGCCCGCGCAAATCCTCCACCGGAGGGAATTGGTCCGCGGTCGGAAGCTCGACCGGTTCGCGCTCGGCACCTTCTGAAATCAAGGTCGCCAGCACCACTTCCGGATACTGATCCCCATCGGGCCCGGTATCGACGGCGAGAGTGCGCAGTTGATAGATTCCGTGGCGACCGCCCTGAATCAACACCTCGGTGCGCGATGCGGGCGGCAGTAAAATTTCGTCCCGCGGCACGAGCTCGGTATGGCGGTTGCCATCCGCGGCGATTTCATAAAGTACGTGATCGTCCAGCTTCAGACGGTAATAAATATCCGCTCCGATATTGCCGATCCGCCAAAACTGCGTTTCCCCTGGGCGAATCTTCAGGGTCGGGTTGACCATGCCGTTGACGGTGCGGGTCGTGCCGGCATTGCTATCGATGTTGTCCGAAGGGATCTCGCCGCCGATGTTCTGAAAATCCTTGAGGAGCATGATGCGCTCCTTGATGCCGCTCAACTGCGGAAACGGATCGAGCATGCCCTCGACGATCAGGCCACCCGACATGCCTCCGAAAATCTGCGCCTCGACCAAACCGTGCATGTGAGGGTGGTACCACAGAAAGCCCGCAGGGTGCTCGTCGGGAAATACGATTCGTTGCCGATAACGCGTATTCGGCATGATATCGACGAAGACATTGTCGCCATTATCCAGCGGCGACACGTTCGAGCCGTGGTGATGCAGATTCGTCGAATTTTCCAGCGAATTGACCAGCTCGAGATTCAGGGTATCACCGGGCCGAACTCTCAGCGTCGGTGGGATATAACTGTCATTGAACACCATGGCGACGACGCTCTGCCCGCCAATCTCGATTTCCCGCTTGCCGGCGGTAAGCATGACGTTCAAGGCGCCATCCGAACTCGCGACTTCGGGTGGATTTCGGAATGTTTCGGCAGAATCGCCCTGTTCTTGGCGTCCGTTTCCGTTTTCGGCGGAGTCGTCATGTTCCTCGCCCACGGATGCCTGAATGATCGACTCCGGACCGGCATGAACCCATGGATTCGGGAGCGTTGCAACGACAAGACCGACAACCGCCAGCAAGGCTGCAACGGGTAGAAAGGGAAATTTGCGGGGTGTACGCATGACCGGCCCTCCTTGGCTAAAGGTCTTCGGAGCGAATATCCGTTAGTGCATTAATTACTAACTCACGTTCCCGCCTGTTGGGCTAAAACAAGGCAAAAATCATGTGAGGAAGCTTCCTAACGGCTGTGACATTGCCGCATTCGGACCGAACAATGGAATCAGCAATCCAGCAGGGATCTTGCCGCCCAAAAGGCTCGTCCTTCAAACCCTAGAGCGTTTTCCGATCCGGTATCAGGGAGCCCGATAGGTAGGTCGGCAATCCCTTCCCAATCGCAAACGGTCGCTTTAGTCGCGACCCTTCCAATCGCAAAACGGCCGTCCTGGGAGCGCCAGGACGCCCCTTCCCACAAAGTCCTTTGCCGAGCCGATAAGTCGGCAAGGGATTGCCGACCTACGTTCTTCCCGCCCGAACACGAATCCGTACACCGGGATGAAAAACGCTCTATTGCCTGGACGGTCGAAGACAGCCTTTACGGGAGCCATTGTTAGAAAACGGGGAACTTCTCCGGTAGCGACGGAGTATTACGAACGAGTGCGTCGCAAGAAATCGGAGAGCCTTTTTGGTGGCCGATTTCCGGATCGTGGTATGGTAAGGCCCGGTTAAGCGTTGAATCGTTCCTCCGTTCGTCTTCCTCGCAGCAGCGAAAGTTATGGATTCCATCAGTGCGTTCGAAATCATCAAGGTGGGTATCGGCCCTTCCAGCTCCCACACGATGGGACCATGGCGGGCAGCATCGCTGTTTCTGGAAGCCTTGGGCGACCCGGACCGGGTCGAATCCTTGACCGTCCGGCTGTATGGCTCCCTCGCCAAAACCGGCCGCGGGCACGGCACCGACGTAGCCGTGTTGATGGGACTTTCCGGCGAGGATTACACGCTGATCGACACGGCCGTCATTCCGGACCGGATCGCGGCTATCAAGGCCAGCGGTTGGCTGCCCTTGGGCGGAAAACGGAATCTTCCTTTCGTCTGCGAACGGGACCTGGTGTTCGAGAGCTCGACCACCCTGCCGCGCCACGCCAACGGGATGTGTTTTCGGGCGATCCTTACAGACGGCGAAATTCTCGAGCGTATCTACTACTCTCTGGGCGGCGGGTTCGTGGCCGCAGACGATGACATGGAGCAGGCTTCGGCGGCGCGCGTCGTGACGCCTTATCCCTGCCACTCGGGGCAGGATTTGCTGCGAAATTGCAGAGCGCTGGGTTTGTCGGTCTCCGATTTGACCTATTTGAACGAGCAGGCCTGGAGATGCCGGGACGAGATCGACGCCGAGGCGCTTCGGCTATGGCGGGAAATCCGGCACTGTATCTTCCGCGGCGTGCACCGCGAAGGCTATCTGCCGGGCGGCTTGCGGGTCCGGCGCAGGGCACCGGAAATGCACCGCAAATTGCTGAACGGCGCCGACTATACGACGATCGAACAATGGTCCGATCTTCTGCGGCGTCAACCCCGTGATTTCGCCAACGTAGACCGGTGGGTGGTCTGTTTCGCCCTGTCGGTCAACGAGGAAAATGCGTCCTTTGGACGAGTCGTCACTGCACCCACCAACGGCGCCGCCGGGGTGATTCCCGCGGTGTTGATGTACGCTTGGTGCTTCGTCGACGGCTTCGACGAAGACAAGGTCATCCGCTTCATCCTCACTGCCGGCGAGATCGGCACCTTGTTCAAGAAAAACGCCACCATCTCCGCCGCCATGGGCGGCTGCCAGGCCGAAATCGGCGTTTCGTCCGCCATGGCAGCCGCGGGGCTGGCGGAAGTTTCGGGCGGTACACCGGAGCAGGTCTTGCAGGCGGCGGAAATCGCCATGGAGCACCACCTCGGATTGACCTGCGATCCGGTCGGAGGGCTGGTGCAGATTCCGTGCATCGAACGCAACACCATGGGCGCGGTCAAAGCCATCACCGCAGCGACCATCGCCCTGGACAGCGATCCGGCGGACGCCAGGGTCAGCCTCGATGCGGTGATCCAGACCATGTGGGAGACCGCAAAGGACATGAATGGCCGCTACAAAGAAACCGCCGAGGGTGGTCTTGCGGTACACATTCCGGTGAACGTGCCGGAGTGCTGAGCGGAGTATCGTGAGCATCCGATGCGCAAAAACAGGATAATGAGCGGCGCGCCCGCCACGCCCCCGCCGGAAAAGGCGGAGTTGACGTCCACAACTTCTGGCGCGCTACACCATGCCATTGCAAGCTCGCGCTTGTCGTATTGCCGACAATCGGAAGCGGTGGTCGTCACCGAGCTCGGCAATGCAGAGCTCCCGCTACGACCGCGTCTCCACGAACTCGACGGGTGTACTAGCGGCGCATCAGCACAAACGTAGACGGCGCATAAATTGCATTAGTGCCAAAATCAACAACGAGGAGACAAACCCGTGCCTGGATTACTACCCAGCGTCGATCCGGATGGCCTGCTTGAGTACTCGGTGGTCTACACCGACCGTGCGACCAACCACATGTCGAAGGTGTTTCAGGAAAGCATGCGCGACATCTCGCGTATCCTGAAAACTGTGCACAACGGCCACACGGCCGTCATCGTGCCCGGCTCCGGAACCTTTGCCATGGAGGCCGTGGCGCGCCAGTTCGCCACGAGCAAGAAGTGTCTGGTCATCCGCAACGGCTGGTTCAGCTATCGCTGGACCCAAATCTTCGAGATGGGCGGCATCCCATCGGAATCCACCGTCCTGATGGCGCGCCCCGTCGAGTCCGGACCGCAGCCCGCCTACGCCCCGCCGCCGATCGAAGAAGTCGTTGCCGCGATCGGCCGCGAGAAGCCGGATCTCGTGTTCGCCCCGCATGTGGAAACTTCGGCGGGAATGATCCTGCCCGATGACTATCTTCGCGCCGTGGCGGATGCCGTACACGCGGTTGGCGGCCTGTTCGTGCTCGATTGCATCGCATCCGGCACGGTCTGGGTCGATATGCGCCAAATCGGAGTGGACATCTTGATCGGCGCACCGCAAAAAGACTGGAGCGCCCCGCCCTGCTGTGGGCTGGTGGTATTAAGCCCGGCGGCGCGCGACCGTATCGAGAACACCGCCAGCACCAGTTTTGCCGCTGACCTCAAAAAATGGCTGCAAATCATGGAGGCCTACGAACAGGGCGGACACGCCTACCATGCCACCATGCCAACCGATGGCCTGCGCGCTTTACGCGAGGTGATGCGCGAAACTGAAGCCTACGGCTTCGCCAAGGCGCGCGATGAGCAACTGGAACTCGGTCGCCGGGTGCGTGGGATATTGGCCGAGCGCGGCATCAAATCGGTCGCTGCGGCCGAGTTCGGCGCCCCCGGCGTGGTAGTGTGCTACACCAGCGACGACGCCATCAAAACCGGCAAGAAATTCGCCGATCTCGGTCTGCAAATCGCGGCCGGGGTCCCGCTGCAATGCGGCGAAAGCCCCGATTTCAAGACTTTCCGCCTGGGTTTGTTCGGCTTAGACAAGTTGCAAAACATCGAGCGTACGGTTGCGACCCTGGCGCAGGCACTGGATCGGATCGAAAGGTTCTGAACGATTGCGTCATCGCGTCGGCGACGGAGTACGGTTCGGCGTAAGGGATTAGACTGCTGGAACAGACGCACTGGCTGCACAAGAACCAGCTCATCGGACGAGTGCGATCGGAACTGCGCGGAGAAAACGGGCGACCCTATTGCCTGCCGCGCAGATGCTCTCTTCTCGGAGATAAGGATTTTCGAAAGCCGCGTTTCGGACGGCTTCATACTTTTTTTCGACCTTCGCTTGCAAATTTCGATGACGGGTTCAGCCGATTGTCATGCACGATTCAACCAGCCCATAGATGAATACAAGGACGCAAATCGCCAATGCGTCCGGTCAACACCGGACTGCAAGCTTCCCGCCATAGGCACTCCAGCATTTTTCCCGACAGGTTCGTCTGTCGGATCTTGTTTTCGCCTCACAACCTCGCCTTCCTGACTTCGAATCCAGCATTTTTTTCGTCGACGATGCGGGTTTTCGCTGGCTGATCCGTCTTAACTTGATAGACCGTTGAATTCATAAGCAGAGGATAAGGGGGGATGAAACTTACGTCGCAAACTCGCGATGCAGGCATGTCTTCGGAATTCCGGGTATTTCCGTCGGCGCGTTATTTCGAGATTTGTTTCGAGCGACTTTATCGGCTGATTCAGAATCTGATGGATACCGCTGATCGCGATCTCCTACTGGTGCCGACGCACTTGGGTATTGACGTCGCGCAATGTGAAACCATCGCACGCCCCGTCTATCCCTGCTCGCCCAGCAAAACCGTCTCGAGTCGTCGACTCTACACGCGAAATATCCCTGACGATCTTACCGGCCGATGAGTTTTGCTATCGGTAGGATCGACCTGGTCCGGTTGTCGGTTACCCTCTTGACCTTAGTCCTCTCGCTTCTGGCCGGGTGTGGAACGGCGCCAGATCGGGACGCGAAAAATGTCGGAGCGGGGATTCCCTCATTCTGGACGGCAACGTCAGGCCCTCAAGAAACGGTTTCCGAGCGTTGGGTCGAATCATTCGCCGATCCGACTTTGAGTGCCTTGGTGCATGAGGCTTTGGCAAGCAACTACGACCTGAAGTCCGCGGCCGCCCGTGTGGAGGCCGCCCGGCAGCAAGCCCGTATCGATGGCGCCGGACGCTGGCCTCAGCTTTTCTTCGCGCCGAGCTACGAACGCGCTCAGGTGCGTAGCGCGGGTTTCGGCTCGACCGAATTCGGCGCCTTCGAAGCCTTGTTCACGCTGGACTGGGAAGTGGATGTCTGGGGGCGGATACGCGCTTTCCAGCAGGCGTCCCAACAGGAAGCTGCCGCGACGGAAGCCGATTTCCACGCCGCGCGCCTGTCCCTCGCGGCACGGACGGCACAGGCTTATTTCGAACTGGCGGAGGCCAAGCTCCAAGCCGAGGTTGCCGAGCGGTCGATCCGGGACCGGCGCACCATTGTCGACCTGGTGCGCGGCCGCTTCGCCCGGGGACTGGCGCGCGGCCTCGATCTGCGGCTGGCCCTTACCGACCTGGCCAATGCGGAAGCCCAGTTGGCGGCTGCGCGCAACCGGGTTCAAATCGTTACTCGCGTTCTGGAAGTCTTGCTAGGGCGCTATCCGGCGGCCGATCTGACGACGACGGCGTCTTTGCCCGATCCGCCCGCGCCGCTGTCGGCCGGGGTTCCCTCGGAACTGCTCGAACGGCGCCCTGACCTGATCGCCGCTTTCGACCGCCTGCGCGCCGCCGATTTCCGGGTGGAGAGCGCGCAAAAAGCCCTGCTGCCGCGCCTGGCCCTCACCGCTACCGGCGGCACCCGCAGCCCGGCCTTGACGGAACTGGTCGATCCCCGCGCGGCGGTCTGGAACGTCGCGATAGGCCTTCTGCAACCGCTCTTCACCGGCGGGCGGCTCAAGGGAGAGATTCGGCTGAACCAAGCTCTGGCGGAGGAAGCACTCAATCTGTACAAAAACACGGTGCTCAACGCCTTCCGCGAGGTGGAACAATCGCTCGCCGCGGAGGAATGGCTGAGGGAGGAAGAACGGGCGCTCAAGGAAGCCGTCGAACAAACCGAAGCAAGCCGAAAGCTGGCGGTCTATTCCTACCGTCACGGCTTCATCGAAATCCTGACCCTGCTGGACAGCTACCGAAGCACCCTGAACGCGCAAAGCGCACATCTCGCCGTCAAGCGGCAATTGCTCAGCAACCGAATCGATCTCTATTTGGCGCTGGGAGGGGAAGTATGAAAGCGGAGAGTTTATCGTACGGAATATGTTGCACACCACGCAGTGTGGGCCAGACCGACGCGGATCTGGTACCTACCAACTGTCGAAGGATTTGGTCCACCTCCTGTCAAAACGCCGAATCGCGATTGCACCGGCACAAAACAGGCTCCGTTGCAAAAACTGTGTTGTCGAGCGAGGATGGCCGCGAGGGACTGAACATAGGAGGTCAAACGTGGATTCCGTATTCCGGTGGCGGCGCTTTGCGCCCGAAGTGATCCTGCCGGGCGTGCGCTGGTATTGCAAGTACGGCATCAGCTACCGCGACCTGGAAGAAATGATGCCGGAACGTGGCATCGCCGTCGATCATACGACGCTGTACCGCTGGGCGCAGCGCTACGCGCCCGAATTGGAGAAGCGTACGCTCTGGTATCAGAGCCGCCTGAGCTCGAGCTAGCGTGTGAACGAGACCTACATCAAGGTTCGCGGCGTGTGGAAATACCTGTTCCGCGCCATCGATAAAGAGGGCCGCACCCTCGACTTTTGCTTGTCGGATATCCGAAACGCCAAGGCCGCCAAGCGTTTCCTGGCCAAGGCGCTGAGGCGCTCGAAGCACTACCGGCCAGGCAAGATCAACACCGACAAGAACCCGGCCTACGGCGAAGCCATTCGCGAACTGAAGAAGGAAGGTTTGCTGCCGGCGGACTGCCTCCACCGGCAAGTGAAATATCTGAATGATCGCCTTGAATCCGATCCCGGTAAACTGAAGCGCT
Source organism: Methylocaldum sp. 14B (assembly GCF_002005105.1). Taxonomy (GTDB): domain Bacteria; phylum Pseudomonadota; class Gammaproteobacteria; order Methylococcales; family Methylococcaceae; genus Methylocaldum. The sequence continues at coordinate 39,174 of NZ_MSCV01000041.1, read as the reverse complement.
TGATTAAGCCGACCCTCGGCTTTCAGTCGATGCGAACGGCGTATGCCACGATCAAGGGCTTCGAGGTGATGCGCATGTTCCGGAAGCGCCAGTTCGACTTTTGGATCGACGCCGTCGGTGGCCGAACCGAGGCGTGCTTCGTCAACCGGCTATTCAGCGTGTATGCCTGACCCGGCGACAGGCCGAACGGCTCAGAAACGTGCTTAAACCATTTTTGCAACGGAGCCGGGCGCCCGGTGTGCGCGTAGCGGGCCGCGAATTCGTCCGACAGCGAGGCCAGAATGCCATCCACCAACAGCCGCATCCGGCGCAACGGATGCGTTTGAGGAACCCGGTCTTCCCGGTTCACGTAGCTAAACAGGGCTCCTTGGGTGACATCTTTGCCGCGCATCGTCGTTCTCGAAAAAATAAAGCGGGTAGTTTAACCGGTCACAGTCCCACACTACCTGATTAGGTGCGACCGGCAGAGTTTTTCACCAACCTGCTAACGTGAAAACAATAGTTTATACCGTTTCATTCGGAACTTGGGTGGCCTGTAGACAGCCGCCTTGGGCAGATCATGACTTTACGGTGCCTTTGAGTTGTTCACCCAATAAGCCCCGGTTTTGTTGGAGGGATTTTACTGCCGGCGCAATAGCTCAGGTAAAACTCGATACCCAAATGGAAATCCCCGGATACACGTCCCAATACTCTATATTGTAGAGACAGCCTAATACCTCGGTCTTTGCTAATTAGACCTAGATACAGGGTAATATTCGGATTCATCCACCCGTCGGATGGATGGCTGGTACCGGCCATCCATCTTCCAGGCTGTCCGCTTGGGACTATATCATCACGAGACGATTACCTTATAACCCGGTAACTTGCAGGAAATTCGCGCCTGTTACGGGTAACTGGTTAGTAACCGCAAATCCGACAGAAGCGCCGGTCGGATGCGAAATAAAAGATATCAAGCATACACCACCGTCTGGCTGACCTCCGGTCGAGGCACCACCGATGCCGCATGTCGATCCGCCTTCCACAGTGGCCAAGACTTGGTCTTGAAGGGGGGTAGCGCCCTTAATTTCACCGAGCGCATGGAAATCACTGGCGATAGCTGGAGCGGCGATCATCATGGTTGCCAACATACTCACTGAAAACATCATTTTCCTCATTGTGATTACTCCTAAATATTGCCGAGTTGGAGCGGGTAATAGGTCCCTTCAGGGTGCGAAATACCCCATCCTTAATCGACTCAAATAAACCGGGCAAAAAATACCCGGACCAAAGTTTGAAGATATCCATTCCTCCTGACTACAGTCCGTTGGTGGGGAGCATACGAAGAATTGAATGGCTGGCCTTAGGGAAATAATCTCGAAGTGAGACAGGACAATTTCCCGAACGAATGCAATAAATATCCCAGCACCGTGATACCCGCTATGGCAGCTTATCGATTCAGCAATTAAAGGGTTATTATACGAGGGCGGATAACACGGAGTGGAGTCCTTTCAGGGTCATGCCCCGCTCCGATTCCTATTGATTAGGAGCACAATAATGGAAAAAACGATATTGTTGGGTAGTGCGATCGCAGTCAATTTGGCTCTCGCTCCAATTAGCGTATATGGAACGACTCCGAGCGCCGTTTCGACTACACCAACGGATTTGACGGGATGTATTCCAATTGATGATTCGAGCACGGATGCTTGGAATACCGGAGAGTTTTGTCCCGACTCCGGCCAGGGCATCCCGACCGCCGGCTCCGCTAATATGTCGGCTGCCAGCAGCCCTCCAGCCGCAGCGAGCGCGCGGTCAATTCACAGCACGCCAGTTTCCGCCATTAACCCGGTTATCGCTTCACCGGCCCGCACCGAATGTCTGTCTGCCGGCGGTGCGAATGCCGCCGGCCCCGAAGGGTTTTGTCTGGCTTCGGAGATCGGCACCTCGCTTGCCAAGCTGGCGAATTTTGCGGCCACCAACGAGCTGGCGGCAAAGCGCTTGCAGTTTCTGCAGGTGACTTTCAAAAACAGGCCCACATTGAGCGGATCTCGGCTTCTTCCCGCGGATGACAATACCCCTTTGGTTGCGGAATGCTCGTCGGCAGGCGGTTCGACCGCGTTTACCGCCGGAGGGTTTTGCCTGAGTTCGGACCTGACCGAACTCGCAGCGAACATGGCGAAACTTTCGGTCGCGAACAGTCTCTCCGCAGCGAGCCTTAATTTCGTTCAGGTTACCTTCGGCGACCGCGAAATGCTTGGCGAAGCCGGTGAACTTTCGGGTTCTGGGACGTCGACGGGTCCGGAATGTACGTTGGTCGACGGCTCCCGTGCTGTGGCCGGAAATCCGGGAGGGTTTTGTATGGCATCGGACCTCGGCTCGTCGACTGCCGATCTGTTCGCGAATTTTACGGTAGCCAATGACTTGCCCGTGGTCGGCGTGCAATTTCTGCAAATTGCGTTTGATCAAGCGCACTCACAACATTTCCGCAGGACCGTTTGGCCTGGGGGCAAAAAGTGCGAGTCAGTTGACGGCTCGGCCGCGACTATCGGAGATGCTGACGGGGCCTGTATGGTTTCGGACCTTGCGACGCCCAGTACCGACTATTCCGCGAGTTTTTCGGTAGCCAATAGTTTAGCCATCGCGGGTATGCAATACGTACAGGCTACGTTCGGGCGCAATCAACTCCCCGCCGGCACGGCACGTTCCACGACTGTCGGCGCGCCAACCGACAGGAGATGTTCGTCGGCTCAGGGTTCGACTGCGGCTAGCACGAACGCCGGCGGATTTTGCCTTGTTGCGGATCGCGGCAGGTCGGCCTTGGGCTTTGCAAATTTTGCGATTGCCAATGACCTGCCGGTTGCAAGTTTGCGGTTCCTTCAGGTGCCGTTTGGAGACAGGGCCACAGCGAAAAAACTTGGTGCCGGGAAGGAAGGTGATCCGATCGGCGCTGTCATTACGGATTCTTCGGCTTTTAATCGTCGGCTGGTGCCGCCGAGTCTTGTGGTCAGTACCGGTAATCTGCCCTTCCATTTCCCCGCTTTTGATCCAACATTCGCCTTCAGACCCTACTCAAACCAGGATCGAAAGAGGAACTCTTTTCTTTCGCTCTCGTTAGGCTGCGAGGCCGAATATGCGGATACGCCGGCAGATCAATCGCTATTGGGGCGGTTGTTGAATCTCGGTCCGGCCCCATGTGTTCGCGATCGGGTACGCTGGGGAAAGCTTTTACTTCACTGATCTTGAAGTGCCTTACCGACAATGAACCGCCCCGGGTTTGGTGGAGGCTCCAACCTTTGAGAAGATGGAGCCATGAGGAAGTCTACGAAGTTTTCCCCCGAGGTGCGCGAGCGTGCGGTTCGATTGGTGTTCGAGTGCCGCAATGAGCACCCCTCGCAATGGGCCGCTGTTGAATCCATCGCGGGCAAGATTGGGTGTACCCCCCAGACACTGCTGGAGTGGGTGCGCCGGCATGAACGAGACACGGGTCAACGCGACGGTCTAACCTCGGCTGAACAGCAGCGCATCAAGGAACTCGAGCGGAAAGTGAAGGAACTGCGCAAGGCCAATGGAACCCTCAAGCTGGCTAGCGCGTTTTTCGCCCAGGCGGAGCTCGACCGCCGACTCAAGTCCCGAGGGCCTTCGTCGACGCGCATCGGGAGCGCTTCGGGGTCGAGCCGATCTGCACAAGGTCTTGCAAATCGCCCCGTCGGGCTACAGGCGCTATGCTGCACCGCAGCGCAACCCCGCACTGCGTTGTGCACGTGCCCAGCGCGACGATACCCTGATCCCACATATCGAACACGTCTGGCAGGCCATCCTGCAGGTCTACGGTGCCGACAAAGTTTGGCGACAAATAAACCGGGAAGGTATCGCGGTGGCCCGCTGTACGGTCGAGCGGCTCATGCGACGTCTGGGCCTGCGTGGCGCCATCCGCGGCAAGGTGGTACGTACCACGCTTAGCGATAACAAGGCGCCATGCCCGCTGGACCGGGTCAATCGGCAATTCGAGGCCGAGCGCCCCAACCAGCTTTGGGTGTCGGACGTCACCTATGTCTCCACAGAGCATTTTCATACCTACTGTACGGGCACTCGCGCGTAGGTCGGGAATCCCTCCCAATCGCAAACGGTCGCTTTAGTCGCGACCCTTCCAATCGCAAACGGCGTCTTCGGGAGCGCCGAAGCCGCCCTTCCCGACGGTGCCGTTGGGGTAACGGGTTCGTCGGCAAAGGATTGCCGACCTACGAATGCTTGAATCTATTCACCCGAGCCGAAGGCGCCAACGACTCCTGCCAGGCCTGTTTTGCCGTACGAGCGAGATGAAAATGCTCAAGCCGAAACGATCAACGGGCTGTACAAAGCCGAGTTGATCCACCGGCGGGCGCCCTGGAAGACACGGGAAGCCGTCGAATTGGCCACTCTCGAACGGGTGTCCTGGTTCAACCACTCCAGGCTACTCGAACCCATCGGCTATATCCCGCCAGCAGAAGCTGAGGCAAACTATTATCGGCAACTAGCCAATCAGGCTGCCTCGCAGACCTGACTTAAACCAACGAGCCTCCACGATTCCCGGGGCGGTTCACTTTAGTCTTAAAGGTCTTGGTGATGGGGGGCTCTCCCTTGCGGCGTACTTGGATATTCCAGGAACCGCTTGGAAGCTTTCGGAGTGTGGCCATGCAGAACCTCTCTCAATGTTCAGTGTGAACAAAATGTGAACGAGAAGGGTTCTGAGGAGAGCAAGAACTACATTAAGTTCTTGTTTCAAATGGCGCGCCCGAGACGACTCGAACGTCCGACCTTTGGCTCCGGAGGCCAACGCTCTATCCAACTGAGCTACGGGCGCATGCCGCGCATTTTACAGGAATCAGGATCGGTTTAATAGACTTCGGACGGCGGCAAAGCTGTCCATGGCCCGTTCTTTTTTCTGTTCGGGATCGAGCGCGCGCCGTTCCGGCCATTCGAGCTCTTCTTCCGGCAGTTCGTTCAGAAAACGGCTGGGCTCGCAATCCACGATTTCGCCGTGGCGTTTGCGATGCGTGCAATAACTTAAAGTCAGATGCTTCTGCGCGCGGGTGATGCCTACGTAGGCCAGGCGGCGTTCTTCTTCGATCGTGTTTTCTTCGATGCTGGTCTGGTGCGGCAATAGATTTTCCTCCATTCCGACCAGATAGACGTACGGGAACTCCAATCCTTTCGCCGCGTGCAGCGTCATCAGGTTGACACGGTCGCCGGCGTTTTCTTCCTGGCTGCGCTCCAGAACGTCGAGCAGCAGAATTCGGGAAACGACTTCCGCGAGACTCTTTTCTTTTTCGTCGTCCTTGGCGATGCGTTTGAGCCAATCGATCAGTTCGCGTACCTGTCCCATCCTGCGGCGGGCGGCGTCTTCGCTGTTGCTGGTCTCCCTCAGCCAGTTTTCATACCCGATCTTGACGATGAAATCGTCGATCACGGCGAAGGTGTCGCCGCGCTGGGCGCGATCGGCGACATCGGTAATCCATTCGGCGAAGTGGCGCAGGCGCTGGATCGCCGTCTCGCCGAGAGACTGCTGAAGCCCGAATTCGAAGCAGGCCGAAAACAGACTGATGTGGCGCCGGTTGGCATAGGCGCCGAGTTTTTCCAGGGTTGTCGGCCCGATCTCCCGGCGGGGAACGTTGACCACGCGCAGGAACGCCGCATCGTCGTCCGGATTCACCAGCAATCGCAGATAGGCCATGATGTCCTTGATCTCGGCATAGCCGAAGAAAGACATTCCGCCGCTGATGAAATAAGGTATGGCGTGCTCCCGCAACGCGCGCTCGAAGAGCCGCGACTGGTGGTTGCTGCGATACAGGATCGCGTAGTCCTGAAAACGCGTGCCGTGGCGGAACTTGTGATGCAGCAGGTCGGAGGCGACCTGCCGCGCTTCGGCGACTTCTTCCTTATGCGTGAGCACGCGCAGCGGATCGCCGTATCCCAGCGCACTCCACAGGCGCTTTTCGAATACGTGGGGGTTGTTGGCGATGAGCTTGTTGGCGACCTTCAGGATCCGTCCGGTCGAACGGTAGTTCTGCTCCAGTTTGATGACCTTGAGCCGCGGAAAATCGCGCTGTAGCTGGGCAAGGTTTTCAGGTTGCGCCCCGCGCCACGCGTAAATCGACTGATCGTCGTCGCCGACCACGGTAAAACGGCCGACTTTGCCGGTCAGCAACTTAACCAATTCGTACTGGGTCAGATTGGTGTCCTGGTATTCATCGACCAATAAATAGCGTATCCGGTTGCGCCACTTGTCGAGGATGTCCGCATGCTCGTGAAACAGGAGCACCGGAAGGAGAATCAGGTCGTCGAAGTCGACGGCATTGTAGGACTTCATGTGCCGGACATATTCGGCGTACAGCTGAGCGGCGGGCTGTGCATCGCCCTGCCCTTCCGCGATAGCCCGCTCGGGGGTCACGAATAAGTTCTTCCACCGGCCGATGCGCCAGATATAGCTTTCCGCCTCGTCGATATCCCAGCTTTCCGAGCCGTGCTTGATGAGTTCCTTGGTCAGCGCCAGGCGATCGTGCTCGTCAAAAATGGAGATATTTTTCTTGAGGCCGAGCGCGCCGTGCTCCTCGCGCAAGATTTCGAGGCCCAGCGAATGGAAGGTGGACACCGTCAGGCCGCGCAAATCCTTGTCGGAAAGCAGCTTGCCGACGCGGCTCTTCATCTCCCGCGCCGCCTTGTTGGTAAAGGTTAGAGCGGCGATGTGCTTCGCCGGGGTGCCGTGCTTGACCAAATACGCGATTTTCTCGGTGATCACCCGCGTTTTGCCGCTGCCCGCCCCTGCAAGAACGAGCAAGGGACAATCCAAAGTGGTCACGGCAGCGAGCTGCTGCGGATTCAGTTGAGAGACCATCAAACGGCCGAAGAGATACGGTCGAGCCGCCGGAAGCCAATGGCTTCGCTGAGATGCGGAACGGCGATTTTGTCCTCGCCGGCGAGATCGGCGATGGTGCGAGCGAGTTTCAGAATGCGGTGATAGGCGCGATGCGACAATCCGAGCTTTTCGGTGGCCTGCTCGAGCAGTCGGTGTCCATCGTCGGTCAATTGGCAGTAATGCTTGACTTCTTGAGGCGCCATCGAGGCATTCGGCTTTCCGGTCCTCTGCAGAGCCACTTCCCGAGCCGCGATCACCCGCCGGCGAATGTCGGCGCTCTTCTGCTCTCCGCCGGGCGCGCCATGACGCAACATTTCTTTAGAAACGCGCGGCACTTCTATGTGTATGTCGATGCGGTCGAGCAAAGGTCCGGAAATCCGCGCGCGATAACGCTGAACCTGCTCCGACGTGCAGCGGCAGCGTCCGGAGGCGTCGCCCAAATAGCCGCACGGACACGGATTCATCGCGGCGATGAGCTGAAACCGGGCCGGGAAATCGACCTGGCGCGCAGCACGGGAAATCGTGATACAGCCCGTCTCCAACGGTTCCCTCAAAACCTCGAGCACCTTGCGGTCGAACTCCGGTAACTCGTCGAGAAAAAGCACGCCGTTATGAGCCAGGGAGACTTCTCCCGGCTTGGGATTGCCGCCGCCGCCCACCAAAGCAGGGGCCGAAGCCGTATGATGCGGCGAACGGAACGGAGGAATGCGCCAGCGTCTCGGATCGAAAGGCAAATCGCTGACCGATCCGATGGCTGCGCTTTCCAACGCTTCGTCGTCGGTCAAAGGCGGGAGAATACTCGGAAATCGAGCCGCCAGCATGGATTTGCCGGTTCCCGGAGGTCCGAGCATTATCAGATTGTGTTTTCCGGCGGCGGCGACTTCCAGGGCTCGCTTGGCGTGATAATGCCCATGCACGTCCGCGAAATCGGCGAGTTCCTCCAGGCCAACCGATGCCCCCTCGTTCGATTCGAACGGGATCTGTTGCTGGCCATTCAAATGAGCGCATACCTCGAGAAGATGGTGTGCCGCGAGAATTTTCGCACCCTCTGCAAGAGCCGCTTCGCCCGCGTTTTCCTTCGGCGCGATTAACGTACGCCCCGCATGCTTCGCCTGAATCGCGACCGGCAATACCCCGCTGACGGGGCGCAATTCCCCGCCCAGAGAAAGCTCACCTACGCACTCGATCTCCCGGAGAGCATCGCTCCTGATTTGTCCCGACGCCGCCAAGATGCCCAGCGCGATCGCGAGATCGAACCGGCCGCCTTCTTTCGGAATGTCGGCGGGCGCCATGTTCACGGTGATTCGCTGGAGGGGAAATTCGAACTGACAGTTCAGAAGCGCGCCCCTGACCCGATCCTTGCTTTCTTTCACCGCGGTTTCCGGAAGGCCGACGATGGAAAGGCTCGGTAAACCGTTGGAAATATGCACCTCGACGGTGACTAACGGCGCTGCGATACCTTGCCTGCCCCGAGTGAAAACGACGGCCAGGGACATGAATTCCTCGTCCGTTCGAATTATCGATTGACGATCTGCTTTTCCAGCTCGGCGACTTGAGCTTCCAGTCGTTCCAACTGCTCCCGCGTTCTCGCGAGAACGGCGGTCTGCACGTCGAATTCTTCCCGGCTGACCAAATTCATCTTGGCGAACGAGGCTTGAAGGATTGCGCGGAAATTCTTTTCCAAATCGTCCTGCAATTTGAGGAAGTCGGACGGTACCGCCTCGGCAAGGCGCCGAGCGAGATCGTTTAGAGTGGTTTTATCAAACATATCGAAAAGCATAGCCGAGTAACGCGGTGAGCGTCCAGTCGGACGCACTCCCGTCGATATGCACCGTCAGAGTGCATGCCAAATCAGACGCTCCGTGATGGTGCATTTTTAGCGTCTGCCATCTTGACAATTTCATTTTTTGCCAAGCCCACCGCACAACATAAAGCTTGGCACAGGTCCTGCTTCTTGGTCGAAGAACGCCTCAACACTGAGCAGGGCTTCGCCGGTTCAGCGTCGAATCGAAGGCGGCGTCCGCACATTCTATAGGAGAACTCTCGCATGAAATTTGTGACCGCGATTCTAAAACCGTTCAAATTGGACGACGTCCGCGAGGCATTGTCCGATGTAGGCATTTCCGGCATCACCGTTACCGAGGTGAAAGGATTCGGCCGACAGAAAGGACATACCGAATTGTACCGGGGCGCTGAATACGTCGTCGATTTTCTGCCCAAGGTCAAGCTCGAAGTCGCGGTAACAGACGAGCAGCTGGAAGCCGTGATCGATGCCATCTCCAAAACGGCCAATACCGGAAAAATCGGCGACGGCAAAATTTTTGTGCTCGACCTTGAGCAAGTCATTCGTATCCGTACCGGTGAAACCGGAGCGGAAGCCCTTTAATCAAGGAGAAAAACAACATGAAACGAATCCAGATCGCCCTTTTCCTGTTCATGTCGCTGTGTTTCACAGGAATTGCATTCGCCGAAGAAGCCCCCGCTCCGGTCCCCGATAAAGGAGACGTCGCCTGGATGATCGTAGCCACCGTATTGGTTATTTTGATGACCATTCCGGGGCTGGCCTTGTTCTACAGTGGCATGGTCCGCGCCAAGAACACGCTGTCCGTTCTCATGCAGGTGTTCGTGATTTTCTCGCTAATGGCGCTGTTATGGGCGATATACGGCTACAGCATTGCGTTTACGGAGGGAAACGCCTTCTTCGGCGGGTTCAGTAAACTGTTCTTGAAGGGCGTGACGCCGGAATCGCTCGCCGGTACGTTCAGCAAAGGCGTCTATGTTCCCGAATACGTCTATATCGTATTCCAAGCAACTTTCGCGGGTATCACCCCGGCACTGATCGTCGGCTCGTTCGCCGAACGCGTGAAGTTTTCCGCAGTACTGCTGTTCATGGTTTTGTGGTTCACGTTCTCCTATCTTCCGATGGCCCATATGGTCTGGTTTTGGGCAGGCCCGGATGCGTACACGGATGCCGCCGCCGCCGAAGCCGCCGGCGCGACGGCTGGTTTTCTTTTTCAAAAGGGAGCACTGGATTTCGCCGGCGGTACCGTGGTGCATATCAACGCCGGCATAGCGGGACTGATCGGCTGCCTATTGATCGGCAAGCGCATCGGCTACAAGAAGGAATTTATCGCACCTCATAGCGTAACGATGACCATGATCGGCGCATCGCTGCTTTGGGTCGGCTGGTTCGGCTTCAACGTCGGATCGAACCTGGAAGCCAACGGCATCGCCGCGCTAGTCTTCGCCAATACCTTGCTCGCGACCGCAGCAGCGACCTTGGCCTGGATGTCGGCCGAATGGCTCGCTCGAGGCAAGCCCAGCATGTTGGGTGCCGCGTCGGGCGCAGTCGCCGGGCTCGTCGCCATCACACCGGCCTGCGGCTTCGTTGGTCCTATGGGCAGCATCGTTCTCGGCCTGATTGCCGGTGCCGTCTGCTTCTGGGCGGTGACCAGCTTGAAAAACATCTTGGGCTATGACGACTCGCTCGATGTATTTGGGGTTCATGGCATCGGCGGCATCATCGGCGCGTTGGGAACCGGCATATTCGCCTCTCCCGACCTCGGAGGCGCCGGCGTATACGATTATGTGGCCAATGCCGTCGGCGAATACGACATGATGGCCCAGGTCATCAGCCAGGCTTGGGGCGTGGGAACCGTCGTCATCTGGTCAGGGGTGGTCTCTCTCATCGCCTACAAGATCGTGGACATGCTGATAGGGCTTCGGGTCACGGAAGAGATCGAGCGTCAAGGGCTCGATACGACCGAACATGGAGAAACCGCCTACCATCTTTAATTTGGCAGCCTCTTGTCATGTCTATAGCGGGCGTCTTCGGACGCCCTCTTTTTTGCTACCGGCGCGATTCGAGCCCGATCAACGGGACAAAATCCAATTCCGGAGATTGGCCGCATTCATTGCGCCCATCGCCCGATCGACCTCTTTTCCGCCGTCGAACATCAATAGAGTGGGAATGCTGCGAATATTGAATCGTCCCGCAAGAGCGCTTTCCGAATCGACGTCGACCTTGGCAAAACACACTTGCCCAGCCAATTCGCTCGCCAACTGATCGAGCACCGGCGCCATCATTTTGCACGGTCCACACCAACTCGCCCAAAAATCCACTACGACAGGCAAATCACTTCTTCCAATATAGGTTTCGAAATCCCTCTCGGTCAGATTTGCCGGCTGCCCGTTAAGGATTTCTTGGCGGCAACGCCCACATTTCGGACGATCTCTAATCCGCTCCGGCGAAACGCGGTTTACGGTCATGCAGAAAGGACAGACGATGTGCATATCTTCACTCCGATTCCGCTTCTGCTATTCGTCTTCTAAATCGCGATCGGGGTTCCAGCCCAAGGCTTTTGCCCGAGCAATCGCCTCCTCCTGAATGCGCAGATATTTCTGGAGAAGCTCCTCCGGAAAGTTGTGCACCGAAAATCCGTACTGGTCCCAGGTTTGCTGAACCTTTTCCCACAAGTTCTCGATGCCCCCCGCTTGCCATCCCTCACAGGTCTCGGATTCAGGAATCAGCCCGAATGCCCAGGCGTCCCGAATGATGCGGCCGATATCCGTCATACCGCCGTAGCGGTCATTATGTATTCCGACATACGGTTCATTATTTTTCATGCCAATGCACAGATCCCAGTCAAAGGGCCATTCTACAAAGGTCCAGGATGAAGTACAGCATGCCGGCGCCGGTCGCCTTCTTCACCGGCAAGAATACGACGCTCAAGCTTGAAACGGTTTCACGAAAGTCAATTAAAAGGCGAAAAGGACATCGGCAATCTCAAGGTCAGCTTGACGTCCTGCGCATCTTCCGTGGCTCCGATGCTTACCGATAGATTTAGGCTGGTGTCTCTGGTGAGTTTGAACGAATACCCCAAAAGGAACTCCCCGATATCCAAACTCGATCCGGAAACGGATTCTCCGTCCACTTCCGTATCGAATACGTGCTTATGCGAGTATCCGATGCTGAAGGATGATCGTTCGTTAATGCTGAACCCCAACCCGAAGCTTGCTCCTATCGAGTCGCCGGGATCGATCGTTCCGACATCCTCATCAGTCTCGAGGGTGTAGCCATAATTGAGATTTGCGTAAAACACGGCCGGATCGGTCGGGTAGAGCGCCGTAATACTCGGCTGAACACTAACGTAACCCGAGCCGGTCGGGAGCTCTGTCGGAAAGCGGGCGCCCGGCACACCCTGAGCCAGCACATAGTCCACATCGTAGGGACTTTTTCCTGTGGGAATGGTAGTTGCGAGATTTCCCACGAATATCGGCCAACCGTTGGCTCCGCCATTAAACTGATACCGTGCCGTAAACTCGATATCGCCCAAACCGGATCCATCGGCATTGAAGGTCTCATCCACTCCGGCACCGATTGAAACAGCTCTCGATCGCTGCATGTCCTCTCTGTAAAGGAAAGGTACGCGGCCACTGATTTCGAGGCGATCGGTTACGCCGTAGCGGCCGGTAATCGCACCGATAAACGTATGCCGGTCGATTTCTCTAAGATCGATCAATCCGATGGCAATGGCCGGAACAAACGTAAACGCGTCAAGAAAAACCCGATTGTTGCTCGCGTAGTTGTATTCCAGCGATGGCTCCACAATCAGGTGGCCCTTCGGCGTCAACACGCCGCCTACGGTCTCCGAGATCCTGGGCAGTTCCGGGGGCTTCGGCTTCGCCTCCGGTTCCGGAGCTTGTCCGACCGGACCCTTGGGCATAGCCGGCTGTCGGTTATCGGCAACTTTGACGGGTCCGGGAGGCTGGTCCTTGATTCGTGCTGCTTGTGCCGTACCGGGGTTTGTTGCAGTCTGTTTGGCGGGCGCACCGCCGGCTATACGTTCGAGCTGGTTTTGCAGGGTTTGAAGCTTTCGTTGCTGATCCTCGAACGCTTTCTTCTGAAGATCCAGTATCCGTTGCTGCTCGGCTAAGGCCCGCCGCAACTGCTCGATTTCGCTGCCTTTCGCCGCGTCACCGGCAGCCTTTTTGCCTTGAGGCACAAGAACGGCTCTCGATTTTCCCGCACTCTTAACGCCCGGCGCTTGGCCCGCACGCGCCGCCAATGCGGGCTTCGGAAAATCCACCAGAAGCTTGGGCGAAGCCCCATAGGAAACCGGCTCCCAAAACTGGGTAAAAGTCGCGGGCTGTTTTAAGTCGACGATCAGGCGCGAATCGTCATCGCTTTCTGAACCACTGATTACGCGCGAAAACAGGGGATGATCCCGAGGAGGTTGGGGGAGTGTTCTGCTGATTCGGCCGCCGGGAAACTTGATAACCAAGCGATCCGGGCCATCCAAAAAGGAAGCTTGCACCGAGACATAATCCGAAGCCGTTATCTCGAGCCTAAGCGCATCGACCGACTCTCCATACCTTATATCGGTGATTTCCGCTCCCAAACAGTCGGAAACTAGAAATACCCCAAAAATCGAGGAAATAACTAGTACACGCACTGACGTACCCTCCCTGGGTCCATGTCTTATTTTTGTGACGTAACAGAACGTACTTTAATTTGACTGGTTTGGCAAGTTATTTTCGAAGGATATGCGTGTACCAATAAAGCCTTGATTAAAAGAAAAATAGCCCTGCCCGCCATAAATAAATGACGGGAATATCTTGGACGCAAAGGAAATGCCTCGACGATGATCTAAGTCTTTCATGTCGTGAGGCGTTAAAGATCCGATATCGGCCCAAATCATGCGGCAGATATGGCGGTATAAATCATAAGGCGTATTTTATCAGTTCATCATTAATATATTATTCGATAATAAACAAACATATTTAGATGATCCAACGATAACTTATCCGGCGACATGCTCAACGCCGGGAACCGTAATGGAATGCTTTTCCATCAAGCGATATAGCGTCACGCGGGAAACTCCGAGCCGGCGTGCCGCGCTGGTAATACTTTTGGATTCCGACAACGCAGACATCACGGCTTGTTCGACGGCTTGCGCTTTTATCTCTCTAAGCGTTCTTCCACTGAATTTCGCCGGACGGGATAGCCCCAAATCCACCTCGGTAATCAGACGACCTGTGGAAAGAACGGCAGCTCGATTCACGCAACTCATCAACTCCCGCACGTTTCCAGGCCATGAATAATCGAGAATTGCCGAAACCGCTTTTTTCGACAGACGCTTCGAATTCCGCCGCTTCCCCTGATTAAATCGATCGACGAAATATTCCGCGATTTCAGCTGCGTCGGTATCCCGTTTTCTTAACGGCGGTACATCGATCTGCAATACATTGAGACGATAAAACAAGTCCTCTCTGATTACGCCGGCAGTCACCGCTTCTCGCAAGTTCGGGCTTGCCGAAGTAATAATCCTTACATCTATCGGACGTGATTCTTTAGAACCGAGGGGAGTTAACTCCTTTTCCTGCAAAAACCTTAACAGTGAGACTTGCCCCAACGGAGAGAGATTTTCGATTTCGTCCAAAAACACGGTACCGCCAGCTGCGGCTTCGAAATGCCCTACTCTCTCCTCGACCGCGCCAGTAAACGCTCCCTTGTTATGGCCGAAGAATTCGCTTTGCACTAGCGTGTCGGGAATGGCGCCGCAGCTCACGGCGATGAAAGGTTTTTCCGCCCTGGACGACAAGCCATGGATTGCCCTCGCAATGAGTTCCTTGCCCGTCCCGGTCTCGCCGGTAACGATTACCGGCTCATCACTCCGGCTGATTTTTTGGACATTTTCATAGACCAGCGACATTGCTTTACTGGACCCGATCAATCCAAACCTCTGATTGATCGCTAGACGAAATTCTCCGCGACTGGCCTCCGCCAGTTTTGCCGCGCCGTAAGCGTGCCCAAGCGAATATGCCAGTCTACGGACATCTACGGGGGTCGTATGAAAATCGAAAAAGAAAGAGCTCAAAAAAGAGGCGTGCTCAATAGAACCCATACTCCCTGGATCGACGATCGCAATCCACTCGGTAGACGAGCTTTCATTGATTACTTCCAATAGCCCGCTTTGCGTTTCCTCACTGAAACTTGCATCGAGCAGGACGACACCGACATAGATCTTGCTCGATCTGAGATGCCTTATCGCATCTCGCGTATCCATCGAGATGTGAGCCTTCCAGCCCTTTTCAGCGAGACTCTTCGCCAGACCGAGCGAGTCAGCCCAACCCGGCTGAAGCAAGATTAAATCCCTAGAATCGCCCCAGGCCTGATTGGCCGGAAACACCCTTTCGATTCGAGAAATCCCAGCTGTTAGTTCCATCTGTTTTCCCTTCCTTTTGATTATACAACACAGGACAATATTCCCTATTATTACAAGAACCTATGTAATTATATCTCCCTATAAATAAGCCGCTGCTTTAGATATTATGGAGCGAATCCACCGCCGTACGGTCCAAAACCGTTAAAATCCATACCCTTAACATTTGAAATGGTTAAATCGATGGACCGCATCATAGTTATTATCTGATTATCCATAGTATTTTGAATAACTGCCATGTTGTTCGTCCCAGCATCCGACATCGCGAAATTGTTGGGACCATTATTTACGGCCACTCCGCGCAACTGATCGATGGAAAAATCGTCGGCCAGCGCGAAACGGTCCGAAAACTGTTCTTGTCCATTGACAAATACGGATGTGGCCAAGGATAAGTCAACAACCATCCCGTTGTCCAACACAAACCCGGCACGCAACTCATCAAGCTCTGCGTCCTCGGCCGCTGTCCAGCCGGGAAGCGACTCAATGCCTCCCTGCCCACTTGCCGCACAGATTTTTATTGCTTGAGGGATCGAAGCAAGAAAGATGACACTCAAAACCAGCCGCATGACATCGAATTTCTTCGATGCTCGAACATCCTTGGCCGACATCATGATATTACTCCTTGTTTCTAAAAATCATATCTTCCCGGTTGTAGCAGGTTGAAGGAGGCGAGACTACCATTATCGACTGCCATACCCAATGGGGCTTTCGGACTCAAAGCCCATTCTTCACCGCTGTTGAAATATTTGCCCGCAATATTCTTTTTATTTCGAATAACAAAAAGGATGCGGTTGTCCCATAATTCTCTAAACGTCTGAAGATCCACCCTTTTCAAACCCATGGCCGGATCTCCAAGCAACACAGCGGAGTCGTTCGTGCCTTTTATGATGACGAAGTGCAAATAGCCCTTATTATTGATAATAGTAATCGCGGGCACCTTCGCCTGAGCCAGCTGCTCCAAGCCGATTTTGTAACCGTCAGCCTTGTACCCTCGGCGTTCGAGGTATTGTTTCATGTCCAGCAAGGAAAAACCTTGCTGTTGTATTCTCTGCTGGTCGCCATGCTCCCACATGTCGCCGAAGACTTCCAATTCGCCGACCGTATCTTCGTAATGGAATGACAGCAAACTCGCCAGCGCTGCCGAGCCGCAGCTGAAATCATACTGCTGCTTCAGAATGGTCTTGAACCGTCTCTCCGCGTAGCTCGTTGTGCCGATGTTATAGAATCCCGGCCCCGCCACTCCATCGAAAAACTGCACGGAGCCGGCGCGAACCTCCGACACCGTGCTCATAACACAGAGAACGAGCAAAAGACTTGAACGAAAAAGACCGGTACTTTCGCTCATGGCGTTATGGTGACGTTGACGTCCGTGAGATTTTGAATGATTACGTTGTTTCCGGTGTTTTGAATGACCGATATGATTCCGCCAGCATCGGTGAACGCGCTGCCATCGATACTGTTATATGTGGTCATATTACTGGTATTTGCAGTGTTACCAGCCATTGTCGCCTTGAGCGCGCCGCGGGCGAACGCCAAATCGTCCACGCCCTCGCGGGCCCGCTCCTCGCCCAAATCGCCGCTCCCAACCGCCGCATACGATTCGGAAGCGAATGCGACTTCGTCGTCGAGACCGCTTGCTTGGCCGGTCGACCAAAAACAACTGACGAGAAAACATAGGCTTCCAAGCAATCCTTTTTTCATCGTTCACACCTTCTTTCCTTTAGGCTTTGGCAGAGAGCCGGTGAGCGTTTCGGCGCTCACCGGTACCCTAATCGGCTGTTATCTCGTCAATTTCAATTGTTGACGTTCACGGTGCCAAAAACATTGGTGCTTTGTTGAATCAACGAGGCGTGGCCCAGGTTTTGGGAGAGCTGAACGATACCGGCGGCGCCGTTGGCTGAACCGTCGATGCTGTTGGATGAAGCCGCAACCGGCACCCCTGCCTGGACAGCGACACCGACCGGCACTACAACCACATGCTCGACTTCCCCATCTAGCTCGACCTTGGTACTGTTGTCGATCTCCACTTCGCCGCCCCTATGGACGTTAAAAGCATTCCCGTCGCCGGCGACCGAAGCCGAATTTACCTCGATCTCCCCGCCATTCTGCGCGCTTAACGCATTCCCGCCACCAGTGGCCGAGGCCGAGGTATAGTCGATCTCACCGCCGTTCTGGGCAGCAAAAGCATCCCCGCCAGCGTTAGCCGTTGTGTTTTCGCTCTGGTCGCGAGTTGCCGTGCCCCCGTTGTTCGCGGCTACACCGTCGTCCTCGGCCTCAGCTTCGCTGTTGTCGGCAGAGGCCGTGCCGTTGCCGGCCGCGGCAACAGAACCTTCGTCCTCCGCCTCAGCTTCACCAGCGTTGGCCGTGCTCCCGTTGTTCGCGGCAGCAGAGTTTTCGTCCTCGGCCTCAGCTTCGCCAGCGGTGGCCGTGCCCCCGTTGTTCGCGGCGGCAGCACCGTTGTTCTCGGCTTCCGCTTCGCTTTGGTCGTTCGTCGCGTTCCCGTTGACCGCAGCAGCGGAATCCTCCTCGGCGTCAGCTTCGTAGCTCGCGTCCACCGCTACATTTAGGTTATTGTTTTGGGAGTCGATCTCCGCGTCAGCCCATGCCCCCGACGAGAAACCCAATGCCAGGCTGATACCGACCGCCAACAAAGTCTTATTGAAGTTCGTCATCGTATGTCTCCTTAAATTCAGTGGTTACCGGGCTGAACTCCAGCTCTGACCCGGAGCGTTCTTCCAAACGCCGCCATATTCCCAACAATTTTCGTACCACGGCGTTATGTCGCTGTTTTTACGAATTTTTTCGAAATGACGCGGTACTCGTTTTTGTAAATGTAGTGGAACGTCCGGCGTCCCCTAGTGGTGCTTTGAAACCCAGTTTCTTATGTATCGTAAATAGCAACTTCTAGCGGAAAGCCCGATCCGATCGTCCGTAGATCATTGATAGTTAAATCTTTTTAGACTCAGGGCGGTGCTGATGATGGCGTTTCCAAGAAATGTAAAATTTTCTGACACCGGAGCCTCCCGCCAATTTTCGCGGGCAAAAATCACGGCTTGAGAACAACATCAATCTGTCGCACCATTCGCAGTTATTAATCAGGCCCGTAAATACCCTCCTGGTATTTCGGGCCGCCGCCCAGGCCGGTACAAGCCCGGCCTGGGCTCACGCGGCTTGTCGCCGCGCCGGGGCATCCCTGCCCCGGATTAACCCGGCCTATATTTATAGGCCGGGTTAATAAAACCGACTGCATTCGTTGTCCCTGAAAAAATACAGCCCCCGAACAACAGGAGCACCTCAGACATGAAAAGTTACCGTAAAGAACTTTGGTTCGAAGCACCGAGCCGGATCGCTTTTATCAACATTACCCATCAGGTGGAGACATGTCTGAGAGAAAGCGGAGTGCGGGAAGGTCTCGTTTTGATTAACGCCATGCACATCACGGCATCGGTCTTCATTAACGATGACGAGTCCGGTCTGCATCGCGACTTCGAAACCTGGCTCGAAAATCTGGCTCCGCACGAACCGATCAGCCGCTATTTCCACAACCGCACTGGCGAAGATAATGGCGATGCCCACTTGAAACGGCAGGTCATGGGCCGGGAAGTGGTCGTGGCGATTACCGGCGGACAGCTCGATTTCGGCCCGTGGGAGCAAATTTTTTACGGCGAGTTCGACGGCCGCCGCAAGAAGAGGGTTTTGGTGAAAATCATCGGCGAGTAAGCCGATCAACGACGGTGGAAGCGAATTTCGGTTCCCATGGGAGGGGCAAAGGCCGATAGGCCGTGCCCCATCCCCGGCATCGATGGGCTAGCGGCGCTTTACTCGCCCGGAAAGCCAGGCCTGGCCTGTTCAGGTTGACTATTATGAGCCTATCCCAGTAGGCCGTTCGCCCTGAGCTTGTCGAAGGGTTTCTTGAGCCTACTGGGATAGGCTCTAAGACCACCCAGGGCCTCACGGCAAACGTCGTTTGTCGCTTTCGGCTCCCGGCGAATTTGTACCCATCCCGCTGCGCCATCAGGGGAAAGACTCGGTAGCTTCTTCAAGGAAGCCGTGAACAGATGGATTCCGCTCATGCCCCTTCGACAGGCTCAGGGCAGGCTCAGGAGAGCGTTCGACAAGCCTGTCCTGAGCCAAGTTGAAGGGCCTGTCCTGAGCCGAGTCGAAGGGCTCACCACGAACGGAATCGATACGTTACCGTTCGTCCTGAACCTGTCGAAGGGCCCAATCAGAGCTCCCTTAAGCTCTCACCAGTTCTCGTCATCGTCCTTGTAAGGCTTTGGCTTGACCGAATCGGGGATCTTGGGCTTTTTCGCGGTTCGAAGCAGAATCATCAGATTACCGAGAATAATGGCAACCACCAGCACTATCGCGATCCAAAACATTCCCATAAAAATCACATCTTCACAAATGCATGAGTCAGACTCTAGGATAAGCCGGAAACGCGCCCGCCCCCAACCACTCTTACCGTTTCGACACCGATGCCGGGAAAATTGCTCAACCATCAACCCTCGATAAAATCCGAACGGCAGAACATCTGCGCCAAAGGCTACGCCCCATGATCAAAACAACCTGGCACATAGGCCAATTGTTAAATGCCGTTCAGAGTACCTTCATCGGCGTACTGCGCGTTTTGTCGATCCCGATCGTCCTACTGCTCAGCGTTGCAGAGGGATACAACACCTGCTACGGCCTCAGCTATTTCATTCCTCAGTGGATCGCGCTGATCATGACGATCGCCGTGCAATCCATGATCGTGATTTGTACTTTGGAACTGGCCGGCATGCGCTGGCGCGCCAATCGCTTGCGCTATCTCAGCGTGGTGCTGTCGCTGTTAGTGGCTCTGACCATATCGATATCGTTCGCCTATTTCAGGTTTTACGAATTTTCCCAGCGCGATGCCATCCTGCTCGAACGACAGACCAGCGTAGTCCATGACGCGAACCGCTATATCGAAAGCGTGGTCGGTCTCAAGAGCCAGCTCACGGCGGCTCAACAGAAGCGCGTCGAGCAGGCGTCGGAGGATGCCACCCGGGCTTACCTGGGCACTCATCCGGGCATGCAGGGACAGATAGGCAAGGGCAAAGTCTGGGGTTTTTACAACGAGATTCTGCAAAGCGAACAAGCCAGGCTGAAACAACTGAACACGTATTCCGAGAGCATGGAAAACCGTTTGTCCGAGGTGAGAGGCTCCCTACAGGAATTTTCGCTTCAGGTAAACAATTCCGAGGCTTACGAAAGGCTGGTCCGGAACTTCCAGAGTCTGCAAGGAGAAGCGGAAATCCTGGCCGCGACCTATGGTACGCCACCCATCGAGGCACCCCGGTTCGGCTCCTATGCCGAGTTTTCCCTCGGCATCACGCCGTCCTTTGCCATGTGGAAGAACATCTCTTGGTTTACCCTGGCCTGCGCCGCCATGGTGGACTTCTTCATCCTGTTCCTCTCCTACCGGCTGGAATCCACCGCGCCCGGCCCGCTTACCGAAGAGGAAAAGGAACTGGCCTATCTGGGACTACGCCAGTTCGGCGAATTCACCATCAACAAGAATGACGAATTGGAATTCGTGATCGAGAAAACCGAGCTGGAACGTGCCCGCCGTTATTCCGACTGGACGCGGATGTTTTCCGTGGCGTTTCTATTGAATCGGGGTTATCTTCGTAAGATAAACGATAAATCGGTGGAGTTCGCCCCGAACCTCTACCCGATCATCGCCGAGCGCATCAGGCCCCGGCAGACAACCGAAACTCCCGGGGAACCGGCCAACGAGAGCGAGCTCAAAGACACCCTGACGAGGAAAGGTTATGTTTGAGGACAACCCACTCGACTCCAACTCGCATTGGGAAGCGGGTTTCGAAGGCGACCGCCGCATCGTCGTCTCCGTTCTCGGCCCTTACCGCCGCGTGTTTCCTCGTCCAAACCGCTTTATCCGGCGTTTTTACCACCGTGTATACGAGCTGAAAATCGAAGATTGGCAGATCCCTCTGGAACCTCTGAGGCTGGGAACCCTTTGCACCATCGAAGCCGAGTTGTCGATCCGCTTCCAGCCAACCATTAAATACGCACACGAGCATCTCGACCACATTGCGAACCTCGGCGCCTATATCCGAGCCAATTATCTAACGCTGTTGCAGGATGCGGCGGAACACGAGTTGCGACAATTGGAACAGACGGAATTCGAGGATAACCACGTTCTAATGGAGCGCCGCATCGAAAACATCGCCAACGAACTGCTGGCCATGCGCGAAATTCAATGCCGCACACGCTGCACGATCCGAACTGTTTTCGCCGAGCTGGATAATATCGAGGAGTATGCCGAAACCGTCGACGCCAAGCACAACGGCATCTATCTCGAGTTGGTCCGGCGCCGCCGTCAGCTCAACGAAAGGCTGGCGAGGGAGCACTACGAACGCGAGACGAACGAACGCAAACTTAAGCTCGAGCACGAAGAACGAATGCTCGAATTGATTCGGCGCGAGGCCGAACTGCGCAAGGCGCAACGGGATCATGAGACCGAGCACGTCCGCGCCGAATTGACGACGGAAGAAACCCGCGCGGCCGAGCAGTATGACAGCGAAGTGCGTCTCCGCGAGGCGCGCATTCACCACGAGACACGTTTGAAGCAGTTGGAACTGGAGGCCGACCTGGCCGAAAAAACCCGCCGGGCAGGAGCCTTGGATGATGTCGAAAATCAGCTCAAGCGGGAAATCGAGTTGCTCGCTTTGGAACGCCAGCGCCTACTCCTGGAAGAGGAAATACACGACGTCAAGATCGCCAAAGCCAAAGGCTGGGTCATCAACGCCAAGCGTCGGTTCCCTTTGGGTGAAAACTCCAAAACGCTGAATTCGCAGGATTCCGGCGTCGCACAAAACCCCGGCAGCGACTAAGTCTCGCTGTCGCGCATTCCCAACACTGGCCGCCATGCGTTCGATCCGACGAGCACTGATTCTTTTTTTTGCCGTTCCCGGCGCTATTCTCGCTAATCCCTGGGCGGAGGTTCCCGGCCCGATCAAAGGCCCTCCGCGCGCAATCGGCGAAACCAACAACGGCTGCGTCAGCGGGGCGGCCGCTCTGCCCACGGAAGGCGATGGCTATCTCGTCATGCACTTGGAGCGGAAGCGCTACTTCGGCCATCCTTCGTTGATCCGGACGATTCAGACCTTGGGCAAGCGCGCCCACGAAACTATCGGGGTGATTCAGGTCGGCGATCTCTCTCAAGCGCGGGGGGGACCCATGCCTTTCGGCCACCGCAGCCATCAGACCGGCCTCGACGCCGACGTCTGGTTCAACCTCGATCCCGGCCTCTATTCGAATGCGGACGGATGGCGCGCCAACATTCCCGCCCCGAGCCTGTTGAATCGCGCCGGGAACGGGTTGGATCGCCGGCTTTGGAGTACGCAGCACGCGCGGCTGTTGAAACTGACGGCGACTATTCCCGAGATCGATCGGGTCTTCGTAAATGCGCACATCAAGCGCGAACTTTGCCGAACGGTTCGGGGAGACCGCAGCTGGTTACGAAAAATCCGCCCCTGGTACGGCCACCACGACCATTTCCACCTTCGCCTCACCTGCCCCGCCGAGAGCCCCGAATGCGTCCGGCAGCCCCCCTTACCGGCCGGTGACGGCTGCGATTCAAGCCTTTCCTGGTGGTTTCAAAAACACCCGCCGGGCCCGGCCAAGCCGGAGCCGCCGAAGCCCCCGATGCCTGAAGCCTGCCAAGTGCTCCTGAACGGCGATTAAGACGCCGGCACTCGATCATTTTCCAAAAGAACCGGCGGTGAGTGGAACGCCGAATATCGTTCCCTATCGGGGAGGAGCCACGGTGTTGAAATCCCGAGGGTCCTCCATGGACGCAACGAGCGCGGAATAATTTATAGGTGTTTAGAGCCTATTCCAGTCGTCACAAAACCCTCCGACAGGCTTAGGGCGAACGGCCTACTGGGCCTACTGAGATAGGCTCTTAGAGCTCTTTCCATTGCTGAGCTTAGGTCTTAAGCCCGGTGCCGCGCCGGAGCAAGACGAGGCTCCAGGCTACGAGGATCGAAATCGAGCCGCCGATGATCAGGAAAGCAGTCCGGATATCCACGTCGGAGATCCCTACGAATCCGTAACGAAAGGCGTTGACCATATAGAGAATCGGATTCGCCAGGGACACCTTCCGCCACAATTCGGGCAACAGCTCGATGGAATAGAAGACGCCGCCCAAGTAAACCAGCGGCGTGAGAACGAAATTCGGGACGATAGAGATGTCGTCGAAGCTGTTGGCGTAAACCGCATTGATGAACCCCGCCAGCGAAAACAGCGCCGCGGTCATGAAGAACACGCTCGCGATGAGACCGGGATGAGCCGGCCGTACATCGGTGAAAAACATCCCGACGATGGCCACCACGCCGCCCACCGCCAACCCGCGGGCTATCCCCCCGCCGACGTAGCCTGCCAGAATGATCCAGTTGGGTATCGGCGAGATCAACAACTCCTCGATATTCCGCTGGAACTTGGTGGAGTAAAACGACGCCACGACGTTGCCGTAGGCATTGGTGATGACCGACATCAGTATGACGCCCGGCACGATATAGTCCATGTAGGACATCCCGGCCATCGGCCCTACCCGCCCGCCGATCAAGGTCCCGAAAATCAGGAAATAAAGCGAGGTGGTGATCGCCGACGGCAGGATGGTCTGCGGCCAGATGCGGACGAAACGGTGAATTTCCTTGAAAAGAATCGTTTTAAATGCAATGAGGTGATGCATGTGATTGATGTATGTCGGACAACTCGGTCAGGCGGTTTTTCGCGCCGGGTCTATACGCTGGTTTTCCACCAAATCAATGAATAGCTGCTCCAAGCGATTCGCCGCATTGCGCAGACTGACCACTTCCATGCCCTGCGCGGCCAACTGATCGAGCAAGCCGTGCAACCCCAGATCCATGGGCACGTCCACGGCCAAGGTATGGTCTTCGAGCGGCTCCAGCTGGTAGCCTTCGACCGTGGGAGCGAACGGCGCGGGGTTTCTCAGCTCGAGGATATAACGATTGGTGTGAAGCTTTCTCAATAGATCCGCCATCGCATTGTGCTCGACAATGTGTCCGTGATTGATGATGGCGATGTGGCGGCACAGATTTTCCGCTTCTTCCAGGTAGTGGGTCGTCAGGATGATCGTGGTGCCTTCCTGGTTGATTTTCCGCAGGAACTCCCACATCGAGCGGCGAATCTCGATATCCACGCCAGCCGTGGGCTCGTCGAGAATGAGAAGTTTCGGCGAATGGACCAGGGCCCGGGCGATCATCAGGCGCCGTTTCATGCCCCCCGAAAGATGGCGCGACACACTGTTCCGTTTGTCCCATAGGCTGAGCTGAGTCAAGCATTCTTCCGCGCGCTGCAACGCCTCTTTCCGGCGAATGCCGTAGTACCCGGCTTGGTTGACGACGATATCCAAAACCTTTTCAAACTGATTGAAATTGACTTCCTGCGGCACAAGGCCGATGCAGCGCTTGGCGGCCTCCCGCTCTTTATCCAGATCATGACCGAAGACTTCGACCGTTCCGCTGGTCTTTCTGACCAAGGAACTGACGATGCCGATCGTAGTCGACTTCCCGGCGCCGTTGGGCCCCAAAAGCGCGAAGAAATCTCCGGCTTTCACATCGAGATCGATGCCTTTCAGGGCTTCAAAGCCGTTCTTATAAGTTTTCCGCAGATTACGAATGGAAAGGGCGTTCATTTCTGGCTGTTTTTGCCGGCAATATTTGTAAAAATACGGCTGCGACGCGAGAATCCCCGACTTTGAAATCACGCGCCGGGCCTCTCGATAACCGCAAGATTGTAACAAATACCACCCCTCTTAAATTCTCCTCTTACGCTTCCTACGGTTCCATGAGTCAATCGCAAAAACACCCTCCCGAGCACGTCGCAGCCGTGGACCTCGGTTCCAACAGTTTTCACATGGTCGTCGCGAAGCTCCGGGCCGGAGAGCTGATCGTCGTCGATCGGCTTCGGGAGATGGTCAGGCTCGGCGCGGGGCTCAACGCCCAGCGTCATCTGACCCAAGACGCGCAGCAGCGCGCGCTGGCATGTCTCGATCGTTTCGGCCAGAGGCTTCGGGATCTGCCGCCGGGATGCGTTCGAGCGGTGGGCACCAATACCTTGCGTACGGCGCGCAATGCCGGCCAGTTTCTGATCCAAGCCGAAAAAGTGCTGGGATATCCGATCGACATCATATCCGGTATCGAGGAAGCGCGGCTGATCTACGAAGGCGTCGCACAAAGCCTGGCGACGGACGGCAAGCGGCGGCTGGTGATGGACATCGGCGGTGGCAGCACCGAATACATCATCGGCGTGGACAAGGTCCCGCTTCGCAAGGAAAGCCTGCGGATGGGCTGCGTATCCATGAGCCTCGCTCACTTCTCCGACGGCAAGATCACCAGCAAGCGCTTCAAAAATGCGGTCATCGCGGCTCAACATGAACTGGAGCCGTTTGAATATACCTTTCACAAGGACCATTGGGACGAAGCCGTAGGCGCCTCCGGAACTTCGCGGGCGATCCGAAAAATATTGGTCGGCCGCGGGTGGAGCAAGGACGGCATTACTCGGGACGGGCTAGACCGGCTGGTCGATACGCTCTTGAGTCTCGGACGGGTCGACAAATCAGGATTCCCGGACCTCAACCCGGACCGTTATCCGATCTTCGCCGGTGGCCTCGCCATCTTGCATGCGACTTTCAAAACGCTGGGCATCCAGCAGATGCAAGTTTCCGATGGCGCCTTGAGGGAAGGCTTGCTGTACGATCTCCTCGGCCGGATTTACAACGACGATATTCGGAGTCGAACGGTGGCGGCGCTCGCGACCCGCTATCACGTGGACCTGCAGCAGGTCGGCCGTGTTCAGGAGACGCTGAAATCGTTTCTGGACCAGATTCCATCGATCGGCGGCATTGATCGGGAAGCGGCCGAACAATGGTTGAATTGGGCGGCGAGCTTGCACGAAATCGGCCTCGATATCGCTCATAGCCAATATCACAAGCATGGCGCCTACATCATCGAAAACGCCGACTTACCCGGCTTTTCCCGCCAGGATCAGGTGCTGCTGGCCACCCTGGTGCGTGTCCACCGGCGGAAATTCCACCTCAAGTATTTCAAGGAATTGACTCCACCGTGGAATGAGGCCGCACGGCCTCTGGCGGTGCTGCTGCGGCTCGCCATCGTTCTGAACCGCAGCCGGCACGGCAATCCGCCTCCCGATATCGCATTCGGCTTCAGCGATTCCAGAGTCGATCTACGATTCCCGAGCCAATGGCTGGAGAATCACCCCCTAACCGCCGCCGACCTGGAGCAGGAAGCCGGCAATCTGGGCGCTGCCGGGATCGAACTGACTTATCTCTGAGAGGGTGTGCGAGACGCGTCACGAGTGCCCCGAGGACAAGCCTGTCCTGAGCTTATTCCATTCGGCATTCGAGTGAACATTATTAATCAGGCCCGTAAGTACCCTCCTGGTATTTCGGGCCGCCGCCCAGGCCGGTACACGCCCGGCCTGGGCTCACGCGGCTTGTCGCCGCGCCGGGGCATCCCTGCCCCGGATTAACCCGGCCTATATTTATAGGCCGGGTTAATAGAGCGTTTTCCATCCCGGTGTACGGATTCGTTCCGGGAGGGGAGAGCGTAGGTCGGCAATCCCTTCCCAATCGCAAACGGTCGCTTTAGTCGCGACCCTTCCAATCGCAAACGGACCTTTAGTCGGTCCCTTCCAATCGCAAACGGCATCTCTGTGAGCGCCAGAGCTGCCCTTCCAATCGCAAACGGTCGCTTTAGTCGCGACCCTTCCGACAAAGCCCTTTGCCGAGCCGATACGTCGGCACGGGATTGCCGACCTACATATCCAAATCCCTTACACCGATTCGGAAAACGCTCTAATTGTAGGGTGGGTTAGGCGCGCACCGCCACGAACCGTTCCGTGACCACAGGGCTCTCTACGCGCCGTAACCCACCGGTTCCGCGGCCTTGCCCGGTGGGTTACGGCGCGCGGAAACGCCGAAGGAACTTTGCCGGTTCCGTGTAATGCGCGCCTAACCCACCCTACAAAATTTAATATTGAAAGCGATTTGGAATCAGTCCTCTTTCAACTCACTTTCTTCAATTGCTCCAGCAAAACGGACTGCGCTTGAATACCGCGCGGATTATCGGGCTGCGGGCGCTGATAGCTTCCGTCGGAAGCCAGCAACCAAGCTTGGCTGTCGTCCCGGAGATAAAGGTCTAAATCGGCCCGAATGCGGTCGGCCAGTTTTTTGTTCTCGATGGGAAAACAGATCTCGACGCGACGGAACATGTTGCGAGGCAGAAAATCGGCGCTCGTGAGATACACTTCCGGATGCCCGCCGTTCTCGAACCAGTAGACCCGGCTGTGCTCCAGAAATCGCCCGATAATCGAGCGGACTTCGATGTTTTCCGAGACGCCCGGAATTCCAGGGCGAAGACAGCAGATTCCGCGGACGATCAACTTGATCTCCACCCCGGCCATGGAAGCGCGGTAAAGCGCCTGGATCAACTGCGGCTCCGCCACCGAATTCACCTTGATGATGATGCGAGCGGGACGGCCGGCCAACGCATGCTCGATTTCGCGGTCGATTTTCTTGAGCAGGGTCTGATGCAAAGTGAACGGCGATTGCAACAGCTTGTTGAGCCTCCCGACTTTGCCCAGACTGGTGAGCTGGACGAACACCCGGCGGATGTCCTCCCCAAGCTCCTGGTCGGCGGTCAATAGCCCGTAGTCGGTATAGAGCCGGGTCGTGCGCGGGTGATAATTGCCCGTAGAGAGATGGGTGTAATAGCGCAGGTGCCGCCCCTCACGCCTGAGGATGAGCAACATCTTCGCGTGCGTCTTGTATCCGACGATGCCGTAGACCACCTGCACGCCCGCCTCCTGCAAGCGCGTTGCCAGCGAAATATTGGCCTTCTCGTCGAAACGCGCCCTAAGTTCCACCACTACGGTGACTTCCTTGCCGGCGCGGGCGGCTTTGAGAAGAACGTCCACAATCGGCGAATTCGGACCGGTACGGTACAAGGTCTGCTTGATGGCGACCACATGCGGATCGTCGGCGGCCTGCCGGATCAGTTCGATGACGGGCGTGAAAGATTCGTAAGGATGGTGCAGCAGGATGTCCTGCTTCTTGATCGCCTCGAAGATATCCCGTCCTCCGGCGAGCTGGCCCGGGAATCCGGCCGTGAACAAGGGATATTTGAGATCAGGCCGATCGATCAAATCGTAGACTTCACGGGTGCGACTGAGGTTGACCGGGCCGTCCACCCGGTAAAGCCGATCCTCGGTGAGTCCGAACTGGCTCAGCAAAAACTCGACAATCTCATCCGGACAATTGTCGGCCACTTCCAACCGCACTTCGTCTCCGTAATTGCGGGTGCTCAGTTCGCCTTCCAAGGCGCGGAGCAAATCGTCGACTTCTTCCTCGTCCAGGTACATTTCGCTGTTGCGCGTCACCCGAAACTGATAGCAGCCGCGCACCTTCATGCCGTAGAACAGATCGTCGACGAAGGCATGAATGATGGACGAAAGAAACACGAAATCGTACGGGCCGCTCTCGGTTTCGCCTTGCGGCAGCTGAATGATACGAGGCAAGGCTCTCGGCGCTTGCACTATGGCGAGCGTGATATCGCGCCCGAAAGCGTCCTTGCCGGATAACGGCACGATGAAGTTCAGGCTCTTGTTCAGGATGCGCGGAAACGGATGCGCCGGGTCCAGGCCGATAGGACTCAGGATCGGAAGCAGTTCCTCCTCGAAATACTTCTTGAGCCAAGCGTGCTGGGAGGGATTCCATTCGCTCCTGCGGACGAATCGGATGCCCTGTTCCGCCAACAAAGGCAACATCACCTGATTCAATACCCGATACTGCTCGGCCACCAGCTCGTGGGCGCGCGCGCTGATCGCGGCCAATGTTTCCTGGGGCGCGAGACTATCGGGCTCGGTTTGGGTCGCCCCCAAATCGGCGAGCTGAATCAAACCGGCGGTGCGCACCTCGAAGAATTCATCCAGATTCGAGCAGGAAATGGAAAGAAAATTCAGGCGCTCCAAAAGCGGCGTGTGTTCGACCTTGGCTTGCTCGAGCACACGCCGGTTGAACTCCAAAAAGCTCAGCTCACGATTGATATAAAGCTGGCCATCGGATAAATCGATGGAACCGACAGCGCTCTCGCCCTCGCTCCCGGCCTCGGCCGAACCTTCCGCGCGTTTGTCCAGCAGTCTTCGGGCGCCGCTCGCCTTTTCCATGTCGCCCACCAGATACTTGGCCGCCCGAATCATGCGCATGGCCTTGGCTTTATTGAATCCCGCCATTTTGACCAATTGCTCGGCATCGGCGTTCGCCAATTCTTCGACCGAAAATATTCCGTGCTCGGCCAAGATGGTTCGAGTGGACTTAGTAATGCCTTTTACTTGGTTGATGATCAAACGTGTATCCCCTAATTGTTCTGATTCGGCAATCATAGCGCACCGCGGTCCGCTCAAAGTTGGGAAAACGCGGCGAATTGAAAACACATATGGCATGTACCGGTCGACTGCCGTTACGACCGGTTCTTGGAACGAGAACGAAAATACGCGGCGATTTAGCGGCTAAATCGGTCTCGACAAGCCAGACCCGTCAGCTTTTTTTGTTTGGTCACTTCGTCTTTTCGAAAAGAGCCCGGTACTCCCCGTAGCCTTCTTTTTCCAAATCTTCCTTGGGGATGAACCGCAAAGCCGCCGAATTCATGCAGAAGCGCTTTCCGGTGGGCGGCGGACCGTCATCGAACACATGACCGAGGTGCGAATCGGCGTGCTTGCTGCGCACTTCGTTGCGAACCATGAACCAGGATCGGTCCTGCCGGTAAGCGATGTTGCTCGGCTCCAACGGCTTGGTGAAGCTCGGCCACCCGGTGCCAGAATCGAACTTGTCGAGAGAACTGAAGAGGGGTTCGCCCGACACCACATCGACATAGATGCCTTCTCGGTGATTGTCCCAATACTCGTTCTTGAACGCTCTCTCGGTGCCATCTTCCTGAGTCACTTTGAACTGTTCGCTCGTCAGCTTCTTGCGGAGTTCCTCCTTGCTCTCGTTTTTGAACTGTGACGAATCCCACGACATGGCCAGGCCTCCATAAGACAACAAGGTAAGCAATAATAACAAGGCTTTCATGATGTTCCTGCGTCCGCTTTCAAAAATACCGGCGCGCTTCTCTTTCTGGTTTTTCTTATGTGTCAGCCGATTTCGACCTCTATGACAAACAAAATCGGTCGAAAAATCCTTTGACGTAAAACACCGAGGCATCCGATCCGTCTAACTTTATCTCGCCAACCGAATGGAATTTCCGGGAGGGCAAGATGCGACCGGAGTCAAGGAAAATCCCAGCAAGAACGGCCGATGCGCTATTGATGCTGATGGCCGTCTTATTCTCCAGATCGATTTTGGCGACGGGCGACGAGCTCGCCATGGTCGTAGGCTCTCATTCTTTATTGAGACCTCCAGCCATGATAGCCGTCAAGAAAGGCGCGATCCTGCACGGGCTGGACGCCAGAATGTATTCGGCCATTCATAAAGCCCGCCGGGTTTGGACGCGGCACGGAAAAACCCTGGTCGTGACGTCGGGCTTGGACGGCCGGCACAAAAAGGGGAGCCTGCATTATGCGGGCTTGGCTGTCGATCTCCGTTCCAGATATTTCGTTCCCTCTACCCGCAAGAAGGTCACTCGCGAATTGCGGAGGAGTCTGGGCGACGGCTTTCAAGTGATCGGCGAAAAACATCATATCCACGTGGAATACGATCCGTGAAACGAGATGTGGCAAGCTTATAAGTTCCTTTCGATATTCACTGCGTTTCTCGTCATCGCCCTTGATTTCACATGACGGGCCGAGTTTTCGAGTCCGCAGTTTGCGATAATTCCCATTTTCAAGCGCGCCGCGGTCCTGCAAGGGTTCGTCATTCGTGAAACGCGCTCATTTGCCGCGGTCTTTGAAATTCCAAGGCAAGATTAATTCAAACCCAGTCCAACCGGGGGGATTCGGCCATGGCCGACGAGACTTCCAATCTAATCGATCTTCAAGCACTCCGAACGAAGCGACTCGCGGAACGGAGGAAAGACAAATCACGCCTTCAGGAAAGATTCGGGCGGGAGTTTCTCCTGGATCTTTTTTGGTACGAACACGAACGAGAACCCGCCTCCGCTGCCGAGTTAGAGCAATTCCTCGAGGCAAGGGGCCTGCCCACCATGACGGACTCGGCGCTTTTTCGCGGATGGCTGATGCGCCGCCTCCGAGAAGATGCCTAAGTCGGCGTGGTCCGCGTCGAGCGGGGCTCAACGACTCCAACCAAAAGCTCCCTCATATAAATAGCTCGCCGCGACCTCTCAGCCCGTTTTATTCGTCGCCTATTGTGTGCAATTATCCGGTTTGTGAACCAAGACGGCCGCGATGCCATTGCGCCTTCGGTTCTCGTCTTCCAGCCAGGCACGGACGGTGTCTTGTCGAGTGCCCGGCTATTCAAACACGAACTTAGGAGGAGTTTGATTATGAGATCTTGTTCCGCAACAGCCGTTAAATCGGCATGGGGCATTATCGCCTGTTGTCTGCTTATCGCTGGCGCGCATACGGCACGCGCCGAGGGACCATACAAAGTCGAAGGCAACAAGGTCGATAAAGCGACCTTCGAAGGCTGGAAAATCTACAAACGGCAATGCTGCGAAACCTGCCATGGCCCCACCGGCGAGGGCGGCCCCGCTTTTCCCAATCTGCTCAACAGCATGAAGAATCTCTCGAAGGAACAATTCCAGCAAGTCGTTTTGGAAGGCCGGAAGAATATGCCTGCCTACAAAGGCAATAAGGCGGTCGTCGATAACATGGACGGCCTTTACGCCTATCTAAAAGGCCGCTCGGATGGTGCCATCCCGGCTGGCGAGCTGGTCGAAATGCAGTGACTTGTCTTAGAAAGCACCGTTTGACGGGAGCGCCATTCCAGTCGATGTCGCGACGGTGAATTCCTCCCCCTGACCGGGGGAGGCATCTCCGCAGCCCCGTCGAAAGGGCCGGGATGGCGGTGTTTCCAACGAACGCTGTCAGTCCCGGAACACCTTGTCTCTCTTCGATCGGCCGGTTCCGAACCTTCCCCTTCACACGCTCTTACCTCGGTACGATTCAGTCGAGATGAATTCAGATCTCTAACCTAGAAACGGCAGTTGGACGCGTCCGAGTGCCGTTTCTAGATTTAAACTCCTCCGCCTCTCCGGCAACTGAAGAAACCCGCATCAAACAAAACCTACGTTACACTGTATCCGTTTGGGTGATACGGCGAACACGCCGCTCACTCGTTACAAAGCAAGCACGTCCATTCGAGGAGACAATAATGTTTAAGAACACTATTACCGCCAGCGTAGTCGCCATGTTATTGACGGGCTGCGCGAGTGGTCCTTACGGGGGTTCACCGCAATTCGGCAAGACCGGCACGGGGGCATTGATAGGGGCGGCCAGCGGCGCAGGGCTAGGCGCAATCATCGCCAAGGACAAGGGGAAAGGCGCGCTCATTGGCGCCGGCGTAGGCGGATTGCTGGGCGCCGGAGTGGGTGCTTACATGGATCGCCAGGAGACGCAACTGCGCGATCAGTTGGCAGGTACCGGCATCGAAGTGCAGCGGAGCGGCAATGATCTGGTTCTGAACATGCCGAACAATGTCACTTTTGCCTACAACTCCGACCAAATCTCACCGCAAGCGGCAAGTGCGTTGACGCAAGTCGCGTCGACTTTGAATCAATTTCCGGAAACATTGCTCACCGTGGTCGGACATACCGATTCGGACGGCAACGACGCGTACAATATGGACCTGTCTCGCCGGAGAGCCGGCGCCGTCTCCGAGTTCTTGATGGCACAGGCCGTTGCCGGCGGTCGCCTGCACACGGTCGGAATGGGCGAAAGTCAGCCTATCGCCAGCAATAGCACGGAAGAAGGTAAAGCACGCAACCGTCGGGTGGAGCTGTTGATTCGCCCCAATCAAGCTGCCGCACAGCAACCCGTAGCGCCGCAGAACCCAGGTTACTACCCCGCACCAACCGGAACTTATCCGCAAAACGGCTATCCTCAGCCGAACGCTTATCCGCAGCAGCCCGGCAGCTATCCTCAACCGAGCACTTATCCTTATCCCCAACAACCGGGCGGCTACCCTCAACCGCGAACTTACCCCCAACAGCCGACAGGATACCCTCAGCAAGGCAATTATCCGCAATATCCTAACAGCGATCCGCAGCAGACCTATCCGACTCGCACTTATCCGTATTGATTCATCGGATTCGGTCTTTTTTCTTTTGAGGAAGCCGTAGAAGCCTGTCTATGAAGCTTTTGCGACACGGACAGGGAATATTTCTCGTTTTCCAGATTACTCAACGGTTTATTACCCGTTGGGAAGTGGCGAACGTCGCATTTTTCGGCACGATTCGTTCCGGGGCGGACCGAGATTCCCGCCCCTTTCGAACGGCCTTGTCACTAATTAAGCATCTACTTGTCTCACTAGAGTCTAGGTATTATCTTACGGCGTAGTCTGGCCGCTACAAATGCAACTCTAGTCCGGCTTCCCGATGCCGCTTTTTGAAACTGCGGCTCCGCCCCGCTATCCCAACCAGTCCGACAGCAAGAATCAGAATTACTCGAGAGGACCCTATGCAAAATTGGAAACGACTGCTGATGTTGATTGCCGCCGCCATCATTGGCTTGGCTGTCGTGCTTTTGGCATCCGGCATCGCTTTGACGAATTTCATAGTGGATTATTGGTGGCACGACGAGCTCGACTATGGCGGATATTTTTGGCTTAAACTTCTTTATCGCTACATTTTGTCGGGTAGCGTCACTCTGTTTTTCTTCTTCATCTTCTTCCTGAATTTCTGGGCTGCGTCCCGTTATCTCGGCATAGAC
Organism: Methylocaldum sp. 14B; assembly: GCF_002005105.1. GTDB lineage: Bacteria > Pseudomonadota > Gammaproteobacteria > Methylococcales > Methylococcaceae > Methylocaldum. Next base: position 5,163 of record NZ_MSCV01000041.1, on the reverse strand, counting down.
GAAACCGCCTTTGCCAGATTGGGCCATACCGAAGGAACCCGCTACCGGCGATTGTTGAAACTCTTTCAAACCGGCTCTTTGCGGGTTTACACGCCATTGTCCTTAATTTTGGCCATTCTCATCGCGATTCCGTTCTACAAACAATGGAATGCCGCATTGCTGTTCTTGTTTGCTCCCAGCGCCGGAGTCACCGATCCGGTATTCGGGAACGATGTCAGCTTTTACATGTTCTCCTACCCGATCTTTACGCTGATTCAAAGGGAATTGCTCATCGCATCGGTCATCGCGACGCTGGCGATCGCACTCCTTTATTGGCTGGAGCATCGGTTACTTCCGGGCGAAAAAAAGGAGTGGCCTATCGGCGCGAGAATTCACCTCAGCGGCCTGGTCATCATCACCGCGCTGATCGTGGCATGGGGTTTCATTCTCTACCGCTTCGGACTGCTATATACGGACGTCCACGAGCCCCAATTCTTCGGTCCGGGGTTCATCGAACTTCGCTATCACTTGCCTTTGATTTGGCTCGCTATTTTGACCCTGCTTGGGGCGGTGGCCGCCAGTTTGATCTATGTACACCGAGGCAACGGATTGACTGCACTGGTCAGTTTGGTCCTCATTTTCTCAGTCGCTTTGGGTGCCCGTAAGATCGACTTCATCCCCGGCTTGATCGATCGGTTTGTGGTAAAACCGAATCCCGTCAAGGTCGAGCAAGAGTTCATGCGGAACAATATCAATGCGACCCTTGCCGCTTATGAGCTGAACGACATCAAGATCATCGATGTCATGCCGGGTCTCCCTAACCGAGATATTCTCGATCAGGCCTTCCGCGAACACCTGTACAACATTCCGGTCTGGGATCCCGAATACCTTGACGACGTGTATCAGCAGATGCAGGGTATTCGGCCCTACTATCGCTTTCCAGGCGTGGACATTGCACGCTATGTAATCAACGGCCGGCTCGAGCAGGTGAATCTTTCCTCGCGCGAAGTCAACATCACCAAGCTGCCGTCCGAGGCTCAGAATTGGGAAAACACCCACCTCCGTTATACCCATGGCTACGGTGCGGTCATTACGCCCGCCGCTCAGGATGGCGAAACGCCGATGAAGTGGTTTCTCCGCGACTTGACCCTTCAGTCAGGAGTCGGCTTCGCGATCGAAAAGCCCGACATCTATTTCGGCGAAGAGAACTTAACCTACGCGATCGTACCGAATCGGCTCAGCGTGGTAGGCATTTCCAGCTTCGACGAGGAATCCAGCTACAACTATACCGGCAGCGGCGGGGTGCCGATTTCCTCGTTTTTCAGGAGACTGCTTTTCTCAATTTATTTCAGAGACGAGAAACTGTTTTTTTCGGTCAACATCCGCGGTGACAGCCGGGCGCTGTTCCGGCGCAACATCATCGATCGGATCAAGAGCCTCACGCCCTATTTGTCCTTGGACAACGACCCCTACGCCGTCGTCACGCCAAAGCGTATCTACTGGATCGTAGACGCCTACACGACTTCCGGCCTGTACCCGGTCTCAAAAACCTCGGTCACCCGTTTCAATCGGGACAGCGAGGATAAGCAATTCAATTACATCCGCAACTCGGTCAAAATCGTCATCGACGCTTTCGACGGTAACGTCGACTACTACGTCGCGAACCCAAACGATCCCATCATCCAGGGCTACAGAAAAGCTTATCCGGGTGTCTTCAAGGATATGAGCGCCATGCCGCCGATGCTCCGAGAGCAACTTCGCTATCCCAAGGATATGTTCACCACTCAGATGAGCATCTACGCCCGCTATCATCAAACCGACCCGGCTTTGTTCTTCCAGCAGGCGGAGACCTGGGATTTTCCTCTGGTCAACGATTCCATCCTGAAGCCCTTTTACTTCACAACTTACCTGTTGGAGGGACTTCGTGAGCCAGAAAACTTCGTTCTGATCAACCCGATGACCCCCATAGGACGGAGCAACCTCAGCGTGCTGGCAGTCGCGGGCACGCCGGCCGCCAGGGGGGGACGTACCGACTTTTTCAAGGAGATCGTCCTCTACAGATTCAGCCGCGAGGTCCAGGTCGAAGGCCCGTCTCAAGTCAGCGCTCTGATCGACCAGGACCCGGAGATCGCGAGACAGTTTGCCCTTTGGGACCAAAAGGGCTCGCATGTATTGCGCGGCCGCATCATCGTCCTGCCGGTGGGTCGATCGGTCTTGTATGTACAGCCCGTTTACATCGTCTCGACCGGCACCACGAGAATCCCGGAACTGCAACGGATCATTTTATCGATGGGAAACGTCGTCATTATGGATGCGTCTTTGGAGAGGGGAATGGAAAGACTCCAGGAGCGGCTAAGGGAAATAGGGCCCCAAGTACCGCCTAGCCCTCCGACGGCGCCCGTGGAGCCGCCACCGCCGCAATTGCCTGAAATCAGGCCGATGTAAGGCAAGACGAGTTTCGAGAAATCCACGGAACTCGATCGCGGCAGTGAAAAGAATCACTGCCGCGATCGACCCTCTAATTCCATTCGGCATTCGAGTGAACATTAATTGTAGGGTGGGTTAGCGAAGCGTAACCCACCGATTCGAGGCCGCTTGGTGGGTTACGGCCTCGTGGCCTAACCCACCCTACAAAAATTAATTCCTTATTGAAAGCAATTTGGAATAAGGCGCGTAGGAAAAAGAGGCGGACAGACCGTTGTCCTAGGTCCTAGAAACGGCGGTTGGAACGTACCCGAGTGCGCGGCGTCACCCAAACGGTTCAGCGGATAGCCGCCGGGCTGTCCAAACTCGCACAGCTTTTCCGGTATTTCCTAACCACACAGTTGCCGTTTTTGGACTATCGGACTTTTGGCAACAGTTCGGTCGGCGAAGGCAACTCCTGTTTGTCGGTCGCTTTGATATCGATCGGCGTCGTATTCGTGGGATCGGAATCAGACTGTAGTTCGGGCAAAGGAGGCAGCCCATTCTCCAACTCGCCTGGATCTGTCGGCAAGGTTTCCGCTCCTGATTCGCCTGCTTCCGGAGATACCGGGGCTTCGTCATCTTCCAAGGTTTCCAAAGTATCCAGCTTATCTTCAAAAGTGGAGCCGGTATCGAGCGAAATCAGGCATCTTTCAGGCAAAGCCAACTTGTGTTCCGCTCCGGTAAATTCGATTTTCAAAACCCCTTTCAACGAGCGAGGTCCGGCAGCCAAGTATTGCTTCTTGACCGAATATTCCAGCAATGCCGAATCCAACTGATCGCCTACGGTAAAATCCAAAGGTGTTGCTATAGCGTCATCCGAACCGCCTTGCGAGAAGAAGGTTTCGAGCTTCAACTTATCGCCAGTCGGAACGCCGACGCCGCTGCCGGTGGCAAAAAAGCCCTGTAACTTGGCGCGCGCCATGATCTTTCCATTGATGCCAGGCGGAAATTCATGCTCGAATTTGATGACCACCTCCTGTTTCACCGGCGGTTTGGCAACAAAGGTGGCATTCGCAATGCTGACCGAGTTGTTCCGCGAGCCGTTGTAGCAAATTCTCGGAGTTTGGCCCGGATTATCGGCCTCGATTCGCACACCTCGATAATCACCGGTAATATCGACGCAGGTTTCGCCGGGCGCTTGCGGTGCAAGCCGGGTACCCTGAATATCTACTACCAGTCCGGAAGAAACGCCGGGCAAGAAAGACAGTAAAATAGACGCGGCGGATAAACTTTTTTTCCAAGGCATTGATGTTCCTCTAGTCGATTTCATATCCCACGGCCATGCTCGGCATTGTGTCCGTCGTGGCGCAGGGATGTCGGTGAGTCGAAATATAGCAAGCTTCGCATAAATGTCTCCACCGAAATACACCCAGAAAAGCGCATCGCAATGCGCACAACACGTTTTACGAATAACTCTCGACCAGCTTGGCAAATTGGTATGACGGATATCATCATCATCGGCGGTGGCGTTATCGGACTGATGACGGCGCGCGAACTCATAAGATCTGGCGCTCGCGTTCTCATCCTGGAAAGGCAGATGATTGGTCGGGAGTCTTCGTGGGCGGGCGGCGGAATTCTCAGTCCGCTCTATCCCTGGCGAGCCGTGGAGCCGATCCTCCAACTCTGGCTTCCAAGTCATGCTGAATATCCCAAGCTTGCCGAAACTCTACATCGGCGCACCGGGATCGATCCGGAATGGCGAAAGAGCGGATTATTGATTGCCGACTGCGAGAACGTGCATCTCGCGGAAACTTGGTGTGAAAGCTACGGGATTGCCTACGAACGGCCGGATCTCGCGCGCTTCCGTGAACTGGAGCCTGCCGTGCAATTTATGCCGAGTTCCCCCATATTCCTGCCCGACATCGCTCAGGTCAGAAATCCGAGATTGCTCCGAGCATTGCAGTCGGAGCTATTGACAGACGGCGTGCAAATTTCGGAACACCGGACGGTCACCGAGATTGCCGTGGACCGCAGCAAGATCACGCATATTAACGCCGGGGACGAAACTTACTCCGCCGACCAATACGTCATTACTGCCGGAGCTTGGTCGGGAACGATGAATGATCGCTTTTTTTCCGTGCCGCGCCTCGACGTGGAACCAGTGAAAGGACAGATGATCGTCTTTTCGGCTGAGCCGGAGTTGCTCAGACATATGGTCCTGAGCCGAGATCACTACTTGATTCCTCGAAAAGACGGAAAGATCTTAGCGGGCAGTACCTTGGAGCACTCCGGCTTCGACAAGAGCACCACGGAGTCCGCACGGGACGAGCTTGCCGAGTTTGCCTATACCGTGCTCCCGGCACTCCGCGCTTGCTCGATTGAAAAACACTGGGCAGGACTGCGCCCCGGCTCGCCTAGGGGTATCCCGTATATAGGCAGGCATCCTGAGATTCAGAATTTACATTTCAATTGCGGCCATTTCCGCAACGGATTCGCCATGGCACCGGCTTCTGCCCGCCTCCTGGCCGACCTCCTCTTCGCCCGTACTTCTGAGCTTTCTCCGGAGCCTTATTCTCTGACTGCCGAGCATTGAGCAAATAGCCGGCGCTTTTTATTGACTCGGTCTAAGAATATAGGCCGGGTTTATCCGGGGCAGGGCTTCTTAGCGCGGCGACAAGCCGCGCGAGCTAGGCCTATAGCATTTTCTGATTCGGTGTAAGGGAGCCCCATATGTAGGTCGGCAAGCCCTTGCCGACGTACTGGCTCGGCAAAGGGCTT
>NZ_MSCV01000040.1 GCF_002005105.1 Methylocaldum sp. 14B | reverse complement strand
AATCAGGCCCGTAAATACCCTCCTGGTATTTCGGGCCGCCGCCCAGGCCGGTACACGCCCGGCCTGGGCTCACGCGGCTTGTCGCCGCGCCGGGGCATCCCTGCCCCGGATTAACCCGGCCTATATTTATAGGCCGGGTTAATAGTATCTTGGTGAGGTCAGCCGGTAGGACGAAGTGAGGAACGACAAATCGGCAGGATTGATGAAAAGTATCCCTGTTTTCCACCCTACCGGGCGCGTCGCGTCCCAATTCTCTCCTGGAGGATTTGTGCCGATCTGCACGGCGGAACAGCCCCCAGTGTGCGGACAGGGATGGTCCGGCACGAGCCGCATCGTTCTCGATCACAACGCGGCCAGGGCATCGCGCAGACTTCTTACCGGCACGATCTCCAAATTCTTGATTCCCCCTTTCGCGACATTCTTGGCGGGCGCCAAGGCATGGGTGAACCCGTGTTTTGCGGCCTCCTTGAGCCTTTCCTCGCCGTTTTGAACCGGCCTGACCTCGCCGTTGAGTCCCAATTCCCCGAATACCACCCAGTCCTTCGGAATGGGACGGTCCCGGTAGCTGGACACCACCGCCAAGGCCACCGCCAGATCGCCCGCGGTTTCGGTAAGGCGCAGCCCACCCACCATATTGACGAAAACGTCCTGATTGAACAAAGGGATTCCACCGTGCCTATGGAGCACCGCCAACAGCATGGCCAGCCGATTTTGTTCCATGCCCACGGCGACCCGGCGCGGTGTCGGCGAATGGGACTCATCGACCAAGGCTTGAACTTCCACCAGAAGAGGCCGGCTGCCTTCGCGCATCACCATCACGACGCTGCCGGGAGCGTCTTCCTCGCCGCGCGACAAGAATAGCGCCGAAGGATTGCGCACCTCTCTGAGCCCGGTTTCGGTCATGGCGAATACGCCAAGCTCGTTGACCGCGCCGAAGCGGTTCTTGAACGCCCGAATAACCCGAAACCGGCTACTCGAATCGCCCTCGAAATAAAGCACGGTATCCACCATGTGCTCCAGCACGCGGGGGCCCGCCAGGGCGCCTTCCTTGGTGACATGACCGACGAGGAATACGGTCGTCGGCGTCTGCTTGGCATATCGAACCAATTGTGCAGCACACTCCCTCACCTGAGCCACGGAGCCCGGCGCCGATTGCAGAATTTCGCTGAACGTGGTTTGGATCGAATCGATGACCAGAACGTCCGGCCGGGCCTCCGATGCAACGGCCAAGATCCGCTCCAGCGAGGTTTCGGCAATGATCTGCACGCCGGCGCAAGACAGTTGCAGCCGCTTGGCGCGAAGGCTTACCTGCCTTATGGATTCTTCGCCGGTCACATAGAGCACCCGCTGGCGTTCGCTCAAGGTAGCGAGGGTTTGCAGCAAGAGGGTCGATTTGCCGATACCGGGATCGCCGCCGATCAGGATGGCGGAACCTGTGACCAGTCCGCCGCCCAAGACTCTGTCGAATTCTTCGATGCCGGTCGGCGTTCTGAAAATTTCTTCCGCTTCGACCTCCGCGAGCGAGACGGGAGACGCGCGTTCGGAGGCCCCTGCATAGCCCGAGAAGCGCGAGGCGGACGGCGCCACCCGATCCTCCACGCCTTCCACCATCGAATTCCAGGAATTGCAGGCCGGACACTGTCCGGACCACTTGGTTTGAGCGTGCCCGCACTCGGTACAGCGAAACACGATCTTCCGGTCTTTGGTACGGCTTACGGCCACGGTTTACCCCCGCTGACCAAAGCGTTCACATCCTGCCGAAAATGCACCGTCACCGCATCGAAGCCGATCTCGCGCATGGCGCCCAAACCCTTATCGAGAGGCATGACGTGATCGGGAGATTCGTCGCTGAAAAGGTGAACGATCCACTGTTCCAAAAGGTCGATGCGGTTAAGCTCGGTAAACGTACGGAAGTATTGCCTTACCTCTTCCTGAGTCGACTGCAGATGGGTCAGGGAATCGTCCAGGGCATAGCGATCGCCGTTGACGAATACCCCTCCCGGCTTTAGAACGCGAAAGATTTCTTCGAGCACTCGGACACGATAGCTATTCAGAAAGTTGTGCAGCGTATAGGCCGAGGCGGCGACGTCTATGCTTGCCGACGGCACTCCCTGTAGATAGGACAGAGCATCGTTTTCGACCAGTCGCAGGCGTCCATGCTCCAAAACGCCGGCCAGATTCCGACGCGCTTGGCTCAACATGGTGGATTCGTTGTCGACCGCAGTAATCATCGCATCGGATCGTGCGCGGATGAGATTCATAGTCGTCACGCCGGTGCCGCAGCCGAGTTCAAGCAAATTTAACGATTCCGTCGAAACCTTGGGCGTCCAGCCGGCCACGAACTCGCCGACTCGCCGGCTCATGTCGGCCGCCGCGGGACAAATCCGCTTTAGCATTTCGTATTCTTCCCCGATCGGGCCGGAAAAAAGTTTTTCAGCAGTCACTTCATTCATGATCGATCATTAAGAGTTACAAATTAAGCATCGGTTCACGGTCGATAAACAATGCGGTAAATCGCCCCGGCCTTATCGTCCGATACCAATAGCGCTCCATCGGGCATTTCCAAGACATCCACCGGTCGGCCGAGGACTTCGCCGTTGGGCCGCAACCAGCCTTCCGCGAAAATCTTGTCGTTGACGGGTTTTCCCCCGCGGAATTCGACCATCACGACCCGATAGCCGACGGGCGCACTTCGATTCCATGAACCGTGCTGGGCGACGAAAAGCTGGCCCCGATATTCGGCCGGAAATTGCTTGCCGGTGTAAAAGCGCATGCCGAGCGGTGCGACGTGGGCCGGATACGTCCACGCGGGCGACTCGAATTCGGCGCAGGATTTCCCTTTGCCGAAAGACGGATCGACGATGTCCTTGCCATGGCAATGCGGAAATCCGAAATGCAGCCCCGGTTTCGGCGCATGATTCAGCTCATCGGGCGGCACGTCGTCGCCCATCCAGTCGCGTCCGTTCTCGTTCAACCACAGTTCTTTCGTTTCCGGATGCCAGTCGAAACCGACGGTATTGCGGATGCCGCGAGCATAAATTTCGAAGTTCGAGCCGTCCTTGTCCAATCGCGTCAGCGTCGCGTAAATGTCTTTTTCGGAAAGGCAGACATTGCAGGGAGCGCCCACGGGGGCATAAAGCTTCCCGTCCGGTCCCACTCGCAGATATTTCCAGCCGTGGTGCACATCCTCGGGATAGCGGTCGAAGACGATCTCCGGCTTGGGTGGGTTCGATACCTGCCGCCCGATGTCCTTGAACCTCAGAATGCGCGGAATCTCCGCAACATACAGGTCGCCATCGACATAAGCGATGCCGTTCGGCATGTTCAAGTTCTCGGCCAGCACCTGGACCTGATCGGCTTTGCCATCGCCGTCCCGATCGCGCACTGCGTAAACCTTGCCCTCCTCCATGCTGCCTACATATACGGTACCGTCGTTCCCCAAAGCCAAAGACCTGGCGTTGGGCGTCTGATCGGTGTAGAGCGCGATTCGAAAACCGGGAGGGAGCTTGATCTCGCTCAACAGCGCTTCGGCCCGGACTTCGGCGCAGACCGTCAAACCGAGCGCACACGCCGCGAGCTTCAGCCAAGAATGTTCTCTTACGTCCATACGTCTCCCTCAATGAGCTGAAAGATTCATGAAAGGCTTGGAGGGCAAAATTGTGTTTACGGCGAACGACTTGATTTTTAATGCTTCGCCTCCAAATATGGTAACACCCACGATTTCCATAGGTGACCGACAATCATGCGCATATTTCTCTTTCTGCTCACTAACGCCGCGGTACTGCTTCTGATCAGCATCGTTTTCCATGTCTTGGGGCTCGGCAACTTTCTCACCCAGCGCGGCGTTCATCTGAACCTCGACGGCTTGCTCCTGATGTCCGCCATCATCGGCATGAGCGGCTCCTTCATTTCGCTGATGATGTCCAAATGGATGGCCAAACAATCCATGGGCGTCTACGTGATCGAGCAACCGACCAATCAAACCGAGCGCTGGCTGGTCGACACTGTCCGGCGCCACGCGCAGCAGGCCGGCATCGGCATGCCCGAGGTAGGGATTTTCGATTCCCCGGAGCCCAATGCGTTCGCGACCGGCATGAACAAGAACGATGCTCTCGTCGCCGTCAGCACCGGTCTTATGCACCACATGAATGCCGATGAAGTGGAAGCCGTTTTGGGACACGAGATCAGCCACGTGGCCAACGGCGATATGGTCACCCTGGGCCTTATTCAGGGCGTAGTGAATACGTTCGTCTACTTCTTCGCCTCCATCGCGGGCCATCTCATCGACCGGGTGGTGTTCCGCTCGGAAGATGACCGTGGCGGGTATGGACCGGCCTATTATTTGACGCAAATTGTGGCGCAAATATTCCTCTCCATTCTGGCGACGATGGTTGTCATGTGGTTCTCCCGCTGGCGCGAGTTTCGCGCCGATGCCGGCGGCGCGCGCCTGGCCGGTCAGAACAGGATGATCGGAGCCCTGAGGGCCTTGCAGCGAGCCCATGACCATAGAGATTTGCCCGGCGAGTTCGCTGCGTTTGGAATCAACGGCGGTTTAGGCTACGGCTTCAAGAAACTCTTCATGAGCCATCCTCCGCTGGAGGAGCGTATCGCCGCTCTGCAGAATCTGCGCTAACGTAAAGCGCCCTTGCCGCCCGCCCGAGAACCCCATCCGGGCGGGCTTTTTTATCGATTGACCACGGGACTACATCCATGAGCATCGAATGGTCGGACCTACTGAGCGAAAGCGAGGCTACCGCCGATTTTCGGGCAAAGGGCGAAGGATCGGCGTTTTGCGGTTTGGCCGATTTAGGCTTGTTGCGGGTTTCCGGCGTCGATGCGGAGACTTTTCTGCAAGGCCAATCGACTTGCGATATCGCCAGCCTTGGGTTCGACGAATCCGGGCTCGGAGCTTTTTGTAATCCCAAGGGCCGCGTCATAGCGAGCTTCCGTGTCCTTCGCCGCGTCGAAGGTTATTACCTCTTTGTGCCGGCCGATTTGGTGGAGGCGATACACAAGCGCCTTCGCATGTATGTGCTGCGCTCGAAAGTTTCCATAGAAAATCTGACGCCGCACTGGGGATTCATCGGGCTTTTCCGGCCCGGCTCCGGGCTTCTCGATGGCCAGGGCGGCGACGTGCTGGCGGTCCGCGTCGACCAAAGCTCCGCGCGCATTCTGATTGCCGCACCGAACGAGACCGCCAAGCGACTCTGGGAAGGTCTCCGGTCGTCATCGGATTACAGCCTGGTCAGTTCCGGTGCGTGGCGCTTGAAGGAAATCGAAGACGGTCTTCCGAGCGAAACGCAGGTGACCAGCGAGGAATTCCTCCCGCAGATGCTCAATCTCGATATTCTGGGCGGCGTCAGCTATCGCAAGGGTTGCTATACCGGGCAGGAGGTCGTGGCACGGACGCACTTTCTCGGGCACCTGAAACGACGGATGTTTCGTCTTCGAACGATCAGCGAGCACGAGCCCAAGCCCGGCGATCCGCTCTATCAGTCCGGCGAAGCCGATGGGCAGCGGGTCGGGCAAGTCGTCGCTGCGGCGCCTGAAGCGGAGCGGAGTTTTCAATTGCTGGCGGTTCTGCCTCTCGACCGCGCTCCAGATGCCGATCTCCGGCTCTTTCGACCCGACGGTCCGGCCGCCGAGTTTCTAACTTTGCCCTATACTTTCGACGTTCCATAACAATAATGCGGATAGAGTTCAGTCAAATATGGACCTAAGAAACGAGCAGGTCTTTCTCGATTACATCAAAGCCGCGATCGAGAACGATAAATTGCAATTGCCCACGATTCCGGAAGTCGCCCTCAAGGTTCGCCAAGCGATCAACAAGGACAACGCGTCGGATGCCGAGATAGCAAAAACGATTTCGTCCGATCCGGCGCTTTCCGCGCGGCTCCTGCAAATCGCCAACAGTCCGCTCTACAGGGCCAGGCAGAAAATCGACAATCTTCAAGCCGCCATCACCCGAATGGGACATAACACCATCCGCAGCTTGGTGATGAATTTGGCGATGAAGCAAGTTTTCAAACCCACTTCCCTGTTGTTGGAAAGCCGTTTTCACGACATTTGGCAACACAGTCTCAATGTCGCCGCCGTGAGCCGCGCTTTGGCGCTGCGCGCCCGTCCGCTGGATCCCGACCAAGCCATGCTTGCCGGGCTTGTTCATCAGATCGGTAAACTGCCGATCCTCGCGTTGGCGGAAAAGTTTTCCGAACTATTGGAAGATGATGCGGTGCTGGAAAACCACCTCGAGAATTTGCACACGCAGATCGGCAAAATCATCATGGAAACTTGGGGGCTCCCCGACAGCTTGAGCCGTGCAGCCTGGGAATATAGGGATTTCGAGAGAGGCGGCAACCCCGCGCCGGATTATGTGGATCTGGTGCAGGTCGCTTATCTGGAAAGCGTGATGGGCACGAAGGCAGCGCCCGATGTCGACCTTTCGGGCGTCCCGGCCTTCACCAAGCTCGGACTCGATCCCGAAATCGAAGTCCTGGAAATCGAAGGCGTCGCCGCCGAAGTCGAAGAAGCACAGCAACTGTTTGCGTAAGCGCAAAGTAGATCGGCAATCCTTTGCCGACAAACCCGTTTGTCGACCGGCTTTGCGTCGGGAAGGGATTCCCGACCTACATGGCGACACGAGTTCGTAGGCCGGCAATCTTTTTGCCGGCGAGTCCGCCATAGCTAGGCGATTCGACTCAAGGCTGATAACGCGGCGCGGACTCCAGCCATTCATGCCATACCGCCATGCCCACGGCCAGAATCACCGGTCCCACGAATAAACCTATGAACCCGAAGCTGGCCAACCCGCCCAAGACTCCGAACATCACGACCACGAACGGAATGCGGGTGGTGCGGCTGATGACCAGGGGGCGGACCAGGTTGTCAATCCAACTCACGACCAAGGTTCCCCAGAGGAACAACACGGCTCCGGCCCAATAGTCTCCGTTCAGCATCAGCCACAGGCTTGCGGAAATCCAGACCGCTACCGTCCCGAAAGGGATCAGCGCGAAAAACGTGGTAAATGCGGCGAGAAGGACCGGCGCCCTGATGCCGACAATCCAGTACCCTATTCCGGCCATGACGCCTTGGGCTATAGCCGTCAGTACAATGCCGTAAACGACCGCCTTGACGGTCACTTCGGTGGTGGAAAGGTACTCGTCGGCGCGTTCGCCGAGAGCCAGCAACAACCCTTGACGCACCTCATAAATCAACCGGTGCCCGTCGCGGTAAACGAAAAACATCAAGAATACGGTGAAGAAAAGCTTCGCGCCCAGGTAGCCGACGCCTTCCAACATGCCCACGACTCTACCGGAAAGTCCGGTCAGCCAAGGCAATACATACCGGCGCATCAAGCCCTGCAAGTCCTCGAATTGATCGAATATGAACTGTAGCTCGGCGCCGAGAATGGGAATCTTGCTTAACCATTCGGGCAACTCCGGTTTCTGGTCCAGCCAGGCGGGGAGTCGCTGGAAAAACTCGACCATTTCGGCCTGAAGAATAATGGTCAGGCCGATAAACGGAATGATCAGCAAGGCGGCCAAAAGCAAAGTCATGGTAAGCGCGCTGAGGCTGCTCCGTCCTTCCAACAAGCGCGTTAGGCGAACGTGGAGAGGCCATGTCGCATAAACCAAGATCACGGCCCAGCCGATCGGCTGCAGGAAAGCGCTCATGACCTGGAAGATCAAGAACACCAGTACGGTCAAAAAGACGCCTAGCGTGATAAAGCGCAGAACTCTGTCGATGGTTAGTCTCCCCGACGTGATAGAGGCGGTTCCTTTTCCGTCAAACCTGCCTGTTTGGCTGAAGCCATATGCCCAAAAACATTGCGATACTCAGAAGCTCATGTAGGGCGGAATAGCGTACTCGCGTATTCCGCCGTTCCAGTCGGCGCATTACGCTAGCGCTAATGCGCCCTACGAAGGCTTCTGATAGCCGCCTTCGCAGCACGATACGCAGAAGCGTTTCTTTTCCCCGTCGAGTCGAAGCGCCGTCAACTCCCCTCCCCACAGGCAGCCGGTATCGATCCCGTAAACATCATCGTCGGCATAAAACCCTAAGGTCGACCAATGGCCGAAAACGATTTCGGCCCCGGCGCTTTTCCGTCCCGGCACCTTGAACCAAGGCATCAGATGAGACGGTTGCGTCCCGGGACCGCCTTTCTCCTTGAAATCGGTACGCCCGTAGCGGTCGCAGTACCGAACGCGCGTAAAACAGTTGGTGATGAAACGCAGCCTGTCCCATCCCTGCAAGGTCTCTGTCCAAAGATCGGGTTGATCGCCGTACATATGCCGAAACAGCTCAACGAAATCATCGCCCTGCAAACAGCTTTCCACCTCCTTGGCATAACGTTCTGCATCCTCCGCACTCCACTGGGGCGGCAAACCGGCGTGAATCAAGTAAAATGCTCCGTCTCGAAACAATAACGGACGGCGGCGCAACCAATCGACGAGGATGTCGCGATCGGGAGCGGTGAGGACATCGGAAAACGTGTCCTTGCGCTTTGTCCTCGACACGCCGTGTGCCACGGCGAGAAGATGCAGGTCGTGATTGCCGAGCACGGTAACGGCCCTGTCCCCCAAGGATCGGATAAACCGTAGAGTCTCCAGCGATTGCGGGCCGCGGTTGACCAAATCGCCCGTGAACCAGAGCCGGTCCTCAGCCGGATCGAAACGGATCTGGTCCAGAAGACGTTGAAGCTCGGCGAAGCAACCCTGTACGTCGCCAATTGCGTATATCGCCATCGATCAGTGCAAGGTTCGCGGAATGGCCAGGGTGAACGACGGTATTTCGGCATCGAAATGCTCACCGTCATCGGCAATCATTTGATATTCGCCTCGCATCGTGCCCACCGGCGTTTCGATCATGGCGGCGCTGGTATAGCGAAAGGATTCGCCCGGAGAAAGATGAGGCTGTTCACCCACTACCCCTTCCCCGCGGACTTCCTGTATCTTTCCGTGCGCATCGGTGATGATCCAGTGCCGGGATACCAATTTCGCGGGCACGTCGCCGGCGTTCCGGATGGTGATGGTATAGGCGAACACATAGCGGTTCGTCTCCGGGGAGGATTCGGCTTCCAGATAATCGGTTACGGCGTCGATATCGATACGATACTTGTTGTTCATGGCTTGGACTATGGTTACAGACGATTGTTTTTTTGCCGATAGTTTAAACGGAAGAGAGTTCTTCAAGCACCTTTCGCAACCGCCGATGCCCCGGGTACCAGGCCCAATGCCGTTAAGTTAAGCCGTCATGCCGGCAGGGAAAGGTCCGACTAAAGCGACCGTTTGCGATTGGAATGCCGGCATCCAGAGTACAGGGATGTGATCCGAGCCGATGCCATCCTTGGCTTCTAGATTCCGGCAATCCATGCCGGAATGACGAGGTGGGGCTTAACTTAACGGCATTGGTAGCAGGCCCCTCACCAGGCGGTGTGCTCAGCACTATCCGGCAATTTGAGGGAATGTCTTTCCGACCGAACCAAGTTTCGCTATGTTAAAAAAAGCCATGCTCGTTCTTGCCCTGCTCGCGTCGACAACCGTTCTGCAAGCGGAAGATCCGAATCAGGCACTGTTCGCCGCGGCCGCATCCGGGCAGCTGGAACGGCTGGATTCGCTGCTCGCCCAGGGCGCGGACGTCAACGGCAAAAACGGCGCCGGCCGCACGCCGCTGATGGCGGCGGCATTTTCGGGCAATGTCCGCGTGATCAGAAAGCTTTTGAGTTTCGGCGCCGATCCCGATGCAGCGGACCAGCGCGGGGTGACCGCGCTCATGGAGGCTGCCGCGCAAGGCTACGAGGATGCCGTCAGGGCGCTGATCGCCGGCGGAGCGGACGTTTCCGCAAAAGAAAATTCAGGACTCACGCTTATCGATCGAGCCAAGAAAAGCGGGCATATGCGGATCGCAGCGATATTGGAACAAGCCGCGATGGTTAAACCCGTCTCGGAAGGCAAAACGGATGACGGAACGTCCGCGAACAAA
Organism: Methylocaldum sp. 14B; assembly: GCF_002005105.1. Taxonomy (GTDB): domain Bacteria; phylum Pseudomonadota; class Gammaproteobacteria; order Methylococcales; family Methylococcaceae; genus Methylocaldum. The sequence continues at coordinate 54,610 of NZ_MSCV01000040.1, read as the reverse complement.
AACCCGGACAACGTCAAGAAATAACGGACCGAACCTAAGAGGACAGGATCGTGCACATTCATATTTTGGGCATCTGCGGGACATTTATGGGCGGTTTGGCGATCATGGCCAAACAAATGGGCCATCACGTCACCGGCTCCGACCAAAACGTTTATCCCCCCATGAGCACCCAGCTCGAGGAGCAAGGAATCGCGCTCATGAAAGGATACAGCCCGGAGAATCTGGACCCGGCGCCCGACCTGGTCGTGGTAGGCAATGCCATCTCCCGCGGCAATCCGGAAATAGAAGCGGTGCTCAATCGGGGACTCGCCTACACGTCGGGTCCGCAGTGGCTTTATTGCTATGTGCTGAAGAACTCCTGGGTGCTGGCCGTGGCCGGAACGCACGGCAAAACGACCACATCGAGCATGCTCGCCTGGATACTCGAAAGCGCGGGACTCAAGCCCGGCTTTCTGATCGGAGGCGTCCCACTCAATTTCGGCTTGTCCGCGCGTCTGGGCGACGGCCGGTTTTTCATCGTCGAAGCCGACGAGTACGATACCGCTTTTTTCGATAAACGTTCCAAGTTCGTCCATTACCGGCCGCGCACGACGATTCTCAATAACCTGGAATTCGACCACGCCGACATTTTTCCCGACCTCGCCGCAATCCAGCGGCAGTTTCACCACTTGATACGCAGCATTCCGGGAAACGGGCTCATCATCGCTCCGGAGACGGACAAAACCCTGGCCGAAGTCCTGCAAATGGGTTGCTGGACGCCGGTCGAGAAAACGACTTTGGAAGTAAATCCCGAGAACGCCGTTTGGCGTGCTGCTCTGTTGGCACCCGACGGCAGCCAATTCCAGCTTTACCACCAGGGACGGCCCAGCGGTGTCGTGGAATGGAGCCTGACCGGCCGCCACAACGTGATGAACGCGCTTTCCGCCATCGCCGCAGCTCACCATGCCGGCGTAAGCCCCGAAGAGGCCGCGGCCGCGTTGAGCATGTTCAAGAATGTCAGACGCCGACTGGAAGTACGCGCCCGCATCGACGGAATCACCCTTTACGACGATTTCGCCCACCATCCCACCGCCATCGCCACGACGCTCGAAGGCTTGCGCGCGCGTGTCGACAGCGCCCGCATCATCGCCGTGTTGGAACCCAGGTCCAACACCATGCGCATGGGCGTTCACGCCGATACGCTTGCCGATTCCTTGAAGGCTGCCGATCAATCCATCATTTTCCAACCCGAAGACCTCGGTTGGGACGCCGAGCAGGCAATTCAGGGAGCCGAACACATTAGCGTATGCCGCTCGCTGGATTCAATCGTGGAGCGACTGGCGAAAGACGCCCGCCCCGGCGACCATCTGGTTTTCATGAGCAACGGCAGCTTCGGCGGGATTCACAAAAAGGTCGAGGACGCTTTGCGCGCGGCTATGTAATGTACGCACCGCGCGCATTTGCCGCTCAGTGCCAAAACGGCTTGGCCTATCGGAAGTGTAAGGGTAGGAGCCGCAACCGGGTGCGATTCGGATCAATGGTGAGCAACGCACCTTCTTCCAGCTCGGCCGTCATTTGCAACAGGGCATCGCTAACCGGCTTGCCGATTGCGCCCGGGCTGACATCCTCGGCACGAATTTGCACGACGCTGGGTTTCTCGCCGTGGGTTGCCGCAAGAATCGCGCTGAAGTCCAGGTCGTGCGTGAGCACCACGTAGCCGTTAGCCTTGGCGAAGGCCATGATTTCCGCGTCCGGGGCATTGGCTGCGCCCAGTGTAGACCAGTGCGCCGCCTCGAAGCCCGCGTCAGCCAACAGGCTGACCCAGCGCGGTGACAGATTCATGTCGACCAATAACTTCATGCGCTCGCCAGCGTAATTTCCCGTTCTTCCGCACGCCACGCGGCGTAGCGTAGCGCCTGTAGGATATCCTCGCGTTCGAGGTAGGGATAATCCGCGAGGACCTCTTCGATGCTGTGCCCAGCTCCGATTTGGCCGACGATCATACCGACCGTTACCCGCATGCCACGGATGCACGCCTTGCCGCCCATGACGCCGGGTTGCTGAGTAATGCGGTTTAGTGATTCCATGTTCATCTCCTCATCTTAATTTATTGCGAGACTAGGCTATTGAGACCAAATTTCAAGAACTATTTTCGAACATGAACCTATGCGTTGCGCACGTTCCCCGGCTTAAGGTCATGGCGTAGAATGCTGGTCCAGGATTAAATATGCAGAAATCAGTATTGGAATTTACTCCATGAGAACCACGTTATTGACCCGGCCTATAAATATTGGCCGGGTTAATCCGGGGCAGGGATGCCCCGGCGCGGCGACAAGCCGCGTGAGCCCAGGCCGGGCGTGTACCGGGCCTGGGCGGCGGCCCGAAATACCAGGAGGGTATTTACGGGCCTGATTAATAGATATCGACGACCGCTTGCTGAGTGAGGCCAATGAACATGTCAGTTTGACTCGTTTGATCGAGGAAGGTCTTTCGATGCGACTGCGCACTTCGCAACGTTCTGGCAAGATGCGCCAGGTATTGCCGGTCTACGCCGGACGGGGTGGATTGCGGCCGACGATACGCGACACATTGACCCAGCGCACCCTACTCGAGGCGGCAGATGAAGCGGATTCGGCCCAGTGACGCCCGATGTCAATGTCCTTTTGGCCGCCTCTAGGCAGGATCATCCGCACCATCAGTCGGCCCTGGCTTGGCTGGAGATGCCCTAGCCAAAAGCGTCGAAGGGCAATCGTTGGCCATTTTGCCGGTGGTGGCTTCGGGATTCCTGCGCCTAGCCACGCATCCCAAGGTTTTTAGGTTTTTGTGGAGCCTACGCCCCTTGATGCGGCTTTGGCTTTCCTGCGTGCCGTGCTGGATTCGCCAGGGATGGTCCTACCTTCGTTGGGCGACGAATGGCCAGAGGTCGAGCAATTGTGCGTGCGACACAATCTGACCGGCAATGCGGTCCTGGATGCCTGGATTGCCGATGCAGCGCAAAGCCATCATTTGCACCTGGTGACTTTCGACAAAGGCTTTAAAGGCTTTCGTAAATTGCTGAAGTCCAGCATGGTGACGGTGCTCAAGGCGTGAGGTATCAGTACACAAATGCGTTCAATACGTTCCCTGCATGGCTTGTGGGTCCGCGATTCTTGGCCGCCCGGTGGGTTTGTAGGATGGGCTCAGATACGACAAATCAGCAGGACGACCGATTACTAGCCTCATTCCTGACGCTCATCCTTCGGGCCGTGCCTCGCACGTTCCAATCGACCAAAGCCATCTCAGGCTTTCGGCGCAGGGCAAACGTCGTTTACCACATTCGGCTCCCGGCGAATTGGTACGCGGCAAGCAGCGCGAAAAACACCGGACGGGGATTGTGCGGCATGAACCGCACCCGCATGGTTCGCGGTACATGGCTCGTAGATCGGTAATTCTTTGCCGACGACCGTATCTGAGGGCAAATGACCTTAAGGAGCTCTGAACAAGTGGATTCCGTTCATGCCCCTTCGATAGGCTCAGGAGAGCGTTCGACAAGTCTGTCCTGAGCCGACTCGAAGGACTTAATCAGAGCTTCCTTAAGGATCAAGAGCAGCCGTGTAGAGTATGGCACCAGGCTCGCTGCCCCGAACTGGAGGTCCTGGTTACCGTCATAAAAAGTATAAAAAAGGTTCTATAATTATTCTTTTTCTGCTATATCCCCAATATGGCTTTCGAATATGACCAGGACAAAAGCTCTGCTAACAAGCACAAACACGGAATTGATTTCGATGAGGCGCAAACTTTGTGGGACGATCCCGATCTTATCGAGATTCCAGCGAAGACAGTGGACGAACCGCGCTATTTGGTCATAGGCATGATCGGCGGCAAGCATTTGTCAGCGGTCGTCACCTATCGAAACGAGAACATCCGTCTGATTTCCGTCAGGCGCTCCCGGAAAGAAGAGATAGAAATCTATGAAAGCTTCGGATTTTGACGAGAAATTTGATGCAGGCGAGGACGTGACGGCCATGCTCGACCTTGAAAAGGCGCGCCGCCCCGGCCTGGAGCAGAAGCGCGTCAATGTGGATTTTCCCGTCTGGATGGTGCGTTCGCTCGATCGAGAAGCGCATCGGCTAGGTGTGACTCGTCAATCCCTAATCAAGCTCTGGCTAGCGGATAAGTTGCAACACCACTAAGAGCCTACCAGGCCGTTCGCCCTGAGCCTGTCGAAGGGCCTGTCCTGAGCCGAGTCGAAGGGTTTTTGGGACCTACCGGGATAGGCTCTAAGCCGTCGAAGAATAGCCAAATTTGCTTTGAGCCACCGAAAGACTGCCCTGCCTGGTCAATTTGGTACTGGGATTCCTTTGTCACCCCAACCTAAGCACTTCCGTCGTTGGGCGACGAATGGCCGGAGGTCGAGCAATTGTGCGTGCGACACAATCTGACCGGCAATGCGGTCCCGGATGCCTGGATTGCCGATGCAGCGCAAAGCCATCATTTGCACCTGGTGACTTTCGACAAAGGCTTTCGTAAATTGCTGAAGTCCAGCATCGTGACGGTGCTCAAAGCATAAGGTATAAGGTACGCATACCCCGTATGGCTCGTAGGTCGGCAATCCTTTGCCGACAAATGTGTTCAAAAGGACACACAATTGTCAGGGGCGAAGTGCAATCATTCGTGATTTTTATATGACAGGGCTATCCCAAAACTGGACGCAATGAAGCCTATTTCCGTCATCATCGTCAACTTTAACGCTGGCCATTTTCTTTCCGACTGTGTGCGCTCGGTGCTTGCATCCACCGTACCGATCGAAGCAATCGTCGTCGACAATCGGTCCACCGACGACAGCATGGATATTCTGCGCCGTGATTTTCCGGACGAAGATCGGTTGAAAATCATCGAAAATCAGGAAAACCTCGGCTTCGCCAAAGCGAACAATATCGCCCTGCCTGTCGCACAAGGCGACTATCTCCTATTCCTGAATCCGGACTGTCTGATTCGGCCCGACACGCTCTCCAGAATGCTAACCGTGATGGAGCAGCACCCGCAGACCGGAATGGCGGGCTGCCTGATCCTCAACCCGGATGGCAGTGAACAATCCGGCTGCCGGCGCGCCGTTCCGACGCCGTGGCGGACGTTTGTTCGGCTTACTCGGCTGTACAAGTTCTCGAAGTATCATCCAAAACTAAATAGCTTTATCCAGACAGATGTTCCCCTGCCGACCGAACCGGTCGGCATCGAAGCCATTTCCGGCGCGTTCATGCTGGTGCGACGCGGCGCCCTGGAAAAGGTCGGGCCTCTAGACGAAGGCTATTTCATGCATTGCGAGGATTTGGACTGGTGCATGCGATTCCGGCAGGCGGGATTCCAGATTCTTTTCGTACCCGACATCGAAATCCTGCACGTCGGCGGCGTTTGCAGCGCCTCGCGGCCGGCCTTGGTGGAATACTACAAGCACAGAGGGATGGTTCGCTTTTACAGAAAGTTCTTCCGCCATCAATATCCGACCGGTCTCATGTGGCTCGTTATGGCGGGTATCGGTATTCGGTATTTCATAAGATCGTTGGCCGTTATGATCAGTCCGAAAAAGAAGGGCGACATTGCCGACTCCTCGAATACACATCCTGAACCGGTCGAATCGGTCGAACATCCTCTCCCTAACCGGCGGGCAATCGTCACCGGAGCCACCAGCTTAATCGGCGATTTTTTGTTACCCGCTTTGCTTCGAGCCGGTTTCGAGGTTCACGCCATAAGCCGCAAACCGCCGATCCGGCCAGCTCATCGGCATGTTGTTTGGCATCGACAGGACATCAGTAGCGGCGGATTCGCTGACACCTACGGGGCCGAAATATTGATCCATTTAGCCCCTTTATGGACGTTGCCGCCTATACTGGACAGCCTCGCCGGAAGCGGAATAAAGCGCATCGTTGCCTTTAGTTCAACGAGTCTTTTTACGAAAGAGAACTCGGGTTCCGATCAAGAGCGGCAGATGGTAAATAAACTGAAAAAGGCCGAGGAAGATTTACAAGCTTTTTGCACAAACCGGCATATCGATTGGACGATCTTTCGTCCCACGATGGTCTACAGGTTGGGAAGGGATAAAAACGTCACGACCATTGCCCGTTTTATCAAGCGATTCCGGTTTTTTCCCTTGGTCGGAACCGGAGATGGATTACGCCAGCCCGTTCACGCAGAAGACTTAGCGCTAGCCTGTCTCGATGCAATAGATAATCCGAAAACATTCAACAAGTCTTATAACCTGAGCGGCGGAGAGATTCTTAGCTATCGGGATATGGTAAATCGAGTATCCCTACATATCGGAGCAAAATGCAGGATTATCCATATCCCTTTACCACTTATGCGATTTGCCCTAGGTTGGTTATCCAATTTACCTGGTTATGAGAAAGTGACGCCAGAAGCCGCGAACCGCATAAATTCGGACATGTGCTTTGACCATTCCGATGCAACTTTTGATATTAACTTTACACCACGCCATTTTCTAAAATATTGATTACATCGATCCAAGCATTTATGACAGATACCACATTATTTGTCAGGCTTATCCACTAATGACCACTTTATTGACGAAATTAGCAATCTTGTTTCGTAGCCTGAACAATTCGAGCGGTGCCAGAAGTCCCTTATCCATTATTCCTCTGATATCTAAAGACTTGACCTTCCGAGTACGTTGAATGGCTTTACGCTTTTTCAGCATGGCTGGAATGCCTTTTATAGCGTCTATTTTTGCATTTAATATCACTCGGCCCTGACCAAGAAGAGCAAACCAAATTATACTTGAGATATTCAAAATCAGATGTTGTGGAAGATAAATCCAAAATAAAACAGATGGCATATTTTTTATATATGTCCATACGATATTGCGATGGCCATGGTAAACCGAGAAGTCACTGTGCTGGCCCGTTGAAGCTGAACCAACGTGTGCAACTACAGCATCAGGTACATAAAGGCAGCGATATCCGGCAAGACGCATGCGGAAACCTAGATCTACATCCTCCACATAGCAGAAATAATCCTCATCAAAGCCACCCACATCTAGGAAGGCATCTTTATGATAAAGCGCCGCAGCCGCACAAGGAGAGAAAATCTCTTCGGGTTCCGCATAGCTATCTATTGCTGTAGACCCATGCCCCCGCCGCCACACTAATCCACTCGTATGATACGCGTCCCCGACACCATCTAGCAGTTTTGGGTTATTAGCGACTACTAAACGGCTTCCGAAAAACGAATATTCCGGATAATTAATTGTTGCCTTGAGTAGATTATCGAGCCAGTCCGGCTCCGGAAATGCATCTGGATTTAACAGAGCGATCCAATCGCACTCCTTGTCTTTTACTAGCTGGGCTGCCACATTATTCCCACCAGCAAAACCTTTATTTTCGCCCAAACAAATGATTTCAGCAGATTCCAGCGCAGATTGAGCGCTCACTAGAGAATCGTCAAATTCGCCATTATGTATAACTATCGTGCGAAACTCCTGGAATGTCTGCTTTTGGAGCGACGATAGGCATTTCCTTAAGAGGGTACCGGAATTCCAGCTGACGATGATGACAGCGATCTTAGACATAGAATCCATAATATGGAATTTGCTCAGCTATTGAAGAGCAAAGGAGTTCTCATGTTCACGGAGCCTCGGCATGAGACTACTTGATCTGCAAACCCGAATCTTCAAAATCAGCTATCACGCGCAGAACGGGTGGTAGCTGATTTGGTTCCTCTCCTTAGGGGCATGCCTTATAAGCGGCGAGCGTATCAGCCATTGACCCCATAAATCGGGCTTGACCGCCATCAAGATAAAGACCGCGATTACAGACACGCTCTAGCAAATCAAGGTTGTGTGAGGCCAGCACCAGAATGCGTGACTTGTCTACCAGTGCGCTCATGTGCGCCTCCGCTCTAGCACTGAAGGACTGGTCAGTCACGCTCAGCCATTCATCGAGCAGCAATATGTCAGGTTCGATGGAGATCGATAATGCGAAATTAAGCCGCATCAACATGCCCGACGAATAGGTGTGAACGGGCATAGCGAGATAATCTCCAAGCTCGGATATGGCCGCGACCTTCTCGGCGAATGCCTCATGATTGTGCCTGGCGACGCCAAGCAGAATGGCACGGGACCGAATGTTCTCGTATCCGGTAGCGTAAGGATCAAGTGCAACGGATGGATCGATAATCGCCGAGATACGGCCCTTGGCGCTCACATGCCCTTGTTGTGGTCGATAGATTCCAGCGAGGATACGCAACAAGGTCGATTTACCCGAACCATTAGCGCCGACAATACCTAGCCGGTCGCCCTCATGCAAATCGAAAGAAAGTGAAGAAATCGCCTGAACGACGAAATGATTACCCGCATCGCGCCCAAGCCGACCACCCGTGCCAAAGGAGATTAGCTCTTTTTTGAGGGACTGTCCGCCTACGCCATAGACTCGGAAAGCCAGCGAAACGGCTTCTACGGTAAGGTGCGTTCTAGACATTCTTACACCAAATAGGGAACGCGATGGCCAGCGCGGCGCATGAGCCATGCTGCGACAAATGCGGAAACGAGATTAGCGGAAACAAGGAAGCCCCAGGTAAGCATTTCCGGTGCGTGGCCAAGGAGAGGTGCGCGGATCGCTTCAATCATGTGATAAAAGGGATTGGCCTCAGCGAGAATTGCCTTGCGCGCCAGCATGTCTTTCAAAAACATGATCGGGGTAATAAACATAACCACTTGCACGATGCTGGTCACTATATGTGGTACGTCGCGAAAGCGTGCACAGACGATGGCGAGTAACAAGCCCATCGTGAACAGCAGGCTAAAGACGAGCAAGAGCCCTGGCAGAACGAGCAGTGTGTTGAAATTCGGCCAAATACCGAAGGCGATAGCGACGATGAGATAAACGATGAAATTATGCGCCATGAGCAGACCGTTACGTGTTAGCACCCGCAGCACATGGATCCCGAGCGGTAAGGGCAAGTTACGGATGATCTGAGCATTTGTAGTAAAGGCGGTACAGGAATCTGTCATTGCTCCAGCGATGAACCACCAGGCGAGGAAACCGGTCGTCACATGTGGCATATAGACATCGAGCGGCAAATCGAAAACCGTCGCATAAATGAGGGACAATGTAGCAACTAGAATGCCTAAATTAAGCACCAGCCAAAGCGGTCCTAAAAGCGAACCACGATAGCGCGAGCGTATGTCCTGACGCCCAAACCACAGCCAGACCGGCCAATGCATAAGAGCGGAGAAGAGTGATGTAGCAACAGACGGCATCGAATGGAACCTCGGGTCAAATGCGACCGGCTTTGAACAAAAGGCGGTTGAACCCACGCACCGAGACCGGAAGTGCTCTCGCCCTCAGATCCTCGCCCATCGCGGCAAGCTCTTCTTCCGAGTAACCACGCGCCAACCGAAGGATATCGGCAATCTGGTATGTTCCTCGAAAGGCAAGATCGCGTTTTATGGGCATGTTCAGGAGTTGATTGGCGACAAGACCAATAGTGTGCGTCGGATTGCCTAGTTCGCAGCTTTTGATAAGTAATTCATTCAAAAAATGTTTGATCCAATCGAAGGAAATGTCCTGTCTGTCAACAGAGCGACCGGTCTCAGACACAATGCCTAGGAACGTTCCAATCCTCCTTAACTGCTCAGGATATTGCATAACAAGCTGAGCATTTAAGAACAAGACAGACATGAGAGAGGTCATGTCCTTCGTATTAGTCTCATCAATCCGTTGGGAAAGAGATCTTGAGGTCACTACAGAAAATGGCAGGGAGGCCGCTTTCGTCAAAGCTCTACTCAAGCCAAACTCTCCCTTAACGATTGTGTGATGGCGGCCATCGAAGGGTAAATAGCTGTCCCAGTATTTCCTGAAGTGCACGCTGTTCAGCGCATTATTGTCGAGCATGATAAGAAACGATTGCGCATGATAAACCGGTACATAACTTTCATATAGGCATGCCCAGTGTTTGCCGCAATTCGTCACACTCTCAATCAACGCGGTCGTATGCTTGTTGAAATAGAGACTGTCGTTGACAAGGATGAGATTCTTTACCCTTCTTGCGAGAATCTGCCGCCTTAGTAAGGCCAGAATCAATGCTTTCCATACGCCAAAATCGCGGCCACGCATTTCACGGGGAATGATGTGAACTTGCGGAAACTCTTCTTTGAGCCACGCCGCGACCTCGTCCTTCGCGACGGCAACAACGACGGTGTAATGATTAGCAAGAAGTGCTTCTACAAGGTGGCGTATTGAGAATTGAAGGATATTAGTAGGGTGCGGCGTGACGAACGCGAGCCGTTCCGCTCCTGTCTCCTCAATCTTGTGGAAGAGGCCATCATAATTTTTCCGTTTACCGAAAAATACACGAGGTAAATCGGTGAGATATGACCAGATATCAAAAAGAAAGCAAATAGACACAAGCACGACGCGAAGGATAAAGCCCCTCATAGGATTTTGGTCTCAGGAAACGGTTATAGATCTAACGAGACTGGAGAAAAACCCTACTTTTGAGCAATTTCGGGTCGGTAACTCGTTGGTTGCACATAAACTGAATTTTCGAGTTAAGCGTTTCTCTACACTCTCAACATGTATCTATCAATCTCGCTTGGAAAAAACATATTAAAGCCTTTTACCAGAGATTTGTTTGATGTTTATTGGTGTTCTTTAGATGTGAAGATAGAGGTCCAATCAGGCAATACTGCTTCTGCTTGTGCTCGCGCAACCTTCCATAAAGAGATAGCTTCGCGACAGATGTCGGCATTCGAATCAAGGTTCAGCTGCAAAAGGGCGCGGCGAAAAATTCCCATCGCTTCTTCGGGTTTATTCATTTGCAAGATCGCTACACCGGCTTGTACCATGGCACGCAAAGCGAGAATCTTTGGCCTAGATGTATAGGCGAGATAAGGCCGATCTTCCGTTGGCCCACGTTGCACCCGCTCGAAAAGCACAAACGCAACTTCACGATCACCAGCAATCAACTTTGCACAGGCTTCCTCGAACACCGCGGGCCAATATAGCGATGCCGCCTCCTGTGAAAAAAGAGGAGCAACCCGTTGCGCATCTTCGCATAATGCGGCGGCGCATGCGAAGGCCTCAACTGCGTCCATGGATTCGATAGCATGGCCATGGCGGGCAGCCATTGCAGCGTAAAACAAAAAACAGGGAAGAAAGAACGGGGCAATTTGTGTGTATTCCTCAAACGAGGCGCAGCGGAGCAAAGTTTCGCGACACGAGTCCAAATCAGTAACATCGAGTCCGTATTCTTGCTTTATGCCGAAAACGATTTGTTTCCCAATAGGCAATGATTCTTCAAAATAGCCGTCATTAATCAACTCCTTAAATATACGATATGAAAAACCGAGACCAAGTGCACCACTATTAGTATTGGCAACTTTTTTGCGCAGGTATGTTATATAGCACTCTCGTTCACCCTGACTGTCGGTACAGAGTATCAACGGTGTATTTGAGGCAAAAGCAACTAGTTTTTCGTTTTCGACTCGTACTTCATGATAGGCAAATCCGCTTTTGTGCAGCAACTCTGTAAGAGCATGTTGGCTAAAAAGCCCTCTGTGCATACCAGGGCTTAGTGCCGCTAACATGATACTGCCAACATTATTCTCTTGGATAAAATCCGCATGCGGTGTCGTTAAAATAAGCACGCCATTATTTGCAAGATAGCCTTTGATGTCACGTAGGAATGATAGTGGATCGTCAGTATGTTCTATAACTTCCGATGAATTAACTCGATCAAAACGACGCCCCTTGATTTCTTCGATTTCTTCGTTCAGATACTTCGGATAGATTGTCACGCCAAGCAAGGATTCGCCAATCTTACCATAAGCTCCAGCTTCGAGACCAACTCCTTCGCCTCCAATAATTTCCTTCCAATAATCGAGAGTAAAACCGAATCCACAACCGACATCAAGTAAAGTCATATGCGCGGACGGATTTGTCTGCTGAATATTGCGTACCATGCTATCAATACCAGCTCCGACATGCAGATAATAGTCGGTGTAACAGACAGGAATGTAGGCATCTGCAGCGCTAGCCTCGTCGCAGAGATAGTCTCCAAATTTATCTGCCTTGGCAGTCAGTGAATTGCATCTTTTGCATTTATAAAAGGCAACGCAACCGAGTGATGGAACTACATGTGGCACGGTAATCACATGTGGCATGAACTCTTTTATGCCACAAGCAAAACACGTTAATTCTATTGCCGCGCCATCGCTCCATATAAATGAATAGGTATTATCAACCGCACTTGAACATCCCATATTTGTACTTAACTTTTCTGAATAATTCATTGCATTATTTCCGTTCGCGTCACGGGTTGTTTGGCCCCGATTTCAAAAAGCAGAGAATTTGTCCGTACGGTCGAGTAATCATATTAGATAGATTCTTCTGTTAGACTGGTAAGCTGAACCAATCATCGATTATCGGGCGCAATGCTTCAATATGAGGTCTATACTCCACATTGTCGGTGAGAATGTCAGCAAGAACTTGAAGTTCCTGCAAAAGCAACCTAGATTCTTCCGGCCTTCCTTCGAGATTTCGCAGCAGGGCAGCCTCGATGAAGAAATATAAGAGTGGATTTTGTGGTAGGCGCGCTCCGAGTAATTTTTGCCCATCACGGAGCCGCATCATTATTCCAGAAATAGTAGTTGCGGCGGCGCCGTACTTCCGTTCGATCAGCGCATCCAGTCGACACTTTGTGGATCGAGCATCGTCGAGATTCCCATCATTCATGAGCCGCACTGCGGCTGAAAGAAGGGGTATTTCGCCTTCGACGCCTTCGATGCGTTCTCCGGTATCGGTGAAGCGTAATGGACTATCGATATCCGCGAGTCTCTCATTTGCCAACTGTCGCCAAGTCGAGTAATCCTTTAGCGTATAGACTCTATAGATGCCTTGATCCATGCAAGGACCGCAGAGTAACGCCTTGGCACGCCTAGATTGAATTTCCGTAAATGACGAGGAGAGGTAGTCATGCGCGACGTTGTTAGCCCGATCAAACGATGAGCAACAAAGCTTAACAGCACCGTCTACATCGATATCAATCCGGTTTTCAACCAGTTCACAGGTAGTACTATCCTTTGCATGCGCCGAAGCAATTTTCAGCTGATCAGATATGGGCACCAACAGTTTTTCGACGATGTCACTATCGGCCTCAGGTAAATCACCCCGGGTTGCTTTAAGCATATTCTCAACAGGCATGTAGTAAGCAATGCCTGGTATAAATGTGAACCGCAATTCCTCGCACAACTGAGCCATAAAGACAATATCGTCGCCAGAATTGTGTGTGTAACAGTGGTAGTGTAGGAATACTTTGGTTCGGTAACCGTGGCGTGTAATGAGGTCAGAGAGAGTGCGTAAGTTTACTTTGACGTCCTCAATGTCGCCGTTTGTGTGGCTTTGTTTGTAGTTGTCTTGAAAGAAACCCGAAAGGCTGACGACGAATTCGTCGGGACCAGCGGCAATTGCAGATTCTAGGTTGCGCGTGAAGTTCAGGTTCGAAGACAGTCCGACCCGGAAACCAGCCTGCCGGCTCATTGAGACGAGTTGGCCGATCTTAGGGTGTATTAAGGGCTCACCCCAACTATAGAGTGCAAGAAATACATCGGAGTAGCGACCCAGCAGTTCCGCTTGAAGTTTCTCAAGAATCTTGCCGAACAGAGCTACGTCCATCGTCCCACCAATCGATCCCGCGACACGAGCCTTACCAAAATTGCCAACTGGGCACGACGGGCACCTCAGATTGCAGGTGCCGACGACTTCTAGGTTAACAGTAAACTGTCCTAGCATAATATTAAATCTTTCCAAGCTGGACGTTGCATCGCCCTATGTATTCAGCCAGTCAACTCTTGTTGAATTCAACCCAGGAAAGCCGCAGCATCACTTCATTAGGTTCTGTAACTTAAGACCCCACTACTAAACGGTAGGTTGGGTGGTGCAAATCCTTTGTAGTCCCACTCCATAATGTTGTTTCCAAGCGTGCCTCGCAACCGCGCTATATCTTGGGCCCACCATTGTGGTAGCACTCCAAAATAATGATTCAACGCACGAGCCTCTCGCTCAGACCAATCTGCAAGCCACTCGATAACTCGGGAATCCACCTGGACCGGCTTATCCGTACTATTGACCGGCGGCAAGAACCCACCCGATGGCAAAACAAAACCAGAAACTAGAAAATCTGCTAAAGAAGAAATGAATTCGTCCTGATGATTTACGATATCGTCAAGGAATCCGACGAATATCCGATTTTCAGGTATATGGTTAACCCATTTTTTTAAGTTTTCATTCGAACTAGAGTGCGCAAGCATACCTTCGAAAGAACAGCGTACACCATAGTCAACATCTCTGCCGTTCAGAAGCTTTTGAAAAAGTTTCCAATCAGATATTAGTTTCGCCACGGGTTCCTTATGTTTATTTCCCCAGCAAAAATGCGAAACCAGGCGGCTTAAAGGATTGCGAAGCAGGAAGATAATCCGCACATGTGGCATCTTCTGCGACAAAAGACTAATTATTTCATCTGGGCACGCATCATACGTAGGGGTTATGTCTACAAAGCTTTTTGGTGAAGGCCAGCGAAATAGTTCGTCATACCAACTCCAGTCGCGATCGCCAAAAAGGAAAACTCTCCACCATTTAAGCTCTGTTATTGTCGCTTCACACAATGGATATCCCTTGAGAGCATCGAATTGGTCAACAAGAGCGTTCAATTCGGGTCGCCAGATGGCTTCACTGAGACCTAGAAAAGCCTGATTTCCACGATTTACGTCGAAGTTTAGGCGTTGATCTATGGTTGTTGCTCCAACTTGTCCATACACGTCAAGAAAGTGCAGTTCCTTAACCGGTGCGCGCCATATATCGGTAAAATAGCGGAAAAGTTCATACAGCCAAGTCGTTCCGGCTTTCATTTGGCCGATGCAGATAATCGGGAAAGGCTCTTTTTCTGATACCACTTCATACTCCGGCTTTGTATCCGCATACGGGATTTCATCCTGGTTAACTCGGTCCTACTGGTATGCTTCAGCTACCGCGTCCCATGCCATCTGTTCGTCCCAGTCTTCGACATAGTGCGCTGCGGAGTCTGTATTCACTCGCATCAAAGGTTCGGAAAACTCCGTCTGCGTCGCCAGCTCGAGGGTGCATTCTAGACCTAGACGTGGGCGCATTTCTGCCGCAAAGCGTTTTGCAAAAGCACCTTGCGTTTCCACATAACCACTCGGATTGAGCTTAGCCGTAGCGGTGCCAGAAGCGACTTCACCAAGATATCGCACATACGTCTTCGCAAGGAGTCCGACGAGGATGTTGTCGCGCACATAATCCGGGGTGTTGACGCGCGCGGTCTCTCCAGCCTTCCAGGTGCGCATTAGATACGCACAAAAGCGCGGTTCCTCCAGGGGACCAAAGGGATTCGGAATTACAAATTTATGGAAGGACAGTCCGATTTCATGGCAGCGGTGGTGTACGACAGCCGCGGTTAGCCCCTTTGACAGTCCGTAGGATGAGAAAGCAACAAGGGGAGTATTTCCCGCCCCTTCGTTCGGCTCGAAAACGCTGCCGGTGAGCACGACGCCTTTGAGGCCGCCTCCGGCAAGCGTCGCGAGCACACTGCGCAGATTCGCTGTGTTCTCAGCGAGCGCGCCGGCAATATCGAAATCGGGACTGCGATAATCGCCGACACGGGCGGCGTGATGGCACAAAAGGTCGTAGCCGCCGGTCCGCACCAGATCCACAAAACGCGTACCGCCGAAAGCGCAATCGCCGACGGTCTCCGCAATGGTCATAAGACGCCGCACCCGCTCGGCCCGCGCGCCTTGTGTATATGAATCGAGATTGCCCCTTAGCGGCGCCACGACATGATACCCTGCCTCCGAAAGCGCCTTGGCAAACCAGTAACCGGTGAACGAACTGGCGCCGGTTAGCAGGATTTTCATTTGAGACCCCGCATGAGTTCGATGCCGTGAAACTCTGGGTCGAGGTCCGGCCAGTTCCGGTCCTTATCTGAAATTTCCACCGGCTGTATCGGCCACTCAATATTGATCGCCGGATCGTTATAGCGCAGACCGCGCTCATTCTCAGGCGAATAGAATGCACCCGACAAATAGAAGGCTTCGACGTCATCGGTTAAAGTTACAAAAGCATGTGCGAATCCACGCGGCACGTACATCATGAGACGATTGTCTTCATTGAGTTCAGCGCCGAACCATTTGCCGAACGTGGGCGAACCCGCTCTCAAATCGACAATGACATCATAAAGCGCCCCCTTTATGGCGCGCACCACCTTGACCTCCGCCGCGGGAGGCAACTGATAGTGCAACCCTCGCAGGGTCCCCTTCTTGCTGCTTCGTGAATTGTTAATCTGCACGAACTGTGTTTCGAGACCTGCGTCGCCAAATTCTTTTTCGCAAAAAACGCGGGCGAAAAAGCCTCGGTCGTCGCCGCGTTTTTCCAGTTCTATCAGGTAAGCGCCTTCGAGTGGGGTTTTATGGAACTTCATAGGTTTAGACTCCTTTCCATCGCAAATCCGCGCCGAGCCGGTTCGCAGCCATGTGCCGGCGCAGTGTATTGAGCCGCATGAAGGGCGACTCGCGGAAATTCCGGTCGGCGAATTTCATCTGCTGCAAACCGGCGCACAAACGCTCGATGGATTCGTCCAAGGAAACTTGCGGGATGAAGTCGGCCGCGAGCGACTTAAACAGCGAGAAATCGACCTTATATGAGCGTTTGTCGGGTGGTGCATCCTTGTTGATGCTGACAGAAGTTCCGGGCACATGCCGCGCCACCGCCTCAGCCAGGTCCTTGACCTGGTAATTGCTCTCGTCCCGCCCGGCGTTGACGGCCAGAAACGCACCTCCGTTATCCGCAGAGCGCTGGACCGCCCATGAAATAGCACGCGCCATATCCTTGACGTCGATAAGCGGACGCCAGGGTGAACCGTCGCTCAAAACCGTGATCTCTCCCGCAGTCACCGCACAGGCGACGAAGTCGTTCAATACGAGGTCTAGCCGCAGCCGGTCCGACATCCCGCACGCGGTGGCAAAGCGTAGGCTGGTGAAAACCATGCCGTTAAGATCGGCATTGGCGAGATCAGCTTCGGTGCCGATCTTCGAGCGCGCATAAGCTGTGAGTGGATTGGTCGGGTCGGTTTCCTTGCGTGCTCCGCCTTCGGCATAGCCATACATCGAGCAACTCGACGCGAAGACGAAATTCTTAACTCCGGCTTCGGCGGCAAGCTTAGCGAGACGCACGCTTGCCCCCCTGTTGACCTCTTCTGTGACCGTCTCGAATTCCTTTCCCATCGGATCGTTCGAAACTGCCGCGAGGTGAACAACAGCATCGACTCTGTCTAGCAGAGGAGACGGAAACTCCCGTACATCGCCGAAAATTTGCCGATCAAGTAACGACTCGGGTAACACGCTCGCATTGGTCAAACAATGTCCAAAAAAACCGGCATCGAAACCAACGAGTTCAGCTCCAGGGCATGTTTGGCGCAAATAACGAACTAAAACAGGGCCGACATAGCCCATATTGCCTGTGATCAAAATTCGCATAAGATATTCTCTTGAATTAGAACGCGCTTCAGCGCTTCACTACCAGATTTTCCAAGGCGCTTTGCCTGATGCCCATAATTCCTCAAGGTGTCGTTTGTCTCGGAGTGTATCCATGGGTTGCCAGAAGCCATGGTGGAAATAGGCGCCGAGTTGCCCCTCTGCTGCCAGACACTCCATCGGCTCGCGCTCCCAAACGGTATCATCCCCTTCTATGTATTCACCAACCTTGGGTGAGAGAACGAAGAAACCGGCATTAACCCAACCCCCATCACCAACAGGTTTTTCCTGAAAGCCTGTAACGCGATCTCCTTCATATTTCACGGAGCCAAAGCGACCAGGCGGCTGTGCAGTCGTAACGGTCGCAAGCATACCGTTACGCTCATGGAGTTCGATAATAGCGCTAACATCAACATCACCTACTCCATCTCCATATGTCAGGCAGAAGGCATCATCACCCTCCACATAGGGCAAAATCCGTTTTATGCGTCCGCCGATCATAGTTTTTTCACCAGTATCGACAAGCGTGACTGTCCATGGCTCAGCATTAACCTGATGAACTTTCATTGCGTTTTGACGCAAATCGAAAGTCACATCGGACATATGTAAGAAATAATTCTGAAAATACTCCTTAATTACATAGCCTTTATAACCTAGACAGACGATAAAATCCGTAACTCCATGATGAGCATATATCTTCATGATATGCCAAAGAATCGGTTTGCCACCGATCTCGATCATTGGTTTTGGCTTGATATCAGTTTCTTCCGCAAAGCGCGTCCCAAGGCCGCCAGCTAACAATACGGCTTTCATAGGTTTCCTTTGTCTTTTTCTACTTTGACGTTATTTATTTACGGATTTGCAAACAATAATAGTGATTTCGAATAAATCACCACAAGCAATCACGGTATCGTAAACAACCGGGACGTGATGTCGCCCTAGCTGCAGAACCTTACTCGCTTGATTGATAAGTAATATTACTTACAATTAATTCTGCAAATGCCAGAGAGCTGGTAAATGCGGGCGAAATTGCATTGAGCACATGCAACGAATTGTCTGTCTTAACTAATATATAGTCCATTTCCAGCTTTCTAGTTTTTATATTCACAAGCTGCGGTCGAATACCAGCCTTAGCAGTCGGGATCATGTCTTCCATTTTCAACGATGGCATTAGCTTTTGCGCCGCCACCAAAAAATTCTTCTTACTGTATTTACCCAACTCCATGCGGGCCAGTTTGCGGAAGTTGCTTTCATTGCGCAAATACATGCCTGCGAGTTGATAGCCGATTTCCAGAGATTCAGCTAGGTTGATGCCTCGCACTATTCCGTAATTTTCGCGCCCGAAGGCAGGAATGGCCGTAGGGCCGACATATACATTCCCATCGATTACGCGCGTGAGGTGTACGCCGAGAAAAGGCATGGATATATCGGGCACGGGGTAAATGTTGGCACGAACCTTGGGATTGGCTGCGCTGCTCAATTTCCAGTAAATACCCTTGAACGGAACTAACGCGTACTCCTGAGCCAAACCGAAACCCTTGGCGACGGTATCGGCATAAGCACCGGCACAATTGATCAAGTAACCATAGCTAATGGCTCCAAGCGTGGACTGCAGCTGTCCTTTGCCCTGCTGACCAGTGATCGCGCAGTTAAAGAAGAATACAACGCCCTGTTGCTCTAGTTTTTCTCTTAATCGTTTTAGTACCGCAGCACTGTCGATAACGGCCGTCGTAGGACAGTAGATGGCTGCCGGACCCGCAGCAGCATATGGTTCGAGTTCCCGTAGCTGCTGATGACTGATGCGTTCTGCAGGGATGTTGTTATCCTTGGCATTCGACATCAGTTTGTTGACTGTTGGTAACTGATCCTCTGACGTAGCAAGAATCACTTTGCCACATTGATTTACCGCGATGCCTTCAGCTTTTGCGAACTCGATCATGCGCCGTGCGCCATTAGCACATACTTTGGCCTTGAGAGTATCGCTGCCATAGTAGATGCCACAATGCATAACACCGCTGTTTCGTCCGCTGGCATGACGACCAGGTGCGTCCTCTTTTTCAAGAACCGCGACATGCGTGCGAGGTTGACGTTTGAGCAGCTCGTAGGCCACCGTGAGGCCAACGATGCCGGCTCCAACAATAACAAAATCGAATGTTTTCCCTGACATTTGAAGGTGCGATTAAACGTTAAACTAACTGCTGTTTCGAATCATGGAGTGGAATGCCTACCCCTCAAATGCTAAATCTAGTGGGTAAATTTGCTTGAAATTTACTGATGAGGAGTTAATGGAAGCTAGAATGCTATCTCTTCAAAGCAGATATGTACGCGGCTGAGGCTTTAGCGTGATTCTATCAAATTCTACCAACTGTGAACCAAATGTTTTCCTCATTGTCTAATTTTGGTTCTGGATTCGGATGTGAAAAACGGTCGATGTGCCAGTGTATGCAATTAGGGAGGATCAGGGAACTGAACGACTTTCCGTGAGCCATCCGCTTTCGATCTCTGGTTCGTTATTACGAGCGTCCGCCACACGCGTTGTTCGTTGTTTTCTCGTTCTCGCCTCCCTCATACTGCCAATGGCCATTCCGCTCTAATTACGCCCATTCCCAACAGTAAGCAAGCTTGATGTGAACCACGACTCATACGGCCCTTGGAAAGGGTAAGCGGCGTCTATTACTCAGTTCTTGAAGAGGATTTTTAGAGCGCGCATCCCCTTCGGCCTTCTTCTCCGATAGACGTATTTCCGGCTTTACACTACGTTTACAAAGCTGAAACGCAAACCTCTGCCCTGCCTTTCTTTTTTACCAACTTAGATGGAGACCTCTGATGTTTCGTCGGTCGGCGCTGCTGGTCTTTCCTGTCCTGCTGTTTACGGTCATCGCCCTGGCCGATCCGCTACCGCCGGGTTCGGTTCCCGCCCCCCCTGAAGCCTTGGACTAACTGGGTGTTGCATGGACAGGAAAATCGCTCCTGTCCGCAAGTACACGGCAGCTCGGAAGAGCGGCGCTGCGTTTGGCCGACGAGTCTCGAATTGGTGTTGGATGATCGTGCCGGCCGGTTCGCGTTGAAGGCTCGCGTTTACGCGGAGAGCTGGTTGCCGCCTCCGGGCGGTGTCGAGCATTGGCCGCAGCAGGTAGAGGTGGATGGAAAAGCGGCCGTTGTCGCAACCGCCGATAATACCCCCGGAATCCACCTCGCTCCGGGGGAGCATACCGTCAAAGGCCGGTTTGTTTGGGGTCGGAACCGGTTTCCGGGCGGTCCGGGTTGGGTGAGGCGTTGGACTCGGCGGCGTATCAACAAGGCGTCCAGTGACGGACTTGTGAAGTATGCTGGCCATCAATGTCTGATAGGGATTCCCTCTTCCGCGGCATTAGCTTGAACATCTTCAAGGTCACGGGATGAGATACGTATATTGACACGCTTGTCCTTGGCAAGCGAAGCGGAGGCTATCGATGCATAGCACGCGATTTCATCCTTGAGATTGGGCACGGATCGCCACTCTTCCCTTTCGAAGGAAGCCAGAATTTCTTCTTCGAGTTTGCTTTCTTTATCCATTTCAAATGTCCTCTGTCAGATATTTGCGGGTCGCTTTCTGATGCACGCGTTCTGCGAAGTCGCAACGACTGGGCAGGGGTATCTCCGAGGATGAAGTCTTACTTTCGAGGGTGAATGCTGCAGGTTAATCCGTCGACGGTGGGCGTAATATCGCGGGGTTCCACCGGATGGAGAAAGCCGGGCGAGACAGTCCAACGATGGCCATCGTCGGTCACCACGGTTACGCTTTTCTTATTGTAGCGTACCAGCGTTCCCGTAATACGGCGAAAGTCGTCGGTATCGAAGCAGACGCGGGCGCCGATCGAGAACTTCAGCATGGTGGCGTGCGCCCGCATCTGCTGGAGAAAGCGCAGGCGCTCGACGATCCGGCGGTTGAGGTCGATGAGTTCGGCCTCGGTGAACTGATCAATGTCTATGGTCATGGAGGGTTACGGGATTCGGTGTGAAGCGACGGTTCTGAGGTTTGGGGTTGCCACCACCAGGGTAATCATTCGTCGAGTTGCCGATGAGGCCCGTAGGCAACCGGATCAGGATATCCCTCATATCGGCTCTGCAGAAAATTACGCTTAGGGAAACTCTGGACAAGCTGATGCCGTTGCCGTTGCCGTTCATGGTTCGACAGGCCCACTACAAACGGAATCAACGCTTTACCGTTCGTCCTGAACCCGTCGAAGGACCTGAGCAGAACTTCCTCAAAAATACGGAGCAAACCATGACCGCTCAACGCAAAGCTTCGTCCGGCGTTGTTGCGAACAACACCTGTTCCGACCAGCGCAGCAGGGTATCGCCGTCGGCCTGCTCGATGAGTCGACGATGTTTCTTGCTGAGTGGACCGAATTTGCGGGTCATCAGACGAAGCAACAATTCAGCCTGTCCTTCCTGCCTGCCTTCTTGTCTTCCTTCCTGTCTGCCTTCCTGTCTGCCTTCTTGTCTTCCTTCCTGTCTTCCAATAAACAATCCTTGCTGCCGACCTTGTTCGATGTAACGGTCTATAAAAGTGGGCATATAGTCCTCCAGGTTGGCAATGTCGGTGAGCAATTCGCGAATGTCGTTTTCTTCCAATATTGGATTCGCTTGCACATAGTAGCGCAATACTACTTCCAACATTTCAAGAGTGGTATCTCGATTCAGGATTTCCCGAACTAGGGGAAGAATGCCTGCCAGCGCCTGCTTCGGATTCGGGTCAAAGATGTGCTTGAGAGCGAGGAGCACCAGGCGGCTCAGCACCGCGTCGCGGACTTTCGCCGGTTCCGGCAGGGTAAGGTCGCACAGCTCGTAGTGGAAATCCGGCACATAGAACGCTAAGTCTTCGTCCAGCACGCCGAACAGGGCATGGAAACGGTCCGGTATCTGCCAGCGCTGCTGGCCATGATAAAGCACCAGCGGCACGATAGGCGGCAGATACTCGCCGGGCTTTTGCTTACGGTGCAGCTCCCAAATACGCACTTGATAACGCAGCAATTGGAGGGCCACCCAGGTGTCCGAATGACTTTTGTGCTCTACCAGCAGATAAATCTTGATTTCCCGATTGCGATGGCGGGCGCTGTACAGCAGGTCGGAAAAATGATGACGCAGGGCTTTTTCCACGAAGCTGTCCTTAGCGATGGCGAGACTCGCCCAATCGATGCGGTCCGCAACGGCTGTGGGCAGATAGTTCCGCAAAAAGCCCTCCGCCACGTCGCGACGGGAGAAGGTTTCGCGGAAAAAACGGTCATGTGGATCGGTAAGGGGCTGGGCCATGGGGCGGTATTATAGCGCTCGCGCGGAATGGTGCTCAGACCCCATGCGCGACGCTTTAATCGCGATCCTTCCGAGCCACATTGGTCGCCAAAGGATTGCTGACCTACGGCTGTTTGAACCAGTAACGATCCACCGGCAAAGCCGGTGGCTTTCGACGGCTGACCCTTCGAAGGGGCCTGACCGCCGTCGGATAAAAGCCATCTCGTCACCCCGGCAGGGAAGGGTGGCTTCGGTGCTCCAATCGCAAACGGTCATCCCAGGAGCGCTGGGATGACCCTTCCAATCGCAAACGGCCTGGCCGGGAGCGCCGGCCACGCCCTTCCCGAAGACACCGTTTGCGATTGGAGTGCCGGGGTCCAGTGACCACGGATGGTTTCGACCGCTCACAATCTCTGTGAACTGGATTCATGCCGCACACTCCCTGTGCGGCACCCTACGGGCGCTTCGCGTGCAAATCGGCCTCGCCACGCTACGCCGTCCCACTTCGCTCGCGAGTCCTGGGCAGTCCTTCCCTGGCCTGCCCGCTCGCCGCATTGCGCCTCGCCCTGCCGATTTGTCCGGCACAAATTTGCCAGGAGCAAATTTGGACGTGCGGAGCACGGTCCGTAGGACGAACCCCAGGGATGGGGTGAGCAATCCCTGCCGGAATGACGGCTTAACTTAATGGCATTGCGGCAGAGCCGGGGGTTTTCCCGCGATAAATAAGCCCTCACCCAACCATATCCCAACGGGAGAGGGTTCTTTCGGAGCTTTCCCCAACGCACTTCGGTCTTCTTCCTCGATAGACGTGTTTCAGGCGTTACACTACCTTTACAAATCTGATAAATGCAAACTCCGCCCCGCCTTCCTCTTACCAATTTAGATGGAGACCCTTCATGTTTCGTCGATCGGCGCTGTTGCTCCTTCCGCTTCTGCTGTTCACGGTCATCGCCCTAGCCGATCCGCTCCCGGCGGATTCGGTCCCCGACTCTCTCAAACCCTGGACCGACTGGGTCTTGCGCGGCCACGAGAATCGATTTTGCCCACAAGTACAAGGCAACCCGGAGGAACGGCGCTGCATTTGGCCGACGAGTCTCGAATTGGTTTTGGACGATCATGCCGGCCGGTTCGCGTTGAAGGCTCGCGTTTACGCGGAGAGCTGGTTGCCGCTTCCGGGCGGTGTCGAGCATTGGCCGCAACAGGTGGAGGTGGATGGAAAACCGGCCGTTGTCGCAACGGTCGAAAATAGCCCCGGAATCCGCCTCGCTCCGGGGGAGCACTCGGTCAAGGGCAGTTTTGTTTGGGACCGCCTGCCGGAAAATCTCGCGGTGCCCACCGACACCGGCATCATTTCTTTGATCGTCAAGGGGCAATCCGTCCCCTTCCCTGCCTTCAACCAACAGGGACAGTTGTGGATCTACAGCGAGGCGTCCGACGATACGGGGCCAGCGGCGAGAGCCGAGACCGTCGACGTGCAGGTTTACCGGCGGATCATGGACAACACCCCGCTGCGCGTGGTGACGCATATCGATCTTGATGTGTCCGGCAGACAGCGCGAGATCGTTCTCGATGGAGCTCTACCGCCCGATTCGATTCCCTTGCAGGTTTCATCTCCCCTGCCCGCCCGTCTTGAGCCAGACGGCAAGCTGCGTTTGCAGCTTCGTCCGGGGCACTGGACCGTTCAACTCGCCGCCCGCTTTCCGGGGCCGGTCGAGTCGCTTCGGCGGCCTCTAAGCGGCGAGCCCTGGCCTGCGGAAGAAATCTGGGTTTTCGACGCTCGGCCGCAATTGCGCGTGGTCGAAATCGAGGGCGTTCCCGCCATCGATCCGCGCCAAACCAATCTTCCGGATGAATGGAAGTCGCTTCCTGCCTACCGGATGGAATCCGGCACCGCGATGGATCTGCGGCTCATACGGCGCGGCGATCCGGAACCGGAGCCCGACAGCCTCACCTTACACAGGCGCATCTGGCTGGATTTCGACGGTGGCGGCTATACCGTGAACGATCTCGTCGGCGGACGTATGACCCGAGATTGGCGGCTGAACGTTCGGCCGGGCGTCGATCTCGGCCGGGTCGCCATCGACGGCGAGCCACAATCGATCACGCGCGAGGACGACACCGGCGCGGTCGGCGTCGAGGTCCGGCGCGGGGCGGTCGATCTTTCCGCCGACAGCCGGATCGACGGAATCCGAACGCTCTCGGCGACCGGCTGGAACAAGGATTTCCGAAGCGTGAGTGCCGAACTCAATCTTCCTCCTGGATGGCGTTTATTCGCCGCGACCGGCGTGGATCACGCACCGGGCACCTGGGTCGCGGAATGGACGCTGCTCGATCTGTTCGTGGTGCTTATCACGGCCATGGCGGTAGCGCGATTGTGGTCCTGGCCGTATGCCGCCTTTACGTTGGTTGCCCTGGCGCTCCTCTGGCACGAGCCGGGCGCGCCGCGTTACGTCTGGCTCAACATTTTGGCGGCGGCGGCCTTGCTGATGGTTTTGCCGGAAGGAAAGATCGCTTCGGCCGTTCGTATTTACCGGAATCTGGCCGTGCTGGCGCTGATTCTGATTGCCATCCCATTCATGGTCGATCAGGCCCGATTCGCGCTTTATCCGCAACTGGAACAGCCCTGGATCGCGATGCCGTCGACGACCGCCCCTTCCGAGTTTCGAAGACAGGCAGAAGAGCCCGTGGAAGCGCCGCAAACCATGGAGTCGTATGCACCCCGGTCGAAGCTGTATAAGCGAGGCGCGCCTCCGGCTGCTCCGTCCGCGGCGGATTTAGGCGGCAGAGCTTTCAAGGAGACCGATCCCAATGCGATCACCCAAACTGGTCCTGGTCTCCCGGAATGGCAGTGGAAATCGATTCCGCTCGGCTGGAGCGGTCCCGTTCTCCGCGATCAGGAAATCGGCCTGGTGCTGCTCTCACCGGCGGTCAATTTGCTGCTGAACTTTCTGCGTATTGCGGTGTTGATCGCGTTGGCCGTGCTGTTTCTGGGCGGACGGCCACGTTTTCGTCCCTTTGCCCCTCATGCGGCCATGCCGCTGTTATTGCTTCCCTTGCTCTTGTTCATACCGGATGCCAAGGCGGATTTTCCCGATCCGGCTTTGCTGGAGGAACTGAAGACGCGCCTGCTCGCACCTCCGGATTGCCTGCCGCAATGCGCCGAGATCCCGCTGCTCAAAATCGAAGCCAAGGGCTCGCAGTTGCGGCAAACCCTGGAAGTCCACGCTCAGGAACTGATCGCCCTGCCCTTGCCGGTAAACGCCGCACAGTGGACGCCCTCGAAAGTCGAGGTCGACAACGTGCCGGCGGAGGGTTTGTTCCGCAATCGGGATGGCGCGCTCTGGCTGGCCCTGATGCCGGGCCGTCATGTCGTCACGCTTTCCGGAATCTTGCCCTCGCGCGATCAGATGCAAATCCCTCTGCCGCTCAAGCCCCGGCGAGCCGAGGCTTCGGGCGAAGGCTGGCGGATCGAAGGCATTCGCGAAAACGGCGTTCCCGACGTTCAATTGCAACTCGTGCGGGTCTCGAACGGCGACCGGCCCGCGGAGGCACTGCCGGCGCTGGAATCCCGGCCTTTGCCGCCGTTTTTGGAGGTCGAGCGCACGCTCAAGATCGGCTTGGACTGGCGCGTGGTCACGGTGGTGCGCCGCGCTTCGCCGCTGGATCGTCCGGTGGTCGTCGGCATTCCGCTCATCGAGGGAGAGTCGGTCGTCACGCCGGGACTACAAGTCGACGGCGGCAAGGTAATGGTCAATCTATTGCCGGGTCAGCATGCAACCAGCTGGGAATCGGTTCTGGCGAAAAGGCCCGCTATCGGTCTAAAGGCTCCGGATACCACCGAGTGGATCGAGATCTGGCGCGCGGACATCAGCCCGATCTGGCACATGCGTCCCGAAGGACTCGTGGTCATCCACCACCAGGACGCGGAAGGCAACTGGCTGCCGGAATGGCGTCCGTGGCCCGGCGAATCCGTTACGCTTCACTTGACTAGGCCTCAAGGCGTACCCGGCAATACGCTGACCATGGACCGCAGCCGGTTGGAATTGAATCCAGGGCTGCATGCCACGGACGCCACCCTGACGCTTAGCCTGCGAAGCTCGCAGGGCGGGCAGCATACGGTAAAACTTCCCGAGAATGCCGAACTTCAATCCGTGACCATCGACGGCGCGATGCAGCCGGTCCGGCAGCAAGAACGGCTGGTTTCGCTGCCGATTCATCCGGGCGAACAGACCGCGACTCTGGTGTGGCGCGACGGAACCGGGATTCGTAGCCGTCTGGTCTCCCCCGAAATCGATCTCGGCGCCCCCAGTGTGAACAGCGCGATTACCTTTTCGCTGGGACACGACCGTTGGGTGCTGTTGGTGGGCGGGCCCCGTCTCGGCCCGGCGGTGTTGTTCTGGGGCGTGCTCATCGTGATCCTATTGCTTTCGGTGGCATTGGGAAAACTGCCGTTGACGCCGGTCAAGGCTTGGCAATGGTTTCTGCTGTTGATCGGCCTCAGCCAGATTCCGGTGGTCGGCGGCATTATCGTGGCCGGCTGGTTGCTGGCCTTGGGGTGGCGGGCGAGTGCCGGACAAAAACTGGACGATACCCGATTCAACCTGCTCCAAGTCGCACTCGCCGTTCTGACCTTGGCCGCCCTCTCTCTTTTGCTGGAGGCGGTTCGGCATGGACTGCTGGGACTGCCCGACATGCAAATCGCCGGCAACGGCTCCGGTCCGTACGAGTTGAACTGGTATCAGGACCGCAGCGGCCCGACGCTTCCCCGTCCCTGGATCGTGTCGGCGCCCCTCTGGGTTTATCGGATGCTGATGCTGGCCTGGGCCTTGTGGCTGGCCTATGCGCTGCTGGATTGGTTGCGCTGGGGATGGAATTGCTATGCCTCGGGAGGCTTATGGCGCCCGCGGAAAAAGAAGGAAAAAGCCGAGCCGGCGAAGCTGGGGGAACCGGGACAGCCTGGTTGATACAGCTATTTGCCTATGGTTCCGAGTTGCCGGGAACGGGGCTGAAACCTTAGAGCGTTTTTCACCGCCATATAGCGGCGTGGAATTGGTCTGATTCGTAGGTTGGCAATCCTTTGCGGACCATCTTGTCGGGAAAGGATTCCCGACCTACTTCGAACGGTTACGCTGGGTCCTAAGTACATTCCGCAAATATTTACGGAATCTCGATAGATTGGCTTGATTGGCGGGGTTGTCCTGCAGGTTGCCTATGCCGCAAGACTTCCCTGAATGTACTTAGAGCGTTTTCCATCCCGGTGTACGGATTCGTGCCAGGAGGGGGGAACGTAGGTCGGCAATCCCTTGCCGACGTATCGGCTCGGCGAAGGGCTTTGTCGGAAGGGCAGCTCTGGCGCTCCCAGAGATGCCGTTTGCGATTGGGAAGGGATTGCCGACCTACATATCCGAATCCCTTACACCGACTCGGAAAACGCTCTAAACTCCTGTTTGGGACCCCATATCTTGAAGCTAGAGCTTCTGAGGTAGGGCTCCGCAGCGAGAGCTTGGGAGCCAGGAAAGACCGGGGTTTCGTAGGGTGGGTTAGGCGCACTCCGGCGTCGACCGGCCGTGGATCACGGCGCTTCGCGTGCGCCGTAACCCACCGGAGCAACGTTCGATGGCCTTGCCGCTTCGCTTTGGTGGGTTACGGTGCGCGCCTGACTCGCCGAGCGACACGCGGATGGATGGACGCGCACCTAACCCACCCTACGATCGGCAGGCAGGTTTCGGGACGTCCGTCTTAGCGGACGCATTACGAACCTTCTTCACCATGCCATTGCCCCCGCGGACAGTTGGCAACCCCGCCCGGCCCTTTTCGGTCATAGTGTCCACCGCCAGCCAGAAACGCTTCAGGATCGCGTTTCTTTCCATCATGATTTCGTGGCGTGCTCCTTTCAATAGCTGCAGCCGTCCGTTCGGCAGTCGGCGCGCGAAGCGTTTTGCCGCGTCGGCATCGACGATCCGGTCGTCGTCGCCGATCAGGATGGTCACGGGCACGTCGATGGACTCGGGGATTCCGCGAGCATTGAGCTTGGCGATCGAGGCGAATGCCGAACGCACCCAGCGATACGTCGCGCCGCGGCGCTCCAGCAGCGGATTGGATTTGACGAGTTCCGGCAAAACCCGGAAGCGTTCGGGATCGCTGGTCAGGGCATTGCCTTCAAACCGCCGCAATGACGGGAGATGATGCCGTTCCCCGGGGGCCTGTAAGTCCGCGAATCCCATGCCGGCGACGGCGCCGACCAGTATGGGCGCGAACCAGCGCGGCCAGCCCTTGGTTTTGAGGTCGATCATGGGCGCGCAAAGCAGTGCGCCGTCGACTTTCAAGCGCCGTTCGGCCATGAACCGCAAGGCGACATGCCCGCCGGTGGAATGGGCGATGACATATCGGTTGGCTTCCGGAACGCACCACACTTCCCGGATGAACAAGGCGATGTCTTCCAGATAATCGTCGAAGGATGTCACGTCGACTTTTTTCCGACCTTTCGAGAAGCGGTCCGACATCCCCTGTCCGTGCCAGTCGAACGAATAAACATAAAGGCCCCTGGCGGTAAGGCCTTCGACGATTTCGCGATATTTCTCCAGACATTCGGCGCGGCCCTGAAGCAGCAGCACGGATCCCCGTTTCAACGCATGGGCGGGGCGAGCGATACCGTAGCGGATGGTCGCTCCCTCGGCCGTCCGCAAATTCCCGACGAAGTCGAATGGCGTGGCGAACGGAAACGTACGCGTTGATCGCTTCGCCGGATGGGCAACGAATAAAGGTGGCTCTCCGTAGGAAGGAAATGATGTCGTGGCCACGATGATTCTTCCGCTGTTCGAGTGTCAAACTAGTGTTAAGGTAAAAGCCTGCCACAAGCCTGAATGACGGACCGGTGGCAACCGTCCCTATAAATGAAAATTAACCCGCCGTACCCCGGCGCCAGAAAAGGTGCAGTCTCATGGACTCCATTCACAGAAACCGTCTGAGTTCCGAAACCAGTCCCTATTTGCTGCAACATGCCGACAATCCGGTCGACTGGTACCCTTGGGGCGACGAGGCGCTCGAAAAAGCCCGCAAGGAAGACAAACCGATCTTGCTGTCCATCGGGTATTCGGCCTGCCACTGGTGCCACGTGATGGCTCATGAATCGTTCGAGGACGAGGCGACCGCGGCGGTGATGAACGAGCTGTTCGTCAACATCAAGGTGGATCGCGAGGAACGGCCGGATTTGGACAAGATCTATCAGCTAGCGCATCAAATTATCGCCCGCCGTCCCGGCGGCTGGCCGCTGACCATGTTTCTCAATCCGCACAATCAGTTACCGTTCTTCGGCGGCACCTATTTCCCGAATACCGCTCGCTATCAGTTACCGGCATTCCGTTCCTTGCTGGCCCAGGTTGCCGAATACTATCGCCGACACAAACAAGATCTTGAGGACCACGGCAAGTCTTTTGCCGACATCCTGCAATCCATTAGACAAGCAGAAGGCTCGGAAGCTCCGGATGCCGGTGTCCTTATCCGGGCGGAGCGCGAGTTGGAAGCCAATTTCGACAGCGTCAACGGCGGATTCGGCGATGCGCCGAAGTTTCCCCAATTGTCCAATCTCGAATTTCTGCTGCGTTTATGGGGCCAGAACCCGAACGAGCATGCATCCGCTCTTCGCATAGTGACGACGACGCTTACCAAGATGGCGGAAGGCGGGATTTACGATCACATCGGCGGCGGGTTCGCCCGCTATTCGGTAGACACCGCTTGGGAAATTCCCCATTTCGAGAAAATGCTGTACGACAACGGCGTTTTTTTGTCTCTGTATGCCGAGGCTTGGCGAGCGACCCAAGATCCATTGTTCCGGAAGGTCTCGGAGGAGACGGCGGAATGGGCCGTACGGGAGATGCAATCGCCTGAAGGCGGTTTCTATTCGAGTCTGGACGCGGATTCCGAGGGTGAGGAAGGCAAGTATTACGTTTGGAATCGGGCGGAAATAAAAGACCTTCTTTCGTCCGAGGAATATGCCGTCGTGGAGCTCCATTACGGTCTGGATCGAAGCCCCAATTTCGAGGGCCATTGGCATCTGCACGTGGAAACACCGCTTCGGGAGGTGGCCGCCCGTTTGAGCACCGATCAGGCGGAAGCCGAGCGCCGACTGGCATCCGCGCGCGCTGCCCTATTCCAGGCTCGCGAAAAGCGGATCAGGCCGGGACGCGACGACAAGGTGCTGACGGCCTGGAACGGCTTGATGATCAAGGGACTGGCTTCCGCCGGCCGGTTGCTGGAGCGGAAGGATTGGATCGACGCGGCGGACCGGGCCTTCGAGTTTCTGCGCCGGGAGCTATGTGTCGAGGAAAGCCGGCTGCTGGCGACTTACAAGGATGGCAGAGCCCATTTGAATGGGTATTTGGACGACTACGCGTTTCTG
The DNA here is from genome assembly GCF_002005105.1 of Methylocaldum sp. 14B. Taxonomy (GTDB): domain Bacteria; phylum Pseudomonadota; class Gammaproteobacteria; order Methylococcales; family Methylococcaceae; genus Methylocaldum. Next base: position 23,426 of record NZ_MSCV01000040.1, on the reverse strand, counting down.
CTCGACGCCGGTCTGGAACTCCTGCAATGCGAGTGGCGAACGGAGCGCCTCGATTGGCTCTCGAAGCTGGCCGACCAGCTTCTCGCCCGTTTCGAAGACCGGGAACAAGGCGGATTTTTCTTCACCTCGGACGATCACGAAGAACTGATCCAGCGGCCGAAAACGCTCATGGACGAATCGATGCCTTCGGGTAACGGCGTTGCTGCGTTGGCCTTGCTGCGCCTCGGCCATCTGGTGGGCGAGTACCGCTACACCGAAGCCGCGGAACGTACGCTGCGGGCTGCCATGCCGTCGGTGCGCCAATATCCCCATGCCCACGGTGCCTTGCTGAATGCCATGCTGGATTGGCTATATCCGCCGCAATTCATCGTGCTGCGAGGAAGGCCGGAAGCTTTTCGGCCTTGGATCGATGCGGTCCGTGATACGCCGGCTGCCGGCGCGCAGCGCCTGGTGTTCGCGATACCCGCCGAGGAAAAGTCCTTGTCCGGCACTTTGGCCGAACGCAAGGCGGAGACGGGGGAAATTGCTTATGCGTGTTCGGGCATGACATGCCTCGCACCGATCCGCGCCTTGCCGGAGTTCAGGGATTTTCTGAGAATGCCTATCAGGACGACGTTATAGAGCGGGCTAGGTCTAATCGGATATGGTTTTTTGCTGGTGGACGAGCATTGTGTAGGTCGGCGATCCCTTGCCGACGGAGTTGCATGTCGGGAAGCTGCGTCGGGAAAGGATTCCCGACCTACCTCGCTGGTGGACAAGTATTGCGTAGGTCGGCAATCCCTTGCCGACGGAGCCGCATGTCGGGAAGCTGCGTCGGGAAAGGATTCCCGACCTACCTCGCTGGTGGACAAGTATTGCGTAGGTCGGCAACCCTTTGCCGACGGAGCCGCATGTCGGGAAGCTGCGTCGGGAAAGGATTCCCGACCTACCTCGCGGTGCCGGTTCGTAGGTCGGCAATCCCTTGCCGACGGAGGCGCATGTCGGGACGCTGCGTCGGGAAAGGATTCCCGACCTACCTCGGGCGCTACGCCAAACCGGAAAATGCTCTAGCATGCCCTTGCGTGGACCCAGCACCAAACTTATCGGGAGTGTGTCATAAGCACGTTTTCGTCAAGTGAAGAAAATTAGGAGCAACCCCCATACCGTTTCATCGATTGCCGAGCTCAAGCCGAGGTCCGCCGCTGTCTATCGGCCCGATGCCGAGACGGAATCGCCGGTGGAGGAGCGGCTTTACGTTCGAGGGGATGAATTTTTCATCGATCTGGTGCGCGACATCAACGCGGCCGTCCGGGAGGTTCAGCTCGAGACCTATATTTTCGAACTGGACGCCGTCGGGCGCGCCTTCATTGCCGCGATGAGCCATGCCCATCAGCGGGGTGTCAGAGTCCGCTTCCTGGTGGATGGCGTGGGACTGCCGCTTGCCGGAGGCCGCTTGCTCGCCGCGCTCGAGGAGTCGGGATTTCCGTTCCGGATATTCCATCCGATTCCATGGTTTTTCCGTCATTGGCGGCACATGGCGGGTGGCCGGGCGGTGCCGCCGCGATTCTTGCAGCTATTGACCCGGCTCAACAACCGCAATCACCGGAAGGTCTGCACAATAGATCGAAGGATCGCCTGGATCGGCAGTTTCAATGTCTGCGCGCTACATCTTCCGGTCGCGCACGGCGGCGAAGAATGGAGGGACACGGCGGTTCGCATCGAGAACATCGACACCCGGCCGCTCGAACAGGCGTTCCGGCGCGCATGGAATCCTTGGCGCTGGCATCCTCTCCGACACCGAACGTCACTGCGGTCTCCCTTCCGTCTGAACGACACCCGGCGCCAGCGCCGCGCGCGCACGAGGGAGCTCCTGCGGCGGATCGGCCGAAGCAAGCGGCGAATCTGGATCACCAACGCGTATTTCGTTCCGGACGAGCGTCTTCTGCACGAGATCAACCGAGCCGCGGAGCGAGGGGTCGACGTTCGCATCATTCTCCCGTCGATATCCGACATCTTTTTCATGCCGTGGACCTCGGCGACGTTCTACGGCAGTCTGCTGGATCACGGGGTGAAAATTTACGAGTATCAGCCGGGCGTTCTGCACGCCAAGACCATCATTATCGACGAGTGGATGACGGTGGGTTCGAGCAACATGAATTCGCGGAGTCTACGGCACGATCTGGAAGTCGATTACGTGCTGCGTCAAGCCGGTACGAAGGCGGCCCTGGCGTCTGCGTTTCTAAGGGATTTGAAGCACTCCAAGGAAATATCGCCCGAGGCTTACCCGAACCGGCCGTTATGGCAGCGCTTTCTGGCACATTTGGTTCTGTTCGCGAAGTATTGGATTTGAAAGGGCAGTCGTCGGCAAAGGATTGCCGACCTACGTCTGCGCCGCCAATTAGGTCGGGAATCCTTTCCCGACGCAGCGTCCCGACATGCGGCTCCGTCGGCAAGGGATTGCCGACCTACGAACCGGCACCGCGAGGTGGGTCGGGAATCCCTTGCCGACGCAACGGGTTCGTCGGTAAGGGACTGCCGACCTATATCTACACCTATAGGGTGCAGCGGGTGGACGAACCGCACCGATCACGACCGGCGAGATTCCTTGTCGCAGAAAATTGGTCGGCGCGTTTCGCGCACTTCCAGGAGCCGGGCTTACACGCTACCGCAGCGAGCGGCTCATTCCTCTGAACGTACCTTAAGCCATTCGGCGATCGCCGGCGGGATGTCCTTCTGCGAGCGGCTGCTGACGTAGATCCCGATGTGGCCGCCCTTGAAAACGATCGTGCCGTAATCCTTGGTGCCGACGTATTTCTCCAAGGGAATGGAAGCCGACGGCGGAACGAGATGGTCTTCGGTGGCGTAGACATTCAGCACCGGCATCTTGATCTGCTTGAGATCGATGGTCCGCCCGCCGATTTTCAAGGTTCCCTTGATCAACCGGTTTTCCTGATAGAAGCATTTGATGAACTGCCGGAACAGTTCGCCGGGCTGATCCGGACTATCGAAAATCCACTTCTCCATGCGCAGGAAATTCTTGAGGCGGTCCTCGTCCTCCAGAATGTCTGCCATATCCACGTATTTCTGGCCGGTCAGCCGGAACGGCTTCAAGGACAGGAAGCTCCAGTTGAGCAGCTCGCCGGGAATATTCCCCAGGGTATCGACCATGAGGTCCACATCGAGATCGCGATACCAGTGGCTCAATGTGTTGTCCGGCGTGTGGAAGTCGACCGGGGTCACCATGGTGATCAAATTGCGCACCCTTTCGGGGTGCAGGGCCGTATAGCACAGGCTCAGGGTGCCGCCTTGGCAGATCCCGAGCACGTTGATGCTGGGCAGGTCGTGCTGTTTGCAGACGAAATCGACACACCGGCGTATGTACCGGTTGACGTAGTCCTCCAGGTCGAGAAACCGGTCGGCTCCATCGGGATAACCCCAATCGATCAGGTAAACGTCGACGCCTTGATCGAGCAACCCGCGGATGATGGAACGGTCTTCCTGAAGATCCGTCATGTAAGGACGGTTCACCAAGGCATAAACGATCAGCAGCGGAACGGTCGAGACTTGTTCCCGCCGCGGGCGATAACGGTAAAGAACGAGTTTGTCCTCCCGGTAAACCGGATCCTTGGGGCTCGCTTCCACGTCGACTCGGCCGATCTTGCTGAGCGTGGTCATCCCGTTCGCGATTCGGCGGTTGAATTCAAAAAGCTCTTGAGTAATCTGTTCCGGGCGTAGCATCGCTCGCTCCTCGATAACTTAGGTAGATGTCTTGGCCCTCGTTCTGCGTGGCGCGCTGGGTGTTTCGCTCTTTTCGCCTCGCGCTTGCCCGCGCAGGTTTTCCAACTCGCGCTGCAAGGCCGAAACTTCGGCCCGAAGCTCCAGTACGCCGGATTCCTCCAGCGTCTGTTCCAACTGCCAAACCCGCCGCTGCAACTGATGAACGCGGCGGTGACTGGTGTCCAGCTCGCGGCGCGTCGGCATGTTGAATGCGCTGAGGGTCTCCTCGACCATCTTCTGTTCCTGGCGTTTTACGGCAAAGACAGCGTTGGTCAACAGGGTTTGAGCCTGGGTGAATTCATCCGAAGTCGATATATCGGTGTAGGCCTGTTCGCTACAGTCGATCCACAAGTTGTAAAGGGCGCGCAGACTGTCGAACGATTCTCTTTTTTGGGCTTTTTCGTAAAGCTCGTTGGCGAACAGATCGATGGCTTTCGCCGTTATTCCCGAAAGGGACAGAGCATACGCCTGGAGAGCCTGATAATAATCGAGCCATAGCAAGCCCCAGCGTTGCAGCTCTTCCTGCCATTCGCGGGTATAGCCGATGGTCGGCATCGACAGGAGGCCAACCATGCCCTGGTGCAAGGTTTCCGGGCCGTATGGGGAGCCGAATCCGCGTACCGCCTTCTCCATGTCGCCCGGCAAGATCGAGAACGCCGAGCAGACGCGGCGCCAGTTGTCCAAAGGCATGCCCCAGAAGGTGGCGAACCCGGACCAGGGATCCTTGGCGGCCCGAAGCTGCTCCCCGAATTGTTCGTGCATCTGCCTGACGCTGCGGCTGAGCGCATCCCACTGGCTTTCCGCGCCTTGAGCGGCCCCGTAGCTGTTGGAAAGAATCTTCCACAATCCCTCTCCCATGCGGAAATAGGCTTTATTGGCGTCCAGCAGCTTTCCGATCGATTCGCGGGAGTGTCCCGGTATCAGGGGCATCCAAAAGGTGCCCCATAGATCGAAAAGGCGTGACCACGAGTCGGCTGGCGCTTTCTCATCCGTCGCCCCGGGTTTGGATTCGAAGGTTTGCCGCGAAAGTTCGAGCCAGAGATCCCAGCTCTTCCGTTGCGTAGCGATCCAGAAATCGCCCCAGTCGAACGGACCGGGTCCAGCTTCCGGGCCTGCTCCCTCGGAAACCGCTCGAGGTTCTTCGATCGCCTTACGGGAAAGATCGGACCACGACTCCCAGTACTTGCGTTGCGTGTCTAGCCAGAGACGAGCCCAGGCATCCACTGGGGAGGAAGATTGATCAGTCATTCGAGTCTCCGTTGGTCGGATTTGTTACGGCATGACGCCGTGTCGATACTATACCAGATCAATGTTGCGACGCAGCATTGTAAACCGGAGGTGAACCGCTTGTTTCCTCGCGGCGAAGACGTGATCGAAGCGTTTCGTTTTCGATACGCATAAAAACATCTGGTCTGTCGTTTGCCAGTACGAAAATCGTCATTCAAAGACATCCGACCTGTGTTTTGCAGGCACGGTTCCCGAATCGGATCACTATTACTTTTTACACATCAATGCTCTTGCTGAATGTAAGTATTCCGGCCTATTGATCGGCTTGTCCCGCTCCGGTATGGTGCAGTGCACCACTGATACTGCCGGATTCCCAGCGTGTTTAAACCCTTGTTAAGGAGCTTGTGATGAACACTCGTCAAATGTGCGATCAATGGTTCGAGATCAACCGCGCGGCGTTCGATCCGTTGATGCGTTGGAACGAAATCGCCCTTCAGGCGGCCGAAAGGATGGCCGGTAATCGGCAAGTTTACGATCAATGGTTCGAGATGAACCGTATAGCGGTCGACCCGTTCATGCGGTGGAACGAGATTGCGTTACAGGCCGTCGAGAAAGTCGCCAAATGCAATTTGGCCATGGCTCAGGACTATTTGGAGATGGGAACGCGCCAGGCGCAATTGAATTGCGAAACGAGAGATCCCGACAAATGGAAGGACGGGGAACGGAAACTGATTTCCGAATTCGGTCAAAAGATCGCGGACCACGCAGGAGACTATCTGCGAGTGGCGAAGGAAACCCAGGACGCATTCAACGAGTGGGCCAATCAGACGGCGAAAGAAACCGCGGAGAGAGCGGCGCGCGCGGCCGAAACCACCGCGCGGGCCGGCGGCGAGACTGCCAAAGCCGCGGCCGGCGCCGAAGGGCAACAGGCACCGCGAGGAGCTCAGAAAGGATGAGTTACGGTTTGGATTGAGCGCATTTCCATCAGACCGTAAGGCGACGGGCCGGTTGTCCGCCCTCCGACACCGGCCCTTTCCTATTTCAAAATTCAGTCTCAACAAGAGGTCAATCAATGCAAGATGTAGTAATCGTAGGCGCCGTGCGTACGGCGATCGGTAAATTCGGCGGCACTCTCGCCAATATTCCGGCCGTACATCTCGGAGCCAAGCTCGTCCTGGATCTGCTTTCCAAAACCGGCCTCGAGCCGCAGCAGATCGACGAAGTCATCATGGGACAGGTGCTCACCGCCGGTACCGGGCAAAATTCGGCCCGACAAACGGCGATCAAGGCCAATCTTCCGGTCGAAGTGTCGGCCACCACGATCAACAAAGTATGCGGGAGCGGCCTCAAGGCGGTACAACTGGCCGTGCAGTCGATCCAGTGCGGGGACTCGGAAATCGTGATTGCGGGCGGTCAGGAGAACATGAGCGCGGCCCCTCACCTGCTGCCCAATTCGCGCAACGGAGTCAAAATGGGCGACTGGACGCTCATCGACAGCATGATCGTGGACGGGCTTTGGGATGCCTTCCACGACTGCCACATGGGCTGCACCGCGGAAAATATCGTCGATCAGTACGGAATATCCCGGGAAGAACAGGATGCTTTCGCCGCCGCCTCCCAGCAAAAGACGGAAGCCGCGCAAAAGGCGGGGAAATTCCGGGACGAGATCGTGCCGATCGAAGTTCCGCAGCCCAAAGGTCCGGCCATCGTGTTCGATACCGATGAATTTCCGCGTGCGGGCACCACCGCCGAAGCGCTGGCAAAGCTGAAACCCGCCTTTCGGCCGAACGGTACCGTCACGCCGGGCAACTCGTCCGGTATCAACGACGGGGCGGCTGCGGTGCTGGTGATGTCCGCGCATATGGCCGAGCGATACGGTTTGAAGCCTTTGGCCCGTATCGCGGCCTTCGGCACCGCGGGTGTCGAGCCGGCGATCATGGGAACCGGTCCGATTTCGGCGACGCGGCGTTGTCTCAACCGGGCCGGATGGACCATCGATGATCTCGATTTGATCGAAGCGAACGAAGCTTTCGCGGCCCAGGCGATCGCGGTCAACCGCGAACTTGGATGGGATACCGACAAGCTCAACGTCAACGGCGGCGCCATAGCGCTCGGGCACCCGATCGGCGCGTCCGGCGCGAGGATTCTGGTCACCCTGTTGCACGAAATGCGCCGCCGCGACGTACACAAAGGCGTCGCCACGCTTTGCATCGGCGGAGGTCAGGGCATCGCCGTCGCCGTGGAGCGGTAGACGGAGATTGGCGGTCGATAAGCCATATCGGCTTTGTCAGGATTTGTACAACTGCTGGGAGAAGCCGGACCTGAGCACATTTGTCGGCAAGGGATTGCCGACCTACGATTTTCATAATTTGTAGGCCGGGGCAAGGGGGCAGCCGATCCCGGCATTTCCGAATGGTTCGGTCCGGCCCGGCCCAGCTTTATACCTAGCACGGAGGATTTTCTCATGAATGGACGAGTGGCCGTCGTAACCGGGGGAACCGGAACTATCGGCACCGAAATATGCAGGCACCTGGCCGCGATGCCTAGCCGCGTCGTTGCCCTTTGCCGTCCGCGGGCGCTAGACTGTATCACCGACGCGTGGGAGGCGGCGCGCAAGAGCGAAGGCTACGAGATGCACGCCATGGAATGCGATGTCACGGATTTCGGGCACACCACTGCCGTGTTCGAAGACATCGCGCGCAAGTACGGCGGGGTAGACGTTCTCGTCAATGCCGCAGGCGTCACAAGCGACGCAACCTTGCGCAGAATGACGCCCGAGCAGTGGCATACGGTGCTCCGTACCAATCTCGACGGCGTGTTCAACACCACGCGCTGCATCATCGAAGGAATGCAGGATCGCGGCTTCGGCCGCATTATCAACATCTCCTCGGTGAACGGCCAAAAGGGCCAGTTCGGCCAGGCGAACTATGCCGCCAGCAAGGCCGGAATTCACGGGTTCACGATGTCCGTCGCTCGCGAAGTCGCGAAAAAGGGAGTTACCGTAAACACGGTATCGCCGGGTTATATCGAATCGCCGATGATCATGAGCGTCCCGGAAGAGCATCGCGCTAAAATCCTGGCGGAAATCCCGGTCGGCCGGTTCGGTCGGCCCTCGGAAGTCGCCCGGCTGATAAGCTTTTTGGCGGGTGATGAGGCTGGATTCATCACGGGAGCCGATTTCTCGATCAACGGCGGCCAACATATGGGGTAGGCCGCATGACAACCCCGGAATATGAGCAACGCATACAACGAACGCATCATCAAGAAATATCCCAACCGGCGCCTATACGACACGGCCATCAGTAAATACGTTACGTTTGGGGACATCCGCGGACTCGTAAGAGACGCTATCAAGTTCCGGGTGGTGGACGCGAAAACCGACGAGGACATCACCCGGAGCACTCTCTTGCAGCTGATCCTGGAAGAAGAGGAAAAAGGCCAGCCGATCTTCACCACCGAGATTCTGGAACAGATCATCCGGACCTACGGCAATGCGATGCAAGGCTTCATGACGGCCTATCTCAAGGAAAGCATGGATGTCTTTCTAAAGCAGCAAAAGCTGATGCAGGCCCAGATGGCAAATCTGATCAAGAACGCTCCCTTGTCCGTGTTTACGGAGTTGACCCGGCAGAACCTGAAGCTTTGGCAAACGATGCAGGACGGCTTTTTCTCGGCATACGGACTTGATAAAGCGAGCGGGACTAACGATGGAAAGGACGAAGAAAACAAACGCCCTTACCCTCTTCCAGAGGGAGAGGGGACTAAAGGCGATTCGGCGTAAGTCCTTTACGGTATGGCTCGTGGCAATGCGCGCCTAACCCACCCTACAGCGGTAGGTCGGCAATCCCTTGCCGACAAACCGGTCACCCGTCAGCCGATCCACACGCTCTTGATATTGGTAAATTCCCGCAACCCAAAAATACTCAGTTCCCGCCCGTAGCCCGAATCCTTCACGCCACCGAAAGGCATGCGCGGATCGCTCTTGACCATGCCATTAACGAAAGCGGCGCCGCATTGGAGTCGCCGCGCAAAGTCTTCGCCCCTGGCCCGATCGCGTGTCCAAACCGATGCGCCGAGGCCGTAGCGATGCCGGTTTGCGATTTCAAGCGCTTCCTTCTCATCGCTCGCCCGCAACACCACGGCGACCGGTCCGAACAGCTCTTCCTCGTATGCCGGCATTCCGGGTTGTACCCGATCCAAGATCGAGGGCCGGTAAAAATAACCCGGTCCTTCGATCGGCTCGGAGCCTGAAAGAATGACCGCTCCCTGCCGAACGGATTCGATGACCGCGCGATGGACTCCATCGCGGAGATCGCTCCTCGCCATCGGGCCGATCTGGGTTTCTTCCCGTGCAGGGTCGCCGATCGCCAGCGCGTCGACTTTTGATTTGAGCAACGCCAGGAATTCATCCGCGATGGATTCGACCAGAATGAAGCGCTTGGCCGCGATACAGCTTTGGCCGCAATTTTGGAACCGCGCGGTTACCGCGGTCGTCGCGGCGAGTTCCAGGTCGGCGTCGGCCAGAACGACGAAGGGGTCCGAGCCTCCGAGCTCCAGAACCGTCTTCTTGAGGCTTTTTCCGGCCAAGGCCGCTATCCGCCGTCCCGCCAGTTCGCTCCCGGTCAGGCTGATCGCATGAACTCGCTTATCTTCGATGACTTTTTCGCTTTGGGCGTGAGAGATTCTGAGCCACTGAAAGACGCCGGGCGGTACTCCCGACTCCAGGAAAACCTCCTCGATCGCTTCGGCGCACTGGGGTACGTTGGAAGCGTGCTTCAGCAAGGCGCAGTTGCCCGCCGCCAGTACCGGCACGGCGAACCGGAATACCTGCCAGAAAGGAAAATTCCAGGGCATGATGCCCATCACCGTTCCGAGGGGCTGAAATGCCACGTAACTTCGGCTTGCGTCGGTCTCGACCGGTTCGTCCTGCAAAAAACTTTCGGCATTTTTAGCGAAGAACTCGCAGACCCACGCGCATTTTTCGATTTCGGCGCGCGCCTCGCGAATCGGTTTTCCCATTTCGAGGGTGATTTGCGCGGCATAAGAATCCGAACGGTTTCGCAGCGCGGCGGCGACTTTTTCCAGCCGTTCGCAGCGGTCGGCGATTCGAGTCGATTGCCAGGCCGGCGATGCGTCCGCCGTCAGTCGCAAAGCCTGTTCGAGTTCGCTGTCGGTCCACGAGGCATAGCGCTTGATCATCTCGCCAGTTGTCGGGTTGATGCTTGTGAAGTCCATCGTTCTCCTCGCTGATAGGGAGTGAGAGCGGCGTGTTATCCAAAGGCTCTTGGAATTCGCACGCCTAATTCGGGGTTTGTCCCAGTATTGGACCAGCGGTATGCGCGAGAGTTATGGTTTACGGCTAGGCCGGAAACGCTTCGCTCATTCCGGTCTTCTGGCGAGTCAGACACGTTTGTTGGCAACGGATCGGTGACTGGGTTCTGTAGGCCGCGATAAGGGGCCAGGTGCTGTAGGTCGGCAATCCTTTGCCGACGCCGGGAAGGAATTCTCGGCCTGCGGCATCCAGTGGATGCTACGCCAAACCGGAAAAATTCTAGAGCAGGACCGCCGTGAACAAGTCTCCGGCGAACCGCGGTTACTGGACCAAAGCCAAGAGAACGCCGGCCGCCACCGCCGAACCGATGACTCCGGCCACGTTCGGCCCCATGGCGTGCATGAGCAGGAAGTTGTACGGATTACTCTCCTGCCCGACCTTGTTGGCTACCCTAGCGGACATCGGCACCGCCGAAACGCCGGCCGCGCCGATGAGGGGATTGACCTTGTTTTCGCTGAACTTATTCATCATCTTCGCCATGAGCACACCGGACGCGGTGCCGAAGCTGAAGGCGATGGCTCCGAGTACCAGAATGCCCAAGGTTTCCGGCCGCAAGAACTGCGCCGCGCTCAGTTTCGATCCGACCGAAAGCCCCAGAAAGATCGTGACGATATTGATCAGCTCGTTCTGTGCAGTCTTGCTCAAACGCTCGACGACGCCGCATTCGCGCATCAGATTGCCCAGGCAGAACATACCGATCAAAGGCGCGGCCGATGGCAGCAACATCGCGGTGAGGATCAGCAAGACCACCGGAAAAATGATCTTTTCCTTGCGGCTGACGATCCGAAGCTGCGCCATCTCGATCAAGCGCTCCTCGGACGTCGTCAAGGCGCGCATGATCGGCGGCTGAATCAGGGGCACCAAAGCCATGTAGGAATAAGCCGCCACCGCGATCGCGCCCAATAGTTCCGGCGCAAGCTTGGAGGCGACGTAAATCGCCGTGGGCCCGTCCGCTCCGCCGATGATGGCGATGGCTGCGGCATCCTTGAAAGAAAAGGTGAGGCCCGGAACCAGGTTCAGCGCCAATGCCCCGAACAAGGTTCCGAAGATGCCGAATTGCGCGGCCGCTCCCAAGAGCAGGGTCTTGGGGTTCGCCAGCATGGGCCCGAAGTCGGTCATCGCCCCGACGCCCATGAAGATGAGCAGTGGGAAAATTCCCGTTTTAATGCCGTAGTAAAGATACGACAGCAGCCCCCCCTCCTCTGCGATACCGGCTACCGGAATATTGCTCAACACGGCGCCAAATCCGATGGGAAGCAGGAGCAGCGGCTCGAAACCCTTGCGAATAGCCAGGAAAATCAGGAGAAAGCCGACGCCCATCATGAGCACCTGGCCAATCTGGAAATTGGACAAACCGGTGCTTTGCCAAAGCTGGATGAAACCCTCCATCGGTTACCTCATCCCAGGGTCAGCAAGACATCGTTGGCCGCGACGGTATCGCCGACCTTGACCGCGATGTGGCCCACCGTTCCGCCTACACGCGTGCGAACCTCGGTTTCCATCTTCATGGCTTCCATCACCACCACGACCTCGCTTTCCGTAACGGTCTGGCCTTCCTTGACGTTGATCCGAAGAATATGTCCGGCCATAGGTGCCTTCACCGCTTCCCCCGTACCGATGCGAACGGCGGGCTGCACGGTCGAACCCGCGACAGGTTGCACCGACGTGATGGCGCCTCCCGGAGCGACCTCGACGTGATAAACCCTGCCGTTGACCGTGACGGTATAGGCCTTGGCCCCGTCCGAGAATGCCGCCGCCTGCGTAACTTCGGCTCTCGGAGCTTCGGACTTCGGAGTCTCTTCCGTTCCCGGCGCCGGCTCGAAAGCCGAAGGATTGCCGCGGTTCTGAAGGAAGCGCCAACCGATCTGGGGAAACAGCGCGTAAGTCAGCACGTCGTCCACTTCGTTTTCCGTCAGATTGACCTTGTGCTCGGCAGCCATTTTCCTGAGTTCCGCCGTCAGCTTGTCCATTTCGGGCTCCAGCAGGTCCGCCGGCCGGCAAGTGATAGGCTCGGAACCTTCGAGCACCCGCTGTTGCAACTCTTTATTGACCGGAGCGGGCGTCGCCCCGTATTCGCCCCTGAGCACGCCGGCGGTTTCCTTGGCAATCGTTTTGTAGCGCTCGCCCGACAGCACGTTGATCACGGCCTGGGTCCCGACGATCTGCGAAGTCGGCGTAACCAGCGGAATGAAGCCCAAATCTTTGCGAACCCTCGGAATCTCTTCCAACACTTCGTCGAAGCGGTCCAGAGCCCCCTGCTCTTTCAACTGGCTTTCCATGTTGGTCAACATGCCGCCGGGAACTTGCGCCACCAGGATGCGGCTGTCGACACCCTTCAGGCTGCCCTCGAACTTGGCGTATTTCTTCCGGACCTCGCGGAAATAAGCGGCGATCTCTTCAAGAAGGCGCAGATCCAGACCGGTGTCCCGCTTATGCCCCTGATAGGTCGCCACGATGGCTTCGGTGGGGCTGTGGCCGTAGGTCATGCTCATCGACGAGATCGCGGTGTCAACATTATCGATGCCGGCTTCCACCGCCTTGACGATGGCCGCAGTGCTGAGCCCGGTCGTCGCATGACACTGCATGTGAATCGGAACCTTGACGGCCTTTTTCAGCTTCTTGATCAGTTCCTCGGCTACATAAGGCTTCAAGAGTCCGGCCATGTCCTTGATGCAGATGGAGTGCGCGCCCATGTCCTCCAGGCGTTTCGCCAAGTCGACCCACATCGGGATGGTATGCACCGGGCTCACGGTGTAAGAGATGGTGCCCTGGGCGTGCTTGCCCGCATTGATCGTCGCTTTGATGGCTCTTTCGAAATTGCGCAGGTCGTTCAACGCGTCGAAGATGCGGAACACGTCCACGCCGTTTTCCGCCGCCCGCTCGACGAACTTGTCCACCACGTCGTCGGCGTAATGACGATAGCCGAGCAGGTTCTGCCCGCGCAGCAGCATTTGCAGTCGGGTACGAGGCAGCGCCTTTTTGAGCGCGCGCAAACGCTCCCACGGGTCTTCGCCCAAATAACGAATGCAGGCGTCGAAGGTCGCTCCCCCCCAGCTTTCGAGCGACCAGAAACCGACTTGATCCAACTTGTCGCAAATCGGCAGCATGTCCTCGAGCCGCAAACGGGTAGCCAACAGGGACTGATGCGCGTCGCGCAGAACGACGTCGGTTATGCCTAAGGGGTTAGCCATGGAACAAACTCCTAAGTTCTTCTCTGTATGTTATTGATTCTGGTACCGGTGAATGGCCGCCGTTATGGCGGCTACGATTTCGGATTGATCCGACTCGACATCCGGGGCCTGGACAGAAGCGCCTGGAGCGTGTTCCGGTTCGGGTACGTAGCGATTGAGCAATTTCGATGTAATACCGATTACCCAGACCAGCAACGCTAAAAAGAGATACACGATCGTCATGCCGATCAGCATGAGCTTGATACCGGAAAGCAGCAATTCGGCTATTGAATATTCCATGTCTCGCAAAAGCTTTGAGCAAACGGACGAATGATAATGTGCAAACCGGCGAAAGTCGAACGGGATTGTCACGGAATTGCAGCAACTCCCGAGTCCCGGAGCGCTTGACTGCACAGGGATGCTCGGCCTTGCGAGCGAGGCGGGCTCGGGTGAGATTAATTCGCCGTAGGGCCGGCAGAACCGCCGCCGACGGCTTTCCGTTTGCTACGAGAATTACGGATTTCGGCCATGGCCCTATCGGTCGCGCCGACCGAGTGCTATCGGCAGAGGTTGCTTGAACCCTGGTACCCTGCCCCGCTCGTCCTCCGGCCAGAAATTCCGGTTTAGACAGTTTGGATTATTTCGCCAGAGCCTTGCCGGAATGCGGTTTACCGTGGGTATGAACTGCCTTGTCGGAACCGGGTTTGCCGTGGGCATGCGCAGTTTCGTCGGAGGCCGGTTCGTCATGGGTATGCAAGGTCTCCTCGGAGCCCGGTTCGTCATGGATATGCACGGCCTCCTCGGAATCCGGTTCGCGATGAGCATCCAAAGCCATGTCCGAGCCGGCTGGGCGATGCTCGTTACCATCATCATGATGGTGGTCGTCTGCGACCTGTAGACTTTTTACCCCGACACCATGCTGGTAAACCATCAATCCTCCCAAGTCCGCGGCAAAAACGATGCCGGCGAGGATGATCGCTCCCAGGAACAAGTGTAAAGCCTGACCCATGGCGGAAAATCGTTCCCTACCGAAGAGGCGCCAAATGGCCAGGGTCGATGACAAACCTGCCACTGTCAATCCCAGCCTTTCATGCCATTCCATGATGTCGTGTACGGCGCTGCCGTGGGGAACGGTGTCTTCCGCGATCAATCCGGCAACGGCGGCCGCGATGGCGCCCAAAGCCCCCAAATAAAGCATCCAGCTTGCAGCATGCCGCAGACCCGGCTGTCTTAGCACCACGCCTATGAGCTCGAGCAGAAAAAAACCGGTCAGAAAAGCGATCGGAAAGTGGACAATTAGCGGGTGCCAATTGGTTCCCAGCGCCTCGATGCCGGCAAACGGATTGCCGGAAGATCCGGACTCGAGCGTCCGGGAAACGGTGTCGAGCGCGCTCTCGACAACCATTAGGAATCCGCCGCCATTTCCGTCGCCGGCTCCGTGCACGGCGGGGGATATGAAGTGTCCGATCAAATCCGGACCTGGAAAATTGAACATGATCGCTTCCGAATACTGAGTTGAAGGTCAAATGGGGTCGTTGCCGAACTGTCGGAGACGTTTTCTTAGTCGCCCTTTCTTAAAACAAGTTTCGCAGAGAACGCCTGGAATCGAAACCTACCCCACTTTCGCTTCGTTTTTCCGTCCGCGATCTCCTTTCGATATGGAATCTGAAAAGCCCACACCGGGTATAACGTCGCGCTGGATCGCTCATCAGGTCAGGCCCGGCGCACCTGGGGCAATCAATGAACCGATGGCATACGTCACGATGCCGGCGATGCCGCCGATCAGCACCATGCGCAGACCGCCCAACAGAGCACTCCGGCCGGTGAAGAGACTCAAGCATGCCCCGATTGCAAACAAACTGACTCCGGCTGAGAGACCCGCGATCTGAACGCCTCTATGCATGTCGAACCCCAGGAGAAACGGGATGAGCGGGATGCTCGCGCCCCCTGAAAATGCCAGAAAAGAGAACAACGCGGCGCCCCAGGGCGAACCCAAATCGTCAGGATTTACGCCCAGTTCCTCGCGCGCCAGAAGATCCAGGGCGTTTTCCGGGTCGCTCATCATCTGTCGGGTGGCGCGGCGCGCCTGCTGCAAACTCATGCCGCGGGCCGCATAAATGACCGCCAGCTCCTCGACTTCTTCTTCCGGGAACATCGCGAACTCCGCCCGTTCGAGATCGATCTGGTATTCGAACAACTCCCGCTGCGACCGCATCGACACATACTCCCCCGCCGCCATGGACAAAGCGCCGGCCAACAAACCGGCGATGCCGGCCATCGCCACCATCCCGGTCCCCGTGCTCGCTCCGGCCATACCCAAGATCAAGCTAGTGTTCGACAACAGTCCGTCGTTGACGCCGAATACGGCCGCCCGCAGGTTGCCGCCGGCCACCCCTTTATGGCGCCGGCCTACATCTTCGGCGCTGGTGGGCATCGCATGGCGTGTCTCCAGCCCTTGGCCCGAATAGGCGGAAAGCCCCCGGATCTTCATGCTGGCCAGAACCGGGCGCAGGGCCTTCGGGCCGAACGCCCGAACCAGGCGGCCGATCAATCGGGCCCGCGGCGTCGGCTTGAAAGGCGGCAACGCGGAACCTTCCGCCTTCAAACGGCTCTCCCAAAGCGCAGCTTGAGTGTCGGCCTGTTCGGCGAGCTTGCGAAACAAACGCCGCATCCGGCGATTGTTCTCGGCGGCGGCGATCACGCGATACAACCAGGCTGATTGCTTTTCCTGAAACCAACTGTTGAGAAGGGACATGGGTCTGGAATGATGGGAATATCGGTGTGGGACGGGCGTCGGCGTAAAACCTTGTTCGTTGCACAGCCTCCATGGGCATAATACCGACTCTGAGGACGAGAAGACATCCGGGATGTATCTTCGTTTGAAGGCCGAGTCATCACTCGAGCTCAAGCCGGTCGATCGTCCCGATTTGAGTGCGGGATTCACAACAGGGAGACAAGAGCAATGAGCTTTACCGCAGACCAGATTCACGCCGGCCAGGCCGTCTATACCCGACCTATCCTGAAAATCTACGACCTTGCCGTGCTCGGGCTATCCAACCGACTGATTTGGAAGTGCCCAACTCAGCGACTCGTAGAGCATTACAACAAACACGTCACGGCGAATCATTTGGATGTCGGCGTCGGCACCGGCTATTTTGTGGATAAGTGCCGCTTTCCGATGCTGGTACCGCGCGTTGCACTGATGGACCTCAACGAGACCTCGCTGGATTTCGCCTCCCGGCGCATCGCCCGATATCAGCCGGAAACCTATGTCCGCAACGTCCTGGCACCCATATCCATCGACGAGCCGAAATTCGATTCGGTCGGGATCAATTACCTGCTCCACTGCCTTCCGGGGCCCATCGAATCCAAGGCGGTCGCTTTCGATCACCTCAAGGCGCTGATGAATCCCGGTGCGGTCCTGTTCGGTTCGACCCTGCTCCAGGGCGGCGTTCCGCGAAGTCGATTCGCGAAGCGCCTCATGGACATCTACAACAAGAAGGGAATCATGTCGAACGCGCACGACAGTCTGGACGGACTGAAGGCGGCGCTTAATCAGCGGTTTCGCGAGGTTTCCGTCGAGGTCGTCGGATGCGTGGCTCTTTTTTCAGGGCGCGCTTGGGGCTGATGGCGGTTGGCCATCTCTACCCTGGCGCGACGGGCAAGAAGGAGAGACCTAACTTCCGCCAGCGTAGCCCGGATGAAGCCTTGCTGAATCCGGGATGATCGGTGCTCCGACCTTCCCGGATTTCACTGCGTTGCATCCTGGCTACTTACTGAGTACTAGCGAGCACTCAACAGATCCTCGGCAGTTGTTCGCCGCTCGGAAGGTCGAGTACGCGGACGATGCCGTACGGGTTGCGCAGGCCGACTCGCCCTTCGCCCGCCGCGCCGACCCGCCCGATGAGAGACGCATCGCGTCCCAAAGGATGGGCGTGCAGCACATCCATCGCCCGGCCTACGGCGCTCGCCGGAACGAAAAGGACCATGCGGCCTTCGTTGGCCACGTAGAGCGGGTCGAAACCGAGGATTTCGCAGGCGCCCCGCACCGGCGTGGCGACCGGTATGGCGTCCTCGTTCAGCTCCATGTCGAACCCGGCATCCCTGGCTAGCTCCAGCACCGCCGCCGCCAACCCGCCGCGGGTCAGATCGCGCAGGCAATGCAGCTCGACGCCGGCCGCCAGCAATTGCATCACGAGGCCGGACAGGTCCGCGCAATCGCTTTCGACGGCGGTTTCGAAGCCCAGCCCTTCCCGCTCGGCGATGATCGCGACGCCATGGCGGCCGATGTCGCCGCTCAGCAGGATCGCATCGCCTTCCCGAATGCCGGCGGGGGCTATTTGCAGGTCATGTTCGATCAGGCCGATGCCGCTGGTCGCGATGTACAGCCCGTCCCCCTTGCCGTTTTCGACCACCTTGGTGTCGCCGGTGACGATCGCCGTTCCCGCCGCCTGCGCCGCGGCGTTCATGCTGGCCAGAACGCGCGCCAGATCATCGACCGGAAAACCTTCCTCGATCACCAGCGCGGCGCTCAGGAACAAGGGTTTCGCACCGCTCATCGCGAGATCGTTCAAGGTGCCGCACACCGCCAGCTTGCCGATGTCGCCGCCGGGGAAGAACAGCGGCTTGACCACGTAGCCGTCGGTGGTGAAGGCCAGCCGCTTACCGCCCACGTCCAAGACCGCGCTGTCGTGGCGCTGGTCCAGGTGCGGGTTGGCGAAGGCCGGGCGCACCAGGCGCTCCAGCAATTGCTGCATCAGCCGCCCGCCTCCGCCATGGGCCATGACGATCTGGGCGTACTGGCCTATGGGCGCCGGGCAAATCAACCGGGTGTCGTCGCTCATGGCTTCAGGCGGCATCGCGGCGGTAGCGGTAATAAGCGGCGCAGGCGCCTTCCGACGAAACCATGGTTGCGCCCAGGGGATGTTCCGGGGTGCAGGCCGTGCCGAAGGCGGGACACTCGAAGGGTTTCAGCCGCCCGGTCAAGACCTCTCCGCTGCGGCAGGGACCGGCGCTGGCAGTCTTCCGAACAGATAGCTCGAAGCGGCGCACCGCATCGAAATCGGCAAACTCGGGACGCAGTCCCAGGCCGCTGTCTGCGATGGCGTCCAGGCCGCGCCAGCTCAGTGTGACGGGTTCGAAAACTTGCTCCATCAGCGCCTGGGCCGGTCGATTGCCCTCCCGGCTCACCGCACGGCCATAGCGGTTCTCAACTTCGGCGCGCCCCTCTTCCAATTGCTCCACGCAGCTCAGGACGCCGCGCAGGATGTCCAGGGGCTCGAACCCGGTCACCACGATGGGCGCGCGAAAACGGGCGGCTATGGGCTCGTATTCGGTGTAGCCCATCACCGCACAAACGTGGCCCGCCGCCAGCAGACCGTTGACCCGGTTGTCGGGCGCCGATAACAAGGTTTCCACCGCAGGCGGCACCCTCACGTGGGCGACCAGCAAGGAAAAGTTCTTGATTCCGAAGCGCTGAGCCTGCAACACGGCCATCGCAGTCGTCGGCGCGGTGGTTTCGAAACCCACGGCGAAGAACACCACCTGGCGCTCCGGATGTTCGCGGGCCAGATTCAGCGCATCCAGGGGCGAATAAACCATGCGCACGTCGCCGCCGCGGGCCCTGACCGTCAACAAGTCGTGTTGCGAACCCGGCACCCGCAGCATGTCGCCGAAGGAACAGAAGATGACGTCGGGCCGGGCCGCCAATTCCAGCGCCTGGTCGATGATGGCTTCCGGGGTCACACAAACCGGGCAGCCGGGACCGTGGATCAGGCTGAGCGACGGCGGCAGCAAGCGGTCCAGGCCGTGCTTGACGATGGAATGGGTCTGCCCGCCGCAGACCTCCATCAGAGTCCAAGGCCTGGTCTGCCGGCGTGCGATGGCGTCGGCCAGGGCCTTGACCGACGCGGCGTCGCGGTATTCGTCAAGATATTTCATCGGTTATGCCCTCCAATGCGGCAATCTCCTTCAGCACCGCCTGCGCTTCGGCCTCGTCCAGGCGCGAAATCGCGAAACCGGCGTGAACGATGACATAGTCGCCAACTTCGGCTTCCGGTACATAGGCCAGGTTCACCACCTTGACCACGCCGCCGAAATCGACCCGACCGGATCGCAGCAAGGGATCGTCGGCCTGTTCGATGGAGAGGATCTGACCGGGTACGGCTAGACACATGTGAGAAGCTCCTCGGAAAATGTCGCGGCAGCGATCTGGCCCAGCGCCAGGCCGCCGTCATTGGGGGGTATCTGCTCCGGCCAGTATACCCGCAAGCCGGCATTGCGGAGCCGCTCTGCGCACAGCTCCAGCAGCAGGCGGTTCTGAAAACAGCCGCCGGCCAGGGCGACGGTGGAAATTGGTTCGGCAAGCGCGACGTCGGTAATGGCGGCCGCAAGGCTGGCGTGAAACCGAAAGGCGAGAACGGTCGCCGGCACGCCGGCCGCGTGGTCGTCCAACAGCGCCCGGAACAAGGGACGCCAGTCCAGCCGTTTCGGCTCGCCGTCGATCACGGGCATCGGATAAGTCGTCCCGTCGCCCTCCCCGCTTTGCTCCGCAGAGGCCTCCAGCGCCATCGCCGCCTGCCCCTCGAAGCTGACGTCCTGACACAGTCCCAAAAGACTCGCGGCCGCGTCGAACAAGCGCCCCGCGCTGCTGCACCCGGGCGACCGCGTGCCGGTCTGCAGCAGCCGCAATAACGCAGTCAGATCAGCCGGTTTAAACCGCGGTTCCAGCATGGCCGGCAAGTAGTCCGGCGTTTGCTCGCCGTGCAGGGCGTACAACACGCTTAGGGCCGATCGCCGCGGGTCCTTGATCGCGCGTTCGCCGCCGGGAAGGCACAGCGGCAGCAGGCCGGCGATGCGGCGATGACCGTCCGGGGCGATGCGCAGGAATTCCCCGCCCCACAGCGTGCCGTCTTCGCCCAGTCCCAAGCCGTCCCAGGTCACGGCCAGAAGCGGCGGCTTCAAACTATGCTCGGCCATGCAGGCCAGCGCGTGGGCAAGATGGTGAGGCACGCGCCGCAGCGGCAGCCCGGCGGTTTCGGCCCAGCGGCCGGCGGCGTAATCGGGGTGCAGATCGCATGCGACCGACCGAGGCGGACGGCCGAACAGGCACGGAAGCAGACCGGCGGTGGCGCGATGGCGATCCAGTGACTCCGCCGTATCGAGATCGCCGAGGTGCTGGCTCAAGATCACGCGCCCGCCGTCCGCATAGGCAACCGTGTTCTTGAGATGCCCTCCGGCGGCCAGGATCGGCGGCGTATCCGCATCCAGAGTCACCGGGCGCGGCACATAACCTCGGGCGCGTCGCAACATCAGGGGCTTTCCGTCGGCGATGCGAAGCACGGAATCGTCCAAAGGCTGCCGTATCGGCCTGTCGTGCACCAGGAAACCGTCGGCGATGCCGGCCAGGCGTTGTTGAGCCTCCTCGGGCGCGATGCAGATCGGTTCGTTGCCCCGGTTGCCGCTGGTACAAACCAGCGGCGCGCCGAAATCCCGCGCCAACAGATGGTGCACGGGCGAGGCCGGTAGCATTAGCCCCAGGTGATTCTGCCCCGGCGCAATGCCGGATGCGATCGACCCGGACGCATCGCGGCGGCGCAGTAGCACGATGGGCGCTGCCGATGACGTCAGCAGCCGCGTTTCAGCGTCGGTCACATCGCAAAGCTCGCGTGCCGCCGCGAGGTCAGCCACCATCAGCGCCAGCGGCTTGTGGGGCCGGTGTTTGCGTTCGCGCAGACGCTGCACCGCTTTTTCATCCGCCGCATCGACCAGCAATTGGAATCCGCCCACCCCTTGAAGCGCCAGCACCTGTCCCTGCCGCAAGCGCTCGACGGCTTGCAACATCGCCTCGTCGCCATGCGCTAGCGTGCGACCGGCGGCGTCCCAGAGTGCCAAGGTCGGGCCACAGTCCGGACAGCACGTGGTCTGGGCATGAAAACGCCGGTCCGACGGGTCGCAGTACTCTTCGAGGCAGTCCGCGCACAGGGGAAAACCGGCCATGGCGGTGCGTTCGCGGTCGAACGGCAAGGCGTCCAGGATGCTGTAGCGGGGGCCGCAGTGGGTGCAGCTGACGAAGGGATAACGGAATCGGCGGTCGCCGGGATCGAACAGTTCCCGAAGACAGTCCGGGCATGGGGCCAGATCCGGCAGAGCGAACGGAGCGACTGCGCCATCCGCACGGCTCGCCGCGACCCGGAAATTTCGCTCGCCGACGGCGGGAACGCTTTCTACGCTGCAATCGACGATGTCGGCCTGCGGCGGGCATTCGCGCTTCAGACGGATTTCGAATGCCGCCAAAGCCGGCGCGTCGCCTTCCGCCTCGATGATGACCCCTTCCGGGCCGTTGGATACCCGGCCGGCCAAGTCCAGTTCCCGCGCCAGGCGGTACACGAAAGGCCGCATACCCACGCCCTGCACCAGACCGCTCAGCGTCAGCCGCCGGCGCTGCCGTCCGGCCTCGGCGGCAACGCTCAAATCCGCGCCCGAATCGCCGCGGCCTGACGCTCCAGTCCCGCCAGTCGTTCGGCCAACAGCGCCTTGCGGCGTCGTTCCAGCCATCCGTACCACTGGTCCATCCCTTCCCCCGTAGTGGCCGAAACACGGATCGTTTCCACGTCCGGATTGACCTGCTGCAAATAGCCGAGGCAGCGCTCGATGTCGAAACGCAGATACGGCAACAGATCGATCTTGTTGATCAGGACCAGATCGGCGCGATGGAACATGTCCGGGTATTTCAGCGGCTTGTCCTCGCCCTCGGTGACCGAGAGGATGACCACGCGGGCCGCCTCTCCCAGGTCGAACAACGCCGGACAGACCAGGTTGCCGACATTCTCGATGAACAGGATGCCGTAATCGGCGGGCTTGAGATCTTGCACGCCATGGCCGACCATGTGAGCGTCCAGATGGCAGCCCTTGCCGGTGTTGATCTGCAACACCGGAACGCCGGTGGCGCGTATGCGCTCCGCATCGTTCTCGGTCTGCTGGTCGCCTTCGATCACGCTGACGTCGAACCGCTCCTTAAGATCCGCGATGCTGCGCTCGAGCAGCGTGGTCTTGCCAGACCCGGGGCTCGAAAGCAGGTTCACGGCCAGAATGCCGTGGCTTTCGAAGAAGTTTCGGTTGCCGCGGGCATGGGCGTCGTTGCGGCCGAGAATGTCCTGTTCGATGCGAACGATGCGCTCCTGGCTGAGACCGTCAATACTCAGTCCGGCAGCGCCTTGGCCGTGGTGATGATGGTGATGACCATGGTCATGGCCGTGATCGTGGGTATGCTCATGCTCCGAATCGTGGGCGTGAGCGTGATGGTGCTGATCGGCTTCGCCGCAGCCGCAAACGGTACACATGCTTATTCCACCTCCAAATCGAGAATTCTGAATTCCTCGCCCCCGGTCACTTTCAGGCGATGCCCGCCGCATGTGGGACACGGGTCGTAATAGTGCGCGATTTCCACCGTACGATCGCAAGTAAAACACCAGGCCAGGCCCGGCGTATCGATGAATTCCAGTTCCGCTCCTTCGGCGATCGTATCCAGGCTCACCGCTTCGAAGCCGAAGCCCAAGGCTGCACGATCGACCCCCGCGAGAGGACCGACCAACAATCTGACCTTGCGCACCCGCGCAAAGTGCTGCTTGCCCGCTTCGGTCTCCAGGATATCGACGATGCCTTGGCAGAGGGAGAGTTCATGCATAGCGAATAGAAAACAATAACCTGATGAAGCAAAAAACGAAGCCCTGAAAAACCTCGACCCATGGGGAAAGAATTCTACTCGCACACGGCCGCTTTGACAGCGGCCATCGCTTGAGACAGAGGTTGCTCGTCTTTTTTTCCGGAGTTCGCCCGTCTTATCGAGCAGGGGACATATGTCCAGATTGACGCCGCCCTTCCCTAGGCGGTGCGTTGACGACGGATTAATTCCAAATCGCTTTCAATAAGGCATTAATTTT
>NZ_MSCV01000039.1 GCF_002005105.1 Methylocaldum sp. 14B | reverse complement strand
CGCCCTCGAAATCGGCGTCGTAGCCGACCGCGTGCGGGATTTGCTTGAGGATCAGGATCAGGCCGATGGCGGCCAGCATGCCCTTGATCACGGCCGAGGGGAAGTAGGCGCCGATGACCCCGGCCTGGAGAAAGCCCAGGAGCAGTTGCAGCCCGCCGGCGAGGACGACGCTCAGCAAAAAGACTTGGAAGCTGCCCAGCTTGTCGATGGCGTTGAACACGATCACGGTGAGCCCCGCGGCCGGGCCGCTGACGCTCAGTTGCGAGCCGCTTGCCCAGGCGACCACCACGCCGCCGACGATGCCCGCGATGATGCCGGCGAACAGCGGGGCGCCCGAGGCGAGTGCGATCCCCAGGCACAGCGGCAGGGCGACCAGGAAGACGACGACGCCCGCCGGAATGTCGTTCCGCAGATGGCTCAGATAATAGTGAAAATGCTTATGTATCATTAGGCAGCACCTCGTTGTTCGGGTAAATCAGCTCGCAGAGTCCGATGGGGCGCTATGCCCTTTCCATGGAGACGACCCCATCCGCCGGCTCCGCTCTCGGCGCGCTGTAACGCCGTATAAATCCGGACGAGTGTGCTCGGAAGGCGAATCAAGCACTGATGCATCCCACCAAATCATATCCCTATGGCGAATTCGAGCTGAAAGGGGAACACCCCGGTAGCTGCAGCAAGATCGAATCGCAGCGGCTACGACAACAGCCATAGCCGCGACGCACCGTTCTACGGACTACCCCACGCTGGCGCGAGCGTACTTGATCGCCATTCTATCGTCCGAACCTTTCATCAACCTTTCAGCGGCGACGCTTCGGAACCAAAGCGAACATCGACACGATCTAAGAAAAATGCGCCACAAATTTTTCGGTACCGGCGAAGAAGGCTACAGCCCGCTCCGGAAATTGAAGGTTTGGCTGTCGGGATTGCGCTACGCCATCTTCTACGATTTTAGCGTAGCCTACAAAGTCGTCTTGTCCGTGATCGTCCTCTCCGTGTGCTTCTATTTCCGTCAGTGGATCGACTTTCTTTTGGTCATGGTGACAACCGGCCTGATGCTGATCGTCGAGATGCTCAACACCACTATCGAGGCACTCTGCGATTTCGTGGAGGACCGGGAAAACTTCAAAATCAAGGTCATCAAGGACATCGCGGCGGCGGCAGCCGGAATCAGCATACTGATGTGGCTAGTGGTCTTCCTGACCGAGGTCAGCCGAATCTGGTACTTAGTCTATCCCGATTGAACCGCCGGCAGCGGTTCGGGCCGAAGCAAGCTGGCGTGTCTAGCCATGAGCCCGAATCGTTTTCCGACGACGAGTCGGATCGCTTCTCGAGGGAGATGTAAAGCGCCCAAGTCGCCCTACATCCGATCTGAAAACGCTCTAGCGAACGGCCGGCCTGAAGCCCGCCACGAGAGCGCGCACCGCGTTTAGCGATTGGGCATTGTCGGCCGCTGCGGGACCGGAGGCGTCCAGCCCGCACGGCGCGCCCCTGCACTGCGAGATATGTGGATTGGAGAAAAGACCCAACCGGGGGTGGGTATAACTCATGATCGTCCCGAAGGATCCCGGAACGCTATGCCCATGGGAATAGGGGAAAACACCTCCGACACCCGCATGGACGCGGTCATGCGCACTTCCCATGGTATGCGCCAACTCGTGCGCCAGCGCGTAGTCCGAACAGTAATACAGGCCGCTTCGGCCATCGTTGACGACCGAAAACGCGTGATTCGACGAAAGCGGCTGTCCATCGGCCCCGTTCAGCCAGGCGCTGCCGCAGCCCTTTTGGGCAGTGTGTTCGAACGGTCGGATCAGCGTGACCAGATCGGCGCCGGATTCCCGCCGCCAGGTGACGACGTTCCGAAAAACGCCTCGGCCGAGCGTCAGATCGCGCAATGCCGTCCCATTGTCGACAGCTTCGGGATAATCGACCCGCAAAGATTTCACCAGCCGCAGACTGATTGCGATTCGGCTATCGACAAAGGACTGATTGGTCAGCGCGATCAACTGGTTAATGCGGGTGATCGCCTTGCCCGAGGCGAGCTTGGGAGTGTAAAGCACCAGCAGGTCGATGGTCGTCGGCGTCGAAGCGCCGCTGTCGGGATTTGCCGTTGGTCCGCCGGACGCGGCGTCTGCCGCTTGGGCGGCCTCTGGGTCTTCGGGTTTGTCGCCTTGGATAGCCGGCCCAGACGTCCAAGCAGGAACCGGTTCCGGGCTGTGATGCGGCGAATGGCTCAGTCCCGCCGCCTGAATATCGACCAGCCACTGGTGCAGCCCGCTGCCGGGCTCGATCTGATAAAGCGCCTCGGGCGTCGAGATTTGCCCCTGGACACCAGTCTCCCCGAAGGTCATCACCGCACGAAAAGCCTGACCGTCGGCCTTGAGATATCCGACCCAGGTAATATCACCGTTTTCGTGGGCGTAGCGGTTGTCGTGAACGAACGCCTGCTGTCCGCTCGGCAGGCTCAACGGCAATTCCTCGCCAAACTTCATCGCCATCATTCGCGCCCGATCGAGGCGGATAGGTCGAACTGCTTTCCGGGGCAGTTGGGCCAAGTCGGGGGGAAGAGTGTTCCGGGTCGAATTCTTCACCGCGCCGACCTCAGTGAAAAGGCTCGGACCGGGCACCGCCGAATCCGCCCCGTCGCCGTTGAGCCCGGTGATGACGACACGTTCGATCGTCCCGGCCCGGTTCAACTGGACCACATGGTTGAATCCCTGCAACGCCGCCCGAATAATCGACGCCCAGTCGGCCGCATCGGCCCTTGCCGTGACCGGATGATCCTCCAAGCCCTGCGGACGAACGAACTCAATCCCGCTGTTCTGCGCCAGCTCGGCCAGGAGCGTATCCAACCTGCGATTGTGCGCTGCGAGATGGAGTCCATTCGCGTCGATGGTCAGAGCGGTCGATGCCTCGATCACCGAACCACGGTTGGACTCATCCGCCTCGACGGATGCCGCAAAAAATGCCGCAGTCCCCATTCCTAAAGCCAATAGGACCGACTTGAGCCGCGATGTCATGGATCCCTCCGAAAGCTTGCACTTACCCGAAACGATTGACCGATGCTACAAACACACAAAAGTGCAGGTCAATAGGAACGCCATCTGCATTTCCCGGAGAGGATTCCGCGTATCAGGGATAGCCGCTGCGCGGTAAGAGATTGATCGGTCCGTTCAAGCCGGAAAAGCCGATCAGCCATGGCGCGCCCCGGAACCGAAAGTGCGAAGTCCATCGAACTGATCGACATTTCTCAAAGAACGGCGACATTGCTTGTCGGGGCTTGCTTAGGTGCGGCGTTACGGAAGCCGGCGAGACGATGCGCGGGTTTCAACAGGCGCATCGATCAGGCGTGCCGCAAGGCCTCGCTCCTCACCCACGCACGCGCACGACGAGCCAGCGTGAGCAACAGAGCTCCGGTGACGAGCGCGTAAAAACTGATGAGCCAGATCAGAGCCAATGCGCCGGCTCCGGGAAACAGGAACACCAGAACGCCAAACAGGATGGAGACAACCCCCTCCAGGATCAGCAACCACTCGCCCTCGATCACCTCGCGCAAACGAATAGCCGTCGCCACGTCAAGCACGCCCGTCACCAACGCGTTTGCGCCGATGAGGAGCACGAGCACCAGCGCCGTCAGGGCCGGATGAATAACGGCGATTACCCCGGCGCCGATGCTGACCAGACCCAACAGCAGGATCAACCACCAGGTTTCGTCCCTTTTCCTGTTCGTCATGGCGGCGGCGACCGCCGACCCGCCGCTGATAAACGCATAAACCGCAAACAGGACAACCAGCCACAATAGCGTCAGGCCGGGCCAGATAAGGGCGAGAACGCCGAAGAGAATGGCAATGATCCCCCTTACGGCGAGCATCCACCAAGCTTGCTCAAGTAATTCCCTCATGATGTGTCCTCACTCAGGCTGCCGATTCAAAAGATCGCGCGGAAGGCCGCGGATATCGGCAATCCAGCGTCATCCGCGGCTGGAACACCGCTCCCGCGCCGGTATTGCGGTTACCGGGTGTACTTGAATTCGGGCAACGCCTTCAACGCGTCCTTGCTGGCTCCAGGCAGAACGAGTTTGGATACGTCGGTTTTGTCCCCGATAGGTTGAAACTGTTGTACCGGTATGGCGACACGATGAGCCCCCATACCCAAGAAACCGCCGACATCCACGATCGCGACCGATAAAGATCCATCGGGGCTCACGATGAAATCGTCGATTGCGCCGATTTTCTGATTGTTCTCGTTGTAGACATTCGCGCGCATCAGCTTCGAGGCCCGCCAGCCCCTGGCGATGAGTTCATGCTGGATGACCGTCGTGCCAAACGTGGCCTCGCCCGCAACCGGCGCGCCCTCCTGTGGCTGTGCGGTAGATCCGGCGGCCCACACGAAGCCGCAAAGTGTGGACAGGACAAGGGTTCTTGCAAGTTTGAGTTCCATAACTTCACTCCTGATAATTACGGGTTTTTCAACATGCTCGGCTGGGTGCGACAGCAAACACTGACGGCGCAGTCCGTGCCTGGCCTTGCGGCTGGGAGCAACCTTTTCCTATACCGGCTTGCCCCAGTCAGCGGCGCTTCCTCATCGATCAGAATCCCGTGAACACCATTGCGATGAACACCGGCTGCTTGCACGGTCGGCACATCATCCTCCGTGTTTATCCCGATCGATTTCCGGATAGCCGTGCCTGATCCTAAATCTGACACGGTCTCCGCGGGAAAAATCCCCTCCTACTCGGCCGCAATTTCGATA
Source organism: Methylocaldum sp. 14B (assembly GCF_002005105.1). Taxonomy (GTDB): domain Bacteria; phylum Pseudomonadota; class Gammaproteobacteria; order Methylococcales; family Methylococcaceae; genus Methylocaldum. Next base: position 60,598 of record NZ_MSCV01000039.1, on the reverse strand, counting down.
CCGAACCGCTTGCGTCTTTGCTCTTTAGCTTATGTGGCGGGATCGGCGGATTCGCCATCGAGCGGCCCTGGATCAGGGTCTCTTCGCACAATGCTCTCCGCCGCTATAGGAATTACTCCGAATGGGCAGCGATGGAGCCATCGCGTAAATTAGACGATTTAGACCTAGGCTCGTCATCGTGGATGGAACCCCTCAGGAATACCAGCTGACCGTCAGCACCTCCCACGGACCTATTGCCACCGAATATTTGGCGGCGGGGCGGGGTTCGCCGGTGTTATTGCTCCACGGGACGGCGGACAGTGCTCATACATGGCGCTGGATCATGCCGTTCCTGGCATCCGCCCATACCCTTTACGCGCCAAGCCTGCCGGGATTCGGCGGCAGCGATAAGCCGCGCATCGATTATTCGCCCGCTTGTCTTGCGGCATTCGTCGTATCCTTTCTCGATCAGCTTGGCCTGAAGCGCGTGAGCATCATCGGTAATTCGATTGGCGCGCTGATTGGCGTGAACTTGGCGCTTCGACATCCGGGACGCGTATCCACCTTGGCGCTCATCAGCAGCGCCGGATTGGGGCATGAGATAAACCCCTTGATATGCGGTCAGATCGTGCCCGGAACCGGAGAATTCCTCACAGCCTGGTGCAAGACTCCTCTCGGGGCGTGGCAGTGGTCGGTCGGACTGTCGCAACTGCTGTTCGCCAAGCCTTGGTCGATACCGCGGGCCTGGTACGACCGGCTCTTTCGGATGGCCCTGCTCCCGGGCTATTTGGAGGCTACTCTGCTCACCCTCCGGGCCGCCAATACCTTATGGGGGCAGCGCGAATCCGAAATCGTGCTCGACCAACTCCATAGGCTGAAAATGCCGACACTCGTGCTGTGGGGCGATGGCGACCGGATTTTCCCGGTTCGGCACGGCAAATCCGCAGTGGAACGTCTACCCTGTGGGCGGCTGGAAGTTCTACCCGGCTGCGGCCATACCGCTCAAGTCGAGCAACCGCAACGTGTGGCGGCGGCCTTGAACCGGTTTCTGCAAATGGCAGATGCAGAACGACCGGAGCCGACCCGTGCGGCGAATTCCCGCGCCTAAAATGAAACACCGACAGGAGGAATGCGTATGTGGAAACACGTTGCACGAACAGCGGTCGCTACGCTGGCATTTTGTGCGGTGCACAGCCTCTTAGCCAGCCACCCCGCCAAGCGAACAGCGGCAAACCTCATCGGCGAACGCCGGCGACGGGTCTGGTATCGTCCCTTTTACGTGGCGACCTCGTTCGCCTCGGTGGCCATGCTCGCTCGATACATCAAGCGACTCCCCGACAGGACCCTCTATGCCCTGGAAGGCCCTCCAGCCACCTTGATACGGCTGCTCCGCCTCGGAATCAGCGCTTACGCCGCTGCCGCCGTCGGTCAGATCGGTCCCGCGAGAATGCTGGGTCTGCCGGGCCTGAAGGCTTGGTGGAACGGAGCTCACCTATTGCCGCCGGAACCCGAAGCTCAAGGCCCCATTCTCGGTTCGGACGGGAGAATGCAGGCAGAAGGCCCGTTCCGCTTGATGCGGCATCCGCTCAATGCCTTGGCCGTGCCGGTCCTTTGGCTGACACCGCGTCTGACGGCGAACGGCCTTGCATTCAATCTGGTCGCCACAGCCTATGCCTATCTGGGTTCGCGACACGAGGAAGCCCGTTTGCTAGCGGCCTACGGCGAACCCTATGAAGAGTATCGATCGAGCGGAACACCGTTCTTTTTTCCCTCGGCTTCATCCCTGCTTCGGCTGGGCGGGCTGCCGCAAGAGAAGTCCGCCACTCGTGTTCCCAAAGTGTCCGCCTAAAGGAATTCGCAACACAGCCCGATGCGGATGATGAGGAACGCTTGGTCCGAGACCTGAAACCGCCGTAGACGCGGTGCGTCGGTCGATGAAGCGGTACTTGCCCGACATTTAAGCGCCTCCCGCTTCGCTGTCCTCGCGCGCCCCGGCCGCCCCGACACGCGATTCGGGTGCGATGTTGACGTCAGCCTTGCGAGTCTGCCGACCGGACGAATCGGCTTTGCCTGCCGGCGAAGAGGCAGTTTCCTCTTTCTTTTCATGCTCCGTCGCCGGTTCAACGGGCTGCCTACCCGCCCCCGCTCCACCCGGACCGTTCGACTCCGTGGATTCAGGTGACTTCGGTCGTTCTTCATGAGCCATGACGATTCTCCAACAACCGGGCGACCTGCTGCCGCCGCAATATCAGGACCGCTTGACTCCCCGGACTGGGGATGAGCCAAGTTAGAAATACGACTTCAACGGCTGCAGAAGGTTCGAGCGCGAATCTGTCAAACCGGAAGCTACGTTGACATCTACGGCAAGGCCCCTTACCATCCAGGCCCAGACTCCGCATTAGACGGTTGAATTTCTTATAATTTCTTGCCGACGCTGTCCGCCAGGGAGCGGTGCCATGCGCGGTATACTCATTGTGCCTGGCGCAAAATCGCGAAAGCGCATTTTGGCCATCGCTCGTAGATTGAAAGTCGCATCAGACCCCCGATCCCGGCTGGCAAGGGGCGGGATTTGCTTTGACCGACTTTTTTGCGTGTCCCTCTTGTAACCCTACCCGGCCTACGAGGATTCAAACAATGAGTGAGCTCCCTTTCCCCCAATCCTTCAACTTGGTTTTTTTCGGCGGCACCGGCGATCTGGTGATGCGCAAGTTGTTGCCGGCGATGTACCAGAGCTATAAGAACGGCCAGCTGGGAGATGCCGGCTATTTCTATTGTCTCGGACGGCGAGACTATACCGTGGAAGACTATCGCGCGATCGCCGAGGAAAAGGCCCGACAATTCCTGCCGAAGGCCGACTGGGACGACGAAATCTGGGCAGCCTTCCGTCGGCGGGTGATCTACGAAAGGATCGACGCCGAGAATCCGGAAGAATATGCCGCGTTGAAGGCCCTGCTCGAAAGAACCCCGGCCGAAGTGAACGTCTTTTTCCTGTCGGTGGCGCCGTCGCTGTTCTCCATGATCTGCGAAAGCCTGGCACGGCAGAAACTCAACGGGCCAAATTCCAGGGTGGTGCTGGAAAAACCCCTGGGCCACGATCTCGCTTCCAGCAACGCCATCACCGTGGCGGTCGGCCGCCACTATCAGGAAAAGCAGATCTACCGCATCGACCACTACCTGGGCAAGGAATCGGTACAAAACCTGATGGCGCTGCGTTTCGGCAACGCACTGTTCGAACCGCTGTGGCGCCGGCAATGGATCACTGACGTCCAAATCACCATCGCCGAGGAAGTCGGGATCGGCAGTCGCGCCGGATTCTACGACGGTACCGGCGCGCTGCGCGACATGGTGCAGAACCATCTGCTGCAGCTGCTCTGCTTCGTGGCCATGGAACCGCCTTCCAGCCTCGACTCCGACGCGATCCGAAACGAAAAACTCAAGGTGTTGGAATGCCTGGTACCCTTCACCCCGGAGGATGTCCAGGTCAACACGGTGCGCGGCCAATACCGCGCCGGCATTTGCGGCGGCCAGGCGGTGCCCGGCTATCTCGAAGAAAGCGGCGTCCCCGCCGGCAGCAAGACCGAAACATTCGTCGCCATCAAGGCGGAAATCGCCAACTGGCGCTGGGCCGGGGTTCCGTTTTACCTGTTCACCGGCAAACGCCTGCCCACCCGCCTGGCCGACATCGTGATCCATTTCCACGATGTGCCCCACCACATCTTTCCGCTGCCCCGCAACGGGTCCCGCGCCCCGGCGAAACTGGTCATCCGCCTTCAACCTGACGAATCGATCCGCCTTTATCTGAACGCCAAGCGGCCAGGCCATTCGATGGAATTGCGGCCGGTCTCCCTGGACCTCGATTTCACCAGCAAATTCAGCGAACGCCGCGAAGAAGCCTACGAACGTCTCCTGCTCGATATCATCCGAGGCAACCAATCGCTGTTCGTGCGCCAGGACGAATTGGAGATGGCCTGGCGCTGGGTCGAACCGATCCTCAATACCTGGGCCGCCGATCCCAAAGGTCCGGAAGCCTACAAAGCCGGCACCTGGGGCCCCGCCGCCTCTGCGGAACTGCTGTCGCGCAGCGGCCATCGCTGGCACGAGGACGATTGAGACCGGGGCTGAAGAACCGCTTTGCGGATGCGAGCCCCCGTGCTTGCAAACGATTCCGGCGAATTCCACGGCGATGCACCGCCATCAAGGACGGCAAAGCCGCAAAGGCTGCCGAATGAACGGCTTGCAGAGCAAGTTGGGTGATTTTCCCGGCCAGCGACGACATCCGTTTCGAATGAAGAAAGCCGGAACGAAATTCCGGCTTTCGCAGGGGATGCCGTCGTCGGCGACCTTCGTAAAGCAACATCGCCAAAGTGGGTGATGTTAGCCCCTGAGCTGACTCTCTATCCTACTCCGAGAATCCAACCCTCCACTCCAGCGACGGCACGCTCCGGGGGTGTCAACACGGGTTCGAGCAAACCTTGCAGGCGGCCATCGTCGTCGGCCTCCCGTAGCCACGCAGCGATGGTATAAGCGTCGTGCTGATCGGGGGTGCGGCCCTCGCTTGGATACACATTCTTCCACAACGAGGGATATGCCTCGGCAATGGCGGACTTTCCGGTCGGGATGGCCCAGCCGTCGAAAGGCCAGAAATGCACTTGCTCGCCCAGTTGCCGCCGGAGGTACCGCAGCCAGGGAATGCCTGCATGGGTGGATTTGGCGACCGAGCCTTGCACGTCGAAATGAAACACCGACCTCGCCCTGGCGCGCTCCTCGCAAAGACGGCGCCAGCGGGGGCTGCCGGTGCGGGCGGCGCCATCGCCGCGAAGGCCGTCGCGGATAAAGTCGACATAAGTGTGGTCCTCGTCGGTCGGCCAATGCCGCTGAAAATCGTCTAGGAAGGCGGGCCAATCGGGCAGCAGGTGATGAACCTCGAAATAACGGAGCGGAAAGGAAAAGCTGTGGTCGATGCCGACCAGCGTTGGCTGGCCTTCCGACAGGCGCTCGACCAGCCACTCGGCGATGCCGCGCCGACTCCAGTATTTGCGCGGGCCCGGCGGCGGCAGCACTTCCACGGGCAGCGCTTCCCGTTCCGCCAGATAGACGCGCAACCCCTTCAGGCTAGCGGTCGGCGTTTGAGCGCCGGAATAGTCGATGCCGATATAGCGGGCAAAACGCCGGAAATTACTGATAGTCATGAGGTCCCCGTTTCGGCGGTGAACGGCGTTAAGGAAGCTCTGATTAAGTCCTTCGACAGGCTTGTCGAACGCTCTCCTGAGCCTGTCGAAGGGCATGAACGGAATCAACTTGTTCAGAGCTTCCTTAAGGAATGCCTTCGGCAATGAGAGAACGACAGGATACCGCAGTTTTCAATACTTCCGGTCCCCATGCCGCACCTGCGATGGATCGAGGTCGGTCGGCAAGCGTGGACGCGGCGTGAAAGTAGAAGGCGATGCCGATAGCCCGCGGATAACCGTACCGATATATCGGGTCGCCGACGGAGAGTCCGGATGCGGTCCCCAGGCTCGCAGCCGACAGCTGCATTCCCGGCGCATCGAGAATGCACGGCTCGTGTTTCAAATCGGCACGCTGGCTGGCGGCGCGAAAGCGTAACGCATCCTTCCCGACGACCGCGTTGGCGTGCCGCGTGACATGGCAGTTCGTGGCCACCAGATTTTGATCGAGGACCACGCCGGAGCCGATAAAGGCCTTGCCGTCCCTTGGATAGGCATGAACCTGGACGACGCTGAGTGCAAGCGTGTGATTCACGTCTGCCGCGCCGTCCATGCTAAAGATCCAATCACCACGCCAAGCAATATAGTCGGACGCATCGGTCTCTTCATTTTCGCCCTTTTCCGAAGGGAGAGTTTCCAATTTGAACACACGAGCTTAGAGAAATTTATTATGGCTTCCCGTGCCACAGTAATCCCCTCCTCCCTCGCCTCCGGTTCGGAAGCAGCAAGTTCAGCCTCATTTCCAGGAGGCCGATGATCAGAAGCTTACGCCCGGATCGTTCCGAATTTCACATCGCCTATGGCAATATACCGGTCGATTGTTATTGACCACTTATTCAATAAAGACTAGCCTTAGCTACAACCTGAATACGAGGAGTCTCCTTTGGCCCGACCCCGCGAATTCGATTACGAGCACGTCCTGGATAAAGCCGTGGAGACCTTTTGGTCGAAAGGTTACGAAGCCACCTCGATCCAGGACCTGGTCGATGCCACCGGACTGCATCGAGGCAGCCTCTACGCGGCCTTCGGCAACAAGCAGGCGCTGTTCCTGGAAGTTCTGGACCGCTACAACCATGTGGTGGTCCAGCGCCTGCTGGAATTACTCGACAGCGAACCTTCAGGCAAGTCCGCGATCCGTTTTTTCTTCGCCACCGTGATCGAGCACATCCTCACGGCCGGCCCCCTGCGCGGGTGCCTAGTGACCAACTCCGCGGTGGAACGTGGCTTGTCCTGCCCGGACACGGCGGCCAAGGTGGGCGGTTGCCTGGAGCGGCTCGAACAAGGCTTTCGGCGCACGTTGGAACGGATGCGGAAGGCGGGCGAACTGCGGGAGGAGGCGGATATCCGAGCGCTGTCCCGCTATCTGACCAGCGTTTTGCAAGGACTCCTGGTTATCGGCAAAGTGCGGCCGGAACGGGAAGTCCTGGCCGACATCGTCGCCGTCGGCCTCTCCGTGCTCGACTGATTTTTTCGGCCTATTTTTGACTGATCGTTCATCAATATACCGAGGAGGAAATCGCCAATCAGCAACCCTAGATTTCGATAATCTTTTTTTCCAACTTCAGTTCAAGGAGAACGACATGTCCGAAGTCAAATTCATGGTGATTTATCCAACGCCCGCCGATATCGCTGCTTTCGAGAAGCGCTATCAAGAGGAGCATGTTCCCATGGCCGTGGAAAAGCTCGGCGGAAAAACCAAGTTCATCGCCACCCGGGTACTGGGATCACCCCAGGGCGCAGCGCCCTTCTACCGTATTGCCGAGGTGTTCTTTCCGTCCATGGCGGCGCTGGAAGCCTGCGCGCAGTCGGAAGGCGGCAAGGAAACACTCGCCCATGCCGTCGACATCTCGACCGGCGGCGCGCCGATCTTTCTGATTGCAGAGAGTGAGACCTTCCACTTCGATGCCCCGTAAAACCCGGTCAGGGCGCCGACCGCAGGCGCCCCTTTTTTGCCACTTTTGTTGAACGATCGATCAACTATATTTGAGGATGATAACCACCCGCTACGCTGACCCCAATCAGCCCGGAAGCCCGGTGCGCTTCAAATCCCGCTACGAGCGGCTTTGAAGGAGTCCCTCGACACGATCACCGCCTCCGATGTGGGCGGTTGGTCCAGATAGTGCGCTATGCCTTACGACCCCAGGAAAACCGCTCTAATTTGCTCTTATAAGGCACACCGATCGGTCTTGCTCTCGGGCTGAGCTCCGGATAGGCTAGGTTTCCGTTAAGCGATGCTTGGGGAGGCATCGCTTGAGCAGCAGGCGGAACTTTGATGGCTTTTGCCGTCTTACAAGCAGTATTTATTTGTAGAGAATTCCGGGATCGCCTTCGTCCGGGGAGATCCAGCGGGATGTGGACATCGAGTAGGGAGTCGATCACCGATCAAAGCCCTTTAGTCCCGCACGTCGAATCAAGCAACTCCGATGCTCTTCAACTCCTATCCGTTTATTTTCTTATTACTCCCCATTTCTCTGTTCGTCTTCTTTGCCATCGGAAGCCGCGGCCACCACCGGGTTGCCATCGCCTGGCTGATCGGTGTGTCGCTCTTTTTCTACGCGTGGTGGAATCCGGCCTACTTGGGCTTACTCTTGGCCTCCATTTTGTTCAACTACGCGCTTGGAGTTTCCCTGAGCGGCGAAGGTCATTCCTCTGAGAAAAAATGGCTATTGATTTTCGGTATTGCCGCCAACTTGTCGCTCCTCGGGTATTACAAGTATGCGAACTTCTTCGTCGACAACATCAACTTCATATTCGGCGATATTCTCGGCGTGGAGACCATCATCCTGCCCCTCGGCATTTCCTTCATCACCTTTCAGACCATCGCCTATCTCGTAGACGCCTATAAAGGGGAAACCAAGGAGTATAACTTTCTCCACTTCTGTCTCTTCGTCACCTTCTTTCCCCAGCTGATCGCGGGTCCCATCGTGCATCACCGGGAAATGATGCCGCAATTCGCCCGGAATGACCTCTATCAACTGAGCGTCCGACGCCATGCCGTCGGCTTCACCATCTTCACCATCGGCCTCTTCAAGAAAGTGGTGCTGGCCGATGGCGTCGCCGCCTATGCCACGCCGGCATTCCATGCGGCCGATAGCGGCATTGCGCTGACCTTCTTCGAGGCCTGGGCGGGCGCCCTGGCCTACACCCTTCAGCTCTACTTCGACTTCTCGGGTTATTCCGACATGGCTATCGGATTAGCCCGGATGTTCGGCATTCGGCTACCCCTCAACTTCAATTCGCCCTACAAGTCGACCAATATCATCGACTTCTGGCGGCGCTGGCACATAACGCTCTCCCGTTTTATGCGGGACTATATCTACATTCCTCTCGGCGGCAACCGGAAGGGCCCGACAAGACGCCATGCCAATCTCATGATCGCAATGTTGCTCGGGGGCCTGTGGCACGGCGCCGGCTGGAACTTCGTGGTGTGGGGCGGGCTGCATGGATTCTTTCTCATCGTCAATCATGTTTGGCGATCGCTGTTCGGCGGTCGGGCAGCCGCCAGCCGGATGGGCAAGGCATTCGGCTGGACGCTGACATTCGTCGCGGTGATCGCCGCCTGGGTGCCCTTTCGCGCGGAGACGATTACGGGTACGAAGAGCATATGGCTCGGAATGATCGGAGCCAACGGCGTGTCCCTGGAACCCGAAGCCCTTCGGGTTCTCGGGCGCTTTGGCGAGTGGCTGCAGGGACTGGGAGTCACCTTCGACGGGGTCTTCGCGCACGTCGCCGGCGCGAAACCCGAGATGGCTGGTGCATGGCTGTTGGTATTGACGATATTCGTTCTGTTTTTGCCCAACACCCAGCAACTCATGCGCAACTATCACCCGGCATTCGAAACCTATAAAGGCGAGATCCAGCGCCTTCGCTGGAGATGGATGGAATGGCGGCCGACGGTAATCTGGGCCAACCTCACCATGCTGCTCTTCGTGTTCGACGTGCTCAGCCTCACCAAGGTGAGCGAGTTTCTCTACTTTCAATTCTGAGAATCCGTGAATAAACCCGCCGCGAAGCCCGATTCCTCCCTTTTATCCCGACTCCGATCTGCCGGGCCTGCTACGATTTCTTCACGGCTTTTGGGCAAGGGCCCAGTGACGCCAAGCGAACGCCAATTCGCGGCTTATCTCGATACGATCGGTATCGGTGCCGTTGTTCTTTTGACTGTAATCATCCTGATGAATTACCTGGTAGACCCTTATTCCATTTTCGGGTCTCCAAGCTGGGAAGGGATAAATGCCAATAAGCCGGAGTTATTCAAGCAACTGCGGCTGACCAAGGCCCACGCCGTTAGAGCACGAAAACCCGACGTACTGGTCATCGGCAGCTCTCGCACCGAACACGGCCTTGATCCGGAGCATCCGGCGCTGTTCCCCGAATTTAACACCTACAACCTCGCGTTGAATGGAGCGACTATCTATGAAAATTTGCGCTACTTTCAGCACGCCAATGCAGAACGACGATTAAAGAAAGTCGTATTGGCCGTCGACTTCTTCCAATTCAATGCCTATAGACCTAATGCTCCGGATTTCACTGAGGAACGACTCTCGTCGGATGTTCACGGGGCCAAACGGAATATCGCTATAACCACGGACCTGCTGGAAACCTTGGCATCGGTTGATGCCACAACAGCAAGCCTCAAGACCCTGTTTCAACAGACCAATCGGGATAATGTGATTCTGCCGCGCGGACAAGTGGAACAGCCCGATAAAGAAGCGATCATGATGATGCACGGAGGACGGCACGAAGCGGCTCTTTATAGCGAACTGAATTACGTGACGCACCTGTATTTCCCAAGGCCACACAAGAAATTCGATTTTGTTTCGGAAGACGGAAGCACGAATACGTTTGATTACTTTCGAAGGATTCTTGAAGAGGCTCACCGGAGCAAGATTGAATTCCATATTCTGATTTCCCCGGCTCACGCACGCCAATGGGTACTGACGGCCGGCACGGGGCTTTGGGATGAATGGGAGACTTGGAAAAGAGAGATCGTCCGACTTAATGAAGAGGTCGCACGGGAACGCAGACGCAATCCCTTCCCTCTATGGGACTTTTCCGGTTTCAATACCTATACCATGGAGGCTGTACCGGCCTTGGGTGACAAGGAAACCATGATGCGGTGGTTTTGGGAATCTTCTCACTATCGGAAAGAGCTGGGTGACCTGGTGCTCGATCGCGTGTTGAATTACTCGGATCCGAATCGTCGGATCGCTGACGATTTCGGCGTTTTGCTGACTTCCGAGAATATCGAAAAGCACCTGGCGAGTATCCGCGAAGCTCATCAGCTTTATCGTCAAGCTCATAGAGAAGAAGTGGACGAGATCCAAGATCTGGTTAAGAAATATCAGAGCCAATGAACATTCCGGGTAATGAAAATCGGACGATTCAACCCACCGTAGCCATGTTCTGGCAAGCACTACGCCCTTTTCGGCCGAATGCCCGACTGATGACGGTCGTACCGAAAGGAAGAAAGGCAGTCTCATATGTCTTCCGGACCAAGAGCCTATCCCAGTAGGCTCAAGAAACCCTTCGACCGGCCTGTCCTGAGCGGAGTCGAAGGGCTCAGGGCGAACGGCTTACTGGGATGGGCTCCAAGGAGAAAGCCTTCCAAGAGAAGACCGTTCGCCAGCGCGATGCTTGACGAAGGAACTTTGGGACAGCCATCTGATCGAAAATATCGTCTTGACGGAAGTGGCCGTGAACTGGTAAACAAATTACGCCTGAAATAGGCGATATAAGTAGCGTCATTAATGGCTAATTTAGTTAATTACTGATACTTAATGCGGAGGGAATCATGAAGAAGCTACTTGCTGCGGTTTGTCTCGTCGTTGCCGCTATTGGCCTAACGGGATGTGGAAGTTCGCCTGACGGGGATTCCCAGAAATTATCGAATACAGCCGTATCCCCACAGCTATAACTAGTACGTGATCCTCCCTTCAAAAAGACCTACTTTCGAGTAGGTCTTTTTTTATGGTGCGCCCGGCAGAGCACACTCATTTGGAGGTGAAAGTCCTCTACTCGCCGGGCAAGGGGAAGAGTTAGCCGAACGGCAAGGGTTTCGCGGGTGACCGCGAATCTGAAGGAAGCCGAAGGCAAAGCGGTGGCCTGACGCACAGGAAGCGGATAGGAGGCGGCACGGTGGGGTGAGGCGGCCATTATCGTCAAAGCCCGAAACTTGCACGGAACGCCGTGTCGTAGATCCGACAGGTATAAGCGTGAAGGCGGGTGCGTCATACCCGGGGAGATCTGGCAGTCTGCCTTGTGCTACTGCGGTCGAGAGATCGTGGGAGGGTCTGCCAGAAGTCAGCCGAAGCCATAGTAGGTCGGTAGACTGAAGGGTCGAACCTGGTAGAACGCGAGTAGGCGAACAGACCTCGATGAAGTCAAAGAAGGCAGAAGCCCGTGAGACATCGGCCACGCCTGCCGCAAGCGCCTCGCCAGCAGCTTGATCACCGCGGCCGAAGCTCGGCGCCATCGATCCGGCTCGGGCGCAGCAAGCAGGCCAGCAGGGCCTGGCCGCAGAAAACATACAACGGCAAATAGCAGTAGTGGTCGTAGTAGCCGTGAAACTGGGCCAGTTCCTAGCCCCCGTGCAGCGGCACGTCGGAGGCGTCGACGTCGAGGATTAGTTCACGGGGCGCTCGAGATTGGCCGGCGATGAACTGCTCGAGCAGCACCCGGTTCAAGGCCACCACATCGGCACGCGTCGCACGGGTCTCCAAGCGGGAGAACGTGAGGCTGCTGGCCAATGCCGTCACCTTGCCCAAGGCCGTTTGCAGCAACGGATCGTGCCGTAGCCGGTCGTGATCGTTCAAGTCCTCGTACCCACAGCACAGGCCATAGAGCCGCTGGGCAACGAGGTCGCGCAAGGAATGAACAATCCGCTCCGGATCGCGGGGATCCGTCAGAACTTCTGCCACGGCTTTGGACAAGCCGAGGTACTGGTCTACTTGGCGCAACAGCCGCAACCCGCCATCCGAACTGACGGCACCCCCCGAAAAATTCGCCTCGATCACCCGGCGTCCGAGACGCCCAAATTCTATCGTTTCCGCGGTACGCTTTGGCATCGGCACAGCTCCCCACAAAATTGATTTCGCAATTTGATTTTATGGGGATTTCAACGCTGTGCCGACCTCTTCTTGGTGAAATATCCGGGCTAAGTACATTCCGCAAATATTTGCGGACTCTCGACAGATTGGCTTGATTGGCGGGGTTGTCCTGCAGGTTGCCTATGCCGCAAGACTTCCCTGAATGTACTTAGAGCGTTTTCCATCCCGGTGTACGGATTCGTTCCAGGAGGGGAGAACGTAGGTCGACAATCCCTTCCCAATCGCAAACGGTCGCTTTAGTCGCGACCCTTCCGACAAAGCCCTTCGCCGAGCCGATACGTCGGCAAGGGATTGCCGACCTACATATCCGAATCCCTTACACCGATTCGGAAAACGGGCTAGCCGCGTTCCTGGAGCGGTCGTCCGAGCGCCGGATCGCCCAAGGCATCGTTCGGGCCACCGGTCGCGTCTGCTCTTGGTCCTACTGAATCGCCGATACGACAAAGGCGGCGCCATCCTGGTGTCGGAAAATTTTACGTGTCCCGGATCGAGTGGCGGTGGCGCACTTGCTGTCGAAAAAAGTTTTGTCGATCAATTCCCTACAATCGGTCGGATGGTCTTTGGCAAGGTCCGGCGATCGCCGAGATTCGGTTCACGGGAAGCGCTGGGAGAGCCGAATGTTTCGCGGAGTTTACAGAAAAAAACTGTGTAATTTCAAAGCGGTTCGTAAAAACAAATAGATACGGATCTGGCGTGATAATTGATAAGACGATGGCGCCGTTTTGAAAATGGGAGAGCCGTGATGAATACAGGGAAAACTCAGCCAAAAGCGCGACATCCCGGCGTACTGGCAAGCCGGCTATTGACCGGTGTGGTTTTTGCCGCGGGTTTCGGCAGCCTTCCGGTTTGGGCGCAAACTGACGGGTGCAACAACAATGCCACCCAAAGTGACTCCGGTGCTCCCTGTTTCGCGAACGTGAGCGACATTCTACAGGGGCAGCGCCGGTTGCTGCCGGTGGACGACCTGGTGGTCACCAGCCAGCCAGAGGGTCCAGGGTCCGCGGTCAGCAACGTGGTGCTGCAAACGGCCAATTCATCTGTCAGCGCGCAACTCCCGTATGCAATCACCGGCAGCGGCGTTCCGTCGTTCGCCACCAGTGCCGGGCGGATGTTCAATCTGCCGCGCGATGTCATCGTGACGATGACGGAGGGTCTCGTCAATGTGCGGGACCAGGACCCCAATGGCTTCATCACGAAAGGATTTTCGCTTTCCGGCAACCCTCAGGGGATGGCCATGGACGACTTCAACGGGGACGGATTCGCCGACATCGCCCTGCTTACCGCTGACGCGGTCGGCAGCACCAGTGGCCTGCTCCGGATCGTCACCGCCAACGACGTCAATAATCTCGATGCCGGCCTGTTTGCCAGCAACGGGGTTGGCCCCTTTCAATTCAACTTCACCAATCCCATTTCGATCACGACGGGGGACTTCAACGGCGACGGAAAGCCCGAGGCGGCAATCGCGCAGCCATTTTCTTCCGGGGGTGCACAACTACTCCTCCAGATCTACGAGGTCGTCACGACCCAGGATGGCAAGATCGCGTCCCAGGCGCTCCGGCAGGCCGCATCCGTTGTCCTGAATAGTCCGGTTTCCGGGCAGGTTATCTGGAGCCTCAAAGTCGTGGCCGGTAACTTCGACGGGAATGTCAACGCGACGACCGGCCTTCCCACGGACGAGATCGTCCTCGTCGTGAACAACGGAGACAATCTTACGCTGCAGTCCTTCCGTGTGCAGCCCCAGTCGACCAACCCCCTCAACTTCGATATCACCCTGATTAACACGTTCGTCTCGCCGGATTCGCTGTACACGAACGGGAACACGGCGGGAGATCCGCTCCTCGCCACCAGCGGCCACCTGGATTGGTTTAACCCCGCCGAACAGGTCGTTGCCGCCTACACTTATTTGACCGATTCCACTGGCAATAACTTCTCGTGGAAAGCGGCGGTCTTCACGCTGGACAGCCAGCTCAACATTGCCCAGGCGGCTTCCATCGACACCGGCGGCGCTGTCAATCTGGGGTTGGCCGTAGGCAACTTCGACGAGGACCTCGGTCCTGACAGCCCTCCCAACCTGGAAATCGCCAGGGTGCTGTCATTTAGCCTTCCGATGAGCCAAAACCAGCCGTACCTTGAGATCCTCCGGGCGGATCCGGCGAATAGCTTCGCCCTCAGCGTTGCCTCGAATACGTCAATCTTGGGCTTTCCGCCTTTCTTCAACAGCCCGCTTCTTTTGGTAGCCGGCGACACCCAAGGGCGATCACTGTTGTTGGGGCCGCCCGAAAAGGTGACCGTAGCCAATCACATCCAGCCCGACACCATCCTGGGTCTCCCGCCCATGCACGTGGACTGGATCACCCCGGCCGGCGGATCGGTGCCCGACGTACTCAACGTCTCGGTCTTCCCGAATACGTTCAACACCCAGTACAACTTCCAGGACACCACCGGCACCCAGGCGAGCCGCAAGAGCACCACGAGCTACACGGTCGCGTTCAAGGAATCCGCGGAGGAAAAGGTCAGCTACGGCGTACCTGGAATCGACAGCGTGAGCGTCAAGCTCACGCAGGCCGCGACACAAACCCACCAGAACACCGTCGCGAAAACCTACAACACCTACCAGGGCAACTCGTTCAAACTGACGGCGCAGACTCTGTTCGACGATCGCGTGGCGGCGACGGCCGAGCAATTCAACATTTACAGCTATCCGGTCATCGGGCACTGCGTCCCGGTGAGCGGTGCGCCGCCGCTGGACGGCTGTCCGGCCGGCACGGCACCTCTCCACGTGCAGTTCTCAGGGCCGGACAACGTCGTCTATCTCGACCTCGCCGAGGGAGCGGCCATCGAGTGGTACCAGCCGGTGCATGAGCCGGGTAATGCGCTTTCCTATCCGGGGAGCCTCGAGCTGCTAAAAGCCAATCTGCCCGCGGCGAACCCGCTGCAGCCTCTGTCGCCCGACAACGAAGTTTGGGATTCGCAGTCACCCGAGCAGGTTTCCATCACCTGGACACAGGGCGGAGGCAATAACGTAACCAGCGGCTCGGTAAGCACCCACACCTTCGACACCTCGGTGAGCGTTTCAGGCAGCACCAACATCGAGGGGTTCGGGCTGAGCGGCAGCGCCAGCTTCGATTACAACCAGAGCCAGTCGGTCAGCACCCTGAACACCTCGGCCAGCACCTTCTCCGATTCCACCGGAGTGATCGTCAACCGCGGCATTCCGGGCGGACCCACCAGTTCGGAAAACTATCTCTACCAGGGGCAGAGCTTCATCTTTGGCCAGGCCGCCCCGACCGGCACCATCGACACCCTCACAACGAACACCACCGTCCAGGCCCAAGGCTTCCAGGCCGTCGGGTTCGCCTCGGATCCCCTGAGCACCGGCACCGTCCAGTCGGGCAACTGGTGGAAACAGGCCTACGCCCACACTGACGCCAACGGCAACCCCATCCTCCCGGACGTGGCGCTGAATCATCCGCAACGCTGGCTGCAGAAAACACCTACCGGCACCAATCCTCAGCAAGTGTGGTTCAACTGTCCGGTGGGCTTCACCTCCTCGCAGACCTCTCCGGCCTGCACCTCGATTTCGCAGACGCCGACGCCGGCCAACGTCGCGGATGCGCCTTTCTACCAGATGAAGGGACTGTTCGTGACCCCCGGCACCACCCCCGGTGGCCCGCAAATCACCCAGACGCCCCAAGGCCAGACAGTGACTCTCCAGGCGCGGGTGTACAACTACAGCCTCTCGGACATGCCCGCGGGCACCGTGGTGCACGTGCTGTTTTACGCCCAGCCCTGGGATGGCGCCACCGGCCAATTCCAGAGCCAGGCCGGCAACCCCGATGCCTTCGCTCCGGCGGTCCTCATCGGAGAAGACCAGTTGGCGCCGATCCCCGCTTTCTGCGGAGGCTCGCAGGGAGACGTCGATCCCTGTGCGGGTGACAGCCCGCCGCAGAACTGGGTCTACGCGAAGGCCACCTGGAATACGAGCACGGTGGCGGCGGATACCGACTGGAAGTTCTGGGTGGTGGCCTGGATGGAACAGGGCGGACAACTCGTGCCGGAGATCCAGGACCACGGCCTGAGATCGATTCCGGCCAGCCTGCTGAACTCCCTGGCCGATGTGCCGATCGAGACCTACAGCAACAACCTGGGCTTCTACAATCAGGTCTTCCATGTGGCGTCCGCCAGCCCGGCGCCAGCCACAGGGAGTGGCGCGCTGACCATCGACCACGTGGCGGCTCCATCGGGACCGGTGCTGCTGCACCAGCCTGTGACGATTCGGGCCAGCCACCGGAGCGGCGGCCCCCGCTTCGACTCGGTGCTCACGCTCTTCTATGACGGCGATCCGGAGGCGGGGGCCATGCTGTTCGATCAGGAACTCATTCCGAGGGTCCGCGCCAGCGACACCTTCGTGGCGCCCGTGCCCTATCGGCCGGGCACCTGCGGGACGCACCAGATCTTTGTCCAAGCCATCCCCACCGACGGCTCGGCCGAGCCCGCGACCGGAACGGCCACGGTCCAGGTGACTGCGGACTTCCCCGCCGAGCTGGCCTCGCTCGGGCAGGCCATCCAAGCGGCCGGCCTGCCGCGCGGACTTGAGAAGGGCCTCCTGGCTCAAATCAAGACGGCCGGAAAGCTTCTCGATCGGGGACATACCGCAGCCGCTCGGTCTCTTCTCACGGCTCTGAAGCACGAGATCAGGGCACTGGCCAGAAAGAAAATTTCGCCGGAAATCACGGCGCCTTGGCTGGAAGAAGTCGATCTGATCCTCGGCTGCATCATCAACTGAAAACACGCGCATTTTCCGTAGCCGGACGTCGATCGGCACCCGGCTACAGGAAATTCACCGGCTGAGTATTGATCGGACTTGCGCCGAATCCAGCTGGAGTAAAAGACCTCTTCCGATTAAAGCATTTTCTGATTGGGCGTAGTGTCCGCGAGAGTGGACGCTACAGCTTTTGTTCCCTTCGAGCGTCCCCGATCCAAGGCGAAACGCGCAGGAAAAAGGACGCTCGCCGGATGGCCGCTGACTCGCACCCTCCCTGGCGGTCGCGCTCCGCGCGCCCAAATCGGCTCCCGGCCGATTCGTCTTTGACTCCGTTCTTTTGGCCACACCAAAGACAAATTTGCCCGGAACAAATCGCGACCGCGGCACGCCGGCCCGAAGGGCTAGAGCATTTTCATACCTACTGTACGGGCACTCGCGAGTAGGTCGGGAATCCTTTCCCGACACCACGTCCCGGCCGAGCGTCTTCGTCGGCAAAGGATTGCCGACCTACGAATGCTTGAATCCATTCACCCGAGCCGAATGCGCCAACGACTTCCGCCAAGCCTGTTTTGCCGTACGAGCGAGATGAAAACGTTCTAGGGCGAGGTCAAGGACGGAATTCGTAGCGGAGCCCACGTGCGAGGCGGTGCATTCCCGAGGATTCCGGATATTCGCGCACGAAACGGCAGCCAGCGCGTAGAGACAGCCCCGCTATTGGAAACTGCGAATTCAGGCAGAAACGAGTTCAGATCAAATTCCCTCCTTTCCGCCTTGCACCGGATGCGCCCAAGCCGGCACCCTCTTCCAGGCGTCGCGCATCTGTCCATGTAGCAAATCGGTTTGTGGTTCGAACTGGCGTAGATGAGTCCAAAAACGGCTCGTGTGGTTTCGTTCCAATGTGTGACAGAGCTCATGCATCAATACGTACCGCACCAAGGCTGGAGAGAGAAACAACAGCTTGGCGTTCAGGCTGATGGCATTATCGGCGGAACAGCTTCCCCATCGGGTGCGCTGATTCTTGATGGCAATACGACTGAACTTCAAACCGGTATCGGCCGACATTGTTTCCAGCCAAGGCACCAGTGATTCCTTGGCCCGTCTGGCCAGCCAGCGACGCAGAGCAACCTTGCAGCGTTCCGCCTCGCTCACCGCACCATAGACCAATACCCGGCCCTGTCGATCGGTGCACGCCGCGACAGTCTTGCCCTTCGTTTGCCGATATTCCACGCGCCAGGACTCTGCCAGCGCAGGCAGGTCGAAGGCTTCGGGACGGACGCTTACTTGTGTGCCCAACAAGTGACGCACTTCGTCGAATTGATCGAGGCGCGCCGCGATCCACTCCCGCTTTCCGGTCACCAGTTCAACAATCCGCTCCTCGCTCAAACCCTTGGGCGCGATTACTGTCAGGCCTTCCCGTGCCGTCATCTTCAGGCGCAGAGTCTTGGCCTTGGCTGCGGAGCGGATCTCGTAGTCGAGTTGCCGACCGTTGGGCAGATCGATTCGTGCGATTCGTGTCATTCGGCGTCCTTGCCTCCCGGTTTGTAATGCTTGCGCTTGAGCACCTGTACGAGCGATACAATAAATTCCATTGCATCGCCCGACAGCAGCCCCAAGGCCGAAAAGCGTTGGGCGATCAAGAACAGCAGGGCCTTCGATAATTCCGGGTCCACCGTACTACTGTTCCACCAGCCGGGGAAACAGTATTTGTCAGCTTCTTCGAGTATGGCAGCAGCCACTTCCGCCGCTTGCGTCTCGCTCAACGCGGCGTTTCGAGTCTTGACCTTCAACGCCAGCTGTTGACCGATGGGGCGTTTGGATTCCTCAACCGCCGCCCGCACTGCCTCGGTGAGCAATTCCAATTCCGCGATTAGGGCGATGCCTGCCAGTGTCCCGGCCCGTTTTTCATCAATGATGCGTTGCAGTTTTTCCGAAAGCGGCCGGAAGGCCTCGTCCTGATCCAGACGGATGCGCAGCTCGGCGCTCAGCATGGCCTCGATGTCCAGCGCCTTGGCGTCGGGCTTCTTGTCTTTCAGCTTGGTCAGGAAATGCTCGTCCAGCACATAAGTGGGGAACTCTTTTTCCAGCTCCTCCACATCGATATGCCGGCGGATCAGCTCCCTGGTGCGGGCGGCATCCTCTTCCGTCGCCTCCAGCGCCGCGTCTGGATGAAACTTCTTCCGGTACAGCATGTAAAGCTTTGTCAGCCAGGCGTAGGGGCGCACAAAGTCGCGCAGTTGCTCATCGGGCTGCAAGGCCTCGTACAACACGCGCAGATTTCGGTAGCCGGTGTCGAACTCCTTTTCCGCGCCTTCCTCGTCGCGCAGGATTTTCATGGCGGCGATAAAGGCGTCATGCGAGCCGTCGCGCGGCACGGTCTCGGTGGGAAAGAGCGCCCAAAGGGCATCGAATTGCTTGCGGAAATGCTCGCGGATGCGCTCGAAGGGAAACGCGATATCGCCCAGTTCCTCGGGTCGGTAGTTCAGCGCCTCGTTCAAATGATCGAAAATGCCATAATAGTCGACGACCAGACCGTACCCCTTCAGTTCGTTATAGGGCCGGTTCACCCGCGCGATGGTTTGCAGGAGACCGTGATCGTGCAAGCTCTTGTCCAGATAGAGCGCCTGCAGGATGGGGGCGTCGAAGCCGGTCAGCAGCATGTCGCACACCACCAACAGTTCCACCTTGCGATAGGGCTTGTCCTGGTGCTCCTGCACTTCGGATCGGGCCGGGATGAGAAATTCGTTCAGCAGCTTTTTGCGCCTGGCGTCGCCGAGATAGAGGGCTTGAATCTCCGCGGAGTCGCTTTGGGGAGCTTCGGAGATGACGGCCATCACCGTCTCATCACCCAGCCGGTCCCGCAAGGCCTTGGTGTAGAGCTTGACCGCCTCCTTGTCCTTGCATACCAGCATGGCCTTGAAACCATTGGGGCGGACGTGCGCGGTGAAGTGATTCACCACATCATCTGCAATCTGATCGATACGCTTCGGCAGTTTCAGCAAGACATCCAGAGTAGAGGAACCGCTTACCAGCTTTTTCTGTTCGGCCTCGGGCAGATGGCCGAATTCGCGTTTGAATGCGGCATCCAGCTTGGCGCCATAAAGTTGCCAGTCCGTCATGCGCGGCTGCCAGTGAATGGGCTTGACCACGCCGTCGCGCAACGCATCGGTGACGGTGTAGGGGCGGCCCATGTAGCGCTCGATGGTGCCGTCGTCCTTTACCTGGCCCCAAGCTACCGGCGTGTTATGGTCGTCGTTCTCGACGGGCGTCCCGGTAAAGCCGAACAGCGATGCCCCCTCCACCGCGGCGCGCATGTAGGTGCCCAGTTCCCGCTCCTGGGTGCGGTGGGCCTCGTCGGCCATCACGATGACGTTCTTCCGCTGTTTGGTGATCCGCTTCGGCATGCCCTCGAAGAGGTGCACGGTCGTGAGAATCACTCCACGGTAGTCGCCCGCCAGCTTGGCCTCCAGATCGCGCTTGCTCTCCGCCACGTGAACGTTCTCCGTCCCGGTCGCCATCAGTTCGCGGTCCATCTGATCGCCGAGTTGCTCGCGGTCCACCAGCAGGATCACCGTGGGCTGGTTCAGCTTCGGGTCTTCCCACAGGCTGCGGGCGGCATAAATCATCGTCAAAGTCTTGCCGGAGCCCTGGGTGTGCCAGATCAACCCGCGTCGCTTCTCAGGCGGCAGGTTCAGGTCGGTTGCGCGGCCGAGAATGTCCTTTACCGCCAGGTACTGTTGATAGCGCACCACCACCTTCTCGGTCTTACCCTCTTTGGTGACGAAAACGATGAAGTGACGGATAAAGTCCAGCATGTTGGACCGATCGAACAGTCCGTAAAGCGAGACCTTCATCTCGTTGAACTCGTCGATGTCGTGCGGCCAGGGGTCGCGCCATTGCAGCCAGAACTGCAAGCGCCGCCCCGGCACGCCATACATCATGCGGGTCTCGTTAACCCCCACGCCGTAGGCGTTGGTATAAAAGAGCTGGTCGATCTCCTCGGCGTACATGCCGAGCTGTTTGGCCCCCTCGCGCCAATCGGGCTTGCTGCGGCTGGCTGTCTTGGCCTCGATCACCACTACCGGAATGCCGTTGATCAAGAGCACGATATCCGGCCGCCGGGGCGAGTTGCCCTCCACCGGAAACTGGTTGGTCACCCACCAGTCGTTGGCGTCGAGGTTATCGAAGTCGATCAGCCTAACATCCTGGGCATTCTCGGCCGGATCGAATTTGTAGTTGACGCCGTTTTGCAGCCAGTCCAGCCATTGCCGGTTGTCGCGGCAAGCGCGCAGCTTGGTGACGATGGCGTCCACCCGCGCCTCGTCGGTCAGTACGCCGGGATTGAGCTGTTTCAGCTTTTCCCGCAGCAACGGCAGCAACATCACTTCGCGCTCATCCGGGCGTAGTTCCGTCACCTGCTCGCGGGACCGGTAGGTCCAGCCCAGCGCAGGCGTTTGCAGATGCTCGATGATCTCCCGCTCGACGGTGGTTTCTTCGTTGAACAGGCGTGAAACGGTGGGCGCCGTGTATCCGGCGGGCAAGAAGTCTTCGAGGTCATCCATAGCGGGCTTCTTTGGTGGGTGCTGCTAATGCCTCGCCCTGTTCTATCGGCAGGCGGATTTTGCCGGTGAGTAGGTTTTGCAGGAGGGATTTTTTGATCTGCTGGAGTGCGTCCACTTTTTTTTCAGCTGCCGATTCTTGGCGTTCTACGGCCTGAAAAGCATCGACCATTATTTCCTGCTCTTCCATAGGAGGAATCGGAACAGGCCAATTCTTCAACTCTCGTGAATTGATTGTGCAAAGATTGCTGGTTTGTTTCGCGTGAGAGTAGAAATAGTTTTTTGCTTGATAGGTTTGAATTAGGAAGTGGAACAACTCAGGTTTGTACTCTTCGGCATCTAACCGAACACGGAAGATATGATTTTGATAGCTGCATGGTGTAATTTCCTCACGCCACATACCGCCGCGCCCTAACTTATCGCGGTCACCGCCTTCGGTCATGAGAATGTCGCCATATTGGAGCAGATCCGTTTCAAGTTCCTCTTCTTTTATTTCTATGGAGCAAATATCGCTCAACTCAAATCGGCCATCTTGGACATTCACCACGGTGACATAGGGTACTGTTACAGTCCCGTACCGTGACAAATCACGCCCCATTGTGAACCCCGAGCTAATTTTGGCAAAAGCCTTGAGGGATTTGATATTCCAGTGTGTTGGGCAAGTGATCCATTTGGATTTGTGCAGTCCATCCGGCTGCGTCAAACCCTCGCTGAAAAGAGAGCGAAGTAGCGACCCCTTCAACTCCCGCGTCGCCGCCAGCTCGGCCTTGGCCTTGGCAATGGCGTCATCGGCTAGTTTTAGCGCGGCGGCAATGCGGCGTTGTTCGTTGGGTTCGGGCCACGGAAGCAGCAACCTTTGATAGTCGCGCCAATTGAGATTGCGCATTTGCGTAGACTGCTGCTGTACGCGCTCGATAATCCCGGTGCGCTGCAATTCATATAGAACCCAGCCAAGAAACTCGGGATCGACTTTCCCAGGATCGGGTCGTAAAACCTGCACGAAATTGGAGACGGTATTGCCGGGCAGATCGTCCGCGATGAATCCGATGCGTCCGACGGGTTGGTCGGGGCCGCCGCCGGAACGCTCAACAAGGAGATCACCCTTTTTTAGCCCGAAGGTCTCGGCTTTATCCTGGTTGAAATAGCGGGTTGCGACATCGCTGAAATCGAGTGCGCCACTGCTGGTGAAATTGGTGGACCGCAGCACCGAAACGGCTTGCTCACCTTCATCAGATCCCCAGTCGCCGGAGAACTGCTTTTCCAGTAGCGAGCGCAATGGTTTTGACAGCCAATCTTCCGGTATGTCACTGATTATGGTGTCCTGGCGGTGGGTCAGCATCAGGTGACCTCCGCTGATGTTGACGTCAGGGCGGAAAGTATTTCTTGCAACGCTGATTGTGCTTTGCTGGCAGCGTCGGAAGCGTTACTGAGATTTCTCATTGCCTCATCCAACGGCACCACCTTCTCCGGCTCGAAGGTATCCACATAGCGCGGTAGATTGAGATTGAATTCGTTCTCCTCGATCTCGGCTCTGTCCACCACGGCGAAGTAACGGCGCGCTTCATCCGGATCGTTCAGAATGCGGCGCAGGTCGGCGGCGGTCTCGTTGATATGGTCGATCTCGCGCTCGGCAGCGAGGCGAATCTCCTGCTCGCGGGCTTCCCGCTCCTCTTGCAGTTTTTTCAGCTCCTTCACCGCCTTGTTGAGATGCTTGAGGTGCGTCCTGATGGCGTCGATGAGTTGCTTGCGAGCGTCGTCGTAGGCCTTTTTCGGCTTGGCAAGCTTTGTCCTCAGGGCGGCCTTGTCGCCGCGCCCTGCGGCGTCGATCTCGGCATGCACCTTCTCCACCTCCGCCTTGAGCGGTGCCAAAGGGTGAAACCAGGAGTGATCGGGGCTGACCGCTTCATCCACCGCCTTGGCCTTCAAATCCAGCAACGCGAGTTGGGCCTGCTCGGCTTCCAGCTTCGCCAGCGGAGCGAGTACCGGGCCGTAGGCGTCCTCGATATCGGTCAGGCGCTGGTCACGGTTTTCTTCCACCTCGCGAATCAGTTGCGCCGTATGGCTGTCCACCAGGGCCTTGGCTTGCTCCAGATCGCCGAAGGCGCGCCAGGGCACGAGGATGCGCATCAGGTCCGAGGGGCGCAGCAGGTTTTGCGGGTTGGACTTCTGGAAATGGCGCGAAGCCCAGATCATCAGTGTCTTGCCCTTGCGCGCTTCCGGCTTGTTCTTGTTGAGCAACAGCAGGCAGGCGGGCACGCCGTTGCCGTAGAAGAGCTTGGAGGGCAACACCACGATGCACTCGATCAGGTCCGCCTCCACGAAGCCGCGCCGAATCAGGTATTCGGTGTCGGCCTTCTGGTTCTGGCCGTCTTCTTCCTCGGTCTGCTCCGGCTGGCCGCGAAACAGCACGCCTTGGGACATCACCACCATGCCCTTGCCGGCCTCTCCGGTTTCCGGATTGTGGTCCCTGAGCGATTTGGCGATATGCTGCAACCAAGCCCAGTCGCCGTTGGACGCGGGCGGTAGTCCAAAGGAAAAACGGCCGAACTTGTCGCCGGAGACCACGGTATCGTACCCCCAGTCCTCCAGCGAGAAGGGGGGATTCATGATGATGCGGTCGAACTGCTTCAAACGGTTGGCCGACGTGAGCTGGCGCGGATCGCGGAGACTGTCGCCCTGTTTGTGATCCCAGACCGGCACGCCGTGCAGGATCATGTTGATGCGGGAGATGTTGTAGGTGGCGACGTTGGACTCCTGGCCATGCAGGAAGAGCTGGCGCACATCGCCGCCATGTTTCTTCACGTAGCGGATGCACTGGAGCAGCAACCCGCCCGAACCGCTGGCCCAGTCGCAGATGCTCATGCCGGGCTTCGGCTCCAGCATCTCGGACATGAGAAAACCCACCTCGGCCGGGGTGTAGAATTCGCCGCTCGACTTGCCCGCCTTGCTGGCGAAGTTTCGGATCAGGTACTCGTAGGCGTTTCCGAACAGGTCGTCGGACACATGGGCACGGTCGAAGGTCTGACTGCCGAAGTGATTGATGAGGTTGACCAGCTTGTCCCGCGGCAGCTCGTCCTGTTTGTTGAAATCGATCTTGCCGGTGAGAATCCCATCGAAGTTGTTCTGGCGGTGGGCATTGGCCCGCTCGATGGCGAGCATGGCATCGTTCAGCGCCTGGCCGAGCTGCCCCTTGGCGGTGCGCGCGACCTTGTTCCAAGCGGCGGACTCAGGCACCACGAAATGGTGTAGTTCCGGTTGGCGGGCCAGGTAGACGGCTTGGTCTTCCGCAACCCCGGCTTGCTTCAACTTCGCGGCTTGAGTACGGACCTCCTCCTCATAGCAGTCATTGATTCGCTTGTAGAACAGCAAGGCAAACACATAACCGCGAAACTCGGAATGGTCGGCGTTGCCGCGCAGGATATCGGCGGCCTTGTCGAGATAGCTCTCCAACTCGCTCTGGGTCATGCGCCGGGTCGGGCGGACCACAATCGGCGCATCGAGCATGGCGAGAAGTTCGTTCAGATTCATGAGTGCTCCGTTCCGTTAGCCCTTATTTTCTGTGTCGGTCCGGTTTCCGGCGTCATCGAACAGGTCATCCTGCTCCGGAATCGCAATCCCGTTCCGCCCGCAATAATCCCGAATCAGCACCTCCACCATATTGGCCAGGGATCGATGCTCACGGGCAGCGGCGATGCGCAACGCCTCTTTCAGGGCCGGCTCAATGCGAAAAGTCAGTGTGGTGGTCTTGCCGGTAGCCATGATTCCATCTCAACGGGTAGACTGTGAATGTACTGCACTGTACAGTAAAGTCCGATACGAACCAAGTTCTTGACAAGAACTTGCCAAAGGGGGGACAGAATGGCTCGGCACTATTCCACCAAGGATTATTTTCGGCAGATGCCCAATGCTCTGCTTGCCCGTTACTTTCAGGAGCGAGGGCTGTTTTGCAATCCGGAATTTGCAGCCATGAAGGAAGGCAAACCTGATGAGCTATGCCTTGCCCTCAGCCGGCGAACGGCTCGCCGAGCCCTTCCAGCTTGCGCACCCAGTCGTCGAAATGCGGACACTGCACCCGCAATGTCGGCAGTCCGATCGCGGCAGCGGCGGGAGCGCCGATGCGCACTTTCGTTTTCTCGTAGATTGGGAGATAGCGGATGATCCGCTTGCTCGGGGCCGTGGCGGCACCTTCGTTGATGTCCTCCGGCGCGAAACCTGCCACCTCTTGCGCCAAGGCCGCAATCGCCTGCCCGGATTCGGGAATCCGCCGCTGCAATTGAGTCAGATCGCAGTAAAGCAGCGCCTCGAACTCGTGCAACTGGATGTAGGGATGAAACCGTCCGTCCCCCATCTCCGCGCGGAATGCCTCTTCGAGAACCGAAACACGCTCCAGCGGAACCGTCTTCTTGCGCGCTTCGTCCCAGCCGGGAAACTCAGCCGGCAAGGCGTAAAGGTCCACCATGGTCGTAAACAGGGCATCGTCATTGCCGTCCTCGCGCATCAATCGGCGAAGATCATCGCGGATTCTTGCGAAGTCCAGAACGCCGCCGCGCTTGCCCAATGTGCGGTTGGTCAGCACCACCCGCGTGCGCGCATCGAGCGAGTACTGCGCCAGGTGGGGCCGTAGCACCTCGTCCGCGAACTTCCGCTCTGTCTGGCCCTCGACCGTGATATAGAGGCGCCGCCACGCCATCAGGGCTGGCCTCCCAGCTCGTTCTTCTCCCACAACTGGCCCAGCGTGTATTCCTGCAGCCATTCCCCGAGTCTGTCGGAGTCCAGCCGGTCCAGTACCGTTTCGCCATCCCGCTGATTCGCGACGACGACATCCTCCGGGCTCATCTCGTCAATGAGCAGCGACGACTGAGTGGAAATAATGAGCTGGGTATGCTGCGCCGCCTCATGCAGCATGCTGGCCAGCAGCTTGATGGCGTAGGGATGGAGACCGAGTTCCGGCTCGTCCACGAGGAGCGTCGAGGCTGGCTCCGGCTGCAACAGCAGCGTGGCAAGGCAAATGTAACGGATCGTGCCGTCCGAGAGCTGATACGGATAATAGAGTAGGTCGGAGTAGCGATCCTTCCACAAGAGCTGGGTCTGACCCGGTGAAATCTCCTTGAGCACGAACGTCCCAAAAAACGGCGCAACCTGGCGAACGGTCTCCTCGATCCGGGCATAGTGATCAGCGTGGGTTCGCGCCATGCGCATGAGGAACGCCGCGATGTTTGCCGCATTGCTGTGCAGCACGTCGGAATCCACCACGTTGCAAACCCCCATTACCGGCGCGGATGGCGAAGTGTCGTGGAAGTGATATACCCGCCATCCCTGAATGGTATCCACCACCCATTGCTCACTCGCGCTGCGTCCGGTCTTCCGCACCAGCGCGCTTTCTACGTGGCCGCTCCCCTGGTCGTTGGCTACATGCCCGAAATAAGGGCCATCGAACGGTGCCGATTCCTGCGAAAAGAACAGCGACCGATCAGCAGCGGCGCGAAGGCTGAATCGGTATTCGTTAAGCCCGAACTTGAGATGGGCACTCAATTCCGGCGTCACCTTCGTGCCGCGGAATAGAAAGGCGTCGGCACGCCCGCGGGACGCCACATAATTCTGCAGGCCTTTGTTCGGGTCCATCATGTGGCCGAGCAGCTCGAAAAAGCGAATGAAATTGGTCTTGCCCGAGCCATTGGCACCGATGAGCACATTGAGGCCGCTAGCGAGCGGAAACTCCTTCAGCTCGCGGATGGACTTGTAGCCCGAGAGCGTAATCTTTTCCAAAGGTCGTTTCTCTTTCGCCATGGCACCTACTCCAAAGGTTCGATTTGGTAACTTTGCCCGTCGACATTCCGTCTCATGGTGTGAAACCTGGGTCTCCACTTGCTCCAGCTTACCTCACCGGGCACGCCACCGGTTTACGGGATAGGCTCCTAAAATTGGTCCCAAACGAAAAAAGGCTTACCGACATGATCGATAAGCCTTTGATTCAATTGGTCGGGGCGAGAGGATTTGAACCTCCGACCACCTGCACCCCATACAGGTGCGCTACCAGACTGCGCTACGCCCCGTGAAGGCGACAATAATACCGCGTTTATGAATTCTAAGCAAAATCCGAGAATCGCCGATCGCGTAGTTGGTTTCAAACCGGCGGTGCGGCTTTATTCAATCCGCTCACCTTGCGGCATGATGGTTATCGGCGTGTTGATGGCGGCCGTAATGATTGATGTCACAGTACAGGGAATCCGGATCGCATCCTTCGCACTCGAGCTGTAAGGTGCAATGACCGATGCCGTAATTGCTCCGGATCATCTCCTTGATTTCATGTTGTATTAACGCGGCCTGGCTGATCAGAACGTCGTCGATGACGATATGCGCCGATAGAAAGCGAAAACTTTTCGAGATGCTCCAAACATGGAGATCATGAACGCCCTTTACGCCTTCGACTTGAAGAAGATCGCGCACCATGGAGCTCATTTCGATATCGCGAGGCGTGCTTTCCAATAAAATGTCGACGGTCTCTCGCAAGATCACCCAAGCGTTCCAGAGGATGAGCAGACCGATCAGGACACTGGCCAAGGGATCGAGCCAATAAAAGCCGGTAAACCAGATTCCGATGCCGGCGAGGACCGCTCCGGCCGTCGAAAATACGTCTCCCAGCAAGTGAATAAAGGCGCTCCTGATGTTTAAATCGTGCTCGGCGCCGTGGCTGACCAACCATGCCGTTACGACATTGACGACGAACGCCGCAGCGCCGACGGCGATCAAGATGTCGGCGGCAACGGGCGGCGGAGACACGAAACGTTCGTAGGCCTCATAAAATATTCCAGCCGAAATCAGGGTCAGCGTCGTGGAATTAATGAGGGCGACAAGAATGCCGACACGATGATAACCAAAGGTTTTGCCGGCATGGGACGGCTGCTCGGCCAAATGAAGCGCATACCATGACAGCACCAATGCAAGAACATCCGTCAGGTTGTGTGCCGCATCGGTCAATAGCGCCAAGCTGTTCGCAATCAGCCCCGCCAGGACTTCAAAGACGACGAACGCGATGGTCAGAGCGGCCGAGAGTCCCAATCGGAATTTTGCACGCCCTCCGATCGTATCGACATGAACATGCGTGTGTCCGCCCGCCACGGCCTGACCTATAACTTGAGCTCGGATGTGCATTGAGGGCAGCGTGTCGCCTTCAGTGCGACTGCCGACAGGCAATAGGGACACTCTTTTGTAGCCGGAGCCGCAGACGGCGCTTCACGCCGCAATTTGTTGATGCTCCGGACCAGCAAGAAAATCGAGAAAGCCACGATCAAAAAACTGATTACCGAATTGAAGAAAACGCCGTAATTGATGGTAACGGCTCCAGCCCGCTTGGCCTCAGCCAGAGACGCGTACGGGCCGGTTGTTGCACCATCCTTGAGTACGACGAAAAGATTCGAAAAATCGACATTCCCCAACAACAAACCAATTGGCGGCATGATGACGTCGTCCACCAACGATTTTACGATGGCACCGAAAGCAGCCCCGATAACGATGCCCACCGCCATATCGACGGCATTGCCACGCATGGCGAATTCTTTGAATTCTTTTAACATCTGGTTATCTTCCTTATGGAACTGGTTACGTCTTGACGCAATCCTAAAATCACCCCGCCGATTGTCGCAAGTCGAATACGCATGTCACAATGCGTTCTACCGTTCCATTCTAACCTGAGTTAGACATCCATTATTTGCTTGCCGCATTTAGACGAGGACACGACAGCTTCGATTCGTCTATCGAGCGGTAAGCGAACACCTCCGGAATCTCCGTATGCAATATCGAAAATTTTTCAATCTGGCCCTAGTAGCCAATCTCGTTTGGCTCTCTCCTTCCAATGCGGACAGCACTATCGAATTCAACGTGGAAGAAGGACAAAAGAGGTCTGTTCAACCGGTTGTCGTCAAAGATGGCCAAATTATGGTCAAAGGCGCCGGCGGCGATCGCAATCTGGACATTTTTTATCAGCGGGCAAATGAACAGCTGGTCTTGATCGACCACAAGAAGCAGCAGTTCACGCCGATAACCGAAGAAAAGATCGATCGGATTGCTCGTCAAACCCAGGATCTTCAACCGGTTCTTCAAGGTTTGGGCGATCAACTCAAGAAACTGTCACCGAAGCAACGAGCTAAATGGGAGGACATGCTGGGAGGGATCTCCATAGATCAGCTCGGTTCCGCCGAAAATCCGGCGAATGACTCGCGCCTCGTAAAGACGGGACGGGCCAAGCAAGTGGCCGGCATCAGCTGCGAACAGCTGGACGTACTGAAGGGGGCGACCAAGCTGGCAGAAGTATGCCTCGCGAATCCATCATCGATGCAGTTATCCACGGATGATTACGCAACGATTCGCTCGCTCCTCGCTTTCACTCAGCGAATAGCCGCAAAAGCACAAGGCTTCGCGAGCCAGTTCGGAATATCGCTACCGCCGATCGAACTCAGCGATTTGGCCGGCGTTCCGGTCGAAATGGTGGACTTTTCCGGCAAGCATCCCACCGTTATGGCTCTGAACCGGATAACCGACTCGATATCCCCCGACGATCGTCCGCAGGTGCCTTCCGGTTATCAGCCGCAAGAGCTTACGCTTTGGCGGTAGCCCATTCGCATTCCGACCGAACGTTTCGGCTTTGACCACCGTGGTGGGAATCCGGGTTTGGAGCATTGACCCCGAACCCGGATACGCCTCAACCGCCGTCTGTGGCTAAGATCAATGCGCTTCGCGCATCTTCCAAACCGACGAACTCCTTGCCCGAGTTCACCGCTTTTTGAAGATGCTCCACAGCTGCCGCACGCTCGCCTTTCTTGAGGTAAATCATACCGAGGTGGTATTGGTAAATCGGCACGTCCGGAGATTTCTCGGCGGCTTTCAACTGTAAAGGCAAAGCCTTTTCGTACGCACCCTTTTGGTAATAGATCCAAGCCAGCGTGTCCCAAAACACCGGCTCCTCGGTCTTATCGAACTCCTTCGCAAGCTCGAAAGCCCGATCGAGCTTGTCTTTCCGAGAATGGTCAAGGCTCAGCAAACTGGCAAGATTGTTCCGGGCGAGCATGTTGCCGGGGTTTAGCTTGAGAATGGTTTCGTACTGTTTGATCGCGTTTTCATAGTCCCCGGAAATTTCATAGACCCGCGCCAAGTTCATGAGGACGGCGGGTTCCCCAGGCAGTGCTTCGAGTGCCCGATGATAGGTTTTGAGCGCCAGGTCCCGTCTGCCCGTTTGTTCGTAATAAGCGCCGAGATTTGCATAAGGGAGCAACCAACGGGGGTTGGACTGAATGGCCATGTTCAGAAACTTGACGGCTTCCATTTCTTGCTTTTCGCCCAGGTAATACAATCCCAGCAATTGGTGGGCACCCGCATGTTTCGGATTGTTGCTGAGAACATTGGTGATTCGTTCCACGCCCTTTTCGGCCTGCCTTTTTTCGACATAACTTCCGAAAATCGCTTTCAGAATCTCATAATCGTTTTTGGATTTTCCAAGCGATTCCTCATATTCGGCCAACGCCAAGTCATATTTTTTCTGGCTCTGATAAAGCTTGCCCAAAAGGAAGCCTCCGGTTGGATTTTCCGGAAACTCCGCTTTGATCCGCTTCAAAACCGTCTCCTGCTCCGCAGTCCTCCCGGCTGCCGCCAAAATTTCCGACTTGAGCACCAGCGCATCCAGACTAGCCGAGTTCCGTTTTTGGAACTCGTCGATCTTTTCCAGCGCTAACGAGTAATTCTTTTGCCCCGCCAAAAAGTCGATCAGATTCTTGTATGCCTCGAATTTATCGGGATTCGCCGCCACGGCTTTCTCGAGACTTTCTTGCGCGAGCACCGGCTTACCGTCGAGCGTATGCGCAGCGGCCAACAGCTTGAGTATTTCCCACGAATCGGGCTGATCTTTGAGCAACGAACGAAAGGCCGCGACCGCCTTTTGGCCATCCTTGCGGAATAAGGCAATGCGCCCCCGTAGCAAGAGCCCTTGGCGGTCCCCCGGATTCGCCTCCAGAACTTCATTGATCCATGTAGCGGCCTTGTCGACTTGTCCTTCGGCCAAAGCGAGCAAGGCCAAACGGTTTTTCGCTTTCAAGGCATCCGGAGCATATTTTTTCAAGGCAATGATCTCTCGATAGAGCCGCTCTGCTCTATCGGTTTCCCTGCGTTGCTCGTGAAGCCTCGCCAAGGCGAAGCGCAGGTCCGGTTTTTCTGGATAAGCCTCGATCGCTTCGGCAAGCTCGGTGACCGCCTCGTCGGATTTGCCGGATTTTGCCAAGAATTCCGCAAGCAAGATGTAACGCTGACTGTCGTCGCGGCTGGCCTGAATGGCTTCGCGATAGACCCGCTCCGCGTCGCTCCAGCGTTTTTGTCGAATATAGAATTCGGACAATAGTTTCCGGTGCTCCAGGTTGGCGGGATCGCCGGATATCATCTCTTTATAGATATTTTCAGCCTTTTCGAGCTTTTTCATCTGAGCGGCGAGCTTGGCCAGCCCCGATTGCAGCGAGGTATCGCCCGGATTGGCGCTTACTCCCTGCTCTAAGACTCTCTCGGCTTCATCGAGGTTGTTCCGTTGACTGTGAAGCATCGCCAAAACGAAAAACGCCTCGGCGCGGGACGGCTGCTCCGCCGTGATGCGGCTGAGTTCGTCGATAGCAGCGGCTTGATCGCCTTTGAGAGTCGATAAACCCGCTTTCACCATTCTTGCATCGATATCCTCGGGCTTAACACTCAAAACGGCACTCAACAGAGCGTCGGCTTTATCGAGCTGCTTGCCCAGCATATAAAGTTTCGCCAGCCTGACTTTGACGTCCAGGTCGTTCGGATCGAGCTCGCCGGCCTTTTGATAGAGGGCAAAGGAATCTCGCCAATTCTTCTGCGCTTCTTCTATTTGCCCCAAATAGAAGTAGGGCTTGGAGACCTTGGGATCGATCTGCAAGACGTTTTTGAACTCGATCTTGGCCTTATCGAAGTTCCGCTCTTCGAGGTATTTTTTGCCTCGCTCCAGATGCTCCGCCTTGCGCTCTTCGGCGCCGCCGCACCCGGTCAGAACGTTGATTACACTCAGTGAGAGACCTAAGAAAGCTAATGTCCTGATCAGCATGGATATCGTCCCTAATGTATTTGCGGTTGAAATCAGCTCGATTTCTCGATCTCGAGCACGATACAGCGGACTTCCGGAAATTCGCCAGGTTTCCCCTGGGGCGTGCGGGCGCATCGCCGCTCCGAGAGTCCTGATGACAACAGCTTTGTAACGCGAAGGAGACCGCAGCCATCTCCTTGGCTCCATCTCCTTCCGCAATCTGGATTGTTACGGGCGTGAAAAATGTAATAAGCTGTAGTATTCTCCGACTATACCGTTACATACGGTCATGGTCCATGGGATACGGACCGATTCATCCGTCCGGTCTCTCGTAACATCGTGTAGATGCGCATATGAAAAATGGATTTTTGGCTTTTGCGCTTATCCTTCACTTCGCCTTCTCGGTATCCGCTGCTCAGGCTCCCGCCTCCTTATCGGTCGACTCATCGGCGTCCGTACCTCCCGATTATATCGTCGGCGCCGGGGATGTTCTGGAGATCTCCGTCTGGAAAGAAGACGGGCTAACGAAGCAGACCTTGGTACGTCCCGATGGCGGAATTACGTTCCCTTTAATCGGTGAGTTGGCAGCGGGAGGTCTGACCGTCCGTCAGATCAAATCCGAAATCGCCAAAAGACTCTCCGATTTCTTTGCCGAGCCGGAAGTCAGTGTCGCTTTGATCAATTTGAACCACAAGATTTATGTGGTTGGCAGAGTCAACAAGCCTGGTGAATTCATTACCCCGAATCAGGTTTCGGTCATGCAGGCGTTGTCGATGGCTGGCGGCCTGACGCCTTTTGCCGACGATGACGATATCAAGATCATACGCCGGATAGGCGAAAAGGAGGTGGCGTTACCCTTCGACTACGATGAAGTCGCCAATGGAAACGCGTTGGAGCAAGACATCCTGCTGCAAAGAGGAGACGTTGTAGTGGTTCCGTGATGTCGCACGAGTTATCCCTGTATCGATCGACGAAATTCCTGACGCTGCCGACTCGTTTGATTGGCTCTGACAGCCATGCATAACGCAAAACCGGTCAACGCCATAAGCAATAAAGGACGAGGAAACCCTCCACTCTACATCACGTGGATCATCGGATTACTTATCGCAACGGACGTCAATGCAGTGGAATATACCTTCCAAGCGGATGCCAACGTGGAAGAGGAGTACAACACCAATATCTTTCTCACACCCGGCCCACATACCGATGTCTGGGGCACGAAACTCGGCCTGAACACACAATTCTCAGCCGCTGAAGAAATATGGAAGCTCGACGGAAGTATCCGTCTCGACAATTATTTTTACGATCAAAAGGGCTTGAATACCCTGAATCAATTCGTTTCCTTGACCGGCAGTTATTTCGTCACCGAGCGTAGCCAATTCGCTCTTCGAGGCGATTACATCAGGGATTCGAGCCGAACTTCGTTCATTGAAACCAACGATCTGGTATTCGAGCAAGTCAGGAGAAACAGGCAAACGATTAACCCGTCGTGGACATATTATTTGAGCGAAGACACCCGGCTTGGTCTGAACTATCAATATGACAACACCGAATATCGGAACAAAGACAATACCGCCTTTCCTCATTATCAAATCCATTTCGGCTCGGTCGGTGTGGTTCATGAATACAGCGAATACTTAAAGATGAATGGTTCGTTCTCCTACACGAGCTATTCGGCACCGGAAAGCACGACTTTCATCCCAGGAACCTTGGATTTCCAAATATTCCGTGTTCCCGGAACATATGAAAATCGCACTGAAGAAATCATGATCGATTACGCCACGGCCATCGTCGGATTCTCCTATTCCATCGACGAAACATTCGACGTCAGCCTTGCCGCCGGCGGCCAATACAACAAGACCGAAGCCGGCTCCCGAACGATTTTCAGAACTGCGTTCGGTGATCCGATACTCGATGATGCTGAGCACATCAGCAGCAGCTCTTTGACTTATCTGATAGACGCGCGCGCAACCAAGCGCTTCGAAGTGGACGAACTGAACCTCGACTATGCGCACACGGTCAGCCCGAACATTTACGGGAACTTGATCGAGGCTGATACGGTCACGCTAACTGGAAAGCACAAATTTACGCCGACACTGACCGGATCGGCTCAATTTTCTTACACGGACCGCAAGACAGCCGATCAGCGCAACGTAGAGCTCAATCGCCAACTTTTTCGTGCCAGGAGCGAGCTGATCTGGAATTGGAGCGAAAATTGGTCAGTGATCGCGTCGTATCAGTACAGTCGACAGGAGATCGATGTCATCTCGAATATTCCCGAATCACACGCCGCTTATCTGACCATCCGCTATCGATGGGATAAGCTACAGTACTGACCGATAGCGAGGGAATCATGGAAGAAAAAGGACTTCACGACTACATGGCCGGGTTCAAGCGCAGCAAATCCCAATTTGCGGCAATTCTGACCGGCATCTTGTTTCTGACCCTCTTGCTCGCCGTCCTGCTTCCGCCGACTTACCGCTCCACCGCAACGATTCTGATCGAAGAACAGGAAATACCGCCCGAGTTGGTACGCTCGACCATCACGACCTATGCCACGCAGCGGCTGCAAATGATCAGCCAGCGGGTCATGACGCGCAGCAACCTGAACAAAATTATCGAGAAGTTCGACCTATACGCCGACGCGCGGCACCGGCTAACGGAAGAGGAAATCATCAAGCGAATGCGTGACGATATAGCACTGGACACGATCAGTGCCGACATTATCGACCCTCGTACCGGCAGGCCGTCTACCGCAACGATTGCCTTCACGCTGGCTTACGATAGCCGCAATCCGGATCTCGCCCAGCGCGTTGCCAACGAAATCACTTCGCTTTACCTGGAGGAAAACCTCAAGACTCGCACTCAAAGGACCGCTGAAACCTCGGATTTCCTCAAGGAAGAAACCAGGCAGATGGGGGATTATGTTTCGGTCTTGGAGAAAAAACTGGCCGACTTCAAGGAGCAGAACCTGAACAGCCTGCCCGAACAGAAACAAATC
Organism: Methylocaldum sp. 14B; assembly: GCF_002005105.1. Lineage (GTDB taxonomy): Bacteria > Pseudomonadota > Gammaproteobacteria > Methylococcales > Methylococcaceae > Methylocaldum. The sequence goes on along the minus strand of NZ_MSCV01000039.1, from coordinate 24,889 downwards.
AATATCGAGCTCATGGATAGAACCGAGCGCGAATTAATGCAGATTGACAATGAAATTCTTTCCCTCGAAGATCGGAAATTCTATCTGGATGGCCAATTGGCCCAAATAAAACCCGATGTTCCGGTCATCTCTTCAACCGGAGAGCGCATTCTGAGCCCTCAGGACCGGTTGAAGAGTCTCAAGACGGAGTATTTGGCCATGGTAAGCCGCTATTCTGACAAACACCCCGACGTCGTCAAAGCTCGCTTGGAAATCGCTTCGCTCAAAATGGATGCAGGCGACTCGGACAGCGGGTTGGAAATGGCCAAGCATCTCGCCCAGCTGGACGGTCAGTTAGCGTCGCTCCGGGAAAAATATTCCGAAAATCACCCGGACATCGTCAATTTAAGAAAACAGATTTCCGCATTGGAGGCGGAACTGAGAAAGGCGCAAACGACCCGCGCAGTCCGGGACATTGCAGCCAGCCAGCCCGAAAATCCTGCCTACATTACGCTGCAAGCCCAGCGTGACGGCACTCTTCAGGATTTGCGGGTTCTGAGACAGCGGCGCGAGGAAGTCAAGGCAAAACTCGGCGCATACGAAAGCCGATTGCTGCAAAGCCCCAAAGTGGAACGGCAATACCTGGAGCTGGTCAGGGATTATGAAAATGCCACCGCCCGTTACCGCGAGCTGAGGGCCAAAGCGATGGAAGCCGAAGTGGCCGAGCAGCTCGAGAAAAAAAGCAAGGGTGAGCGGTTTTCCATTATCGAGCCTCCGCTGTTGCCCGAGAAACCGATCAAACCGAACCGGCCTGCGATTGCTTTTCTTGGCGTGATGCTGGCGATCGCGGGAGGATTCGGTTACGTGCTGCTGATTGAAAACATGGACAAGTCCATACGAGGAGCGAAATTGATAACGGGGCTGGCCGGCGGACCGCCGCTTGCCGTCATCCCCTACTTCGAAACCGATGAGGATATCTCACAGCAGCAGAAAATGAGGAGCGTCGGCATGTTGGCGGGCCTCGGTTTTATCCTGCTGATTTTAGCTCTGGTCCATTGGCTCTGGATACCGCTGGACGTCCTGTGGTTCAGGGGTTTACGCAAGATGGATTCGCTTTTAAGCTGAGCTTCTGAGATTCGGTTGCGCTGCAACCATCACCCGAATCGGCCGCTTTCGACACTGACGACGGATCGGCCGGTTCCCGAAACCAACCTAACCAGGGAAGGATATAACTATGGAAAGCATCGGTAGAGCATTCGGACAACAGCAGCACCAGGATTCCGCAGTGGCCAGCCCACAAATCCCCAAGGCGGATCTGGTTTCATTGGAAAACATCCAGTACACGCAAACCAGAACCGTAACGCTCTCGAGGGAGTTGCTGCGCCGCCAACGCGTTATCGCCGGCTATAGCCCCTGTGCCTTCGTGGACGCGTACAAAATCCTCCGTACCCGGGTCCTACATAAAATGCGCGAACAGGGCTGGAACACCCTGGCGATAACCAGCCCCGGGCCGGGCTGCGGAAAAAGTCTCACCGCCATCAACCTCGCGCTCAGCATCGCCCTCGAGGCTCACCAAACCGCACTGCTGGCCGATGCCAACCTCAGAGATCCCACCATTCATCGTTATCTGGGTATCGACCCGGTCGCGGGCTTAAGCGATCACTTGATGGACAACGTTCCCATATCGAAAATCCTGATCAATCCGAAAGGCATAGGCCGTTTTGTCATTCTGCCGGGGAAACGGCCGATATTTAATTCTTCGGAACTCGTTGCCTCGCCGAAAATGGCACAGCTGGTGAAAGAACTGAAGCAGCGCTATTCGTCGCGATTTGTCATATTCGACCTTCCCCACTTAGGAACGGCGGACGCGTTGTCTTTTACGCCTTATGTCGATGCCGTGGTATTAGTCGTTGAGGAAGGGAAAACGACGCAGGACGAACTCTCCCAAGCCATAGCGGCTCTTCAAGACACCGCGCTGGTCGGTCTGGTCTTGAATAAAGCGGAAAACGGCTCGGTGGAATAGTCGCCGAGACCAAAGCTTACGCCGGACTTTATATCCTTTGCCTTGGCTGGCGAGGGAGAGGAGTTTTTTGCCTAATGCTATTCAAGCAGTTTCTTGACGCTTACGGGTGCCAAAGTCGAATAGCTTCACGGGCCAATATCAACTTGACTTTTCCGGTTCCATTCTCCGGATCGTTAAACCGTTTCCGTCTCGGACGAGTTCGAAATGACTATTCGAATCGGCGGCTCTGTGCACATTATTTCCGACCAGTGCGCAGCGATCTTTAAACTCGTCGAGCGATTTTCTCGCGAATATCTCGGATTCATAAGGCCCCATTACGCCTTCCCGCGTCAGAAAGAACCATTCGGTTCTCCCGGTTGTACTATTACGTTCCCAGAAGACACGATCAGCTTTATACATGGCTTTATTTTTCTACTGTCTAGCGTTACCAACAGGTCCAACCACGCGGCAACACCTAATTAGTTAGCAACTGATTCCAGCAGATGCTCGAGACATGGGCTGAAAAAATATAACATAAGCTCTTAACGCTCGTCTTATTATAAAAACGTCCGCATAGACGTGTCGCGGCAGTATTCTGCCAACTCCGAAAGGGCTGGATAGGTGTCTTTCAATTCATATTCCCGCAAGTTATTTACTTCGCCGGAAGGTCAATCGTAGCTCTTTTTCCTGGCGGCTGCGAGGAGCAAGAATACGCTCCGAATTTCCCGCTGACGCCGGAAGAAGCTTCTCGCTTATCCTGGTCCAATATAACAATACCTTCTCGGAGGCAGGTGTTATCAAATCGAGACAAAGAGCTTGTCGGCGGCGGAAAATTAACGGCTTACATCCTTGATACTACACTTTAGCCGTCACGCTCCGCCAAACCTGAGCTAGGGAGTTTTAATCCGCATGAATCGGCTGGTCCGAATTGCTAGAAACCCGTGGATACTAACTGTCACGGCAGCGCTCATGCTTTATGCGCTTGCCGGGTTTTCACTCGTCCCCTATCTCGTGCAGCGTTATGTTCCCAAAATCGCCGCCGAGCAGCTTAAGCGCGATGCTTCCGTCGGCAAAGTCGCCTTCAATCCGTTCACATTCACTTTCGAAGCCCAGGATTTCAACCTGAATGACTCGAATGGCCAATCCGTCTTTCGATTTGCCCGATTGTTCGTCAACTTCGAATTGGAAAGCATATTTCGGCGTGCGTGGACGCTTGCCGATTTCCGCCTTGAAGCCCCTTCACTGAGGGCGATAGTCGAACAAGACGGAAAACTCAATCTGGCCAAAATCGCCGAAGCCGCGCCAAAGTCCGAAGAACCCGAAAAGCCCGACGAGCCCCTGCCCCGCCTTCTGGTCAAGCATCTCGCATTGACGAGCGGTTCGGTGGAATACGCCGATTACTCGAAGGACGCCGACATAACGGAAACGGTGAGTCCGATCGATTTGGAGCTCAATACGCTCACGACCCTGCCGGAGAAAACCGGCACTTATGAACTCGCTTTCAAGCTTCCGGACGGCGGAACTCTCGAATGGCGGGGAAATCTTTCGCTGGAACCGATTCTTTCCGACGGCGACGTACGGCTCGACGCTTTCAACTTGGCGCTCCCCTGGAAATTCCTCCGGGACCGCCTCAATCTGGCCGAACCGTCCGGCCGGGCTGCGTTGTCGGCGCATTATCGGTATAGCCAGAGCCCCGAAAAGACCGATCTGTCGGTGACCAATCTGGGGCTGACGCTGTCAGGGCTCCGCTTCGCCATGCCCGATACGGCCGATCCGATCCTCGCTTTGGAGAAGATCGAAGCCGGTAATGCCAGTTTCGACCTGGCCAGCCGATCGCTTAACGTACCCTCCTTCATCATCCAGAACGGCCAGGTCAACGCATCGGTCGACGCAACCGGGTCGTTGAACTGGCAGAATCTGGTGAAAGAGGACGCGAACGGTACCGCTTCGAATCCGGCCGATCCGCCGCCCGACGCCGAGCCCGCCCCCCCCTGGAAGCTGGCGGTCGAAAATTTCAAGATCGCCGATGTCGGTCTCGCTTATGCCGATGCCAGCCGCCGGTCGCCTTATGTCGTTTCGGTCGACCGGTTCGGTCTCGATCTCAAGGCCACGGCCGAAGTCGGCGCGGGTACGCCCAAAGCAAATCTCGACGGGCTGACGGCCGTTCTGAACGGAATCGCCCTTACCGAACCTGATTCTTCCGATCCCTTGGCCGCTTGGGATCAGTTCGAACTGGCGGAAGGGCAAGTGGGCCTCGAAAAGCGCGAGGCAACCATTGGACGGGCCGCACTTAGAGGCGGCAAGGCTCAAGTCGTCCGCGACAAGACCGGTACCATTCATTTGGCCGAACTCTTCGCGCCTAAGTCGGGCGATACCGGCGCGGAAACGCCTGCTGCCGAAGCCCCTGCCGAATCCAAGGGACAGCCGTGGCACTTCGCGCTCAACACATTCACACTGGAGGGATTCGATCTCGGCGTCGTCGACCATAGCTTCTCTTCCGAAGTCGCCTACGATTTCGAGGACATCAATATCGGCCTCAAGAGCATCACCAACGATGGCGAGACACCGGTCGAGTTCGATACCAACCTCAAGGTCAAACAAGGTGGCGCGCTGAAGGCGACCGGCACCGCATCTCCCACGGGCGATCGGGCGGAAGCCAAGATTCAGGTCGACCGGGTAAACCTGAAGGCGCTGCACCCCGTGGTCGCCAAATTCGCTAAGCTCAAGCTCGAAAGCGGCGACTTGTCCACCGCCGTGGACGTGGATTTCACCCGGACTCCGAAAGGCCCGTCGGTCAAGAGCAAAGGCGTCCTCAGCGTCTTCGACCTTCTGTTGATCGAGACCGAAAGCCGAAAGCCTTTTCTGTCATGGAAGAAGCTTTCGGCAAACGAGATCGATTTTTCGCTCGAACCGAACCGTCTTTCGATCCAGGAAGTGCGAGTCGATCAGCCGGGATCGAAGATCACGATATTCGAGGACCGCTCGACGAATCTTGCCGCCATATTCAAGGAACAAAGTCCGAAGACTCCTGCGAAGAAAGCGCCCTCGCCCAAGACAACATCGAAGCAAGATTCGAAAAAACCGTTTCCGGTCACGGTGGAGCGCGTCCGCGTCAACGACGGTGTCGTCGACTTCAGCGATCTGAGCCTGGTCATTCCCTTTTCCACGCTCGTCCACGACTTCGACGGGACGATCACCGATATTTCGACGGCGGCTTCCGGCCGGACGCATCTGGCGTTCACCGGGCGCGTCGATCAATTTGGATCGGTCAAGGTCGACGGTGCGCTGAATCCCATGCAGCAAAAAAAGTTCAGCGATATTACGGTGGTCTTCCGTAACGTCTCGATGACCTCTCTCTCGCCTTACAGCGCGACATTCGCCGGACGCAAAATACAATCCGGCAAGCTCGACCTCGATCTCGAGTACAAGATCGAAGACAGCATGCTGAAAAGCGAGAACAAGATCGTTTTGGACAATTTCACCTTGGGTGAACGCATCGAAAGCCCCAATGCCGTTTCCTTGCCGCTGGATCTCGCGGTAGCGGTACTTACCGACAGCCAAGGCCAAATCAACGTCTCGGTCCCCGTGGAAGGCGATGTGGACAGTCCCAAATTCCGCTACGGGAAAGTGGTTTGGGAGGCCTTCGTCACCGTACTGCAAAAAGCCGCAACCGCACCCTTTCGGATGATCGGTTCGGTGTTCGCGGGCGGCGAGGAACACCCCGACACGGTGCTGTTCGAGCCCGGCAGCGATGCCTTGCCGCCTCCGGAGCGGGAAAGGCTCAAAAAGGTCGCCGAAGCAATGGAAAAACGCCCCATGCTCAAGTTGACCATACACGGCCGGTTCGACCCCAAACGGGACGGCGAGGCGCTAAGATCGCTACACGTGCGGCAGGCCGTCGCGGAGAAACTGGATCTGGGTCTTAAACCTGGAGAAGATCCGGGACCTCTGGCGTTCACCAATGCCAAGACCCAGCGCGCTCTGGAAGACCTCACGATCGAGCGAGGAGGCCCCAAGGCGCTGGAAGAGCTTCAGGCCGCTTACGAAAAGAAGACCGGAAGGAAACCTCAGCGAGTCGGCAGAATATTGGCTCTTTTAGGCCGGGGTAGCGAGGACCAGGATTTCTATGAACGCCTGTTCGAGAATTTGGTGAATACCGCCGCCCCAATATCGACGTCCGAGCTCGAAGCTCTGGGAGATCGCCGGGCGAAAGCGATCCAGCAAGAGCTGATCGGCCTCCCCGGAGTCGATCGCACTCGTATCGGCATCGGAAAAGCCGAATCCACGTCGGACAACATCGACGGAAAAGTTCCTGCGCGGCTCGAACTGGGCGCGGTGGGCGGCTAAACGAAAATCGGGTGGAGGCGAGACAAATGAAGATGGCCGACGCCGCGCCTCAGAGACTGTTATGAATCGTCGTAGACGCGATAGCCGCATGGCCCGTGGCGACGCTGATCTGGTTGAGGGCGCTGACCACGTCGCCTGCCGCATATAAGCCCGGCACCGAAGTGCGGAGATGATCGTCGACGATGAGATGGCCTTCCGGGTCGCACTCCGCGCCGACCTGAACGGCCAGATCCGACCGAATCGCCGCGCCCAATGCGGAATACAAGGTATCGAAATTATAGGTCCGGCCACTCTCCATTCGTATCGCTCCGATTTTCCCCTGCTCGAAGCACACCTCCTCGATAGGTTCTTCGATTACCCGGATTCGAGCATTTCGCAGAACTTCCCGATCTTCGTCGGTGAGCGCCATATCCTTTCCAAGCGTCAGCAGGGTCAGATCACCGGTGTAGCACTTCAGAAACAGCGCCTCCTTGAGCCCCCCTTTTCCGAACCCGATCACCGCAACTTTTTTGTCGATAACCTCGTAGCCGTCGCAGATCGGACAATGCCTTATGTATCCGCTGCGAATCGCGTCCTTCAGGTTCGGCAGAACCGGCTCGATATCGACCACGCCGGTCGCGAGCAATACCGTCCGCGTCGTGAACCGGTCGTCGCCACAGCTTGCCGCAAACCCGCCTTCGATCTTTTCGATCCGAGTGATCAGACCGGAATCGATGCTCGCGCCGTATCGTACGGCTTGGGCACGAAACCGCATCAGCAGGTCGTTCCCTGAAATTCCGTCCGGGAAGCCCGGATAATTGTGCGAGATCGGAATCAGCGATGCCCGGCTGAAACCGGCATCAACGGTCTTGATCCTGCGGCGGAAGCGCGCGAGATAAATCGACGCCGTGAGGCCCGCGGGCCCCGCTCCTACGATCAGACAATCGAGTGCCGCATCGTCCATATCCGCCTCACGTGTGGTATATCCGCCGGTAGTCCGCGCCTCCGAGAGTGAGACTACCAACCGAACTCGGCCGTTCCTTGAGGGCGATTAGAGCGTTTTCATCTCGCTCGTACGGCAAAACAGGCCTGGCCGAAGTCGTTGGCGCCTTCGGCTCGGGTGAATGGATTCAAGCATTCGTAGGTCGGCAATCCTTTGCCGACGAAGACGCTCGGCCGGGACGTGGCGTCGGGAAGGGCGGCTTCGGCGCTCCAATCGCAAACGGCCTGGCCGGGAGCGCCGGCCAGCCCCTTCCCGAAGACGCCGTTTGCGATTGGAAGGTCGCGACTAAAGCGACCGTTTGCAATTGGGAGGGATTCCCGACCTACGCGCGAATGCCCGTACAGTAGGTATGAAAATGCTCTAGTCGCTTTGTCCCGCCCAGTTCCTCAAACGCGCCGCATCCAGCACTTCGACTGTTTTACCGCGAACCTGGATCATTCCGGCCTGCACCAATTGCTGCAGGATGCGGGAAAAGGTCTCCGGGCGCACCGAAAGTCGCGAAGCCAGCACCTGCTTAGGCGTTTCCCACTGCACGCTGTAGCACGTGCAGTTTTGGTCGGGCGCGGACCTGAGTAGGTATTGTGCGACCCGCATCGTGGCGTTCTGCAGCGTCAGCTCGTCGATTTCTTGCAGCAGTTGGTGAAGGCGCTGGCTCATACGGCCTAGCAGTCGAAAGCAGACGGCGGGCGAAGTCTGCAACACGGTCCGGAAGACTTTCATGTCGAATCCCCAAAGCTCGCTGGGAACAATTGCGCGGGCGCTTACCGGATAAAGATTGCCCTCCATGAACATCACCGCCTCGGCGAAAGACTGGCGGGGCTGAATGAGTTCGATGACCTTCTCCTCGCCCGCCGCCGAAAGACGGTAAAGCTGAATCGTCCCCGTTTCCAAGATATAGAAACGGCTAGCCCGTTGGCCGTGGCTGAAAAGCTCCTCTCCCGCCTCTAGCCAAACCGGAAGCGCGGCGGCGATCACCTGGGTCAATTGAGGTTCTTCCAGCTCGGCGAACAGCAGGTGCTTGTACAGCCAGTCGGGTACGGATTTCTTCATGCAAATCTCCCACGAAAAACCGCTTGATCTAGGTCAAGGAGAAACGAATGGGCGGTCGTTATGTTGTTCACCGTCCGAATCGATTTGACCGTCTATTCAAAGGAAAAAAGCCATGTTTTGTTATCAATGCGAACAAACCACCCGCACCGATTCCGGCAACGGCTGCGCCAGCGCCAAAGGCGTCTGCGGCAAAGATCAAGTCACTGCCGATCTACAAGACCTCTTGATTTACGGGATAAAAGGCATCGCCCAGTATGCCCGCCGCGCGCGTGCTTTCGGCATCTCCGACCGCGAGGCGGACGGGTTCATACTCTATGCCATGTTCACGACGCTGACCAACGTCAACTTCAACCCTGCCCGGTTCATCGCCATGATTCAGGAGGCCGCACGCCTGCGCGACCGAATCAAGGCTCGCTACGAAGAAGCCGCTCGGGATCGAGGCACTGCGCCGGAAGTTCTGGCCGGCCCCGCCGCCTGGCAGCCGGTAGACGACATGGACGGCTTGTTGATGCTGGCAGCATCGGCCGCCATAACCGCCGGCCGCGAACAAGTGGGCGACGATATTATTGGCCTCAGAGCAATGATCCTTTACGGGCTCAAAGGAGTCGCCGCCTACGCCCACCATGCCCATGTGCTCGGCTACGAAAGCGATGAACTCTATGCCCGCTTCGAGGAAATCCTGGATTTTCTAGCCGGCGAACCCATCGACGCGGAAGCGCTCGTAAACCAGGCGCTAGCCGTCGGCCAACTGAATCTGAAAGCGCTGGAACTCTTGGACGCCGCCAACACCGGCAGTTTCGGGCATCCCGAACCGGCCAGCGTGCGGATGACGCCGGTCAAAGGCAAGGCGATCCTGGTCAGCGGCCACGACTTGAAAGACCTGGCAGCGCTGCTGGAACAAACCAAGGGCATGGGCATCAACGTCTACACCCACGGCGAACTGCTGCCGGCCCATGCTTATCCCAAGCTGCGCGCTTATCCTCATCTGGTCGGCAATTACGGTGGGGCCTGGCAGGACCAAACCCGCGAATTCGCCGAATTCCCGGGTGCGATCCTGATGACGTCCAATTGCCTGGTCGAGCCCCAACCCCGCTACCGGCAACGCATCTTCACCGCAGGCCCCGTGGGCTGGCCCGGCGTACGTCACATCGCCAACGGCGACTTCTCGCCGGTCATTCAAGCGGCCCTGGCTTTCCCCGGTTTTCAGGAAGATGCCCCGGAACAAACCATTACCGTGGGATTCGCCCGCAACACGGTGCTAGGAGTCGCCGACAAAGTCGTGGATGCCGTCAAGACCGGCGCCATCCGCCACTTCTTCCTGATCGGCGGATGCGACGGCGCAGTGCCGGGACGCAATTACTACACCGATCTGGCGGACCACGTACCCGAGGACAGCGTCATTCTCACCTTGGGCTGCGGCAAGTACCGCTTCAACCGGCACGAATTCGGCGCTATCGGCGGCATTCCGCGCCTCTTGGACATCGGTCAGTGCAATGACGCCTATTCCGCCATTCAAATCGCGAGTGCCCTGGCCGGAGCGTTCAACTGCGGCGTGAACGATTTGCCGCTGTCCCTCATGGTGTCCTGGTTCGAACAAAAAGCCGTGGCAGTGCTGCTGACCCTGCTTTCGCTCGGCATTCGGGGCATCCGACTCGGACCGAGCCTGCCCGCATTTCTGACGCCTGCGCTCCTGGAGCAGCTATCGGCACGCTTCGACCTGAAACCGATCACTACTGCCGAAGCGGACATCGAGGCAGCGCTTCACCGGGCAGCCTGAACGTTTGAAGAAAGGGCTTATTCCATTCAGCATTCGAATGGACATTAATCGTAGGATGGGTAGAGCGAAGCGAAACCCATCGATGGTGGGTTAGCCCCTCGGCTCCGCGTAACCCACCGATTCGAGGTCGCTCGGTGGGTTACGCCCTCACGGCCTAACCCACCCTACAGCCCGCTCCCATCGATTTGCTCTCAGGGCGATCACGACTTTCCATTGGAGAACCCATGACCAACCACGTCATAACGCTCACCACCCGCGACGGGCAGCAGGTTCGTTTCACCTGCGAAACCGAACAGAATCTTCTCGCCGCCGCCGAGGAGGAAGGCATCGTACTTCCATCCTTGTGCCGGGACGGCGGTTGCGGCGCCTGTCTCTGTACCCGCGTCGACGGCGATTACCATCTGGACAGCTATAATCCGCAGGCGCTGCCCCCGGACGCCGCGGCTCGCGGCGACCTGCTGCTGTGCCGGGCCCATCCGCAAAGCGACCTTTCGCTCGAAGCGCCTTACGATTTCGACCGCATCCGCTTCGAAGCGCTGGCGAGCCGCCCCGCCGAAATCGTCGAGTTGGCGCCCATTGCCGAAAACACCGTGCGCCTGCTGCTCCGGCTGCAACCGGACAGCAGCGGCGGACAGGCCGCGGAATTCGAACCGGGGCAGTACATGAGTCTGGAAATTCCCGATTCCGGCATCAGCCGCGCCTACTCCATCGCCAATACATCCAACTGGACCGGAGAGCTGGAGTTTCTGATCCGGCTGCAGCCGGGCGGAACATTCTCCACCTATCTGGAGCGGGAGGCGAAGACCGGCCAGCGCATCGACGTGCGCGGCCCCAGCGGCCATTTCGTGCTGCAGGCGCAGAGCCTACGGCCTCGCTATTTCGTCGGGGGCGGCACCGGCTTGGCGCCTTTGCTGTCCATGCTGCGCCATATGGCCGAGTTGCAAGAACCGCAACCGGCGCGGCTCTATTTCGGCGTCAATCGCGAAGCCGAATTGTTCTGCCTGGACACGCTTCGGGAACTCACCGAGGCTCTGCCTCGGCTTAAAATCGAGCTTTGCGTGTGGCATCCGGAGCCGTCGTGGGCCGGATTTCGCGGCACCCCGGTCGATGCGTTACGGCGCGACCTCGAACAAGGCGGACCGGCGCCGGATCTTTATCTGTGCGGTCCGCCCGCGCTAATCGATGCTGCGGCGGAGACGGCGCGTGCTTTCGGAATCTCCGATGAACACATCTTCAGCGAGAGGTTCTTGCCTTCGAACTGAAGAGCCGGTCCACTCGCGGAATCGACCTTCCCATCGTTCGCGCGAGGTGATATCGATTACTCACTCCCCCAGGCCTAATCGAACGACTGAGCAATGAATCATCAACGGGCCGATCTACCGCTATGCGCCTTCGCCCGCCGCAATAAGATGCCTTCCCTGACCAGTGCGGTTTCGAAGTCCGGGAAATCGCGAGCAGACCCGCCGGCCCTCGCCCAAAGCGCCTGCAATCGCGCTGCCGCGAAGCGGCTCTCGCATTCCCCCTCCGGCAGAAAACCCAGCGCCTTGGCGGCATCTACAGCGAGATCGGATAGAGCCGGTGCCGCCTTGGCCCAGACTCCGCGCAGTTCGCGCAAGAAGATATTGACCGTCGTGGGTCCGATACCCTTCGCCAGAGCGATCAACCTTCGTTCGAGATCCTCCGCGGATTCCGCTTTCGCATGCAGCCTGTTGAGACTTCCCTGATAGTCCTCCAGCAAGGACCGCGACAGGTTTAGGAGCTTGGTGGCGGTCTTAAAGTCATAACGGGTATACCCGCCCGTATCCAATACCGCCACCAATCCGTTCCAGCCGCATTCGATAATGGCTTCGGGAGTCGTCAGCTTCCTCTCCGCGAAAGCCCGGTAAGTGCGCGCCGCCAGCCGTTCGGAAATGCGCGCTCCGAACAAAACGGCCGCAAGAAGCCATCTGAAAAGTTCGCCGTCATCCAGCCCGGCGACATCGATACCCAGTTCGGCGGAAAAGCGGCCGCGGCGAGCGGCAACCAAATCGGCGGGCGACAAATGTTCGGTTTCCGTTTGAGCCAATTCGGTCATGCCTTACCACCTCAGGATGCGCCATTCGCACAATCCAGCAGCGCCAGATACAAGCCTCGGACGACCGCTGCAAAGGACTCGTAATGAAGCCTATCCGGCCGGTCGCCAGCCGTGTGATACCAGGGATTTCGATAAAAGGCCGTGTCCGTCACCATGATCGCCGAATAGCCCTGCCTCCAGAAGGAAAAGTGGTCGCTGAGCGCAACGCCGGGCACGAAGAACGGAGCCGCGAGATGCTCGATCGGAAATTCCGAATTCCGGCGAAATGCACGCACGAGGCGTAGCAAACTGCTCCGAGAATGTCGGTTGGACACGAAGGCGATGAAATTGGCGCGGTCGGGATAAACGTACTTGAGCAGCACCGGATATCGCTGACTATTGGGTGTATCGTAATAGCATCCCAGCATCTCGAGCGAAACCATGAAGCGGATCCGATCGCCCCGCTCCTTGGCGGCTTTGGCGTAAATGAGGCTGCCCATATGGCGTCCCGCGAAAAACGGCGCTTCCTCGTTCACGAAGGCCACAAAGCGGACGGTCTTTTCCGGCTCGGAGCTCATGAACAAGCGCGACAGCTCCAGCAGCGCCGCGACGCCGCTGGCGTTGTCGTCCGCACCGGGACTTCCGAATACGGTGTCGTAATGGGCTCCGATCAAGACGATATCGAGCGGATAACGGGTTCCATGCCGCTCTGCCTCAAGATTGGCGCATTCGATCCCTTTCACCGTATAGGCGAGCCGGTTTACCGGATAACCCTGGGCTTCCCATTGCCCCGCGATGTAGCGCTCGGCGGCATGCAAGGCCTCCGGCAGCATCAGGTTTCGCTCGCCTATTTGATCGGCCAAAGTGTAAACGTGCATTTTCAATGCATCGGCCACCTTTTCCATCGCTTGCCGGCCCCTCATAAGGGTGTCTTATAACGGGTCCACGGGGCTCATACGACACGAAAACCTGAAATCAGGCTTCCCTTATCTGTCAACGAATAAGGGCGTCACGTCCCTCGGCTGCATCGGCCGTTGCCGTTTGCGGCACCTTGTGGAGAAGGACATGCCGCTCGGGAGCCTCTCCAATTCGATTGAAGAAAATTCCAAAAAGTTGCGCACAAAAAAGGCCGCTCGAAGCGGCCTTTTTCGTCTGATTCAAATGCACTTACGGACGGTTATCGGCTGCGCCCTCTTTCTCCGGCAACAGAAGATCCGCGCGGCTGATACCCAACCGATAGGCCAATGCGCTGGCGACGTAGATGGACGAATAGGTCCCCACCGCGATGCCGACAATCAAGGCCAGAGCGAAGTTCCGAAGCACTTCTCCACCCCATATGGCCATCGAAATACAGGCCAGTAAGGTTAGGAAGGAGGTCATCAGGGTACGGCTCAGCGTTTCGTTGATGGACAGGTTGATGACGTCCAAAACCTCGCCGCGCCTGATTTTCCGGAAGTTTTCGCGAATTCTGTCGAATACCACAATGGTGTCGTTGAGCGAATAGCCCAAGATGGCTAGGACGGCGGCCAGTACGCTCAGATCGAAGTCCAACTGCAGAATGGAAAACACGCCCAGGATTACGGTGATATCATGCATGGTGGCCAGAATCGCACCGAACGAAAAGCGATATTCGAAACGCCACGCGACATAGACCAGAATCCCGAGTATCGCCAATAGCAAGGCGACCACGGCGCTTTCGGCGAGGTCTTCGCCCACCTGGGGTCCGACGAATTCGATGCGATGGAGTTCGGCTTGAACCTCCGGATTCTTGCGGAGCGCCTCCATGACTCGCGTCCTCAGATCGGTGCTCGTGATTTCCGCTTGCGGGGCGAGACGGATCAGAACCTCCTTGGACGTTCCGAAATGTTGCACTATCGGATTGGCGAAACCGGCTTCTTTCAGCTGCTGACGCACCTCCTCGAGATTCGCCGGTTCCTGATAACCGACTTCGACAATGGTGCCGCCGGTAAAATCGATGGCGAAGTTCAAGCCTTGCCAGCCAAGTGCGATGATCGACGCGAGGCTGACCACGGCGGACAGGACAACCGCAGGCACGCGCCAGCGCATGAAGTCGATTGCGTAGCCGCGAGTATTAGTATCGGACACTGATCAAATCTCCTGAATTCTTTATATCGGACTCAGATCCACAGTTTGGCGACTCGCCGCTGGCCGTAGACGAAATTGACCAGCATCCGCGTACACATCACCGCGGTGAACATCGACGTCAAAATCCCGATCGTCAAGGTCACGGCGAACCCCTTCACGGGACCAGAGCCGATACTGAACAACATGATCGCCGCAAGAAGCGTCGTGATATTGGAGTCGAAAATGGTGCCGAACGCGCGCTCGAATCCGGCGTAAATACTGGACTGAATGGAATTGCCGTTACGCAGCTCCTCCTTGATGCGCTCGTAAATGAGCACGTTGGCGTCTACTGCCATACCTATGGTCAGGGTGATGCCTGCAATACCCGGCAAGGTCAATGTCGCTTGGAGCAACGACAGAATCGACAAAATCAAAGCGACATTAAAGAGCAAGGTGATATTGGCGATGATCCCGAACACCTTGTAATAGAGGATCATCACAGCAGCAATCAGGGCAAAACCGATGATGAACGAACGGGTACCCTGCTCGATATTTTCCTTACCCAAGCTGGGGCCGACGGTTCGTTCCTCGACGATGTCCACCGGCGCGGCCAAAGCTCCTGCACGCAACAGCAAGGCCAGATTACGCGCCTCTTCGGTACTATCCAGACCGGTAATTTGGAAGCGCTTGCTGAAGCGGTCCCGAATGGTCGCGACGTTGATGACCTCCTCGACCTTTTTCTTGGTGGCCACCTTCCGGCCTTCCACTTCTCTGGTTTCCGTCTTGGTTTCGATATAGACGACCGCCATCGGCTTGCCGATGTTCTCGCGCGTAACATCGGCCATTTTGCGCGCGCCTATGCCGTTCAGTGTCACGAACACGGCCGGAGAACCCGACTGAGAATCGAGCCCGGAGGAAGCATCCACGATCTGATCGCCGGTCACGATGATCTTACGCTGCAGCAAAATGGGCCTGCCGCTTCGATCCTGGTAGAGCCTGGCGCCCAACGGCGTCTTGCCCTCTTCCAGGCCTTGGGCGCTGTGCTCGGTATCCACCAGGCGAAACTCCAGCGTCGCGGTGGCCCCCAGAATCTCCTTGGCGCGGGCGGTATCCTGGACGCCGGGGAGCTGTACCACGATGCGGTCTTCGCCCTGCTGCTGAATCACCGGCTCGGCGACGCCAAGTTCGTTAATGCGATTACGCAAGGTCGTGATGTTTTGCGCCACAGCCAGACGACGGATCTCCCGGCGTTCGGGTTCCGACAATCTGGCGCGCATCACGGTGCCGTCCTCGCCGAGCTCCAAACCGCGAAGTTCTCGCTGCATGACATCCCTGGCCTGGGCCAGCGTTTGGCCGTCCGGGAACTTCACTTCGATGGTCTGGTTACTTCTATCGACGGAGAGATAACGGATTTTGCTTTCGCGCAAAAGTGAACGAATGTCTTCCGCATAACGCTCTTCAGCCTGGCGGACGGCCGCGTCCATATCCACCTGCATCAAAAAGTGCACGCCGCCCCGAAGGTCCAATCCCAGATACATGGGTTGGGCGCTGATCGCTCTGAGCCAATCCGGAGTCGACGGCGCGAGGTTGAGTGCTACCGTATAGTTATTTCCCAGCGATCCGGTGAGCAAATCGGCCGCTTTGAGCTGGGTCTCGGTTTCGGTAAAACGCACCAGAAGCCGCTTCTCAGACAATTCCAACAACTTCGGTTGCATCCCGGCGTCGGTCAGCAGTTTTTCGACTTGAACACGAGTAGCTTCGTCCAGCTTAGCGCTCCGCAAAGGCGAAAGCTGAACGGACGGATCCTCGCCGAAAAAATTGGGCAGCGAGTAAATCGTCGCCAACACCAATACGGCGATAATCAGAAGGTTTTTCCAAAGTGGAAAGCGGTTTCGCATGATAGCTGCCTATGAGGCGTGATGCACGGTATAGTGCATCCGCCGTTGAATTAACTTGCTTAGCCGTTTTATTTTTCGGCCTTTTTCTTAGCCTTGTAGGTACCCTTCGGCATCAGTGATGCTATGGCATGGCGCTGAACGTATACGTAGGTGTTATCAGCCACTTCCAACTGAACGAAGTTATCATCCAAATCCGCTACTCTACCCAGCAGCCCGCCATTGGTCACGACTTCGCTCCCTTTGGTCAGCGACTGGATCATTCTTTTTTGCTCTTTCGCCCGTCTTTGCTGCGGGAGAACGAATAAGAAAAAGAAAATCAGCAATATAGCCAGCGGTAGAATAAGACCAGCCAACCCCGGCTCTTGCTGGGCCGGCGCGGCTTGAGCAAATGCGTCGGAAATGAAGAAACTCATATTTGGTCCTTGCTTATCTTTCTTTTAAAACGCGGCATTATTACACAAAACCTCGCCTTTTCCTCGTTGCTCATAAAACCGGGCAACGAATTCACTCAGCCTGTTGTCCTCGATCGCTTGCCTGAGGCCGGCCATAAGCTCCTGGTAATAGTAAAGATTGTGTATGGTATTCAACCGAGACCCTAGAATTTCGCCGCATTTGTCCAAATGGCGGAGATAGGACCGGCTGAAATTTCGGCAGGTGTAGCAACGGCATTCGTTATCCAGCGGGCGGGTATCGTTCTGATAGCAACTGTTGCGGATGCGGATTGCGCCATGACGCGTGAACAGATGACCGTTGCGGGCATTACGTGTCGGCAGAACGCAGTCGAACATATCGATGCCGAGCCGCACCGCCTCGACGATGTCCTCTGGAGTACCGACTCCCATCAAGTAACGGGGTCTATCGGATGGCATGTTCGGCAACAGCGAATTCAAAATGCGCGCCCGGTCTTCCTTGGGTTCGCCCACGGAAAGACCGCCGATGGCATACCCGTCGAATCCGATATTCTTCAAGCCCTCTACCGACTCGAACCGGAGTTCTTCGTAGACGCCGCCTTGAACGATACCGAACAAAGCCGACGGATTGCCCTCATGCGCATCTTTGCTCCGTTCGGCCCAGCGGAGCGAAAGACGCATGGAATCGGCGGCTTGCTCGTAACTAGCGGGATAAGGAGTACACTCGTCGAAGATCATCACGATATCCGAACCCAAGTCCCGCTGAACCGCCATCGATTCCTCGGGGCCCAAAAACGTGACGCTGCCATCCACCGGCGAGCGAAACCGGACGCCGGCCTCGGTAATCTTGCGCATAGCACCTAAGCTGAACACCTGAAATCCACCGGAGTCGGTCAGGATCGGGCGATCCCAATGCATGAAATCATGCAGATCGCCGTGGCGGCGGATGACGTCGGTACCAGGGCGGAGCATCAGGTGAAAGGTATTTCCCAGCACGATCTCTGCGCCAAGCTCCTTGAGCTCTTCAGGCGTCATTGCCTTGACGGTGCCGTAGGTGCCGACGGGCATGAATGCCGGAGTCCGCACGTTTCCGCGCGAAAAGATAAGCTCGCCCCGTCGGGCCCTGCCGTCAGTGCTGCTTACGATAAACTCCATCGGATTTTTAGATGTGCAAAAACAAAAGAGGCCTGACTATCTGAAATAGGCAGGCCATCTCGAATCGACGTAATTGGTGCCGATGGTCGGACTTGAACCGACACGACTTGCGTCACCACCCCCTCAAGATGGCGTGTCTACCAATTCCACCACATCGGCTAAACATGGTCTAACAAGGTTGGCTATTTCTCTTGCTCTGCCGGCGGAAGCGTATCGGCGCTATCGGGCAAATCGGCCTTGTCAGTTGCTGGCGGCTCTTCCACTACCGGAGGAAGATCGCGTTGAGACGGGTCCAAACCAGGACCATCAATGATATCAACTTGTTTATTATCCTGTTTATCTGCCAAGTACGCAAGACTCAAACTGGTCACAAAAAACAGTGTAGCCAGCACCGCGGTCGTGCGAGACAAAAACGAAGCTGCGCCCCGTGCACCGAACAGGCTATTAGACGCTCCACCGCCAAAGCCCGCTCCGGCATCGGCGCCCCGGCCTTGCTGAAGAAGCACCAATCCGATGACCGCCAAGGCGACCACGACATGAATAATTGTCAATGCCTGATACATAAAAACTTCACCTAAACCGAATGGCATATCGAGAGAAAGGACTCGGCATCCAAGGACGCTTCGCCAATTAATCCACCGTCCACGTCGGGCATACCGAACAAGGTACGGGCATTTTCGGGCTTTACACTACCGCCATATAGAATCCGGACTGAAGCCGATACTTCGGGTTCCCGCTCCGAAATCTTTCGCCGCAAATATTCGTGTATCTCTTGCACTTGCTCGACTGTCGCGGTTCGCCCGGTCCCGACAGCCCAGACGGGTTCGTAAGCGATCACCGCATTTGCCAGCGATTCAACGCCAGCCATATCAAACACCGCCTCCAACTGCTCGTCTATGACAGTAAATGTATTACCCTGTTCACGCTGCTCCAGAGTCTCACCCACGCATAAGATTGGCGTAAGACCGTGATCGAGCGCTTTTTTATAACGCGCAGCCACCAGTTGATTGGACTCTCCGTACCGCAGTCGCCGCTCCGAATGCCCGACGATAGCCAGGTCACACCCGAACTCACGCAACATGGGCGCGGAGATTTCACCCGTATAGGCGCCTTCGTCCTCATCCGCTACATTTTGCGCGCCAAGCAAAATCGCTTTGTTTTCCAACAGTTCGGCTGCCTCGGGTATGAATACATAAGGCGCACATACACCGACCTCTGCCGGAGCGGTTTCCGAAATGCCGGAAAGAATGTTCGTCAGCAATGTTTTTTTACTTTCTCGAGTGCCGTTCATCTTCCAGTTTCCGACGACCAGAGGACGACGAACCATTGAGCGCTCCTTGTTGTAAAACCGTAGAAGCTTAATGACTCAGAGCCTGTTTTTCAAGCTGAAAGGATCTATATTCGGTCTGCGTGCCTGCGCTTATCAAAAAGTTATAAGAATATTCTAGAGTCTTACTCAACATTCTCGGTCTATTGGATTAAGCTCCCACAACTTTTTACAACCAGCCCAGAATTTCGCTCATAGAAAATTGCTATTCACTGGATGAGACTCTCTGGTGGTTCAGTAAACCGAAAGCCTCAGGTAACATCCCCCGATATTGCCCAATGGACATGGGCAAGAGACGTTTCGCTATTTTTTCTAAAGCCTTTTAGCGCGACATTACAGCTTTTTACCCCAACGCTTAATCTTTATGCTCGAAAAATGCGATTGGATGGAGCCGAGGCATGATCAAACTTGTTGAGCTACGATATTTCGCCTGCCTGCCTATACTTCACCGCCTAATCTGAGCGATCGTGCATCTGCATTTCCATAGCAGAGGTAGTCGTGCATGAACTGCGTTCAAGCGGAAAACGCCTCTCCCGAATGACGAAAGCTATTCTTTCTCTATTTGGCGAATTTGATTGCCGATGCTGAACCTGAGCCGACGCGCACGGGCGCATTCGCTAGTGCCCGCTCCCGCTCGAACACACCAGTTGCCTACCGGCAGCACACCGATAGCCTTTGGCCGTCTCATCTATGAAGGAAGGATCCACGCACGAATTAGCGCAACCCGTATCGGAAGGTGTCCTAAACAAAGCACATGCTCTTTTCGCGTCGGCGACGGAGAAAATCTATGAATTCGGCAACCCTAGCCCCATCTCAATCGCGAGAACAAAAAAGTTTGGTGATCGCCGCGCTGGGCATCGTATTCGGCGATATCGGTACCAGCCCGCTTTATACACTTAAAGAGTGCTTCGGCGGCATTCTGGCGCTAGAACCAACGCCGGCAAATGTCCTCGGCATCTTGTCGCTTATTTTCTGGGCCATTCTGATCGTCATATCGTTGAAGTACGTCATCTTCATCATGCGAGCGGATAACAAAGGCGAAGGCGGTATCATGGCCCTGATATCCCTTGTCCAGCAGAAGGCGGAAATAAGTACCCGCTTCCGATTTTTACTGATCGGGCTCGGATTGATAGGCGCATCGCTATTTTACGGCGATGGGATGATCACGCCGGCCATCTCGGTCTTGAGTGCAGTCGAAGGACTCAAAGTCCTTCAGCCGGAGCTTCATTCCTATGTGGTTCCGATTTCTCTTGCAGTCCTAATAGGGCTTTTCACTTTTCAACGAAAAGGGACCGCGGGCGTCGGTGCGCTATTCGGGCCGATTATGGCAATTTGGTTCTGTAGTCTCGCAGTTTTTGGCACGCTCAGTTTGATAAAAAGTCCAGCCGTTTTAGCTGCCGTGAATCCGGTACATGCCTTTCACTTCTTTGCAGCGCATGGCTGGCCTTCCGTTTTGATCTTGGGAGCGGTGGTGCTGGCCGTTACCGGCGGCGAAGCATTGTATGCGGATATGGGACATTTCGGCCGCGAACCGATTCGCAAGGCATGGTTTCTGTTCGTCCTTCCGTCACTGATGCTGAACTACTTCGGCCAGGGGGCTCTTCTCATCCAAAATCCGTCGGCGGTTCAAAATCCGTTCTATTTCCTTGTTCCTGGCGGGGCGCTGGTTTTCATGATCGGCCTAGCTACGATAGCCACAATTGTCGCTTCCCAAGCGGTAATTTCTGGAACCTTTTCCCTTACGTCTCAAGCGATTCAGTTGGGCTTCTGCCCTAGGCTCGGCATTCAATACACCTCTGAAGAGGAAAAGGGTCAGATCTACATTCCTTGGATCAACTGGGCATTGATGGTCGCTATCATCGGATTGGTTCTAGGGTTTCAGTCTTCATCCAACTTAGCGGCCGCTTACGGCATCGCCGTCACCGGCACGATGGCCATCGATACGATTTTGGCTTTCGTCGTGGTGTACAGCTTATGGAAGTGGAATCCGATCATTAGCGGCATGCTGGCTTTTGGATTCCTTACCGTCGACTTGGCCTTCTTGGTCGCTAATGCAGCGAAAATTTTTGAAGGCGGATGGTTCCCGTTAGTCATCGGGCTTATCGCCTTTACGCTCCTGACGACATGGAAACGCGGCCGCGATCTTCTCCGGGAGAGCCTACGCGAAGACTCGGTACAAGTTGATCAATTCTTAGCCGAAATCGTCAATAATCCTCCGTTGCGCGTCGCCGGCACGGCCGTATTCATGACGAGCAGCCGCGAAGGCATTCCACCCGCGTTGCTGCATAACCTAAAACACAACAAGGTACTGCACGAGACTGTCGTGCTTATGACTGTCACTACCGAAAACGTTCCCCGCGTAGCTCCCGAAAAACGCCGCGAAATCCGCCGCCTCGGCGCAGGCTTTTTTAGAATCAATCTACATTATGGATTCATGGAAGCGGCCAATATCCCACGAGTCCTTAAATCAAGCAGTCGAGATTTTGACATTGATATCTCGGATACGACCTTTTTCCTCAGCCGCGAAACCATTATTCCCAGCACGGTTCCGAAAATGCCGCTTTGGCGCCTGAAGCTGTTCATCGGCATGTCCCGCAATACGAGCAGTGCTGTAAGTTTTTTCCGGATTCCGCCCGATCGCGTCGTTGAACTGGGCGTACAACGCATGCTGTAATTGAGTTTTAAGCATTTTTACTTAAGGAAGTTTATGGACATTCCCCTTTATTTGAAGGCAATCGTGCTTGGTATTTTGGAGGGAGCCACCGAGTTTCTTCCGATCTCCAGTACCGGTCATTTAATCATTGCCAATGATCTATTGTCTTTCACCGGGGAACGGGCGAAAACGTTCGACATATTTATTCAGCTTGGGGCGATTTGTGCCATCGTTTGGCATTACCGGCAGCGCATTACTCGCGTGTCCGGGTCGCTATTCTCGGATCCAGCCGCATTCCGTTTCGCGCTTAATGTCTTGATCGGGTTTCTACCGGCAGCTCTACTCGGTCTTTTTCTTCACAAAACCATCAAGACTCAGCTCTTCAACCCGATTACCGTAGCCGGGGCGCTGATACTCGGCGGCCTCGTGATTCTGTTGATCGAAAGCCGGCGCCGGACTCATCATGTCGAGCACGTCGACGAGTTGACCTGGCATGTGGCGCTCAAAGTGGGCTTAGCTCAAAGCCTTGCCTTGTTTCCGGGCGTATCTCGAGCGGGCGCGACGATCATGGGTGGGTTGCTAAGTGGCATGTCACGGTCAGTTGCGACGGAGTTCTCGTTCTTTCTCGCTATTCCGACGATGTTCGCCGCCACTTTCTACGACCTGTACAAGAATCTCGACATCATGAGACCTGAAGATCTGGAGATGTTGGCAGCCGGTTTCGTTGCGGCTTTTTTCAGCGCTTGGCTGGTTATTCGAGCGTTGCTGGCATTCGTCGCCCGACACAGTTTCAAAGCGTTTGCCTGGTATCGAATACTGTTCGGCTCATTGGTATTGGTCTATTTTCTGTCGACGACCGGACTCACTGTTTCGCTCTGATTCAACGATTTCATTGCCCGGTTTCCAACCAGATGCACCCCGAATTCCCATTGTCCCCGGACTTAATCTATTTGAATCATGCGGCCGTGGCACCGTGGCCTTTGCGGACGGCCCTGGCGGTAAGCCAGTTCGCAGAGGAAAACGCCCGATACGGTGCGTCCCGTTACTTGGAATGGGTGAAACAAGAAGATTTATTGCGGGAACAGTTGAGGGACTTGCTCAATGCGCCATCCACGGACGATATCGCTTTAGTCAAGAACACTTCCGAGGCCATCTCGCTCGTGGCTTTTGGTCTCGACTGGCAACCCGGCGACAATATCGTCTCCAGCAACGAGGAGTTCCCGTCAAATCGAATTCCGTGGCAAGCACTAAGCGATCGAGGAGTGGAGTTCAAAGAGGCAGATCTAAATGCCGCTCGCACGCCTGAAGATGCCTTGTTTGAGCTAGCCGACGAACACACAAAGCTTATCACCGTCAGTTCTGTTCAATACGCTTCGGGGTTACGCCTCGATATGGACAAAATCGGCCGGTTCTGCCGCGACCAAGGGATTTTATTTTGCATTGACGCCATTCAAAGCTTAGGGGCATTGCGTTTCGACGTACAAAGGTGCCACGCAGATTTTGTCATGGCTGATGGTCATAAGTGGATGTTCGGACCGGAAGGGCTAGGTGTTTTTTATACCTCGCCGCGTGCGAGAGGCTTGCTGGGTCTAATGCAATACGGCTGGCACATGGTTGAGAACGCTGGGGATTACGATAACCGGTCTTGGCTTCCGGCACGGAACGCCCGTCGCTTCGAATGCGGCAGCCCCAATATGCTGGGAATACATGCGCTGTCCGCCAGCCTCTCGCTGATATTGGAAACCGGCATAGAAAGAATTGAAACCTTACTGTTGGAGCGAACCGCTTACTTGGTCGAAACGATCATGAATCACCCGGCACTGGAACTTCTCTCATCCAGCGTTTCCGAACGTCGTTCAGGCATCGTGCTGTTCCGCCACCGATCTCTGGAAAACCAACGGCTTTATCAGCACCTGAATCAAAATAGCGTTGTCTGTGCATTGCGGGGCGGCGGCATCCGTTTCTCGCCCCATTTCTATACGCCCCTAGATGCGCTCGAACGAGCGGTCGATATCGTGCTACGCGCTTAGGCTCGAGCTCCTGGAAACAACCGAAAGAAGTTGTCCGAGCTGAGCTCTGCAACGCGCTCGATAGAAATTCCTTTCAGTTCTGCGACACACTGCGCCACGTGTCTTACATAAAAAGGATAATTCGGTTTTCCACGAAACGGGATCGGAGCAAGGTATGGCGAATCCGTTTCGATCAAGAAACGATCTTCCGGAATCATTCTGGCGACCTCTTGTATCGATTGAGCGTTCCGGAAAGTGACGATCCCCGAGAATGAGATAAAAAACCCCAGATCCAGGACCTGCCGCGCCGTCTCCCAATCCTCGGTAAAACAATGGAACACACCACTGACTTGATCTGCCCCCTCTTCCTTCAGCACATTGATTGTGTCGTCCTTGGCTTCACGCGAGTGAATAATTAACGGCTTACCAACGATTTTGGCGGCTCGGATGTGTTGCCGAAACCGCTCACGCTGCCAATCCAGGCTGCCCGAACTCCGGTAGTAGTCCAATCCGGTCTCACCGATAGCGACCACCTTGTCATTTTCCGCGAGGACGACAAGCTCTTCGACACTCGGCTCTCTTGAAACCTGCTCGTTAGGATGGACACCAACCGATACTGAGACATCGTCGTATCCATCCACCAAACGGCGCATTTCGGAGTAGCTGTCAAGATCGATGGATACACACAGCATGTGTTCGATCTGCTGCGCTCGCGCTTCTCTCATAAACGAAGCGAACTCACCCTCAAAAGGCGTTAAATCCAGGCGATCAAGATGGCAATGAGAATCTATGAACATAAGGGAAATACTGCGCCCTCTTAAGAAATGGGCGAACGTCAACTAAATTAGCTATCTCTGTTTCTCTAGACAGCGCATGTTTGGTCTAGATCCGAGTCTATCTGATACCTGATCAATAGAAAAAAGCCCTCCTTCAGAGAAGGAGGGCTTTTCAGTGCCGACCGTCGGTCGTAAAGCCTCGAGGGCGCCGGGACCCGGCGCCCCCTTGGTCTTACATGAAGGACGGGATCAGCGGAGCGTCGATCTGGGTGACCTGACGGCCGCCCGCATCGTCAAAGAAGAACAACAGACCGGCAAAGCGGCTGTCCGGATCGTAGATGATGTCGGACAAACGATAGACTTCCCACGCCGCATCGCTGGCGGTG
>NZ_MSCV01000038.1 GCF_002005105.1 Methylocaldum sp. 14B | reverse complement strand
GTTTTCCGAATCGGTGTAAGGGATTCGGATATGTAGGTCGGCAATCCCTTGCCGACGTATCGGCTCGGCGAAGGGCTTTGTCGGAAGGGTCGCGACTAAAGCGACCGTTTGCGATTGGGAAGGGATTGCCGACCTACGTTCTCCCCTCCTGGAACGAATCCGTACACCGGGATGGAAAACGCTCTAAGTACATTCCGCAAATACTTGCGGAATCTCGACAGATTGGCTTGATTGGCGGGGTTGTCCTGCAGGTTGCCTATGCCGCAAGACTTCCCTGAATGTACTTAGAACTGGCATCGTGTGGAAGACCCGCTTTACACGTCAGGAGTACGCCCCCTGTCCATTTGTGCGCAATGGCCCATGCCAAAGTCGAACCGCGACACGTCGGACTGCAAACGCGTGAGCAGCATAGAGCGCGTGCCAGCATCGAGAGTATCCATGCGCAAGCCATCTACCGTAGTGGGTTACGGCATTCACGCTATATCGGCCTGCCCAAGACTCAGTGCAGCCCATCATCACGTCCGTGGCGGCGAACCCGGTTGGGCTCGGTTTCGGGTGAAACGGTAACCCGTAACATCCCTTGCAGATCGCGGTTTGCAGCCCTCACACGGTCTGTTTTGACTGCTCGAAAGAGCTTATGAATAAGCCAATCGCATGAACAGATGGACTCATCCTGATCGTCCACGTTTCTGTTTTGCCGGCATGATCATTTTCCTGATCAAGCCGTGACCGTTTGCTGCTCCAACGACGCCAGATCGATAACGAAGCGGTACTTCACGTCGCTCTTGAGCATGCGGTCGTATGCGTCATTGATCTCTTGGATAGGAATGAGTTCGATGTCCGAGACGATGCCGTGATCGGCACAGAAGTCGAGCATTTCCTGCGTCTCCTTGATCCCGCCGATAAGCGAGCCCACCATTCGTCGGCGTCTGAAGATCAGGTTGGCGACGCCGGGTGACGGATGCGGCGTATCCGGAACCCCGATCAAGCACAGCGTGCCGTCACGTTTGAGCAGCTCGATATAGGCGTCCAGGTTATGCGATGCGGCCACGGTATCGAGGATGAAGTCGAAGCTGTTGACGTGCTTCTTCATCTCATCGGGATTCTTTGAAATCACCACTTCGTCGGCGCCCAGCCGCTTGGCGTCCTCGGTCTTGTCCGGAGAAGTCGTGAACAGCACCACATGCGATCCAAAAGCATGGGCGAACTTCACCCCCATGTGGCCCAAGCCGCCGAGTCCGACGATTCCGACCTTCTGGCCTTGGCCCACCTGCCAATGACGCAGCGGCGAATA
Source organism: Methylocaldum sp. 14B (assembly GCF_002005105.1). GTDB lineage: Bacteria > Pseudomonadota > Gammaproteobacteria > Methylococcales > Methylococcaceae > Methylocaldum. The sequence goes on along the minus strand of NZ_MSCV01000038.1, from coordinate 65,501 downwards.
GGTGGTGATGCCCGCGCACAAGAGCGGCGCGGCGGCGGCGAGATCGAGCTTTTGGGGCAGGCGCAGTACGAAATGCTCATCGACCACGATCACATTGGAGTACCCGCCGTAAGTCATCTTTCCCGTGTGCTTGTCGGGACTGTTATAAGTCAACGTGAGTTCGTTCTGACAATACTGCTCCAGATTCTCGCGACAATCTGGACAGGTGCGGCAGGAATCGACCATGCACCCCACGGCGGCCAAGTCGCCGGCCTTGAAGGTTTTCACTTCGTCGCCGACCGCGGTCACCCGCCCGACAATCTCGTGCCCGGGCACCACCGGGTAGACGGTGTTCTGCCATTCGCTGCGGACCGTATGGAGATCCGAATGGCAGACCCCGCAGTAGAGGATTTCAATCTGCACGTCGCGTGGACCCGGTTCGCGCCGCTCGAAGCGGAACGGACCCAGCGGCGTACTCATGCTGTGGGCAGCATATCCGATGGTTTTGATCATGGAGAGCTCCTTATTCCGTTTCTTAAACGGACCGTGTTTCGGACGCTTTGTTCGATTTACTTCCTCGCTCCCCATATAAAGAGGATATGTGCAATAGGCAGACATCAATGGCCCCATTCTGGTAAACGGTATTCTAAAGCGATTGGGTAGATCCGAATCCGCCACGCTGAGTGATGTTCGTAGGGGACTGTCAGCCATGAAACCGTTCGGCCGCGGGCACCCCTTGACAGTCCCCCGTTTCGGAGTAGTCTACCATCCCATTGGATGGCTATGAGATGGTAAGCAGAAGGTATGGCAGGGGAAACCGAGAAAATTACGATCAACTTGGGGTTCGTGGACCTCGGGCAGATCGATTTGCTGGTGCAGGAAGGCTTCTATTCCAACCGCACCGACTTCATTCGTACCGCGATACGCAACCAACTTGCCGCCCACGCGGAGGTGGTGAAACAAACCGTGGCCCGCAAGACCCTGGTGCTCGGCCTGCAGGAGTACACCCGCCGCGATCTGGAAGCGGTACGGACGGCCGGACAGAGGCTGCAAATTCAGGTGCTGGGCCTGGTCATCATCGGCGATGATGTCTCGCCCGAACTGGCACGGGACACCATCGAGTCCATCACGGTACTAGGGGCCTTGCGGGCCAGTGCGGACGTCAAATCGGCCTTGGCCGGCCGCATCCGCTAGACCTTGTTTTCCCGCCTCGCCGGTGGAGATCCACTTACAGCTCACATGTCTCCACCCACCGAACCATGGCCGCTGTTACAATCGCCAAAGGAGACCTGGATTATGACCGACGCACTGCACGCCGTAATGGCGGAAGCCACCCGGCTCACCCGCTCGGGCCGGCTCGATGAAGCCGCCGCCCTCATCCGGCGCACGCTCCGGGGCGGTTTCGCACCCGACACGTCCTCGAAGACCTCCGACTCTTCCGGTCACGAACCTATTGACAGCACGTGCCGCGTCATCGACGACATTTCCCAACTCACGCCGCCACCGGACAGCGGGGCATCGGCGCATGGGAGCCCGCACGACGCGAGCCCATCCTCCGCGCCGTCGTCCGCCTTCGAGGCTACGTTTCGTTCGCTTCGAACCGGACTCGAATCCATAATAACCAAACCGAGCCAGTCAAACCCGGACATTCAGGCAGGAGGGCAGTTCATGACAGGTTCCTTCACCAACCCGGCCGGAACCCGCGCCTATAAGCTCTATATTCCCAGCGGCTACCACGGACAAGCCCTGCCGCTGATCGTCATGCTCCATGGCTGCGCCCAGGACCCGGACGACTTCGCCGCGGGCACCCGCATGAATGTCCTGGCGGAACGGGAGGGATTTTTCGTCCTGTACCCCGAGCAAGCGCCCCAAGCCAATCCGTCCCGATGCTGGAACTGGTTCAAGGCGAGCGACCAGCACCGGGATCATGGCGAACCGTCCATCCTTGCCGACATGACCCGGCACATCGTGAGCACCCATGGCCTTGACGCCGGGCGGATCTACGTGGCGGGACACTCGGCCGGCGGGGCGATGGCCATGGTCATGGGAGTGAACTACCCTGAGCTCTACGCCGCCATCGGCGTCCATTCCGGACTCCCTTACGGTGTCGCCCATGACATCCCCTCCGCCTTCGCGGCCATGCAGCAGGGGGAAACAGCTGCGCTGCTGCAGCGGGAAAGCAGTTTCCCGGCAGCGCTGAAAGCACTCCGGATCGTCCCCACCATCGTCTTTCATGGAGACCGGGACACCACGGTTCACCCCGGCAATGGCGATCGGGTGTTGGCACAGTGGGCAACCGTACACTCAGGCGCGGGAAGAAAATTGCGGGTCACGGCGAACCGGGGTCAGGTGCCTCACGGGCATTCCTATACCCACTCCATCTATCACGACGCGAGCGGCCAGGTCGTCATGGAGCAGTGGCTAGTTCATGGGGCGGGCCACGGCTGGTCGGGCGGAAGTCCTGATGTCTCGTATACCGACCCCAAGGGACCCAGCGCCTCGGAGGAGATGGTCCGGTTTTTCCGGAAGCACTCGCAGGGCAAACCGTAAGAACTCGGCGAGCCGGTGAGAAGTCTCTTGCGTTCCTGTCTAACCGGGAAGTTTTTGGGTTGCGAGCGCATCACTATCAGGAGATCGTCCAGTAAGCGGAAGGCCTCCCGGAACCTAAACGAAGACCATGAGGTCCATGGATGAGGCGTCCACAAGGAATGGCGGAGAATAAATCATGCTCCATGGGAAGATAGCCCTGGTCACCGGTTCCACCCGCGGCATCGGTCTCGGCATCGCCACAGAACTCGCCCGGCAGGGCTGCCATATCGGTTTGAATGGCTTCGGGGAGATCGCGGAGATCGAGAGATTGGCGCAGGACTTGAGCCGCGCTCAGGGTGTGAAAACCGCTTATTATCCCGCAGACCTCTCACAACCGGCTGCCATCGGCGGCATGATCCAATCGATGGAGGCGGATTTCGGTGCCATTGACATTTTGGTCAACAACGCCGGCATTCAGTATGTGGCACCGCTGGAGGAATTTCCGGATGCGCAGTGGGAGGCCGTGCTCGCCGTCAATCTTTCAGCCGCTTTCCATACCATCAAAGCCGCGCTGCCGGGCATGAAGCGGCGCGGTTGGGGACGGATCATCAACATTGCCTCAACCCACGGCCTGGTAGGCAGCGAGGGCAAGGCCGCTTATGTGGCGGCGAAGCATGGCCTCCTGGGTCTGACCAAGGTCGTGGCTCTGGAGACGGCTAACGCCGGCATCACCTGCAACGCGATTTGCCCAGGTTGGGTGCTGACCCCGCTGGTCGAAAAACAGATTGAGGACTTGGCCCGACAGCAGGGGATTTCGCCGGAAGAGGCCAAACTGGCGCTCCTGCGCGAAAAGCAGCCTATGCTCCAATTTTCGACCCCGGAGGACATTGGCGCCTGGACCGCTGTCCTGTGCAGCGAGGCGGCCAAGACGACCACGGGGGCGGCCTTTCCGGTCGATGGGGGCTGGATCGCCCGCTGACCGGCTCAGGACGGAGCCGCTCCAGGCCAAGCTCGGCAACGGAAACCCGCCGCATAAGGAATGGGCATGCCCAGACTTCAAATACGAGGTGCAGAACTCCATTATGAAAGCCTGGGGCACGGCCCGCCCTTGCTTTTCATCCACGGTCTGGGCTCCAGCACACGGGATTGGGAAGCTCAGCTCGCTTACTTTTCTCCACGCTTTCACGTGGTCACGTTCGACCTCCGCGGCCATGGCCGCTCGGACAAGCCGCCCGGCCCGTACAGCATCGCCGGTTTTGCGGCGGACACGGCGGAACTGATCCGTTGGCTCAGCCTTGGTCCGACTCACGTTGTCGGCCTCTCGATGGGAGGCATGATCGCTTTTCAGCTCGCCATCAGCGCCCCGGAACTCGTGCAGAGCCTGGCGATTGTCAACAGCGGCCCGGAATTCATCCTCCGTACGCTCAGAGCACGACTGCAGATCGTCCAACGGAAACTCATCGTCCGGTTGCTGGGGATGCGCCAAATGGGAAGGGTTCTGGGCAAGCGTCTCTTCCCCAAGCCGGAACAGGCAGAACTGCAACGGCTATTCATCGATCGGTGGGCCGAGAATGATCCGCGGGCTTACCTTGACGCTTTGCGGGCTTTGATCGGATGGACCGTGGCGGATCATCTCGACGCCATTCACTGCCCGACCCTCGTGATCACTTCGGATCAGGATTACACGCCGATAGCGGTCAAGGAAACCTATGCGGCCAGAATGCCGCAGGCGGAACTTTCGATCATCCGCGACGCACGGCACATGCTGCCTCTGGAGCGTCCGGACGCGTTCAATCAAGTACTGATGGAGTTCCTATTAAAACATCGGCCCCTTCTCCGAAACCTTCCCGAGTCTTGCGAAGGATGATAGCTATGCCGGGAAGCAACTCGGGACGGTATACGTTTCCGGGTGATTTCGTTCCTGCCGCTCCGGACCGAGGGCATACCTTGAAAGCTTTAGGCTTCCATCACTCGGTCCTTAAGACCTTTGATTGGACCCGCGTCAGCGTTTCGGTTAAGCCATCTCGGCTCATGATCTGATCGACTTGTCCGAAGCTGCAACGTTCGATCGGTCAGGGAGGTCTTAGTTGAAACCGGGAAATAAAACATGCCCTAAGAATTGGAGAACGAGACCTTGGATAGGCGGACTTTTCTCAAGGGTTTGGTTGGCGGGGTCGTTGTGACCTGGCCGGGCTTGTTGGTGCCGCGATCATTGCGGGCCGGCGAGCTGCCGATCGGTGCGGTGGAAAGCGCCGTGCGGGCGGCATTGTCCGGCAAGAAGCCCCTCATCAAGCGCACCTACCGGCCACCGAACTTCGAGACGCCGGTCAGGGCTTTCAGCGGCGTCATCACGCCGAACGACCAGTTCTTCGTGCGCTGGCACCTTGCCCATATTCCGCAAGTGGCCGCCGAAACCTGGCGGCTCGAGGTAGGGGGCGATTCGGTGGAGCATCCCTTCGAGTTGACGCTGGACCAGCTCAAGCGGGATTTCGAGCCCGTCGAACTGTTTGCCGTGTGCCAATGTGCCGGGAATCGCCGCGGCTTTTCCGAGCCGCATGTGCCCGGCGTCCAATGGGGGGCGGGCGCCATGGGCAATGCGCGATGGAAGGGCGCTCGCCTCAAGGACGTGCTGGCGAGAGCAGGACTCAAGTCGGATGCGCTGGAAATCGTCTTCGACGGCGCCGATTACGGAGCTATCGACGAGACCCCCGATTTCGTCAAGAGTCTTCCGCTATGGAAAGCCCTCGACGAGAACACCCTGGTCGCCTACGAGATGAACGGCGAGGCCCTGCCTCATTGGAACGGCTTTCCGGTACGACTGGTGGTGCCCGGTTGGTCGGGGACCTACTGGGTGAAGCAGCTGACGTCCATCAGCGCGATGCCGAAACCGGAAACGGGATTCTGGATGAGCAGGGCTTACCGGATACCGAAAGACAAATTCCCGCACATCGAGCGATTTCTTTCGCAAGAAGGGGAGGACAATACGCCGATCACCGATATGGTGGTCAATTCTCTCATGACCAACATCGAGGAAGGGCAGCGCTTGCATGCGGGCAAACCGGTGACGGTCAAAGGGCTTGCGTGGGACGGGGGGCATGGAATCCGAACGGTCGAAGTTTCGGTGAACGGCGGCAGGACGTGGCGGGACGCGCAGCTCGAACAGGACTACGGTCGTTTCTCGTTCCGCGCCTGGCACCACACCTTCACGCCGCGACGGGGCGGCAAATCTGTGCTCATGGCGAGGGCGACGAACCGGCAGGGAAGCACCCAAGTTTATGAACTCATCTTCAATCCAGCGGGTTACCACAACAACGTGGTGCAACGGATCAACATGGTGGTCGCATGAGTGCCCATGCCATGAAGATGCTCAACACGCTGCTGCCGGCGCTAGTCGCGGTTTTTTCCACTAGCGCCTTTGCGGGAGAGGCGCAGATAGAGCTCAAGGAAGGGGCGGGACGCGATACCGTGATGGCCAATTGCGTCATGTGCCACAGTATCGACTATATCCAGATGAACTCCCTTTTCATGAAAAGAACCGACTGGCAAGCGACCGTCGACAAAATGGTGAATGTCATGGGAGCGCCGATCAGCCAGGACGACATTTCGGTGATTCTGGATTATCTGACGACGTATTACGGCGTCGAATAACGGCGTTAGAGCGTTTTGATCTCGCTCGTACGGCAAAACAGGCTTGGCCGGAGTCGTTGGCGCCTTCGGCCAGGGTAGATCGACTCAAGCATTCGTAGGTCGGCAATCCCTTGCCGACGAACCCGTTGGCCCAACTGCACCGTCGGAAAAGGATTTCCGACCTACTCGCAAGTACCCGTACAGTCGGTATGAAAATGCTCTAAGTACATTCCGCAAATATTTGCCGAATCTCGACAGATTGGCTTGATTGGCGGGGTTGTCCTGCAGGCTGCCTATGCCGCAAGACTTCCCTGAATGTACTTAGAACGCCGCGTTCAGATCGGCAATCCAACCCGGCGGAATGATCTTATCGTGGAAGCGATCCGCACCGACGGCGCAGGTATAGGCCGTGCGGAAGGGTGTAATCTCAATCGATTTTTCCCAGTGCCGGAGATTTGGCTTTGAACAACTCGGCTGCAAGCTCGAGTTGAGCCGTCAATGGCGGTATAGCAGGAATTTCCCAGGCTTTTCCTGCGATACGGGACAATAAGTTATTCAGCCAAAGGCGGTCCGATTTTGCCTGGTGGATAATGAATCTGTAGGAATCACCGTCCTTAAAAACAGCAAAATCTTCCAGATAAACTTCAATTGCTTCCTGTTCACCGTAGAGCCTTGTTTGAACGTAGATTGTTCGCGCGTCGAGGTCAAAACGAAATTTCTTTAATTCTGCAATACCCTTAAGGATTATATTCGCCACCCAAATAATCAATCTATTGGGTGTCAATTTTATTGCCATTTTTATTAAGCTGGATTTCATACTCATTTCTTTCACCTTGGTTCGCTAACATAATAAGTTTTATAGTATATTGTTCCGGCAGTTACTAAGCGTAAAGAAAGTATTGTCATGTTATGGCGTATCGGCATTCAGGGTGCAGGAAGAATGCGACCATTATCTGCGGTAGTTTCTGAAGTCGCCGCGAGGCCCCGATCAGGCATCGTTTCAAATCGGCTTTATTCTCGGGTAAGTGTTTGGCCACCCTGGATTCACAGACCCCGAGACCTGCTCAACCGGGTTCAGTTGCGGGGAATAAGGGGGCAGGTACACCAGTTTCAGCCGTCCCTGCTGCTGTTCCACGTAGTCTTTGACCAACTTGGCCTTATGAATCGGATGCCCGTCCACCACCAGAAAGATCGGTTGCTTGGCCCCGACCATCAGGCGTTTGAGAAACTCCCGAAAGACCACCGTCGTGACCGTTCCCTCCTGGACCATGAAACGGAAATCGCCACGAGCGCTGACCGCGGAAATGACAGTCAGGCCAAAGCGCCGGCCGGTCGCCTTGACCACCGGGGTTCGGCCGCACGGCGCCCACGTCGTGCCCGCATGGTAATCGGAACGAAGGCCCGCTTCATCGGCAAAATAGATCACCGCACCGGCCCGTTTCGCCTCGGCTTGCAGGCGCGGAAACGCTTCCGCCTGCCACCTTTCGACCAGCACCGGGTCTTGTTGCCAGGCTCGATACAATGGCCGTTGTGGGGTAAACCCCAGCATCCGCATGATCCGCCCCACACTGGGCTTGGTCAGCCGCTTGCCGAACTGCCGGTAGATCACTTCGCCGATCAGCGACAAGGTCCACAGACCAAATTCAAACTTCATTTGCAGGGGCGTCTGATCACGCACGGTCTCGGCAAGCCAGCGCATTTCGTCCGGGGTCACCTTCGGGGGTCGACCGGGAATCGATTTGGCCAGCAAGGCATTTTGTCCACCGCTGGCAAAGTCCGACAGCCAGCGAAATACCGTTCGGATATTGACGCCAAAGGCGGCGGCAACACTGGCCACGGTCTCGCCTTTGCCGACCGCTTTAACCGCCTGCTGGCGCATGACTTGGAGCGAGAGATTGTCGATCGATCGCCCGTCAGAGTCTCTTTTGCATCTCATGGCCGTAGCCTAACACGAATATGGCATTCTTTATTTTACGGTTAGTATAAGCCGTACATGGCCGTCCCCTTTAGCCGAAAACCAATCGCCGGGGGCTCCCTGAGAATGCCTGGAACGGGCCCTGTGCCGATTATTTAAAGCGTGAAGCGAAAGGTGCCGACGAGCGCGCCGGGTATCTTGCTGCCGCCGAGTGCACGACAGTGATAGGTATCGATGGCGGGATGGATCGGGCTTTCCCGGGTCAGCGCCTCGAGCGCCGAGCCAAACAATCGATACAAACTGTCGTCAAACCGCAGATCATTGATGGGTGCCGCGATTTCGCCGTTCTCGACCCAGAAACAGGCGTAGCGGGTCATGCCGGTCACCCGGGCGGCCTGGACATCGCTCCAGTTGAGGTAATGCAGATTGCCCACGTAAAGACCGGTACCCAGGCAGTTCAGGACCTCGGTCTCAGGCAGGTTGCCGGCCATCAGTTCCGGCGCGCGCAAATGCTCTCCGAACCAGCCGCTCGGATCGGCCGCATTGGACGGCACGCCATATTGTTTTGCGGAACGGGAACTCACCAGCAGGTTTTTCAACTGCCCCTTCTCGATGAGCATCAACTCCACCGGCGGAAGCTCGCCCAGGCTGTTGAAGCGCGGCGTGAGCGCCAAGCAGAAGTTTTCTTTCAAGGTGAACTGTTCGGACAGACCGACCTCATCCTGGATCAGTCGCTTGAGAGGACAGTTACCATCCCGGTACGCCCGGTAACTGAGCGCGCCCCATGAGAACATGGCGATCAGTTCGGCGACGGCGGCCGGCGCGAAGTACACCCGATACTCGCCAGGCGCAATCGGGCGGGCAGGGCGTTTCAAGAAGGCAAGCCGGGCCTTGTCGGCAGCCAGGACGGCCTGGAACCGGTCCTCATCCCATGCCGGCCCCCAGAAACGACCTTTGACGGCCTTGTTATCTCCGGACGCGTTGGTCGTGAACAGGGAATAATCCACCCATAGGGATGCGGTCGAAAACCAGTGGTTCAACCCCGCCGAATTGCGGACCGCGCGGACCTGCGGGCCCGCGGCCAAGAGTCCGGTAAAGTCCGTCCCTTGGGTGACGCGGGCGATGGCCTTGACCGCAGCGGCGGCGTCCGGCTCTGTCCCGGAATGTTCGTGTTCGCTGGTTCCATGGTCTTGCAGGGGCACCGCGAAAGGGTCTTCCGGGAGTGTTCGAGCTTCCCGCCGTGCCCGCTCCAACCAGGAACGCAGAAGCGCCCGATCGTGATCGAGGTGGCCGCTGAGGTCAAACGTGAAAGTCACCTGACGGCCAGCCCACTGAAAAGTGAGTGCCAGGTTTCTCTGCAAGACGGCCGTGGCTTGCCGCACGTTGGAATCGTTGAACCGCACATAGGTTTGATCTTCGGCGCTGAGTTGGAGGCTGAGCGCTTCTCCGGCCTTCAAGTCGGAAAAGGCCGTATCCGCGAGATCGTCGAACAGCCGCCGGGTTTCCGGAAGAAAGCTCACGAGCCACCTCCGAACACGTCGATGCCCGCAAACAGACAGGGCGGGGCGGCATGGCCGACGCGGATGAGCTGATTGGGTTCGCCTTTCCCGCAATACGGCGTTCCGAAGAGCTCCCGCTCGTCGCGACAACCGACCTGCTTCAGTGCATTCCAAAAAGGCACCGTCATCCCCCGGTAATTGGGATTTTTGAGGACGTCGCTCAACCGGCCTTGTTCGATCCTGCGTGCATATTCGCAGCCAAACTGGAATTTGTTGCGGTAGTCGTCGATGGACCAGGATCGATTGGATTGCATGTAAACGCCTCGCTCCACGGAGGCGATCATCTCGGCCAGGGAACTGGTGCCCGGTTCCAGGTTGATGTTCGCCATGCGGTCGATCGGCGCCCGATTCCAGCCGGCCGAACGGAAATTGGCGACGCCGGCAATGCCGAGTCGAGACTGACTTTCCAAACTGCCGAGCCCCCGCAGCAACACGCCGTCCCGGATCAGATATTCCCGTGTCGCGGGGTTGCCGCAGTCATCGAAGGCGTAAGAGGCAAACTCACCCGCGACGGTGGGGTCGAAGGTGACGTTCAGCAGGGGCGAGCCATAGCGCAGCCGGCCGAAATCGTCCGGCTTCACGAAGCTCCAGCCGGCATAGTTGCGCTCGTCGCCGAGGATGCGGTCGAGTTCCAGCGGATGGCCGATCGATTCGTGGATCTGCAGCAGCATCTGGTCCGGCGCCAGGATCAGGTCCAGGGTCTCATCGGGACAATTTTCGGCGTCCAGCAATTCGAGCGCCTCGCGGCCCGCCCGCTCGCACTCGGCGTGGAGGGCCGAAAAATCGAAGAATTCCAACCCCGCCTGACGGCAGCGGGCGGCCGGGCCGTTCAATGAACGCTGCTGGGTCTCGGTACCGTCCTGAGCGGTGGCCGCGCAATGACTGGAAACCAGCCACCACTGCTGTTCGATATCCGCGCCGCTGGATGAGACGTAGTGCACCGTGCTTTCCACCAAGGTGGCTTCGGCGGCCGTGCTGACGATCTTGTCGGAGACTTTGAGAGACCGGCTGGCGCGGATCAGTTGATCGGTCAATTCGGCGAGCGTCAGACGGTCAAAACCCAATCGCCGGGTGCTGACAAAGCGTCCGTGAGCCGGAGGCCGGTGCCCTTCGGTGAATGGGAACAAGGCATGGGGCGCGCAGATCCGGGCCAGATACGCGGCCCGCCGGGCGGCCTGGACCAAGCCCTGTTGCGAGAGATCGCTGGTGCCGGCATAGGCGATATGGCCGTCCACCCGTGCTTCCGCCATGACGCCCCGCTCCAGGGTGATGGCGTTGTCTTCCGGGAGGTGGTTGCGGACGGTACGCCGATAGGTCTGCTCCTGGACGAAACGCAGGCCAATCCAATCAGCCTCGGCCTGGACCCAGGCGAGTGCCCGGTGAATATCGAACGCGGGGAGTTCGGGATAAAAGTTGACCGGGAGGCTCATGCTTCGCTGATCGAGTAGACAATATCAAGGGTATTGTGGGACCGGGAGGTCAATGGCTGTCCGGCGGGTGCAAGCGTCCCCACCCGGTGCCTCCAGAATCCCGGTAGTCCCTGGTGTCCTGATCGTCGACGGGTTTCTTGCTGTAATCGCTGAACTTATACGCCTGACACCTGTTCTGCCCGCCCTGCTCAAAGGGAGCCTGATGCGCTGAAAGCCCAATGAGCATAGAGCGTTTTCCATCCCGGTGTACGGATTCGTTCCCGGAGGGGAGAACGTAGGTCGGCAATCCCTTCCCAATCGCAAACGGTCGCTTTAGTCGCGACCCTTCCGACAAAGCCCTTCGCCGAGCCGATACGTCGGCAAGGGATTGCCGACCTACATATCCGAATCCCTTACACCGATCCGGAAAACGCTCTAAGCTCGGGAGACTGTCGACGAGGCATCTTATCATGACCGGTCAACCTGAACGAATGCCTCGGCACATCCCAGTGAGCAAGAGACGCCTCCAGCGAGATTTAACGGGGCACAAGCAATCGATCATGCAGTCAAATCAACGGCGCCATATTTCGGGCCCCATCCTCTGCGTTCTGGCCGATTACCAGGTCCGCCGCTGGGATGCCTATCACATAGCCTTGGTCATGCTGGGCACCTTGTTCCTGGTGGAGCAGAAGATGGAAGGCCGCCCACACTGGCCGATGCTCTCCGTCATACGCGCGGGGCCGGCAAAGCGCGGAGCCGTGCGACGAACCGCGCCAGCGCCGCGCCGATTTCGTGGGGTGAATCTTCCTGCAGGTAATGGATGCCCGGCACGGTGATTTCGGTCTGGTTCGGCCACTGCCGGCAGAATCGGCGTGCGCGCGCTCCCAGCAATGCGCCCGGTTCCGCGTTGATGAACAGCTTGGGAATATCGCTGGCCGCGAGCCAGGCCCCGTAGGTTTCGACCACTTCGGCGACGTCCCGCGGCTCGCCATCGATAGGCAACTCGCGGGCCCATGCCAACGTCGGCCGCCGGGATTCCGGCGTGCGGAAAGGGGCACGGTAGGCCTCCATTTCTTCCTTGGTCAAACTCCGCAGGACGCTTTTCGGCAACACGGTCTCGACGAAGAAGTTTTCCTCCGCGATCATCCTGACGCCCTCGTCCGAGCGGAGGGCGCGGAAGATCCGCTCCCGCGGCGGAGGGAAATCGGCCCACAGCCTCGGTTGCACGAGGGCTTCCATGTAGGCGATCCCCTGCACGCGGTCCGGGTGGCGGCGGGCCCAATGGAAGCCCAGGGCTGAGCCCCAGTCGTGGACCACCAGCATCACCCGAGCACCGATGCCCACCGCCTCGAACCAGGCATCCAGATAGTTGGCGTGATCGAAGAACCGATAGCTCGACGCAGCCGAACGGCCCGACTGGCCCATGCCCACCAGATCCGGAGCGAGGCAGCGGCCGAGGTTCTGGACGTGAGGGATGATGTTGCGCCAGAGGTAGGACCAGGTCGGGTTGCCATGCAGGAAGACGATGGGGTCGCCTTTGCCGACATCGACGTAGCTCATCTCGGTATCCAGGACCGATACGCGCTTCCGGGGATGATGATCGACCGCGGAAATCTCGGATGGGAACATGATCGGCACTCCTGTTCTCGAGAACGTTACCACCGCGATCAACGACATAGATCGAGCGGGACGAAGCCCTGCTCGGAGCAGGCGCGGTGGTATTCCTCGGCATTGGTGGCGGCCGTTTCCCGGCGCAGGACGGAGCCGTCCAAGTCGAGGTACTCGACCGCGCCGCGCACGAAAAACAGACTCACGAAGGGGGCATCGCCCTCGGCAGTCCAGGTGTCGACATGACCGGCCGGCTCGTACTCGTAATCGCCGGGACCCAGCAGTCGTCCCTCCGGATCGAGGCGCCGGCATCCGCTGAGGAGGTAGCCGTGAACCTCGCCCTGATGCCGATGCAGGGGGATGCGTGCTCCCGGCTCCAGGCGCAGCAGCGTGACCCATTCGCCGCGCTCGGGAAACAGGGCCAGCAGCTTCTTGGAAATACCGTGGCCCACTGAAATCCACGGCAGCTGATGGTTGCCCGCGGCTGCCGGGATGAACGGTTCGGTTGCTAACATAAGATGCTCCTTTGCCAAATAGTGACTGACGGTACGGACACAATAAGGCGGCGAGTAATAGCGGAAAAGGACCACAAATGACAAAAATCATGGAGCCACTTTTCGAATTACCCATCACCCTGCCGCGCAAGGGTTCCCGAGAACTGCTGCGCTCCGTGTATTGCCAGCTGCGGGAGGCGATCCTCGACGGACGGCTCCAGTCCGGTACGCGACTGCCTTCGACCCGGGCATTTGCCGCAGCGATCGGTGTGTCGCGCAATACCGCGGTAGCGGCGTACGAGCTATTGTTGAGCGAGGGCTATCTGACCGTTCGGTCGGGTTCCGGTACCTATGTGGCCGACATCTCGCCGCGCCCGGCTCATCATCTGTCCAGCGAACCCGGGGCGGACGGCCGTTTGAACGAAGCCTGGCGCCGGGCTCAGCCGGTGCTGCCTGCGGGCGTCGAATCCTGCCATTTCGACTTCAGGCTCGGGCTGCCCGACAAATCGGCGTTTTCCTTTCCGGTCTGGCGGCGCCTGTCCGCCAGGGCACTGAGAGCCTGGTCGAAGACGCCGGCAGTCTACGACCACCCGCAGGGCTGGCCGGCGCTGCGCGCGGCGATCGCCAAACACGTCTCCTTCGCCCGGGCGGTTTCCTGTTCGCCGGAACAAATCGTGGTCACGGCGGGCGCCCAGCAGGCATTTGACCTGCTGGCCCGCATCCTGGTCACGCCGGGCCGAACCGTGGTCGCGGTCGAAGAACCGGGCTATCCGCCGCTGCGGGATGCCTTTACCGCCGCTGGTGCCAGAATCGCCGCCATCCCGGTTGATGAGGAAGGGCTGAGGATCGATTGCCTGCCGGCCGATGCCGGGGTGATCTGCGTCACACCCTCCCACCAGTTTCCCCTGGGCATCACCTTGTCCGCGAAGCGCCGAGTTGCCCTGCTCGAATTCGCGCAGGAAAGGGGCGCCGTAGTGGTGGAAGACGATTACGACGGCGAGTTTCGCCTGGGTGGCCGGCCATTGGATGCATTGCAGACGCTCGACCGAAGCGGCTCGGTTTGCTATGTCGGGACCTTCTCCAAGAGCCTGTTCCCGGAGCTGCGCCTCGGGTTCGTGGTGGCTCCGCCCTGGGCGCGGGATGTACTCGTCGCCGCCAAGGCGTGCGCGGACTGGCATTGTCCGACGCCGTCTCAGGACACCCTGGCGGCCTTCATCGACGAGGGCCATCTGGCTCGCCATGTGCGCAAGATGGGCAAGATCTACGCAGAGCGGCGCGCGGTGCTGCTTCATGCCTTGTCGCAGCACGGCGGCGATCGGTTGCAGCCAATAGGGGATGCGGTGGGCCTGCACCTGGCGGTGAAGCTGAGCCGGGAGATTCCGGCCACCGAATTGGTCAGGGAAGCGGCGGCGGATGGCATCCGCCTTTATGCCCTCGAGCGATACTCGGTCGAAAAGCCGGCACCTAACGGCGTGGTTTTAGGCTACGGAATGATCCGGTCGGACCGGATCGGTGCCGCAATTGAGCGACTGGCGCGGATCATGAGCCGCTTCGAATGACTGCTTTTGGCCATCTCGTTTTCGAAGCGGGGAAACCACCGACCGAAATGGTCTTGCTAGGTCCCGCCAGCCGCTCGTCACAAGTTTTCGCATATAGGCACTCGACGCCATCCATGACGAGGGCCGTAGTGTGCCAACGCGCCCGGTGCGCGGCGTCGACGATCTTCGGCTGTGGCTTGATGCCGTACTCGACGGGCTAGGCTTGACCAATGGCATCCCAATGGCGGGGCAATCGTACGGCTGCTACGCTTCAGCCGAGTACGCACTGCATGCACCTCAACGGGTGAGTAAGCTCGTTTGGATCGCACCCGTCATGATTGGCGCGCCCATCCCGCAGGAGTTCGTTGCACGCCTGATGTCCGTTGCAGATGGGCGGCGGGAGTCCCTTGAGGAGTATTGTCGCTGGATCATGCCAAGCATCGCGGTCAAGTATCCCGAGGAGTTTGATCGGAGAATTGACGAAATACTACTCGTGCGGGAGAGCTACGGCACGATGTTCCCTCCAGTGCGGGCGGCAGTGATGTCCGACGAGGATTTACAGCGAATTGAGGTACCGACGCTCGATATCCTTGGCGAGTGCGACGGAGCAACGGCCGACCCTCACGAAGCAATCGAGCGCGTCGAGTCGCTCATGCCGCATGTCGAGACGATACTCGTTCCCAGAGCGGGGCATGACATCGTGGCTGCGGAGACCGAACTCGTGACTGAGCGGCTGCTCAAGTTCCTCCAGTAGCAGTTGGCTAATCTCCAGCGGACAGGTGAGTTCGGATGGTACCTAACTATTCATTCATGCCGACGCCGCTTCGCGGCGCGGCTTAATTCAGGGCGGTTATGCCGTAAGACGACCTCGTGCTAAGCGATCGGGCGAATAGCGGCTCCTAATCCTGTATGCTTTTCGATTCTGAACAAAGCCGCCATTGGCGAAAGGCCGGTATTGGTCAGCGTGAATGGCCGATTAGACCGAAAACCACCCACTCGAAAACAAACTTCCGGAGCTCGTTCTTGGCCGTCATTCAATATTGAAACAGCAAAGCGTCGAGGTAAAGGATCGGAAAAACACCGGCGAGTCCGAGACGGACCAGGCTGCCGCCGAACGTTCGGGTTCTGGACGGACTTCGGTGCTCGCGGATTCACGGGCAGCCCCAAACGAGGCGCTGCCCGTGACGTTTTTGCCGAGTGGCGGCGAGGCGTCATCCGGTTTATCCAGTCGGATCATCGACCGGTGCCGCCACTTTACAGCGCGCGACTACGGGCCTGAATCTCGATTGTCTCGCCGAACCGCGGATGGCCTCGGGTCGAGACTCAGCGGCTCGAACGCGGCCTCCGACAACAACCGCTCGATGCCGGAACGCCTATCGCCGCTCGGACGCAAGCCAGCCTAAAAATAAACCATCGAAGCCGTGCAGGCGACATCGATGTATTTGGAAGGATTGACCACCCCCTCAAAGGGCGTGGGGATGAACGGCGTGTTCACCGTGGTCAGGATAAGCTGGCTCTTGAAGGTGACCGGCGACTCTCCCAACGAGACGGATGGAATCACCACGGACGCATGTTTAATGTGGAGGTCCGGTATGTGTTCCAACACCACCTCCCAAAGATCGCCAATCAGGGTTGACTCGGTGACGATGTCCGATTCCTGAAAGCGATAGCTTTTTTCGCCCAATTGCAGATTGAGGGTCGTTTGCGTTGGGAGAATGCCAACTTCTGCCTGGCTGCCCACCACCAGGGTAAGGCTGACGTGCCGGCCGGTGCACTCGTAGAAGTTGGGCGTTTGCGCGGCGTCTGCGACGGTCTGCAGCCCCAGTCCGAGCCCAATGGCTCCCAATAGGGACTTGTTCAGGTGCTTCATGCGAATATCCTCCTAAGTTGATGAGAGATGGCGGTTTGAATCGCCGACCGTAAATGTCACCGGCCAAACCGTAAGATCTGCCTCAAATCGAGGCGGTTGCTATGATGAGGCGATAAGCCCATTCAGTCTGTTAATTAATTCACACGCTGGATACGGCCAGCGCTCTTCAAGATTTCGGTCCGTCGACGGTTCACGGCGATGACCGCCAATTGTCGGCCTCAGCAGTCATTCAGTCTGAAAAATACCAGCCCCCACGAACGACTGCTTTAGGCCGTCTGTGTCCAGAAAACCACCCTGTCGTAGGACATGTAGTACTATCAGTATTCGCTTATCTACTGAGATGGGCGATTGAACTCGCTTTTTGTCCTTTCGTTGTATTTTCTAGAGAGTGATCTATGGCAGGTTATGAAGGTGATGTCGTCACCCCTTACGATCAGGATCTCGGACCCGTGCTTTTCGAGCACTATGGAGCCGACACCGCACGACGCGTAGCGGAAAGATCAGTCCGTGACGTGCTCGAAATCGCCGCGGGCACGGGAATCGTGACCCGGCACTTGTGTAATGAGCTTGCCAAGGACGTGCGATTGACCGCGATCGATATCAGCGATTCCATGATGGAGGCCGCCCGCAAAAAGTTTCTCCCTCACGAGCAGGTCGCGTTCCAAGTCGCGGATGCCACGGCGCTGCCGTTCGACGATGAGGCGTTCGATGCGGTGGTCTGCCAGTTTGGGGTCATGTTCTTCGATAAAGAGGCGGGGTTTCGCGAGGCATACCGGACATTGAGGCGCGGAGGGCGGTACTTGCTCCGCGTCTGGGACTCGGAGCATTACAATCCATTCGCCAGCTTGAGCTTTGAGGTGCTGAAACAATTCTTTCCGTCGGATACACCTCGTTTCCTCTTCGATCCCGTTGCCTGCCATCAAATCGATCCGATCAAAGAAAAGCTGATTCGCGCCGGCTTTGATCGAATCGTCATCTCGGTCGAGCGAAAGGAACACGATATTCTGGACGTGGCGGCGTTCGCGCGGGCACTTGTGTTCACTCCGGTTATCACAGAAATACGAGATCGCGGCGGTGTCGATCCCGAGGAGATCTCCGAGGCGTTGACGGAGGCGCTGATAAAAGAATATGGCTCAAATCCCACGCGCTATCCGATGCAAGCCATACTGTTCGAAGCGGAAAAGCCGATTGCATCGCCATTTTTGCGAAACCTTTTGGGACATCCAAGTCACCAAAAGGAGTAAAAAAATTGGCGACGAGTATTGCCTTCGGCGGCCCGCGTTCGACCGGTCCCGACCCAATAGTGGGATCGGGACCTGGATCCACAATGACTTGACACGGTGTCGGTTGCCTTATGTTTGATCTCCACCTGCGCTAGCCGCGCAGACTCCGATCAAACATCCGACCCTACGGCTACGCGGAGGCAGGGATCAGCGGTTCGAGCCCGAGGGCGGCGGCGAAACGCCGGGCATCGCGCGAGCGGTCCAGGCGGTAAAGGACACCGCGCAAGGGACCGATGGGGGCGCCGAGGAACGCCATGGGCCGTAGCCGTTCCAGCATGGTGACGGTGCCGCGGACGAACTCGCGGGCCGAGAGGATTTCCGGCGGAATAGGGGAGAGGAGGATATCGGCGGCGGCGACCGCGGCGTCCTGGAGAGGACCGACCGCGCCCTGGGTGTCGATCAGGATGATATCGTACTGGGCAAACGGCGGACGGCCGAGGAGGTGCTTGAGACGCACCCGCCCATCGACGGCATCGCGGATCCAGTCGCGGAGCTTGCCGTCCGGATCGTCGGAATAGACGAGATCGAGGCGGTCGAGGGTGGTCTGGCTGACCACGTCCTCGCAGGCCGCCTCGACCATCAGCCGGGTGAGACCGCCCGGAGCGCGGTATCGGAGCGGAAAAAAGCTGGAGAGGGTCGGTTGGGGATCGGCGTCGACGAGGAGGGCGGTCTGGCCGAGATCGGCGAGATAGGCGCCGAGATTGGCGGTCAGCGTGGTCTTGCCGACGCCGCCCTTGGTGCTGGTGATGGTGATACAGATGGCCATGGCGCCCTTCTCCGGCATGTTACCCGGGGATGGAGTCCCGGGGACGATGATGAACCGAAGAAACAGAGCGCTCGCGCCTGTAAGGCGTTGGAGCCGGTGATAGGATTTGAACCTACGACCCGCACATTACGAATGTGTCAATGGTCCCTTTTGACTTCCGGCTAGTATCAAAACCTTGACCAGATCTGTTTAGTACTTGCAAGATGTGGCAAATCCCCTAATCCAGGCGCAGCCTGGTCAGCACGGATCGCAGTTGCCCCATTTCCGGCTCGACATACTCCAAGGTCGTTCGCAGGCGGGTATGACCCAGGAGATATTGAAACGACTTAAGGTCCGGTTGCTGGCCTTGGGCGAGTTTCGTCGCCATCGTATGGCGCAGACGTCGCGATGTAATGCGTGCGCCCAAGGTCTCGGATAGGCGCCGAAAAAAACCGCTTACCTGATCTGTCGTTAATTCCTGGCCTTTGTACTCCCGGTTGAAGAGTTGAATGCGAAATACCTGGTGGTGAAGCGTTACTGCGTTTGGATTGACTCTGAGCGTTCGGTTGCGAAGATACAGTAAATCGTCCACACAGTCTGGCGGGATCGGGATGATCCACTCGCGTTTCGTCTTGCTGCCTTCGACTGCCAACAGCATGGTCTTGTGTGTGAAGTCGATGTGGTTCCAACGTAGGGCAGTCAATTGCCGGGCACGCATGCCGGTAAAGAAAAGAAGGCGAACAACGATAACCCAAAACCAGCCCGGTTTGATCGGCTCGTCGGGTTCTTGCAGCAAACGGATGGCTCGGCGCGTTACCTCATCGGGCACTGTCTTTTTGCGCTTCTTCCAGGCTCCAAGCTGTTTGACGTATTGAAACGGGTTATGCTCGATCCATCCCGAGCGAACCGCAAAGGAGAATGCGATTCTGAGGTATGTAAGATAACTGTTCCACGTCACCACAGTGACCCGCTGAAGGACAGTGTCCCGCCACGCGATGACGAGATTCTTGTCAATCTTGCTTAATTCATCGACGCCTGTATCCCGCTTGAATACGCGGGCGGTGATGCGGTAGTTGCGGATCGATCCCGGGCTCAAGACGACTTCCCGGCAATAGGCTTCCACCAAAGCGGACAATGTAGTAGGCGCTTCAGTCTCCTCGCGCATGGAGTTCCTCCCATTTACGGCAATTCGCTAGCCTTGGTGCGGCATTTGCCCAATGGCTGCGTACATTTAGGTTGAGTAGATGGTCGCGGACCCGTTGGCGCCGTGGACGCAGTCTGGGTCGGACGGACGGCTTTGCAGCCCAAGTCTTCGATGTTGCGGGAATGAGGTTAATCCCGCCAATTCATTTCATTTTAATCGGGTTCGACGGGAGGTTCGACTGATGGTCAAGCCATCCGTAAAACCCTTTTTAGAGCATACAAGGGTTTTTGTTCGCACTTTGCGTGCCGCCTTGGGCACACTCGCCGCCGAGCAACTCGGAGACCCTCTATGCGTAATGCGCTGCTGGCGCTTTTCTGTTGTTTCACGACTGCCGCCCGTGCCGATGACGACGGCGAGCGGGCCGCGCTCGCCCGCCTGATCCATGAGTTGGACGCCCTGGCGCCCCTGATCGCCGAAGCCGAAACCCAAGCCAATCCGGAGTCGCGGGTCAGATTCCATTATGGCTGGCTTCGCCAGGACATCGAGCACGTCAAACTCGGCATCCGTGAACACATCGAAGCACCATGCACGACGCCGAGAGAGTTTCCACCGCTCAAGGGCGATTACCGGCGCTGAGCCGGTGAATCATGTCACGGTGATCGCTATCGGAAAAAGCTCATGACGCATGTGAAACGCACCCTCAAACACACCGTTCGGCGAGCACGATCGGTCATGCTTGCCTCCTTGATCCTGGCGGACACCGCCTTCGCCGCGCTGCCGACGCCCGTGCCGCCGACGACTTCACCGGCCGCGGGCGACTGGCTCAACCTCATCAAGGGCTACATCAAGGATGGCGGGATCGTCATCGGATTGTTCCTGGCGGTGGCCGGCTTTCTCTGGCTCTCCTGGCATGTTCTCGCCGATCTCAATCAGGTTCGGCAGGGCCGAAAAGAGTGGGGCGAACTGGGCCTCGGAGCGGTGGCCGGCGCCGCCATTTTCCTGTTCGTGTCTTATCTGCTGGGTGAAGCCGCGGGTGTCATCTGATGGCCGGCTCATCTGAGACACCCGATATTCTCGGGGATCGGCTCAACGAGGAGCCGGTCATCTTCCGGGGGTATGCCGATTCGGAGTTGGGTACGGCCATCAAGCTGGCGGCGGCCTTGCTGTTTCCGCCGAGCGTGGTCATCGGCCTGATCCTGGGGCGTCTCGCGATGGCCCTCGGGGTCGCCATGATCGGCGCGATCGCCTTCGTCTATTTCGGGGCGGGGCTCTATCAGCGGCTGAAACGTGGCCGCCCGCACTTCTATCTTCAACAGCGGGTGCATCTTTTCCTGGCGGACCTCGGTTTCGTCCGCTGTCAGTTCAATTTCCGGGGAGAGTCCGCCCGGTTTCGGTTTCCGGACGGCTCGTACCAAATGAGCCTTGGCCGCGACGCCCTCCGCGATTGAAACGGACATGGGACTGCGTTACCGCGCCGAAAACGAGAACCTTAGGTCCCATATCAACACGCTGCGCGCAGTGATCGCAGGGCTGTTCGTCGTCATCCTTGTCCTTTGGCACGGCTGGGAGGACGCGAAGAAGGACGCGCGCCTCTTCCTTCCGCCGGACCTCCGATCGGGTGGCATGATCCATCGGGACGATCCGAGGCCGGAGCATATCTACGGCTTCGCCCGATACATCTTTCAGCTGCTCAATTACTGGCCGCGAAACGGCGAGGAGGACTATGGCCTCGTGCTCTTCAAAGCTCAGAACTATCTGACACCCGCCTGCCAGGACGAACTGAGGAGCGATCTCGAGGCCCGCGCCAAACGTGGCGAACTGACGGACCGAAAACGCGCCATCCACGACGTGCCGGGCCATACTTACGAGGAATCCAGCGTCGAGGTCAAGGGGAATGGCGTCTGGATCGCGCGGATCGACTTCCGGATCGAGGAGCATGTTCGTGGGATGCCGGTGAAGACGGTCGACATCCGCTACCCCATCCGGGTGGTGGCATACGACGTCAGCCCCGAGGTCAACCCGTTTGGCCTGGCCCTTGATTGTTTCGCGAGTCCGCCCGAACGAATCGAGGGCAGCGAGACGTCACGGCCGGCCTTACCCCCGATATTCAAACTCGGCTCATGAATCCGCATCTCGTCGTTCTGTCCACCCTTCTGCTGTTGACCGTCGCGACCCGTGCGGAGGAGCCGGTCGGCGCGTCTGCCGACACGGAGGGGGAGAGCGGTGTCCACGCGCTCTCCGCATCGGCTTCGGTGCCGGAAACCGCGTTCACCAACCCGGGTTCCGACATCCCGCCGGGCCTCGGGCTCGACGTCGAGCCCGAGGCAGCACCCGGCGCGCTTCCGGTCGAGCGGCTGGCCTGGCACAAACTGCCGCTCCAGATCACCCTCCCGGTCGGGCAGGAGCGCCTGGTGTCGTTTCCGGTCGCGGTGCGGGCGGGGCTGCCGCCGACACTGACCCCCGATGTCCTTAGGACCCAGATCCTCAATGACGGGACCATCTATTGGACGGCGCTCAAGCCGTTCGGACCGCAACGAGTGCGGATCGAGGCCTTGGGCACGGGCAACACCTACCTCCTGGATCTCTCGGCCTCGGACCGGATAGCCGATACCCGCCCCATCGAAGTGTCGATTCCGGAAGGGAAGCCCTCCGCCGCGCCGGTGGATGCGGCAGCGACGGACGTTGCCGAAAACCGGTCCGCCGGGACGGACTACGTCACCCTGACCCGGATGGCGGCGCAGCATCTCTACGCCCCAGAGCGCCTGCTGAAGGTGCCGAAGGGCGTCCACCGCACGCCGGTCGGCCGTGAATCGCGCATCGACCTGATCCGGGGCGGCCGGGTCGAGGCGACACCGCTCATCGCCTGGCGCTCGGGCGGCACGTACATCACCGCGGTCAAGCTCCGAAACCGAACGTTCGAGGACGTGATCCTCGATCCGAGGACGCTCCGGGGCGCCTGGCTCGCCTGCACCTTCCAACACGCGAGGCTCTACCGCAAAGGCGACGAACGGGACGTGACGGCCGCCTATCTCGTGTCCAGCCGGCCGTTCGAGGACGCGCTCGATGGGCGGCAATAAGCTCCTGCCGATTCTCGGCACGTTCGCGCTGGCGCTTGCGCTCTTCGCGGGACTCCGCTCGTGCAGCAAAAAGGCGGCGACAGCCGAGTCCGAGCTTCCGGTCGCCGAGGTCCCGAAGGCGCCCGCGCCGGATGCCGATTCTCCGGCGGACACCATCCGCGCGCTAACCGCCCAGGTCGCCTCGGCCAAGTCCGAGATGGCGCAGCTTCGGCGCGAAAACGCGGAACTCCTGAAACAGCGCAACGACATCGCGACCCAGGTCACGAACGAGGTCACGGCGGCGGTTCGCCGGGACCAGGCCGCACAGCGCAACGATGAGTACACCCGCCTGCCATCCCGCCTCGACGATCTCTCTAACCGGCTCGGACTGGTCGCGCCGCCGGGCTCGTCCGATCCGTCGGACGGTGCGGCGGTCGACCTCGATCCGGCCACCCTGAACGCCGCGGTGGTGTGGGTCGATCCGCTCGGGTCCAGCCTGGTCAAACGGGCTGGCGACGCCGTATCCCGGACCGCCACCGCGACCGCCGAGGCGGCCCGTTCGGGCGGAAGCCTGCTGCACGGCGTCGGCGAAACCCCCCTCCTGGACCATGCCGGGCTCGGCGGGGGTGCCGCCCATCCCGCCGCTGCGCCGGAACCGGCCTACACGGTGCCGCGGAACGCCACCCTGATCGGCTCCACCGGCATGACCGCGCTGATCGGGCGGATTCCGATCAAAGGCCAGGTGGAGGACCCGTATCCCTTCAAGGTGATCGTGGGCTCCGACAACCTCGCCGCCAACGGGCTCGAGATTCCGGGCGTCGACGGCATGATCTTTTCCGGGACCGCGATCGGCGACTGGGCGCTCTCGTGTGTCCGGGGCACCGTGCATTCGATCACGTTCGTGTTCGACGACGGCACGATCCGCACCCTGAGTTCCGATGATCAGAGTCTGCAGCGGAAAGAGCAGCAGAGCGCTCAGGCCCAGGGCGCGCCGCCCCCGCCACCGGCAGCGCCACCGAGCCTCTCGGCTGGATCTCGGACCGGCGCGGCATCCCCTGCGTAACCGGGGCGCGCGTGACCAACGCCGCGCAATATCTGGGCGGGCGCATTCTGGCGAAGGGCGTCGAGGCGGCGGGTCGGGCCTACGCCCGCTCTAAGACCACGATCGGGGTAACGCCGCTCGGCGGCTACACCAGCACGGTCACGGGCAGCCCGGAGCAGTACGCCGCCGGTGAGGTAGTCTCGGAAGGCGCCAACGAGGTGGCCCGCTGGATCGCCGAGCGGCAGAGCCAATCCTTCGATGCCGTGTTCGTCGACACCGGCGTCGAACTCGCGGTCCACGTGGACCGGGAGCTCCCCATCGATTACGAACCCAAGGGCAGGAAACTCGACTATGCGCACGCTACCCCAGCCGTTCACGCGGGCCGTGACCACGATCTCGATTAGCCTCCTGGTCGGCTGCGCCACCGGCAGCAAGGACACCCTTCTGCCGCAGGGGGGACCCACCATGCGGGAGGTTTACGATGCCCATTTCGAAAAAACCCGGCAGCGCCGAACGGAAGGCGCCCGACGGGAGCGGGGTGCGCGCGGTCCCGGCGATGCCGCCCTGAACCTGGACGGCTGGACCCGCGGGGCCCACACCGAGATCCAGCACCTGTTCCCGCGCCTGCCGAATCCGGACCTTGTCCTGTACGTGTTCCCGCACCTCTCGCCCCAGGGCCATCCGGTGCCGGGCTATGCCACCAGTTTTCCGATGTACGAGACGGTAGAATACGCCCTGCCTGGCGAAGCGGAGGGGTGGTGATGACGCTGTTTTCGTTTTTATCCAAACCCCGAGCCATCGAACCCGCGCCACGCGGGCCGTTCGACCGGACCACGCCGCCCACCGAGGCGGACGTCAGGCGGCGCTACGAGCGGCCGAGCAGTTTCACCAACCATCTGCCCTGGCTCGACTACGATCCCGAACACCAGGTCTTTTTGCTCGACGACGGCCGCAACGTCGGCGCCTTGTTCGAGATCCGGCCCGCCGGCGTCGAGGCGCGCCCGGAGGCGTGGCTGGCCGAGTTCCGCGACAAGATCCAGCAGGTGCTCACGGGCTCGGTCGCGGAGCAACAAGACCCTTGGGTCTTCCAGCTCTTCGTCCATGACGAGTACCGGCTCGATGGCCTGGCCGACCAGGTGGAGGCCTACGCGCGGATCGAAATTCGCGACTTGGCCTATACCCGCCACTGGCTGGCCGTGCTGCGCGACCACTGCGCCAACATCGCGCGGCCCGGCGGACTATTCCATGACGATCAGGTCACGGGTGGGCCGTGGCAAGGGAATTGACGGAAGGTCCACGCGTGCTTGTTCAGGCGGCGCAGCGCCACCCAATCTCTCAAGGGACCGGATGATCTCGGTCCGATCCGGGAGCTGAACGAGGCCGCGGTCCGGCTCACCGCCGGACTTGAATCGACGGGGGTGGGCGTCCGCCGGCTCGGCGGGCGGGACCTTTACGAGTGGATGCTGCGCTGGTTCAATCCGCGCCCGGCGGTAACGGCGGGCGACGTGGAGGCCTTGCTCGCGCTTGCGCCCTATCCCGGCGACGATCACGAGGACCGGCCCTACGGCTACGATTTCGGCGAAGCCTTGGTTCTGGGACTTCCGCGTTATCATCCCGAGAAAGGCCTCTGGTGGTTCGACGGCCTGCCGCACCGCGCCATCACCATTCAACAGCTGACCGATCCGCCGACGATCGGTCAGTTCTTCGCGGAACGGCGCATCGGCCGGCATCTGTACGCGGTGTTTGACCGGCTGCCGCCAGGCGTTGTGATGGCGATCACGGTCGAGTTCCAGGCTCAGGACGATGTCCGCGAACGCCTGGTTCGGGTGGAACGCGCCGCGATCGGCGACTACGCCGAGGCCCAGCTCGCCGGCGAGGACGCCAAGGCCGCGCAATTCCAGATCGCGCAGGGGAACAAGCTGTTCCCGACCCAGATCACGTTTTACCTTCGCGGCGAAGACGAGGAGGATCTCCGCCGAAAGCAGAACCAGCTGCATTCCCTGCTCCTCACCAATCATCTCCGGCCCATCGACGAGCGCCAGGACCTCTGCGCCCTGGACACGTACCTCCGGTGCCTCCCCATGGGCTACGACCACCGCTTCGACCGGAAACGCGCTCGCCGATCGCGCTTCATGTTCGCGCGCCATCTGTCGAACCTGGTGCCGCTCTACGGCCGCTCGACCGGTACCGGCCACCCCGGCATTCTGGTCTACAACCGGGGCGGCGAGCCCCTGACGTTCGACCCCATCGTCGACCGGAAATCGAACGCCCACGCCCTGATCCTGGGGCCGACCGGCGCCGGCAAGTCCTCGCTCCTGGTGTATCTCCTGCTGCACATCATGGCGGTGCACCGGCCGAGGCTGTTCATCATCGACGGGGCGAGTTCGTTCCGGCTGTTCGGGCAGTATCTCGAAGCCCAGGGGCTCTCGGTGAACTACGTCCAGGTACGGCCGAAAAGCGACGTGAGCCTGCCGCCCTTCGCCGAGAACGGAAAGCTGCTCGATCCCAAGCACCGGCGACGCCTAGACCTGGATTTGGCCGGCCCCGAAGACCTGGACGACGCCGACGACACGGCGAGCAAGGATCGCGACTTTCTGGGCGAGGCCGAAATCGCGGCGCGCCTCATGATTACCGGCGGCGACGCCAAGGAAGAAGCGCGCCTGACGCGCGCCGACCGGCTCCTGATCCGGGAGGCCATCGTCGAGGCGGCGCGGCAAGCGGTTGCCGCGCAACGCCAGCCGCTCACCGAGGACGTCGCGCACGGTCTCCGCCATCTGCCGGGCCTTGCCGAACTTGATCCGCCGCGGCGTGCCCGGGTACTCGAAATGGCCGATGCCTTGAGCCTCTTCTGTACCGAGGGAAGCCTCGAAGCCAAGCTGTTCAATCGGCCGGGGCAGCTCTGGCCGGAAGCCGACGTCACCGTGTTCGAGATGGGCGTCCTCGCGCAGGAAGGCTACGAGGATAAGCTGACGGTTGCCTACATCTCGCTGATGAATCACATCCATGCCCTGGTCGAGCAGCATCAGTACGAGGGCCGGCCGACGCTGGTGCTCACCGACGAGGCGCACATCGTCACCACCAATCCGCTGTTGGCGCCTTACGTGGTCAAGATCTCGAAGATGTGGCGGCGCTATGGCGCCTGGCTGTGGCTCGCCACCCAAAACCTCCAGGACTTTCCCGATGCGGCCCGGCGGATGCTCAACATGATGGAATGATGGAATGGTGGCTGTGCCTCTCCATGCCGCCCGAGGAGGCCGAGCAGATCGCGAGGTTCCGGGAGCTCAGCGCCGAGGAACGGGCGCTGCTGCTCGCCGCGACCAAGGAGCCCGGCAAGTACACCGAGGGCGTAGTCCTGAGCCGGGCGCTGAAGGCCTTGTTCCGGAACGTTCCGCCGCCCATCGCGCTGGCCCTCGCCATGACCGAGAAGGACGAGAAGGCCGAACGGGCGGCGCTCATGACACAACAGGGCTGCACCGAGCCGGAAGCGGCGCTGAAGGTCGCCGAACGCATCGCTCGGAAGCGCAGTAGCGTATTCACGAAGGAGGCCTCGCCATCATGACGCATCGCCAATCCCTGTGGGCCTCGATGGTCGTGCTGTGCCTCTCCGCACCCCCGGTTCCGGCCGATATCGGGCCGGCCGCCGTGGAAATTTTCACCGATCCGGCGTTTCCAGCCTCCGGCGCTCACGCGCTTCGGCCCCAAGGGGTTCCCATCGACATTTTCGATCTTTCCGCCCCACGCCGGATCGAGGCGGTCCTCTCGGCAGGACTCCCCGCGAACGAGGCGGCGGCCTTGGCGGATCGCCCGGCAGCGGCTCGAAGGGCAGGGCAGTGGGCTTGCGGCGCCGTTGCAGGCGGCCTACGAAGGCCATGCCCGAGCACTGAGCTACGGCCTCACGCGTTATCCCGCGATCGTGTTCGACCGGGGTAGGGCGGTCGTCTATGGCACCGCCGATCTCGGCGAGGCGCTGCGGTACTACCGGACCTGGAAGGAAGGTACGCCATGATCAAGCGTTTGACGCTGAGCTTTCTCGTTCTGGCGCTGACGGCTGACCTTCGGGCCGAACCCATCAACACCGGCACGATTCTATCCAGCGCCTTGAACTTTTCCTGCATCAAGTTCCAGGTGATCGGGGTATGCCTCTGGCTGGTGTGCACGCCCTTCGGCTGCGAGATCGAAACCTCGGCCAAGTACGGCCACTACAATCCCGATCTGGTGGTCAGCGCCCACAACGGTATCGCCAACAATCCCTGGACCGAGATGAAGGCCCTTCTGGCTGGGATTCAAACCACCGGCGCGGGCGCGGTGCTTTCGGCCATGGGCGGCCAATTGCCGAACCTTCTGGGCGGCGGCACGACGACCGAATGCGGCATCGCCGGCCGGCCGGCTCGCGAGCACCCGGCGCACAAGAACCTGATCTTCAAGGACTCCGACGCCATCGGCCATCCGGCCGCGGGCTTTTTCCTGTGCCCCTCGGCGTCGACGCCGTTTCAGCCCTATCTCGTCTCGGCCCTGGATGCCTTGTCCTGGCGTTGGGCGATTCCCGAATTCATTTATCCCCAGTCGCTCATTCCCGGGCTGCGGGAGATCGGCGACTGGCCCTTGAATACCTGGGGTGCGGTTTATCCCAGAGGCGGCTTCGTGACCCAGGCCGAAGACCCCAAGGCGGCCGCGGTCGTGGCGCAGCGCGCCGGAGACGTGGTGACGCGGACGGGTCAGCCGCATGTCTACATCGCGCTCGAGAGCGACAAGCGGAAAGAAAAGAAAAAGTACATGGTGTGGTATCCGCCGTCCCTGAAAGAGGGAGACGCCAAGACCGGCACCTGGCAGATGCTGACGCCCAAACGCGCCGGAAGCTGCGAAGTGTTCGGCAGCAACGACCTCATGAGTTTTTCGGGCTGGGCGGGCAGCAAGGTCGCAGCCGATGGAAATTATGCCTTCACGCTGTGGCGTCCCTACAAGTGCTGCAAGGTGAAAGGCAGCTTCATCGGCAGCATCGACATCATGTCCTATCCGTCCGACAGCTCGACCACGCCAACCCGAACCCCGTAGGAGACGACGATCCATGGTTCGCGCACTCCGCCGTCCTCTCATTCTGTTCGTCGCCCTGTCACTCACCGCGCAATCATCCGCCGTGCCGCTGTCACCCGCCCGATCGAGCCGCTGGTACTACGAGATCGGCGGGGCCGAGGCGATCACTGTCGCGGCGAACCCCTACGCCCACTCGATTACCCTCGGCGGTTCGCTCGATCTTCGACGGGCGTTTTCGTGTGGAAACTTCGATCCGGTACTCGGTGTCTCCAACATCCTGAACAATGTCAGCCAAGGGGTCGAGAACATGATCGGCTCCATGGTCAACGCCGCGACCAACGCGATCGCTTCCTTGCCCGCCCTGATCCTGCAACGGGCCAATCCGGGGCTCTACGACTTGTTCCAGAACGCTCTGCTCCAGGCCGAGGCGACGATCTCCCTCGCCACCAAGAGCTGCGAGCAAATGGAGGCCGAGATCGCCCGCGGCCGGAATCCCTTCGAAGAGTGGATCACCCTGGCCAAGGGTTACGACTGGAAGGTGCAAATGGGAACCGGCGGTCTGAATTCGTCCTCGGTGGACGTCAAAACCGCGAAGGATACGGTGGAGACGAATGCCGGCAAGAACGGCGTTCCCTGGATCGGCGGTCAGCGCGCGGGCGGGGCGGGGCAGGCGCCGATCCGGGTCACCGCCGACACGGTGCGGGCCGGCTACAACATCAAGCTGGGCCGCCCGGTGACCGACACCAGCGCGGTGGTGAGCGCCTCGCCGCCGCCGCTTGCCAAGGTCTGGCCGAGTCCGGACGAGGCGGTCGCCTACGCCCGGTATGTCCTCGGCGACGTGGCCGTCCGGACCGACAGGGACACGGCCCGAACCGCGACCCCCGGCCACGGCCTTGCCCCCAAGATCGAGCAGGAGACCCGGGAACTCCTCGAAGACCTGATGAAGATCGTCGCGGGCACGACGGCGCCGGAGGCGGATACGCTGGCCAGGCTCTCGCCGCCGGGAACACTGCTGACGCGCGAGGTCATCGACGGCATACGCCGTCTATCGACGCCTCAGGAACAGGGGATGGCGGTTCACAAACTGGCGAACGAAGCCGCCGTCGCCCGAAATCTCGAAAAGGCGCTTCTCTTGCGGCGCCTGATTTTGTCCGGGCGGATGGAGCCGAACATCTACGCCTCCCCGGCGCATGCCGATATTGAACGCATGCTCGCGGCCCTGGATAAGGACATCGACGCCATGTTGTTCGAGACGCGGATCCGCCGGGAGCTGTTCGCGCAGACTTCCGCGACCTTGATCGAGCTTCGCGAAGGGCGGGGCGAATCGGGTAGCGATACGCTGGCGCCCGCCGCCCATGACCGGAAGCCGATCGAGCCGGGCGGCGCGGTACTCAAATGAGTGCGCGGCGCTTACTGTCCACGCTCGGGTTGGGTCTCGCGCTGCTGGCCGCCCTGATGATGCTGGTCGGCCTGGTCCTGGGGTTTTGGGCGTATCAAGCGGGCCTGCCGGCGGTCGAGCGCGCGCTCGATGCGGCGAAGCCGTATCTCGCCGCCTGGCGATTGCTGGTGTTTCTGATCCTGATCGGCGGTTGGCCTCGGTGGATCGATGTCGCGGCGCGGCGGCGACGCTGGCCGGAAACGAAACGGCGGACGGCAATGGCGCTCCGCTGGCGAGCCGCAGCCTGGCTCCTCGTTATCGAGGCGCTGTTTGTTCAGAACGTCGGCGGGGAGTTTGCCCGCAACTGGCTCTTGCCGGCAGAGGAGGGGCCTTGAGGGATGGTGCCAGGCGCCGCTGACCCGTGTCGTATTCCAGGTCCAGCACATAGGCCGAGCGGGCATTGGCATCGGCCTTGAAAATCGGCGCGAACCGCAGTCCGCGCCATTGCTGCACGTTGTCGTGCTCGTGCCCACCCAGGACCAGATCGATTTCAATCGACAATAAAACCGGGCGCCTGCTCTTCAACGGAAGTCTGGTTTTGTCTGTTGTGCGTCCAGGCAGCAGGCCGACATTACTCGATCGAAAAAGAACCATCCGGCGTCACGGACGAAATGAAGCCCGGATTTGCGGAAAGTTTTTCCAGGAAGACCACCAGTACCCAGTTTTCCGGGCGATCGAGAAAGGCCAGTGAAGGAACGAAAATGGCTTCGGCCGGCGTGAGTTTTCTGACAAACTCAGCCGTGGCCCGAGCTACGGACTTGTCGATAAAACACTGTGGGGCGTCGGTGATCGATAAGACGGCGAGCACTTCGGGATGGGTCAGATCCAACGTCGCGTGGAAGGCGAGATCGAAGCGGTAAACCTGGCGGCGCTTGACCTGCCGCGCTAACGCAGGCGAACGGTCTTCGGTGATATGGCGGGCCATTTCCGCCAGTGCCACATGTTTATGGCGAGCCAAATATAGCGTCGGCTCCCCTTGGATATTCCAGCGATTATCGCGAGCGAGTCCCGCTCGGCTGAAGTCCAGCGGATCCAGCGGTCCTTGCGGCAGGTGGCGATAGGCGGTGCCTTGCCAGGCTTTGAGATGCGATTGGATCAAGGGGCGGGTTAATAGCCGAGTCCTTCGACGTCTGCGGCGAGTGCCGCGATGACGGTGTCGTATTCCCGCAAGCTCATCAGGTCAAGGGCGGTTCGCCCTTGGAATTCCGGCAGCGGGGTCGCGAGGAAGGTCTCGACGCCTTCAGGCGTGTAAACCAGGCTGGCGAGTTCGCTGATCTCCCGGATCTTGGCGAGATCCTTGATCGCGTCCGGGTTCCGCACGCCATCCTGCTTTTCCCAGCGCTCTAAGGTCTTGGCGCTCACCCGCAATATCCGGCCCATCGCCTCACGGGAGAGATGCAGGGACTGGCGGATCTTTTGCGGATTGATCTTGATGTCTCGTACGGCGTTCATCAGCGTCGCGATACGGGGTAGTAGGATGAGTAGCCACTACTCTAGGCAATGTCTAGACATTTGTCCAGATAAAAAATTAGACCTCATGCAACCGGCATTTCGCCTGACAGGACGGAAAACAGCCCAAGGCACTGCCAGGCGATCATGCTGTCTTGGTGGATCTTGGCGAGGTTGCACGTCGATTCCGGGATACCCGCCAGCCCCTCGGGACAGTAGCTCGCCGGCGACTGCGAGAAGCTGCGGGGTTTTAAGCCCATGTCGAGCTACTGCGATGCTCGGGGAGCCTCTCTGCGCTCTATACCATGTCGCCCTGGAAGTATTGCCAACTTACGGGGGAGCTTCAAGTCCGAGATCACGCGTCTCCAAGCTAAAGCCATCAAAAAACCCTTTCAAAACCAAACAAGGGTTTTCGTTTGATTTCCGTCTATTGACTTGGGCAGACTCGCCGCCAGGCGCGTTGACTTCTAGCTGATTCGTAACGTCCTCCGCGCGCTTTTCTGTTCTTTTTGTGAGGAGCGACCGTGGCTTTACTGTTTGCGCTCTTATTCATCTTTGCCCTGAGCCAATTGGGCAGCATCTCCCGACGCAGCAAGCGTCTGCTCGAACTGTGCGAGAACCTCAGGCGTTCGAACGAAGAGCTCTGCCGGCAACTCCAGACCTTAGGCGATCGCGTGGCGAGGATCGAAGGCACGATGGGCCTCGGGCACACTGCTTCCTTAACCGCGGACGAATCGGACGTCGCGCCGGACGTTCAGTCAGATGTGTGAGTGGTCTCACTGCCTCGACGTTCGATTCCGATAGCCGACTCAATTTCAAGGAGAAGCACTATGGTTTGCCCCAAATGCGGCGCATCGAATCCGAACACGGAACGCTACTGCGAACAATGCGGGAATCCGCTGATCGAGGCCATGGCGAGTGCGGGCCGGCGACGGCCGCTGGTGATATTGGCGGTGCTGGGGCTGCTGACGGCTGGAGGGGTTTATGCGGACGAGCGGGTTAACCTTCAACCGAGCGATCGAGAGTTGGAACGCGTGGAATCCTGCTCCGATGGCGGAACCCTTCGGATCGCGGGCGATCCGGCTTACAGCGGCCATCCGTGGCATCTGGTCGCGACCGTTCCGGAAATCCGCGAGCGGCACTTCGCCGTGACCCGCGCCGAAGAAAAGTGGGTTCAGGACATGAGTGGTCCGGCTTACTACGTCCGCCGATATGAGCGAAATGGACAGCGCGTACTCGTATGGGACCTTTGTAAGTCCCACGAGTGCAACGAATACGCGTTGTACGCGGCCTTCGATCTTGGTTCGAAGACGTATGTCATTGAACTCAACGAGAAGGGAAGAGGCCGTCGACTCGGGACATCCATTTCGGTTGCCGAGGCGGCCATCGCCTGCGCCAAGGCAGAGGATGCCAAAAGGAAATCGCAATGAATGCGCGGGCATGGCTATTCGTCGTGCTAGCCGCGGTGTCAGCGTGGGCAATCGCCGATATGTATCAAGCTTTCCTCGCGTCCCTCGCGCAACGCGAATCGAGTGGAGATCCGACGAAAACAAATGAATCGGGGCACCTCGGCCTGTATCAGATGAGCGAAGCCGCTCTCATCGAAGCCGGCTATTACCGGCCCGACGGCACCACCACAAACGACTGGAGCGGCCAATGGACGGGCAAGGACGGTATCTACAGCAAAAACGACTACTTGAACAGTTCCACGGCGCAGAACAACGCGGTCCAGGCTTATCATCACAAGCTTTGGAGCTATATCGAGGCTGAAGGCCTCGACCAGATGATCTCCCAGACGGCGAACGGTGCCCCGGTAACTCCTTCGGGTCTTCTCGTCGGCGCCCATCTCATCGGCGCCCATGGCCTTGCGAAGTGCCTCTCGTCCGGAACGGGCTGCGCCGACGGCAACGGCACCAAGGCGATGAGCTACATGACGATGCTCGGCGGCTATGACGTAGCCTCGATCACCGGCATCGTGGGGACCGGGTCCGGCGGTTCAGTCGGCTCTGGCAACGGCGGTGCCGGCGGGGGAGGCGGGGTTGGTTCAGGAAGCGGACATGCCGGTAATCCGCTCGCGGGTTACACGCCGCCGTCGAGCAACGAAGCCTTCTACCGCGGCGCCGGGATTGCGATGTCACAAATGCGACAGGTAATCCTCGAAACGCTATCCGTCATCTTGCTGCGCTGGCTCGCCTGGATCGCGCTTGCCCAATACTCGAACTGGCGGAACGGCGTCATCACCGTCATGCAGATGCAAAACAGCATCGTCCGCGCGGCGGCATTGGTATCCCTGATGCTGGTTGTCTTCCTTGCAGTATAGGAGGAGGGCTTATGAGCGTTGGGTCGTATCTTGAATTGTATCTCGCTGCACTTGGCTGGCATTTCTACGAGACGCTTTGGAGTTCGCTGCTCAATATCGGGCTGCTTTATATCCCTTTCATTGCAATGGCGGTCAGGGCCTGGATCGAAAGCTACGAAGCCGCCGGGGCCGAGGGCGCGGAACGGAACATCCGTGCCGCCGAAGTCTCGATCGCGACGATGTTTACGGTGGTCATGCTCGCGGGTTCGCCCTTCATTCCGCTTCAACCCTCGGGGCTCGTCTATACTCGGCCGTGCTCAAACGATGCGCCGAAGGGCGGCGCCTCCAACACGACCTACGACAGCGTGTTTACCGCTCTTGGCATCTCCGGGATTACCGGTCACGTGCCGGTGTGGTGGTATGGCGTCATGGCGGCCGCGGGCGGAGTGGTTAACGCCGCGGTCGCCGCGATTCCCTGCCAGAAGGACTTCCGGCTGTACCAATACAAGCTTGAAAACAGCCGGATCAAAGACCCGCAACTTCGGCGGGAGCTTCAACTTTTCACGCACGACTGCTGGTATCCCGCCCGGATGAGGCTCTTCGATAGCAAGCAGCCGCTGCCGAGCGGATACGACCCGTCGGACATCGACTGGCCGGGTTCGCAATTCTTCTTGGACACAAGTGGCTACTACGGAGTGAACAACATTAACCTTGCGACAAGGGCGAGCGAGGAAATACCGGGCTTTCCCTTCGATCCGCAACGGGATACGGAGTACGACACCGAGCATTATCCGGCGCCGCAGTGGGGCCGGCCCGAGTGCAAGGACTGCTGGGAGGCACAGACTTACGGGATCAGAGACCGGTTGATCCAAGAGATCGAAGTGGAGGCGTGGGCGCAAACCCAGGGGTGGGTGACCCAACTCATGAATGCGTTCGGCTGGGACGCCAGAAAGACCGAAGACGCTGCCCTTCGGTCAATGTGGACCATCGAGGACGGCAGGTTGAGCATGCCGGTGACAGCGGGTCTTGGGGATGCCGCCGGCGGACGATTGGCTAGAGCAGGCGCGACCGTTGGAGGGTGGTGGGAATCGGTCTTCTTTCAGTCGAAGATGTACGCCATTCGCGAAGCGGCGCCTGTCGGCCAGGCGGTTCTTCTGATGCTGATCTTTGCGCTGATGCCGTTCGTCCTGTTATTCGGCGAGTTTTCCGTCGGCACGCTCCTGACTTTGACGATTACTCTCTTTGCCGTGCGGTTCCTGACATTCCTGTGGGCGGCGGCCGTCTGGCTCGATAATACGCTCCAACAAGCACTCAACCCCACCGGCTGGTTCGACTTTGCTGCCGATAAGATGGACTACACCGTGAGCGAAGTGGTGATCGATCTCGTTACCGGCACGATGTTCACGATCGTGCCGGTCTTATGGGTAGGCATGTTGGGTTGGGCTGGATATCACGCGGGCGTTGGACTCAATTCCTTCCTAGAGGGAACAAACTCTAGTGCGGCCGCCACCGGCAGCGGCTTTGGAAACGCGCTCAGCCTTGTGAAGAACCGGTTTCGCGAGCTAAAACCCCCTAACAAGAAGTGATCGTTCACCCCAAGTACTTCTAAGTTCAAAGTAAACCGGGACTGGAATCAGCGTGATTTCAGGCCCATTTTTTGGCAGAAATTCGGCCAGCCACGACCGAGTTATTCAACTTTTTCCTTGCCGCAGGTCCCAATCGTAAATACCACCAGGTTGGCAGCCGTTGTCGCACTTGCCTGTAGCGTAGTTATAAATCCCGCCCATGCTATATTCAGACTCATCCCGTTTGTCAAAAGAAACATCTTCTTCAGCATCGTCCAGTGAGCCAAAAACCAGTTGCAGCAGCATCCAGCCACACGCGACGGCCACCGCGCGGACAAACACCGTTGGAGCAAACGTGAGGCGCATTGCCCGAACGGGAATGGTCCAGCGGCCCCACAGCTCTCGCGTGATGACCACATCGGTCGTTACCGTCCGCCAGAATTCGGCCGGACGCTGCCGCGTCAGGCCGTAGGCAGCCACAGTGATCCAAAAAAGGCCAATGGTGAGTAGGATGGTGTTCATCGGCATTCCTCCATGCCGGGGATCAGCGGACGTATAGACATAAAAATCGCACGGCAGTGCCGATGGCGCAAGTTCCAGCGTGAGAGACACCTACAAGCCGTCGATCTCGCTCAATTCATCAAGATGTTGGCCGATAATCGGCCGGCCAATCAGATCAATGGCGTGCTTGGCATTTCGTCCGCCGCATTCAAGCGCGGGCTCCGTGTCATCTGTGAGGTTGGCTGCTGCCGGATCGATTGCTCGCTCGGGCGGAATCATTACCGGGTAATGGATTGGGGTATCTTCAACGGTCATCGGCGTAGATCTCCTTCAGGCAGGCATTCTAGGCTTCCAATTCCTCCATCCGAGTTATCAAGGATGTGTCCATATCTCCATATTTCGCGCGCCACTTGTAGAACGTCGCCGAACTGACCCCCAACTCCCGGCACAACTCCGGCACCGCTAGCCGGCCTTCTACACGCTTCAACGCTTTCGATCCGGCCTGGGCCTGGCGCAGAAGTTCTCGGAGATCGTGGACGACCGCTTCGAAACAGCCCGCCGCAAGCCAACGCTGGGTCTGCTGATAGACGGCTTCCCAGGGCGGCAGGTCATGCGGTAACAGCCGCCAGGGCGCACCGGCCCGCACCAACCAGCGCAGACCATTGAAGATCTCACGCAGATCGTGCTGGCGTTGGGGCGCGTCCGCCTTCATCAAGATTAAATAAGGCACGACGAACATCCATTCGTCGTCCGACACATCGCTAGGATAAGGTTTACGAGTCATCATGCTCGTAATAACCACTTCTCCAGCAAAAAGTTCATAACACGCTCTAACCCTAAGCCACCGGCTTTCAGCCGGTGATTATTCGAGGCGAGTGGTCAGGAGCTCCTGGATGAAAGGGGATACTCGTTCCAACACCACATTTTCGCTAACGAATCTGCGAAGCAGGCTAAGTCCTTGCTCATCGGCGAACTGGAGTCCGGAAAGGTCAAGGTGCACATGCTCATATGCCGCGCGAGATTCACTCACCGCTGCTTCCAGCGCTGGGTTCCACGGCCCGATTAGCCTACCTTCCACGATCAGGCGAACACGGGTCCTGGAGTCTGCTTGGGCGGTGATTCGAAGCATGAACGCTGCATTTTGTGAGTGATCACGAGGAGAGTAGCGAATGTCGTGCCATTTCTTCGCCAAGACGCCGTCCGGCTAGGAACACTTTGGTTAGATGGCCGTGGCACCGGCGATGCAACCGCAAAGCCGCGATTCGTGCGGCGCAATGGGCTTGGTAAATCGTCCTCAACTATTCGAGGAGCCCGCGATAGTTAACGGCGCTCCTGGGTCAAACCGAGCTTTTTCATGCGGTACCGAAGGGTGCTGGGATGTAGGTCAAGAATGTGGGCGGCGCCATTGGGGCCCTCGATTACCCACCCAACCTTTTCAAGCACTGCCAGAATATGTTGCCGTTCGACCGCTTCCAGAGTGGCGCCGCTGGTCACGGCAAACCCTGCGTCAGGGGCAGGGTCGGTAGATCCCGGCAGCATTTCCGCGTCGATTTCTAGGAGTGGCCCATCCGCCAGAATAATGGCGCGCTCGATCACATTCTCCAGTTCGCGAATATTGCCCGGCCAGCGATAAGACTGCAGTCTTTGCAGGGATTTGCTACTGATACCCTCGATTTTCTTACCTATCCGGGGTGCAAACTTCTCGATCAAGAAACGCAGCAGCAGTGGAATGTCCTCTGTTCGCTCTCGAAGGGGCGG
This sequence comes from Methylocaldum sp. 14B, assembly GCF_002005105.1. Classification (GTDB taxonomy): domain Bacteria; phylum Pseudomonadota; class Gammaproteobacteria; order Methylococcales; family Methylococcaceae; genus Methylocaldum. The sequence goes on along the minus strand of NZ_MSCV01000038.1, from coordinate 27,662 downwards.
CGTGAATACGGGAAACACATTCAGTCGATAATACAGATCGTCGCGGAATGTCTTGTCGGCGACCGCCTTCAGCAGATCGCGGTTGGTTGCGGCGATCACCCTGACATCGACCTTGATCGGCGCTTTCCCGCCTACCCGGTCGAACTCCTGCTCCTGAAGGACTCGCAGCAATTTGACCTGGACTTCCAGCGGGATTTCGCCGATTTCATCCAGAAAAATGGTGCCGCCGTCGGCGAGTTCGAATCGCCCGATGCGCCTGGCGATGGCGCCGGTGAAGGCGCCCTTTTCGTGGCCGAACAACTCGCTCTCCACGAGGCCCGTCGGCAAGGCCGCGCAATTGACTTTGACTAAGGGCTTGTCGCGCCGATGGCTGGCGGAATGAATCGCGCGGGCGATCAGTTCCTTCCCCGTACCCGATTCGCCCTGGATCAGCACCGACGCGTCCGTAGGCGCCACGCGGCGGACGTTGGACAACACCGACTGAATCGCCGCGCTTCTCCCGACGATCTCCTCGAAGTTGTGGTCCGATTTGATTTCCTCCTGCAGATACAGGTTCTGCGCCTTCAGCTGGGCCTGTTCCCGCTCCATCAATACGCGATCGGTGATGTCCAGGAACATGGTACGGGTAAACTGTCCACTGGGGTCCGGCCGCGACCACCACTGAATCCAGATTGGCTGATTGTTGTCCCGACGGCGGAGTTCGAGCACCACGCCGCTGGTATCCGTTCCCCGGCCGATCGACGCGAAGGCCTCTTTCACCCGGCGCTGGGCTTCCGGGGTATTAGGCACGAACGACATACCCAGGGTGCCGGGTACTTGCTCGGGCGTGATGCCGAGTATGCGCATGGCGGTTCGGTTCGCCCGGATGAATCTGGACTGCAAATCTTCGTGGACATAGGCGATCGGCGCTTCATCGAACAGATCGCGGAAACGTTCCTCGCTCTGGCGAAGCTGCTTCAGCAGCCTTATGCGGTCCAGCTCCGCCGCGGCTCTGGCCGCGAAGATCTGGAACGTGAATAACAGCCGTGGTTCCGGCAGCATGGGCCGGTGATCGAAGATCGCCAGATGGCCAAGAATGCCGCCGTCAGCGTCCCGGAGCGGCACACCGAGGTAGCTCTCGACTCCCTCCTCCTTCGGAAACCGTTGCGAGACCCCTGCGGGGTAATGGCATAGCCCACCGCGAAGCACGTCCTCGCAAGGCGTGCCTGCCAGCTCCCATTCTTGGGTTTCGATCCATCGGCCGTTCTTCCAGAATGCCAACGAGCGGACCCGAGTCTCGGAATCGGCGAATTCCGCGACGAAGGCATTGGTGACTCCGGTGGCGAGGCAGAGGTTCCGCACCAGCGCGCGGAAGAACGCCTCCCCCGTGGCATGAGCGGTCCCTTCCACGATGGCGCGCAACGCCGCCAGTTCCAACGCATCGGTCGGTCCTGGCGGTTCTGAGGGGGAGAGTGTCGTAGGCGTGGAATTCTTCGGCATCTCGGTAGATTCCGGAAGTAAGGCCCCTGTCATTTCCCAAGGGAGGTACGACCCCAGCTCGATGCGCAGCACCTAAGCCGAGCGACCCAATCTACCTCGCGTAGTACCCGGCTTCAAGGGCCAGTCGATGCCGAAGGCCCAATCATCGCCCGACGGCATCCGGAGCATGCGGATCGCATGTCGATTGGCGAATGAAGACCGCGGTAGCCACCATATCTTGCGACCCCCACCAGATGTTGCGGCTTTCTCTGGAGATCTGCGGCGGTCCTGACCGGTAGCCCTTCTTATCCAGTGCTTTGATTTCTGCGGCTTACACGGGTTAACAGAGGTCGGCACGATTCTTGTGAAGGAAAAAGGGCGATATCCGTTCATCATCCCGATGACGGGAAAGCGCTCGATTCAACCCATTGCAAGAGGAGGGTAGCGACATGTCATTCACAAGATCTATTCGGGCCTGTGGGCTGGGGAGGGCGGTGAAACCCTTCTTATCATCCGACCTGGCCACTGCGTTATTGATGCCACAGCTTACGCTCATCATGCTCTGTTTCACATCGTTCATCCCGGCCATCGGCTTGGCCGATTCGGACGAGCGCCCCGACCATGAACGGAACGATGCCCAGGAAACAGTGTATACCCTGTCTAACGACGCTATCCAGAATGAAGTGCTCGCCTTTCGGCGCTACGGCAACGGCCACATGGAACCGGCAGGTCGTTTTACCACGGGCGGAACGGGAACCGGTTCCGGCCTGGGCAATCAGGGTGCGCTCGCACTGAGTCACAACGAGCACTATTTGTTTGCTGTAAACGCGGGCAGCAACGACGTTTCGGTGTTCCGGGTGAAACGCGACGGTCTAGTGCTCGTCGACCGCGTTGCCGAGGAAGGATCGACCCCAATCAGCATAACCGTTAACCGCAATCGGGTATATGTGGTCAACGCCGGGGACGATTCCATCTACGGTTTCCGGTTCGATCCCCGCGCCGGGAAGCTGCATCCCTTGCCCGGGTCCCATTGGAATCTCAGCGGGGAGGGCACAGCGCCGGCTCAAATCAGTTTCGGCCAGGAGGGCGACGCCTTGGTTGTCACGGAAAAAGTGACCAACAAAATCACCACATTCTCCCTGAGCGAAGACGGCACACCGGCGAACCGCCATGTTATCGATTCAGCCGGAACCACGCCGTTCGGTTTCGCCTTCGGCAAGCGCGAGCAATTCTTTGTCTCCGAGGCCCAGGGTGGTGCTGTCGGCGGGGCAACGGTCTCCTCTTATCAATTGCTGGAGGATGGAAGGGTGCAAGTGATCGATGGAGAAGTTGCGGTCGGTCAAACCGCCGCTTGCTGGCTGGCCATTACACCCAATGGGCGTGTCGCATTCACTGCGGACACGCCTGCCAATGCCATTTCCGCGTTCGCCTTCGACTCTGCGGGGCGCTTGTCGCTGCTGCAAACGAGAGCGGCCGAAGAAAACCGGCCGACCGACCTCGCTGTTTCTACGGATGGCACGGTGTTGTACACCCTCAGCGGCGGCGATCACAGCATTGGCATTTACCGCATCCGCAGGGGCGGTGCGCTCGAGAAACTGGAAAGCCTCGACTCCCTGCCCGCCGGCGTCACCGGACTAGTCGTTCGCTGAAGTGGTTGCTTTTGGTCAGCAAGCAAGCGCTGGGGCTTTCAACCCAGTGCTTGCCGACAGTTGATGACAACAGATTCGAACGAATGCAAGCCGCTCACTAGAGAGTCACGCCATGAAACACCTGTTTACGATCCCGCTTGCCCTGATGGTCGCCGTTCCGGCAATGGCAGACATGTCCGGAGAGACTTACAGTCGCTGGGTCGACGACAAAGGCGAAACCCGTCTGCCGGAAAATTACCGCACGACCTGGACCCACCTTGGATCCTGGGTGGTCGCCGACGAGAAGGCGCCAGGCAAGGGTTTTCATGATGTCTACACGCAACCAGAAGCCGCCGCCTACTATCGCCAGCACGGTCGCTTCCCGGATGGAGCCGTGTTGGTCAAGGAAATCCGCACACTGCAAACCGGGTTCAAGACCACCGGTCCGGCGCAATGGGCCGGGGAAAACGCAGTCTGGTTTGTCATGATCAAGGACGACAAGCGTCGTTTTAAGAACCACCCGCATTGGGCAGAGGGCTGGGGCTGGGCGATGTACGAAGCGAGCAACCCGGCGCTAAATACGTCAAAGAGCTTCACCGAGACCTGTCAGAGCTGTCATATTCCTGCCAGGGCGACGGACTGGGTGTTCGTCGAAGGTTATCCCACCCTGAAGCCTTGAGCTGATTCGTGGAAATCGGGTCATACACACTGCCGGAAGTACGGCTTCTATGCCAACGTGAATCCCGGAGTGGATCATCCGCGCTGGAGCCGGAGGCGCGAGTGGCGCCTCTTCGAGCTCTTCAAGCGCGAGACGCTGATGTTCAACGCTTGCTCTGAAGTGGCGTCCCTTACACCGGCATGGACCTCAGGATCGACTTCTGATGTCTGCGACGTTCAAGCTCTGGCTTTGGCGGCTCGCCGCATGGACGCTCGCATTCGCCATCCAGTGGACGATCGCCAGTAGGCGCGGGCCCATTTCCGCCGAATTCCTCGAGCACTACACGGGCGACTGGACCCTGCGGCTGCTGCTCGTGACGCTGGGATGACGCCGCTGCGCAGGCTCACGGGGTTGACCGAGCCGATTCGCGTACACCGCGCGCTGGGCCTGTGGGCGTACGCCTACCTGTGCCTGGATTTTCCCATCTACCTCGTCTTCGATCTTGAGTTCTCGCTTCGGCAACTCGGAGATGACTTGATCAAGCGCGCCCCCATCACGCTCGGCTTCGCCGCGTGGCTGATGCTGCTGCCGCTCGCGATCACCTCGATAATGGCTGGCAACGCCGCCTCAAGCACGATTGGAAGCCCTTGCACAAGCCGATCTATCCCGCGGCGCTTCTGGACGCGATCCACTATTTGTGGCTGGTCGAGGCCGATACGCAAACACCGGTGATCTATTTTTTTGGATTCCGCTGGTTTTGCCGGCGGTCCGTCTGCCAAAGGCCAGTGTCTTGCGGGCTGCTGATCCAAAGGCGCGTCCGCATGATGGCCGGACAAGGGATGGGTAGAAGCTGCCGGTGGGATAATTGCCTACCCACAGCGTCCTTGGGTACCACACGAGTGGTGAAATCTCATGCCTGGATTGCACGCGACTTTCGTCTTTTTCACCTCCGCGAACATCACGTTCTCCTTAACCCTTGGATCTCAGTCCTGGAGGCGTGTCTGCACAAAAGACCACAGGGTTGTAGCCGTGAAGTGGACGACCAGAGTGGCCAATCACGCGGGTTGGTACCCATCACCAAGGCTACGCTGGATATGCCCGATCAGGCCCACGAATAGTTGAGGTTTCCCTGCAAATGGCAGTGGGGACGATGGCCGAGAATTATGGCCGTATCTCCGTGTAGTGCATATGTCATGGATTTTATTGGTTGTTTTTACCCTTATCCAATACTGGCACGTTGATTGTTTTAACAGTTTCACGATCCGCCGGAGTTTGGTTCCGGAAGCGATCGCAGCAACCACAACACATCACTGCACTAGGAGACACACCATGAAATCGACCATGCGCTTCCCTAATTCAGTTCCGGCCCAATCCCGTCATCTGGCCCCCCGCCAGCACATCGGAACCCCTGTGTCCTCGCGGATTTCCGCCATTCGCGGCCAGCGCTGGATCAGCGGCACGGCCCTCGCGGCGGCAGTTCTATCCTGTAGCGCTGCCCTTGCGGAACCCGCGCCCGCGCGCTACCAGGTCGCTTTCGAGCGGACTTGGAGTTCCAAGACGCATCCAAAGGATTTCCCGTTGCTCGCGCACTTTTCTCCGGTCATCGGCGTAACTCACAACGCCGATTACTCGCCGTTCAAGGCCGGCGGCACAGCATCGCCGGGTGTTGAGCATCTGTGCGAGGAAGGAAAGCACCAGCCGCTTGATGACGAAATCCGCTCGGCCATTGCGGCCGGTGCCGCCGGGGTATTGATCGAAACGCCGGATCCGATACGGGACGTCCCGGGCAAGGCCGTTGCGAATTTTGAGATCAACCCAAGTCATCCAATGGTGTCGATCGGCGCGATGATCGCGCCCAGCCCGGACTGGTGCGGCTTTGCCGCCGACGTCATGCTGATGGAGAACGGCCAATGGGTCGGCAAAAAGTCCGTCACGCTTTACGCCTGGGACACGGGCACGGACTCGGGCACCAGCTATCGGGCTTTCGATAGCGACGCCGAGCCACGCGGAACTGTCCAGCCGAGCGACGCAGCGTATTTCTTGAAAAAGGACGGCAAGCGTAATCCGGTCGGCCAGGTCACCTTTGTCCGTCAGTAGTGCGGTTAACAATTTTCCACACCTGCCCGCCACGTTCACTGCGGCGGGCTACCTGGAGGATACTACCGTGAAAAATTCACTCAGAATCGCGGCCTGTGTGCTTGCCGGCCTGGCCTTTCCGGGCTGCGTGTGGATCTACCCCAGCGAACCGCTGCGCGCCCTGCCCAAGGGCGTGGCGCTGCCTCGCTACGAGGAGATCGCTGTCGACTTCTCGCATCGCTGGAACCGCGAGACATCCCACCACCTCACGGGAGCCGCCGTGCTGGATTTGGACGGCGACGGCCGCGAGGAGATTTTCGTGGGCGGCGGCGCCGGCCAACCGGACGCGCTGCTTGCGCTGCAAGATGGGCGGCTGGTGGACCGCATCGCCGGCACGGGAATTTCGTCTCCGGACCCGAAACCTGCGACCTACGGGTCCTGCGCAATTGATCTCGACGGCGATGGAGACGTGGACTTGATCGTGGCACGCGATGATGGTGTCACACTCTATGTAAACCAGAACCAAAAATTCCAGCCGCAACCCCTGCCGGTCGCATTACCCGTCAATTCAGTCCCGCTGGCGATCGCCGTGTCCGATATCGATCATGACGGTGACGGTGACCTCTACATCAGTGATTTCGTCGACCGCCCTCACTTCGTCTCGGCCACGTTCAACGTGCCCGAGCACGCCAAGACGAACCGCCTGCTGCGCAACGACGGCAATCTCCGATTCACGGACATCACGACACCAGTCACCGCCTCGAAGCAGAACACCTTCACCTCGATTTTCGTCGATCTGGATGGCGACGGTTATCAAGACTTGGTCCTCGCGCAAAACACCGGCCAGGTCGAAATCCTGCGCAACCTCCGCGATGGCCGCTTCGAGGCCGTGCCGCTCGCGTCGGGTTATGGCTTCTGGATGGGCGTCGCGGCGGGCGACATGGACGGCGACGGCGACCAGGATCTCGTGTTCTCCAACGTCGGCGATTCGTTCCCTGCTTTTGCTGCCAAAGGCGACCGCCATGATGACCAGGCTTACGCTGGCGGCTGGTTGTTGCTGCGCAACGAGGGCGGGTTCCGCTTCAGCAATGTCACGAAGGCGGCGGGACTCGGAGGACTTGGTTTTGCCTGGGGACCGGTATTCGAGGACGTCAATTTCGACGGGACGCTGGACCTCCTCGTATCCCAAAACTACGTCAAGTGGCCAGTCCACCACCTGTTCAAGTTTCCCGGGAAAGTGCTCCTCGGTGTCGGCACGACGCCGGATTTCTACCCTGCGCCGGTAGCCGAGAACCCCGCGTTCAGCAACTCGCCCGTCATCGCCGATTTCGACGGTGATGGCCGTCCGGACCTGTTCTGGCTCAACAATGACAGCCCGAGCCGGGCCTACTTGAACCGCAGCGACGACAACCGGGTCACGGTGATCCTGCCGGATACCGTTCGTTCGCTTGGCGCCCGCGCGTCGTTGGAAGGCTCGGGGGCCAAATACACCCGCGAGGTCGCTTCTGCTTCGGGGCTGGGCACCGATCAGACCTCAGCTCTTGTTTTTGGCCTGGGTCGAGGCACGCATGCCGAGCGGCTTGTGATCGCATGGGCAGACGGGAGCCAGACGGTCTTCGATCATCCGCCCGTGAACCGGCCGTTCCGGATTGACGGTCCCGTCACAGGCGCTACCTTGGACTCCGAAACCCACTCCGCCGCCAAATCGGCCAAGGGGCATCCGCACTGAAACGAAATCTACTCTCGATCGGTAGCCTGACGTTGCTGCTGTTCCTGCTGGATCGGCGTTTTCGCATTCTGTACCCTGAAGTCAATCTGGTGCGCGCCAGCTTGGTCGGCCTGACTGGATTTGCGTTTCTCGCTCCGCTCTGGCTGCTGCGCCGCCGCCCGTTCGATCCCTTGACCGGCGCATTATCGATTTTTGCATCGGCCTTCCTGAGCGTGCTGCTTATCCAATCCGGGCTCCTCGTTTCAAGGTCCAATATCTCCGGATTCATCCATGTCTTGATCCTCGCGGGGGCTTTTCTGATTTTGGACCGGATCAGCCGACGATTGCGGATTATCCATCGCAGTGACGGGGGCACGTGAGAAAGGTCGGACAATGACACTCGCTTAAATGCGAATTAAGGGCTGTCCGGCCACTGGTTCAACAGGAACGTGGCAGCCGCGAGGCGGCCGAAGACGTGAACGAGGAGTCCCCGCGAGGAGCGGACTTTGCTGGCCGCCTCGATACCGGTTTTCGCCTGAATTCAGTTAAACAGCGCTTCAATGGGTTGGCGAACCCGCGACACGGCCGTGGAATACAACCGGTCGGCGGCATCGAGATGCGCCTGTCCCGGCGTCTTTCGCACCGGCGTGAAGACCGTGAACGGGAGCGAGGTCTGGCGCGACAGGTATTCGTAAGCCTTATCGGCAAACAGATTTCGATAGCCCAGGCTCGGGGCAATCTGTTCGAGCACCGGGCCGTCGTTCAGGTTCGCCGCCGTCAGAGCGATATAGCGGGGCCGGGGGAAGGTGCCCGGCCGCTCATCGCCGATCACGTGGCTTTTCACCCCGTGGTAGTAGAGCTTCTTGGTCGCACAATAGCCACTCGCCGCCAGGTCCTTGGCAACCTTGGCGGTATACCGCCGGGCCTGCTGGGCCAGCACCACCTTGAAGGAATCGGCGACCCCGATCGGGGTGGCGGGCGCGCCAGCTGGACTCCAGCGTTCCAACAGCGCGGGAAACACGTCGGCGAGCCGATTCAGGCGCTGGACGAAGCCGCCGTAGCTGGGCAGATGCGGAAACCAATCGCGCCAATAGCGGTCGGCATGAGTGTAGAGAGTTTTGATTTCGCGCTGCTTCTGCAGGATGCCAAACAGATAGAGGGTGATGACCTCTTCATCCGTAAAGCGCAGATCGGCATACGGTGCGAAGCGTTGGATATGGATCCAGAGCTCGCGGCGATAGAGCTCGCATACCGTCAGATACACCGTAATGAGTTGGGTTTGCCAGTCCATGGTCGTGTCTCCAAGGGGTGTTGCAGAACCCTCCTCAAGAGACACCAATGGGCTGGCATCTTCTCTCCGTTAGCTCTTAATTCGCGTTTAAGTGAGCCTGCGTTCGACTACAGAACCTCGGATCAAGGAACGATCCAGCGGCTGACGGGTACCAGTGTCTCGTTCCTTTCCACATCAGGCTCGACCAGATAAGCGCCGTTCGATGCGAAGCGCCGGCCGGTGCCGAGGCTCAAATGCGGGTAAACCGACGTGGCTATGGTCGTATCCACTTCATGTTCGATCTTTTCCACGAAATAGTCACGTGAAAAATGATCGACCATATGCATCAACGCGGCTCCCGCCTTGGTCACGGCAAAATAAGTGTTCGCCTGAACGCGTTCGTCGATGGGCTCGAGCTTCCTACGCTTCAGCCACGCCTTGAGTCGCAACAACCGCCGATCAAGCGCCTCCGGTAATTCGAACGGATAAACGAAGCGAATTTTGGTTCTCGAATCGGCCGCAAGGAAGGAGGACGCTTTGTTCGACAGGGTTGAAGAAAGATAGATCCGGTCGGGGGCCAGTACAGACGCGGCCAGGCTCTCCAGGCCTCTCAAATCCGAATCTCGGAGCCAGAGGACGAGCAGAGCAGGGTGCTCGCGTTTCAGAAAAGTGCGCCAAAAATCCGCGGTCGGTTTGGCGGCTGGGTCGAGACCGACATCCCGGACCCTAGCGTTTCCGTTAGCTTTCATCGCCTTCCGAAAGGCGTCGGCGGGGATTCTGCCGGTTTTGTCGTTGCGGAAAATCTGGACGATAGGACCGGGCAGGGATCTCTCGGATGCTTCGCTGAGATGCCTGGCCAGTACGTCCGCCTCGAGGGTCACGCCGCGAGAAAAGTAGAAAGCGTAATAGCCGTTTTCGGAGAAGACGGGAAAGTCCACGTTCGGGAACAGGCAGGGAACTTCGTGCCGCTCGCAAAAATCATGGACCGGCTGCCAAGCCCCCGCCCCGATCCCGCTGAGCAGCGCAAAGACCGGCTGTGTGCGGTAATAGGCCACGAGTTGAGCGCGCCAGGTTTCCGGACGCCCCGTCAACGTCCACAGGTGTAGCCGCCACTTTCGGTAGGCCTTGTATTCACGCTCCATATCCCATGGGGCACGCTCGGCCCGCAGGGTCTCGCGTCGTGTTTCGGCATTCTTGTTCCGAAAGAAAGCCTCCAAGACATCTAGCATTGCCTTTTGTTTCGTCGGCTCCGCATCCTGGGTCGCTACCGTCGCAAAATGAATCGTTTGATCGTTGACTCCGGGAGATGGGGCCGTCGACAGCGTTTTCAAATAAGCGATCAGAGCGTCGGACTCGGTCCGGGTCAACGTATAACGCGGCATGGGCGGGTTGAGTCGGCGTCCCGTCATGTCGATGCCGGTTCGGAGGGCTGTGGCGAGCGTTTCGTCCGTGTACGCGGGGCGGCTCAGTGCGCTTTGAGACCCGGAGCCATGCATCTTCGGGTGAGGGGGGTACGCAGGGTTATAAAGCGAAGGTCCGGTGATCGGCCGCGCGACGGCTTGTCCCTCGCCGGAGCCGAACCCGCTGCGTCCATGGCAATTGACGCACGCGGCGCGGCTCCCCGTCAGCGTCACATCGTCCTGAACCAAGGCACGCAGGGGACGCCCGGAAGGAAGAACTCCTTCGCGATAGATTCGCTTGCCCCATTCGACCATCCCCAAGTTTATCCCAATGGTCTGCGTTGGTGTGGCAGCCGCAGATGCGACACATGAATGGACCGCAAGAAGCGTCAGCAAGCTTCCTTTCATGGCGTCGATCAGGCGGCGTTGCCGTAGCGTGAACATCACTTGGCCGCGACGTTGTCCGGAGCGAGGGTCAAGAAGTGATGGAGCAGGGTGTCGGCGCTCACCAACCCTTCGAAACGGAGCCATCGCGGGTCGTGGGGAAAACGCATGAACGTCAACGCAGGGTGATAGGTTTTGCCGCCCCGGTAGGCGTCGAAAGCCTTCTGAACGGCGAGAACGCTGGCCGCATCGCCGGTAAGAAAACGCCAATCCGGACCCGCGCCAAACTCTTGGGCATACTGCCTAAGCGCTTCCAGCGTATCGTGCTCCGGATCGATGGAGATCGAAATCAGGCGGAATTTTGCTCGCTGGCGGGTCAGCTGCGCCTGAAGCTTGGACAGGCGCGCCGTGGATATCGGGCAGACCGTCGTGCAGGTGGTGAAGACGAAATCGAGGACGACCGGCCTATCGATATCGAGCTGGGAAGATAAGGAAACGCGCCGGCCGCCCTGATCGACCAGCGTGATTTCCGGAATCACGTACGATAAGCCGGTCTGAAAGGAAATGGAAGCAGCCCTATCGTAAGAGCCCGCATCGCAGGGAGCAAACGCCGTCCCCGCCGTGAGAAGGAGGCAAACCGAAACGAGGCGGCGACAATCTGTTCCGTTCATGTCCTTTGCCTCCTCACCGGGTGACGTTCACCGTAACGGTAGCCGCATTGGATTCGGCGCCCCGGTTGTCGTTGACCGTGTACCTGAAAACCTCCGTGCCCGTGAAGCGCAGCCTCGGCCTGTAGGTGATCGTGCCATCGCCATTGGCGACGGCAGATCCGCCCTTATCGGGTTTCGCGGAGATCGTTACCGTCGCGGGATCGAGGCTGCCGTCCGGATCGGAATCGTTGGCCAGTACGGCAATGAGCTTGCCGGTGTTTCTGCGCGTGGTTGCCGAGTCGTTCGCCGCCACCGGGGGTTTATTGGCGGCCACGGTGATGGATACCGTCGCCGGCGTGCTCGACGATGTGCCGTCATTGGCTCGATAGGTAAAGCCGTCGGTGCCGGTGAAGCCGACGGCCGGCGTATAACTGAAGCTGCCATTGGCATTCAGGTTCAGGCTTCCATGGGCAACGCCGCCGGCCAGAACAGCGTTGAGCGAGTCGCCGTCGGGGTCGCTATCGTTGCCGAGCACGCCGGGCGCGGCGATCGAGAGGGTCCCGCCCTCGACCGTGCTGTAGGCATCGTTTGACGCGACGGGCGGATCATTAACGTCGGCCACGTTGATCGTAAAGGTCTGAGTCGTGGATAGCCCGCCGAAATCGGCGACCTTCACGGTCACGTTGTTGGCGCCCACTTGATCGGCGTTCGGAATCCAGGAGATAAGCCCCGTCCCGCCATCGATGCTCATGCCCGTCGGCGCGCTGTCGAGCGAAAAAATCAACGTGTCGCCATCGGGGTCGCTGGCCGTTACGGTATAGGTGTATCGTTGCCCTTGGGTGGCCGTCGTCACCGGGGTCGAGGTAATTGCAGGCGCGTGGCCGCCGCCGGGCGGATGATCGAGCAGGTAATCATGCGCGGCCTTGGCATCAATCAGCCCGTAGCCGTAGCTGTTGTCGGCGCCGGACTCGCCCAGGTCTTGGGCGGATTGCCGCAGGGTCGATTCCAGGACCGCTATGCCCGTATTCGGAAACGCTTCGAGCAGCAAGGCCATCGTGCCCGCGGCATGAGCAGCGGCGTAGGACGTGCCGGAGACGGTGGCGTAAATAGGCAGCCCGCCGAACGACAAATCGCTGGTGTTGACGTCGACACCGGGAGCGCTCAATTGAGGATAGATGCCGCCATCGCAGGCCGAAGCCCCACGGCTGCTGAAATTCGCCACGACCGATGTGTCGTCCACCGCACCGCTCGAAAAGGCTTCGGGATTATTGGCCGGACTCACGCTGCTCGAAGAGATCGGACCTTCGTTCCCGGCCGAGAACACGAGGCCGATACCCGCCTCCCTGAAGACCTGGATGTCGTTCGCGAATTCGAGGACACACCGGTCCGTGGTGCCTTGCAAGCCCCACGAGGCAGCGACGACGTCGGGCGCGTCGGACGTATCCGGGTTGCCGTCCGGATCGAGCAGCCACTGAAAGCTCAGGTGGATATCGCTGAATTGCGCCTGTCCGGCATCGTCGAACAGTTTGGCCGCGATCCATTCGGCCCCTGGAGCGACGCCTATGGCCGTGCCGCCGGCGCTCCCTCCGACCATGATGCCCATGGTCTGGGTGCCGTGTCCGTGGCCATCGTAGGGGGTGGCGTGCTCGCCGTGCGGGTCGTACCAACTGTTCGCGCCGCCCCGCCAGCGACTGCCGAGGTCTGGGTGATTCGCATCCACTCCGGTATCCATGTTGGCGACCACGATCCCACGTCCGGTGTGCTGCATCGCCCATAGTTCCGGAACATGGATGACGTTTAGGTTCCATTCGGGAGCGGCCTGAGTGCCGGCGCTTGCCGTCGGCGCTTCCAGCGTCTGGTCGAGACTCATGCGCTCGACCTCCGGCCGCCTGGCCACTTCTAGAACCGCTCTTCCTTTGGCGGCAAACGACATCCCGTTGATCAACCAAAGCTGCCGGACGCGCTGAGCCCCCTGGCTTTGCAAAAAGGCTTTCAGCGATTTCTGGCTTTGATTCGCCTTGGCCTTGAGCGCTTTGGTGATTTTACTTCTGCGGAGCCGTTTGTCCTTGTCCTTGAAGTCGCCTAACTCGACTCGGTCGGACAGTGTAACGATCACGGCGATGGACTCATTCGGCTTTGCCGTTCGCAAGACCGCATCGAGCCGGGGATCGATGGCGCCGGCGTGCGTGACCGGGCCGGCAAAGGTCGCGAGCAGTAGAATCGAGACGGTGCGATTGACTGGTCTGCGGAGATTTGAAACACGCATCGCGATCACTCCACGACCAGATTTTCTGCTCTGAAGTCACCAATCACCACCGTGACTTTATCGCCGGCTTCGATTTGTCTGCCGGGATTCGCGAACAAGGCGAAGTAGGTTCGGTTCTCCAGGGGAGCTGCGCTGGTCTGGCGCAGAAAGCCGACGGTCGGCGCGGTGGGCACCAAAAGCCGGCTGCCGGTCTTCTGATCCACCACGTAGGGGTTAAGCGTCCGGTCAGCCATCGGAGCGGCCTTTCCGGCATCGATGATACGGTAGCGGAAATCGAGCATATTGCCCGCCGCCGAAAGTCTGATGCCCAAGAGCCGGATGCCCCACCGTTTCTCCAGCTCAGTCGGAATCTCTGCAACCGGTTTGAGCCCCCGACCGGCGACCTCCGGCGCGGAATCGCCCGGCCATCGGGCAGCGATGACGGCGGCACAACTCATGACGACCAGCATTCCCGAAGCGAGATAGCCGATCCGATAGCGACGCACAGAAACACGCCCCTGTGTTTTCATGACACTCCTCCCATGAATCATTTCCTACCGCGTGACATTCACCCGAACCGTCGCGACGTTGGACGTTGTGTCCAGGTTGTCCCTGACCGTGTAGGTAAACGCGTCGGTACCCCTGAAATTGAGTCTCGGCGTGTAGGTCACCGTGCCATTGGCGTTGGGTGTTGCCGTGCCGCGCCGGTTGGGCTGGGTCACGATGGTGACCGTGCTCGGGTTGATACTGCCGTCCGGGTCGGTATCGTTGGCGATGACATTGATAAGCACCGTCGTATTCGTTCTGGTGGTCGCCGTATCGTCGCGCGCCAACGGCGCCTGATTGGGATTGACCGTGATCGAGACGGTCGCCGGGGCGCTCGTGCTGTTGGCGGCCCCGCTGCTGTCCCGCGCCTGATAAGCGAACGTCGCCGTACCCGTGAAAGCGGCGGTCGGGGTGTAGGTAAAACCGCCGTTCGTGTTGCCGGTGACCGTGCCGTTCGACGCCGTGCCGAAATTCACCGCCGTGAGCGTATCGCCCGCATCCGGATCGCTGTCGTTAGCCAGCACCCCGGGGGCCGCGATATTCAGCGTTCCACCCTGAATCATGCTGTACGCGTCGTTCCGCGCCAGCGGCGGATCGTTCACGGGGGTCACGCTGATGCTCACCATCGCTACATTGCTGCTTATGCTCCCGCTGATGGCTTTATAGCTGAAGCTGTCGATGCCCGAGGTATCGGCGGTCGGCGTATAGGTGAACGAGCCGTCGGCCGAGAGGCTCAAAGTGCCCTTGCTGGTGGTGCTCACCAGCGCGGCGGCGAGCGGCGATGGCCCGGTATCGTTGCCCAGTACGCCCGGGGCGGCGATCGAAAGAGGCGTATCCTCATTCGTCGTATAGGGGCCGTCGTTAGCGGCAACCGGCGCGCCCGGCGCAGCCGCGCCCACCGTCAGGTAAGCCAGCATGCCGCCGCCGGGCTGCATGCCGTTGGTCAGAGTCAGCCTGCGGTCGTAGATCGCATATTGGCCGTCCTGGCCCGGGGTCGGAGTAAGCATGGCGTCCAGCGTCTTGGCGGCGGGCAGCATCGCCGAGTACTGAGTCTTGACATAAGGGTAAGGATGGCCGTCCTCGGCCACCAGTTGCATGTCGAGTCCCTGGAGTACGGGAACATGCGTCTGCAAGCCGGCGTTCAGGAATCGGATCAGAGTCCTTTCTCCCGCTGCCCCGGCTGAAAACGGCGGCGGGCTGTTCGCGTCGTACGGCTCGCCATTGATCAGGAAGTATTTTGGTTTGTAATCGATCGTGCTGGGATAGGCGGGACCGCCATAGGTGCCGCCGGCAACGGCGGCATGCAGCGCCGGGTCGATTTCGCTGTAGAGCAGCATGATTTCGTTGTCGTAGTCGACGTTGGGATAAGCCCGTCCGCCCGCATCGTCTTTTTTCAGCCCCCCGTACAGCCCCATCTGCACCTGCACCTGTGGGTGGGTGCCGCTGTGATAGAGATAAGTCCCCGGCCTGAGATTGGTCCAGCGATAGGTCTTGGTTTCGCCGGCCGAAGTCTGGTCCGTGAACGAACGGACGCGCGGCCTGCCGTTGGCGTCGTTGACCTTGACCGGCGTCATGCTCGCGATTTGCCCCGGTATGACGATCGAGACCGGCTCGGGCAATCCATTGTTCTTTAAGTGAACGGTGAGGGTGCCATCGCCCGGCGGGACCGTCAGCGTCGGTCCCGGCACGGTCGCGGGGTTGCCCGAATCGAATGTTTCGTTGTCGAGCGCGAATCCCCACATGGGTATCGTCGCACCATCCGGCATCATCACGTCGACCGTGTCCGCTCGCAGCCAGTATTCCGCGCCGAACGCCGAACTCCAGGCGATCGCCAGCACCGATAACGGCGGGAGACGCATACCGGATACCAGTTTCCATTTTTTGCTGCTCATGATTTCGTTCCCTCGATCAAGGAATCGGCACGCCGGGTGGCTCGATGATCACCATGGTCATCATCCCCCCCGGGAATATGTCGTCATTGGTAAGCTCCCGCTCGGTATGGGAGTGCCACATGTGGAAATAGCCGGCATTGAGGTTCTTGCCGCCCGCACCGGGAGGCAATATTCCGAACTGTCCCAGATATGGGCTGCCGCTCCAGAATTCGCCAATCGTCACGGCGAGTTGGGGATCCGGCAACGCGACCGGAAGCGGCTTGCCGTGGTCGGGCGCGTATTCGTTCGGCTGCAGGGGATCGCCCGGCTGGTGCCCGTAAATGTCCCAGCCGAGCCGTTTTCCGGTCCATTCGAAGATCGCGTCGTAGGTTTCCCCGGGCGCCGTCGTAATGGTGTAGTCCGAAACCGCGAGATCGGGCCCCGTCCCGGACGCGCTTTCCAGCAGCCTGCCGTCGCGGGCGATCAACCATGAGTTGTTGCCGTGATGATGGAACGGATGGAGGTCGCGGCCGCCATTGATGATGCGAAGCAAGAGTTTTTCGCCGGGATGCATCCTGGGCAAGCAGTTATAAGGCTGCGTCGGTAGCCAGGGCGTTTCGTTGCCCGCTTTCAGCATCGTGTCGGGATTATTGCGTCCGTTAATGAACCAATGCACCGGGTGGTAAGCCGCGGTGTCGATCTCGGACCGACGGCCGGCCTCGACCAGCCTGTGAATGGTCGGATCCATCTCGCTCAGCAGGAACAGGTATTCCTGATCGAAAGCGCTGTCCGGGTGTCCGTAGGCCTGGTTGTTCGAATTGGGCCGAACGATGAGCGCGCCCATCAGCCCCATCTCGACCTCCAGGTCCATCCTGGTGCCGGCGTGATAGAGATAGGTTCCAGGGCGGGATGCGGTGAAGGTGTAGGTCACGACCGCTTCGTTTTCCGGTGTGGCCGGGTTGTCCGCGATATCGGCCTCACGGGTCAACAATCCCTCCTTTCCGCCGCCGGCCGTGACGCCCTCCTGTCCCGGAAACACGATGGACACCGGCAGGGGCGCGTCGGCGCCATGCGGCGGCAGCGCGTTGTGCAGCGTCACGGTGACGACGTCGCCCTGGTTAACGATCAGAGTCGGTCCCGGATATTGCATGGTCCCGTTCCCGTTGGCGTAGCCCCAGGCGAGGATGGTATTGCCGTCGGCGGTGCTGATGTAGTCTTCCTTGGCGGTGAGGTCGAAGGTCGGCCCGGTAATGCCGTCGATCTGGGCGATCGCCGGATGCCCGAAGATGCCGAGCAATAGCGCCACGGAGGCCACGGAGAGTCTTTCGAGTATGCAAGCTGACTGGTTCATGGTCCTGCTCCTGCTCCTAATTGATCACGATCTCGGTCATCATCCCGCCGTAATCCTCGGTGTTGTTGCTCAAATAATTGAGATTGGTGGTGTAGAGGAAGTAGGTTCCGGGTGCGATTCCGCGAGTATCGATCAGAACGTCAACGGCCTCGCCCCCGCCCAAGGTGATGGAGCTGGTATCGTAGTAGAGCGTCTTGCCGGTCGGACCGCGCAGGATGTGGGCGCCGGTTCCCACCACGGTCATCGGGAGCCCCAGCGCCGCCACGGTGTAGAAATTGGTGACATTGAGATTGGAGATGCGCAGCAGGATGCGTTGTCCGGCGCTCGCCGTGACCAGCGAGGAAACCTTCTGCGACTGATTCCCGTTGTTGGCGCTTTCCCCGGTTTCCGGATCGATGGGCGTCGGCAACTGGGCAGGGTTGACGGTGTCCGGATAGCCGCGCCCGTTGATCATGGGATAGGTGTCCTTCATGTTTGCGAAAGGCAGCGGCTGTATTTGCAGGTGGAGATCGTGGAAGACGGGGTCGAATGAACCGAGTTGCAGCGGAAATTCCACGTCGTACCCGGTCGAGCCGTCGCCGTCGTTGTAGACGAATTTGGTGTAAGTCTTTCCGTCGTAGGTCTTGGAAGTGCCGTCCTGGCTCGGGTGCACGTATAGATTGCCGAGCATCCCCATCTGCATGTGTTCCGCCGCCTCGACGTGACAGTGATAGATGAAGGTGCCGGGTTCCACGATGTTGTAGTAGTAGGTGAGCGATTCGCCCTGGTTGACGGCGATCGAGCCTTCGGGAACGCCGTCGAACACGGACGCGGCATTGGGAAACCCGTGGAAATGGACGGAATGGGGATCGAACAGGTCGGGGCGTATCGCCAGGGCAACGTTGGTGAGCGTGAGGTAAAACTCGTCGCCTTCCCTTAGCGAGATGGTCGGTGCCGGAAAATTTGCCGCCAGCAGCCCGGTATCGATCACTTGGTCGGACGGGACGCCGGTCACGTCGCTGAAGCCGAAAATGTATTGCAGTTTCTCGATGTCGTCGCCCATCCGGATGAAGCCGTCACCGGCCGCGAGATGTTTGCATACGGCGCGAGGATGATTGGGATCGGGATTGTCTATGACCGCGTCGCCGTTGATGTCGCCCGGACACTGGACGTACACGCCCGCGTGGGATGTATGCGTTAGGGCACAGGCGATCGAGGCTGCCAGCAGCCTCACGGGCATGCGAAGATCGGACGTATCCATGATTGCCTCCTCCATGGGGTCTGGGTGTGCCGCCGGGCGTCCGCCCGGCGGGATTGGCGAGCTGAATCAGGGCAGGTGATAGTCCCCGAAGGGTTCGCCCGTGGCCGGATTGAACAGGGTCAGCGGACCGAAGTGCACATCGATGAAGTTGCCGCCTTCGTCGAAGGCCGGTGCCGTGGCCAAGGCCGTCGTGACTTCCGGTTGCTGGATCGTCTGTCCGGGCGAACTGTTGAAGTACGAGGCCAGGAAGCCCGGATTGTTGGTGTTATTGGGAGTGAGGAGACCTCCGGGATAGCTGCATCCCTCCGGCCCGCTGAGCGAGGTCAGCGTGCTGGCCCGCGGATTCAGACAGGCCGTGCTGGCCGTTCCGAGGACCGCCAGATCGTGGAATACCGCCCCGGTGACGCCATCCGCCTCCACCGCCGGTCTCAGGCCGAAGCTGGCCGGGTCGGTGCTATTGTCGATCTCCCAGAAGAACGATCGGTTCCGCCACACGATATTGTTCAGGAGATCCGGATTGGAGAAGACACCGTACTGATTCCTGGTCAGAGCACCGAACGCGGCCGCTAGCGCGGTGCTGTGGGCACGCGAGACGATTCCGGCCGGTTGCGCGTTGGACCGGTTCGGACTGCCCGGACTGAAGGCCTCGCCGGCCGTCGCGGTGCTGTCGTTGTGGGCGATCGTGTTGTGGAAAATTTCGATCCGGGCAGTATCCTGCATCGAAATTCCGCCGCCCGCCAGTCCGGCGATGTTGTCCACGATCCGATTATTTCGGATTTGTATTTGGTACCATCTGCCGGCGTTATTTCTTGCCGCCAGAACATCCGCGCCATTGACGAAAAGGGTCCGGATGCCGCCGCCGTCGCCCGCGCCGGCCATATTGCCCTGGATCAGGTTTTCGTCCACGGTCACGTTACCCGCGCCGGCGCTCAGTTCGCCCGCGGCCAGGGCGGGCAGCCCGCCGATGAAGATGCCGCCGCCGGAAGCGTTCTGTCCCTGATTGAAGGTTTGGTTGAAAACGACGGTGTTCCGGGCGATCAACCCATTATCCACCAGCCTCGAACTGCTGAGTCCCAAATGCGCGATGCCGCCGCCGTCTCCGGTGGAGAAGTTGCCGCACACGAAGTTGTCGGTCACCTCATAGTTTCGCGATCCCGTGGCGACGGTGATTCCACCCGCGCCAAGACCGCCGCTGGCGCCGTTTTCGACCACCTGGTTGTGGTGGATGCGGACGTCATAGTTCTCGTTGTCGGTATAGGTGGTGCCGTTGATTAATTGCGGGTTCCCGATGCGGATTCCGCCGCCGTAGATGCCGTTATTGCCGATGATGCGGTTGTTGCTGATCTCCAGATAGCGGGCATAGCCGTTGACGAATATTCCGCCGCTGTGGTCCGCACCGGTGATGGTGAAGCCGTCGATGCGCGCCCTTTGAGCCGCGGGGCCCGAGGCAAATTCGCTGACGTTGGCCACCACGGTAATGCCCGCGCCTTCCTCGGTGTTGAACAGTATCGGCTCGTTGTCCTGGGGATCCGGCGGACCGGCTTCCTGTCCCGGCAGCAGACTGAACTGGTTCGTGTCGAGAAGCTCGGCGAGCTTGTTTCTCCAGTTTTGCAATTTCTCGGACGGGAACTTGGCCGCGTTGATGATGGTTGACCCGGCTCCCCAGCCCTGGAGGCGAACCTTCTTGTGCATGATCGGCAGTTCGTCGTATTCGCCGGGAGCGACCGTGATCAGCGCGCCGTTCGGGGCCGTGTCGATCGCCGCCTGGATGGACTGTCCGGCGTTCACGACGATCGGGGCCGCCCCGCCGACGGTGACGGTGACGCCGGTCACGGAGAATGCGCCGCCGTTGGCGCGGGTAACGACCAATTCCCCGGTTGTCGTACCTTGCGGGACCCGTACGACGATCTGATCGTCGGTCCAACTGCAAGCCGGCGTACAGTTCGTGAAGGACAGGATCGTGTTGCCGATCCGTACGGAGCCCTGTGCATCGCCGAAACCGTAGTCGCG
This sequence comes from Methylocaldum sp. 14B, assembly GCF_002005105.1. GTDB lineage: Bacteria > Pseudomonadota > Gammaproteobacteria > Methylococcales > Methylococcaceae > Methylocaldum. Next base: position 7,167 of record NZ_MSCV01000038.1, on the reverse strand, counting down.
CACGATGGTTTTCGCGTTGGTGCCGTCATAGGCCGGATTCGGCACTTCGACCAAGCCCATCGAGCGGATGATCAGATACCGTCGGTTATTCCCCGTGTTGCTGATTGGCGTGGGTACGTAAGGGCCGACGTTGGCGGTGCCGGTCACCGAATAGATCATGGGCGTGTGAATGGGCTGCTCGCAATCGAGCGGAAACTTGTCCTGCGAAGCGAACGCGGCGATGGGTAGCACCGGGGTATCCAGATAAGTGGTCTTGCCCGGCATGTACTGGAAGGTGTAGCAGAACTGGCTGTACCTCGGGTTGTAGTAGGGGTCCAATGTGTGTCCGCCGGGATTGTTCGGATCCGGCATGGTTGGCGAGTTCATGCACGCCGTCAGCATGTTCGGCGCCACCCCCGAGGGTATGGGCGGATTGATGGTGAACGTGGAGGGCACCAGGGCGTTGAACCGGCCCCACTGGTCCGCGTGCACGCGGTTGATCTCGCGGCCGGTCCAGTCGCGAATCGAGACCGGAAGGTAGGGTGGGGCATATTTCTCGCCGAACGTTGGCGCGTTCGGGTCGAACTCGTTCGACAGATCATCCAGTATCATGCCGACCATATGCCCCGCAATCGGTACTTCGGTGAACATGAAAAAATCCGCCGCCGCATTCTGGCCCTGAGCGACGCGAACCTGCTTGCGATCACATAGAGGCCGTGTCTGCCCGGCGTAGGCTCCGGGCACGCCCGGAAACAGACTCAGCTCGGCCGGTACCAGGTGCGGGTCGCCGACGCACACCGGCGGCAGAAGCAAGGGGCTGGGCGTGTATTCGTCGCCGAAGTCGACGTTCTTGTCCTCTTCCTTCTGATGCTCGTAGCCGGGCGGAGTGACCGCCGCGACGATATAGGTGCCGGCCGCCAGCTCGGGTTTTCCGGCAGGACCGCCGAAGGCATAGCCGCCATCGAACAGGGCGGGCCGCACCTGGTTGAAGTTGCGGAGACCGTCGTAGCAGTCGGTCGGCTGGCCTGTGGACGAGAGGAAAATATCGCCCTGGCAGCCGGCAGGCAGGTTGTCGTCCCAGCTGTCGGTGGTGGTGAAATCGACCGCGTCGCCCAAATCGAAAGTCCCGTTGGAATTACGGTCGATGTCTTCAGGCCCCTTGGCCGCGTTGCCTTCACTCCAGCCGAACGGATAGTTGTCTACGTCGGCCAGCACGAAGGTTCCGGGCGCGCCGAGGGCGGAACAGTCGGGCTTATCGATGACGCCGTCGTCGTTGCAGTCCCGGTAGAGATTGACCTGCACCCTCGGAATGCCCGGCTCCCAGTTCTCGGCCGCGGCATAACGCGGATCATCCTCGGCACGAGTGGTCGGATAATGGACAATGCCGCTCACGCCGCCGTTTTCTCCGATCGGATAGACTTGTTTGCCCCAGTCGATCACGCTGGTCTGGCCGAGAAAGCCTTGTATGCCTTCCAGCAGCACCGGTCCGGCTTCCGTGCGCGAGAGATTGTGGCCGGTGTTCGGATTCACGAGTTCGTTACCTACTGTGCACCCGGTTTCAAAGGCGTCGGCGGCGGTGCAGAACTGCGGTTGAGGATTGAGCTTGCCCCGCGCTTCGGTACTGGCCGGTATCGCTCCTCCGGCGTCGACCGTGACGGTGGCGCCGGTCGCCTTGAAGCGGGCGAAATCCACTTCCGCGACTAGCCAGTTGAAGAAGGGAAAGATTTCCTCGAAGCCGTACGAACCGTCCGCTTTTGTGGGGAAGGACTGGTAAATGCTGCCGTCGCGGAAGCGGAGGTTAACGGCCTGGTCCGGCATGCCGACTTCGCCGTCGTCGCGATAACCGTTGCCGTTGGCGTCGTAGAACACACTGCCTTCCAGTCGGGAAAACCAGTCGAACACCGGCACTTCCACGAGGTCGCAGCTTCCGTCCGGGGTATTGCAGCTACCGTCGCCGTTCACCGTGACGCCGTGCGAAGCGAAGATGATATCCAGAGCCTCGTCCCAGACCACCAACTGATAATTGCCGGGCGGGACATTGGGAATGGAGAAGCTGCTGTCGGCATTGCAGGGTTGAGCGAAGATGGCTTGGCCTTCGCCGACGGCGAGGTCGTTCAGGCCCACCCAGCAGTTGGGAAAGGGGTGTCCGTTGTAGAACGGGAATTCCGGCGGACGCGAGGTGTGCAGGTTGACCACCCGACCGCTAATGGTGCTGCCGCCGGTGAGCACCGTCGTATCGTTGATCTTGTTGACGAAGCCGATGAAGACATGGTGCCCAGGCGGCCCGAATTCAGTGAAGAAGGGCGGTTCATTCGCCTTGACCCAGGCATCGATCCCTTTTGTGCCCTCGATCGTGCTTGTCTGGTGCCAGTCGGAACCGGTCGGCGGTATGGCAAAGAGGGTGTACTTGGCGGGCACCAGATTCTTGATGAGGGCCACACCGTTGGCATCGGTCTGGATGACGCCGAGCGGGTTTCCGAACGCATCCTGGGTGACCTCGCCTCCGGACTGGCCATAGGTTCCGCCTGCTTCGTAGACCTTGATCGTGAAGCCGGCCAGTCCCTGTTCTTCGGGCAGGTCGGGGGCGTTGTTGATGGGGCGGTTATCGTTGAAGACGAACACCGAAATCTGCGCGGTGGGTATCGGCGACCGATTGACGTAAACGGTTACCGCGGACTGGCCCGGCGCTATCGGAGCGCCCCCTATGGTGTAACCGGGATTGGTGGCAGCGGAATCCGGGAGTACGGAAACGAAGTAGCGCTTGCTAGGGTTCAGAGGAATGTTCGACGCATTGTCCTGGTTGCCTTTGGCCACCAGCGGCATATAACTGGTATGGAAGCCGAGCGCGAGGCTCGTTCCCGGCTCGGCGGGCACGCCCGGTTGAGAAACCTTGGTGGCGTCCTCCTCGATCAGCCAGCGGAAACTGCCTACCGGACTTCCATCGGAACCGACCACGGTGATGTCGACCGCCTGGACATCGAGATGAACGGAAAGCCCGAGCACCAAAGCAAGAAAAAGCACACAGCGCTTTGCGCTTTTGATCGACGCGTCACGACACGAAACTCGAGCGTTCATAATCCTCCTCCTTGTGAGCGCGATGTCTTTTTTTGGGGGCGAGCGCCAGCGCGACGACCCTTCGCTCGGCGTCCTTACCTGGCGTTGGAACTAGCGTACTGAAAGGAGGATGAGTAAGAACTACAGCGGATACTGTATTCGGTAGCTCGTCGATACTGTAGTCTGAATGAGCAGATAGGGTAGAGGCCGGTGCGGGAGATGCGCCAAGAGCCGAATGACAGGCGACTGCGAGGGCTAGGAACCCGAGATTCTCGTAATCCGGAAGTCAGCGGCCGGTCGTACCGGTTCGCAACGCTGAATCGTTCGATGGGGCGAGTCGCAAATCGTTCTTTGTTTGACCGGACTCGGGGCAGCTACGAGTCAGGGACTAGATCGGCGGCGAAGAACTCGAGCCCGGAAGATAAGACTCGACCAGCCTTGAAACCTCCGCGGCGCTTGCCGCATCCTTGGCCAGGAAATAATCCGCGCCGCACGCCGAGGCGGCTTCACGATACTCGACCGCGTCGTAGCTGGTCAGAATGACGATGGCGGGAGAATAAATTGTCTTTATCTTGCGGGTCAGTACGAGACCGTTTTCGCCGGGCAGCTTGAGATCCATGAAAATAAGATCGGGCCGCGCGAGATCGATCGTTCTCATCGCCGATGCGCCATTTTCGGCTTCCGCGATAGCGAAGTGCGCGAACTGGTCGCACAAGAAGGCTTTAAGAGAGCGCCGAAAAGAGGCGTTGTCATCGACAATCAATATTTTGCGCACGGTCGCTGGGTTCCTTGATAAAAGCGGAAAGCATTCATTCCCTTGCGTGACGAAGAGGCATCCGGCCGAATCATCGAACACGCCGCTTACCCGGTTATTTGACCGTACACGCTCGTATTGTTTCAGGCACTAAGGATTTTTGCTTATTTGGTTCGCGCGCCCAGCCGTAGAAGATCAGCAAAAACAAAGTAGCATCGCGCCATGGAAGAAAAAAAACGAATCTGTATCGCCGAGGACCACACGATTTTGCGGGAAGGTTTACGGGTACTGTTGTCGCAAGATCCGGAGTTCGAAGTCGTCTGCGAGGTCCATGATGGCCTGGAACTCATTCGCCGCTGCCGCGACGGCATAGCGGATCTAATCTTGCTCGATCTTTCCATGCCCAGGCTGGGCGGCTTGGAAGCGATCCTGGAAATCAAGAAACGTGTATCGCAGCAGCTGAAAATCCTGGTACTCACTGTGCACGACGTCGAAGAATACATCCTCGCAGCCCTGAGATCCGGGGCAGACGGCTATGTTTTGAAGGATGCCACCCATGCGGAATTACGTATCGCGATTCGCAGCGTGTTAATGGGGAAAATTTATTTAAGTCCGAGTATTTCCGGAAAAATCATAAAAGCCTATCTGCAAATCAAAAGTACGGAAGAACCTCGGTCAACCTGGGGCAGCCTGACCCATCGGGAGCGAGAGCTCCTGAAATTGATCGGTGAAGGCCACAAGAACAAAGAAATCGCGCAATATCTGCATCTCAGCGTGAAAACCGTGGAAACCCACCGCGCGAACTTGATGAAGAAGCTGGATCTCCACAGTGCTGCGGCGCTGACCTCCTATGCGATAGAGAAAGGGCTGGTTCTGCGATAGACAACGACACGCGGGTTGCGCGGGGCGGCTTTCCAATCTGCGCCGCCATGCGGCGGTCACGAGTCTTCTACTCGGCCCAGACCGCGCGAACGATCGTGCCGATGCCGGGCGCGGAATCGATGTAGAAGGCCCCCCCGGAACCCTCGCACCGTTGGCGCATGCTAGCGAGGCCCAGGCCGCGTTGCCGTAATTCTCGTTCCACGGTCTCGCTGACGTCGAATCCCCAGCCGTCGTCGGTGACGATCAACTCGACTGCGGTGTCGATTTTTCTCAGGCGAAGGACGATCCGATCGGCTTTGGCGTGTTTCGCAACGTTGTTCAGTGCTTCCTGAATGATCCGATAGATCGCGGTTTTTAATCCGCCGGGCACATCGCTTTCCTGCAGTTCTATTTGTTTTTCGACCGTGATGCAGGCATAGATGTCCTGAAAAGTGCGGCAGTGCCAGCTCAAGGTCGCAAGAAGCCCCAGATCGTCCAGAATCGCCGGCCTCAAGTCCATCGAGATGCGCCTCACCTCGGAAATGGCCTCCTGGATGACAGGGATAACGGCTCGCAGGGACCTCTGGCCGGATGCGATCTGATTGTCTTCGAGCAGCGCGTTGACGTTGTCCAAACTGAACTTGATGGCGCTGAGGTACTGTCCCACGGTGTCGTGAAGCTCCGAGGCGATCCGCTTGCGCTCTTGCTCCTGAGCGCCGAGAAGCTTTGCGGACAAGAGTCTAAGCTCATGTTTCGACTGCCAAACGACGTCTTTCAGCCGTTTTTTCGGGGTAAGGTCGATGACGTTCCCCAGGATGGCGGGAGATCCGCGATGTGCGATCAAGATCTCGCTCCGTCTGATCCAGATCACCTTGCCATTTTTCCTGATGCCTCTCGCCTCATGCACCGGTGGTATGGCGGCCGGTTTCTGCTGGTACACAACGGCCGCTTTCTGCGAACGCCGATGATCTAACTGAAAAAGTTTCCCGGGTGACATACCGATCAGTTGATCTTTCGGATAGCCGAGGATTTTGGCCAACTTTTCGTTCGCATAGACGACTTCTCCATCCTGAACGATGTAGATGCCGACGAGCAAACAATCGTCGAAGGCATGCTTAACCGCCGCATGCGGCGACGTTTCCGTCGTCTTGCGGGTGTTGGTTATATTCCGTGGATAGTCTTTGGCGCCGAAAATTTGCCGATAGGGGTAGGGGAGGGAGCCGCCAGCGTGCTGAACCAAAAGCCCTTGATGCACGGTCTCGACCATTCGGCGAAACCATTCGACGGCCTTTTTCCTTTCGATCATCCCTGCTCTCCGCTCGAATTCATAAGATATTCTGACAATCAGCGGATTCGGCATTCCGCCAATAGCGCAGTTCCATTAACTCCGGACGACATCCTCTCCGGATCGTTCCAACTGGTGTTCTAGGCGGAATATAAACGAAACTTGGACAATCCGGCTACTCGCATTGGCCGGTCCGATGCCGTTTCCGCCGCGCCCTCCATAGTACCCTTTGCTGTTCCTTGTGCTAGAACGCCTCTTCCCATGGCTTGGATAGGACCATGGCCGAATGAATGATCCCGACCATCGAATAGGTTTGCGGGAAATTGCCCCACATTTCGCCGGCCAGCGGGTCAGGGCATAGCGGATCGCCTCGGCTAGCGCCGACTTTTTCGAGACCTGTGTCAGCGTGGTGTGCAGCCAGGTCTGAAGCGCCGCGAGGAGCGGACCCGCGCGGGCTTGCCGCGCTGCGGCGCGGGCCTCCGGCGGCTGGCCCCGGATCTCGGCTTCGATCGTATAGAGCGCACCGATACGCTGGAGCGCCTCGGCCGCCAAGGGACTCCTGTGGGCCTTGTGGAGCTCGTAGAACTTGCGCCGGACGTGCGCCCAACAGGCCACTTCCTGCACGCGACCGGTGTCGTACAACCCGTTGAACCCGGCATAGCCATCCGCCTGCAGGGCGCCTTCGAAGTCCTTGAGATGCGTCCTGGGATGCTGGCCTTGGCGATCCGGCGCGTAGGCGAACCACACCGCGGGCGGCGTGAGATCACCGGCCGGGCGGTCGTCCCGGACATAGGTCCACAGCCGACCGGTCTTCGTCTGGCCCTGACCGGGCGCGAGCACCGGGACCGGGGTATCGTCGGCGTGGAGCTTCGGACCGGCGAGTACATGCCGGCGGATTGCCGCGACCAAAGGCCGGAGGAGGCCCGCGGCGTCGCCGACCCAATCGGTCAAGGTGGACCGGGACAGGTCCACGCCTTCGCGGGCGTAGATGGCCGACTGGCGGTACAGCGGCAGATGATCGCCGTATTTCGAGACGAGCACATGGGCCAGCAGTCCCGGACCCGCCAAGCCTTGGGCGATGGGCCGGCTCGGCGCCGACGCCTGGACGATGCGGTCGCAGCGGGCGCAGGCACACTTGGGGCGGACGTGGCGGATCACCCGGAAGCGGGCCGGGACGTACTCCAGGATTTCGGCGACCTCCTCGCCCAAGGGCTTCAAGGGACCGCCACAGTCG
>NZ_MSCV01000037.1 GCF_002005105.1 Methylocaldum sp. 14B | reverse complement strand
ATCGCCTGGTCGACCGTGACTCAAGTCGGCTATTTGTTTCTGACGTTTCCGCTTGCCGCTGCGTCTTCTACGAGTGCCCCGGCCGCCTTGAGCGGCGGCGTGTACTTGGCCGTGTCCCATGCCGTGGCCAAGGCCGCCGTGTTCTTGGCGGCCGGCGCCATGCTGAAAGTGACCGACGAAGACCGGATCGATCGGCTGGAAGGCGTCGGCCGGCACCTACCCATCAGCCTGTTCGCCTTCGCCATGGCTGGTGTCAGTCTCATGGGTCTGCCGCCGAGCGGAGGATTCATCGCCAAGTGGCTTCTGCTCAATGCCGCGCTGTCCTCCGGGCAATGGTGGTGGGCCGCCGTTCTGGTCTTGGGCGGGCTCGCGTCCGCCGCCTATATCTTTCGAGTGCTGCGCCGCTGTTTTCTGCCACCAAGGGAGTACGCTGCGTTCCATCCGGTGCCCTTGGTCATGCCCTTAGCCGCGCTGTCTTTGGCCGGCATCGCCCTGGCCCTGGGGCTGGCGGCGGCTTATCCGCTTCGCCTCTTGCAGACGGGCGCGCCCCTTCTGCTCGAAGCCTCCGCACCGTCGACGGTGGCCCCATGACTTTCGACGATTGGTTGCCCCTCCTGGTGGTATTGAGTTCGCTCATAACCGGCCTGCTCATTTTCTTCGTCGGCGAGGAACAGCATCGCACCCGCTCCTGGCTCAATCTGATCGGCGCGGTAGCCAAGCTCGTGCTGGTGGGCATCATGGTATGGGGCGTGTTCCAGAGACATCGTTACGAAACCCGGTTGCCTCTGCTGCCGGATCAAGACTTCGTATTGCGCGCCGACGCGATGGGCATGCTGTTCGTGGGGCTTTCCTCGGTCCTATGGCTGCTCACTACGATCTACGCGATCGGCTATCTGGAAGGATCGCCCCATCGCAGCCGGTTTTTCGGTTTTTTCAGCCTGTGCGTGACCTCCACCATGGGCATCGCACTGGCCGGCGATCTCATAACCTTCATCATTTTTTACGAGCTGCTGACGTTGTCCACTTATCCCTTGGTGGTGCACCGCGGTACAGCGGACGCGTTGCGCGCCGGGAAGGTCTATTTGCAATACACGATGACCGGTGGTGCACTGCTGCTGGTGGGCGTCGTCTGGCTGTACGAGGTGGTAGGGTCTGTCGAGTTCACCGAGCGCGGTGTGCTGGCGGGGGTTTCGGTGGTTGATTACCCTGACCTGCTCGCGATCTTCGCGATTCTGGTCGCGGGGCTCGGGGTCAAGACTGCGCTGGTGCCGCTCCACGGCTGGCTGCCGGTCGCCATGGTGGCGCCCGCCCCGGTAAGCGCCTTGTTGCATGCAGTGGCGGTGGTCAAGGCCGGGGCCTTCGGCATCGTGCGCATCGCCTACGACGTGTACGGGGTGGAGTTCGCCGCTCGCCTGGGCGTGCTGGGTCCCTTGTCATGGGTCGCGGGCATCACCATCGTGTATGGCTCGGTGCGGGCGTTGACTCAGGACGACCTCAAGCGGCGGCTGGCCTATTCCACCGTCAGTCAGGTGTCGTACATTGTACTGGGAATCGGCATTCTCGGTCCGCTGGCGACCATCGGCGGCGTCGTGCACCTGGTACACCAGGGACTGATGAAGATCACTCTGTTCTTCTGCGCAGGCGATCTGGCCGAAACCCTGGGCATTCACAAGATCAGCGAAATGAACGGCGTCGGCCGGCGCATGCCCTGGTCCATGGTTGCGTTTACCGTGGCGGCCTTGGGCATGATCGGCGTCCCGCCGGTCGCCGGCTTCGTCACCAAATGGTATCTGGGCTTGGGGGCGATAGCCGCGAAGGACTACTGGGCGCTCGCTGTGCTTGCCGTCAGCACCGTGCTCAACGCCGCTTATTTCCTGCCGGTCCTACGTCGCATCTGGTTTCTGCCCGCGAGCGGAGAATGGCCGAAACGCGAACGCGATCAGCTCGAAACCCGTCCGACGCTGCTGGTGCCCACATTGATCACCGCTCTTCTCTCCCTTGCCGCCGGACTGTTCGCGGGCTCGTGGTTCAGCCCGCTGGGCTGGGCCAAGTTGGTCACGGCCCGGGAGTACGTTTCGTGAGTACGAGTTGGCTGGTCGCCGCCGCCCTGCTCGCTCCTTCCCTTCTGGCGATCGCGCTATTCATGGCCTCAGGGCGTTCCCCGACATGGCCTATCGCGCCCTGGGCCGCATTGCCGGGCCTGGTTCTGGCCGCGGCGCCGGATTTCCGCATCGATCTGTCCTGGTTATTGCTAGGCACGCGTTTGGGACTGGATGCCACCGGTCGGATGTTTCTAATCTTCACCGCTCTGCTGTGGCTGATCGCAGGCCTTTACGCTCAGGTTTATCTGGCCTCCGATTCGAAGCGCCGCCGCTTCGGCGGGTTCTTTCTGAGCACCATGACGGGCAATCTCGGCGTCATTTTGGCCCAGGACGTGGCGAGTTTTTATTTATTCTTTTCTCTGATGACTTTTTCCGCCTATGGCTTGATCGTGCATGAGGGCGGTGAAGAGCCGCACCGAGCGGGGCGCATCTATCTGATCCTGGCCATCCTTGGGGAGGCCATGCTGCTCGTCGCTTTTTTGCTGAGCGCGAGCGCGGCGGAAAGTCTGTTTCTCGACCAGATTCCGAAGGCTGTCGCCGTATCGCCGCAGCGAAATCTGATCGTGGCGTTGTTCCTCGGCGGATTCGGGATCAAGGTTGGTGTCCTGGTGCTTCATGTCTGGCTACCTTTGGCGCATCCGGTCGCCCCCACTCCCGCCAGCGCGGTGCTGAGCGGAGTCATCATCAAGGCCGGTCTCTTGGGCTGGCTGCGCTTTCTGCCGCTGGGGCAGGCGGCCCTTCCCGATTGGGGCTATGGACTGACGGCCGCAGGGCTCGCCGCGGCGTTCTACGGTGCTGGGGTGGGATTGGTCCAAAAGGACTCCAAAACCGTGCTGGCCTATTCCAGCATCAGCCAAATGGGGCTCATCACCGTGCCGGTCGGATTGGGCTTGGCGGCACCGGCGGGCTGGCCGTCGTGTCTGGCGGCGGTTACGGTCTATGCGGTCCATCATGCTCTGGCCAAGGGAGCCTTGTTCCTCGGCGTCGGAGTCGCGCGGGAAACCGCTCGCGACGAGCGGAAACTTCGCTGGATCACGGCCGGGCTGCTGCTGCCCGCGCTGGCGCTGGCGGGAGCTCCCTTTACCAGCGGTGCGCTCGCCAAAGAGTCGCTCAAGAGAGCCATAGGCTCGGTGCCCGAACCATCGCAGGACTGGCTGGCCTGGACATTGTCTTTCGCGGCGGTGGGCACCACGCTGCTGCTCGTACGCTTACTCTACCTGGTCCGACACGAGGCGCTGACGGAAAGCCACGGCAGCGGGAGCCGGGGATTGGGTCTTACCTGGGGGCTGGCGCTGCTTGGCGTATTTGCACTCACCTGGATCATGTTCGCCGACGCGGCGCGGGCCTTTTTCGAGCTAGCGCTGGAACCCGGGATTCTCTGGAGCGAATTATGGCCGGTGGGCGGCGGTATCTTGCTGGCTTATCTGTTCGGCCGCCGGTTCGCCCGGTCCGCCCCGCCGATACCAGCGGGCGATTTGCTCGTACCGGCGGAACGGCTGGCGCTGAGTGCCTGGACGGGTATGAAAAGTTTATGGAATAAGGCGGTCCGGAAACCGGCTCGCCCGCCATGGAAAACCTTAGGCGCACGGCTGGCCCAGGGCCTGGCATACGGCCAAGCGTGGCTTGAAAGCATGGCCATCGCCGGAATCCTGTTTCTCTTGCTCATCGTGCTTTTTGCCTTGGCATTGCTCCCGAAGAACTTCGGGCGTGAATAAGAGCCTATCCCAGTAGGTTCAAGAAACCCTTCGACAAGCTCAGGGCGAACGGCCTACCAGGATCGGCGCACGGAAGGTGAAGTCGGCGAGGTACTCGACGTGGATGATCGCGGCACATTGACCCGCGACGAACGCTATCAGGCCTCGGCTTACTCCGCGTATTTGCAGGACGCCATGCGCTTCGGCGACTGGACGATAACTCCGGGCCTCCGCATGGAGCACTACACCCAAAACAAGACGCGCGTTTTCGACGCAGAGGATGGCCCCGAGCCGAAAGAGGAAGACAACACATCGATTCTGCTGCCGGGCATCAGCTTTCTTTACAGCGGCTTCACGGACACACAGCTCTTTGCCAGCGTGCAGCGGGGCTGTACGCCCGCGCCGGCTCGCGGCAGCGACTTCCCGCTGGTTCCCGAAACCGGCATCAACTCGCAGGTCGGGTTGCGCTCCAGCTTCGTGAAGGGCATCAATTTCGAACTGGCGGGCTTCTACAACGTTTTGAACAACACGCTCGTGCAACTCCCCTTCATCGATCCGAACACCGGGCGGGACATATTCATCAATGCGGAAGATTCCGAGGCCGTCGGCGTCGATGTCGCGGTGCGGGTCGACTCGGCCGCTTACACCCAGTCGCCCTATAATTTCTTTGGCATGCTGGCCTACAACTATACGGACGCGAGATTCACCGAGGGCGTCAGCAAGGGTAATCAAGTGCCCGAGGTTCCGCTGCACACGGGCAGTTTGACCTTGGGCCTGGAACACACGAGCGGCTGGCAGATCAGCGCGACCCTGACCCATATGGACAGCTTCTTCACCGACCCGGCCAACACCCGCGATCCCATCCTGACGGATGAAGACGGCGCCCCTCCGGAGGCGGGCGATGTGATCGACCTCCGCGAGCCCATCGTCGTGGGCGCCGTCCCCAGCCGCACCCTCCTTTCGGCGCGCGCGACCTATGCCATCCCGAACACTCCGGTAACGCTCTGGGTTCAAGGTCGCAACCTGACGGACAAGCTGTATGTCTCAGACTACTCGAACGGTTTGCGCCCGGGCCCGAGCCGAACGGTGATCGGCGGCGTGACGATCCGCTTTTGAGAACGTCTGAATCGTATCCCTACCCGCCTGAACTTGGGGGTTCCCGAGCTCCCCGCTTGGGAACCCATTGGCGAAAACGCTAATGCTTATTCCAGTATTGACCATTCAGGAATCACCGAGCATAAGTCCCCTTTCCCACCGGGTGTCGCAAAAGCAAAAATAGGCCGGGATGACGAAGAAATCCCAGCAATCCGCGAAAATGCTGGGTTTCGTTCCTCAGCCCAGCCTATAAATTGGACCTTTGCAACACTTTCCAGTGGGCGGGGGTCAGGGTTTTGCTCTCAAAATCAGAGGATACGAAGATATATAGACCTCGGCGCAGTTCGAGAAACAACTACATCAACGTCGCGTCCGGATTCAGAGCGAAAAAACCCAACAGCCCATAACAAGCAACCGCCAGGGCTGCATGGGCCATCAGCACGATTCTAGGCGCCGATCTCCCTCTTTTGGCGGCGAATCCCATCGCAGCTCCCAAAAGAATGATGACTACGGCCATGCCGATATTGGCATAAACCCGCTGGTCGCCATCCAGCGCGACAGCGATCACCAAACCGGAGCCCAGCAGCGCGGCGGCGGCATGAACCAGCGAGTAAGCCGGCCCCACGGATTGGCCGCGCCAGGCGTCCCGGATCATCATCAAGCCCATAGCGGCAACTAAAGTAAAAACGGCAAGCGCACCCATCAACATATCGAAATCCTCCTTGGAAGTGGAATGAATGGAAAACGTCTCAAAGGAAACGTGCGGACTTAACAAAGAAAGAATCGAGCCAACTTGACCTACAAACATCCACTTTGCCTCAACCAGATTACGAAACAGAGGGCAAGGTCACGCAACGCTTGCTGCGCGGCCATATTTCGAGTGAACGGAACTTAAGGAAGGATGCGGCATATCGGCAATCGCGGCACCGTGAATGGCCTTCCCTTCTAGGTCGGAGCGGCAAAAGCCTAAGTCATCTGTGGCGTTTGACGGAAAAAACTCGACGGAGCACATGCCGCTCGTTAAAAGATCTCAACCCGCTTGGCGGCTTTTTGCGCGCGGTCCGTCTACCTCCACGAGGATAAACAATAACATTGGGGGGTCTAGATGAAGCTTTTGACCCGGCAGACCATCCGAGCGAAGAGATCGCACATCGATCCCCTGGCACGAGTTCCCGCACCACCGGTGGGGTCGCGCTGCTGGTCTCGGTCTTGACCGGAATCTACCTCTGGTGGCCGAGCCGGAATCAGCTCGTCCGGGCCTTGACCGTCAAGCGCCGCGCGAGCCGGGAGCGCCTCATATTCGACCCGCACAAGGTTTTCGGCATCTACAGCGCTCCGGTACTCGCGGTCGTGGCGTTCAGCGGCGTCTATCTGGTGTTTTTCGATTACGTCCGCCCGATGGCCAATCTGTTCTCCCCGGTCGAACTGGATGGCTAGGCCGACCCGCACGGCCTGACTTCGAAAATAACGCCCGGAGCGACGCCGATTCCGATTGCGTCCGCCGTCAGCGCGGCTGAGTCCGTGTTTCCGGAAGCCCGCTTGCGGCGCGTCGGGCGAAAGGCGTATCGCGAAAACGCCTCGAGCGCGACCTTTATAGAGAGAAATCGAATTTGGCGAGGCGGGTTGTGCTGAGGCATGAACCCGACATTTCTCCGCTATGATCCGGGCGAATTGACATGGGCGTAATGCAAAAAAAAACGGGATGCCGACTGAACGGCATCCCGATCGAATGAGGAGATCTCACGCACTCGTACGGTTGGCCTCGGAGGAGAACCAATAGCTGCTACGAGATGGGATTATCCTATTAAACCTAACCCATTGATTCAAGGTGACATTTTGTCGCATGGACCGTGCGGCATTTCACTCGCCGCAGTGCGGCAAATGCATTAAAGCTCCCCCCATTCGAAAACCGCGTGATTTAATAAACTTTTGAAATATAAAGGCAAAAAGATTTGGCACGCCGTTTGTTATGTTATTGATGCTGACCAGCGGTCGGCCTCTCCGAGCACCTCGGGCGCTTGATGGAAAGGCTGACCGCGACCACATCGCACAATCATGGCGTCGATGCAGGTCGAAAGCTTGTTCACGAAAATCAATACATTCCCCAACATAGCTCGCGGAAACCCAGGCAACTGTCTCGTACACAAGCTCCGGACGCAATCCGTTTCCCACCAAACCGGCACCGAATCCCATCGCCAATTTATGAATCCTTCATCGCTCGGCACCGAAAGCGTTTTCTCGGACAGTCGGGACGAAATTTTCGCCTTTCTCATGCGCCGCCTCCGATGTCCGGAAACCGCTGCCGATTTGGTCCAGGAAACCTATCTGCGCCTGCATCAGAGCGAGCGACGAAGTCCTGCCGACAATCCGCGCGCCCTGGCTTTTCGCATCGCCGCGAACCTGGTGGTCGACTATTTGCGAAAGCAGACCGCCAAATCCCGCTACGAATCCGCTCACGACGACGAAGCGCTTGCCTCAGAAACCGTCCCCGGCCCGGATTTGGCCCCCGAACAGGCAGTTAGTCTGGGGCAAACCATGGATCGTCTGAAAGCGGCCTTGTCGGAATTGCCGGTGGACTCCCGCACGGCTCTGCTGTTGAACAGCGCGGACGGCCTGACCTATGTCCAGATCGCCGAACGGCTGGGCGTATCGGAGCGAATGGTGGCGAAGCGCATTGCTCAAGCCCTAAAACACTGTCGGGACCGGCTCGACGACGAGACCACCTGATCGATGCCGCCGTTTCATGCCCATAGCGATACGGTTTTTTTTCTTCCGTCCGTCTTATATACATAAGTCTCTCCGACATACCCGACCGTACCGTTCATGAACCCAAGCGATCGCCGCAAACTACTCTCGGACCAAGCCATCGATTGGCTGGTGCTGCTACGTTCGGGTGCGGCGGGGGACGGCGATCGCCAGCGCTTCGCCGAGTGGCTGGCGGAGGGGCCCGAGTACGCGGACGCATTTCAAGAAGCGGAGCGTCTATGGGCTTCGGTCGCGGACGTTTTGAGTGACGAGGCAGGAGATCTCCGTGCAGAGCAGCCCGCCGCGGTCGGACTGCCGGAAAAGCGCCCTTCACCGATCTCGCCCGCGGGTCGGCGCCGGCTCCGGCCTGCCCGCTGGGCCGCGGCGGCCGCGCTATTGCTCGCCTTCGGACTACAGGGACTCTATCTCGGCGACTTTTGGCTCAGTGATTACGCCACCGGCACGGGAGAGCAGAAGCTGGTACGCCTGGACGACGGCAGCACCGTGCTGCTCGACACCGATACCGCCATTGCGCTGGATTGGAACCCATCGCGACGGCGCATTCGTATCCGCCACGGCCAAGCGGCCTTCACGGTGGCGCCCAACGCTGCCCGGCCGTTCGAGGTGGAAACCGGCCCGGCGGTGATCCGCGCCTTGGGCACCGTCTTCGAGGTTTCGGAGAGCACGGCCGGCGACATCGCTGTGACGGTCCAGGAACACGCCGTCAGCGTCAGGCTTGCGGACGGACGGTCCGATTCCGCGCAGGCTGCGGTGCGGGTGGCGTCCGGGCAGCGCGTCAACTACAGCCCGACACACGGCTTGAGTTCGCCGGAGAAGACCGATTTGAGCCAAGCGACGGCTTGGCAGCGACATAAGCTGATATTCAAGGACCAGCCCCTGGTGAAAGTGGTCGCGGAACTCGACCGTTACCGGCCGGGAAAGATCCTGATTGCCGACCATCGCCTGGAGGATCTGCGCGTTACCGGCGTGTTTTCCCTGGACGATTCCGATGCCATCCTCGCGGCCGTCGAGAAAGCGCTCGCCATCCGATCTACCCGGCTGAGTCCCTGGCTCGTGCTGCTGCATCGCTGAACCCCCATCTCGTTCGCATCGATTCGACGAAAATTTTTTTGCTTTCCCGGTTCATGGTTTTGGCGTTCGCACGTGTTCAGAAAAGAAACATCCCTTTTCTGAATTCCTTCGAGAACGTCATGAAAAACAAAAAGAACCGGAACACATGCAAAGACGCCGACATTTTTGACCCAGTTTCAAAACCCCCAAACTACTTTCCTCCGGGGAAAAGATCATTCACCGCACTAGCGGTCGTCATCGCGGCAATCGTAATTCCGGCCGAGGCCTCTGAAAAAGAAAAGAGCCATGCGCGACACTACGCCATCGCCGCACAGCCGCTCGGCGATGCACTGACGGAATTCGCCGACCAGTCCGACCTGAAACTGGTTTTCGATGCCGATCTCGTCCGCGGCCTCAAGTCCCGAGGACTATCGAGCACGCTAACGCCGGAGCAGGGCCTGGACAAGCTGCTGGACGGTACCGGCTTCGGCTATCGCTTCATCGGTCCCGGAACCGTCACCATCGAACGCCTCGCCAAGCGCGCTGCCAAACCGAACATCGCGCCCGCTGCCGGCCATCAGACCCGAGGGACCGGCGACGAATCGGTCCAACTGGCCACTGTTTCGGTTACCGGTGAAGCGGAACCTCAAAGCCTTACCACACCCTCCATCGAAGAATCGCGGGAAAAACTGGGGCGAGTGCCCGGCGGGACGACGCTGATCGAGGGGGAGCGAATCAGGGAGGGCGCGGCGCTAACGGTGAACGACGCGCTTGCTTATGCGCCGGGCGTATACGTCGGCGACCGCATTCGCCTGCGCGGCAGTTACACCTGGAGCAATTTCCACTTCGACGACGATCCGGTGCTGAAAGACAACCGGCTGCCTGGCATACCGGAGCACAATGCCCGCTTCGAGGCGCTCTACCAACATCCCGGCGGTTTCTACATCGGGCCGAACGTAACGGCGGTCAGCTCCAACTGGGTGGATTTCACCAACACCCTTGCGGCCGATGCCTATGCTCTCCTGGGCGCCCGCGTCGGCTGGGACGACGGCAAACATTGGAAGGTGTTCGTCGACGGACGCAATCTCACCAACGAGCGCTATGCCGCCTCGGTCTTCGTTACCGGTGACGCCGGAGGACAGGACGTGGCGCAATTCAATCCCGGCGCCACCCGCATGGTGTTCGGGGGATTCGAGTACCGGTATTGAATTGGTTCGGCGAGTACGTAGCGAACGATGCCTGTCCTGAGCGTAGTCGAAGGGCGGTTCGCTTCGCTCACCACATCCTACGAGCCGTACTCAGCCGGGCCGAACGTGCCGAGTCGTTTCGGTCGAAGCCTGCAATTACGCTCGTTCCCGATCTCCGGATTGGGAACGCTGCCTTGGAAGCTCCCGCTTCCCGAAACATGACAAGCCAGAGCTTGCAAGACCCGGTTCCCAAGCCCAAAGCTTGGGAACCGGCGCAAACACCGATACAAGGCGGAACAAGGTGACAACCGTTCCCGGCGTTCGAAATGCGCGAACTCGACGGCCAAACCGGCCGGATGCCGGTGGGGTTTTCTTTCTGTCATTCGTCTTATTTAGTCGGCATTCGAGTGAACATTCATCGTAGGGTGAGTTAGCCCCTAGTCTCCGCTTGGGACAGGCCCTTCGACAAGCTCAGGACAGGCTCCGCGTAACCCACCGATTCGAGGCCGTTCGGTGGGTTACGGCCTCGCGGCCTAACCCACCCTACAAAAATGAATGCCTTATTGAAAGCGATTTGGAATTAGATCCATGAGGCCTCACGAAAGACATAACCCGGCGATACATCTACGTCCCTACAATTTGCGACTTCAAATCGGAAATCGACCATGTCCCTCCAGAATTTAAGGCGTCTCGCCAATCTGAAAACCCGAAGGAAACTGTGGCTGGAAGTGCATCTCTGGCTGGGACTCGTCGCTGGCGCGACGCTGGTGATATTCGGGATTACCGGCAGCATCCTGGTGTTCCATCAGGAAATCGACGAACTGCTGAATCCGAAACTGCTGACGATCGAAGCTCGCCCTGGAGGAAAGGCAAATTACCGTCCACTGGAGGACATCTTCGCGGCCGGCATCCGGGCCATGCCGGCCGACGCCAAATTGACCTTCGCCAACTACCCGCGCAATGACACGGCGGTGTTCCGCCTGCGATTCCAGGTGCCGGCCCTGCCGGAGGGTGAATCGGAAAATTGGGAAGTCGCGGTCGATCCTTACACCGCCGAGGTGATCGGTCGGCGCCTGATGAAGCGCTCGGACAGCACTTTTCCGAGGACGTTCATCGGATTCGTGTTCGAGCTGCATTACGCCTTTTTTCTCGGCGAAAGGATCGGCTATGTGCTCGTGGGCATTCTCGGAGCCTTGCTCATCATTTCGGTGCTAACCGGCCTCATCGTCTGGTGGCCGCTGACCGGCAAATGGCTGCAGGCGCTCACGATCAAGCGCCGAGCCAGCGCCGAACGCCTCAATTTCGATCTGCACAAGGCTTTCGGCTTCTACACCACGCTCATCATGATTCCCGTGCTGTTCTCCGGCATCTACATGAACCTGCCGCGGCATGTGGTGCCGGTTCTGGAACTGTTCTCGCCGGTCACCTACCGCTATTGGTTTCGCTCCACCCCGATTGCGGATGGTGAGCCCATCGGCATGGCACAGGCCGTCGCCATCGCCGATACCCGCTATCCCAGCGGCCGCCCGGACTGGATCTACGGCGCGCCGGAGCCGACCAGCACCTACACCGTGTGCAAGCACGACGTGGCGGAGCCCGGCAGTCTTCTCAGCCGCCGCTGCGTCGTGATGGACCGCTATACCGGAAAAATCCTGGACGTGGACGATCCCGCTACGGGAACGGCAGGAGAAGTCTTCACCCACTGGCAATGGCCGCTCCATTCCGGCCACGCCTTCGGCATGACAGGCCGCATTCTGGTATTTGTCACCGGCCTCGCCTGTCCGGTGCTGTACGTGACGGGGGTGATCCGTTGGCTGCAAAAACGGAAGGCGGCGCGGCGCACGACCGGCGTAGCGGACCGACGGCTTCGCGATCAGCCGCGAACAAATGAAATCTGACCGCTGGAAGAGCACTGTGTGATTTGCCGCAGTCGCTTGCAGCGAAACAGCCGAGCCTACCGATCCAGCCTTTTCCGATCAATCGTTTACATGATTCGGCATGAGGTTTGCTGTATCGAGGAGTCCCTTTTTCTCGATACCCATGCTGTCTTCCGATCATCAACTGCTAGTTCAGCTTTTCCGGGACTGCCGCCAGGAACTCCTGAGCTTCCTGCTCGGCCGACTGGGTTGCGCTCAAACTGCGGACGACCTTTGCCAGGAATCCTTCGTGCGGCTCTGGCGGAGCGGCGACTTGAGCCGCATCGCCAATCCCCGCGCTTATTTGTTCAGGACCGCGCTGAATCTGATTACGGACCATCACCGCTACGGCAAAAACCGGCCAAGCTTTTTGGCCGATTTGGACGAGGACGATCCCAGCGTTCTTCCGACGGAGGAACGGACCGGCGAGGCCGCGACGCTCGCCTCGGAGCAGCTCGACCGGGCGACGGCGGCGCTGGAGGAGCTTCCGCCACTGAGCCAACGCATTTTTTATCTGAGCCGGTTCGAAGGCTTGAAACAGCGGGAAATCGCGGAGCGGCTCGGCGTTTCCCTGCGCACGGTGGAGGAGCATCTGAGACGCACGCTGCTGCATTTGAATCGCCGCGTACACGAAGATTAGCTCGTGGCGTGTGGTTTTTTCGCGGTGGCTCGTCTATCTTCACGAGTCTCCTAAGACAACGGCCGTTTTATGCCCGAATCCCCACCCTCCCACGATCCCGACCGTTTGGTAAGCGAGGCGCTCGACGGGCTGATCGTTCTGAAGACGCGCACGCCGACAACGGCCGAAACACAGCGACTCGAGCGTTGGCGCTCGCAAAGCCCGGAGCACGAGGCAGCTTGGCGCAACGCGCTCGCGCTTTGGGAGGGGCTGGAACCGCTGCGCGGCCGGCCGCTGTCCGGATCGTCTCCCCTGCCCTTGGAAACTGCTCGCGCAAACCTCGCGGAAGCGATAGTGAGACCGCGACGATTGCGATCTGAGACCGATCCTGCCCTAAGCCGTTCGCGCGGCACCGCCTTTCCGCGCCACTCCGTGCGCCTCGGCTGGGCCATCGCATGCCTTTTCATTCTGATCGCTGGCCTGGTTTTTCTCGACCCCATGCTCGCGCTGCAGGCCGATTATCGAACCGCCAAGGGCGAAATTCATGATGTTCTGCTGCCCGACGGTTCCCGCGCCAGTTTGAATTCCGACAGCGCCGTCGCGGTTCGCTTCGAGCATTCGACGCGGCGGATCGAACTGCTTCGCGGCGAAGCGTTTTTTGAAGTGGCCAAGGACCCGGCGCGTCCGTTCGTCGCTGCCAGCCGCCACGGCGAAGCCAAGGCGGTGGGTACGGCCTTTACCGTCAGGCAGTCGGAAGAAAAGACCGAAATCGCGATGCTGGAGGGCGTGGTCGAGGCCAGCACGTTCCGCCAGCGCGTCTCGCTGAAAGCCGGTCAAGCCGCCAGCCTCGAAGCGGACGGCCGGGTCGTCCTGCGGAAAAGCGGAGTCGATCATGCCGCCGCCTGGCGCGAAGGCTATCTGATCTTCGATCAAACCCCTCTGGCCGAGGTGGTCGCCACGCTCAACCGATACAGGAAAGGACGGGTGACTCTGCTCAACGAATCGTTCGCCGACCGGCGCTTGAGCGGGCTCTTCCGTCTCGCCGACACCGACAGGGTGATCGACGCCATCGCCGAAACCACGCCGCTGCGCATCACCCGCCTGACGGATTACTGGGTGATTCTGCGCTGAGCAAGTTGCGAGGCCCGTAGCCCGGATGAAGTGAAGCGAAATCCGGGACGAGCGAAGCCGTGACACCCCGTATTTCGCTGCTCTACATACGGGCTGCGGCAAGGACGTTAGACTGAATTTTATAATTTCACCCCGAGAGGTATTCCCGCGCGACCGTCCTACCTGTCGCGTCCATCGGGCGCCATGAGATTTTCGGTTTGCGACGGTTCCGCGCCGCGCATGAGCTTTAGAAGTTGTAGGTCGGCAACCCCTTGCCGACGAAGGCGCTCGGCCAAGCGGCGTCGTGTCGCGAAGGGATTCGCAACCTACGCGCGAGTGCCCGTACAGTAGGTATGAAAATGCTCTGGGTTCCAAATCGGGAAGCCGGAACTTCTCGACATGGGTCCTGAACCGGAGTTTGGGACCCAGCGTAAAATCCGCCGTCGGTTACGCCATGTGGTTTTTTTCTCCGACTCCGTCATAGCTCTCGTGGGCCGACTATTTTGCCCACCGAAAAAAAGCAAGAAGATCAGGAGAAAAACCGCATGTCCCAGCCGTCCCGACTCAGGAACGATCGGCCCCGCAACCAATGCCGCGTGCTGGTGTTCGGCCTGCCCTTACTGTCCGCCTTCACCGCCGGTGCCGCGGAAAACACCCGTTTCGACATTCCTCCGCAGCCTTTGAACAGCGCCTTGCTCGCATTCGGCAAACAGAGCGGACGGCAGCTTCTGTACGGTAGCGAAATGACGGAAGGCTTGAAAACGGGAGGACTCAAAGGCGAGTACCCGCCCGAAATAGCGCTGGACCGGCTGTTGGCCGGCACGCCGCTGACCTACAGCGTGACGCCCGGCGGCACGGTCACCCTCGCCCGAGCCGAAAAGCCCGCGCCCGCGGTCGATAGGCAAGAAGTGCAACTGTCCCCGATCATGGTGAAAGGCGAGGTGGTGACCGAGGAGGACGGCCAAAGCTATACCGTAACCCGCACCTCCACCGCCACCAAGACCGATACGCCGATCATGGATACACCCGTGTCGGTGCAGGCGGTCCCGCGAGCGGTGATGGACGATCAGAAAACCCCCGATTTAAAGGAAGCGCTCGAAAACGTGAGCAGCGTGCGCCCGCAACCTTCCTTGGGCGTATTCAACGGCTTCATCATCCGCGGTTTTCAGGACTTCAACCAATACCGGAACGGACTGAGGGTGGGCTTCACCAGCTTCGATACCGCCAACCTGCAGTCCCTGGAAGTACTGAAAGGCCCCGCCGGGGTGCTCTATGGCCGCATTCAGCCGGGCGGCCTGATCAACCTGACCACCAAGAAGCCGTTGGACCAGGCTTATTATTCTCTGGAGCAGCAGTTCGGCAACTTCGATTTTTACCGCACCCTCTGGGACGCAACCGGGCCGGTGACCCAGGATGGAGCGCTGCTCTACCGTTTTACCGGCGCTTATCAGGACAGCGACTCGTTTCGGGAGTTCCACACCATGAATCGGATTCAGGTCAACCCGAGCCTGACCTGGCGGATCAGCGACGCCACCGAAATCTCGATCGAGGTGGAAGGTTTCAACGAGGATCGGGAAATCGACTACGGCATCCCCGTCATCGGGAAACGCCCGGCACCCATTCCGATTCGCCGAGCGCTGGACGACCCGGACGATCCCGTCGACAACATCTCCAACGTCTACGTCGGTTTCAATCTCACCCACCGCTTCAACGATGACTGGACCTTGCGCAACCGTTTTCTGGCGCGGTATTACCATGCCGACAATCTGGACATCACGCCTTCGCCCCAGTTCGACGCTTCGGCCCTGCGCAGCGACAACCGCACGCTGGACCGCAACCTGTTTCACCAGCGGTCGGACCAGGACGTCTACGCCACCAACCTGGATCTCACCGGAAAACTGGACCTGTGGGACACCGAACATGAAGTCCTGGTAGGCTTCGATTATTACCAGAACTCGGAAAAGTATCATGCTCGCGGCGACTATTTTGCGGGCGATCCGGCGCTCGCCATCGATATTTTCAACCCCAGCTACAACATAGACGCCGCCCTGTTCGACAAGGACCGCCTGGCGTTCCCGCTCTACTCTCGCGCCGAGGAACAATGGTTCGGCGTCTACTTTCAGGACCACATCGTGCTCTGGGAAAAACTCCACATTATGGGCGGTGGTCGCTACGATTGGGCGACGATCGGACGCGGCTATTCGGACACTTCCTATTCCGCGGCGGACGACGCCCGACGGAACCGAAAGGATGACGAGTTCAGCCCGCGGGTGGGCATTCTCTACCAGCCTTGGTCCTGGTTGAGCATCTACGGCAACTGGGCGGAATCGTTCGGATCGAACAACAATATACCGGGCTTCGGGAATGTAACGCCGGAAACCGGCGAGCAGTACGAAGCCGGCGTCAAGACCGAATTCTTCGACGGCCGGATGACCGCGACTCTTGCCTTCTACAACATCAACAAGAAGAACATTCTCACCCCCGACCTCAGTACGGCCGACCCAACCGATAGCGACACCATCGGCGAGGCGCGGAGCAAAGGCATGGAACTGGACATTTCCGGAAGGATCACGGATTACGTCAGCCTGATCGGCAACTACGCCTACACGGACGCCGAGATCACCAAGGATAACTCGGACAACCAGGGCAATCGCATGCCGAATGTGCCCTACAACTCCGGAAGCCTGTGGCTCAAATACGACATCAACGGATTCGATGCGTCCAACGGATTTTCACTGGGGGTCGGGGTGTTCGCGGCCGGTCAGCGCGACGGAGACAACGAGAACACGTTCAAGATGCCAGGCTATGTGCGGCTCGACGCCGCCGCCGCTTACCGCTGGACCATGGGCCCGTCCCGCGTGACCGCGCAACTGAACCTGCGCAACCTGCTCGACAAAGCCTATTACGAGTCGACCGATCCGTTCGTGAATGTCGCGCCCAGGCTCGCGGTCGTACCTGCCTCGCCGTTTACGGTGCTGGGCTCGGTGCGGGTGGAGTTTTGAAGCAGATCTTTCTTTTTCCGCCGAGACTCAGACAGATGTCGACGGACCGTTCGGCAGCCGCTTCCTCTGCCCGTTAGGAACGGCCGGACGATCCCGACCCCGGAGATTGTAGCGCGACAGGCAAGCCGATCTTTCGCGGCTATGATCATGAAATAGCCCGTATGTCCGTTGCTTGCGGGATAAGGAATTTGCGCCCTGCTACGAGTGCTGCAATCGGAGTGTCGTGACTCGGGTTATGGCAGGGAATAAAAAACGGGATGTCGACTGAACGGCATCCCGATCGAATGAGGAGATCTCACGCACTCGTACGGTTGGGTCCCGGAGGAAAACCAATGACTGCTACGAGATGGGATTATCGTACGCCGCCTAACTCATTGATCCAATAGGACATTTTGTCGCATGGACCGTGCGGCATTTCACTCGGCGCAGTGCGGCAAATGCGTTAATGGCCCGCCCTTCTAAAACCCAGTCCTTCCCTAAGCCATTGAAATAACGATGAGATAATATCTGGCGCGAAGTTTGTTTCTATTTTTGTGCCGACTAGCGGTCAGCCTTTCCGAGCGCTTGGGAGTGCTCAGGGGAAAGGGTGGCCGCGACCACTCTGTGGATTTGTCCGGTTTTCAGCGACTTGTCTTTATTCCCCACACGTGGAATCGAGCAGGATATGGCTTCGAAAAGATATTCCACCTCCTCCAACTCCGGCCGAACCGTTGCAGCATGCCCAAGTTCCGAGTGTGCCATGTAAGCCATGGCCGGACGAATTAGCGCAAGACTCAAGGAAGTCACCATGAAAACGAAGCATTCGTTCTTTTCACGTTTTTTTGCGGGGGTGTTGTGGCTGGCTTCTTTTGCCGTAGCCCCCTCGATGGGGTCGGAAACGCTCGTGCGCGAAATCGATACTCCAGCGGCGCAGGGCAGCCGCCAACACCATCTGACTCAACTCGACCGAGAGCGGCTTTTGTTGAGCTGGGTGGAAGGCGACGAACAGTCGAGTCGCTTCCGTTTCGCCGTTCGCGAGCGCGGAATCTGGGCCGCGCCGCATACGGTCGTCGCGGGCTGCTACAAGTTCGCCGCGCCGCCGCTCGTGGTCGGACTGAAGGGTGGCGCATTGGCCGCGGTATGGATGACCTATCAGGACCGGGCCAAGGATCGCTACGCGGCCGACATTCATGTCTCGATATCCAAGGACGGCGGGCGCCAGTGGAGCAAACCGCAACGCCCCTACCCCGCCGCCGCTCGCATCTACGATGCCCAAATGTCCGCCGCTCCCCTGGAAAATGGTGGATTCGCGCTGGTGTGGACCGACCGGCGGCATCCGGATCGTTATCGCCTTATGGCCACGCTGATCGGCGCCGACGGACGCGCGAGCGCCGAAACGACGCTCGATCCCGACGTCTGCTCCTGTTGCGAGACCCGGACGGTAACCGATGGGAACACGCTATCGACGACTTACCGTGATCATCTCGCAGGCGAGCTCCGGGATATCGCCCTAATTCGCTGGAGCTCGGGCGGCATCCGTTCGAATGGAATCGTGCATGCCGACCGGTGGGCCATCGAGGGTTGTCCGAGCAACGGCCCCGCCGTGGCTTCGCAAGATGGACGGACGGTGGTCGCCTGGTTCACCGCAGCGGACGGCGTGGGGCGGGTAAAAGCGGCGTTTTCAGCCAACCAGGGCGCGCATTTCGGCGAACCCGTCGAGCTTGGCGCCGATGCGAACGGCTACGTCGACACGCTGCTTTTGGAGGATGGTTCGGCTATCGCGGCTTGGCGGGGACGGGCGGGTCCAGACGAAGAACTGTGGATGGCCCGGCTGCGGCCAGACGGCACCCTGTTGGGCCGTACAAGCCTGTACCGCGGAGGATTCCCGCGTTGGCCGAGCCGCCATATCAGCCTGGCGCAGGCGGGCGATGAGATTTACGCAGCCTGGACCGATGTGGCGCAGCAGCGGGTGAGACTCGTCGGAACACCGGTGGCCGCCCTGACGGCGAATGCCGAAGATCTCGGGGAGTAACGAATCCATGAACGGCAGCGGTGTTGTCTCGACGGCGAACGCGGCCGGACGGATCGAGGCCGGTCTGCCATCGGGCTCCCCGGCCTCGTGGCGGTTTTCAGCCTACGGCATTTCCTGTAGTTCGCCGACAGGGATCGCCCCATCCGAGCGCCCCTTCAGGTAAGCGTACAGGCCGTCGATTCCGTCGACCACCGCCTTGTTGCCGCTAAAGGCCGGCATGTTGTTGCGCCCGTTGAGCACGGTCGCTTTAAAATCGTCCGCGCTCATGTTCTTCAAGCCGGTCACCAGATTGGGAAAAGCGGCCCCTCCTTCCGCGGTCGGTCCATGGCAAGTCTCGCAGCGTTGGCGCTTGTAGAGTTTCCACCCATTGAAAGTCGCTTTGTCCACCGCTTTTCCTTCGACTTTATAAGGCGCTTCCGCATGAGCGATCGAGCAGACCGAAGCGGCAAGCACAAGCGCACCGGCTGCGGCCAGTCTCCTCAGAGCGAATAGCGTATCGATTCTTTGCATAAGGTCTCCTTTAGTATTGATTGAACAGCCAGGACGGATGCATTTTGATTCCTTCCCTGCCGGAAGCGCTGCAACGGCGCAAGAGCAACGGCAAAGCGTCTTTCTCTCATCGTTCCGCTCGCACCCCCCCCTTTCGAGGAGAGCTCAATTTGCATCAGTCGCGATGGAATCGGCTCGATTCGCGAGTCGTCGGCTCCCGATTCGAACTCGGGCATACCCAACCCATGCAAAAAAACGGCGGATGGGAGAGCGATGCCGGGGAATACCTGGCACTCGTTCAATCATCCGCCACAGTACAAGTTGAGGTTATGCACCAAAATTGATTACAAAATCGGTGCCAAACGCCGGAAGCCTTGCTGGCCAAGCATCGTGTGGCTTGGTCGCCCTGTTCTTCGGGAAGGAATTGAGGGCTGTCACCCAGTTGTGCGGGAACACACGCAATTCGAGAGAACCGATCCATGATGCGCAAGGGGAACGGCTGGAACGCTTTCCAGTTTGCTATGAGTCTTCGAGCGTAACCCCCTCAGGAGAGGGCTGTTCTGAGGTAAAGGTCGAGCGGCGCTCGCCGTTCTCGCCAAATGCCGCTTTTGAAGGTGTAGGGACAAAAAAAGCGGACAGAGAATGCGCACCTGCCCGCTTGCATTGAAGCGAAAGTTCTTATCTTGCCATTTTTAGGTGCTTCAACGCTTCGTCGGAATGCTGGGCGGCGATATCGGCGTGTCCCATCTTACCGTGCTCGACCGCCTGATTGAGGTGGTTGATCGCCTCTTTCACGTGCTTAGTCGCTTCATCGTGATACTTCTCGGCGGCCTTGGCATGGGTGAGCGCTTCTTCGGCATGCTGGGTCGCCTGTGGCGCATGATTATCCTGGCCGTGGGCCAGGGCCTGCGCCGCGTGCTCGATGGCCTGGTCCGTATGCGCGTCCCAGGCGTAAGCCATCCCGCTCGCAGTCAAAACCAACGCGCCCATCAATGGAATGATCTTCGTCTTCATTTTTGCCTCCTTAGGTGCTATTCATCGGAATCGACATGTCCTACCCCATGCCGTAAACAACACAGGGCACGCTAAGCCTAACAGAATCATAATGCCGCACGAAAGAGTGACATTAGTATCGAAACCGGGACACGAGAAACCGGGTATGTCGTCCGGGACAAAGCCCTTTTATTAACCCGGCCTATAAATATAGGCCGGGTTAATCCGGGGCAGGGATGCCCCGGCGCGGCGACAAGCCGCGTGAGCCCAGGCCGGGCGTGTACCGGGCCTGGGCGGCGGCCCGAAATACCAGGAGGGTATTTACGGGCCTGATTAATAAACCCGACGCCGATTACAGCAGACGTTCGACTCTAATACTGTCTGACCCTGTCGGCGGTGCTCGTGTTCGGTTTAATCCGCTGGTTGAAGGAGCGGCAGGCAAAGATCGTAGATCAGGGTAAGGCGTTTCTCGACGTCTCGTGGCAGTAGAGATCATTTCAAAATTCGCGTCTTATCTTGCCCGCCAAGCCGGCTACCCGAGCTATGCCACACCAGGTGCGGCAATTCACACAGCAATCCGGTTCATGTATCGCCCAACCGCAAGGTTTCCGGCCCGCTTCCCATGGCATTTGTATTGCTTGAGCTCTTTGCCACCACGAGAAAGTGGCCTCGCTCAAGTCCGAAATAACAAAAACCAGCCGTAACCCCGTCCGCCGTCAATGGACCATTCTTCCGCCTGCGTCAGCGATTTGTTCCTGGATCACCGGGAAACGCTCGTTCACACTCTGTTCCGTATGGTGGGCTGCCGGCAGACTGCCGAGGATCTGGCACAGGAAGCTTATGTGCGCGTGATGGGCGCGGCGGAGAGCCAACACGTCACCTACCTGAAAGCCTTTCTTTACCAAACCGCGCGCAATCTGGCTCTCGATCATTTGCGCAAGGCGAAGGTCCGCAGCCGGACGGATTGTCCGGAAGCCGATCCGGAGATCGTTGCCGAAATTCCGGCTTCGGCTCCGACACCGGAGCAGCATGCCGCAACGCAGCAGGATGTCGAAAGGCTGTTCGAAGCCTTGGCTGGCCTATCCGAGCGTCGGCGGCAAATTCTGATACTGCACAAGCTCCATCACTGGCCTTACGAACGCATAGCCAGCCATATCGGCCTGTCCCGCAGCGCCGTGGAAAAAAATGTCCATGCGGCGCTGGCTCATCTCGTATCCGTTTTGGGAGACGATATCTTCTGACGCCAGTGTGTTCCGGCACGCCTCGAACGTCTTATCCTATAACGCCTCCATTTCACGCGGACCCTATCCTCTTCATGACTTCCAACGGCGACGACGATCCCAAGGCGCCCGGCACGCCGCTAGCCGAGGCGCTGACATGGTTCGCGCGGCTGCGGGACAGCGAAACCGGCGCGGCCGAGCGGGAAGCCTTCCTGGCCTGGCATGCAGCCAAGCCCGAAAATACCGAGGCCTACGCCCGCGTGGAGAAGCTGTGGAATTCCCCGGCTTTATCCGAGGCGCTGGCAAGATTTCCCGCCGCGGTCCCGCCGGTCGTCGCCCGAAGCCGGCGGCGAACGGCCCGCCGTTGGGCCTCGGCCGCCTCCGTCCTGCTGCTGGCCGGCTGGATTGCGGCTGCATCCGAGCTCATCGACCGCTGGCGCGCCGATTACACTACGGTAGCCGGCGAACAGCGCCGCATCGCGCTGGCGGACGGTTCCACCGTCGTCCTGAATACCGATTCCACCCTGGTGCTCGATTTCAACAACGATCGGCGCGGCGTTCGCCTTCTGGCCGGCGAGGCCTATTTCGAGGTCCGGCCCGACAGCGCACGGCCTTTCATCGTCAGCACCGGCAACGCGACCGTGCGGGTGGTGGGCACCCGGTTCGCGGTTCTGGCCGGGGAGACAACCTCGGTCGCCGTCGACAGCGGCATCGTCGCCTGCGGCAACGAGAAAGGCGCAAGCGTTAAGGTAACGGCGGGGCAGCGCGTATCGATCTCAAAGGAAACGGTCACGCCGCCGGAGACCATCGACCCAGGACGCGCCTTCGCCTGGCTCAACAAGCGGCTGATTTTTAAGGATCAATCCTTGGCGTACGTATTGAATGAAATCGACCGCTATCATCCCGGCGTCATCGTCATCGCCAGCGGGAGGCTTGCGGAGACCCGCGTCACCGGCAACTACAAGCTCGACGACACCGCCGCCGTGGTCCGTGCCCTCGCGGACATCGCCGGCGCCCGCGTCACGACCGTCTCGCCCTATCTGACGGTAGTGCGTTAGAGCGTTAATCGGCGTGCCCCTGGGTATGCCGGAAACGCGTTTCGCTTGCCGTAGCCCGTGAAATGACCGTAGGTTGCAATCGCCCATTTCAAGGTCGCCGAAACTATAGATACCGTCTTGGAAATCAAGACCAAGCCGCGGGTCGAGCGGCGCAATGTCGCGAAGGGATTCGCGACCTACGGCGGCTTATCCCGGCCCAAAATGTAGGTCGGCAATCCTTTGCCGACAAAGACGCTGAATGCGCGATGAAAATTCTTTCGTCGCGAGGTGTGTGCTCCCACCCCCTAAAACGTCTCGGTAACCAGAGCCTGAATCAGGCATACGACACCGGCATTGGGAGCATTCATGACAAGAACAACAAATCATCAGTCCACCGTCATCCTCTCACGGACGCTCACTCGAGTCGCCATTGGCATCGCGCTGACTTTTCCGCCATTGTCCTTCTCCCCGCGAGCCTCGGCTGCCGAAGCTGCCGCCCGGAGCGAGCAGGCGATGCCGTTTTCGATTCCCGCCCAGCCGTTGGAAGACGCGCTGAACGAATTCATAGCCGTCACAGACTGGCAGGTCGGCTTCCCGGCGGAGCTCGCGAAGGGCGCGCGTTCCCCCGGCGTCGCCGGACGCTATCCGCCGTCTGAAGCCCTGAGAAAGCTCCTTGCCGGAACCGGCCTCGTCTATCGTCATACCGGGGCTAGGGCCGTCACGCTGGAACGGGCTCGGGAGCCGATCCGTCCGGCCATGGCTGACAACCAGGAAGTGCATCTGTCCCCCGTTATGGTGAAAGACGAGGCGCTGGAAGAAACAGATCGGGGCAGCTACACCGTAGCCCGCAGCTTCTCCGCCACCAAGACCGACACGCCCATCATGGACACGCCGGTTTCGGTACAGGTGGTACCCCGCGCAGTCATGCAGGATCAACAAACCACGCGCATAAAGGATGCATTGGAAAACGTCAGCGGCGTACGCCCGCAATCGAGTTTAGGCCTTGGGAACGGCTATATAATCCGGGGATTTAGAAACGATCGGGTGTTTCGTAACGGCCTCGTCGCCAGCGGCGTTTCTATTGGAGGAGCCACCGAGTTCGATACGGCCAATCTGAAAAGCGTCGAGGTATTGAAAGGCCCCGCGGCCATTTTGTTCGGCCGCATCGAGCCGGGCGGAATGATCAATGTCGTGACCAAACGGCCCGAGGATGCGCCCTATTATTCATTGGAACAGCGTTTCGGCTCTTACGATTTCTATCGGACGGAATGGGACGCGACCGGAGCGATTACCGGGGATCGGTCCTGGAGCTACCGCTTTGCCGGCGCTTATCAGAACAATGAATCGTTCCGCGATTTCAATTTCAACGACCGAATTCTGGTGCAGCCCTCCGTGACCTGGCGCCCCGCCGACGCCACGGAAATGACCCTAGAAGTCGAAGCCTTGTATCAGGAATACCAGGTCGATCGGGCTCTGTTCGCCATCGGCGACCGCCCGGCGTCTATTCCCATCAGCCGCTCCTTCATCGATCCGGGCGATCCGATCGATACCTTGTCGAGGGTGAATCTCGGCTTTACTTTAAGCCATGCCTTTAACGAAACCTGGACTATACGTAACCGGTTCTTGGCTTCGTTTAACGATGACGACAATTTTTCCGTCAAACCGGCGAATGTCTTTACCGTGCAACAGTTCTTCGATCCCAGCGCCGGCAATCGAACCTATCTCCGCAATATCTTTTCTCAGGTTGCCGCCGCGGAAACCTATACCACCAACCTCGACCTGACCGGGAATTTGGAGCTTTGGGGAACCCGGCATCAAACCCTGGTCGGTTTCGACTTCTTGCGATCGACAGGCACCTACTTGACCCGGGGAGATTTCATGAATCCCGTGCCTGGTCTGGAAATCGATATTTACAATCCGGTCTACGGCATCGATCGTTCGTTTTATGCGAATGCTTTGGCGACGCCTTTTCCAGCGGGAAGCAATCATTCCTACTTCAGGGATGAATGGTACGGCGTGTATTTCCAGGACCACATCACGCTTTGGGATAAGATCCACATCCTCGGGGGCGGCCGTTACGACTGGGCGACGACCGGACGCGGCCGGGGCGATTCCTTCAGAGCGGCCGAAGCCAGCCTTCCCTCACGCGAAGATGAAGGTTTCAGCCCCAGAGTGGGCATTCTCTATCAGCCCTGGTACTGGCTGAGCGTTTACGGCAACTGGACCACTTCGTTCGGCGCGAACAACGGCGTTACGGGCAGTGGCGCCACGGTCGATCCGGAAATCGGCGAACAATTCGAAGCCGGTGTCAAAACCGAGCTTTTCGACCAGCGCTTGACGACAACTCTAGCCTATTATCATCTGACCAAGGAAAACATCTTGACTCGGGATTTCAGCAGCCCCGACCCGTTCGCCGTCGCCCCGATCGGAGAAGCGCGCAGCCAAGGCATCGAGCTGGATGTGTCCGGACAGATCACCGACGAACTCAGCCTCATCGGCAGCTATGCCTTTACCGACGCACGCATCACGAAAGACAACTCGGGGCTTCAGGGCAATCGCCTGAACAACGTGCCCGAGCATGCGGGCAGTCTCTGGCTCAAGTACGATATCCGCCGCTACGCACCTCTGAACGGCTTGAGTTTCGGCGCCGGCGTGTTCGTCGCCGGTCAGCGGGAAGGCGACGACGACAATACCTTTGTCTTGCCGGGTTACGTCCGCTTGGACGCCTTTGCCGCCTATCGCTACCCGCTCGGCGGTTCGAACCTGGTCGCGCAGTTCAATATCCGCAACCTGTTGGACAAGACCTATTACGAATCGACCGATCCTTTCCAGAACGCGCCGCCACGTGTCGGCATCTATCCGGGCGCCCCGCTGACCGCGATGGGTTCGATTCGGCTGGAATTTTGATCGAATGAGGGAGGAATGATGAATCGATGGATGAGCGTCGTACGGCAATCCCCGAATGGCGTCGACGCATGGCGGGCCGCGCGCTTGTCGCGGCTCAAGGCGCGTCGAAAATTGTGGCTCGAAGTCCACGGCTGGCTGGGGCTGATACTCGGATTCTGTCTCGCGATCTTCGGCATTACCGGCAGCGTTCTCGTCTTCTACGAGGAAACCGACGACTGGCTGAATCCCGGCGTCATTGCGTTGGCGAATCTGGTAGAGGGACAAGAACATTTCCGCCCGGTGGACGACATCGTCGAAGCGGCTCGCTCGGTGATGCCGGACCGAGCGCAAATCGGCTCGATCATTTACCCCCGGCATGACCGGCGGGCGTATCAATTCTTCTACCGCGTTGTCACCGACAACGAATCCACGCCCGAACTCCGGCATGTCTTCGTCAACCCCTACACGGCCGAGGTGACCGGAACACGGGCCGTGATCGAACGGGGCCGGTGGCTTCCGGACGGCTTCGTGCCTTTCATGTTCCAGTTGCATTTTGCCCTGCTGGCGGGTAATACCGGCGCGGTCGTCGTCGGAATCATGGGCGTGATTTCGATCATTTCGGTGCTCACCGGCTTGATCGTATGGTGGCCGCTGACCGGCAAATGGCGGCGGGCATTGACCATCAAGCGGGCTGCCAGTCCCGAGCGCCTCAATCACGATGTTCACCAAACCTTCGGCTTTTACACCGCCTTGATCATGCTGGCGGTGCTCCTGTCCGGCGTGTACATGAACCTGCCCGATCATTTCAAGGTGCCGGTCAAACTGCTTTCGCCGAACAGCCGGTCTTTTACGGACAATCCGCAATCATCCCCGGCGGCGGGACGCTCTCCCATCGGTTTGGATCGCGCCCTGGCCAGCGTCCGCCGGAGCTATCCCGAGGGAAGGGTCAATTGGCTGCGCCTTCCAGAAGGCGAAACGGGTGTCTACACCATCAGCATAAGGGACGTACCCGGTCTCAGCCGTTTTTGGTCGGAGCGGCGGTTGACGGTGGATCAATATTCCGGTGCGATATTGACGGTCCACGATCCCGACACCCGAACCGCCGCCGGCGACACGTTTCTGGACTGGATGTGGCCGCTCCATTCAGGCAAAGTCTTCGGCTGGCCCGGC
The DNA here is from genome assembly GCF_002005105.1 of Methylocaldum sp. 14B. Classification (GTDB taxonomy): domain Bacteria; phylum Pseudomonadota; class Gammaproteobacteria; order Methylococcales; family Methylococcaceae; genus Methylocaldum. The sequence continues at coordinate 41,453 of NZ_MSCV01000037.1, read as the reverse complement.
CGCATCCTGATCTTTGTCACCGGCCTCGCCTGCCCGGTGCTGTACGTCACCGGTGTCGTCCGCTGGCTGCAGAAGCGGCGGGCAAAGCGGTCCAAAAAGCCGCCCCGGCCCGCGGGTTGGGGGGAGGCGAGGAATCGAATTACCGGCCGAAGTAATTGACGACGATTTTTCCTCCCGACATCACCCAATCCGGGGATTCCAGGCGTTTGAAGTTTTCCAGCGCATTACCCTTGACCGCGATGAGGTCGGCGGGAGCACCGACGCTCAGGGTGCCGAGCGGAGCGAGACCCAAGACTTCTCCCGCTTTGGACGTGGCGGTACGGAACACCTCCAGGGGCGTCATCCCGGTCAGGTGCGCCATCAGATGAAGCTCCTGGGCATCGATGCCCCAGGGAATTTCCGTATGGGCGATTTCGGCGCCGTAGTAAAGCTGGGCGCCCAGGCTCGCCAATTTGGCGGCATTCGCGTGTATCCCGCGGCAATGAGACAGCGTATCGATAGTCGTGATGATCCTGACGCCTTGTTGAACGGCCTCGTCGAGCAATTCGTCGGGTATGGGCTCGCAGGGGACATGGGCCCACTCGTCGACGCCGGCCGCCAGTGCTCGCGCTACGCCCTTGGGTTCCGCCACGTGGGCCGATACCTGTTTGCCCAGCTTATGCGCCTCCTCCACTACGGCGCGGACGATTTCCAGGGACGGCATCGGCCAGGGCGGCGGCGGCGACGCCGGATGTCCCGTGCTCCAGGACGCGCCCTCTTCGCCGCCGGGTTCCAGTGCGATCTTGATGACGGCCGCACTGCCGGCAACCAGGTGTTGCACGAGTTGCCGAGCCTGCTCGACGGATTCGACCGGCGCCGCCACCTCGCCGTGCCCATGGCCATGACCGGGCTGGCCGAACACCGGGATGGGATAGCCGCCGGGCACGGTGATGATGGGACCGGCCGTCAACAGGCGTAGCCTCCCGTCGCCGCCGGAGGGCGCCAGCAAGGGCCCGCCCACGTCGCGGACGGTGGTGACACCGTGGCGCAGCACCGTTTCGCGCGGCACGTTCTGGAAGGCCAAATGGCCGTGCAACTCGATGAAACCGGGAAGCAGGGTGGCATCGCCAAGATCGACGATGCGCGCGCCGTTATTGCGCACCTGCCGTGACGGCCCCGCGCCCGCCACCTTGCCGTCGACGATCAGAACCGCGTAATCGGTATTCATATTGACGCCGTCGAATACCCGTGCAGCTTGCAGGATCAGCGGCTTGGAACCGTTGCCCGCAGCCCGCGTCTGCTGCGGGAACGCCCCGATGATGCCGATAAGCAGAAGCACGGTCAGAATCGGATTTTGCCGTAATCCGAACCGGATGATGGCTTTGGAATCCACGTAATGTCCTCGTGTCTTGCGGTTTTTGCGGATCTGTCGGGACCGAAAGTGATCGACCGGAATCCGGGCGAATGCCTCCCCTATGGCCGGAAATGTTACGGGCAAGATATGTACCACTGCGGAAAGTTCCGGGAATCGCGCATCGGCCAGGCGCTCCGCCAAGGCAATAGGCGCATGGTCCGGCCGTTTTATCCGAGGCGGTCGGGGGGATTGCCCCCGTGACACACGATCTTTCCGCCGATTCCCACTGCGGCAAATGACACATACGGACTGCGCCGGATAGCGGCACGCTCCCGATCCGGAACCACGGGATTTTCGTATGGCACTGTTGCATAAAGACTTTCCTACAGGGCTTGCGCTGCCGTGTACGGATGGCATCGAGCTTGCTTTTTCAGTCCAGGTATTAACCTGGACCGAGACCAACCGTTTCCTCCGATCCATCCGACGCCATTCATGTCCTCCCTCACCCACGACCAGATTTTCCGGCTTTTTCGCGATTACCGCGATCCGATCGTGGCCTTTCTGGTGCGCCGCGTGCAGTGTCCGGAAACCGCGCAGGATCTGAGCCAGGAGACTTATCTCCGCCTGGTGCGCAAGGACGCGCTGGCGCATGGGGACAACCTGCCGGCCTACCTGTTCCGCACGGCGGAGCGCCTTGCCATCGATTATTTGCGGCAAAACCGGCAAACCTTCGTCAGCGCCGATTCCCTGGCCGACGATCTCACCTGCCCCAAGCTTTCTCCCGACGAACTGGCATCGCTCCGTCAGCAGTGCGAAATCCTGCTGGACGCCATCGCATCGTTGCCCGGAAAGTGCCGGCACGTGTTTCTGCTGCGGAAGATCGACGACTTGAGCTACGGCGAAATCGCGGCGCGTCTCGGGATTTCCGAAAAGACTGTACAGCGCCAGTTGGTCAAGGCGATGCTGCATTGTCACCGGCGCATGCAGGATCCGCAGTTCGGGTTAAACGGGAATTTCCGCTGATGCCCCCGTTCGACGGACCTCACGATCGCATTCTGAAACAGGCCTTGGAGTGGTTCGTAAGCCTGCAATCGGAAAATTGCAGCAACGAGGATCGTACCCGGTTCTCCGCCTGGCTGGCGCAAAGCGAAAAGCACCGGGCGGCCTACGCGGAGGCCGAGCAGGTGTGGGCCAGCATGGACAGTTTGCGGAAGATTCCCGTGCCCGGCCTCGACGAAGCCCGCCGGGCACGCCCCCATCCCTCGGCCCTGCCGACCCTCCTCCTGTCCGTCTTGCTGACGGCTGTGCTGACCGCGGGATGGTGGTATGAATTCCGGGTCGAAACCACCCGCTACGCCACGGCCATGGGCGAAAGGCGCAGCGTGACGCTGGCCGACGGTTCCCGCATCGATCTCAACACTTCCACCCGGATCGCCGTGCACTGGTCGAGATGGAGCCGGAAAGTCGAGCTGGAATCCGGCGAAGCCTTGTTCAGCGTGACCCACGATGCGCACCATCCTTTCGTGGTGGAGTCCGGAGATCTGTCGATCCGCGATGTCGGCACCCGGTTCGACGTTCGCAAATGGCCGGAACAGGTCACGATAGCCGTGCTGGAAGGCGAGGTCGAGCTGGAAGATGCGCGCCATGCCAAGACACAGCGGCTGAAGGCGGGTGAACGGAACTGCTACCGCGAGAGCACCGGGCTCGGATACCGGCAACGGGCGGACGCGGAGCAGATCGAAGCCTGGACCCACGGCCGCCTGGTATTCAGGCACGCCCCGCTGGCCGAAGTTGCCGCCGAACTGGAACGCTATCACCCGGTGCGCTTCGTTATCGCCGACCCCGCCCTCGGCCGGGAGACCCTGAGCGGCGCTTTCGATGCCGACGATCTGGCCCCCTTCCTCAATGCCGTCGAGAAAATTTTGCCGGTCCGGGCGGAGCGCTCGAGCGGCGACACGATTGTGCTGGAGCGGTCCACGCGGAGATGAGTTCTTCCCCCTTCTACAAAAAAATGTCCGGTTTGCCCGCTCTCCTTCGTTAAGGAGTTTTGAAGACGATCAGCCGTCGCAAGACCCATAACCACAACAAAGGAGACGACCATGGTCCATAGCGACCGCCCCGTTCGCAAGCCGGGGCATCGGGGGAAAGCACTTCCGAAACCGTCCGCTCTGGCGCTGATTTTCGCCTTGGCCGGACGCGACGCCCTTGCGGGCGCCGACCGCTTCGATTTCGATTTGCCCGCACAGCCGCTGTCCGCCGCCCTGGACAGCGTGGCCGACACATCCGGCATCAAGCTCATGTACGCCGACGCCGCGGTGCAAGGACTCAAGACCCAGGCGGTGCGCGGGCGCATGACGGCCGACGAGGCCTTGAAGCGGGTGCTGGCCCGGAACGGCCTGCGTCACGAATGGGTGGACAAGACGCTGGTGGCGGTGAAGGAGGACCCGCAGGCGCCGAAGGACGCCAGCGTCGCCCTGGACCTGGTATCCGTTACCGATTCGGCGGAGGACGAAAACCCCGGCTATGCCGCGATCCGCACCTCCACCGCGACTAAAACCGACACACCGATCATGGAGACTCCCGTGTCGATCCAGACGGTGACTAGACAGGTGATGGAGGATCAGCAGGTGGTGCGCGTGGAAGATGCCATCAAAAACGTCAGCGGCGTGCAGAAGAATTTCGGTTTTGGCGATCTGCGCGAAAACTTCACGATCCGTGGCTTCACCGCCGATGCCCAGATTTACCGCAATGGCGTCCGCTTGGGGCGAACCACGTTCGAAACGGCGCATTTGCAGCAGATCGAGGTTCTGAAGGGGCCATCCTCCGTTCTCTACGGCCGTATTCAGCCGGGCGGGATGGTGAACCTGGTGACCAAGCAGCCGCTCGATCAACCGTACTATGCGCTGCAGCAGCAGTTCGGCTCCTATGATTTCTATCGAACGACCATAGACGCGACCGGGCCTTTGACCGATGGCTTGAACTATCGCGTCAATCTGGCCTATCTCAATTCGGATTCATTTCGCGACTTCGTGGATCAGGAACGGGTATTTTTCGCTCCTTCGATCAGCTGGAAACTCGGTGAACGAACCACTTTCAATCTGGCCCTGGAATACACCCACGAAAATTCGGTCATCGACAGCGGCATCGTCGCCCTCGGTGATCGCCCGGCCAAGGTCAAGCGCAGTCAGTTCATGGGCGACCGAGGCGATTTCACGCAACACGACGGAATATTGCTGGATTTCAACTGGTCCCATGCCTTCAACGATGACTGGGCACTCAAACACACTTTTATCTACGATGACCGGGATTACCGGGAAAGTTATCGACCGGTCGTCGATTTCGGCAACGACGAATATCATCGCGGCTTGTGGCAGGTCGAAAATCCCCGGCGCACCTATGCCACGAGCCTGGATTTGAACGGAAAGTTTGAAACCTTCGGCGTCAAGCACAATCTCCTGCTCGGCGGCGATTATTATCGGCGCCAGGAACTCGGCGAAGGTTGCGCCGGCCCCGGACAGTCCGGCAACTGCTTGCCCTGGCCTCCAGGCATGGACGGCTTCGACCCGTTCAACCCGCGGGGAAATCCCGCGTTCAATTTCGACACCCATCGTTTTCCGTCGCGCCGGAGCTTCAACTACGACACGGCATCCCTGGAAGAGTGGTACGGGCTGTACTTCCAGGATCAGATCACCCTGTTCGATCAACTGCATATCCTGGGCGGCGGACGCTACGACTGGATTCATCAGAAGAACACCAACCGCTGGAACCACTTGCTCTTCACCCAGAACCAGTTCGATGCCTTGGAAACCCAGTTTTTCAGCCCGCGTGTCGGCATCCTCTACCGTCCTTTCGAATGGTTATCGCTATACGGAAACTTCGTGGAGTCCATCGGCAGCAACCTGGGCCGTTCCTTCAGCGGCGAGATCCTGACGCCGGAAACCGGCACGCAGTACGAGATCGGAACCAAGACCGAATTCTGGGACGGCCGTCTCATCGCCAGCCTGGCGTATTACCACCTCACCAAGGAGAACATCCAGGCGGTCGATGTGGCGAATTCGGCTAACAGTACCTTCTATAAGACACAGGGACAGGCGCGCAGCCAGGGTATCGAGCTGGATGTGGCCGGCAGGATTACCGAGGATCTAAGCGTTATCGGAACCTATGCGTTCACCGATGCCCGAATCAAGCGGGACAACCAATTCCCCGACAACGAAGGCAATCGGCTTCCCAACGTTCCGGAGAACTCGGGCAGCCTCTGGGTCAAATACGACCTGCCGTTCGAATTCGTCAAAGGGCTGAGCCTGGGCACTGGTGCCTATGTCGCCGGTCAGCGGGAGGGAGATAACGAAAACAGCTTTCAGCTACCCGGTTACGTGCGCTGGGACGCCATGGCGGCTTATCGCTTCAATGTCGGGCCGACGCGGCTAACGGCGCAAGTGAATGTCACCAATATTCTGGACAAGACTTACTTCAAAGCGACCAACATGCTGGATGGCGCACCACGCGCAGGAATCACCGTCGGCGAGCCGTTGACCGTCCTGGGGTCGTTACGTCTGGAGTATTGAACGAACACCGCCACCGGAATATCCCGTCTCGTTCATCGTTCCGGGAAACCGGACGAGACGGGAGACAGGAACCGAACATGAATCGAACCGTCACCCCCTCCACCCATCGAAGGGTTCGCGAAAGCGGGAGAAGCCGCCGGCTGAGACGTCTCCAGGCCCGGCGCAGGCTTTGGCTGAAAGTCCACCTTTGGCTGGGGCTGGGGCTCGGTTTGTTCCTGGCGGTGATCGGAGTCACCGGCTCGGTGCTGGTGTTCTGGCATGAAATCGACGAGTCCCTGAACCCTGACCTGTACCGCGCATCGATCCCGCCCGGACCAGAGCGCAGGCCCTTGGACGAGATTCTCGCCGCAGCCGAGCGAGCCGCGGCGCCGGGCTGGGAGTCGGGCTGGCTCGACGCGCCGGACGGTGCGGGCATGAATTACGTGTTCAGCTTCTACTATCCCGAACAGACACCGACACCGCCGCCGGAGGAAGCGGCCGCGCTCAACATCGCCGTGAATCCCTACACGGCTGAAGCGGTAGGCCGGCGCGTCTTCTACCACACCCGGAATCCGCTCCGGCATTGCCTCATCGGCTTTGTCTTCAAGCTCCACTACGCTCTGCTGCTAAAGGACTTCGGCGTCATTCTGGTGGGAGCGATGGCCGCGCTGTCGGTCGTTTCCGTCCTCAGCGGCCTGATTCTCTGGTGGCCGCTGGATGGCAAATGGCGGCGGGTATTCACCATCAAGCGCCGCGCCAGCACGGTACGTTTCAACCATGACCTGCATCAGGTCTCGGGGTTTTACCCCGTGATCGTGCTTCTGGCCCTCCTCGTGTCGGGCCTTTACTTCAACCTTCCCGCGCAGTTCCGCTGGCTGGTGGAACGCTTTTCGCCCCTGACGCCGGAGCCCACCGCATCGGGCAATCCGGGCACGAATATGCCTTCAATCAATTTGGAAGCCGCCCTGGCGCGGTCGGAATATCCGGGCGGCGTGCCGCAGTTCTATTCGTTTTCCCCAAGCGACGAGGGGCTCTTCACCGCTTGCTACCGAGACATCCCCGAATTGCGCCCCCACGTGCTCGATTCCCGCTGTCTGGTGCTCGACCGGCGCAGCGGCGAGCTCCTGCAGGTGCGAGATCCCGCCCATGGCAGCGGCGGCGACGTGTTCGTGCAATGGCAATGGCCGCTGCATTCCGGAAAAGTCTTCGGCTTACCCGGCCGCATCCTGGTGTTCCTCTCCGGCCTCGCCTGTCCGGTGCTGTACGTCACCGGGATCATCCGCTGGCTACAGAAGCGGCGGGCCAGGCAGTTCAAGAAACCGGCACAGAACCGTGGATTCGGGTGAGGAACGATCTCAACCTGCCGTCGAATTCAGAGAGCCGACCGGATTAGCGGGTGAAGTAATCGACAATGCTTTCCATTCGGACATCACAACTCCCGGAACTCTGGAAGTTTGCAGTTTTCGAATGCGCGCAATGAGGTCGGCGGCGTGTCGTTGCGCGTGATGCAAGACGGGACGATCTCCCTTATCCCAAGCAAGGACCATCGGCATCATCTCATTCTCGACCAGTACCACGCGGCACCGATAGCAATGGTAAGCAGGGTTACCGGCACCCCCACCATGGCATGACGTCGCCAGGTGATCACGATGTTCCGGCGTGCCGCTGCGTCCACGACGATGATGTTCGCGATGCTTCCGATGATCAGCAGATTGCCCGCGAAGGTGCTCGACAAGGCAAGGAGCAGCCCCGCGTCCGGATGGATGGCCATGGGCAGGAGCAACATCACGGCAGGTACATTGGACACGACGTTGCTGAGCAGGAAGGATGCGCCATAAAGCGGCCCGAGATCGTGCAAGTCGAGTCCGGCGTTCGCCAAGGCCGACACGGCCTGCCTGGGCAGCTCCGTCATCTCCAGGGCATGGTTGACTATGAATAGCCCGATGAACATCAGGATGATCTGCCAATCCACGAGACCGAGCATATGTCTCGAATGAAGTTTCCGCGACAGCAACAGTACGCCGGCGCCGCCTAAAGCCAATATTTCGCGCGGCCAACCGGAAAACAGAAACGCCGCGAACAGCGCAGCTGCAACGCTTAGCCCTTTTGTCGTCTGCCAAGGATCGAAACGCGCATGCCGTTCGAGACGCGGGTCTTGGTCGACTCCGATCCGGCTCGGCTCGAACTCCCAACGTCCGCGCCAGCACAGCGCGATCAGCAGCCAGGTTATCGCAAGCCCCAGGCCCACCGGAACCGCGGCGTCTCGAAGATAATCGACGAACGACATTTTCAGGGTCTCGCCGATCAGCATGTTTTGCGGATTTCCGATGAGCGTGACGGCCGAGCCGATATTGGACGAGCAGGATAAGGCGAGCAGAAAAGGCACCGGATCGAGGCGACGATTCACACAGACATCGATCAATACCGGGGCCGTCGCGAGACAGACGACGTCATTGCTGAACACGCTGGAAAGCCCCGCCGCCGCAGCGATCAGGGCCGCCAAGAACACAGCTGGACTCACCCGGAGCGTGCCGAGTTTTTCCGTCACCAGCGTATAAAATCCGCCCAGCCGCAACTGAGCCGAAATGACCATGAACGAGAAAAGAAGAATCAGGGTGGGAACATGAAGCGCCCTGCCCGCTTCCTCGAGCGTGAGCGACTCGGTGGCAATCAGAGCGATCGCGCCGAGCACCGCAATGCCTGTCCGATCGAGCTGGAGAAAAGGCAAGCCGCCCAAAATCATGCCGATATAAACGAGGGAGAAAACGATAACGATCGTAGCGATCACGATTGAAGGTCCGATTCCGCAAAATGGCGCGAAGTATAACCTGGCGGCACCTTCCGGAGCTCGATACCTGCCCGTGTCGCGGCAAATCCGGCTGCCTGCGGCCGGACCGCGGTATTCATCGAAAAACGACAGGCGTAACGGTGTTTATCTCGATATTCGGTAGAAACACAACCGGCTCGGCTTAATCTCAAGGAATCGTCTTTTTGTCACACCGGCCGATCACTCGTAATGTATTGCTTACATAATTTCCGGAATTCAAAAATAGCCCGTATGATACTTAGTTAGTCGAGTAACATGACTGTCCGCTCATGAGATATCGGTCCCGGCAGGAGTCATAGATGCGTGTTCCATACTCCGTTGAAGCATCGGCCATATCTTGCTCGCTCCTGAATCATCAAAACCGTTTTTCGAGTGGTTTTTACTGTACATAATATTCCTCTGTCCGTTATGATTGCCTCATCTTCATTGATCATGCTGAGATTCACCTGATACACTCGGGATCCATCGTTAACCGGAATATCATCGGCTAACGAGAGTGACTTTAAAATGGACTTTAAAGCCATGGCAGGATTGCTATATGTCAAACCCAGAATCAGTTATCAAACCGATCGAGCGGGATTCTCTTACATTAACCGAGTCTGCTTTTCGATTATCTTGGCTTTTGCCAAGATCGTTATACAAAAACAAACTCTCGATACTAATGTATCATGGCGTAGTGCGGCGGCCGTTATCGGTGCCGGATTACTGCTTTATTACCGAAGCTCAGTTTCGAGAGCAGATGGAATACCTCGCCAAGTATTGCCGAGTCGCCGCTTTGCCGGACGCGATTCAGCGGCTGCGATCCGGATCCATCGACCGTCCGACCGTGGTCATTACGTTCGACGACGGTTATCAAAATGTCTTTGACGTCGCTTTTCCGATCCTGCGGGAATTCCATTTTCCGGCAACGGTATTCGTAAACACCGGCTTTGTCGGAACTTCGAAGACGATTTGGTTTTGCCGCTTGATTCAGGCGATCGCAAATACGTTTATGCCGACTCTTGAATGGCAAGGCCTTAAATTTAACCTATCCACAGTAAACGCCAAGGCCATTGCATCGAGAAAACTACAGTGTTACCTCAAGAAACTGGAACACTGCGATCTTCTGGAACAGCTCGAGCGAATTATCGAGAAGCTCGAGGTTGATAGCAGTCTTCTCGATTCCTCATCGGATTTTCGGATCATGGATCGGGACGCGATAACTGCCATGACTAACTCCGGGCTAATCCATTTTGGGGCTCACACGGCTTCTCATTCGATCCTTACGAGAGTTCCGCTTAAGGCAGCACGTGATGAAATCGATGAAAGTATTGGTTCGATATCCGACTGGACGGGCCAAGCTTGCCGGTTATTCGCATACCCGAACGGTGGGTCCACCGATTACGATTACAAAATAATTCATATTCTTAAAGACTTCGGAATCCTCGCAGCAGCAACAACCATTCAGGGACCGAATACGGCACATACGCCAATGCTGGAACTTAGACGCTATGGCGTCCACCCCGGTCTAACTCGAATGTCGTTCCAATGCAAGGTGCACCATGTACTTTATCGTTCCAATGCGGAGGTCAGCTGAACGACGAATGGCACCAGGTTCGCCGACGGCGGCGCTCGAATACCAAGTTATCAGGAGGAATTTGTCCGCTCCAGAAGTTCCTGATAGATGTTTTCGAGCTTTCGCACCTGATTTCGAACATTAAAACGCGCCTCGGCGACGTCTTGTCCGCCCTGCGCCAGCCGCAGCGCCTCGTCTGGCGTACGCAGCAGACGAACACAGGCTTCCGCCAGTTGCGTTTGGTCGGCAGGAGCGACAAGCAAACCGTTCTTGCCGGGTTCCACCATCTCGGGGACTCCGCCGACACGGCTCGCCACGATCGGCAAACCGCTCGCCATCGCTTCGGCCAACACGGTCGGAAGCACATCGTCGAGTGTGGGAAGCACGAAAAGGTCGCTGCCTCCCAATATCTCCGGAATATCGTTGCGAGCACCGGCAAATAACACTCGATTCGTTAATTTGTAAGTCGTGGCGAGCGACTTCAACTGACTTTCGAAAGGGCCGGCACCGACGATCAGATAATAGGCGTTCGGCACGGCTTCGAGGATGTCCGGCCACGCTTCGATCAGGAATTGGATTCCCTTTTCCCGACGCAATACCGCAACCGTGACGACCAATGCCGCATCCGCCGGTATCCCGAAGGTCTTGCGCACTGCCGCTCGGTCTGCTTCATTGCGACGGCGAAAGGAACTCGTATCGATTCCGTTGTAGAGCACCGAAATCCTTTCCGGCGGCACACGCCCTTTGGCCACGGCATAATCGCCGACCGCCGCAGAAACCGCGATGATTTTGTCGTGAAAGTTTCTCAGGGCAAACCACGCGACTTCGCTTCTACGGATTTCTTTTGACGTCGCTTCGGGATAGGCAAATGTATGCAGAGTGTGCACAGTCGGAAGACCGACGATTTTGGCGGCAATACCGCCGTGTACCGTGACCGTTTCGAGCTGGGTATGTACCAGATCGATTCCGTGACGCCGGAGATAGCGCACGAGAGACACCACATTCATGAAATCGCGGATACCCGAAGCCGGCAGCAGATCCACCGGCACCCCCAACCTCTCGATTTCGGCGGCAATGGGATTTCCGTCACGGACCCGAAACACGCAAACACGGGGCTCGTATCGATTCCTGTCGAGATGCTGGAGATAATTGAACAGCATCCGCTCGGCACCTCCCATACCAAGAGAATCGATCATGAACAGTATGCGGTCAGGATGCGGCTTTGGCATGGCGGTTACCCCAACCGAGATTCGCCTTGATGGCGCGGCGGCCCTGGTAGGCCAGCTGATATGCTCTGAGAATCAGCCAGCCAGGCATGCTCGTGGCGATCCGTAAACGCAGGTCCGTCCTCGCCGTGCTGGTCCATAACGACTTGTAAGGCTCCTCGCCGCGAAGAAAGTCGAATTCCTCGGTACCCTCGCTGATTGCCTCTCGAACCGCATGCAGCATGATTAAGGCGCCCGGGCTGCACTCGGCCCAAGCTGGGTCGTAGCCCGATTGGTAAAAGCTGAATTTGCCGCCGAATTTGTAGCAATAGATGGCCGCGATCACTTGGCTCCCGACGGTAAGCAAGTACAGCCGAAGCCATCCTTTGTCCAGAAAACGCTCGGCAACCGCGGTATGAAACTCGATCGCCCGCTTCTGCGCGAACGCTCCGGGGTTACCCTTTTGCTGCTGCCTGGCCTGATGCAAACGCACGAGCTCACGGATAGCATCTGAAAGCTCTGCTTTCGTTTCGACCCTTCGATAGCTGACCGGCCCGCTCGCTCGGGCCTGAAGCCGTTTGGCCTTGCGGGTGAAGTTATATCGGCTTTGTTTTCCGATCGAGGCCCAATAACCGTCCCACGTATCGGGAAGCGAAAGATAAGGGCAGACCGAGTCGATCGCCATGTGGCTAGCATCATCAGGCCGTTGCTCGATGGTATCGAGGAGTGCCTTGACAAAGGCCGAATCGGCTTTCATGGCATCGAGCCGGACGATATCGTGCTCGACCGACTTTCCGACCAGGCAATCGACGAAGAATGGCATTGCCGCATGGCTATGGCTTGGTTTAGCGATCACGTCGAGATGGTCGATGACCCGGTCGCCGGCCATGAACGATAGTTGCCGCAGGCGGAGACCGGCGAGATTTACCGTTTGCAAAGCGAGCGGCAACAGCCCGACCAGCCGGCCATCGTTTCCGTCGCGAGCTGTAATGACCCACGGCTTATAGCGTCCTCGGCCGAAGCAGGTCCACCATGTGGATATCCACTCCCAGGTGAGGAATATATTTCCCAGCCCGGATGCGTCGAGCAAGGCATTCCATTCCGATGCGAGCGCGAGAAATCCCTCTTCCGATTGAACGATCTCGATCTTGATCATCGTATTACCGTCCGTGCGTCGTTTGCCGATGAAGCTGTCTTTCCGCGGACGGCGGGTCCCAAGGCGATGTCTTGGAGTACCGTCAACATGTCTCTGGCTACGGAATTCCAACTGTACCGTCTCTCGGCGAGCGCTTTGGCATCCTTGCCCATTTTTTCGGCGAGATCCGGGGCCGCTAAAATCTTTCCAAGTGCATCGGCCAAGGCCGGCGGAGACGCGGGCGGCACAAGGAGACCGGTGATTCCGTCTTTTACCACCTCCGGAAAATTGCCGACCGAGGTCGCCACGACCGGCCGACCGAAAGCGTGGGCTATCATCAGCGGCCCGCTTTGAGTGGCGCTGAGATACGGAAAGGCCACAACCGTAGCGAGCTGAATCAATTCGCTCACCTCATGGTTGGGTATGTAACGAATATCGAAAATCGTGCGCCGCTCTATTCCTAACTCCCGGGCCAGTCTGCGCAATTCGTTTACGTCGACCGATTGCGTCGGGTAGCCCGCGACAACCAATTTGGCTCGATATTTATCGCTCTCGATCAAAGCAAAGGCGCGAAGGAGATCGGGAACGCCCTTGCTCACCCGAAGATTGCCGAAAAACAGTACCACCCGGTCGGAAGCCTCGATGCCATAACGCTCGGCTAAGCCGACCTTTTGGGCCTGACTGAAAAATAGACTGGACACCCCGTGCTGGATGATGTGGACGCGCTCGGAAGGCACTTCGAGCTCGGCCAAGAACCGATCCCGATTTATTTCCCCGTGGATGAACACGGCGGAGAACGCTTTATATACGGTTTTCTCGAAAAACCCCGTCGTCCGATCGATCAGGGCATTGATTCGAGACAAGCTCGGATCGCGAAACTCGTACTCATGGCACACGTCCGCCAAAACCAGGCCATGACGCTTAAGCCTTCGAAGAAAAAGCGAGACTCCGGGAAAATAGAACCGTCCAAACAGAATGACGTCGGGTTTCTCGGCGATCAGATAATTCGTCAGGCGAATCCACTGGCCGAGTAGTCGAGAAAACCTCAACACTCTTCGGCCGGTCCACCAGAACCGGCGCCAGGTTTTCGCCAGGACTCCTCGCGGCTGCTTTCGCACTGCGCGCGAATCGACGATCTTCCACAGATGCAATCGCTTGTCGACACGAAAATTATGCGGACAGCCGCTGAGTTCATACTCATCTGCGGTCACTAAAGTGACGTCCGCTCCGGCATTCGCGAGTCCGGTGCATAACTCGTAGGCATAGTGCACCAACCCTCCCTGGCCCGTAGGCTCGACGACAAATATCCTCATCTTAAATCCCTGTCTTATATATAAGGTACCGACAACTTCCCTGTATCAGCACTGACGCCATGAGTCGCTCGATGATCCAACAACCGTGAGGCCCGGCGATTTCCGCCCTCGATAAACCCCACACGGAAGATCAAAAACCTTGGCTAGTCAGCGAGATTACGGTTTCCCTCAACTTGAATTCCGCACGCGATCGAGGGAATGGCGATTTGCTCCGAGGAATAGCACCCGTCGGACGGAGCAGCGAATGCTGGCCCCCAATGGGACCTCGGGTTTAGATGAAGCGGAAACGGTGCGCTGTCCATCGCCAGACTCTCCGCAAGTCGACTATCCTCCTTGAATGGGCCGGGAACGAGAACGGTCCGGCCGAAACGTTTTTCACTATATCAAACAGTCGTCGGATGAGAAAAGACGAACAATCACGACTTGTGTCGCCTTTCTATGGTGCAAGGGGTATGTGCTTAACCGTCGCTCTCCGGCGACCCCTCGACTTTCCGATCCCTTACATGCGTTTCGGGTGTCATTTCCGCCCCCTCCAGTGACCCCATTTTCGCTGCATACGCCCGGCGCGTCCTCTTCCATCGAACCACACATCTTTTTGGATAGGAGCGATCCTCTGTCGCATATCAGCGTCGATTGATAAGTAATTCTACGTAGTCGGCGACACCCCCAAAAAGCCAATCCCGCGTCAGCTCTAGGTTTGATCGATATTGGCACGGCACATGCTTTCATCGGCTACGCAAGTGACGAGCGACTACCCGACAACAAAAATTGGTTTTACTTCAATCCACTTGCGCTTTTTTGCTTGGAAACTGAAGCGTTAAACATGCTTGCCTTTGTGCCCCTTAGGTAATTGGCGGTCTCGGATATCCGACCCCGTGAGTAGGGCAACACGCTGCTCCCAGAGCAGTTCCCCCGAAAAACATTCGGGCCTACTCAATCAGCCTTGAATAACCCAGTAATGAATGTCACCGACGTTTGCCTTCATCAAACGTGGCTGATGCCTTTTTCATCACTGAGTTATTCGAAGCGGTACTTAAGACACATGGGATTCAGCCATAGCTTAAAAGGGGGGGTGCTCGTACTTTTGGAAAACGAATGGAACTGCTTGAACAGCCGGTAGTTCGACCAACGCTGAACCTGTCAGGAATGATGGAGTTGGTCCCAGGGACGCTAAAGCTCGGTGATTACGGCGGTTTAGATCAGCCGTCGCACTGAAGCTTACATAACCTGGCATGGCCGCGAAGAGCCGCTATGCCTCGAATTTGTAGCGAAAAAATCCCACGGGAGAAACCATGAAATTTGTAAACTCTTACCTTCCTTCAGCCAAATGCGCCGAAAAACGAGTTGCCGACGGTCGCAGCCATAGAATCGTACGCAAAGCCGTCCATGGCCTGTCGATAGCAGCGACCCTGGTCATGGCTCAATCGGCCGGTGCCGCCGACGATTATGTTCGTCCGTTCGGCCCGAACGCGCCCTGGAACCGACCGGTGGACGGGCTGCCGCGTCATCCCCAGTCCGATGCCTTGACCAATCGCCTGTGGCAATATTCGCCGTCGCGGGTCGGCAATTTCAATCTGTCCTTCAGCGGCTATACCTATCCGGTGTACATGGCCAGCACCGCGAAGGGCTCTTACCAGGTCCAGGCGGGGATGGGTAACCTCAACGGTACCAAGATCCCCTGGAGCCCGGACTGGAAGCCCGCGACCGGCTCCGATGGCCAGGTGATCATCCTCGACCCGGACAGCGGGCAGGAGTGGGATTTGTGGCAGGTGAACTTTAACGGCTCCCGGATTCGCATCTCGAACGGCAATCTGGTGCCGGGCTCGTATTTGACCAAGGAAGACGGCTTCAAACCCTCGCGCGGCTGCGGCATTTCCTATCTCGCCATGCTGGTGAGACCGGAGGAGATTGCCCAGGGCAAGATCGAGCACGCGCTGTCGATGCCGAGCCGGAACACCGCGAAGACCTTCGTAGCGCCGGCCACCAAGTCGGACGGTCGGGTTACCCAGAACGGTATGCCCATGGGCACCCGGTTTGCGCTGAACATCACCGATGCCGAGATCGACGAGTGGGTGAACTCCTTGCCGAGCGAATTGTCGGACCAGACCCGCCAGGCGGCGCGGATCATCGCCGTAGCGCTTAGGGATTACGGCTGGTTCATCTCCGACACGGCCGGCGGCGCGCACTTCCAGTTCGAGGACAACGCCACCGCCAAAGCCAAATGGGAGGCGCTGGGCTTGGGAGAGCAATACATCAACTATAAGAACTATCCCACCGATCTGCTCGATGGCTTGCTGACCAAACAGCGTATCTATGCGATAGCTCCTAGCGACCAATACTGATCGAGCTTATCGGTACGGAAACCCTGCGTGCGCGTTTTCTCGAGATAAGACAGTTCGTCCGTTCCCTCTCAAAGTGAGACCGCACGCAGGGTAAATACCGACTGGGCTAGCCCAAGCCGAGCAGTTCTGAACCCACGTCGCCGTATCCGCCTCCCCGCGATTCGATTGCGAGAGGCGATAATCGTCGGTGGGCCCAGCTCTACTCCGAACTCTCCCTCAGCCGGGTTTCGACACTCGGCCACGTCGATCCATCCTCGGGCGGGATTTTTCTCGCCCCGGGATGCATTCATAGATCAACCGAACACCGGAAAAATCGGTTTCGCCAACCTTTCCCTCAGGCTGCTCATGCGTCATGAGGCGCGAGTCGCTCGCGATCTCATAGGCGGAACAGTCCGCCGACGGTCCTAAATCGTTCCAGATACTGCTGGTCCTTTCCTCAAACCTCAAAACAGCGGTATGAAGAGCCCGTTGAGCATCAGTATTTTCCGGATTTGATCCATGAAACCCGCAACCTTCGCCACCCCGCGCTTCGGCACAAAAACGACATCCGTAGGCTGAAGCAGAAAATCCGAATCGCTTAACTCGCCGTCGAGGATATTTTCCACATCGACTTCATGCGTCAACGGTTGGTTGTTGGGTCCTTTTCGGATGACGGTGACATCGTTGATATTTGCAGTCTCCAGGAATCCCCCGGCTTCGTCTATGGCTTGGAGGACCCCGATCTTGTTTCTTACCGTGATGAATCCGGGCTTTGCGATGTCGCCCGCCAAGTAGACCCTCGGCTCGGTAAGCGTCCGGACAAGCACCGTGACGGCAGGATCTTTCAACTCTCCGGAATAGGCGTTCGTCAAGACTTCGTCGAGCTTCGCCGGGTTTATCCCTGCCGCCTGCACGTCGTCGATCAGTTGGAGAGAAATCTTGCCATCCGGCCGCACGATTACCGACTCGTTGAACTCAGGGGTATAAAAGAATTTCACGTCCAGCTGATCTCCGGGCTGAATGATGTAATTAGGCGGAACCTCATACCTGCTCTCCACCTCGGCCAATGCTACGCTGGGATCAAGGACGGGCCGGTTAACCGTACACCCATAGCAGCCCATGATGATGATCAGCGTCATCAGCCCTGCCAGACGACCGGAAATAGCTTTGCGACCTCGCGCAATCGGGTTGACTCCGTTCATAGCATCCTGTCCATTAGATAAGTCGTGGTTTACAAAAATACGTGACGTAATTCGGTACCTGGTTTACGAAAGCTCGACATCTAGCATTCTTTCGCTGCCTTAACGCCTGACGGCATCGAGTATCGTATTTGCTCCCTTAATAACGACCTCCTTTTCTAAAAGCCATAGTGTTCCGAAATAAGCGGCGGCTCCCGTTACTCCGGCAACCAACAGTTGCACCACGGGAGGCTGATCGCCGATGCTGTAGACCAGCGGGGTGGTAACAATGGTGAGCGCGGTCCCGCCGACAAACGCCGGCCTGAGTGCGCGCATCAATTCCGACACCGTAACCCCTATCACCCGTACGATTACGAACAAATGAACGATTTTTACTAGGAATGCCGTTGCGATTAGGCTCAATGCCACCCCTACGAGCTGGTATTGAACACCCACGAGAAGTAAAGGAATCAGTATTATGATGTGTAGTATGCCCATTTTTAACAACAGTGCCGGGCGTCCAATTGCCTTATAGATATCACCCGCTGTCGTTCCGATCGAGAAAATAAGAAATGCAACAGGCAGCAACCGGAGAATCGGAATCGCGCCCAACCACTGAGCCCCGAGCAAAACCTTGACTATAGGTTCCGCTGTGATAATGAGACCGAGAGAGATCGGAACAATAAAAACCTGAACGTATTGGGTTACCGAAAGAAATGCTCGTCGCAGCAAGTGGGGCTGGTGCTGTATCGTCGCTAACGCGGGAAACATCGCTCCCGCCAATACCACCCACACATTCATAATCAGTAGATCGACGATACGATAAGTTATCGAATATATCCCGAGCGCCGCATCTCCGAGGGTTCGTCCAATAACGATAAACTCGATATTCGATACAAGTGCGTTAATCAGGTTAAATGCCATGAAGGGTATGCTGAACTTCAAAAGGCGGCCAAGCTGTGGCTTTTTGATGCGCATCCTGAGTTTTTGCCGCAGTGCGATGCGCGCTAGGATGACGCCCGAAAGCGAACTCGATAGCTGTCCGATGATCAGCGACCATGCCCCGAATCCTTTGACGGCAAGAACGATCGTGACAACTGCTTTGATAAGCAATCGCCCGAGATCCGGTATCAGCTTTTTGCGAAACGCCAAATCCCGCTGAAGAAGCGCAATGTGGACCGAACCGAAAGGATCGATGAGGAACGTCAAAGCAAGTATCCGCAACATCGGCTCGACCGCCGGTGCGCGAAAAAAGACGGCAACCGCCGGAGCTATGGCGAAGGTAAAAAGAAAAAAAAGAATTCCGATGACCAGATTCGCGGCGTAAACGGTGTTCGCCGCTTCCTGTACATCGTTTCGCTGCTGTATCAGGGCGCTTCCTAAACCCAAGTCTTGCAGCAGCGAAAAGTATGAAATGATGATTGTCGCTAGACTGACTATCCCGAAGGTTTCGGGTGGCAAGAGCCGGGTAAGTACTGCCATGGTGATCAGTACGACGCCTTTGCTCAGTGCAAAAGACGCGTAGTTCCACGCCACGGCATGTACGGTCTTTCTGCCAGCATGAATCATTGTTCAATCCCTTGTCGCGAATTCGTTCGCAGGCCATTCTTATGACGTCATGTCATAAGTCCCAACTCTGCTTACAGCACTATTAAGGCAGAACCCTACCGGTTTGCCCTCCTTGTTCATCGTGCGATACACAAACCGACTGGCGCTTCGTACTCTAATATAAATCTTGCCGATACGCCAAGAGATGCGATTCCCTATTGCATTGTTGATACACTTCGCCCGTTGCGTGCATCACGCCGAGTTCCTCCTGGCTGTTATCTCGACCGAAGCGAGTGGCGGCTTAACGCCTTTGTTACACTGGCCCGTCCTCGCATGTTTCGAAACCGGCTCAGTTGCTATGACTTAGTTGAACCTCTATCGGCCAGTTGGACTGCCGGGGCAGCGGAAAGATTCAAACAAAGTTATTCTTAGTGATATCGAGCTTCGAAAAGCCGATTTTTTGTTGATTTTTGTCTATTCTGATTACGCGACTGTTTGATATAGTGAACGCATTCGGCCGGACTTCGCGCAGTCCCGGTCCGTCCCAGGGAGGATAATCGACTTTTGGAGTCTGGCGATGGACAGCACCCCCATTCACGCGAACCCGAGGCACTGCCATGCAGGCGGATTGTCGCGGCCGCGTTACTCTCCGGCCGGTCTCGTTGCCTGGCCGTTCCTGCATCACGATGTTGAATACCGTCCTCTAGCTCATCTAAATTTGTCGGAGTGCAGCAAAACTTTCGATCTGCATTATGACGGCTTTGAAGCGGTCCCGATCGCTCGAGCTGTCGACGTCGACATTCATTCCGCTGCACCCAAGGTGAATTTAGCGCCTGCGCACAGCCGGCCGAAGCGCGGAAGTCAAACCCGCCGCCTTGGAGCTATCCTGACGGCTTATCGTTCAATTTATCGGAGGTAAAAATACATACAGCGATTGCGCGCAGCACAAGGACTTGATGCAGCGCCCTCTCACTATTCGGAGAATCTTAACGGACAGATAGAGAGAATAAAGTTTGCAGAAAAGGAGTGTTTGCAAATGAAATCTATTTCAAAGGACTTGCTTGGTCTGCTTACGACTGTCTTTATACTTTTCGGCCTAAATACCTTAGATCCGGGAACGGGTTCGATCGCCAGCATCTCCACTCCCACAAAAATTTTAGCCGCCTTGTCGGTGCTCACTATCGTGGCGGGCTGGAAATTCTGGACCAAACATTCCATATACCTGCCTCTCCTATTAGTTATAAGTACAAACCTCGCTTTATCGGCACGCCATAATACCCAATACAATAATTACATCTTCGGTTTTTTAGAAACCATTCTTCTGAGTATATCGGTGTATTTCTCCCATGCCGTCGCCAGGTGGATGGCTTACGTTTCAGAGGAACTGGAAAGCATGCTCTTGAAAGATCTGCATAAACCGATCGCCAAGCTCCCGGACTCCATGAATGAAATCAATACATATCTTTATCAAAGCAGGCGATCCGGAAATCCGCTTAGCGTTATCGTATTAGACGTGAAGGAAAACCTTAACAAATACTCGCTATCCCACTATCGAAAAATGATATTTCATGAGCTTGCCGAACGCTACTTGAAGCGCTATCTGACGGTAAAGTTGATAAACCGGATCGTCGCCGGGTTTCGACGCAGCGACATGATCGTAATGTGTACCGAGCATGACTCCCGGTTGTTAATCATGTGTCCGTCAACAAGTCTCGAAGCATGCAATACCGTGGCTCAACGGATACAAACGAGCGCCAAGAAGGATCTGGACCTTCCCGTATCGGTTGGTGCAGCGTCTTTTCCAAGCGATGGGTTCACACTTGAAGCCTTAATCAAAACCGCCGAGTCAAATATCGTGGATGGCAAGCAGCCCCTGCCTGTCGAAGAAACCGAGGAGCAAGCTGCATGATTACCCCAACGCTAAGAGAGCGATATGGAAATGATCTCGACTGGTTAGGTCGATTCAAGCCAAGACTAAGAATCTCCAACAACCAGGGTTACTTGATAGCCAAGCGGCTATTCGACATGCTATTTGTAATACTTACGAGTCCATTGTGGATACCGCTAATATTAATTATTTCATTGTTCATTAAACTGGAATCTCCACGAGATCCCATATTCTTCTTACAAGAACGGACCGGTAAGAACGGCTATCGGTTTTGTATCTATAAATTCAGAACCATGGTTCCAAATGCTGAAGCGCTCAAATGTGAACTCATGCACTTGAACGAACTACAGTGGCCGGACTTCAAAATCCAGAATGACCCGCGGATAACCCGCGTAGGAAAGATATTGCGGAAAACAAGCCTGGATGAACTCCCGCAAATTTTTAATCTCTTGTTCGGCCAAATGACGTTAGTCGGACCACGGCCGACATCTTTCCACCCCGAAACCTACCGGCTCTGGCAAACCGAACGCCTGGATGCGATACCGGGAATCACGGGCTTGTGGCAGATTCTGGGTAGAAATAAGACTGAGTTCGACGAACGCTCACAACTCGATATCGCTTACATTCAGCGAGCCTGTCTCCGACTCGACCTGGAAATCCTTCTGCGAACTTTCCAGGTAATACTGACCCGGCGCTCACTCGGTTGTTAGCAAACTGAGCCGGACGGGCTCGCGATGCAAATTGTTCCCTTAAGGGAGAACAGTGCAATTTTCGATCGAACATAAGGAGAAAAGAGTGTCTGCAAAACCATGGACTTGGCTATCCCAACCTGAAGGGATCGGGCGGCGGATCGCCGCACAAAAATGGGATCTTTTGGCCCTAGGCACGAGTGCGCTGGTGCCGGTTGTATTGATTTCCCAACTGGAAGCTCTTCAATTGGCACTGATGTTCATTGTCGTGTTTGTCGGAATTCCAGCCGCCGTTCTCACTTTTGCACGTACCGACTGGGGTTTGGCGGCATTGACATTCATCATTTATACGAATGCCTCGGATGTCGCCATCGAGCACGGTGCACCATCGCCGACTAAGTTGTACGGCGCCGCGCTGCTCACCGCATTCACGCTTCGCTTCATCGGTGGCGATAGACCCGTTGGAGCCGCCAAACCGGCCCTGCTCGTCCTGATATACATGCTGCTCGTCTTGGCGTCGTTATCCTATTCGGACTACTTTCGGGACGCACAGGAATTCGTCTTCAATAACATCAGGGAAGGAATGATTTGTATTCTCATAATACTAATATCACGAACTGCCGCCTCGTTTAGGCTCTTGATTTGGGCACTAGGATTCGGTGCACTATTCTTAGTATCCATGAATTTTGCCCAATTTGTTACTGGTGCTTATTGGTTCAAGTTCGCTGGATTTGCAAATGCCGAATATGATGAGCTCGCAAAGGAATTGGGCGATTATCGGATATCGGGCCCTTTGACCGACCCCAATTTCTATGCCCTCATCCTTCTACCCATAGTGCCATTATGTATCGAGCGGCTGTTAAACGAACCCATTCGGTTGCTTCGCCCGCTAGCGGCAATTACGCTCGCTTTGGTACTCCTGGCCATCAGTCTCACCTACTCTCGCGGCGCACTTGTGGGCATATTCGGAATGCTGTGCCTTGCACTTATGCACATTCGCGTTTCTCCCAAGGTGTTAACATCAGGCCTCGCCGTACTAATCTGCCTGCTCGCCCTTGCTCCGAGTGCTTATGTCACTCGTATAAACGATATGGTCGCCACGTTTTCCGGAGAGAAAGATCCATCCGAAACCAGCGCCGCAGACATTTCGGTCGACGGACGCAAGGCGGAGATGCAAATCGCGTTGCGTATGTTCGCGGATAACCCGTTGTTCGGAGTTGGAGCCGGTAATTATGTTTTCAATTTCCAGCGCTATAGCCAGGACTTACACCTTATGAATCGCGGCGAAAATCGAAACGCACATAGTCTTTATCTTCAGATAGCCGCTGAACGAGGACTTATCGGTTTGGTGAGTTTCGGAGCTCTGCTATGGTTTATGGTCAAGAGCCTGAAGCAGGCAAGATACACGTTCGAACAAGCAGGACGCCACGACTATGCAACTTTGGTAACTGCCTTTAGCATAGGAGTTTTCGGTTTTCTTGTGAGCAGCTTGTTTCTGCACGACTCTTATCCAAAATATTTTTGGATTCTGATGGGAATTGCCCTTTCTTTACCGCAAGCAGCCGAGTGGGAAATGGCTCACTCTGGTAAGCGTTCGCTCTCTACTTAACTTTTTCAATAACTCACTATAGGGATATAACAGTGATGCTCTCTAATCGTCAAATACGAGATTCTAATTTGGTCGCCATGGTGATCAGGCATAAACGCAAGGCTTTGGTGGCTTTCTTAGTAGCCTTATCGGCTGGAGCAATTACCGCAATTCTTGAAAAACCGGTTTATGAGGCACATGCCGCGTTGTTGTTCAACCTGGGTCGTGAGTACAAATACATACCTGAATTCAGCGGCCCCTATAGTAGCTCTAGGCGTGAATTCAAAATGGAGGAATTGCTCAACACGGAGTCGGAGCTTCTGAATAGCACAGACTTACGGCAAAAAGTAATCACTTCGATAGGCATCAAAACGCTATACCCTGAACTTAAAGACGCAAATCCTCAGGATCAATCCGTAATGGATGCGGCGCTATTGAATTTCGACAAAGCTCTCGCCGTCAAAAGCGTGAAAAATTCGGGCGTCATCCACGTCTATTTTGCCCATCCGGATTCGGTTGTCGCGAAGCGGGTCGTCGACTTGCTCGTTAACAGTTTTATCGATAAGCACGTCCGAATTTACGGAGAGTCCCGCGCTCCGTTTTTCGAGCAAAAACTCGCCGAGTACACCGTAGGCCTGCAAGAAGCCACGCAGAGTCTACGCGACTTCAAGCAACAGTACGGGATAATTAACGTCGACGAACAGATACGGTTACTGTTGCAAAGACAGTCAGCCGTAGAGGAAACGCTCCGGCTTTCCAAATCGAGGGCTAATGAACTGTCTCATAAATTGGCCGCTCTGCAAAAGTTGAAAAACAGGGTTCCGCGGAATGATCCGTTGTCCACGGGGGTGGACTTTGCGCAGCAAAGGCTCCTCGAGCTTCAGCTGAAGGAGCAGGAGCTTTTGCGGAGATACAATGAAAACAGCAGGACCGTGAGTGAAGTTCGACAAGACATCGATAACGTGAAGGCATTCATGCGCCAGAACGAAGAGGAAAAAGCGGCGCAGATTCGGCGTCA
Source organism: Methylocaldum sp. 14B (assembly GCF_002005105.1). GTDB lineage: Bacteria > Pseudomonadota > Gammaproteobacteria > Methylococcales > Methylococcaceae > Methylocaldum. Next base: position 17,311 of record NZ_MSCV01000037.1, on the reverse strand, counting down.
GCCGAACCAGGCTTACTGGGCGCTGGAACTGGAAACGACCCACCTCGAGCCCGAATTGCTGAGCGTCCAGACAACCATTAAGGATGCCGAGCAGACCCTGAGGCAGGTCAACGATCAACTATCGGTCATCAATATGCATAAGGGAGAATTGCTTAATCTTGAAACGCGGCTAGCGGTAAAGGAAGGCCTCTATCGTGATTATCTGAGCAAACTCGAGGAAACCAAGATTTCCGAAGAACTGGACCTCAAGAAAGTTACCAATGTCCGCGTCTTCCAGGAGCCCACGATATCTCCGAAGCCATTAAACGCGGCAAGACTCTTAAAGGTAATGGTTGGTGCGCTTTTTGGGCTTTTGGCTGCCTTCATCGTGGCCTACTTTGCTGAGTTGAAGCGACGCGGGCTTTACACACCGGAAGGTGTCGAAGAAAAGCTCGGCGTGCCGGTCCTGGCTCGAATCCCGTCCCCATAAAGACCTTCGAACGGAGTGGCCGGCATTTGGGAACAGTGGACACACTCGGCTGGGTAAACCCGCTGTCGTCAGCGGATGGGCGGTCTCGAGGCCGCCCTACCCCGCTCGACGGCTGTGCACCTCCTTTCGATGGACGATCCGTCGGCGCCTGACTTCCTGCGGACTATCGTCGTGCCGTCTCGATGGGCCTCAGGGCATCCGTGCGCCCCACGCCCCACAGCCACAACACTGATCGAACGTCCTTGGAAGCTGCGATCCGCTTGCCGGAGTCGTAACCGCTTCATCAGCAGACCGAACTCACCATCGAAAAGGAAAGCGCTCGCAGAACGAATCTGCCCTCACTCCGTACGGCGCGCTTTCTCCCAAAGAACGGTCTGCCTACCTTTCGAATACCTCACCAGACCGCGGAAGGACGCAAAATTTCCGCTCGCGATGTAATACCAAATCCCCAACAGCCCTACCTTCCAACCGAACTTTTCCGAGATCCATCCAATAACGGCCAGGAAACCAAATGCGATTTGGGCCCAAAATAATGCAATCACTATTTCGGGAGTATCCGGTAAAAACATCAATCCCGCGCTGGAAAGAAAGACACCGGCACTGAAGAACGGCAGGAAGAGACGCATGACCTTATGAGATACCAATTCGAAAATTGCGAGCTTGTCGTTCCATGGCCATAATGCCCGAGCATCCAGGAGCATCTGAAAGCGTCCGGCTGTAATGCGCTGCCTTCGCAAAACCTCGTCGCGCGTGGACATCGCCGAACTTTGGAAACACAGCGCCGCCGGATCGTAGATGACTCGAAATCCTTTCCGCAATGTCTGCATGGCGAGGCAGGCATCATCGAGAATCATATTGGTCGGTATAGGCTCGAATATCGATGCGCGAATGGCGAGCATCGCCCCGCTGACACTGACGGTCGACCCGCATTGAGTTTCCTTCGTTTTAATGTAAGCCTCGTAGCCCCAATACGATTTCTCGGAGCCGAAGATCGGCGATCTGTTTTTGTGCAAACGCCTGTTGCCATTAACGCATCCGACCTCTGGATCATTAAAATTCCGAACCAGAAGCTTTAGACTATCGGCACGATAAATGGCACGTGCGTCCGAAAAAATCAGGATTTCACCCTTGGCTAGAGCGGCGGCCCGATTCATCGCGGCAGCCTTCCCTTCCCGCACAGGGGAGTGAACAATAGTGATATCCGGTTTATCGGTATATTTACTGATTATTGATGACGTTCTATCCGTCGACCCATCATTAACCACTATCACCTCGAGCAGATGCGCCGGGTAATTCAATGACAGACTATTCTCAATTTTCCTGCCTATAATATCCTCTTCATTGTAAGCGCAAACAATCAAGCTGACTGTCGGGTGAATCGGCGCTGCGTCGATTCGACGTTGTCTTACCGAGGCAAGCGCTGTAATTAAGATGGGGTATCCGATATAGACGTAACAAATTAAGCCTAGACATAACCAAAAAATTGATAACATCATAATCCCTTGATGTCTTTGTCTAACGGCATTGATGACAGTGTCGAAAGGTTCATGAATGGCCTAAATCATCGAACTATCGGCCACTCTAAACAACCTTGCTAATACGACACATGAAGTTTCACTTGCTACGTATTTACTCAACGAATTGCGACTCCTTTGCCTATTAGTCAAGCACGAGCGAATCGCCCGGGTATGATATTCAAATTCCTCAACTTCGGCTTCAACACCAACCATACCGGGCGAATCTCAAGAAGTGCTTTTTGATATACGTAAGCAATCCATCCTCGCACGGTCGGCCTACATAGATAGTAGTGAAATACGTTGTAAAATTGGGGCTTCCATCCACTATGCCATGATGCATCCGTAATCAAATTATTAAAACTAATTCCACCCTTGTTCTCATAATAATTCATAAGATATTCGCGAAGCAGATGACCTGGACTACAGAATGAATAGTTTTCATCATAACCGATCTTTACGGTATAAAGGGTACTATCCGTAATGAGACTGAACTCCACAGATATAGGCTTTTTATCATGCCACATAATATGAATTTCGCATCCGCCTGATCGGGAGTAGTGTTCCATTAGCAGCCTATAAAAGGACTCGAGCTTTTTGTCTAGTTTTATGGCTGTACCAGATCCTTTTCTACCTTTCCAACCAGAGGCTTCAACATCTAAAAAAGCCTCGTAAGCCATGCCGAGTTCCGGATGCTTTGATGCAGACGTGTAGGTTATGTTTCCTAAATCTTCGGCACGCTTTTTTGCTCGTCTCATATTATTTCTGAAAGTTTTCGAAAACCCTTGAAACATTAGATTATAAGGACGCATAACTATATAGTCGCATTGCCCACAGGATCTTCGAACATTCCAGATATTAGACTGTTCAGCTAGTGCAGTGACTGCGGCTGATTCTTCAAGGACACGCGGGAGATAAATATAGTCCCAGGAAAGGCCTGGCACTTCTTTCAGATGTTTTAAAACGAGAGGCACGTAAGTTTTTACGCGTTCGGGTTTAGCAACCACAAAATCATTGAGGCACATGTGCGGATGGCTCGGGAGTTGCAGCACCCTCATCTTCAGCCCGAATATTCGTTGCGATGATATCTTCAGTGGGAAAATGGCTTCCGGATTGTCGCTTACATATACCACCGTGAATAACACCGTATCGGGCTGGTCTTCCAGAGCATTTAGATAACAACGGTACCAGTCCGCGAGGTGAAAAAATCGCTTGCCATCCATGACCTTCGTTATGAACTCCCACTCGGTTGCGATTTCCTCGAGACCGGATATCCCTCGGAACGTTTTGATAGTTACCTTTTCCGAAATACTGCGCATTATGCAATCCCTTGCCTTTTTCTTACGGTTAGCCGTTCCATTGGTTAATGATGCAAAACCCGTGATATTTCGATCGTTTCGTAGTCACCGGTTTAACTCGAAATATCTCAGTGCCTATAGAGGTAAACCAGATTGATAAATTTCCAAGGTCTTCCCGTACATCTGCCTAGTACCGGACTTCTGCTTCACAGCGTGAAAAGCGGCTTCGCCTAAACCGTTTGCCTCGACCGGATAATCCATGAGCCAACAAATTCCTCTCGCCAGTGCATCCACATCCGCTGGCGGAACAAGAAACGCGGTTTTTCCGTGGTCGAATAGCTCGGCTAGCCCTCCCACTCCGCTCAAAAGCAAGGGGAGACGATGATTGCATGCCTCCAGGACCGCATACGGCAGACCTTCGGAAAGAGAAGGCAAACAAAACACGTCGCTGCCGCTTAAGAGGACGGAGACATCGTTGCGAAAGCCTGCAAAGTGGACAATCTGTTCGAGATCCGCCTTCCTTACCAGTTCTTCATATTCGCTGCGCAGATAGCCATCTCCCACGACCAGGCACCGTAGCCGAGGCCTGGACTTCGCCAGGCGTGCCAATGCCTCGAACAAGAACCTGTGACCTTTTACGGATTCGAGCCGGCCGACTACCGTGACTACGAACACGTCGGAACTCCATCCTAGCTCCTTGAAGAATGGAGCAGCCCGCCCGGCCGATGTTTCCTCGGTATATTCTATGGCGTTGTGGATTAGCGAAATTCGTGTCGATGGAATGCCTAGTTCGGCGAGATATTGGTGTACCGATTCCGATACGGCGATAAAGTGAAAACCGAGCCGATAGCTCAACTGCAAAACCAGCTCGTATAGCCGCCCTTTCAGAGTGTTGGCGTATTCCAGCCCATACGCACTGTGAACAGTGCAAATACTTCTTGCACCCGCCCATGTTGCGGCCAATCCCCCCCAAAACTGGGATTGCGGATTATGAGTATCCACTACCTTATACCCGCCTTTTCGAATTAGGCGATACAAATAGAGCAATATTCTCGGATCGCCCCGTGAAAACGGCACGGGGAACGAGACTAAATCAGCGGCTTCCAGGCGATGATGCAATGCCGAGCCCTTCAAAGTCGCGACGGCGTAAGGACGTTCGCCGTGAAGCATTCGCGCTAAGGCGGTAACGCGTACATCCACGCCTCCGTAGTATTTCGCTAAATCAACAATCAAAATGGGGTCATTTCGAAGCATGGCCTTCAAAAAGCTGTTGACGAATTAGCTCTAAAATTCCTTTGACCTAAAATCGGCAAAATATCTTTCTCCGAGCGATGTATATCGAGTTGAGCTCCAATTTCAGTCAGCAGCTTCTGCGAAATTTTTACGATATCCATGGTCACTCCCTCGTTCGGAAAACTCATTCAAGGTATCTTTCCCATGGCGTATTCTTCAACGCCCCCCTAACTTCGTCGAAGTTCGAAATAAGCTGATGGAGCGGCTCCGGATTCTGCTTCCTATACGCGATCCTATTTGAATTCCATTGTTTGGCGCCTACGAAGTTTATTGCCTTCGAGGCTATGTTATCGAAGTCGTCCACCAAATCTTCATAATAAATTTCGAGCATATCGTGGTCTGCGAATCGACCACGTGTTTGGGATTCCCAATTTTGGATCTGCATTATTTGCGCAACTAAATTTCCCGGTTCCAGGTGGACTTTCTTTCGGTCAACCGGAACTTTTTTCCGCAAATTCCTCTGCAGCCAAATATCGGTTTTGAATGCGATGGCCAGGGACACCAGTGTCCTCAAGCGATTACGGCGCATCAAGTGGATGATCTTGAATTCCTTCAATTTCTGGAATTCAGTCCATTCTTGGTTGGTCAAGTGGTTATAAAAAATCTTGCACCCGACCGCGCGGACGCAGCGTGCATATTCGTTATATAGACGAGATATACCTTCATTAAAACCTTGCCCGATAATCCGGTTATCCGAGCTAAATATCTCATGGAACATCTCGACCTCAGAGCTGGACCGGAATACGTCCAACAAGAGGTTTGAACCCGTGCGTGCATGCCCGATAAGCGCAAATCGGGTATATTGCGTGTGCACCCCGGACGCATAACTCATAGCCCACAACGAGGCTGCCTTCAAAGCCGAATGTAGTCGTACCAAATTACTGACTCCCACGGGTGTTTCTTATTGTTTCTGTGTTGGGTGGTTACAGCATCTATCCGACGTTCCTTGCCTTGGGAAAAATCCAAAGCGTCGTTGCCAACAGCAGACTCCGGCATAACCCTACTCGTTGAGTTAACCTATCAAGCTACCTGGCGAGGGTTGCGACTAAAACAACCTATTTCGAAACTAAGAAGCCCACTAAAGGCTCCTTAAAAACAAAACCAATATGCAAAGCTCAACTTAACGAGTTTGAGCATAAACTGAGATACCGACTGGATCAGAGTCTAGACCGGTCACTTTTTCGGCCATTTGAAACATCCCTGTGCACCCGAATACGTAGGTGCATTGTGCTGGTTAAACCACTGATATAAAACTCGAACAACTACCTAAGAAAGGCTACTTACACGAGTCAGCGTGTCCTCAGGTGTTACACTCGGCCGTCGCTTCCCCTTCTCTTTCTTTCGTCCGAGCACCAGCCACAACCGAGCCTGCGGTCGGTACATCTTGTATCAGTTACTAGGAACGATTGCGTAGATACGCTGTTTGGTCAGCAAGCCATCGAGCAGATCGGTAGGGTAGTTTTTCCAGCCAATCGATTTCTCCCCCAAGCCCAGCGCCTCCCATTTGGCTTTGGCGGTGGCGTTGTCCTCGAACTGGAAGTGCGCGCCGCCGGCCGTGTCGGAGATGAACCAGCCGTAATCCCTAAGGGCCACGGCGATGATCCGCGCCGCCCGACGGGTCTGGCCGGTCAATTGGCTCGGTAGGGCGTTCACCCACTCGTCGATCTCGGCATCGGTGATGTTCAGCGCAAACCGGGTGCCCATGGGCATACCGTTCTGGGTAACCCGACCGTCCGACTTGGTGGCCGGCGCCACGAAGGTCTTCGCGGTGTTCCGGCTCGGCATCGACAGCGCGTGCTCGATCTTGCCCTGGGCAATCTCCTCCGGTCTCACCAGCATGGCGAGGTAGGGAATGCCGCAGCCGCGCGAGGGCTTGAAGCCGTCTTCCTTGGTCAAATACGAGCCCGGCACCAGATTGCCGTTCGAAACATGGACGGCGGCCCCATCGAAACTCGCCTGCCACAAATCCCATTCGCGCCCGCTGTCCGGGTCGAGGATGATCACCTGGCTATCGGAGCCGGTCGCGGGCTTCCAATCCGGGCTCCAGGGGATCTTGGTACCGTTGAGTTTGTTCCATGATGGCGCTCGGACTGGGTAAGAGCCTTTCGCGGTGCCGGCCATGTACACCGGATAGGTATACCCGCTGAAGGACAGATTGAAATTGCCGACCCGCGACGGCGAATATTGCCACAGGCGATTGGTCAAGGCATCGGACTGGGGATGGCGCGGCAGCCCGTCCACCGGTCGGTTCCAGGGCGCGTTCGGGCCGAACGGACGAACATAGCGCGTAGTTGCCGGAGATGGATTAGTTGTTTTCGATCCTCTGGCGCGCAGAGCGGTCGGATCATCAACTGCTCGCGGCGTCGCGGCGCCAACCCAAGAGCAACCGCAACATGCTCCCAAAACGATACTGACTAGGCAGTACCTCAAAACATCCTGTTTATTCATGACACTCCTTTTTTGATCGATTCTAAACAAGAGCCGCCCTCTTTAAAACCGTAAGAGACCAACGGAACGTCTTTTTGCAATGTGGAGAGCGACGAGCGAACGCCACATCGAGGCTTCATAACGGGAAAGACCTCGAGCGATCGGGGTAGAGACGGCAAGTCACACTACCGAGCCATGATCTCCCTTCCAGGATAAAAAATCAGGGTAGTGTAAAGATAAGCGATCGCCTCGTCCGTTACGGTTCGAAATCCCTCGCTGGACCGCCACCAGCGCATCGGGTCGTGACTTTCATCCTCGACGGCGATGACACCAACGGGGATAGACCGCCCGATAGCCGTCTGGAACAACAGGCGGCTTCGGCGGGCGTGAACCCCGAGCGACACAACGGTCAGCGAGCGTTCCTCAATCCCGTTCCGAGCAAACCAGTTTCGTAGAGCGATAGCGGATATGTACGTCCGATCCGTCCTGCTCCGCGGCGCCGGAACCGGCTGGACTACATCCGCATCCAGCCCCAGTTCGACCAACATGGCGGCGCCGGCCTCGGCGGACGTTCCGTATTTCTGGAGCAACCGTCCTCTCTCGATAGGGCCGCCGGTGACGTAGAGCCGGGTGTATCGACCGCGTTCGAATTCGGCAATCACTTGCTCCATCGCGTAATCCGGCATCCATCCCTCTGCCACAAGGCCGCCCCCGGAAATCGGGTCGCTGATCGATAAAAAAGGATGGATCCTACCAACGATGAAAGCGGCGGAACTCAAGGAAACGAGAAAAAGAACCATCCAACCGTGAGCGGTAGGCAACCAACATGAACGTCGGTGAATCAGACCAAGACATAGCCTACGCCGCGTAAAATCCGTTTCTTGCATGTCCATTCCTAAAGGCACCCTTGTGCAGGCACAGAGATATCGATCGAGGCCGCCCGCACCGGAGGTGGAGACGGCGCGATTAATACTGCTTTGGTGAATCGTCGCTCAAGCCCGATGCGACATAAGGAGCGCCGCCTCGCAGGCTCGTGCATTTGTACCCAGCAGGGGGTTCGGAAACGCTCGGCTTCCCACCGAACGGTGCCGTTTTACCCACCATGCGCCATATGAGATAGACTTTCGACCATTTAACGCGCCATCGGCTTTAGCGCATCAATGTTTCAAATCCTTTGTCATGCTTTCCCTAAGAATCGTTAGTTCAGCGGTGCTGGCACCTTTGTTGGTCATACTTCTTTGCGCCTCGCTCGCCGCGTTTTTCGCCTACCCGATCTTTTGGATCACGGATGGTGCCATCGGGTTTCATACCCTGGTAAACCGCAGCGGTCATTTGCTTCTCCTTCTCAGCATCATTCCGGCGGCGAAATTCTTCAGCCTGCGCCGTCCGGACATCGGGGTGGGAACCAAGTCCGAGCTGTCTCGCCAGGTCGCGGTCGGTGTTCCGTTGGGAGCCGCCATGCTCGCCCTTCATGCCTTGGCGTTGATCGCCCTGGACGTTCGCGAGATCGATATGGATGCCTGGTCGAACGCCCATCGCCTCGGAATGACCGCACTTAAGGCACTCGGCATAGGATTGGTCGTGGCAATCATAGAAGAAACGATTTTCCGCGGCGTTCTGTTCGCCGCACTTCGAAAAGCGGCCGGAACCCTATCGGCCGTCGCCATCAGTTCCTTTTATTTCGCCCTACTCCATTTCTTGCGCAGCGACTTGAAACCCGCAGCGGCCGATGTCGACTGGACTACAGGTTTTCGAATCGTAGGGGATGCCCTGGCCACTCTTCCAACCCTGGATCCCTCCTCTTTTCTCGCGTTATTCCTCGCGGCAGTCTTTCTCGCCTGGATTCGGGTGGCTTTTCCCTTGGGCTTGGGCTACTGCATCGGCATACATGCCGGGTGGGTCTGCGTCATCAAGACCACCAAAGCGGCAACGAACGGCGTTCCGAACGGATACTGGTCGTTTTTGACCGGGTCTTACGACGGGATGATCGGTTATCTCACCGCTGCCTGGATGAGCGCCCTGATCGTGCTGCTCGTGATCCGCATCCGCCGCCGGTCCGGCCCTGAAAAGGATCGGCGGTCGCCGGGCAGATTAGCGAAAGAGCCCATTTGAATACGATGACTAAAGACGATTTATTCAAAGAAAAGCGTCCAATGGTGACGGATTTCGATTTCGGAAAGGATACCGCCGAGGTTTTCGACGACATGCTGGATCGCTCGGTCCCCTTCTATGCGGAAATTCAACGCATGATCGGAGAGATCGCGGGAGATTTTGCCGTCCCCGGAACCAATCTTTACGACCTGGGCTGTTCGACCGGCACGACGTTCATCGGGCTCGATCCGGTCGTTCCGGCAGAAGTTGCCTTTATCGGCGTGGACTCCTCGCCCGATATGTTGAAAAAGGCGCGGAAAAAGCTGCAAGAAAACAGTATTTCACACACTTACGAGCTGATCTGCCTGAGCCTGGACGACGGCGTTCCCATTCTGAACGCCTCTGTGGTCATCCTGAACTTGACGCTGCAATTCGTCCGTCCGCTCAACCGTGACCGCGTTATTTCGAGCATCGCTCACGGATTGAACGACGGCGGCTGCCTCATTCTGGTCGAAAAAGTGCTCAGTCAGGACTCGACCATCAACCGTCTGTTTATCAAGCATTATTACGAGTTCAAGAAGCGCAACGGCTACAGCGAGCTCGAAATTTCCCAAAAGCGGGAAGCATTGGAAAACGTCCTGATTCCCTACCATCTCGAGGAAAATCGCGAGCTATTGCTGCGGAATGGCTTCAAATCGTGCGACGTCTTTTTCCGCTGGTACAACTTCTGCGGGATGCTGGCATTGAAATGATTTCCGATTCGCCGGCGCGACGATCGCCGACGTTCCGAGTACGCAGCGGTCTGCTTTCCAGCCGCAATGCGACTTCCCTCGAGCAGCCGACCGGGACGACTAGCCCGAATGCCTCCGGCCCGGAATACGCTCAACGTCTCGGCGACCGTGCCCGGTCGTGCGGCCGGGTTTTGACGAACAGGTCGAACCCCATCCAGAGCAATAGCCAGCCGGGCACCTTTTCGATCATGAGCCCGTTCCGAACAATGGACCAGAGCCCGGCTCCGGCAAGCGCCAGCGGCAACACCGTCCGAAGATCGATCGGAAGCCCTGTCCAGCGGCTCATACGCGTATTCAAATCATCGATCGCTTCAATCACGGTCAAGGGTTCCGCAGTTGCCGGAACTGCGGAACGTGCACGCATCAGGTCTTCCGCGAGGACATCGATATCCTGAAGCCACTTGAGTATCCCGGCTCTATCGCAGCGGCCGGAATCGTAATGGACCGTAACGCTTCCGGTGGTCGGATTGACGTACACTCCGGAAATCTCGCGCTTTGCTTCCAAATCGCCCTTTATTCGATTCAGTAATGCCGGGTTGCGATAGGTACCGCGAGATTTTATTCGCAGCCGGCCCGGCACGGCGCTGACGATCCGGGCTTGATGAGTTGCGGGTGAGTTCATGAGGCCGTTGTCTCCAATCGGATCGTGCCCAATACCATTGAGACAGTGATTCTTAATGGCAATCTCCCGCTCTCAACGTAATCCTCGATCGATCGATAGAGAGAGGTCCGCCGCAGAGCCTCAAAACGCTCGTTGCCAATCACTTTAGTGCCATGCCGAACCTATCCCGGCAGATCTAAACTCACGGATTTTGAAGTTATCGGCAGGGTCAATTCCATCGTCCGGACCATCGCGGCAACAGTGCCGGGGACCCCAACCCGCATGTGTATCGATTAGAGCGTTTTTCATCCCGGTGTACGGATTCGTGTCGGGCGGGAAGAACGTCGGTCGGCAATCCCTTCCCAATCGCAAACGGTCGCTTTAGTCGCGACCCTTCCAATCGCAAACGGTCGCTTTAGTCGCGACCCTTCCAATCGCAAACGGTCGTCCTGGGAGCGCCAGGACGCCCCTTCCCACAAAGTCCTTTGCCGAGCCGATAAGTCGGCAAGGGATTGCCGACCTACATATTGGACTCCCTGACACCGAATCGGAAAATTCTCTAAGGCGTTTCGCCCCACAGCAATCTCGTGCGTCGGCCCGAGCTTCAGTTGCCTTCCGCTCATCCACAATTTCCGTGGACAACCCTGTGGATAAGTCCGTGGACAAAGCTTGCCGATATCGGCTGTTCAAGCCCTTACATTAAGCTGACCAAGTTCTTTACAGGACGGCGCACCATTATGACTTATTGATATATCTCATTGATATTACGCATTTTTTTAAGGCGCCAACTTCAAATCAAGTACTTATGGACTGCTTGTAAGTGACGACTGACACAGAATACGCATGTCAAGTCTTGACAGTGGATAACTTCGAGAAAAAAGCCGAAAAAGCGAGACGCAAGGAAAAAAATGTGGAGTAAGTCATGCGAGTGCGCTGTCGATTCGGCACGCCGAACGCTTGAGCAACTCATCGGTATGCGACCGGACGCTACAATAAGGTCGAGTTGTATTATGCGCGCACAGTCCCCATGATAAATCGAACGGCGGCGCCCCATCACGCGGATGGCGGATGAGACCGCGACACCGGATCAGAAGGAAAAACAAATCATGAAAACGGCAAGCGTATATCGGAACTATTATCGCCAAAGAACGGCAAATCAATGGCAGAAGATCGAGGCGGAGATCGGCGATCCCGGAGCGATCCGGCCGTTCCTGGCCGGCAATTGGAAAATGAACGTGATCCCACGGTCCGGCGTCGCGCTCGCCGCGAGAATCTTCGATCTTTGCAAAGGCGTAAAAGACGTCGATATCGGCTTAGCTCCTCCCTTCACCGGACTCTCTACGCTAGCCGATTACATCAAGCCGGATTTTCTCCGGACGGAATACGGTCTTGGGCGGAACGTCTTCCTGCTGGCACAGGACACGTTCTTCGAATCCAAAGGCGCATTTACCGGAGAGATCTCAGCCGAAATGCTCGCGTCGATCGGCGTCGACCGCGTCATCATCGGACATTCGGATCGCCGGACCAATCTCGGCAAATATTTCGGATTCGGACCCAGTATCGCAAAACGGTTGTCCAAAAGTTTTCTCTTGCAGGAATTGGAGCTGCTCAGGACCAAGGACGACGGCGACCGGCAAATTCTCGCGGCCCTCGAACACTTGGCTTCGGAAGCAAACCAAGACGTTTTGACGGGAATACAGCGGTTTCTGGAAGAAGAGCTGATCGAGCGGGCCGGCGAAAGCGACGAAGTCATACAGAAAAAGGTTCAGGCTTCCTTGGCCCACGGACTTCAGGTGATTCTCTGCGTCGGCGAAAACAAGGAAGCCAGAGAAACCCATGAGACCTTCAATCTGCTGGATCGGCAGTTAAGGCTGGCGTTTGAGGTCGTCTCGCCGAGGACCGCGAGCGAAGTCGTGATTGCCTACGAACCCGTCTGGGCCGTCGGAGAGGGCGCAAAACCCGCAAAACTGGAACAGATCAGCGAAGTGCACGACTTTATCAGGAATTTGATCATGGACCTGTACGGCGAGCAAATCGCATCGACGATCAGAATTCTGTATGGCGGAAACGTGAAACCCGACAATATCGCCGAGATCATGAGTATTGCAGGGGTAGACGGCGCCTTGGTGGGCGGAGCGAGTCTAAAAGCATGGGATTTCGCGCAAATCATCCGGTTTGGCTTGGAATGTCCCTGTTATTGAGCCCCGCTGTCGCGGCTCACTCAGTCCCGGCAGTTCTCATATCGGTGCCGAGTAATTGCTTCGGCACAAAGCGCGATTTTCGACAAATGCAGTCCGTAGGATGTACTGATCATCGGGAAGCCCCCTTCGACCGGGCTCAGGACAGGCCCTTCGACTGAGCTCAGGACAGGCATCGTTCGCGATCGATGGGGCTCATGCCACGCCATCCCTGCGCGGCCCCCCTGCGGGCGGCGCTGCCGTGCAAATCGGCGATCCTGCCGATTTGTCACTTCGCTCAGCCCATCCTACACAGGCTACCCTTGGAAAATCGGAAAGCCGCACAAAACAGGATTCCAATTAACTGCCGGAACAATATTTGCCTTCCAATAATCCCCTGGCTCCCGATAAACTGGGAAATTACATCGGACCGTGGGAGTATAGCGCTTAGTATATTCGTGAAGCCTATACCTGGTATTGCGGGCCTTCTGTCGTTGCCTGGCGTAGTCTTAGCATGCTATGCCTTCGCGTTTGACCAGAAAATATCAAGCTCGAATTGAAAGTTTGAATCTAAATGGTAGATCAAGGCTCGCGACAGAACGACCATGATCTATAAAGAGTAATCCCGTTGCGGGTCTTCTTGTAGCGGATCGGCTCTTTCTTTTATACCAGCTTCGATCAAGAAGCCAGCCTTCCCCTCGAACCGATCGGCAGAATCTCGCGAATCGTTTACGGAAGATCACTCCATCAATTTGAAAAAGCTTTTCGGCGCTCCGCATATCGGACATTCCCAATCGTCGGGAATGTCTTCCCAACGAGTGCCCGGCGCAATACCACTGTCAGGATCGCCTTGTGCTTCATCATAGATGTGTTCGCATTCCAAACAATGGTATTTCTTGAAATCGGACATGAAAGCTCTCGGTTCTAATAAAGGTTTCAGGATACGGAAAAGAAGGATGAGCCACTCAAGCAATATCGATTCGCGCGGGTTGAAACGAGTCATACCAACACCGGCTCATATCCTCGCCGCTTACGCTGATTGCGGACGTTCGACAACTTCGCGACCGCATCGTCGTATGACGGGCACGGCATATGTTTCATCTGGCCCATGGGCGACCCACGACGCCCCCAGATTCGGGTCAGTACCCAATCGCCCCACAGGTCCAGTTGTAGATGAATCTCATAATACCGGGATTCCTTCTCCCAACGCAGTCGAACGGGTGCCGTTTCGGATGACTCGTCAGTCATGGAGTATGCAACGGAATATTGAGAAGAATGGATCGCACCCTAACACATAGCGCCCGAATGACCAACCGAGTACAGCGGGTGGCGCGATTTGTCGCGCGTTGTGACGCATTCGACACGTCTCTTGAACATCAAAAGTCTGGATACTGCCGGCGATGGACAATGCTACCGCCAACCCGTTTGTCTGATCTGCAGCTGCTTTGCCCATCGCCACTTTGTTTATAACCGGAAAAGATAAAACCTAATTGGCATCATTTACTCCGAGCGTAACCATCTCTGGCCATACCCAGGTTCTGGTTCCTGCCGGTATAGTTCCGGTATCCATGACACATGGCGAGATTAATATAATATGAAAGAAGGGTTCTCCATACTTTTTGCCAACACCAGTAATTCTGGCAATACAATGACAGTTATTGAATGTAGCATTAACTATGGCACCTGGTTTCATATGGGTAATCCCTAATTGGTTTCACAGTCAATTTATGAGATCACTCCAAGTGAGTGGAGTTCATCGAAGATCACGCCTGTCCGGCATCAATTAGGCTGAAAAAATGAAGCTCGCATTTCATAAAATAGCAGAAATCGAGGAGCGCAATAAAGCAGGCCCGAAACTCCAAGGCGATGCTGCGAGGCTGATCAAAGAGGGCAGATTGAGAGCAGCGGACGCCGAGGAGATGCGCTGTCGTCAGCAGCGGTCAGGCGTTATATCTGCACTCGAGCGGTGAGCACTTTGCCGCATGCGTCAGCGGCCTGCGCTACGCGTCTAAACCGAAGCACGCTGAAAACCGCACAACTGCCATGTCGATACTCCATGATAAAGAAACGTTCAAGGCGTGATTGTCAGCAAAAACTTTGGCCCACGTCCGATGCCTATATTATGAAAGCTCGATAGAAGAAAGCTTATGATTCGATTGACATTCGACAGCGGCGCGGGAGGTCGGCCCGAACAGATCGGACCGGCGCCTTGGTTTCGCGTCGGCGGCAACGTCATTCACCAAGGGCCGCAAGGAAACATCGTGGCAGCCTATCGCAATCATTTTTGGGAAACTCAAGGCCGACACTTTACGCGATACGATTGCAAAGAGCCGGTGCGAATTTCGTTTGAGAATGCCGCTGGCGAACCATCGGAATGGTTCGGACCGTTTGCTTATGTTTCATGTGTGGACGGCGTGGTATACGCAGAGGAACAGCTGTTCGCCAAGTTTCAAGAAGAATCGCTCATTTGGCATTGTTATCCCACCGATACCAACTGGCCTATCCTGGTGCTTAGCCCGCCATAAAAAGACTGAATAAAATCCCGGACTTCCTCTCCGTCTTATACTGCCTCTCGGATCAGCCAGTAAGTCAGACCCAAAACCAGGGTAATCGCTGCCAAACCCAGCAGATGACCGGCACTCACGTCTTGAACTTCGAGAATAATGAACTTGCGAACTACGGCCAAAAGGGCAATCAGCACGACTACTTTGGTCTGAACGATGCTCTGCTCCCTTCTGACCACGTATTGAAGGGTGTGATTGAACTCCAGCGCAATCAAAAGTGTCATGATTTCGCCGAAGATTTTTTGAAACACGTCATGATCGAACGGATCCAGCACGCCACGCACCAGGCCCAGTACGACATCGGTCGTAAGCTGATACAGCGCTACCAGAATGGTCAATCCGATCACGATCGTCAGGACAAACGCAACCAAACTCTCGAAACGCTGGTAGTAGGAAAGAATCGCCCATTCCTCCTTCGTCGCTTTCCACCTATTAGAGATCTGCATTTAGGTCACCGAGTCAGAAACTGCGCGTAAACGTTTTAAACGATATTGTCGACTGTGCATTCGCCACCCCAATCCGCCGTTCGACGCAAGAATTGCGGAGTGGCATGCAAGTGTCTCCCGCGCCAATTCTGTATGGGTCCCGCGGGTTCACAATTCAAGGCGGAAATAAGCAGGCAACACTCCGTTGCCTTCCGGATGCCGGTTATCGACTCCCGGAATATTACGATAACGACAGACCGCCCTTATGATGTCTTCCGTTTACGGTACTCTGTCGCTTTCCCCCATTCTTACTGATTCTCACCGAGATGGGCCAAATAGCGGACAACCCCAGATACCCGTGGAGAAAACCTCATGAAATACTGGCCCTTGTTTTTGACATTCACCCTACCGCTCTGCCTCCATGCCGAAGAGCGTCCGGTCAATTACTGCAAAGATCCGCAAAAAACGGCCGAATGGGAAAAGCACCTCGCCGACACCCCGGAAGATCCGCTGATCATCAAGCTTTATGCCCTACGAATCGGGCTCTGCAAAATGGTCGACGAAGGTAAAGTCGATCTCGACGAAGCAATCCGAATCTGGAATATCGAGCACGCGCGAAGCGTCAACGAGCGGCTGCTGGATGAAATGAAGCGCGGCCGGAAACGAACGCTTTGAACTACAGGACGTCGGTGGAGCAATGAACGCCAGCGCCCTCCGTTAGCAACGTACGTCTTTACGGTTGCGAGTCGGACGATGGCAGTCGTAAGCGTTCTATCCAGAATTTTGAAATGATTCAGAAATCGACCATCCGGTACTTCCAGCATCTTCCCAATCCCTTCGATTTGGATGGAAAGCCACAAGCTCAGCCCGTCTTTGCTTGGAATTAGGGAAAAGCCTTTTCACTCGTCCGGCGACGATCTGGTGATTCGGCACTATGTAACTTTCCACTGCGGCGGCAAACATCGACCCAAGCGGCAGCGATAATCCCGCAAGGCGAACGGATGGCGGCCAGCGGCACCCGAGCTCACGATTCCGGCTACCACTGTCTCTCAGCCAAAAAATGCTTGGCCTACATTACGGATTACAGTTGAGAACGGTATCGCCCTGATCGGCTGCACAGACATCACGGTCGGCGTGAGGGCCGCCGTTGACCGTATCGTTGCCGCGGATATGGTCTATGACGCCCACGTCTTGCGCGGACGCCCCTATCAGAACATCGGGTTTGCCATCGCCATTCACATCCCCTACCCAGCCACGCCTTGGCCGAACTGGGCATAGGCCTGAGGTAACGGGTCATCTAGGAACAGTTATGAAGGCCACGATTCGTCACCACTCGGAAATGTTTCCATGCGGCGCTTGCCTGATTAAGGAGACTTTCAAGGCGGGAAGGGAGTTGCGTGAAGGATCCGGCTGGACGCCTTCGAATGCACGCATTTTGGGGAAAGAAAGACGGCTACTACTCAGGAAGAAAGCTGACTTAGAGGCGCTGCGGGCGGATGCGCCGAACTCTCAAGGCCACGGTAACGAATGCACACCGGCCGCCCCGTCCTCAAAATCTGCCCAGTCGCACGGTTCCCGAACTCCGGCCAGGCACTCACGTTGAACCCGATCGACCACCCGCTGCCGCGCCGCCGGATTGGCCGCGCGACCTCAAAAAACTT
>NZ_MSCV01000036.1 GCF_002005105.1 Methylocaldum sp. 14B | reverse complement strand
AACGTCACGGCCGCGGCATGCCAGACGGCGATGTTGTGGACCTCGCGCGACGACGCCATCACATTGGCCGCCAACGGCAGGAACAGCCCCTCGCGCCAGTGGTCGGCGCGGGCCGCCGGGACATGGGGTTTCAGCAGCCGGACCGCTTCGATCAACACCAGGGCGCGGGTCGCTTCGTCCAGACTCTGATTCATCAGCTGGGCTCGGCCGTTCCAGGTCTGCAACGGGAAGCCGCGGTAGGCGTCGGCGTAGAAATCGAGCTGCGAAGCCGCCCAATCCAAGTAGCGCGTATCGCCGGTCAGGCGGAACAGTCGGGCGGCGTCCAGCACGCGGTCGATGTTGTAGATCCGATTATGGGCGATCCAGGCGGCGCGCAGCTTTTCGTGGCCGGGCTGGTCGGGCGGTATCGGCTGATCGGGGGTCCAGTGGAGGAGAACGCCCGTGTTCGGATCGACGTAGTCGTGGATCCAGCCGGCGACCCAGTCCGCGCTCTCGCGGGGCGTGGTCATCCAGTGATCGATCCAGTCGGTTCGCTCCTGCAACCAAGCCGTCCAGCGAGGATCCTGTGCCACGCGCCGGCGGGCCGCGTCCCAGTACTCACGGGCGGCACGGGCCGGTGCATAGCCGCCTTCGCCGGCCTTCAGCGTGGCGAAAGCAGATTTGCTTTCCTCATTGCTAGGCAGCCCTGACAACGGCGGGGTTTCTCCGACGGCCATGGGATTGAAAAATACCCCCGCTAGCGCTAGAGCCAGCCTGCTCCATAATCGGAAATCTCTCATGCTTGAAGCACTCCCTTGATGGTCATGGATGAAAAAACTGTCGTGAATTGCCCGGGAAGTTAAGTTCGATTTCAGCCGTCTTAATGCATCGAAAACGGGTAATATAATGTATGCGGCGTGCCGGGATTGCCTTTGCCCGTACTGTTTTGCTATTTCGCGGGATACGGAGTCGTATATTCGGTATGCAGCGTACCATGGAAAGAAACAGCTTCTTTTTTATCATGGCCGACACGGTTCTTGTTATCTTTAAGAGCTCTGTTTTCAAGTCGAAACATTTCTGCCGGGATTATTATTTTTGCCGGCCGATTTCGAATCGGAAAGGTTTCGACCTGTACCTCGAAAAATCGCGGCTTAAGGTATATCGAATGTGTTGTAGCTTTACTGAATCCGTTTCAGTCTATGCGTTGCCGGACCGGTAGCAATCGATGATGATTTTCGGTGTCGCACATTGCGATAACTCTATACTCGGTTCTTACAATGCGCTTTATATTCGTCGCGGGACTTACTTTAAAGGGAAAGTCTTTTTTATATCGTGACTCGACCCACAAAACCGAAAGCGGACAGATTGTCTTGTAGATATACTCGGCGGACAGGACGAATTCTCGACGATTTACAACTCGGTTTGGAAAATGAAGATAATCGATAACTGGCTGGCAAACGCGAGGCGGCTAGAGAGTTGCAATTGCGACGACAGGCCCGATTCAGGGGATATTTCGCTGGTGGTGATACATGGCATCAGTTTGCCTCCGGGCGAGTTTGGCGGCAACTGGATCGACTGTTTGTTTACCAATACCTTGGAACCGACTGCCCACCCTTATTTCGAGCGCATACACGGCTTTCGGGTATCGGCCCATGCGCTCATTCGCCGCGACGGCGAGATCGTTCAATACGTTCCGTTCCACCGGCGCGCTTGGCATGCCGGGATTTCGAACTACGAGGGGCGGGAGCGCTGCAATGATTTCTCGATCGGCATCGAGTTGGAAGGGGCCGACGATATTCCCTATACCGACCGGCAATACGAGCACCTGGCCGATTTGCTCTCCGCCTTGCTGGCGAATTATCCGGGCTTGTCGCCGGACCGGATCGTCGGTCACAGCGACATCGCTCCGGGGCGAAAAACCGATCCGGGCCCGAGTTTCGATTGGGAAAGGGTTTACCGCTTGCTGTCCGCAAGAGGTTTTCAGCCGACCGGAGGCAGAGGCATTCTCGTCTGAGGTGAAACCGTCGTAGGCGGGGATGAGGCGATAGCCGTTCCCGGTAAATGCGCCTTACTCCGGGAATGCTGGGCTTGTTCCGGTCTATGATCCAGCAGGTCGGAAATCTTTTGCATGCGAAGCCGATTGCCCGTCCGTTGTGTCGGGAAAGGATTCCCGACCTACTTGGCTATCGTTTATAGGCCGGCAATCCCTTGCCGGCAAATAGGTCTACACCAGGCTGGCCGTCGACTGCCGCGGTCTCACGGAGTCGATCAGCAGCATCGCTACGCCTATGGTGATCGCGGAATCGGCCACGTTGAAGGCCGGCCAGTGCCATTCTCCATAAAACACGTCGAGAAAATCGATAACGTATCCGTAAATGATGCGGTCGATGAGATTGCCCAGCGCGCCGCCCAGAACCAGCGCCCAGGCCGCGGCTTCCCAGCGTTGGCCCTTGCCGAGCCGGCTCAGCCAATAGCAGATAGCGCCGCTGGCGATGACGGCCAGGCCGATGAAGAACCACCGCTGCCATCCTCCGGCTTGGCTCAGAAAGCTGAACGCGGCGCCCTGGTTGCGTAGGTAAGTGAGCTGAAAAAAAGGCAGCAGGCCGACCGACTCGTAAAGTTCCATCGAGCGATCGATCAGTTGCTTGGTGAGCTGGTCCAGGCCGACGACCAGCGCGGAAAGCCAAAGCCAATTCAACATGAGATCAGGCGTAAAGACGGGTTTCGCCCTGTCCTGCCACGTTCTCCACGCAGCGGCCGCAAAGCTCGGGGTGATCGGAATGCTTGCCGACGTCCTCGCGGTGATGCCAGCAGCGTATGCATTTGGGTTTGTCGGAAGCCCGAACTTTCAGCTCCAGTCCCTCGATCCCCGTCGGAAGCGTGTCGCTGTCCCCTTCGGGCCGAAGGCTCGCATACGAGGTGATGAACAAGAATCGAAGCTCGCTTTCGATAGGCGCAAGCCGTTCGAGAATCGGTTGGCTGCCGTAAAGCTCGACTTCGGCATCCAGGGACGAGCCGATCTCGCCGCGCACCCGCAGTACTTCCAGTTCCTTGCTCACCGCCTCGCGGACTTTGAGCAGGAAATCCCAGAACTCGCGGTTGAACGGAGAGGATTCGTCCAGCGGGAACAGTCCCTCGTACCAGGTCTCCAGAAACACCGATTCGCTCCGCTTGCCGGGCAAATGACGCCAGATTTCATCGGCCGTGAAGCTCAGGATGGGCGCCAGCCAGCGGGTTAGTGCCTCGGCGATGTGGTACATCGCGGTTTGTGCGGATCGCCGCGGCAGGCTGTCCTCGCGGCAGGTGTACTGGCGGTCCTTCAGCACGTCGAGATAGAAGCTGCCCAGGTCGATGGAACAGAAGTTGTGGACCTTTTGATAGACCAGGTTGAACTGGTAGGTCTCGTAGGCTTCGACGATTTCCTGCTGGAGACGGAAAGTCCGGTCCACCGCCCAGCGGTCGAGCGCCAGCATCTTTTCGGGTTCGACCGAATGCCGCTCCGGGTCGAAGCCGCTCATGTTCGCGAGCAGATAGCGGGCGGTATTCCGCAGCCGCCGGTAAACGTCCGCCGTGCGTTTCAGAATCTCGTCGGAAACGCTCATCTCGGCCCGGTAGTCGGTTGCCGCGACCCAAAGCCTCAGGATATCCGCCCCGAGGTTCTGCATCACTTTCTGCGGAGCCACGACATTGCCCTTGGATTTCGACATTTTCTTGCCTTCCGCATCCACGGTGAAGCCGTGGGTCAGCACCTGCCGATACGGCGCGGCGTCGCGGATCGCCACGGAAGCGAGCAAGGACGATTGGAACCAGCCGCGATGCTGGTCCGAGCCTTCGAGGTACAGATCGGCCGGCGAATGCAGGTCCTCCCGCCGATCCAGCACGCAGAAGTGGCTGACGCCCGAATCGAACCAGACATCCAGCGTGTCGTTGATCTTCTGGTACTGCGCAGCCTCTTCGCCCAACAATTCCGCGGGGTCGAGATCGAACCACGCATCGATTCCCCGTTCCTCGACCCGTTGCGCGACCGCTTCGATCAGGTCCTCGGTGCGGGGATGCAGGGCGCCGGTCTCGCGGTGGACGAACAAGGCGATCGGCACGCCCCAGTTCCGCTGCCGGGAGACGCACCAGTCGGGCCGGTTCGCGACCATGCCTTCGATTCTCGCCTGCCCCCAGTCGGGTATCCATTCCACTTTCTTGATTTCTTCCAGGGCCTGGCGGCGAAGATCGTTCTTGTCCATGGCGATGAACCACTGGGGCGTCGCTCTGAAGATGACCGGCGTCTTGTGCCGCCAGCAGTGCGGATAGCTGTGCTCGATGCGCGCTTCGTGCAGCAGTGTGCCGCGTTCCTTGAGCACCTCGACCACATGGCCGTTGGCGTTCATGACGTGTTCGCCGGCGAACAGCGGCGTGCTCGGCAGGAACTTGCCGTCGTCCGCCACCGGATTTTCGACCGGCAGCCCATAGCGCTGACCGACGACGTAGTCTTCCTGGCCATGGCCGGGCGCCGTATGCACCGCGCCGGTACCGGCGTCGAGCGTCACGTGCTCGCCGAGAACGATAGGCACCTCGCGCTCGTAAAACGGATGGTGCAGCATCAATCCCTCGAGATCCGAGCCCCTGCAATACGCCACGACGCGGTAATCGTCGACGCCGCAACGCATCATGACATCTTTCATCAGGGCTTCGGCCACGACCAACCGCTCCATCGGTTCCCGGCATTGCACCACGGCGTAATCGAGATCCGGGTTGAGCGCCACGCCCTGGTTGGCCGGCAGGGTCCAGGGTGTCGTCGTCCAGATGACCACCGACAGCGGGCCTTCGCCCGGATGGCCCGGAACCGAGTGACAACGCTGGATCAGCGCGGTTTCGTCGAGAACCCTGAACCGCACGTCGATGGCGATCGAGCGCTTGTTTTCGTATTCGACCTCGGCTTCGGCCAGCGCGGAGCCGCAATCGGTGCACCAATGCACCGGCTTTGCCCCTTTCATCAGATGGCCGCGCGCGGAGATTCGGCCCAAAGCGCGCAGGATGTCGGCCTCGAAGCGAAAGTCCATGGTCAGGTAAGGATTTTCCCAATCGCCGAAAACACCGAGCCGGACGAATTCGCGGCGCTGGATGTCCACTTGTTCGGCCGCATAGGTTCGGCAGGCCTTGCGGAAATCGGAAGCGTTGACCTGCACGCCGGCTTTGCCGATCTTCTTCTCCACCATCAATTCGATGGGCAGGCCGTGGCAATCCCAGCCGGGCACATAGGGCGCGTCGAAACCGTTCAATCCCTTGCTCTTGACGATGATGTCCTTCAACACCTTGTTTACGGCATGGCCGATGTGGATTTCGCCGTTGGCGTAGGGGGGGCCGTCATGAAGAATGAACTTCGGGCGCCCACGGAACGTTTCGCGAATCTTCCGGTAAAGATCCATGCTGCGCCAGCGCTCGAGCTGCTCGGGCTCGCGCTGCGGCAGATTGGCCTTCATCGGAAAATCGGTGCTGGGTAAATTCAGTGTCGATTTGTAATCCGTGCTCATGATGCAGAGGATGATGTTGAATTTGAGATGGCGAAATAGCCTCTTGCAGTCATGACGTCCCGTTCGATCTGGGCCTGCAGTTCGGCTAAGCCGTCGAAGCGCTTTTCGTCCCGGAGCTTGTGGCGAAAAACGATTTCCACCTGTTTTCCGTAGAGGTCTCCGGAGAAGTCCAGCAAATAGGTTTCGAGGAGCACCGTACGTCCTCCCGCGACAGTCGGGCGTATGCCTACGTTCGCGACCCCCGGCAGCGGATGTTCGCCTATTCCGGACATTGTAACGGCAAATACACCCTGTACAGGAGTGTTTTTCCGTCTCATCAAGATGTTGGCCGTGGGAAAGCCGAGCGTTCGGCCGCGCTTCGCCCCATGGATGACGCGTCCGCAGACTGAATAAGGACGCCCCAGGAGTCGCGCTGCGCGAGCTAAATCGCCTGCCGCGAGGGCTTTGCGGATCGAAGTGCTGCTGACGCGTCGTCCATCGACCAATACCGACGGCGTGTCGACCACTTCGAAGCCGAATTCTTTCCCGGCCTGCCGCAACAAGGCAAAGTTGCCGAGCCGGTTTCTGCCGAATCTGAAATCGTCTCCGATCACCAGATACTTGATGCGCAGTCCTTCGAGCAGGATGTCTTGAATGAAGCTTTCCGCCGGCAACATGGCGAGCTGCCGGTTGAAGCGCAGCAGCAGCACCTGATCGATCGGCAATTCAGCCAAGCGGGCCAGCTTTTCACGGAGCCGGGTCAAACGGGCCGGTGCTTCGTTCGGGAAAAAATATTCCCGTGGCTGCGGTTCGAACAGGACGACCACAACCGGCAAATCCAGCCTCCGTCCTGCTTCCGCCAGCCTTTCGATCACTTGGCAGTGACCAATATGGACGCCGTCGAAGTTGCCGATCGTGGCGACGCAGCCCCGTTCGGGAAGTTTCAGTTCGGCGAGTCCTCGAATCAAGCGCATGCGACGGTCCTCAGGTACCTTCCGGAACCAGCATGTGCCTGGGACGGAGCCCTGTCAGGGTAAGACACGACAGATAAGTCGCGAGGCCCAGCAGAATCCACAAAGCCAGATGCGAAATTCGGTCGGCGAGCGACCAGATCTGCCACGGATAAGCATTGGACGCATAGACCAGGATCGGGACCATCACGCCACTGGCGAGCGCTACACGCAGCAGGAAGATCGGCCATCCCGGTTCCGGTTTGTAAATCTGCTCCTTCAAAAGTTTGGCCAGGAGCAGTCCGGCGTTAAGGAGCGCCGCCAACGCCGTCGACAGAGCGAGACCCGCGTGACCCCAGCCGATCGGCGCGAGTTGAAAAATCAGAGCCAGGTTCAACGCGAGGTTGGCGATAATGGCGTAGACGCCATACCTGACCGGGGTGCGGAGATCCTGTCTCGAGCTGAAGCCCGGAACCAGCACCTTGATTGCGATGAAGCCCATCAATCCGATGGAGTAAGTCGTTAGGCTCCGGCTGGCCATCTCGGCGTCATGCGAAGAAAACCGATCGTACTGAAAAAGGGTGGAAATCATCGGTTCGGCGAGTAGCGCTAGGCCCAAGGTCGCCGGCAAGCCGATCAGGATGACCCAGCGGAGAGCCCAGTCCAGCGAACGGGAAAACCCGTCGCGATCACGGTTTGCATGATTTTTCGACAAATGAGGCAACATTACAGTGCCGATAGCGACGCCGAAAATGCCCAAAGGGAATTCCACCAGCCGATCGGAGTAGTAAAGCCAGGAGACGCTGCCGGACACTAAAAAGGAGGCAATCACCGTGTCGACCAGGAGATTCACCTGGGTTACCGAAACCCCGAAAATCGCCGGTCCTATCATCTTGATGATGCGGCGAACGCCGGCATCGTGAAACCCAAGGCGGGGTTTCGGCAGCAAGCCCTCCCGGAGGAGCGCAGGCACTTGAAATGCGAGCTGGACGACGCCGGCGATCAGCACACCCCAGGCCAAGGCGGTAATCGGTTCGGACAGGTAAGGGGCGAACCAAATCGCCGCAGCGATCATCAGAAGGTTCAGAAAGACCGGCGTGAAGGCCGGTATGGCGAAACGTCCCCAGGTGTTCAGAATGGCCCCGGCGAATGCCGTGAGGGAAATGAAGAAAAGATACGGCAAGGTGATGCGCAGCATCTCGACGCTGAGCTCGAATTGCTCCGCATTTCGATAGAAACCGGGCGCAAACAGCATGATCAAGACCGGCGCAGCGATAATGCCGGCGAAGGTGACAAGCAACAAGGCCAGCGACAGGCTGCCGGCCGTACGATCCAAGAACGGCCTGAGCTGGGTCGGGTCGTGGCGCTCCTTGTAATCTGACAGAACCGGCACGAAGGCCTGCGAGAAGGCGCCTTCCGCAAAGAGGCGGCGCAGGAAGTTGGGAATTCTAAACGCGACGAAGAACGCGTCGGTGCCGGGATCGGCACCGAAATAACGGGCGATGACGACATCTCGAACGAACCCTAAAAGGCGGGAGACGAAGGTCATGCCGCCGACGGCCGCCGTGGATTTCAGTAGATGCTTGCTCAGAGCCTAAAACCAGTGCTTTCGTTGAAGAAAAGGCCGTAGTATAAGGAATTTGGGCGATCAAGGCACTGTTAGAGATACGCTGCGAAAAGCTATCCGAAAATGGCCTATAACCTGCGAAAACGTCTGGCCCGATAGTTTTGTGAAAATTGCGCTCTTGACTCTTGAATTACTTGTGACGAAAATAACGAATTCGCTTAAAACGATTAGGATTAGAGGTTTTCACCTTGGCTAATATTGCTTCAGCAAAAAAACGCGCCATACAATCGGAAAAACATCGCGCCCACAACGCGGCTCAGCGCAGCCGGTTGCGGACCTTCATCAAGAAGGTCATTCTGGCGGTAGAATCCGGCGACTTGGAGCAAGCGCAGGCCGCATTTCGCGCCGCAGTTCCCGTTATCGACTCGTCGGTTAACAAGGGCTTGATCCACAAGAACAAGGCCGCTCGCAGCAAGAGCCGTCTCAACGCCCGAGTCAAAGCGCTGGTTCTGAGCGCATCCGCCTAAGTTTCTGGCGGAAAGGCGAGGCGGGCTGGCCCGCCTGCCTCTCTCAAGCCAGTACCAGATTATCGCGGTGAATCAGTTCCGGTTCATCGACATATCCAAGCAGGCATTCGATTTGCGAGCTCGGTTGTCGCATGATGACGCGCGTTTCGTCAGCGCCGTAATTCACCAGCCCGCGAGCCACCTCTTTTCCCTCCATATCCACGCAAGCGACTAGGTCGCCCCTGTGGAAGTCGCCGTCCACGGCGGTTACGCCGATGGGCAAGAGGCTTTTGCCGTCTTCTTTCAAGACGCGCGCAGCACCTTCATCCAAGTGCAACTTACCCTTGAGTTTGAGCTGTCCGGCCAGCCAACGCTTCCTGGCCAGCATCGGGGATACATCGGGAATCAGAAAGGTACCCAATTCCTCGCCCGCAACCACCCTTGCCATGACATTTTGCTCCCGCCCGCTGGCGATAACCGTTGCCGTCCCGGACCGGGAGGCCAGCCGAGCGGCGCGCAGTTTGGTGATCATGCCGCCCCGGCCGAGTCCGCTGCGACTCTCGCCCACCATCTCGCCGAGGCGCGCATCATTGATGCTGGCCTGGTAGACGAGTTGGGCGGTGGGGTCCAGGGTCGGATCGCGTTCGTAAAGTCCCTTTTGGTCGGTCAAAATGATCAAGAGATCCGCTTCCAGGAGATTCGCCACCAAAGCGGCGAGCGTGTCGTTGTCTCCGAAGCGGATTTCCTCGTTCGCTACCGTATCGTTTTCGTTGATGACCGGCACCACCCCCAATTCGAGCAGGGTGAGTAGGGTGCTTCGGGCGTTAAGATAGCGCTGCCGATCCGATAGGTCGTCGTGGGTCAGCAGGATTTGCGCGGTATGAAGACCGTGCCCTTGAAAGAGGGATTCATAAGTCTGAATCAGGCCCATCTGTCCCACGGCGGCGGCCGCCTGGAGTTCGTGCAGGGAGCGTGGGCGGGTTTTCCAGCCCAGCCGGCACATGCCTTCGGCGACCGAGCCGGAAGAAACGAGAAGAATTTCTATATCTTGGTGGCGCAAGACGGCAATTTGAGCCACCCAATCGGTGATTGCGGGCATGTCCAGTCCGCGCCCGCCCCCGGTCAGCAAGGCACTGCCGATCTTGACGATGATGCGGCGGGCGTGGGCGAATTCAGTCCTGTTCTGCATCTTTTGTTTGGTCCTGCTCCAGGAACGCCATAACGCTGTAGGTCAAGTCTTTGAGGCCGTCGCCTCGAACGGCGGAGACCCTAAAGACGGGGCCGGCCCATTCGAGACCTTCTATGATTTCGCGGCAGCGCTGTTGGGCTGCGTCGTCGGCCAGCCGATCGATCTTGTTCAATACCAGCCAGCGCGGCTTCTGGTCCAAACCCTGGTCCCATTGTTGAAGCTCGGCAATCACTTTTTGTGCCGCCGTAATCGGGTCTTCCAGGCTTTCGTAGGGTTCGACATCCACTACGTGGAGCAGCAGCTTGGTACGGGCAAGATGCTTCAAGAACTGCACTCCCAGTCCCGCTCCATGCGATGCGCCCTCGATGAGGCCGGGAATATCGGCCATGACGAAGCTGCGCTGATCGTCGACGCGCACGACGCCAAGATTCGGATACAAGGTGGTGAAAGGGTAATCCGCAACCTTGGGACGTGCGGCGGACACGCTGCGAATCAAGCTGGATTTTCCGGCATTGGGCATGCCCAGCAAGCCGACGTCCGCGATGAGCTTCAGCTCCAGGCGCAGGGTGCGCCGTTCGCCCGGCGTTCCGCTGGTGGCCTTGCGCGGCGCGCGATTGACGCTGCTCTTGAATCGGGTATTGCCGAGGCCGTGAAAGCCGCCTTGGGCTACCAATAATTTTTCGCCTTCCTTGACCAGGTCGCCGAGCTTTTCGCCGGTTTCGGCGTCGAACACCTCGGTGCCGGTAGGTACGTGGACGATGCAGTCGGCGCCCGAATGGCCGGTGCAGTTGCCGCCCGACCCGTTTTGTCCGCGTTCGGCGCGAAATCGCGAGTGAAAGCGGAAGTCGACCAGCGTGTTGAGATTGGTGGAGGCGACCAGAAAAACGCTGCCGCCGTCACCGCCGTCGCCCCCGTCGGGGCCGCCGAAAGGAACATATTTTTCGCGCCGAAAGCTGACGCAGCCGTTGCCGCCGTCGCCCGCTTCCACCCGAATTTCCGCTTCGTCAACAAACTTCATGGTAATGACAAAAAAGCCCCGTCACGGACGAGGCTTCTTCCTATTTAAAAGGGCGGCCCGTAAAGCCGCTTTGATCCTTAGGCTTCGCTTTGAACGATACTGACGTATTTGCGCTTGAGCGGGCCTTTCACCTTGAACTGGACCTGTCCGTCGGCCAATGCGAAAAGCGTATAGTCTCTTCCGCAGCCTACATTCTCACCGGCGTGGAATTTGGTGCCGCGCTGCCGCACGATAATGCTGCCCGCTTGCACGAACTGACCGCCGAAGCGTTTCACGCCGAGTCGTTTGGATTCTGAATCGCGGCCGTTGCGCGAGCTGCCGCCTGCTTTCTTGTGTGCCATCGTGATTCCTCGCTCTTCGATTAGGCAGAGATACCTGTGATCTGAATTTCGGTGTAATTCTGCCGGTGGCCCGCCTGCTTCATGTAATGCTTACGCCGGCGGAACTTGACGATTTTAATTTTCGGGTGCCGGCCATGAGCCTTGATGGTTGCGGTTACTTTGCCGCCATCAATGAAGGGTTTGCCTACTTTCAAGCCGGAATCCGTTTGAACCATTAGCACCTTGTCGAACTCGATTTGCTGGCCGGCTTCGGCGCTCAGGGTTTCGACCTTGACCACGTCGCCCTGTTTCACCCGATATTGCTTGCCGCCTGTTTGTATAACCGCGTACATTTTTGTTGGCTCCAACGCAGAAAATTCTTTTAAACACGGAATGATAACCGTGTATGCCTAAATCCGTCAACCAGCTGAGTTTCTTGCCTGCCGAGTTGCGAATCGCAACCGGCGTGACGCCGTCAGAGGGCAACGAGTATTTCGCCCTTGCCCAGTCCGCACATGTCTCCGGCATAGCGCCGTACCCGCTTGAGGGTGTCGGACATTTCGGAGAACCGGGTCTCCAATCCCTGGAAGCCTTTCAGAAGCAACGGTATGAAGCCGAGCGTATGGGTGCCGCAATCATTGAAGGTAGCCGGAATGGATGCCGGTGTCCGGGCAAGCAGCACGGTGCCCCGGTTCATGGCATAGCCGAGGTGTGCGCCGACTTCGCCGAGGACGGCGATGGTGCCGGCCGTCATGCGCGAACCCAGATAATTTCCGGCGTTGCCCTCGATAAGAATGGCGCCGCGCCGCAGATGGTCGCCCACGCGGTCGCCGACGTTTCCTTTGACGATGACCACGCCGCCGGCCATGCCCTTTTTATTGCCGGGAAGGGCTGCGCCGAGGAAATCTCCGGCGTTGCCGCGAATCAAAATTTCGCCTTTTTTCATTTCGCAAGCGGCGTAAGCGTCGACGTTGCCGCTTACGATGATGCGTCCGCCCTTGAGGTGCATGCCCAAATAACTGCCGGCATCGCCCTCGACGCGGATTTCCCCCTGGCTCATGCCCTTCCCGATATAGTCGAGCTTACGGCTGCCGCGGAAGATAAGGCGGTCGGAACCTTGCCCTTCGATCGAAAACAGTTCATCGGCACGTATTTGCCGGTTGCCGTATTGCAGCAATTCGGCGCCGATTTCACTCGCGGATTTGTCGGCGAGCCGATCCGGCGTCAATGGGGACACGTCGATCCGTTGTTCGAGTTCGGCCTTCAGGGTGAAGGTGAGCGCCGTCATGCCATGATCTCCTGAAGATGGAATAGGAAAGGACCCAATTTGCCGCCGTAATTGCCCGCGCTGATGCGGCGTATGCCGTTTTCGGCGCCCAGGCTGCAAGCCGCCTCGATGCCGACCCGCATGGCTTTCTTGATGTCGTCATCGGTCAAGCCGTCGATGACGATCTCCATGACCGATTCGATTTCGGGGCTCAAATCCGTCCTGGTTTGACCTTTGAGCGTGGGGCAGAACGCGTCGTTGGTCGACGCCGACAAGGCTTTGTACTTGGAGCCGACCTTCGAGCCCGAGCGCACCACGCCGCCGGGGAAAGGCATGATGACGTTCGGGATCTTTTTCATGGCTTCGATGGCGGCCTCGCAAGCGGCCAAGGCCTGCGGCTGGCTTTCCGCCAGGATCAGGAAGTTGCCGCCGCCTACGGCCTTGACGGTGCAGGTGGTATCTTCGCAGAGGAACTCGCCGTCCATGACCGGGACGCGCCAATACCGTTTGCCGTTGATGCGCTTGGAGATCTGGAATCCGTCCCCGAAGAAGCGGAGATTCTTGCCCAAGGGAATCTTGTCGCCTTCGTGAATGCCGGCGAACAGTGCCGAGGTGGGCGAGGTCAGCACGCACTGGCCTGCGCGGGTTTCCACTTGCTTGGCCAAGGTTTTGCCGCCCATGGCGAAAATCAGCGCGGAGATGCCCGGTCGTCCGTCCGGCGTTTCACTCGGATCGAGTTCTCGCTCTATGCCTGCTTCGCAGCCACACGCGATTACCGAAGTGGCGAAGCCTGTCATGGCCTGAGCCGCATGATAAGCCCATTTGAGATTTTGAGCGGTGATGATGACCCGTGTGGCCCTCATCGGAAAGGCTTCGGCGAAAGTCGCATCGATCTGGACGCCGTTAATGTTCATGCAGTTCCTCACGGCTCTTTTGTTTTATTTGCAGAATTCGGGTGCTTTGCGTCTCAACGGGGGAGAATGCTCGCGCCATTCTTGTTAGGCCTGACCTTGGCAGGGATGAACGAGAATCTTGCTGCGTCCATCGTTCTCGATTTCCCAGTCGCGGATGATGAAGTTGTCCATCTTCATGGTGTGGTAGCGATCGAAATAGTCCCGCAGTCGCCCTTCGATACCCGCGCGCTCGAACTCCGGCTTGACGGTGTGCACATTGCCCCAGACGACATTGACCACTTCGCCGTTGCGGACGACCAGTTCACCGTCCTTGAAGACATAATCGGGCTTGGTGAACATCGCCTCCTTGTCCTCCTGTTCGGTGTATACGGTAATGTCCCCGGCGGCTCCCGCGCCCAAATGGCCGCGGTCGCTGAGGCCGAGAAGCCTGGCGGCTCCGGCGCGGGTCATGATCGCGATCTCGTACAAACTGTACTCGCGGTCGATGGAGCCGAGCGTGCTCAGCGCGGCGGCATCGGCGTTGATGGTCGAGAGCATGTCGTTGCGGAAGCTCTTGTCCATCAGCAGCCGGATCAAATGGGGATAGGTGGTGAATGGCGCACCGTTGGGGTGATCGGTGGTGAGGAAAATGCGCCAGGGATCGTCCACCAGCAGGAAGATTTCGAGCCCGATACACCATTGCAGGGCATTGACGAAATTCTGGTCCCTGTACTTGAATGGTACCACCCCGCAGCCGGCGTCGCATTCGATGTCCATGCACACCCATTTGTTCGGATGGGCATGATGGGAATTGACGAACTGGCGCATGGAGTCGCCCGACGCGGTGACGGTCTGGCCGAACAGAATTTGCCCTACATCCGCCGTGATGTTGCGGTTCTTGTTGATGGCCTCCGCGATCTGTGCCGCGCCCGAAGAAAACTTGCGGTCGCCCTCGGTGCCATAACTATGGAACTGGATATGAGTTAGATGCATCGGCAAGCCTTCGATGCCGGTGATCGTGTTCAGCGTCGTTTCCAGATTGCCCGGCACCCCTAGATTGCAGCCGTGCACGTGCAGAGGGTGAGGTACGCCCAATTCGTGTACCGCCCTGGCCAGTTTCTGCAAAACCTGGCGCGGCGTGACGCCGTAATAGCTATGCTGATCGTCCAGATCCAGCTTGCGCTGGTTGAATTTGAACGCGCTGATTCCGCCGGGATTGACCACCTTGATGCCGATGCATTGGCTGGAGTGCAGAGTCCAGGCCACGTAATCGTTGATGACCTGCTGGTCGGCGCCGGACGAGAGTAGGCGCAGATAGAAATCATCGCTGCCGAGCATGGCATAGCCGCCTACGTCCATCAGCGGTACGTCGGCCATTTCCATGTGCGCTTGGCGGGCGTTGATGGGGAGCACCGCCGGTTCGAAGCCGGCGGTATAGCCCATTTCCGCATAGCGATAACCGGTGGTCAGCGTGGAGGGCGTGGCATGGCCGCAGCCGGCGCGTTTTAATCCCGAACGGGGCGATGGATCGGCGCGGTGATCCTCCGGCAGGAGGTTGCGGGCGATCGTCACTTTGCCGCCGCCGATATGCGTGTGCATGTCGATGGCTCCGGCCATGATCACTTTGCCGCGGCAATCGTATTCCTGATCGGGCGCCATGCCTTGAATATCGGAGTGAGGAACGATCCGGCCGTCGCGGATGTAAATGTCCAGCACCTGGCCATCGATGTTGTGCGCGGGATCGTAGACAGTGCCGCCCGTGAGTTTAATCAGCATGAAACAAGCTCTCCTGTGGATCGTTACCGCAAGGTGATACCGCTGGTCCGGTTATATCCGGAATCCGACCCAGTCCGGGCGGTCGCACCTCGGGGTCGTCGTCAGAAACACCAATCTCAGCGGATCGGTCTTGCCGCCGCAGTCGTCATGCAATGACGCTGGAGATCGATGGGTGGGATGAAAAGGCGGTACTGGCATCGAACTGATGTAAATGTCTTTATGGAGCCATTCCTAGCCGGAAGAGGCTAAATATGTCCAAGTCCCAGCAAAGCATTCGCCACTTCTCATCGTTGGACCCGCGTATTCACAAAGTTATGCAAAAACACGCGGTCCCAGGATTTTCTGGAAGGGACGGCCAATAAACTCGAATCAATCTGACACAATGCCTCTTCCGTAGGCTTGGTATAGCCCGGAAGAATAAGCAACCCGGTTTAACTTTTCAACTCGACGGCATCGGTTCGGACGGAAAAGGGTATCGCCAGAGTATGGGGCGGGGTGCAAACAGCGGTTTGAACGGGCTGATTCTGTGCCTGTCCTCCCGGTTTGCTCTGGAATGCGGCGGGGCAAGCCGGGAGGGAATAGGAACTATCGGAGACTGTTGCTACGTGGTAGAGCCGAGTGCTTGCTCGATCGCTCGAAGCACATCGGATGCTTTGAATAGCTCGGACTTGCGGAGTTGGTACAGCGGCATGGCGACGACATTGTCGCAACGGTACATGTGGCCGGCAAAGTCGATGCCGGGCACGCCCACGGGAATGAACACGTCGGGTTCGGATTCGAAGCGCATTCCCGAGCGGCCGATCACGACCGTGGGTACGTCACTCGCCGGAGGCGGCGTCGAGCTCAGGCTCGAAATCCAGAACAGGGCATCCGCTTCGCTGTTCGCGAGGAGTCGTGCCGCGCCGTTGTGGTAGGGGTCGTATTCTGGGTAACCTCGAGCATAGCTGACGCGCGTAGGATAACCGCTGATCCATGCGCACACCTGGCTCGCGGTGCGATCGCCGTCCTGTCCGCCCAGTGGCAATACGGCGGCGCGGGTGTCTTTATTCAGCGTCGCCACCATCTGGCACAGCTGCTGTACGGTCAGTTCGGCGTCAGGAAAGGCGAGTTGTCCCGCGGCCCAGGTCACGACGCTGTAATGGGCTTGGCGCAGCCGATCCACGACCGATTGCAGCTCCGAGACGGGGATGCCGGCGACCTGTTCCGCTTGAAGTTTCGCGCCCTTGGCCAGAGCCGAAAGCGCCGCCGCCACATCCGGCAGGCTCTCCTGGGCACAGGGGATGACCTTCGGCGGGCGGCCGTCGGGGGCGGTGGCCGCCTGGCCGGTCGGGGCGCGGCCGATGAAGATGATTTCGCGCTTGCCGGTGTCACCGTTGAACAGCGTTTCCTTGTTCCAGACGAAGCGTTCGAAGAAGCGCGGAAAATTGAGTTCGATATCGGTACCGAACGAGACCAGAACCTCCACCCGATTCTTGAGTTCGCCCAAGGTCGTCGCCATCCAGCCGGAATCGGCCAGCACCAAGAGGTTGCGCAAGCCGCCTTCGGCACGCATTTGATCGAACACGCCTCGGCAACGGTCGATCAAGGAAAGCGCCGCGCGGGTTTCGTCGACATCGGTGCCGAAGCCGCTGAATACCGGGAGGCGAGTGCTTTTCAATATTTCCGAGGCGCGCGCGACGGCCTGGTCCAGCGTAGCCGGCTTTCCGGCGATGCGTGGAACGGTATCGGCGATCGCTTGCTCGAAGCCGGGAATCGTTACGGCGTCACCGTTCTCGAGGATTCTGACCCGCTGGCCCTCGACTTCGATTTTCAGGTCGTCCGAGGCTATGCCGCAAAACGGGCTGGGAACGTTTTCGAAAACGCGGGTTTGGGTACTTTCGGTCATGCCATTTCTCTCAAGAGATATCAAGACGTCGGGTGGCGTAGCCGCCGAAGAGGTAAAGGATCATATGCGGACAGGCGCAGGTGTTGCACCAAATCGCGCAAGAATAGGTCTTTCGGCCTCAACTTTCAACTTCGGGCCAGCTAATACTTGGGCCCCGTAATCGTCTGCTATTTTCGGCGGCACGAGCCGTAATCGATCGGAAAGGTTTGGGTGGGATCAGTGATGGGTTTGGTGAGCCCCAGATCAGCCAGGACATCGGGTTGGCTCAGTCTGGACTTTGCTGCCGCCTGCTCAGATAGCACACGGTGAGTCGGCATTTCATAGGCGAAAGCCGATGCGCCCAAGACAGCCGCCGACAGAACTCCAAACAGCTTGGAAGTTAGTCTGCTCATTGCAGGTACTCCCGGAAGAATTCCCTGGCGGAACCACAATTTTCAAAGCTGAAGTAGTTTTCCATGGCCTGTAGGGAAGGAAGATTGGTGTTATGGATACCCAAGCTATCGAGACGTTCTCGTTCCTTGATCAACGCGGCATTTTTTTCCTTGGGCAGGGAATTCCACTACCCATATATTGCATTGGGTCATGAATATATTTCCCGTAATCCTCCAAAGTGCCCTTGAACTTTTCCAGCTTGATGACCTTGCCGTCCCAGTCGGAATAGCGCACGGGGATGTCGTTCTCGGGCCGGAGCCGTTCCGGCTGCCGACTATTGACCAAGACGCGAATCCGATAGCCACCCTTGAAGAATTGCAGCGCTGGATCCTCGTTTCCCAGTCTCGTGCCATACGGCAAGTGGCTGGGAACCGCTTTCGGTCCCCAGCCGGGGATATGGAACTGACCTTGCTCGTCCGTGACCGCTTCTATTATTTCCAACTCTCCGGTACTTCGCCACGCAGGGGCGTACAGTACCCAGTCCGCCACCACGTTGACGCCCTCCAAGGGCTCCCAGGTCTCGGCGTCGACCACGGTCGCTGTAATCGGCTTGGCCGAATAGGTCTTGGCGCAGGCCGGCAACGATAGTGCGGTGAGAAGAAGATATAAGTACAAAATGATGCGGGGTAGTTCCATGGACGCTCCTTCACACGGAAGCGGGCTGCCGGATGCCGCCCGAAGTCTGAAACAGCTTGCTTCAGTTGTCCTCCCGGTCCGGCAACGGCGGCGAGGTGAGCGCCTGGTAGAAGTACTCGCGCGCGAATTTACAAAGGGGTCTGCCCCCTTTATCTTTTTGGCCCCGTTTTCCGTGCGCGAGCCGCTCCAAGCTCTTCAGATAATTTTGATAATCGGCAACGTATTGGTTGGGCTGGGTGTTCTTGAGGGTTTGCAGGGCATTCTGGATTGTATACAGGGCTTTCCGCTTCGCCTCGAACTCTTTCTCGACCTGCTTTTCTCGGCAAAATGCTTTTCCGGATTTGCGATTTTCACGTCCGGCAGCGTCGTGGAATAGCGGGAGTAGCGCGAGCACCAGGGTAATCAGGGGCGGCTCGAGTCCGGGTTTCATGAATGGGATCCCGCATGGATCAATAATTTACCCGCGCAGGCACGGGATCGAGCGGGTTTATTAGCGGTGGGGGTTCGGAGAGGTTAGTGTCGCTTAATGTTTCGTATATAGCCTGAGCGCCATAGATTCCCCGTTTCTCGCGGTACGGGGTGGAATCCATAGTATTGGTTTCCGGATCGAGTTGGTTGATTGTCGCAGTGTATGTATACGTATGAAGAGAGGGTTCTGAACTGAGATCCGGAGTGGACCCTGCCGGATACCCTTCCGGAAAGATTTTCATCCAATAGGCGGAAAAAGACCCTGGGTCGGTCAGCACCGCGAGCCGTCCATACCGGCTCACCAGAACGCCTTCGATCGCTGCCGTCGCGGCATACGTCTCAACCGGGTTGGCGGGATCGAAATTCGTCGGGGGTACAAAACGAAAGTAAGCGGAGAATCGATACCGGTACTTGCAGGTATCATAATCGACCTTGAGGATCTGGTCACAATAGTACTGCTTGAAAGGGTATAACCCAAAAGGCAACCCTCCCCATAAATATTGCTCCATGGTATTGTAACTGCCGATTTGGAAGTCGGGTTCGGCGATGTCCTTGGTGGCGACCGCCACCGCGTCTTCCTCCTGCCCTAACGGGCCGCGATAGACGACTTGCAGGTAGAGGTCCGTGGCGTTGATGGGGATGGGAGTCGGGAAGAGGAACGTAACCGGCTGCGCGTCGGCATTGATGCCGGCGGGCACGTCGGTCTCCTCCGAGACGACGATGTCTTCGTTCTCCGAGCGGCACTGTTTCCAGTCGTTAATCCTGGCATTATTTTCATCCTCGGCGCCGTATTCCCCCGACAGGTCCGGCTGATAGCAGCTGTTGCGGTGAAACTTGGCCACGGCCTGGAGCTTGCCCGGCGCTCCCATGGGTTCCACTCCAGTGACGGCGGGCGTGACGTTTCTCAACTTAAGCTTGATCTTGCGGAAGCCGTCCGTGTTCTTCGCTTTCTCGACCGAGTGATCCACGACGCCGTAGACGCCCTCGTCGGATAGGGAGATTTCCATCTTGCCGCGGAAGAAGTAGTTGATCAGGCCGGCGGAATAGGCGACAGCGCGGGGGATGAGGAACTCGTGGGCAGAATCCAAGTCAAAGCGGTTCAGCGCAAAGACAGGAGCCACTCCTTTCTTTTCTAGTTCTGGATCGAATAGCGAATAGCTCGCTGCCCGTGGATTGTCCCTGGTTTCGCTGGGCCGGAGACTATCTGTGACCGTGTTTGCAAAGAAGGTAATCTCACCCGAGATGGCGGGAGGGCAAGGAGGCCGCCCTTGCGCCTCGGCCTCTGCGCACACAGTTACGACATCAAGGGGCTGTCCCTTCATCAAGGAAGACAATGTCGGAGAAGGAAGTGCCTCCGAGCTGAAAAGCGTCCCGGAGGAAAAAAATCCTCGATTAGTGTATTCGGCGATGCCGTTTCCCCTAGTGCCGTTTCCTTCAGTAGTTGTCCAGAACTGGCGCGGCGTGGTGAAATTGCCGGTATCGTCGGCGGAATATACCGGAGCATAAGTGGTGAACCACATATTGGCCGGGGGATTTCTCAGCGTCCACTTCTCGTAGAGGCTTGGATTCCACAGGCCCAGGAAATAGCCGGGAAATGCGCAAATCAGTCCATCGCAATGCGGTTCGTTGCGCACATGCTGGGGTTGGGCCATGTGCTGTAAATGGTGGATAACGTGCCCCAGCGTCTGGAAGGTCAAGCCCCAGTTCTTGCCCCGCTCCGCCTTGTCAGGCTTGGTCAGCGCGTTATAAAAATACTGCCGCCCTTTCTTGTAAGAAAACGGCTGGTCCGTGCTGAAATCCTGGATATCCTCCAACGCCCAATTCGGAGAGGGCGCACCCGGCATCCAGCCGTCCACCGTCAAGCCTTGCCCATTTACTGGATTAAAAGTGATAGAGCGCCTGGATATCGCGGCGATTGTCTTCGAAAGCGGCACCATGCTGTATCAGTGCGCTAATGGTCATCAGGTTGCTAACGCCAAAGCCTAACAACGTGTCTGAATTAGGGAATTTTTGGCTCTCATCGTAGAGGTCTACGCCTTTCAGCCCAAGCTGTTTTAGCGTCGAAAGTTTGCTTAGAATCGAATCTTGTGCTGCATAAGCTGCCATTGTCGTATGCGTCCCTACTTCGTATCCACAGGCCGGAATCACCCATGCCAATATAGCGGCTATAAATATAAAGAAGAACGATTTTATTGTCATTTGGCATACTCCTTGAAAAACTCCTCCGCCGATCCGCATCTTCCTTTATATTGATCAAGGAGACCAATTGACCAAACTTCAATATCGGCCTGTGGATCAATTGCCTTGAGGCGTTTTTTTTCAGCATCCATGGCCAAGATCATGAGCGGTATTTTTTTCCACTCGCAATCTTCCACAATATCTACCAAATATGAATACAATCCACCGTAGAAAATCTTGATCATTGTGTGAGTAACAACGGGATCCGCTTTCGCTAACTTTATAGTTCGCCCGCTCACCCACGATTTGCGATGAATGCCTGGCGTTTTCGTCCCAGCCCCTGGATAGTTGTTTGTGATCATCTTCCACTCGTAGCCCGGCTTGAAGATGATGATTCGAGGGTCTTGATCGCGCAGTTCGTACAGCATCGGATTGAGCTTAGTGAAGCCTTCGAAGTGGAAGCGGCCGGCCTGGTCCGTGACGGTTTCCTTTACTTCGAGCTGGCCTCTATCACGCTCACCATCGAGGCTGCCGACCACCAATTGCCAGTTCGCTACCACGTTCGCGCCTTCCAGTGGCTGATTCGTCTCGGCATCCACCACCCGCGCCTCGATCGGGTCGGCGATGTAGAAAGGCGCGCCGCAGCCCAGCAAAGAAATCAGCACGAACGCCAGTAACAGGAATCGGAACTTGCTCATTTTGCTATCTCATTCATCGAGGAAATCTTGCCCGTAGGGGCAGCAAGCCCAAGTTTCATAAAGTCCCATCCAGGATATGTAGGCCGTTAGTGTGCCGGTTCGAAAAAATTCGCCATTTGAGCTCCATTTTTCATACTCCCTGAAAAATGCCTTGACCGATCCGCACCCTTTTTCTGAATAGTACTTTTCGTTCGAAAGCAACCGGTCATATAACCCCAAAGTCCGGAAACGGATATGGTTAGCCTTAAAGACTTCATTTTGCTTGCCAGTAGCCAGTATCACCAATGGAATTCTTTTCCATTTGCAGGGGTTCTGAGGAAGCTCTGTAGGATAAAGAACCGCCACATTCTCCAAGAGGATATTTAGATAAGAAAGCTCTCCCGCGTATTCTTCAAGATTTCCCTTAAACTTTCGCATCTCGATAGTCTTCCCGTTCCAATCGGACGTTCTGACGGAAGGCCCTTTGCCGCGCATTTGCTCCGCTGTCTTGCGGTTATAGAGGGCTAGATACTTATAGCCGCTTTTGAACAACAGCAATTGGGGATCCGTATCTTTCAACCGGGCGTTCTGGTACTCCAACGGATATCCGCTCGGTATCGCCTTCGGCCCCCAGGCCGGGAAACTGAATTGCCCGGCACTATCCGTGACGGTTTCCATTACCATCATCTGTCCCAGGTTGGTGCCGCCTTCAAGGCCCCCTTCCAGTTGCCAGTTCGCCACCACGTTCACGTCTTCTAGCGGCTGTTTCGTTTCGGCGTCGACCACCCGCGCCTGAATAGGCTCCGCCGAGTATTTCGTCGCGCAGGCCTGCAGGGGCAACAGCAGCGCAGTCAAGATGGGAAGCAGGAAATTTTTCATGACCAGTCCTCACATGAAATCCAAACGCCATCCTCTCCCCGTAGGAAATGGCAGAACGGTGAGCGGCGCGCCATCCGGAAAAAGCGTTGATTTATGAGCCGGATCGAAGAAGTGGTTCGTACTGCGGTCGTTCGGCACGTCCTCGAACTGGGCGCCACAGGCGATGAGTTCCCCTATCAGATAAGATTCACCGTGCTTACAATTCACGAACTCCTCCGAATCGTCACCTTGGGTCGCGGGAAATTTCTGGGTGGCGTCAAGCCCAAGATTCCGCAGTACGGACTGGTCGGCCAGCATGGATTTGTCGGATGCTGCGCTCGACAATTCGCCGTGGGCCGGAATCTCATACGCGTGTGTCTGCCAAGCATTCACCAGCGCCGCCAAGGCCAAAGCGGGTATCGTCTGCCGTTTCATTTCAGATATTCCGAGAAGATTTCTTCCAAGCGGCCACATTCGTTCTTATCGCGTCTTGAGGACCACCATCGGTAATCGATGGTGCTGTTGCGCACTCCGCTCACTCCGGCCGCATTCAGCCTGTCCGCTTCCCGGAACATCGCCATCAGCCACCGCCTGAACTTCACCCATTTGCAGTCCTGGAAATGAAAACCGGAAGCGGACTTGACCATGCTCGCGTAGTCTTGCAGGCTGCCCTTGAACTTCTCCAGCCAGATGAGCTTGCCATCCCAGTCGGAATAGCGCACGGGGATGTCGTTCCTGGGCAGAAGCCGTTCCGGCTGCCGACGACTGTTGTCTAGGGCGCGAACCCGATAGCCACTCTTAAAAAAGTAAAGCCCTGGGTCTATATTTCCCAGTCTCGTGCCATGCGGCAAATGACTGGGAACCGCTTTCGGTCCCCAGCCGGGAATATGAAACTGCCCTTTTTTATCGGTCACCGCTTCGGCAACTTCCAGGGAGCCATCACTCCGCCAAGTGGGATAGTGCAATATCCACTCCGCCACGACATTAACGCCTTCGAGCGGCTCCCAAGTCTCGGCGTCGACCACGGTTGCGGTAATCGGCTTGGCCGAATAGGTCTTGGCGCAGGCCGGCAGTGATAGCGACGTGAGGACAAGAAGCAAGCGACAGGTCATGAAAAGGGTTTTCATCGGGCTTTACCTCACATGGAATCCAGGCGCCAGATCCCGCTGGGATCTTGCAGGAAATAGATCAGGAAGACGTGGTTCACGCCATCGATCGTGCGGCCGATCGCGTACTCAGCCATGCCTTCGGCATAGCTTCCTAACTGGGGCTCGGTATAGCTGCCGATGATTTCGGCCATATGCGGCATAAGCACATCAAACACCGGTCCGTACTTCGCTCGCGCCGGAGGACTCAGATAGTTCAGCGCCGTTATCTTGTCCCCGGCGATCAGGGCGCTGTTCATGCCGGTCCACAGGGACTGGAACATTTGATCCATTTGCTCCGGATCCTGCACCACGATCGGGAAGCTCTGGGTGAAGACCGAACCATCCTCCAATGTCACTTTGACGGCCGTCCGATAGGTCCACGGCGTCGAATATGTAAGGTTGAAGTTCACGCTCGCGGTGAAATCGATGGTGCCGTTTCCATCCCAATCGACCTCCACCTTCTGCACCGGGCTCGCCGTGTTGTTCGTCACGCTGAAATCCACCTTGAGCGGCGACAGGCCGCTCTGCGGCTCGGCATGTATCAGTACGCCCGGCGCCGGTGCGCCGGCGACCGAGATCGACTGGCTGACCGTCTGTCCGTCGAGCGTCGTTAACGTCGCGGTGAGGGTTTGAGTCTCCGTGGCAATCGGCACGTCATAGGCGTAGAAATCACCGTCCACAAGGGTGGCTACTACGCCATTGACGCTGATGCCGGAATGGAGGGGCGCGAGGAATCGGCCGCTCACCGTCACGTGATCTCCCGCAACAGTGGCGCCGTCGGCGGGGCTCATGATAGTGAGCCCGAGCGCATTCACCAGTATGCTCACCGGTGCCGAGGTCGTGCTTGCGCCCAGGTTGTCGGTGGCCACGGCGGTAAGGGTATAGCTGCCCGCAGCGACATTGGTCCAGTTGAACGTGTAAGGCGCGCTGGTGGCTGTGCTTAGGATCGTCGTACCCTGGTAGAAGTCGACCTTGGCGATGTTGCCGTCAACGTCGGCGGCGCTGGCGTTGAGAGTGATCGTCGCCGGTGCCTGGAAGCTGGCGCCCGCCGCGGGGCTGGTGAGGCTCACCGTGGGCGGGGTGTTGGGCGGTGGGGCGGCTACCGTGATGCTTGCCGCCGCGGAAGTAGCCGTCGCGCCGAGGTTGTCCGTGGCTTTTGCTGTCAGGGAGTAGCTCCCGGCAGGCACATCGGACCAAGTGTAGGCATAGGGTCCAGTGGTGACCGTGGCAAGCCAGGTCGAGCCGCTGAAAAACTCGACCTGTGCAATGCTGCCGTCGGAGTCGGCGGCGTTGGCAGCGAGATTAATCGTAGCTGGTGCGGTGAAACTCGCGCCGTTGGCTGGGGAGGTGAGGCTGACGGTAGGCGGCGCGTTGGCGCTGACGGTAATGGACACGACCGCCGATACGGTCAGCGCCCCGCGGTTATCGGTAGCGCGGGCCGACAATGCATATTGCCCGGCCGATTTGGCGCCGCTCCAGATGGCAGAGTAAGGTGGCGCGGTGTCGGTGCCGATGAGCGTTGTACCACGGTAGAACTCCACCTTGGCGATGCTGCCGTCGCTGTCCTGGGCTTCCGCCGAGACGGAGATTGGTTCGGTGGTCCCGAAAACCGCGCCATTCGCCGGGGCAGTGAGGTATGCCGATGGCGGCTGATTGGCCGGGGCAATGGTGAGGATGACCGGTTCGGAGGTCGCGACCGCGCCGCGGTTGTCTATGGCACGGGCAGTGAGGGTATAAGTGCCGGCGGACATGCCGGCCCAATGAAACCAGTAGGCGTTGCCGGCCTCCAGATAAGATGAGGGGTTGTCGACCGAGCCCACGAGGACGTCATCCGCATAGTAGTCGACCCGGACCACGTGGCCGTCGGGGTCTACGGCGTCGGCGTTCAGGTCGAGGCCGGTCGAGATGTCGAATGCGCCGCAGTAGGCCGGCGCGGTAAGCGCCACTAGTGGCGGCCGGTTGACAGTGATGACGACCGGCTCGGAGATAGCGGAAGCACCCAGGTTATCGGTGGCTATGACCCTAAGCGTATAGCTGGCTGCGGGTACATTGGACCACGCGTATGTGTAGGGCGTGCCGGTAGCCGTGCCGATCAGCGTCGTGCCTTGATAGAAGTCGACCTTGGCGATGCTGCCGTCGGTGGCGGTGGCGGTGGCGGTGGCCGACAGTGTGATCGTGGCCGGGGCAGTGAAGCTCGCGCTATTGAGCGGTGCGGTGAGGCTGACAGTGGGGGCGATGTTTTTGCCGGCGACCGCCGTCAGGGGCACCGCAGCGGCGAGCCAGAACACCATACGATAGATGAGGCGAGACATGGTTTCTCCCGTTCCTGTTCAATCGCTTCAGTTGCAGACGAGGCCCGTATTGACGACCAGGTGAAGCAAGGCCGAGTCTGCGGTGATCGGGTTGCTGCGGAACACGGCGGTGAGCCGGTGGATCCCGGCCGACAGCGTCGTCGTGAGAGTCGCGGAGCCGCCGTTCAGAGGGGCGCTACCCAATTGCGACGAGCCGTCCATGAAAAAGACATTGCCGGCCAGGTTCGGGTCGGAAACAGTCGCGGTCAGTGTCGTCGATGTTCGCGAACTTGCCGGGTTCGCCGATGAGCTGAGAGTCATCCCAACCGAGGACGCACTGAGCTTGAACACGACCGCATCCTCACCACCTTTGTTCGCCGTTTGAAAAGCGCCGGTAGTCGTCTCAAAACCGCCAGCGTCTTCCGTCGCTACGTAGGCGTTGCCAGTGCTGTCGACGGCAATCGCGTTACCGGCTCCGGAGGGCAGGCCGTCATCCACATCGCCTCCCGGTGTGGGGCCGGTTCTGACGAACGCGGAGTAAAGAAGGACATTCCCGGCCAAGCCGATTTTCGATACGAAAAGAGAATCTTCACTGTCCTGTTGTTTGCCGGGCTGAAGCGAATCGATCAGCGGAAATGTGTACGTGCTGGCAAGTCCCGTCACATACGCATGCCCCACATCATCAATGGCTATGCCATAGGCGACGTCTCCGCGTATCTGGAAGGCGTTGAATACCGAATAGCAATAGCGGGTACAGATTTCGCCCCCGAGAAACG
This sequence comes from Methylocaldum sp. 14B, assembly GCF_002005105.1. Lineage (GTDB taxonomy): Bacteria > Pseudomonadota > Gammaproteobacteria > Methylococcales > Methylococcaceae > Methylocaldum. The sequence goes on along the minus strand of NZ_MSCV01000036.1, from coordinate 42,330 downwards.
ACGCATAGGCGAATCCGTCTCCCCCCGGCAAGAGCTTTGCGACGAAAGCATTACCCAGGCTCGAGTTGGTGAGAAGGTACCCGGACTTGGTGGGCTGAAAGGCGTTCTTGACGGGGAAGTTGCTGGAGTAGGTTTCTCCCGCCACGTAGGCGCTACCTTGGGTATCGACCGCGATGGCGTTCGCCGAGTCGTCCATGGAACCGCCGAGGTAGGTGGAGAAAGCGAGCGCCGTGCCCGAGGCATTCAGCTTGGTTACGAAACCGTCCTGTCTGCCCTGACGCGTTGCCTGCAAAGCATTCGTGGTAGGAAAGTTATCCGACGTCGTCGAGCCCGCGACATAAGCATCGCCGCTAACATCGACGGCGATGCCTTTGCCCGCATCGGTGCCGTTGCCGCCGAGAAAGGTCGCGTAAACCATCCCGGTGCCGTTCGGATTGAGCTTGGCGACAAAGGCGTCGGTGCCGCCCGTGTTGTCGCTGGTCGGCTGAAAGGCGTCCGGAGTCGTAGTGAAATCCGGAGTGGCGCTGCCGGTGAGGTAAGCGGCGCCAGAGGCGTCGACGGCGATGCGGGTGCCGGTTGCGCCAAGGACATAAGTCGAATATACGAGCCCGGTGCCGCTTGCGTTCAATTTGGTGACGAATGCGCCTCCGCCCGTCACGCCCGATTGGTAGGCGCCGCTTGTCACGGGATAATCGCTGCCGGTGGTCCGGCCGGTGACGTAAGCGTTTCCGGCTTCGTCGACGGCGATACCCGTCGCCCAATCCAAGGTGTTTCGTCCCCCCAGATAGGTGGAATACACCAGGGCCGATCCCGTCGGGTCGATCTTGGTAACGAAGACATCCCTATCGCTGTTGCCCAACGACCGGTCGTAAGGATTCTTGAGCGGAAAGTTGGAAGAATACGTATACCCCGCAACGTAGGCGTACCCTGCCGCATCAACGGCAATGGCAGTGCCGGCGTCGTCCGAGGTTCCTCCGATGTAGGTCGAATAGCTCAGCACCGGGTCAATGACCAGAGGTGTTCGCGTATCGTAGGCGGCGACACTAAAGCCAACTTGGTTTTCTGCCATACGGACGTACTGTCCTTCGACCGCTCGTTTCTCTCCTTCTGCAAGCTGGTAGACGAACGGCCGTTGAAAGATCAATTGCCTGCTTCCGGTGTGAAGCACCAGATTTCCGTCGTCATCGATCTCGATACGCTCGGGACCTTCAAAAGCGATCCTGATCTGTGCCGGATCGCCGCCCGGCGAGACAACCAGGTCATATTCCAGATGCCGCTGGTTGCCGTAATAGACGAGGTCGATGCCAGGATAGATTGCGGCTAGCGGACCTGGGCAAAACTTTCGATGCCGCTGAGATGCCTGGAAGAGTCGGAGCCCCTGAAATAGCTGGTCTTGCCGGGGAGTGGGTCGATGCCTGCTACCGCGGCATCCCGGCGTGCTCCGACAAAGCGCATGCGGAGTGTGTCGAGTGCAGGTTCGAGTGGGCTACCTGCCAAATCGACGACCGCTTCCGAATGCATCAATAACACTCGGTAGCCGGCTCCCCGCGCGACGAAGTCGACCGCATCGTCGGCTTGGCCATGGTTCTTCTCGAAGGCCATGGGCAACTTTCCGTAGCTTCTCAGAATCAGGCCGGAATCGAGACCCTGGTGCGACGATGCCGCGGATTCGACGGCCCTGCCGCTCGTCGTCTCATTGCCATCCGGCCGCGGATCAGCCGCGATGCAGGCGGCGCAAGCCAATAAACCCGAGACAAGTCCCAGACCTTTCAAAAATAGGCTCATTCCTTTTCCCCCGAAGTGATGGTCGATGGCTAACCTTCATGAAAGGTGCGCTAGCTGCGGCGCGGTACAAGCGAAGTCCTCACCGCAAGTTGTTCTTATTCCTGAAGAGTTGCTTTTTTCAGTAGCCGGAAGTATAGCTGCAATTTCCGGCCTATCTTGTCCGGCGGCAGCGCCCTTCCGTCCGAGCTGAATCAGCCGCCTCTATGAACTCTATGTGAGAATCCATGCCATTCCGTTATCAAAGGCATTGCTGTCGTATGTCGGCGTTAATCCCGCACTGTTCATGCGTGATCGATCTGGTTCCATAAGCTCCAAGGTCGACAAACCGGAGACCATGCAATAGCATGTCCCTTTGCAGTTACTTCTCGAGCGGAAATATCCGCGGCTCTCCGGAAGTCGTTCTAGCCAATGTCAGTCAATTCCTCATCCCACCACAAGCTTCGTGCGCGAGTTATCGCTCCGGCGCGTTTGCACATGGGCTTTCTCGATCTGGGCGGGTCCTTGGGGCGGCGTTTCGGCAGTATCGGCGTCGGTGTCAACGAAATCGCGACGAGACTATCGATGATGCCTTCGGATCGGCTGACCGCGCACGGACCCGGCGCGGATCGGGCCATCGCTGCCGTCAACAAGTTCGTCTCCGCGCTGGAGCAGGATTTCGCGGTCGAGATTCGGATCGAGGATGCCATACCGGGGCACATCGGACTCGGCTCCGGCACGCAGCTCGAACTGGCCGTAGGTATGGCTCTGTCCCGGCTTTACGGTCTCGACCTGTCGGTGCGCAATCTCGCTCCCATTGTCGAGCGGGGCGCACGCTCCGGCATCGGTATCGCCGTATTCGAGCAGGGCGGCCTGGTGGTCGACGGCGGGCGCGGCGAAAACACGGTCATCCCGCCGGTCGTCGCTCGCCTGGAATTTCCCGCGGACTGGCGTCTCATTCTGGTGTTGGACGAGCGGGATCTGGGCTTGCACGGCAAGGACGAGATCGAGGCTTTCCGCGCCTTGCCGGTTTTTCCCGCCAAGGAAGCCGCGCATCTCTGTCATTTGCTGCTCATGAAAGGCTTGCCCGCATTAGTCGAGCGCGACATCCGAGGTTTCGGCGAGGTGATCGCGGAGTTGCAACGTTCGGTGGGCGATTATTTCGCACCTGCTCAGGGCGGACGCTTCACCAGCGCCGGCGTCGCCAAGGCCTTGGCTTTTCTCGAAGCTCAGGGCGCCGTCGGCATCGGTCAGAGCTCCTGGGGGCCGACCGGTTTTTGCCTGGTTGAGAACACGACGCGCGGGGAAACGCTGGTCACCGCGGCGCGGCGGCAGTTCGCCGGTACGGCGGGTCTCCGGTTTCTGCTGGCCACCCCCCGCAACAAAGGCGCGGATGTTATGTTGGAGCGAACGAATGCGTCGCGCGAAAAGACGTTGCGTTTATAGCCGCGGCGCGTCGGCGGCGAAGCCATTGAGCGATCATTGGAAAGTTTGCGCGACCTATCGGAACGCCTGCTGCTGATCGGCTGCTCGGCGCGAATGCTGGCGCAATCGGCGGCGCGTGCCGGAATTCGGCCGGTCTCGATCGATCTTTTCGCCGATCGGGAAACACGCGCCTGTTCCGAGCGCTGCGAAGCCGTCAACGGCGCCGACATAGGTTTCGAGCGGGAAAGCGTCTTGCGAGCCGCCGAGCGGCTTGCTCCGGCGGAGCTCGGATACGCTCTGGTTTACAGTAGCGGTTTGGATGCCGATCCCGGCATTTTGGAAGGACTTGCGCAAGGGCGGACGCTCTACGGCAATTCGCCGGAAATTCTCCGTTTATTGAAAACGCCAGATGCCTTCTTCGATCTGCTCCGGCAGCTCGATATTCCTTACCCGGAATCCAGCCGAACGTGGCCGCCCGATCCGGAGAACTGGCTGTTGAAGTCCGCTCGTAGCGAAGGCGGCAAGGGTGTGCGTTTTTGTGCCCGAGCGGAACCGGATTCGAGCGGCTATTACCAGCGCAGGCTTCCCGGCAAGGCCATGTCCGCCCTGTTTCTGGCGAACGGCGAAAATGCGCGGATCATCGGTTTCAACACGCTGTGGACGGCTGATTGTCATGTCGATCAGCCGTTTTTGTTTGCCGGCGCCATCAATCGAGCCGATCTGAGGCCGGAGCAGAGGCGGCAAGTGCAGGCGTACGTCGCTCGCCTGATCCGAGCGGTTCCGCTCAAGGGGCTGAACAGCCTGGATTTCATGCTCGATGGCGAGGTGTGCCGGGTTCTGGAAATCAACCCTAGGCCGAGCGCCACCATGGCCTTGTACGATGAGGATTTTTCACGCGGGTTATTGGCCGAACATATTCGGGCGTGCCGAGGGGGAATTCCGGGTGCTGCGGACACCGGCGGCGTCGCCCGGGCCTTCAAGGTTTTTTTCGCATCGCGGGAGCTCGACGTGTCCGAAACCATGTGTTGGCCGGACTGGTGTACGGATACGCCGGTGCCGCGCACGCTGATCGACGTTGGTCAACCGGTGTGCACCGTTCGCGCGGAGGGGGCCGACTGTCCCGACGTCGAACGTTTGATCGAGCTGCGGACAACCGAGCTGCACGAACGACTGTACGGCTAGTACAATCACCTTTTCTTCAATGAACCGGGCAAGAGGGTAACCATGCAACACACTGTCAGCGTTAACGCGCACGCGCTTCCCATCGTCAAGTATATGATCGCCAATGCCGACAAGCTGCGGCTCAAGATCGACAAGCTGGGAAACGGCTGCACCATCATCGACGCCGGTATCGAAGCGGTGGGCGGTCTGGAGGCGGGGCGCTTGATCGCGGAAATCTGCATGGGTGGACTTGGGAGCGTCACGCTTACTCACTCTTCAACCTTCAGTCGCTGGCCTCTGACCGTGAACGTTCATTCCACGAATCCGGTAATTTCCTGTCTGGGCAGTCAGTATGCCGGCTGGAGCCTGTCCCACGGAGAGGGCAAAAGCGCCTTTTACGCGCTCGGTTCGGGCCCGGCGCGTGCGATGGCGACCAAGGTCAAGGACGGCAACGAAGAGCCCGTCGAAGAGCTTTATAAGGAACTGGGCTATCGCGACCACGGCAAGGAGACGGCCATCGTGATGGAGGTCGACAAGGTTCCTCCGGTCGATGTGATCGAGAAAATCGCCAAGGCCTGCAAAGTGGATACGAGCGGGGTCAACGTCATTCTGACGCCCACTTCCAGCCTCGCCGGCGGCATGCAGGTCGTCGGCCGCGTACTGGAGGTCGCCCTGCACAAGGCCCATTCGCTTCATTTTCCTCTGGGAAACATCATCGACGGTACCGGAACCGCTCCGGTTCCGCCGCCTCATCCCAATTTCGTCAAAGCCATGGGGCGCACCAACGACGCCATTCTGTTCGGCGGTACCGTGCATCTGTTCGTGAAGGGCAGCGACGAAGCGGCCGAAATGCTGGCCAACGAACTGCCGAGTTCGGTTTCCCGCGATTACGGCAGGCCGTTTGCCGAGGTGTTCAAGGATTACAAGTACGATTTTTTCAAGGTCGATCCGATGCTGTTCAGCCCAGCCAGCGTCATTGTCACGGCAGTCGAGTCCGGCCGCAGCTTCCATGCCGGCAAGCTCGACGAAGCGCTCCTGGAACGGTCCTTCGGAGAATAATTTGGGCCGCATCGCGATCATCACCGACGATCCGGGCTGGCACGGCGCACGACTTCGCGAGGCATTGGCAGCGAAAGGGTATGGCTATTCCTATGTGTCCTTGACTGCCTGCCGGCTGAATCTCGAGTCCGGCGGTTTGCCGGTGCTCCTGCCGAGCTTCGAGGACGGCCTTCCCGACGGCGTTTTCGTGCGTGGCGTGCCGGGCGGGTCGCTGGATCAGGTCGTTTTCTACCTCGACGTGCTGCACGCATTGAAGCTGCTCGGGATTCCGGTATACAACGACGGTCGGGCGGTCGAGCGCACCGTGGACAAGGCCATGACCAGTTTCATGTTGCAGTGCGCCGGCATACCGACGCCGCCCACCTGGGTGCTGGGCAGCCGCGAAGAGGCACTCGATCTGGCCGAGCGGGAGTTGCGCGCGGGCCATCAGCTCGTGTCCAAACCTTTGTTCGGCTCCCAGGGACAGGGCTTGCAGCGATATGAAAAGCCGGAGGACCTGGCGGGGCTGAGCGATAGCAGCGGCGTTTTCTACCTACAACGTTTCGTGAGTTGCGGTGAACAGCCCCACGACTTCCGCGTATTCGTCATCAGGGGCAAGGCGGTGGCCGCCATGCGGCGATGCGGTGTGAGCTGGCTGAACAACGTCGCTCAGGGCGCTCGCTGCGAACCGGTGCGTCTCGACGATCTGCTGCTGTGCCGATTGGCGGAGGATGCGGTAAAGGTTTTGGACATGGGCTACGCGGGGGTGGACATCATCCGCGATCACCACGGTCGGTACAGCGTGCTCGAGGTCAACAGCATTCCGGCGTGGAAGGGCTTGCAGAGCGTCAGTAAAGTATCGATCGCCGATTTGTTGGTCGACGACTTCCTGTCGCTTTGTCACCCCGAGCCTCACGGGGAAATCCGGGTTCGGTGACGTCGGTTCCGATGCCTATTCAACGGGACGCTTTATTGTCCGCTTACCTCGATGCCTGCGAGACGGAGCTTCGCGCCTTCAAGCCGGGGAACGTCAGCATTTATTCCGAGGCGCACGATATGACCGTGGAGGACTTCCGGCGTAGCGCCGCGGCCAGCGGGCCTTTCTTGTGCGACTCCGATCTTTCCCTGGGCGAGAAGATCTATCACGCGACTCGGGCGACTCGCGAGGTCGTCCCCTGCAATACCAATCTCGGCATCATCCTGCTGGCCGCGCCCCTGTTTCTGGCGGTTCAGGAGATTCGCGAAGGCGAAACGCTCAGGGATGCGCTCCGGCGGGTTCTCGGTGCGACGACGCAAGCCGACGCGGACTGGACTTACAAGGCCATACGGCTGGCGCAGCCGGGCGGCCTCGGCGAGTCTCCGGATCAGGATGTTCGCGACGCGCCGGAGGTAACTTTGCTCGAAGCCATGCGTTTTGCGGAACATCGTGATCGCATCGCTTATCAATACACTAATTCTTTTGCAGATGTTTTTGATTTCGCGATTCCACGTTATCATAGGAAATTGTCCCAGTGGGGCGATAAAGAATGGTCGGCAGTGGCGGTGTTCGTAGGCTTACTCAAGCATATTCCCGACAGCCACATCGAGCGTAAGTTCGGCGCTCGATATACAGGGATAGTTGCCAGCCGAATGGCGCAGATCGATAAGGCGTTATCCGTTTCCGATAGACCGGAACAAGTCATGCCGCTCCTCCGAGAAGTGGATGCGGAGTTCAAGTCCGGCGGAATCAATCCGGGTACGACGGCCGATCTCACAGTAGCGTGTTTGCTGGCCGTGCGCCTGGAAGCGTTGCTGGGCCAGCGCAAGCGAAAGACGGGCTGTTTTCTGGAAGCGTAGAGGCACGTCGGCACAACAACAGGGATTTTTTATGCTTCGCTTGGGGAGGAGGATATGGCAGTGTCGTTACTTCGAAAGTTTTTTCTTTTACCAAAGAGGAGTTAGCAATGGGGAAAATCAATAAGATGTTGGTGGGTGAGGCTCTGTGCGGCGGCGGCAACGAAATCGCCCACATCGACCTGATCATGGGACCGCGCGGCAGCGCCGCAGAGACGGCTTTCGCCAACTGCATCACCAATAACAAAGACGGATTCAGCAGCTTGTTGGCCGTAGTCGCGCCGAACCTGATGGCCAAGCCGAACACCGTTATGTTCAACAAAGTCACCATCAAGAACGGCAAGCAGGCTACCCAGATGTTCGGGCCTGCACAGCGCGGCGTTGCCATGGCTGTGGCCGATTGCGTCGAAGACGGCACCATTCCTGCCGACGAAGCCGACGACATTTTCGTCTGCGTAGGCGTATTCATCCACTGGCTGGCTGAAGACGACGCGAAAATCCAGGACTACAACTACGAAGCCACCAAGCTGGCGATCAAGCGCGCCGTTGCCGGCGAGCCGAAGGCAGCCGAAGTTGTGGCTCAGAAGGGTCAGATCGAGCACCCCTTCGCAGCGCACAAATAATCGCGCTTGTCGAAAAAACGTTGCCCCGGCACCGGGGCAACGTTTTTTTTTCGTCCGTAAGTCACGAATTCTCGGACTTTCCTCAAGTCACCGCCTCCTCCGAATCCTCGATCACACGCCCGATCAGCCGCGAGTCAATAGTGCCGGAATGCAGGGCGCTGGCTAGCAACACGCCGGCCGTTTCCATGGATTTAAGCCGTATCAGATCTTGTTCGTCCCGCACGCCGCCGGCTACGATGAAGCGTCGGTGGGGATGTTTGCGTCTGAACGACGCCAAACGGTCGAAGTCGGGACCCGCCGTACTGCCCACATGGGAGAGACTCATCAAGATCACGGTTTCCGGCCAAAGTTCCGGGCTGTACAGCAGTTGCTCAGCCCCTAACAAGCGGTCGCCGAGAAAGTCCAGCGACAAGATGAAGTCCGGATATGAACGGGCCAGAAGCGGCAAAGATTCCTCGGAAAGCGATTCGCTGCCGACGACCGATCGGGCGTGCTTTTTAACTGGAAAAGACTCCAGTTCGCTGAGGCGTGGCAGTCCTCGATCCATCCAGAATTCGACCTTCGGAAAGCAGTGCTCCAGCTCGACCGCCAAATTAGTTTGGGGGTCTTTGCCCATGAGCGCATCGAGATCGGCGATATAGACCCTTTTGAACGGATACAAGCTGAGCAAACCGCGTATGACGGCCTCCGGTTTGGGAGTCGAACACAACATGCTTTGCAGCGGACGGTATTGCTCGCGCCGGCCTTCCCTGGCGTGCACGGCGACACCGCCCATGATGTCGACGACGGGGATGATGTCCATTTGATGCAGGAATGAAGATACTGGTTTTCGAATATATTACCGGCGGCGGGATGCTCGGCGAAGCGATTCCACGCTCGTTGGCGCAGGAAGGGGAGTTGATGCTTACGGCGCTCCTCAGGGATTTGTCCGACTTGCCGGATGTCCGGACGGTCGTGCTCAGGGATGCACGGCTCCCCCTTTCGGGCCGGAAGTTTTCCGGAGCCTCGTGGGTCTTTGTCGATCGGAAAGACGAGCTTGAGTGCCACCTTGTGGATCAGATCGAGCGTTGCGACGCGGTATGGCCGATTGCCCCTGAAACAGGCGGAATTCTGGAACATCTTTGCCGCCGGGTCGAGGTGGCCGGCAAGACGCTGTTGACCAGTCCGTCCGACGCCGTCAGCCTTTCCGCGAGCAAGCTGGCAACCGTGAATCGCCTGGAAAATAAAGGCGTGCCTGCCGTTTCGACCTACGCTCTGAGCGAATCGAATCATCTGCCATTCCCTTGGGTCGTGAAACCGGACGACGGCGTTGGTTGCGAAGGCGCCCGCATCATCGAAACCGAGGGGGTCTGGAAGACTTGGGCGGCCGAAACCGACGACCTTGCCCGGTATGTCGTTCAGCCTTTGATCGAAGGCGAATCGCTTAGCCTGTCCGCACTGTTTGCTCACGGGAAAGCGCGGCTGCTGAGCTGTAACCGGCAACGGATCGTCAGGTCGCGGGGCGGTTTTGCCTTGCGCGGCTGCGAGGTCGGCGCCATCCGGTCGGGTCTTGCCGCGTATCGAGCCTTGGCTGATTGGATCGCGGAGGCCGTGCCGGAGTTATGGGGCTATGCCGGGGTCGATTTGATGCAGTGCGAACAGGGGCCGAGGGTGCTCGAGATCAATCCGCGACTGACCACGTCCTACGCCGGGCTGCGGCAATCCTTAGGCATTAATCCGGCCGCGCTGGTTCTGGAATTGTGGCGGAGCGGAATCTTGCCCGAATTCGACGCGGAATCGGCAAAGCCCGTCGAGATTGGTTTGGAGACGTGAAATGAGCATTGAAATGATCGGCTGGGACATCGGTGGAGCCCATCTCAAAGCGGCGGCGTTGAACGGCGCCGGCGAAATCGTCGCGGTCATTCAGGAGCCCTGTCCCTTGTGGCTGGGCTTGGATCGACTGCATGGCGCCATGAGCCGAATCCTGGAAGCCATTTCGCCGAGACCGGGCTGCCGCCATGCGATGACCATGACCGGCGAGTTGGTGGATTTTTTCGAAAACCGGGAGCAAGGCGTGATTGCCTTGGTCGAAGCGATGATTCAGCGCTGTCGGCAGAATTCGGTGCAGGTGTTTGCCGGACACGACGGGTTTCTCGATGCCAATGCCATCACCCCGGAAAGTGTTCCAAAAATCGCTTCGGCCAACTGGCTGGCGAGCGCGCTCTGGGTGGCGGAAAATCTGCGCGATGCCATGTTCGTGGATATCGGGAGCACGACCACCGATATTGCGTTGATTTGCGGCCACCGGGTCGAAACCCGAGGCTATACCGATTATGAACGAATGCGTTACGATGAGCTGATTTATACCGGGATAGTCCGTACCCCGGCGATGGCACTTGCTGATCGGGCGCCCTTCGAGGGCGAGTGGATCGGTCTCATGGCCGAACATTTCGCGACCACTGCCGACGTCTACCGGATGTGCGGAGAATTGCCCGAGCACGCCGATCAGATGCCGGCGGCCGATAGCGGCGAAAAAACCGTCCAGGGAAGCGCCCGGCGTCTAGCTCGCTTGTTCGGGCGGGATGCGGAGTCGGCATCGTTGAAGCAATGGCGGCAGGCGGCCCGGTTCTTCCGCGAGCGGCAACTCGCGAAGCTTCGTTCGGCTCTGGATCGCCAGCTTTCGCGCGGCTTGATCGGCGACGATGCGCCTTTGATCGGTGCTGGCGTGGGACGATTTCTGGTGCGAGAATTGGCGGCACGATCGGGTTTTCCTTATAAGGACTTCAGCGAACTGTTTTCAATGTTGACGTCGCAAAACGATTTTCACGCTTCGGATTGCGCCCCAGCCGCAGCCGTAGCTTGTCTGGCATTGCGGGAGGTGGGGCGGACATGACGCCGAGAATCGAAGAGCTGCCTTATTTCGAGGACAGCGCCGCTTTGTTTCTGCCTTGGGCGGAGCGGCGCTGGGCGGTTTTTCTGGATAGCGGGTTTCCGCATAGCCGACAGGGACGTTACGACATCATCGCGGCGGATCCCGTCGCGACGCTGGTCACGCGCGGGCCGCTCACCGAGATTCGATCGCAGGGCTCTATCACACTGTCGCCGGATGACCCGTTTACCCTGGTCAAGCAATATCTCGGCGAAAAGGCTCCGCAGCTTCCGGGCCTGCCTTTCTGCGGCGGCGCTATCGGATACTTCGGCTACGATCTGGCGAGGAGGCTGGAGAAACTGCCCGACAAGGCCCTGGATGCGGAGAACATCCCGGAAATGGTCGTCGGCATCTACGATTGGGCGGTCGTCGTGGATCACTGGGCGCGCCGTACCTGGCTGGTCGCACAAGGGCGCGATCCCGCCCTCGCGGTACGCTGGCCCCACTTGGTTCAGGCCTTCAGCCAAATCCAGACCATCGGATGGCAGCAGGCCGACTTCTATCTGCTCAGCGACGTCGTCTCGAATATGAGCCGAGCCTATTATGCAAAGGCTTTCGGACGCATTCAGCATTACATTCGCGAGGGCGACTGCTATCAGGTCAATCTGGCGCAGCGCTTTTCGGCCTATTGCATAGGACATCCCTGGGCGGCCTACCAACTCTTGCGGCCTTACAATCCCGCGCCGTTCAGCGCCTATCTCAACTTCCCGCAGGTTCAGGTGCTGAGTTCCTCGCCGGAGCGCTTTCTCAAAGTGACCAACGGCATCGTTGAAACCAAGCCGATCAAGGGCACCCGCCCTCGGTCGCAGGACCCGCACGCGGACGCCGCCAAGGCGCAGGAACTTCGGGACAGCGTCAAGGACCGCGCGGAAAACCTGATGATCGTGGATCTGCTGCGCAACGACATCGGCAAGAACTGCGAGCCGGGCTCTGTCCATGTGCCTAGTCTGTTCGAGATCGAAAGCTACGCTACCGTGCATCATTTGGTGAGCACAGTCCGCGGTCGATTGTCCGAAGGACATAGCGCCGTGGATCTCTTGCGCGGCTGTTTCCCCGGTGGTTCCATTACGGGAGCGCCGAAGATTCGTTCCATGGAAATTATCGAGGAGCTCGAACCGCATCGGCGGGGCGTCTATTGCGGCTCGATCGGCTATGTCGGCTTCGACGGCAACATGGACAGCAACATCGCCATCCGTACCTTGGTGCACTCGGACGGTACGATCCGCTTCTGGGCCGGCGGCGGTATCGTGGCCGATTCAGTCCTGGACCAGGAGTACCAGGAGTGCTACGACAAAGCTACCGCCCTCTTGCATCTGCTCGAGCAATTCCAAGTCCAGAGGACCGGTGCCGATCACATGGGTCGTTAAGCTGGGCGGCAGCCTGGCCGACTCGGATACTCTCCCGTTCTGGCTGGATGCTTTGGTCGATGCGAACCTCGTCATCGTGCCGGGAGGCGGGCCTTTCGCCGACCAGGTCCGGTCGGCGCAGCAACGCTGGGCGTTCGGCGACGAGGCGGCTCACGCCATGGCGCTCTTGGCCATGGGGCAATACGGTTTGATGTTGAGCGGATTGTGCCCGAAGCTCGGAATCGCGAGCGATGTCCCTGCGCTTCGAACTTTGGTGGAATCCGGCCGCTCCACGATTTGGCTGCCCGGTTTGTCCCTGATGAACGATCCGGGCATTCCCGCATCTTGGGAGGTCACTTCGGACAGCCTCGCGGCTTGGCTGGCCGGACGTTTGAATGCCGCGAATTTGCTCCTGGTCAAATCGGTGGCGATCTTTTCAGACGATACTTCGTACGGCGGACTTGTCGCACAAGGCCTGGTCGATGCCGCTTTCGAGCGCTTTTCCGCCAAGGCCGCGTTCGCAGTCTGGCTCGGTCACCGGCAAGATCACCCGCGCGTGCGGGCAGGTCTGCGAGAGCCATCCCATGTCTTTACGCGCGTTAATCGCTCCGCCGGATAAAAAAGTTCCGGGTTTGATCGAAGTAAAAATGAATGCCCGTGGAAAGTGTGCACGCGGAACAGCCGGAATGTGCCGAGCGAACGAAGACCAGCGTGTTCCGTTAGGGATCTACTTTCTTTGCGCTCAGTAACACGATGGCGGCTCTTGGATGGTTTTTGGTGAAGACAGAGATTAAATCGCATGTCGATTAGAGTGCGTTATTTCGGAAGCCTCCGGGAAAAAATGGGGCGAGTGGACGACAGTCTTGCCGCGGAAGACATCGATACGGTAAGCGACGTGTGGAAAGCGGTGAGCGAAGGCCAATATCTGCCGGATCGTATCCTCTGTGCGGTGAATATGGACTATGCCGATCCGGACGCGCCGGTCAAGGACGGCGACGAAGTGGCTTTTTTTCCGCCGGTGACCGGGGGCTGAAGTGCTGATCGAGCTGCGCCCGACCGGAATCGACCCTTACTCGGAACTACAGCGCTATCAAACGGAAACACTGGGCCACACCGGAAAATACGGTGCGACCTGCTCATTTGTCGGCACCATGCGCGACTTCAACGAAAATGAGACAGTCCGGCACATGTTTCTCGACCATTATCCCGGCATGACCGAGCGGCAGCTCGAGAAAATCGTCGAAGAAGCCCAGACCCGCTGGTGTTTTTTGGATGCGCTCGTCATTCACCGTGTAGGCGAGATACTTCCCGATCAGCCCATCGTGCTGGTCGCGGTGTGGTCCTCCCATCGCGGCGCGGCCTTCGACGCCTGCCGCTACATCATGGAAGAGCTGAAAAGCCGCGCGCCGTTTTGGAAAAAGGAAACCCTGAAGGAAGGCGAGCGCTGGGTGGAAAAGAATACCAGCGGCTATTGACGAGTTCCGCCGGATGCGCGGATCGTAGGTCGGCAATCCTTTGTCGACGCCCAGTCATGTTTTTCCAGCCGCGTCATGTCGGGAAAGGATTCCCGACCTACATATCCGGATCCCTTACACTGAATCGGAAAACGCTCTACCGGCCGGAATTCGACAGCGGAGCGGCCAAGACCATCGCCCAATAAGGCGAGCCTCCGCCGCCGCTGCTCGCACAGGCGACACCGACTTCGTCGAAATCAGCCTCCATGATGGCGGAACAATGCCCGGTGCTGTCGAGCCAACTCCGCATGACTTCCCCCACCGTGCGCTGCCCCTGGGCGATGTTTTCGCCATAAACCTCCCAGTCATAGCCGGCTCGGGTAATGCGGTCCCCCGCCTTTCGTCCATCCCGGCCTCTGTGCGAGAGTCGGTCGTTGCGGCTCATCTCCTCGGCCTGTTTTTTCGCCGCTTCGAACAGCTTTTGATTCCACCGCAGCGGCTGCTTGGCGGGTCGAAATCGCTTCCGGCCGCAGTATCTCGGCTTGGCACGAACGGCTTTTAGTTCCTCGAGGATTTCGCGCCTGATGGTGTCGGCGGAAGGGCATCGGGCTGTTGGAGCTTCGCGGGCGAAGACGGGCAGTACCAAACCAGCGGTCAAAATCAGGCTAAGGACGAGTCGTGTCATATCGGTTTTTTGGGCTGCGCCATCTCCAAATACTGTTGTTCGATGTTCAGAAAAGCCGTTCCCAGTTCGCCTACGGCTCGATAGAAACGAGCGGACCGGGCTTCTTTCAGATCGCTGAAGAAGCGCATGATCCAAGGCGCCAAGTGTTTAGCGAAAAAATCCGCCTCGCGTCCGTCTGCCTCGATAATCAGAAGGCTCATCGCTTCGCACAGCGCGGCGACATGATCCTCGGGTTCTTTCGCCGATGCCTGCCGTTCTAAACCTAAGCTCCGAAGCTCGTCGCGCAAGGCGGCCAGAGGCTTTTCCATGAGAAAGCCGGTGAGATACCAGGAAGCATAGGGTAGCAACTCGCCGCGGGTCGGGCCTATGAACGCCGCTTGATATTCCTCGGCGAGCTCGATTTCGCCGGCATCGCGAGCGGCAGCCGCCAGCCGTTTCCAGGCTCGCGCCAGCGGCGGGTCGTTGGGACTCTCCTCGCATGGAATGGCGGCGATCCGTTCCAGCAGTTCCCTATCCGGTGCGGCAGCCAGAAGCCGGGCCAGCAGGCCGTAGGTTTCCGCCCGCCACAGATCCTCTTCCGGAAGGGGCGAGAGCGTGGTGTCGTTCATGGTTTTTGCGACAGGTGTTCGAAATGGGGCTTGACCCGGCAGTCGTCGCACATCAGAAGCCGACGGAGATTCGGCCCCTGAAACATCGGGTGGTGCTGCAAGCGCTGGGTGATGGTCTTGATCATGGCGGCGGTCGCGAAGGGCTTTCCGCACTCGACGCAGCGGAATACCGCCTCCTCATGCAGCAGGCGCACACGCCGCGCCTCCTGCTGATCGAAGAGATAACGCGGCGCCAGCGAGATGGCGTGTTCCGGGCAGGCTTTCTCGCACAATCCACATTGGACGCAATTGGCTTCGATAAACTTGAGTTGCGGGACGTCGTGTCCGTCGGCCAAGGCGCGTTCCGGGCAGACCGAGACGCAGGCGAGGCACAGCGTGCATTTTTCCTTATCCACCCGAATCTCGCCGAACGGCGCTCCGGCGGACAGGACTGTCGATTCCGGCTGCGACGGCGCTTGCCGGTATAGATGCTCGATCGCGAGGCGGATGACGGTGCGCTTGTCATCGTCCGCGGCGAAACGGGCGTGTGTCCGGCATGGCGAAGCAGGGAGCGGTTCAAGAGCACTTGGCCAATCCTCCGCGCAAATCAGGCGTATCGAATCGGACGGATAACCCATGCCGGACAGGATTTCGCCGGCGTAACCGATTTGCTCGGCCAGAACTCGCCGGGTCGGCTCGGTCAGTTTTCCGGCCGCCAATAAAGTCACGCGCTCGAAGCCGTAAGCCAAGGCGGACAGCCAAAAGTCCATGCCGCTCGCTCCCAGAGCTTCCAACTCATAGGGCAGAACATTCTCCGGCAGTTCGGATTCGTACTCGGCTGTCCAGGTCGCGCCCGCGCTGCTGTCGTGCAACAAGAGTTCGGGTCGGTCGCCGCCCGCCTCGAAAAAAGCGTCCAGCATGAGCCGCAAGCACTTCAAACTGTCTATCCGGCGCGGATACAGGTAATTCATCGCTCCCGAGGGACAAACCGTGGCGCACTCGCCGCAGCCCTGGCAGCGATAGGGATCGACCGAGACGCGATCGCCGCGGGATTCGATAGCCCCGGTTCCGCAGGCATCAAGACATGATCTGCAGCCCTCGATGCGGCTCGCGCCGTGAGCGCAGAGTTCGGGCCTATATTCGAAAAACTTGGGCTTGTCGAACTCGCCGACCATTTCGGCCAGCGCATTCAGGGCCTGTTCCCGCTTTTCCGCGTCTCTGCCCGGTGCGAAATAGCCGATCGGCGGGACGGGCAGATCGATAGCCGGTGGGTTTTGCAGATCCAGGATCAGATCGAAAGCGGTTTCCGGCGGCAGCAGGACAGTTCGGGCATCGATGCGTATCCCGCCGCAGCGCGCGTTCACCCGAAAAGCTCCGAAATGGCCTTCGATGTTTATGTCCGAGCATTGCCCGAGATAGGGAATCTCCCGGCTTTTCAATGAGTCGGCCAGCGTACGAGACGGGGCATCGGTAAACAGGACAAAGCGGCGCAGCATGGCCGGAAGGCGTTCCGTTACCGGGACAACGGCATCGCTGTCTCCGATGATCAGCAGGCGTCCGTTCGACCGGTACGATACCCATGTAGTCGGTTCGGTCTCGTAAGCGGATGCTGCTTGTTTGGATGCTTGCCGGGGACTAGGCCGGCAACTATCGGGTGATTGGAGCATTCGGGAGGGTGAAATCAGCTCGGGGATTCGGTGTCGCTGTCCGGAGCACTATGCGCCATGACCGGGGCGGCTGGCGATTCCGGCGAACAGGCTGTATCGGACAAGGACTCCCGAGCGCGTTCCAAGGCCCATCGCATGTCGGAGGTCATGAGTTCGCCGCGGGGCTCGAAAACGGTGTAGTCGCCGTCGTAGTCGTCCAGCCCGTCGCGCACGGCAAATTCCGGCCGTCGAAACAATTCGCGCAGGGCCTGTAGGTCGAACAATTCGCTCTCCGACCCCGCCGCCAGCCCATCTTGAACGACTTTCGGTGGCTCGGCCGGTTCGTTATGCTCTTTAGCGCTCAGCTTGTTTCTGGCCCAACGCTTGAAGAAAGAATCATGTTCCTGCATTTCGGCAACTGGGATTAATTCGGTTTTCGCGACTGGCGATGGAGACATGTGTTTGTTCCTTGCGACGAGCGCAAGAAGCTGGAACCGTGAACATTACCACCGTAGCCTTGGTTCTGAATAGGTCGTTTTCCAGCCCAACCGCATTGGGCCACGTTATTTCTTGGGAGTTCGCTTAATGCCGCTGTTCGGCAAATCCGTCGCCCGGAACGTTTATTTCCACGTAAGCCTGCTGGACACATTGGAGCCGGAATCGCGCGACGCGGTTCACGCCGCAGGCCACGTTGCTCAGATCCATCCGGGCGAGGACTACAACGTCGTCAAGCTGAACCGGGAGCAGAACGGCGTTTCGCTGCTCGATTATCCGGAATTTTTCGAGCAAGGTTTTCCGGTTCTCCGCCGCTACTGGACGGTCGACCTCGAAAAGCACACCGTCCGCTTCCGCACCTACGAGAACTCCCTCAACCCGCCGATATTGCATCGCAAGGAACTGCTTCTGCCCGCAAGCCATCCGCAACGGGAAATGTTCGAGGCTTTGACCTCAGCTGCCGAGCAAATCGGCCTGTTCGACGACCCTTGTCGCATCGGGTTCAAGCAAGCCTGGGAAATGCTGCTGGCGCAGCGCGGTTATCGGGTGGCCGGACATGATCTGGTACCTATCGGCAACGACGAATCGGATTCCCCTGGTCTCCTTACCTCTATTCCCCCCTTTGGAAAAGGGGGGCTAGGGGGGATTGGCGGCATCGCCCGCCACCTCACTGCGCTCACCCGCTACGGATTCTCCGCGCCGATCCAAACCCTCGCCCGGTTCGGCTTTCTGGACGGTTCGAAAACAGTGTTCGACTACGGCTGCGGACGGGGGGATGACGTGCGCGGACTCAGGGAAAACGGCATCGAAGCCGCCGGTTGGGACCCCTATTACGCGCCCGAGGAAACCCGGCGGAACGCCCATATCGTCAACCTGGGGTTCGTGATCAACGTCATCGAGGACATGGGCGAGCGCGTCGAAGCCCTGCAAGGCGCCTATCGGCTGGCGGAGGAACTGCTGGTGGTTTCGGCCATGCTGGCCAACCCGGACGCCGTGCGCGGCACGTCTTACGGCGACGGCATTCTGACTTCGCGAAATACCTTTCAGAAATACTATACCCAGTGCGAACTCCGCGCCTTCATCGCCGAAGTATTGGACGAAGAGCCTTTGCCGGTCGGCCCCGGCATCTTTTACGTCTTCAAGGACAAGGACGCCGAGCAGCGTTTCATGGTCGGACGGCTGGAGAATCGGCGGAACATCCTGCGACTCTCCCATCTCTCCCGCCCGGCAAAGCCGGCAAAAATCGGCAAGGCGGAAGCCAAGTATGAAGAACATCGCGAGCTCCTGGATTCGCTGTGGGAAAGCTGCCTGAAGCTCGGCCGCGACCCCGATCGCAGCGAGTTTCCACATTCGGGCGCCGTCGCCGCCCAGTTCGGCTCGCTGCCGGCGGCCTTGCGCTTCGTCAAGTCCCGCAAGGAAAACGCCGATGCCATCCTGGAACAGGCCCGGCGATCCCGCATCGACGACCTTCGCGTCTACTTTGCCTTGTGGCAGTTCGAAAAGCGGAAACCCTACCGCCATCTCGAAACCCGCTTGCAAAAGGACATCAAAGCCTTTTTCGGCGACTACCGGACCGCCCTCGAATCGGGCCGGGAACTCCTGTTCGCCGCGGCCAGCCCGGAGACCATCGAACGAGCCTGCCGGGAAGCCGCCGAGCAAGGCATCGGCTGGCTGGAGGAGGGCGAATCGCTGCAACTTCCCACGCGGCTGGTGGTGCAACTGCCCGCCATCCTGCGCGCCTATGTCGGCTGCGGCGTTCTTCTCTACGGCGACGTGAGCAGCGCCGATCTCATCAAGATTCATATCCGTTCCGGCAAGCTCACCCTGATGAGTTTCGACGATTTTTCCGGCAAACCGCTGCCGCGAATGCTGCAACGGATAAAGATCAACCTTCGCACCCAGGAGCTCGACATCTTCGATTACGGCGAGCCGTACGAACCGCCTTATCTTTACCGGAAATCCCGCTTCATCAACGAAGAGTTCCCCAATTACGCCGAGCAGCTGGCTTTCGACGAAGCGCTGGAAAACCTGGGAGTAGTCGACTTCAGCGGCTACGGCCCCAGCCCCGCGGAATTTCACGGTCGCCTCGAAGCCGCCCGCTGGACCATCGACGGCTTCCGCCTCGTCCGCAGCGGCAGCATTCCCAATTTAAACGCCCCTTGCGGACGTTATTTCACCTACCGCCAACTGATCGAATGCGGCGAGACTCAAGCCCGCACCGGCTTACCCAACCTGCCCAAGGAACCCGACAGCTATTCCGCGCTGTACGATCTCGCCGTCAACATTCTCGACCCGGTGATCGGCTATTTCGGGATGATCGAACTCACTTACGGTTTCTGCTCGCCGGAACTCGCCAAAGAGATTCCGGCCCGAATCGCCCCGGAATTGGACCAGCACGCCGCCCACGAACTGAACCGGAAAGGTAGACCGATCTGTCCTCGGCTCGGCGCGGCGGCGGACTTTTTGGTGCGGGACGAAAACACGGAAGAAGTCGCCCGCTGGATCATGGCGAACCTTCCCTACGACCGGCTGTACTACTATGGCCCGGACAAGCCGGTGCACGTCAGCTATTCGCAGAGTCCGGCGGGGGAAGCGTACGAGATGAGAGTGGTTGGAGGAAAAAGGGTGCCTAGAATTTTTGAGTGACGAAGTGTCAGATTCGTAGCGCTGTCCTGAGTACCTTTCCGTGGTACTATGCCTCCAGCTAGACTAAGGTTAGTCCACCTGCCGGGAGCACAGCATGCACCACGTCAACATTCACGAAGCGAAAACCCATTTCTCCAAGCTGGTGGATGCGGCAATGGCCGGCGAGGAAATCGTGATCGCGAAGGCCGGCAAGCCTGCCGCTAAGCTTGTCCCTTATCGCACCGAGACTCGAAAAACCATCCGTTTCGGCGTGATGAAAGGCGAGATCGAAATTGCCGAAGACTTCGATGCCCCCTTGCCCGATGAGATCGCCGCTGCTTTTGAAGGTAGCGGCCAGTGAGATTGCTGCTCGACACTCATGTGCTTCTGTGGGTATTGGCCGATGATGCTGCCTTATCCAATACGGCGCGTGCCGAGATCGATCGGGCAGAGGCGGTTTATGCAAGTGCGGCTTCGATATGGGAAATCAGCATCAAATCAGCTTTGGGAAAGCTCAAGATCGATCAGCGTTGTCTGCCGGATCGTCTGATCGAGGCGGGCTTTCTCCCATTGCCCGTCACCTGGGAGCATGCCAATGCCGTGCGGAAACTTCCCAATCTCCATCGCGATCCGTTTGACAGGATACTCATCGCCCAAGCGATTACCGAACCCTTGCGGTTCATGACCGCGGATCGGGCCTTGGCAGGCTACTCTGAACTGGTCGTTCTTATATAGGTCGGCCGGCTCGGTCGTTTTCGATTTCCGATACTACGGAGACAAACGAATTTCTCCGTCCTTGAAAACCGCCATCATCAGAGCGGCTCTTGCTCTGCAATTCCTCGGTGCTCAGCCCCACGTCACAACCCAACCGCAACATAGTGCCGATGCCAGGACAAGCGGCCAAGGTCCGGCCATAGGGCTTGGTCCTTTGGCCCAATGATAGGACGACCCGCCAAAGTTATGAGGAAACCGGCGGCGTTCGGGGCAGCAGTCATTTGCCGGGACGTTAAAACTCTGTAGTCACCGTCTACGCTCATTAGGCCTTCATCGAAAGCCCAATGGCAGAGGCGGCATAACGCCATCCCGTTTTGTACATCATCGTCCTTGAACTGACTCCACGGTTTGATATGCGCGGCTTCCACCGCAGTATGGCCGTCTGGCGTCACGATACGCACGCCACACAGCGCGCAGCGATGGTCATAACAGTTCACGATCACTCTTCGGAATCCTTGATCCCGTACGGCGTCGGCATAGGGCACTTCCGTGGATGGCTCTTTGATTTTGTGCGCTTTGGCCTCCAGCTCCAAGCTGTATCGAAAGGCTTGGTGTTGCACACCAAGCTCCGCCATCAGGATGGTTTGGCCTTGATCCGACAAACAGGCACGCAGGAGGGCGTCAGTCAGCTTGGTGCGACTCTCCGCGTACGTCATGTAGCGAAATAAGTCTTCATCCAAGTTAGCCCCCAAAGCCAACTGACGTAACTGCGAAACGCTAGAGACGCCATTGATAGCCTCGCGGCTGATTTGCCTTCCTGGCAAAGGTACCAATTCCCAAAATGGCTCACTGTGCAGGCGGGAGAATGGAAAAGCGATACTGCTGGTTTGGGTAATAGGCATCAGCGCCCGCCAGTAAGCGGAAAATAAGTCATTCAGCTCGGTAATTTCATCGGCAATGCTGATGAAGCGGGAAGTAATCTCTCCTCGCGCGATCATCTCCATGATGGCCAAGAGCAAAAGTGGTTTGTGCGGCGCTTTGTGGCGCGTAGTTTCCGGAAAGATTCGGTTCGGGGCACGCTTTAACTGGGCAAACTGGCGGTAGTAGTCTTCTAGTTCCATATCACTTTTTCCAATACGCTGCCTTGTCCGGCAGTATCCAGCGCACACCACCGCGCGGGTCGGCTTGGTCCCCTAGGTAGCGGGGGATGAGGTGGACGTGCAGGTGGAGGACGGTTTGGCCGGCAGCAGGCCCGTCGTTGATGCCGATGTTGAAACCGTCGGGTTGGAAGTGACCTAAAACGTCTTTCTTAGCCAAGTCGAGGAACTGCAACAGGCGCGCGCGCTCGTCGGCAGAGGTTTCGAAGAATGAGCCCACATGACGCCGTGGCATTATTAGCGTGTGGCCGGGGGAAACGGGATAAGCATCCCGGATTACGACACAGAGATCGTCACCTACGATTATGCGTTCAGGCGACAATTGGCAGAAAGGGCAGTCTTCGCTCATGGATTTTTACTCAAACGCTTCGGTGGCAACTATTGCCACTTAAAGTTTCCGCTAGGACTGAACCGCCTGCGCAACAATCAGCCAATACTTGACGACCGAGGCCATATCCCTGCCGACCCCGAGCCGAACCTTGGCCTTGTCTTCGAGCACGTTTGGGTTCTCGCACCAGGCTTGATAGCGTTTAGTCAGCGAACCGAAGCGCACGGGAATGGTTTCATGGCGTCCGAGGGTATATCTATCCGGGTTAAGCGGGATCATCTTTGTGGTACCGGTCATAGTTGCTTCGGATCTGCCTGCAATGTCCCCAAAACGACCTGGAGCTGTTTGATCAGGGGCGGCAGGTCGACGCGGATCAGGGCTTCGACGATGTCGTAGTCGACATCAAAATACTCGCGGATGATACGGTTGCGAGTGTCGGCTATGTCTCGCCAAGGCACGACCGGATGCTTGGCTTGGGTTTCCTGGGTCACGTGTTTGGCCGCCTCGCCCAGGATCTCCAAAAGCCGCGTTAAGGCCAGGGCGGTCTCGCAGTCGGGGTCGAGACGGCCCACCTCCTTGCCTTGGGCCAACTCGCAGGCCCGGCGTGCTGCATCGAGCATATGACGTATGCGGGCCGTGTCGTCGAGCTTAGGGCGTTTGCGTTCTACGCTCATACTGCACCTCGGCTTCTCTTGCCACTTCATCGCGGAAGTAACGGCTCAGACTCCGGTAGGTGTGTAGGTCCACGGGGCGCCCCAACAGATCGGAGAGATTGCGCTGTAACCGAACGAAACCCAAGCCCGGCGTGTGTCCCGGCTCGAATTCCACCAATACGTCTACATCGCTTTCTGGCCCGAAGTCCTCGCGCAGCACCGAGCCGAACAGGGCGAGCCGCTGCACGTGGTAACGCCGACAGAGGGATTGCAGAGCCTTTTGGGGAATTTGTATATGAACGGTCATTTGCCTATCCCGTACAGCGTAAACGCGAATACTCCAACAACCTCCAGCGGCACTCGGTCCACGGCTCCATTCATGAAAATTTTAGCGGTCTTGGGCATAGGAGATCCCTGTTTCGATATAAAACAAGCGTATACCGCAGATGTGGGACATTCACAACTTCAGGACGACAACACGAGCGGAAGCACGCCGTATCAGAACTTCCGTTACTCGTCGGCGGCAAACCTTCATCTTCTACCATGGAGGAATGGCGGGGCAGAAACTTGTATTCGCCTTTCGGCGGGCCGGACGGAAACTGCACATCGTCCTCGTCGAACCGAGATCAATCGGGATTCGGTCTGCAACAGCGGCGAAAATACTTGACAAGCACGCTCGGAATTTGACCCGGTGTGCCGCAGATTGTTTAATTGGCACACGTTTACAGCTTTCCTTGAGGCTTGTTCATGAGCGATTCGAACCCTATTCCCGCATCGAAACCGCGGCGAAGTTTCATTCGGAGAATGACGGCTTTGGTCGGGGGGCTGTTTGGTGCGTTTGTGTCGCAGCGCAGCGCTTGCGGCGGGGAGATTGAGGCTCCTGGGAAACCGGCGGTCGACTCCGCCAAAAAAGGCTATCGGGAGACCGAGCACGTCCGCGCCTATTATGATGCAGCGCGGTTTTGAGCCCGGTTTGCTTCGTCCAATTTCCTCTAAGAATTAAAATTCGATCATGAAACTGTTCAAGCGGCCCGCTTCCGAAAACGATTCGTCTTCCAAGTCGCAAACCTCGGGGCACGGCATTGACCGCCGCGAGTTTCTGCGGCGGTCGGGGCTGTCCGTGGGCGGCGCGGCCTTGGCGGGAGCCGTGCCTCTATCGATGATGAAAAAGGTCGATGCGACGGGCGCTCCCGCGCAGCCGTCAGGGGAAATCAAGAAGGTCAAAAGCGTCTGCACCCATTGCTCGGTGGGCTGCGGGGTCATTGCCGAGGTGCGGAACGGCGTGTGGATCGGCCAGGAGCCGGCTTTCGACCATCCGTTCAACCTGGGGGCGCATTGTGCGAAAGGGGCGTCGGTGCGGGAGCACGGCCATGGCGAGCGACGGCTCAAATATCCGATGAAGCTGGTCGACGGCAAGTGGCAGCGCATCGGCTGGGATCGGGCCATAGACGAGCTGGGCGACAAACTTCTTGCCATCCGCGAGCAATACGGTCCCGATTCCGTCTATTGGCTCGGATCGTCCAAGCACAACAACGAGCAGGCTTATCTCTTTCGGAAATTCGCCGCCTTGTGGGGCTCCAACAATATCGACCACCAGGCCCGCATCTGCCACTCGACCACGGTCGCCGGCGTCGCCAATACCTGGGGCTACGGGGCGATGACCAATTCCTACAACGACATCCACAACGCCAAGTCGATTTTCATCATCGGCGGCAATCCGGCGGAGGCGCATCCGGTGTCGATGCAGCATATCTTCCGCGCCAAGGAGCGCGGCGCGCCGCTGATCGTGGTCGATCCGCGCTTCACCCGCACCGCCGCCCATGCCGACTTGCACATCCGCATTCGGCCCGGAACCGACGTGCCGTTCATTTGGGGCCTGTTGTGGCACATTTTCCAAAACGGTTGGGAGGACAAGACGTTCATCGAGCAGCGGGTGTTCGGGATGGACGAAATCCGCAAGGAAGTGGCGAAATGGACGCCGGCAGAAGTCGAGCGGGTTACCGGAGTGCCGGAAGAACTCGCTCATAAGGCCGCGCGGATCATGGCGCAAAACCGGCCCGGCACCTTCATCTGGTGCATGGGCGGGACGCAGCACACGATCGGCAACAACAATACCCGCGCGTACTGCATCTTTCAGCTCGCGCTCGGCAACATGGGGCTAGAAGGCGGCGGCACCAACGTGTTTCGCGGGCACGATAACGTGCAAGGGGCGACTGACGTAGGCCCGAACGCCGACAGTCTGCCGGCTTATTACGGTTTGAGCGAGGATGCCTGGCGGCACTGGGCGAAAGTGTGGGACATCGATTTCGACTGGCTCGCCGCCCGCTTCGACCAAAGCGAGTATGACGACGGTGCGGGGAAGAAGATCAAGCCGATGTTCAACAACGGCATCCCGGTTTCCCGCTGGATCGACGGCGTATTGGAAGCGGGCGAGAACATCTCGCAGCGGAATCCCATCAAGGCCATGGTGTTCTGGGGCCATGCGCCCAACAGCCAGGTGCGCGGCCCCGAGATGAAAGCCGCGATGGAAAAACTGGACGTTTTGGCCGTAATCGATCCGTATCCGACGGTCACCGCCGTGATGCACGACCGCACGGACAACGTCTACCTGCTTCCGGCCTGCACCCAGTTCGAGACTTACGGTTCCTTGACCTCGTCCAACCGGTCGATTCAATGGCGCAGCCAGATCATCGAGCCCCTGTTCGAGTCGCGGCCGGACCACATGGTCATGTACCAGTTCGCCCGCAAGTTCGGGTTCGAAAAGGAGTTGACCAGGAACATCCAAGTCGAGAACGACACGCCGCTGATCGAGGACATCCTGCGGGAGATCAACCGGGGCGCCTGGGCGGCGGGTTATACCGGCCAAAGCCCGGAGCGGCTCAAGGCCCATCAGGAGAACTGGCACACTTTCCACACCACGACCTTGAAGGGGCAGGGCGGCCCTTGTGACGGCGAGTATTACGGCCTGCCCTGGCCGTGCTGGGGTACGCCGGAAATGAAGCATCCCGGTTCGCATATCCTCTACGACACCAGCAAGACGGTGGCGGAGGGCGGTTCGCCGTTCCGCGCCCGTTTCGGCACGGAATACCAGGGCAAGAACCTTTTGGCGGAAGGCTCCTCGAACAAGGGAGCGGATATCCGGGACGGCTATCCCGAATTCAGCGCCGAGCTGCTGAAGAAACTGGGCTGGTGGAAGGATTTGACCGAGCAGGAAAAGAAACTGGCCGAGGGCAAGAACTGGAAGACCGATCCTTCAGGCGGCATCATCCGGGTCGCGATCAAGTACGGCTGTGCGCCTTACGGCAATGCCAAGGCCCGCTGCATCGTGTGGAACTTCCCCGATCCGGTGCCGATCCATCGCGAGCCTTTGTACACGCCGCGCCGCGATCTGGCGGAGAAATACCCGACCTACCAGGACCGCAAGCGCTACTGGCGTCTGCCCACCCGTTACGTCTCGATCCAGCAGCAGGATTTCAGCAAGGATTTTCCGTTGATCATGACTTCGGGACGCTTGGTCGAATACGAGGGCGGCGGCGACGAAACCCGCTCCAATCCCTGGCTGGCAGAGTTGCAGCAGGAGATGTTTGTCGAAATCAACCCGCGCGACGCCAACAATGCCGGGGTGCGGCACGGCGAACAGGTGTGGGTCGCCGGCCCCGAAGGCGGAAGGATTAGAGTCATGGCTTTCGTCACCGAGCGGGTCCGACCGGGCGTGGTCTTCATGCCTTTCCATTTCGGCGGGCACTACGAGGGGCAGGACTTGCGGCCGAAATACCCGGAAGGCAGCGCGCCGTATGTGCTGGGCGAATCCTGCAACATCGTGTTCACCTACGGCTACGATTCGGTAACGGCGATGCAGGAGACCAAGGTTTCGCTGTGCCGGATAGAGCCGGATTTAGTGACTGAGAAATGAAGTTTGAATGGGATGAAGAGAAAGCTGCCACCAATAAAGCGAAGCACGGTGTCTCATTTGAAGAAGCCTGCACGGCTTTCAGCGATCCTTTATTTATCGACTTTTACGATCCAGACCATTCCGAAGACGAACATCGTTATATCCTCGTGGGGGAAACTCAAAACGGGCGTTTGTTATTGGTGTCCTATACGGAACGAGAGGATAGTATTCGCTTGATTAGTGCGAGAGAGGCAACCAAAGCGGAGCGAAAAGCGTATGAGCAAGGTGGATACGGAACTGAACGATGAACTTCGGTCGGAGTACGACCTGAAGAGTTTACGAGTAAGACGGTTCGGGCCGAAACGAAAAGCGTTTGGTGACGTGGTTCGCTTGGAACCTGATGTAGCGGAGGCGTTCCCAAATGCCGATGCCGTAAACGAAGCGTTGCGCCTCTTAATCGAGATTGCCAAGCGTTCGGAGCGTCCGACCAAACCAGAAGTAGATTGACATGACTCAGGGTCACAGCGCTGCTGTGCCGACGTCGTATGAATGTCTGCTCGCCTTGCCGGAAAATCTGGTCGGGGAAGTGCTCGGCGCTCGGTTGTATACCGAAACCCGCCCCACAGGCCCACAGCATCTGGTGAAGGGTGGATTGCTCTGCTCACTCGTCCCTCCTTTTTGCAAAACTCGAAGCGGCTCCGGTCGTTGGCAGATTCTTCCGGAACCCGAGGTCCACTTCGTCCGAGATACCGAGGTCGCCGTGCCCGATCTGGCCGGCTGGCGGCGCGAGCGGATGCCGGAGATTCCGAGAGACCATCGCTTCGAAGTGGTGCCCGATTGGGTGTGCGAAATCCTCTCGCCCGGCACCGAGAAAAAAGATCGCGCCATCAAGCTGCCTTTGTACGCCCGCTACGGCGTGGCTCATGCCTGGCTGGTCGACCCGCTCGAGCGGACCCTGGAAGCGTTCGAGTTGCGCGAGGGCTTTTGGGTGCTGCTGGCTACGCTGAAAGACGAAGACCCTGTATCGATGCGGCCGTTTGACGCCATCACTTTTTCGTTGGCGGAGCTATGGACGTGAGGACTCCGACGGGACGGGTTTTGAAGGGGTAAAGTAAAAGGTCAATGCCTTTAAGTTGCGGGTATGGCTGAAAACAATGTTCCGATTCGTGTTGTAAGGTGGGTTAGGCGCGCATCGCACGGAACCAGTAAAGTTCCTGTGGTGCTTTCGCGCGCCGTAACCCACCACGCAAGGCCTCGGAACCGGTGGGTTACGGCGCGCAGAGAGTCCCGTTGTCATGGAATGGTTCGTGGCAGCGCGCCTAACTCACCCTACAATCGTTTTCAAGTAGAACAGGATGTTATTGGCGGCCGAATTCTAAGCCTGTCATTCCGATATTCCCTGCCGGCTGACAGCTTAACCACATTGCCAGGATAGGGGCGATTCAAGGTCATTTGAACTGTCGGATTTAATTGTTCCAAACGTATTTGAACCATGGCCCGAATGAAGTTTCTTTGCGACGAAGAGCGCTGCATCGAATGCAACGCCTGCGTCACCGCGTGTAAAAATGAGCACGAAGTCCCTTGGGGCGTCAATCGTCGGCGGGTGATCACGCTGGACGACGGATTGCCTGGAGAGAAAACCATTTCCGTCGCGTGCATGCATTGTTCCGATGCGCCTTGCCAGGCGGTCTGTCCGGTGGACTGTTTTTACACCACCGAGGACGGCGTCGTGCTGCACGACAAGGACCTGTGCATCGGTTGCGGCTACTGCTTCTACGCCTGTCCGTTCGGTGCTCCGCAATACCCGCAGGACGGCGCTTTCGGCGCGCGCGGCAAGATGGACAAGTGCACGTTTTGCGCCGGCGGTCCGGAACAGGATCATTCCGAGGAAGAGTTCAAGAAATACGGCCGGAATCGTCTAGCCGAGGGCAAGCTTCCCCTCTGCGCCGAAATGTGTTCCACCAAGGCGCTGCTCGCGGGCGACGCCGACATGGTGGCAGACATCTTCCGCGAACGGGTGGTTCGCCGCGCCGGCAACGACAATCCGGATTTGCAGCGCCAGCCGCAGGGCAAGCCCTGGGGCTGGGAGACCGCTTACAAGGAAGGGTAGGCAGCATGAGACGGCTTGGCCTGTTCTTGCTGATCATTCCAATCCTGCAAGGCTGTTACGAAGATCCGGACGTGACTCTGCACCGGGCTCATGAATATAAAGGCAAGGAAGACCGCCATGTGGGCGATGCGGGCTACCGGCGGGAACAGTTGAGATTGCGCTTCAAGACCGTACAGAGCGACCGTTAGCATGATGACTCAAGTTCAAAAAGCGTCGTTTTGGCGGATTTTGTCGGCTTTCGCGCTCATGCTGGTTCTGCTGGCGATCTCCGGAACGCTGCGAGCCCATGAAGGCGAGAGACACGAACTGCACAAGGCTGAATCGGTGGTGAATCCCAGATCCGACTATTGGCGGCAGGTGCGGGAAGGCGTTCAGGGCTACACCGCGGTCAAGGGACAGGAGACGAACGTTCTGATCCAGGGCGGCGGCCAGAATTGGCGGCGGCTCCGGAACGGCCCCATAGCGAGCTACGGCGGCGTTCTCTTGGGAGTTGTGGTTTTCGCGCTCGGAGCGTTTTATCTCTGGCGCGGACAGGTAAAGCTCAGCCAGCCCCGATCCGGCGAAACCCTGGTGCGCTGGACGCTCGCCGAGCGGGTTCTGCATTGGTACACGGCGCTGCTGTTCATTTTTCTGGCGATTACCGGTTTGAGTTTGCTCTATGGTCGAGCGCTGCTGATTCCGCTCGTGGGGCATAAGGCCTTTTCCGTCTACGCCGAGATTGCCAAGCTGCTGCACAACTTCATCGGCCCCTTGTTCATCGTCGGTTTGTTGCTCATGTTTGTCGCGTGGGTCAGGGACAATCTTCCGAGCCGGATCGATATCGACTGGCTCAGGGCCTTCGGAGGCATGGTCGGCGATCGTCATCCGTCCGCCGGACGCATGAATGCCGGCGAAAAAATGTGGTTCTGGCTTTTGGCGAGCGGCGGGCTGGTGGTGAGCGTAAGCGGTTTGCTGCTGGATTTTCCCAATTTCGGCCAGGAACGTTGGCTATTGCAACTGTCGCATCTGATTCATGTCGTTTTCGCTTTGGTTCTGATGGCGGGAGCCTTGGGACACATCTATATAGGCACGATCGGGACGGAAGGAGCACTCGAAGGCATAGTGCGCGGAAGAGTCGACAAGAGCTGGGCGATTCAGCATCATGATTTGTGGTGCGAGCAACTCGCCGCGGACGAATCCGGCTCTTCGGTTCCCGACAGGCCGCCCCTTCCGGAGACGAGCCACATCGCCTCGTGATGTCTCTTTATTTTCTTACCTGAAGGAGTGATGGCTATGACGGACCGTGTCTATAAACTGATCGAAATCGTCGGGACTTCGCCGCACGGAACGGACGAGGCCACCCGAAATGCCATAGAAAAAGCATCGAAAACGGTCAAGAACCTGGACTGGTTCCAAGTTGTCGAAACGCGGGGTCAGATTGCCAACGGCAAAATCGCCCATTATCAAGTGGTCTTGAAGGTCGGATTTCGGCTCGAAGACTGAGTCAACCGCTACATTCGTATGGACGTCCAAAATCGCCCTTCGTGGTCGAAGGCTTTCTAATTTTCGGGAATTCACATGGTTTTCAAGCCCAGATTCTATTTTCTCGTTGGTTTTCTGTTTTGCATGGGGCTGCTCGCGGCCGCTCTTTATTTCCAATTTTCCGGCGGGCTGGAGCCCTGTCCGCTATGTGTGTCCCAGCGCATCATGGTTTTCGCCGTCGCATTGGTGATGCTGGTTGCGGTTCTGCATAATCCGAAGAGGACTGGGGTCAAGGTCTACGCGATTCTTGGGTTCGTCATGGCCGTGCTGGGCGGAACGGTTTCGGCCCGGCATGTCTGGCTGCAGCATTTGCCGCCGGAGGAAGTGCCGGCCTGCGGTCCGGGATTGGAATACATGTTCCAGTATTTTCCCTTGACCGAGACCCTCAAGGCGATGCTGAACGGGACCGGAGACTGCGCCAAAGTCGATTGGACGCTGCTCGGGCTCAGTATGCCCGCCTGGGTGTTGATCAGCTTCTTCATCTTGGCGCTGCTCAGCCTTACCCAATTCTGGAACAGTTCGGCTGTGCGTGGAGATCAACGATATTTTTCGACTAAGAGCGAACTGCCGTTTCGCTGAAGGCGTTAACGCGAAGCATTAAGGCATCATTAGATAATGATGGCGAGATTCGACAGTTGTGGCTTTGCCGATACACATGTCACGGAAAGGTCACATTTGCAACGTACATTGAACGATTATCCGAAGGAGTGAGTATCGAGAATGTCCGTGATAAACGTGCTCGTTGTCGAAGATGAAGATGCGATTCGTGAAATGCTTGGTTTGGTCCTGGAACAGGCCGAGTTCGCCGTCAGGGCCGTTGCGGATACCCACCAGGCGCAATCGGCCTTGAATGAGTCGGTTCCCGATCTGATTTTATTGGACTGGATGTTGCCCGGCTTGAGCGGCGTCGAATGGGCTCGCCGTCTCAAGAAAGACAAACAATATAGCGAAATTCCCATCATCATGATCACCGCTCGCGGCGAGGAAGAAGATAAAATCCGGGGGTTGGATGTCGGGGCCGACGATTATGTCACCAAGCCGTTCTCGCCGCGCGAATTGATAGCGCGGATCAAGGCGGTTCTTCGGCGTAGCAACAAGTACGGCAAGGGCGGAAGAATCGAGATTGGCGGGATCGCGTTGGATGTCGACGAACATAGGGTTAGCATTGCCGACAGCCACGTTATTCTGAGTCCGACTGAGTACCGATTATTGGAATTCTTCCTCACCCATCCCGACAAGGTCTACAGCCGTAGCCAGTTGCTCGACCAGGTTTGGGGACGAAGTTCATTCATCGAGGAACGCACCGTCGATGTCCACATCCGGCGCCTGCGCAAGATCCTGGCCGAACATGACCGCGAGGAGGTTATCCAGACGGTGCGCGGTTTCGGATACCGTTTTTCTGAGAACTTGTGAAAAACCTACTGCGCGGTTCGAGTCCGCACCTGCGATGCTCAACGTACCCCTTTGTACGCCTGCGCTTTTCACGCCGGACCTCCGTGTCCGGCACCCTGTGGGCGGCAACTGCCGTGCAAATCGGCATTCCTGCCGATTTGTCGGCGCGGACTCGAACCGCTCGCGACGGTTTTTTTACAACCCCTGACCAAACCTGATTCATGTCGAGCCCCTGGCGATCAGAATTTTCCTTTCTCTTTTTAACACTGTTAGTTGGCACTTTCCTCGGTAAGGTCCTGAACAGTTTCGCCGTCGTGCTCTGGGTTTGTCTGCTGGCCTATCTGGCGAGACAGCTTTTTTATGCAAATCGGCTGCTGGTTTGGCTGCGCAGCGGCAGATCCGGCCAGCCGCCTCAGGGCAACGGCGTCTGGGAAGAAATCTATTACCTCATCTATCGCTTGAGGCGACGCAACAAGCGTCGCAAAAAGCAGCTCATCCGGATGCTCGAGCGTTTCCGCACGGCGACGGCGGCATTACCGGATGCAACCGTGGTGCTGGGGCCTCGGGATGAAATCGATTGGTTCAACGAAGCGGCCGAGCGCCTGCTGGGGCTGCGCCGTGGCGATATCGGCCAGCAGATCGGCAATCTGCTGCGCCATCCGAAGCTCAGCCAATACCTCCAGACTGCCGATTATCGTGCTACGGTCAGCATTCCATCGCCCCTCACCGAAAACATGCAGCTTGAAATTCGCATCGTGCCTTATGGAGAAGATTTGCGCCTTCTGGTCGCGCAGGATGTGACTCAACTGCGATTTATGGAGCGCGTGCGCAGCGATTTCGTGGCGAACGTGTCCCACGAACTGCGCACGCCGCTGACGGTCTTGAAAGGTTATCTTGAAACCTTGGGCCAGGTGGATGGATCTCTGCCGGAATCGCATCTGAAAGTGTTTCAGCGCATGGAGGAACAGACGGCCCGGATGGAAAGCTTGGTCGACGGCCTTCTTGCACTGACGCGATTGGAGTCGGCGGCGCATCAGACGGTGCAAAAGCGGATAAACGTTCCGGCGATGCTGCAAGACATTTGCGACGAGGTCAAGCTCTTGGCCGACGAACACCCCGCCATCGAGCTGGTCCTCGAAACCGACGCCCATTTGCTGGGCGCCGAGCAGGAATTGCGCAGCGCGTTTTCAAACCTGATCGTCAATGCGGTGAAATATACGCCAGCCACGGGCCGGGTTACCGTGCGTTGGCGCTGCGAGGGCAAGGGAGCTAGGCTGGACGTCGAGGACACCGGGCCGGGCATCGCGCAACACCATCTGCCGCGGCTTACCGAACGGTTTTACCGGGTTGCCGTTGACGGATGTAAGAATAAAGGCGGGTCCGGGCTTGGATTGGCTATCGTCAAGCATGCGCTGTCCCGGCACGGCGGAGAGCTCAAAATTGCGAGCACGCTCGGGCGGGGCAGTTGCTTCAGCTGTAGTTTCCCCGAAGATCGAATCGTGCGGGTCGACTCCCGCACCGATGCCAAGCTCGCGCAAAGAATGTGATATCCAGAGCGGATAGACGAGTTGCCGGTTCCGTCCGTCTCGGCTCGCGTGGGCAGCCGAGCCGTCGGTTTTCGGGTTTGATACGGCAGGGAATTCACCTCTTTCTCGCTGCGGTGCTTTTGGCTGGAGGCGCCGGTGCCGTCTACGGATCATCCGAAGGGGCGGAGACCATCAGCGGGGATGCCGGCAGCGACGAGCTCGGGGCGAGTGACCTCGGCAGGCTGATCCGGGATTGGACCAGCGCGTTTCAGCGAGATCATGCCGGGGCTACGCTTCGCTTGCGCCCGGCCCGCTCGCTCGCTTCACCGGGCGCATTCGACGAGGCGCGCGGCGATGCGATTTACGTCGGCTATCGGCTGAACCGCGAGGCAATCGATGGTTTTTCGCGAAAACTCGGTTACAAGCCAACCCCGATTCGAGTCGCTCTCGATGCGGTAACGATTTTCGTACACCGGGATAATCCGATCCGAGGCATGACGCTGGCCCAGGCCGGCTCAGTTTTCTCGCGTTCGCCGATGTGTCGAGGTGCTCAGTACCTGGCGACCTGGGGAGCGTTGGGCTTGATCGGGGAATGGCGAACCCGGCCGTTACAGGTATTTGCGATCGGATCCGCCGACGATGTGTACGATTATTTTAGCGAGCAAGTCCTGTGCGGAGGCGCACTGGGTGAATTCGTTCAGGTGCGGCCCGATTCCGGATCGGTCGCCGGTGCCGTGAGTGAATCCTTGAATGCCATCGGTTACGGCCGAGGCGACTCGACAACTGTATCCGTGAAGCCAGTACCGCTGGCGGTAGACGCGAATATGCCTTTTGTTGCGCCGAGCGAGCGCAATGCCGTTAGCGGTGCTTACCCGCTGACGCGGTTTCTCCATATATATGTCAATAAGAGCCCGAATAGACCGCTAGCGGGTGTGCAAGCGGACTTCGTCCGATTTGTGCTGTCGGCGGAAGGTCAGCAAATTGCCAGCCGCTACGGATACATCCCGGTTACCCCGGATGTTGCAAAAAAGGAACAGAAATTGATTGGCACAGGGCAACCCTGAGGTTGGGCCGAACTATTGAATTGAGCATTTTCCTTCAATTCAGTTGCGCCGCGGCTGATCCGCGACTAAGATTGTGCCTGTTGTAAGTTTTCAAATCTTGTTGGTATTCCAACTACAGGGAGATGGATATGTTGAAAAAAATTCTAATTGCTTTGGGCATAGCAAGCGTCGCGGCGACAGCAGTGCAGGCCGAGGAGCATTTTATGGATGATCGGTGGTATGTCGCCCCGTTCGGCACATACTTCAATCCGGGCGGCGACCGTAATGCGAAAGACGATTGGGGCGCTGGCTTGGGAATCGGTAAGATCATCAACGAATATTTCAATGCCGAGGTCAGAGGTTTTTGGCAACACCTGAATGGCAAGGGCTATAACGGCGATCTTACCGGCGGCACCGTGGACCTGCAGTATTACTTCATGCGCGATGTGTTCTCGCCGTATGCGGTTATCGGCGCCGGTGGCATGAATACCAGCGCAGCCGGCAGAAGCGGCGCATCGTTCATCGGCGAGGCTGGCGTCGGTGCGACTTATGAGTTGCACGACAACTTCCTGCTCCGCGGCGATGTCCGTTATCGCTACGTCTACGAAGGAAATGGCGGCGTATACCGGAACGAAGACGATTTCCACGACATGGTCGTCAATCTCGGCTTTGTTGTTCCCTTCGGCGAGAAACCGAGAGCCGTGGCAGAAGCAGAACCTACTCCCGCGCCCGCAGACGATTGTGCTGCCCGCGACTCTGACCGTGACGGCGTGAACGATTGCGACGACAAGTGCCCCGGCACCATGGCTGACTCGAAAGTCGACGACCAAGGCTGTCCGATCAGAATCGAGCTTAAGGGCGTCAACTTCAAATATAACTCGGACGAGCTCACCGAGAACGCGAAAAGCATTCTGGACGGTGTTGTTGAGCAGCTCGTTGCTTCAAACGAAATGCGCGATATAGAAGTCCAGGGACACGCCAGCAGCGAAGGAAGCTCTCAGTACAATCTGAAGCTTTCGCAGCGCCGTGCTCAATCGGTGGCAGATTACCTGAAGTCCGCAGGCTTGAAGAACCGACTGTATGCGAAAGGTTACGGCGAGGACTATCCGATCGCCGACAACAGCACGGAAGCCGGTCGCGAGCAGAACCGCCGCGTTCAGCTGGTCTTTATGGGTGAATAAATACACCGCAATATCAAGCGGCATGGTTGCCTGATAGCAACCGCCGTCAATCAAAAACCCGCTCCCCGGAGCGGGTTTTTTCTGCTCGTTTTAATACTAAAATGTCGTGGAACTAGGCTATTGTGCTGGTTCGTTCCTCGTGCAACCCGTCCGCAGGTAAATTGTGAATAAGCGTGTTAATTTTTTCGCTGCATTGTTTGCAGCGCCTCTGATGATGCAGGCTGCATCCGCTGCCGAAATGCGCGGCTTTGTGCATATTAACGGCTCGAATGTTGTTAGGCCGTTTGCCGATGCAGTGGCCGACCGAATCAGCAAGTCCGGCAAGATCAAACGGCCATGGGTCGAGTCGAACAGTACCGGCGGTGGAATTCAGTTGTTTTGCGAGCCCGAAACCGGCGAATCTCCCGATATCGTCAATGCTTCGAGGCCGATGAAAAAATCGGAATTCGAAGCCTGTCAGGCATCCGGCATAAAGAACATCGTCGAGGTAAAGATCGGATATAGCGGCCTAGTGCTCGCGCACTCCAAGAAGGTGCCGGCGCTGGATATCACCCGGAAAGAGTTGTTTTTGGCTTTAGGAAAAAAGGTGCCTGATCCTAAATGCAAGAATTGCGACACGCTGGTCCCGAATCCCTATAAGACCTGGAAAGACATCAATCCGTCGCTGCCCGATACGAAGATCGAAGTCGTCGCTCCGCCGATCGGTTCCGGCATACGTGAACTGTTCGAAGAGGCCGTCTCGAAGGCTGGGTGCGAGAGTTTTCCCTTCATTGCCGCTTGGAAGGAAACGCAGAAGGCCAAGTATAAGGAAGTCTGCTTCACCGCCCGCAGCGATGGCGCCTATATCGAAGAAAGCGGAAATGCGATAGCGGCCATGTTGGCCAAGAACCCCGGGCTGTTGGGGTTTGTGTCGTACAAACAATATGCGGGCAATACCGATCGGCTAAATGCCGCTCGTATCGACGGAGCCGTCCCGAGTGTCGAGAGCATTGCGGCAAACCGTTACCCCATCGCCAGACCCTTGTTCCTCTATTTCAAGGCGGATCATGTCGGCAAAGTGAAGGGGCTGCAACAATATCTCGCCGAGTTTACGAATGACAAAGCGTGGGGCGAGAAAGGCTATCTTGCTCAGCTGGGATTGGTCCCGATGTCCGCGGAAGAACGTAAACTCTACGCAGCAGATGTGAAGAAGCGAAAGCCGATGTCGGCACCGATCGACACGGTCGCCGCAAGCCGAAGCTTGCCGGATGCGCAGCGCGTGGCTCGCTAAGGTCGTGCTGTTCGCCTTGACGGCGTTAGCACTGAGTCGAGGAGGTTCCATGGCTTCGTCGAGAATTT
This sequence comes from Methylocaldum sp. 14B, assembly GCF_002005105.1. Lineage (GTDB taxonomy): Bacteria > Pseudomonadota > Gammaproteobacteria > Methylococcales > Methylococcaceae > Methylocaldum. The sequence goes on along the minus strand of NZ_MSCV01000036.1, from coordinate 5,888 downwards.
CAGATTGTCCGGATAGTCCCAATTGTGTGTCCAGTCTCTCTCGGGATCAGGATCATTACGCGAGTCCCTTTCGCGTGGACATAGCGCCTGACGAAGCTTGGGCGGCCCTGAAGCGCGTATTGGGGGCGGAACCCCGCACCCGGGTTGTCGAGGAGGACAACGAGCGATGGTATCTCCGCGCCGAGGCCACGAGCCGTCTTTTCCGATTCGTGGACGACGTGGAATTCCAGCTTATTCCGGAGGAGCACCTCATGCACGTTCGCTCCGCGTCGCGGGTCGGCTATTGGGATTTGGGCGTCAACCGCCGGCGGGTCGAGCGCTTGCGCGAAGCGCTGAAGCGTGAGGGCTTGTGGCGATAACCGCGACGCGGTGGAAGTGACGATGTATCCGTTGGATTTAAGCGAAATCGACCGTTTCTTGGAAGAGGATGTCGGTTCAGGCGACTTGACCGCTTCGATTGTTCCGAAGCACGCAACGGCGAGAGCGCGCGTGATCACCCGCGAGTCCATGGTGCTGTGCGGGCAGGCCTGGTTCGCCGCCGTTTTCGCCCGGCTCGGCGGTTCGGTTCAAATCGACTGGCTGGTGACGGAGGGCGAACAAGTCGAGGCGGGCGCCGAGCTGTGCGCGATGCAAGGCCCCGCCCGAGCGCTCCTGACCGGCGAACGCTCGGCGCTCAATCTTCTACAGACTCTGTCGGGCACCGCGACCTTGGCGCGTGCTTATGCCAAAGCCGTGGACGGCACCAAGGCGAAGGTCCTCGACACTCGCAAGACCATTCCCGGCCTCAGGAAGGCACAGAAATACGCCGTCCGCTGCGGCGGCTGTGATAACCATCGGATGGGACTCTACGACGGCATTTTGATCAAGGAAAACCATATCCTGGCTTGCGGGTCCATCGAAAAAGCCGTGCACGCCGCGAAAGCCTTGGGCGCTAACGTGCCGATCGAAGTCGAAGTGGAAAATCTCGATGAATTGCAGCAAGCCTTGGCGGCCGGCGCCGAGCGGATTCTTCTGGATAATTTCACGATTGCGATGATGCGGGAAGCGGTTACCGAAACCGCAAGCCGCGCCAAGCTCGAGGTATCGGGCAACGTGACCTTGGATACCATCCGGCAGATCGCCGAGACCGGGGTGGATTACATTTCGGTCGGTGCCCTGACCAAGAACGTTCGAGCAACCGATTTGTCGATGCGAATCTCGATTACCGCCTGAGCTCTGCGAGTCAGTCGGCCAAAGGCAAGGTTTTGTCGGGATTCAAAATGCCGTTCGGATCAAACTGACGTTTGACGGCGCGCATCAATTCCAGGGCGCCGGCGTCGATTTCCCGGTCAACGTAATCCCGCTTTTCGAGGCCGACGCCGTGCTCCCCGGACAAGGTACCGCGCAGCCGTAGCACCAGCGAAAAAATCTCCCCCAGGCACTCGTGAGCCTTTTCGGTTTCGCCGGGTTTGGCGGGATCGAACAGCAGGTTGACGTGAATATTCCCGTTTCCCGCATGGCCGAAGTTGACGATCGCCAAGTCATACCGCTGCGACAGCTCGTTTAGTCCGGCGATCAGCAAAGGCAACTCGGTGACGGGCACTACCACGTCTTCGTTGATTTTCTTCGGCGCGACCTTCCGCAGCGCCGGCGACAGTGCCTTGCGCGTTTGCCATAAGGCTTCGACTTCATCGGCGGTCGCCGCAACGCGAAACTCCAGAAGCCCCTCGTTTTGAGCAGCGCGCCGCACGCTCTCGATCTGTACCGCCATTCCCTCGGCAAATCCGTCCACTTCGACCATTAGTAAAGCACCGGCGCGCTCCGGCAAGTCGGCGCGAGAGTAACGGCGAATCAGTTCGATTGCGTTTCCATCGATGAATTCGAGGGCGCAAGGAACCGCAGGTTGAGCCATGATTCGGGTGATGGCTTCCGTAGCATGGTCCAAATCGGCATAGATCGCCCGCATGGTGCGTTTGGCTTCGGGCAACGGCGTCAGCTTGAGCGTCGCCTCGGTAATCAGCGCAAGCGTTCCCTCCGAGCCCAATAGCAGCCGGGTCAGATCGTACCCGACGACGCCCTTGGTGGTGAAGACGCCGGTACGGATCTCCGTCCCCAAACCGGTCACAGCTCGCAAGGCGAGGGTGTTTTCGCGGGGAGTGCCGTATTTCACCGCGCGTGGGCCGGCGGAGTTGTAGGCGAGATTCCCGCCTACACTGCAAAAGGCGGCGCTGGTCGGGTCGGGCGGCCAGAAGAAGCCGTGCGGTTTGAGAAAGTCCTGTAGCGCCTGATTGGTCAGGCCCGGTTCGACGACGATGTAGCGGTTGCCCGGCGAGAATTCCACAATCTGGTTCATCCGCTCGAACGAAGCCACAACTCCACCCCGTAAAGGCACTGTCGCGCCGGTCGTGCCGGTGCCGCGGCCGCGCGCGGTCAAAGGCACCCGATGCTCGTTGCACAAGCGGGCCAGTTCGACCGTCTGGGTGTGGCTGGTCGGGAAAACGACCGCTTCCGCCAGAGCTTGACGGCGGCTGTTGTCGTAGCCGTAAGCCCAGCAATCGGCGGGGTCCGTGTAAAGCGAGCCGGGTGGGAAAATTTGCGCCAACCGGTTCAAAAAGGCGCTGGGTAAAGCCAAGAAATCAGTCCCCGAACAATTGGTGGTCTATCAAATCGCACAGGCAGTGCGTGATCAGCAGGTGGACTTCCTGTATTCGGGCCGTGGTCTCCGAGGGTACGCGGATCTCGATATCGGTTTCCAGCAGCAAGGGCGACAGCGCTCCGCCGTCCCGGCCGCTCAGGGCCAGCACCGACATGTCCCGATCATGGGCGGCAGTAACCGCGCTCAAAATACTGGAGGAATTGCCGCTGGTGGTGTAGACGACGAGAAGATCGTTGCTGTGGCCCAAGGCTCTGATTTGCTTGGCGAAAACGTCGTCGAACCGATAATCGTTGGCAATCGAGGTCAAGGTCGATGTGTCGCAAGTGAGCGCGATAGCGGGCAGGCCGGGGCGCTCCCGCTCGAAGCGATTCAGCATCTCGGAAGAAAAATGCTGCGCTTGCGCTGCCGATCCGCCGTTGCCGCAACAAAGAATTTTGCCGTCGCTGAGTAAACACTGAGCCAGCCTGACTCCGGCAATTTCGATGATCTCTCCGAGCCTGGCCAGCGATTCGCGGCTTGCTTCAACGCTGGTCTCGAATTGACGAAAGACTCGTTCTTGTAAATTCATGCCCTGCTATCAAGGTTGCGTAGCGAAAACCTTAAAATCGGTTAAGAGCCTATCCCAGTAGGCTCAAGAAACCCTTCGACAAGCTCAGGGCGAACGGCCTACTGGGATAGGCTCTAAGTCGCCTGAAAAGCATCTTTCACCCATTTTACAGCAAGCCCGCCGTTTGCGGGGGCCAGCGCCGCCACATCGAAACGAGCCGGCCGATCCATCCGCTTTTCCCGAAGAAAGTGGGCGGCGCTTGCCAACAGCTTTGCTTGCTTGCGCCGATCCACGCTCTCCAGTGCACCGCCGAACTGGATACTTCCCCTATAGCGGACCTCCACAAACACGATGGCGCACCCGTCTTCCATAATCAGATCGATTTCACCGTATCGGCAGCGGTAATTGCGCTCTATCAGCCGCAGGCCATGGGTCTGCAAAAAAGTCAGCGCTTCTTCCTCGGCGATACGCCCTTTGGCCTGGCCAAGGGTGGTCATTTCAGCGCCTTTACCGGAGCCCCGGAGCACTATCGCCCGGTTTCAGAAGCGGTGCGATTCCCCGTGGTTGCGGAACTCCGTCTTCAAATTGGGCGCAATGGAGCTGGCGCTGAATGCGGTTGCCGGTGCCCAGCGAGAGCGTGCCGGTCGCGCCGGTGTACCGAAACTGCGGTTCTGTCTTGAATCGTTCGAGTTCCGGAAGCAAACGGTAAGCATCGATCCCCAGCGCGACAAGTCTCACGTAATCCGACGGCGTTTGTTGAATCTGCTTGCTCAGCGCTTGATGGGACAGTGGACCACTTTCGGCCGGATCGAGTAACCACGGAATGTCGCAGAAAATCAGTCCGTTCAAATCTCGATCGGCTTCCGAGTCGGCCCTGCCGCCGTACACGTGAGAGGTAGCGTAGACCGGGAGATGCTCGCCATTGTGAAAGGCGATTTGAGGCAGAATCAGATGAGCATCGCGGGCGTCGCTGATGAGAAAGATGAAATCCGCGCCTTGTTTGGTGACCGACGGAACGGTCGGGAAGGAAAGCTGGGCATGCGTGGCAGAAGGTGCCGCGGAAATCAGTTCTTTTACCGAGGCGGTGAAATCCTCGCCGTGATACGGATAGGTCTTGATCGCACGAATGTTCCCCCCGAGCTGGTTCCAATAGGCCGCAAAGTGCTTGATCATGCGCTGGCCGAACTGATTCGCCGGCGCCAGCACCAGTGCACTCTGACGACCGTCGAACCAGGCGCTCCCGGCTGCTTGCTCGACCTCGTGCTCCGGGGTGAGGCCGAACTGATAGACCCGGTCATTGCTGACCTCCGGCGTTTGGTTGAGTCCTAGGACGGGGACGGGCAAATCCCCAGCTTTGGCCAAGACGGCCACGTCGTCCTTGATCAAGGGGCCGACGATCACTTTCGCGCCTCCATCGGCGAATTTCCGGTAGAGCTGATAGATGTCTCCCGACTGGGTGTCGACGAACCGCAAAGGCGGCTTTGCGGTATTGGTATCCGCATAGTAGGCGGCAAGCATGCCCGTGCGCAGGGCCTGGGCAGCGGGAGCATAGGAACCTGACAGAGGCAGCATTACGCCAATGAACGCTCCGGAGCCGGGCGCGGCTGCCGTAGGCGGTGTCGTTCCCGTTTGAGCCAGGCCCGGAGGCGGGCTTTGACGCTGGCTCAATAGCCCTTGCAGGAATGCCCCGTCGGCGGGATGTCCGGGAAAGCGAATCCGCCACTTGGCCAATTCCGTGTTCAATCCGGCCGGAGGCGTGGACTTGACGATCTGGGTCAAATTCATCCAGCCGCCCAATATATCGGGCGGGGGAGGTTGCATGGCGGTCAGGACTTTTTCGGGAATCCGGTTCAGCGCGTCATAAATGGCCTCATTATTTTTCTGCACAGCGTCGGGACGCGTGAGAAGTTGGCCGAGCCTGACACGCTCCCTGGCGCTTTCCAGCATGTTGCCCAGTTGGTTATAAGCCGAGGCGCGCAGTGTGTGATAATGCACCTTTTGCGACGGCTCCAGCCGGCCTGAGGGCAGGCTATCGAGCTTGGCCAAGGCCTCCCGTGCTCGGCCCACGTTGAGATCCAGCCTGCTTTGCAGAAGCGTGTAATCGTACCGGTCCACGGTCTCCAGTTCGTCGGGAGCGACGGCATCGGCCAGCCGTTTCGCCGTTCTTCCATCGCCCGCCCGGAGAGCCGAATCGGCGGCTCGAAGCCGGTAGTAATCGGGATCGCCCGACGTTTCCGCGAGCTGCTGAAATAATCTCATCGCTCCTGCATAGTCGCCGCTCTGGAGCAGGCTTTCGGCCTGCGCGGCGCGCGCATTCATGGCTCCGCGTCTGGTGGTGTCGCGGGCGCAAGCGGCTGCCATCAGTATGAGGAGAGCGAGACAGAGGCGGATCAATAGAGACATAGGCGGGATTCCGTTCGAGAAAGCGAGGAGTTTGATAGTGAGGCAAACAGAACCCGGCATACTATACCTAGTAGCGACGCCCATCGGCAATCTAAGGGATATTACGTTCCGCGCCATCGACGTTCTGCAGCAAGTCGATCTCATCGCTTGCGAAGACACCCGGCATAGCCGGCCGCTTCTGGACCACTACGGGATTTCCACGCCGACCGCGGCATTCCACGAGCATAACGAGGATGTCGCTTCGCTGCGGCTGGTCGAACGCTTGCAGCGGGGCGAGTCCATTGCCCTTATCTCGGATGCCGG
>NZ_MSCV01000035.1 GCF_002005105.1 Methylocaldum sp. 14B | reverse complement strand
TTGGCCGAATTTCAGACGGTGAGAGCAGCCTCTGTTTCTGGCCGTATAGGGCACTTCGGTGGCTATCGGAAATCTATCTGAACTCATGCTTGGCTCTATCGAGGCGGGCGCCGACGCGATTTTCAGTTCATAGATACTCCGTCTTCTGATTGCCCGCGACGTTCACGTAGTGATCATGTTCATGCATCGTGATCACGATCACTACGTGAACATTTCGCTTGATCTTGTGTTCGCTGTTTTATAATGTTCACGTTACGTGAACAAATGATTAAATGTGAACATGCCGCTTCGCTATCGAGAAGAATCTCTGCATCACCAAGAGCAAGCCCTCCTGGAGCGTGCCTTAGCCGCGCTGCAGGAAACCACTGGCTTGACTGGGAAAATCATCGCCGCGGAGCCCTTATCGGAACAGGGAGTCAGGGCTGATGCCACCGTGGAAATCGACGTAGCCGGTCAGCCCCATCGTTATAGGGCTGAAATCAAACGAATCGATCGCTTTACCGCGATCGGCCAAGTCAGGAACCGATTCGATTCATTTCAGCAGCCCGGCTTACTCGTGGCCCCGCGGATCACCGCTGAAATGGCCGACAAATGCCGTGAACTGGACGTGCAGTTCATCGATGCCAACGGCAACGCTTATCTCCATGACCTAGGCCTGTTTATCTTCGTGAAAGGACTGCGCCCTCGAGCCAAGGAGGGGATGGATATCACAACTGCGGAACCACCTCGTGCAGGTACTGCAACTGCCCTTAGAGTGATATTCGTCCTGCTATGCCGTCCCGAGTTGGTCAATGCACCTTATCGCGAGATCAATCGAGCGGCCGGCGTTGCGCTGGGGACGGTGGGAGAGGTTTTTTTAGATCTGAATAACAGGGGTTACGTCATAGGCGGCAAGGGAATGGGCGCGCGACGCATTCTGGAGCGCAACCGCTTGATTGACGAATGGGTGACCAACTACCCCATCAAGCTCCGTCCGAAGTTAAACCCGAGACGGTTTCATGCTCCGACTCCGGACTGGTGGCGGCAAGTCGATGTCATCCGGTACGGAGCCCAATGGGGCGGCGAAGTCGCGGCCGACAAGCTGACCGGCTATTTGAGGCCCAACACCTTCACTCTGTATTTCCGACCCGAAAACGTTCGTCACAATCTCACGAAGCTGGTGGTCGAAAACAAGCTGCGTGCTGATCCTAAAGGTGAAATCGAGGTATTGGATGCCTTCTGGAATCTTCCAGCCGATGGCACCCTGTCCGAAACCGTGCCACCGATCCTCGTCTATGCGGACCTCCTCGCCACCCTCGATCCGCGGAATCTTGAAACGGCGCGCATGATTTATGAGCAGAGCATCAATGGTTCTGGCACCCAGGGCTGAGCGCCCGATCGATCCTGTTACCGTCACGGTCCTGCGAAAAGCTCGGAACGCAAACGCTGCATCCAGGTAATCATGTCACCGAGATGGAAGGGCTCGAAGGGATATCCTAAACGCCCCCCAACTCGATCCAACGCGGCATTTCGAAGCGCTGGGGGATATCGAGAAGGTAGGAGGCTTCTACCACGTACGGCTACGTTGTGAGCAACCGGAGCCCGCCCGCCGAGAGGTCGGAGACCAGGCGGTCGAACCTTTGGTCATGCGTGTCGTCGACGGCGAAAAGGGCGATGAGCGGACCGGCGTCAATCCGAACGCCTCGCACGCAACTTGGCCGTCACTTTGGCTGAGACGTTTTCCAACACGTCGGAATCACCCATCGGAGCACCGCGTCTGACCTGTTGCAACAGGCTTGCCGGGCTCTTGAGCCCTAAAACCCGCTCAAGCGCATCCTTGACGAATTCCGACTTGGTAACGCCGAGGCGCCGGACTTCCTGATCCAGCCGCGCCTCCAACGCCGGATCGAGTCTGACCGAAATAGGCATGGGATTCACCAATCTTGAAAATAGGATCACACCTTACTAACCAATAGGATGTTCGACAAGACAAACGGTAAAGAGCCAAAGGGTCCGGAAAAGAAGGGAAAAAGACTGGACGGGACTTGAATGGAAAGGGTCTTATCCGAAAGGGTACCCATCTCCAATGAATGGAACGGGCAAAGCCTGTAGCCCAATCGCTCTCGAACCGATGAACGGTTTCCGTTTGAGTCCACCGGATAATGCTTGCACCATCGGCGCAACATCACAGATGCGGGCCGCCGATGCGACAACTTCCCTACCCCACACTGCTTCCGATCCTGGCGCTCAGCCTGATGTTGACCGGCTGTGCCGGACACACGAAGCGTCCGTCCGAGCCGCCTGCAAAACCGGTAGCGAATCGTTCCGACACCCAAACGAATCCGGTGGTTTTCGGCACCCATCAGGTCAAGGCCCTCGATCCGATCCGGGTCCAAACCGGGCGCTACTCGGTGGTGACGGCCAGGCCCAGCGCGGAGCAGATCGATCCGCTCCTGATGGTCGTCGATGTTCGACTCCCGCGGGACATTCTTACGGTCAAGGACGCGGCGGATTATCTGTTGCGGCATTCCGGATACCGGCTAGCCGATCCCGATGAACACAGCCCAAAGGCGCAGGTGCTGCTGGATCAGACGGTTCCCGATGTCCAGCGCCATCTCGGACCGCTCACCGTGCAGGACGCCTTGCGGGTCCTCGGCGGGCCGGCCTTTCGCCTCCAGGTGGATCCGGTCAACCGTGTCGTCACCTACAAACTCCTCCCGAACTATCAGACGGGAGGTCTCTGATGAACACATCCCCGAAAGGCCGGGTCCCCATCTCAGCCTGGATCGTATTGGTCGGGACGGCATTACTATCGGTCGCCTGCGGCCAGAAACCCGAGGACCCCACCAGCCCGGCGCTCGAAGCCGAAACTCGGGAGAAACCGGCCCAAGTAACACAGGTCACACCGGATCCAGCACCGCTGCCACCGTCCCCACAGACAGACGCCAATGACAGCTTGGCCCAGGCCGACACGGCTCATGAGTCTCCCGAAACTCCGGTCGCCCCGTCCACTCAGGCCGAAGAACATCCCAACGCACCGGATACCCCGTCGGTCGATCCGTATCGGTTCGACGAATTGGAACTCAAAATGAAAACCCAGCAGAACGTGCTGGATCGAATGCAGAACACGTTGCGCCAGCAGCAAGCCCATGTGGAGAACCTGCAGCAACAATTCAACCAGTTCACCGAGCGAGCCAAAACGGCCGATCGGCCTGTCATCAAAGCTCAACGTATACCTCCTGCCGGGCGCTCTCGGCGGTGGCGTGAGCCCGAGGCTCCGTCGCCGCCACCTTTTTCGGTCGAGTCGGTCGACCGGTGGGGCGATGAGCAGCGCGTCGTCATTCGGACCGAAAACGGTCGATCCGAGCTCAAGCCAGGCGAGACTTACGGCGATTGGACCATCGAGAGCGCCGAGGGTCAGACGGTCACGTTATTGCATCGTCAGGGCCATCGCCGGGTAATGGATGCGGCATGGCGATAAGGCGTGCCTGTGTCATTGGTCTATTTTCGGTGCCGCTGGCAGCCTCGTCGGTCGAGACCAGCGAGACCTTGACCCGATCCGTGACGGCACAACACATCCAAGCGCAGCCGAACGACCTGCTTTCCAGCCAAGGCCGCTTCAGCCGGGAGCAGTGGGGGCTGAGCGAAACCGAATGGCGGCGCTACGAAACCCTGATGCGGGGTATTCGCGGCAGCGTCAGTCCGGGGACGCTTTCGCCCATCGAAGTACTCGGCATTCACGCCCGTGACGAAGCGGAGCGACGCGAGTATGCCCGCCGCTGGGCGCAGATGATGAAGGAGGACGCCGAACGTATCCTCGCCTTCCAACGGGCCTACGATGAAGCCTGGGTGCAGTTGAACCCGGCCGGAACTGTGATCGACACGTCCAAGGTCGATGCGCTCAAAACCATCCGTCATGAATCCCCTCTCCAGACCGGGGATCGCCTTCTCTTCTTCACCCGCCTGGACGATTGCGCAGCCTGCCGATCGGCGCTCGACGCGGTCAAGCAGGCGACGGCGAAGGTCGAGGTTCAGCTCGACATCTATTTCGTCGATACGCCGAACGATGTGGCCATCCGGGATTGGATCGGCCGGCAGGGTTTCGATGCCGCACGCATCCGCAAGGGCCGTATCACCTTCAATCGTCATCACGGCGAGCTGACCCGGGTGGCCGGCGTGACCGCGACGGCACCCAAGATCGTCCGGCTGCGCGGGCAATCCCTGGTCTCGCTCGAATCCTATCAACTTTTCTGATCAGGCGTGATCATGGCGTTGAAACAGAACCCTAAGTTGCGGCGCGTGCTCGTCGATAAGGCCGAAGGCCATGAGGACTGGAATGGTCCGTAACATCAGTCTGGCGGTTCTTCTGTGTTGCCGGGGCGTCTCGGCCGATTCCGCCGGGACGGTGCCTTGGGGCTATGCGGCCGTCGCCGAGGCCAACGGCGTGCCAGCGGATGTCCTGTACGCCATTGCCCTGACCGAGAGCGGTCACACGGTCGCGCCGGGTCGGCTCCGTCCATGGCCCTGGACACTCAATGTCCGCGGCCGGTCGGAACGGTTCGCTACTCGCGCAGAGGCTCATGCCGCGCTGATCCGCTACCTGGAAGAAGGGATCACCCTCATCGATGTCGGCCTGATGCAAGTGAACTGGCACCACCATCAACACCGTCTCGGCACACCCTGGGAGGCGCTGGAGCCCTACCACAACATCCGTGTCGGCTCCCGTATTCTCCTGGAGGAATACCGGCGAACGGGCAACTGGCATGAGGCGATCGGCCGGTATCATGCCCCCGGTCGGACACCTCAGCGCCTGCGCCGGGCGGAACAGTATCGCCAACGGGTCGGGAAGCATCTGGCGACTCTCGGCGAGGAAGCGTCATGAATCGGGGCCGGTTTCGGCGGTTGCTCCTCATCGGACTGATTCTGGCGGCGGCCCCGGCTCACGCCGAACTCGCCGTCATCTACGACAGTGGCCGGACCCGACCGATCACGGATTACCTGGACCGACCGGAATCCATCCACCCCAATGAGACACCCGCATCCTTACCCTCCCCTGCCGAACTCTTTAGCCAAGTGCTCCCCATCCGGACGCCGGAAATGACGCCGGGCGAAGTCGCGCCGACGATGGTCAGCCTGCCGTATCTGAGCCGTCCGCTGTTCCTGATCGGCTCGGACGATTTTTCGAAACGCTGGCTGGCGCAGTATCGGGATCGCTTGCGGAAACTCCAGGCGGTCGGGATGCTGATCCAGGCTGACAGCGCTGCGGATCTCGAGCGCATCCGCACCCTCGCCGGCGATCTTAAGATCCTCCCGGCCTCGGGTTCGGAACTGGCCCGGCACCTGAACCTTTTGCATTATCCGGTGCTGATCTCGTCCACCCGCATCGAGCAGTGAGGCACCACCGCTATCCCATCGAGGCGCTGCTCCGGCCGCCGATCGAACTGTGGTCGGCGGTGACCGCCGGAGGCGTGGGGCTGGTGGCAGTGTTCGCGCCGGGGTTTCTGATGATGGCGCCGAAGCTGGGTTACGGATTGGCCGTCCTGTTGTTCCTCCTGGCCTTCAAGCGTGCCCGCGAAGCCTGGTATGTCATCCGCTATCAGCGCAACCTGAGACGCTTGCCGAGGTACCGGCTCACGGCGGACAAGATTCCGGTCAGCGACACGAAGCTGTTCCTGGGCAAGGGGTTTCGCTGGCGACAGCAGCATACTCAGCGCTTGCGGGACACCCAGCGGCCCTGGGCACGGAAATACGTCGAACCGGGTCCGGTCTATCGCTGGGCACGGCGGATGGAAGTGGCTTGGGAGAAGACTTTTGTGTTGCGGCACGTCGCTCAGTGGTTGGCGAAGGACGCCCGGTGGAATCCGGTTCCGCCGCTGCCGCCCGTCGGGGGCAAGATCGCCCTGCATGCGGTCGAGCCGGACGAGACGGAAGTCTGGATGCCGTTGGCCGAACGGGTCGGGCATACCCTGGTGTTGGGGACCACCCGCGTCGGCAAGACCCGTCTCGCGGAAATCCTCATCACCCAGGACATTCGACGGGGCGATGTGGTGATCGTGTTCGATCCCAAGGGCGATGCCGATCTGATGAAGCGCATCGTCGCCGAGGCGCATCGGGCGGGCCGGCAGAGCGCCTTGCATCTGTTCCACCTGGGGTATCCCGAGATTTCCTCCCGTTACAACCCGGTCGGCCATTTCTCGCGCATCACCGAGATCGCCACGCGCACCACCAATCCCCTGCCGAGCCAGGGCAACTCGGCGGCCTTCCGCGAGTTCGCCTGGCGCTTCACCAACATCATCGGCCGCGCCGTGGTGGCCCTGGGCCGGCGGCCGGATTACCGCCAGATCACCCGCTACATCAACAATATCGAACCCCTGCTGGTGGAATATTACCGCCATTGGCTAGCCGAGGCGGCACCGAAGGGCTGGGAGCGCGAGGTGATGGAACGGGCGGCCAACGTCAACGACAAGAACCTGCCGTTCGAACTCAAGGGACGCTCCCATGAAGTCATCGCCCTGGTGCAGTACGCCAAGGAGAACGGGCTGTACGATGCCGTGGCGGACGGCCTCCGGTCCGCCTTCGAGTACGACAAGAAATATTTCGACAAGCTGGTCGCTTCGCTCCTGCCGCTGATGGAGAAGCTCATCTCCGGCAAGGTAGCGGAACTCCTGGCGCCGGATTACGAGGACACCCGTGACCCGCGCCCGATCTTCGACTGGATGCAGGTCATCCGGCGGAAGGGCATCGTCTACGTGGGGCTCGATGCCCTGAGCGACCTGGCCGTGTCCTCGGCGGTGGGTAACGCCATGTTCGCCGATCTCGTCTCGGTGGCCGGGCATATCTACAAGCACGGCGTCGAAGCGGGACTGCCGGATGGCGGCCGACCGGCGACGCTGCCGGTCATTTCCCTCCATGCGGACGAATTCAACGAACTCATCGGCGACGAATTCGTTCCCCTGGTCAACAAGGCCGGCGGGGCGGGCTTTCAGGTGACAGCCTACACCCAGACCTGGTCCGACATCGAGGCGCGCATCGGCAATCACGCCAAGGCCGGACAGATCGCCGGCAACTTCAACACGCTCATCATGCTGCGGGTAAAGGAACTGGCCACCGCGGAGATGCTGACCAGCCAGGTGGATTCGGTCGAGGTGCATTCGAAGATGCTGGTCTCTGGCGTCACCGATGCTTCGGACCCGACCCTGGAGGTCGACTTCACCAGTCGCAACGAGGACCGCATCACGGTCACGGAAACGTCGATGATCACCCCGCCCGATGTGATGGCCCTGCCCAAGGGTCAGGCCTTCGCCCTGCTGGAAGGCGGACATCTGTGGAAGATCCGCATGCCTCTGCCGGATGCCTCTCACGATCCCCACATCCCCGAAAACCTGGCACAGATCGCCGAGGCCATGGCCCGCAAATACACCACGGCCGAACACTGGTGGCGCGAGGGCAACCGGAATGGCTGAATCCCGTCCGGGGCCAGCGACTGTAAAGCGGCCGGGGCCTGGGGGACGGTTGCTGATTGGGCTATTAGGCTTCGCGTTCTGGCTGGTCCTGGGGCTGATCGGAAACATCCTCTTCGAGTGGGTCTGCATCGGCTACTTCTGGCCCGAGGAAGGACCCAAGCGCAGCCAGGCCATGCTGGAGGAGGAATTGCGCTATCTGCGGGAGGATTTCATCGAGAGTCTATTGGTCGACCAACCGGTCGAATTCGCGGCACGGGTGGCCGGGCAACTGCACCAAACTCTCTATCAAAAGACCGGAATCGAAGCCTGGATGAACCGGGCCGACGTGAAAAATCCACCGGCCCAAGAATCGTTGTTTCAGCAACAGCGATCCAACTTCGTTCACGGCGCGAAGCGTTACCTTTACGCCGCGATGATCGCCACCCAGGTCTACGCCGTCCGTGTGGCGGTGCTGATTCTGGCCTTGCCGATCTTCGGATTGCTGGGGCTGGCCGGACTCGTCGACGGCATGGTCCAGCGCGACCTTCGCCGCTGGGGCGGCGGGCGGGAGCACGGGCAGGTCTATCATCTAGCAAAGCGCGGAATCGGTCCGTCTCTGGCGCTGCCCTGGATCATTTATCTCGCCTGGCCCACGACGGTTCACCCTAATGCCGTCATCGTCCCGTTCGCGGTTCTATTCGCGTTGGTATTGGCGATGAGTTCGGCGACGTTCAAAAAATATCTCTGACACACGTTTCATCCGACCCGAACGTAGTCTTAATTGTTTCAACGAAAAGCCGAAGCTCAAGGCTGGCGTTATGACCGGCTCAAGATCGGCCCGAGCTGACGATGACCTTGTCGAGTAGAAGGGCAAGTTTAAGGAGTTTGCGGACATTGGTGTGAAAGGTAATGTACCCGCGAAACTTCCGGGTTCCGGTCATCACCCACCTTCCCTGAAAGAGGAATGGACCAGCGAACCCGTGTCTTACCTTGGGACTGATGGGCTAACTTGGCCTGCGTCTTATCGGCCCGGAGGACGGCCAGGGTCACTTTGGCCTTGAACGTCGGCGAGGGGTTCCGGCGGGGTCGTCTGCTCAAGGTGTGCTCCAAGTCATCGGCGTTGCCCACGCCGTCAGGGAGCAGTCTAGCCACTTATCGGCCTGTTCAAATTTCCGGCGCCACCTCTCGAAGCTCAAGCACAACTGGACAGTGATCCGACCCAGTCCGATCAGGCAAATGACGGCACGCGACAAGAGATGGGATGAGGCGATCTTCGACGAAAGCATAGTCGAGCCGCCATCCTACATTCCGCGCCCTAACGCCCTCCCGCATGCTCCACCAAGTATAGTGACCACTTCCTTGTTCAAAATGCCTAAACGCGTCCACGAAGCCGGAGGCAAGGAGGCCAGTAATCCATTCCCGCTCTACGGGAAGGAAGCCTGCATTACGCTGGTTCGCCCTTGGGTTGGCCAAATCGATCTCTTGGTGGGCAATATTGAAGTCCCCGACAAGGACTAAGGGGAGACCATCAATCCGCGCCTGCTCAATAAAGCGCTTTAGCGTCGCAAGAAATGAGACCTTCGCATCCAGGCGAATGAGTTTGCGATGGCTATGGGGAGCGTAGAGGTTGACCACGCGCACTCCGGCCACATCAATGGTTAAAACGCGGCCCTCCGCATCCAATGCTGGATCGCCAATGCCCTGGCGAATACTCGCCACCGCAAGATTCTCGCGTACCAATGTCGCGACGCCGCTGATTCCTGGCCGACGCGACGCGTTCCAGAAGGCCTTGTAATTCTCGAACCAATGGGTGGTCAGAAGATCTTCCTTGACCTTCACCTCTTGCAGGCAAACCACGTCGTAGTTGGTCGCCGCAAGCCACGCCTCAAAGTCGCGCCGAACGAGTGACCGAAGACCATTCACATTCCATGAAACGAGCTTCATTCGGCATTTCGTACTAGTAGTGACTCCAGTTTATTTTGAGCTGGTAAGCGGCATGCTTTTGATTAAGGTAGCGGCAAATACTGCCGCAGACATTGCAGCGAACGGTTGCCATACTTTGTTCTTACCATCATTCGCATAGTCACAGATGCCGCGAATAACGAAGAAGGACGTGCCATTCGCCATGGCTGCATCTGCGACGCCCGATCCTTCCATCTCTACAGCGAGCAACTTGTGCTTTTCTCTAAGCTCTTCACGGACGCAATGGCTTTTCACAACTCGGTTGGCGCTTCCAACTGCCCCCTCGAAAGCTAATGACCCGCTTTTGGTCCTGAGTGGTCGCTCAATCTCTTTTGGATTTTGCGGATCAGAGTCATCGACTAGCTTGTCTGTTTCGCTCGGTGGTCGCTTGAATTTCGGGTCGGCTGTGATGCGCTCCAATCGGGCATTGAAATCATCCATCTCGCTGTCAGCGTTAATGAAACTCGTTGCTCTGCGAAGCCATGCCTCTGCCGGCGCGCGCGGCGGGTGGTTAGGCTCTTGGCCCTTGAGCGTATCTTTGACCATGTCGTATTGGATGACACCCATTCGCCCAGACATAACTACATCCCCGAATCGTATGTCAGGATCGCCGTCCTTCACGTACGGGATGCCTCCAGCTATTCCAACCATAAAGACTACGTCCAACGTGATGTAGTCACCGATAAGTTGTTGAGCCATAGCTGCCGCAAAATTATTGCCAACCCCAGACCGAGCAACCACAACGGCATGCTCTCCGCCGTTGTAAGCAGGTAGAGTTCCATGCCTATACTCATGGAGACTACCCGGGGTTGACATGAAGCGATGATCGCGAGGATTCTGGAGAAGCGAAACCATAGCTTCGTATTCAATCGGAAGGGCTGTAACGATTCCGATCTTGGGCTTGTACTCGTTGGCTTTCGCTTTCATTATCGCGTCTCTTTCCCGCTTCTGTTCCACCAGTTTACTGATAGCTCTCCGGCACACGACCCCGCCTGTCAGATCACTATCTTCATACAAATCCAGATTAACTCTGTGATAGTCGAGCCGCTTCCGAATAAATCCATCACTGTATTCCTTCGGCATCGCAACATAGAGCCTATCCCTTAATGGAGGCTCTCCTTCATCTTTTAAATGTGCGAGTTCTAACGCCTCAGCTGAAACGCCTGTCGTTGTAGCAAGCATAATGAACGCATCGATACCGGCCAAACGTACTTTTCCGTGTTCGCATGCTAAGTCCGAGTTCAAGTCCTCAATGATCTTGATATTGGCACCATACTTCTTGAGGGCAGTTTCCATCGCGTGGCCGACATCGCAGATAGGTTGTTGGCGGCTAGAGCGCCTCACGCGCACAGTCACGCCGCTTAAAGGAGTCTCTGGGATACGACAAGTATTAAAATAATTGTCGATCTGTTCGCACCAGCGATTATGCATCAGTCGCCTTCACTACTTATTCTTGTTCTCGAAGAAAAGAGCGCCCGTCCGAGGTAATGGCTAGGTGGCCGATTGCATCTTCGTTCACAAAGCCCATCACTTGAAGCGCAGCCAATTTTCCGGAGGCGTCAGGGTCGATAAATGAAATATTCTCATCCGCAAGCAATTGATCGCGAGTCGAGACCTTCCCTTCCATAATTTTATACAACATGATTCGAGCAGTGTTTGTGAAGAGAGCAGACACAAAATCTTTAAAGCAACGCTCGTCTATCTCAGCCGCATTCTGCAAATCTTTCTCCGCAAATTCAGTTAACCAGCTGTTCACGTTGTCAGATTTGATTAGCCATACATACTTTGCTAGTGCGGAGTCCTCATGCTCCCCCTGTACCTGGACATAGCGATTTCCAAAAACAGAATACTGGATCTTATTTCTCTCATCGTAACTCTTTAGGTCCACACTCTGAGTTCCAATCATATTGAGGGTTAGAAGCTTTTGGCGCCAATCTGAGAAACCTTTTTTGACCCAACGGCGTAGATTCCAATCTACGAGGCCCCAGGACTCTTCTTTAACATTGTTTGGCTTGTAGCAAAGAACTTGAAAAGGCTCTATATGTTTACTGCGCATCGCCTCACACATTTGTCGATGATATGGATCTGTCAATGCGCGCGCGCCGCCGGTCACATGAACGCATTTACCAAGCTCATTTTTTTGTAGAAGCTCGAAGATGGTTGCATTTGTCTTTGCGTGAACCCGACTGTTTTCCGTCGGATTGTCGGGAGCACAATCGATAATCTCAACTTTACCCGCATCGGAGAGCGGAACACCTGCCTGGACAAGCGTATCGATGAGTAGGTCTTTCTGTGATTTGTCTTTCATGACGATGAAGCTACCGATTGAGACACCACAGAATTCGCCTCCCACTCAAGGCGGTTCGTCCATACGTATTCGTTCTGCCCGGGTTTGAACGAGAAGCAGAGGGGAACAAGGTCGCCATATTTTTTGTGCCGGCTTCGATTCGTGCACGGCGTCATTCTTTCCATGTCGTGCTTCGCGAGTTCGTTGGCATTTGATCGTTCCCAGCTAATCCGACCCTCACCCCAAGTAGCTACGCCGTAGGCGGTGCAAATCAGGTTCGAGCAGATTCGGATCGTGCCATTCGGATGCACCATAACGCGTTCGCCAAGCTTCACTGGGCAATAGCTGTAATAATCTGGGTTTCGCGCGAATTCCGCGCGAGAAACAAAGCATTGAGGTAACCGCACAGAAATCGAAAAGTGGCCCGATCTCACTTTCGTAGACAGTTCTTCGTACACTGGTATCCAATCAGCCGGTTGCGGGGCGAAGTTCCCCGTCCAGGTGTCCATTGGGATTCCGACCTTGAAAAGGTCATGAAAGTTGATTTGGCGGACGCCTAGGGCTTCAGCGAACCGGATCATTCGTTCGAGGAGCAGGGTTCCGTTTTGATCCCGCTCTAATAGCACTTTCTGTACGCAACACGTGATCGTCACGAAATAGCCGAGCCGAATTGCCTTGCGGATGGCATCGACAGCACGGACAAATGTGCCCTGGCCTCGGAGTGGATCGTTCGTTTCCGCCGAAAAGCCGTCAAGGCTAAAGGCGAGTTCGTCGACGCTGCTGAATCCATGCTCGTCGAGGAGATGGGAGATACGTTGCCCATTGGTGTCGAGCCGCACATACTCGTAACCGAGTGCGCGGGTCCCCTCCAGCAGATCAAGTAGTGGCTTTCCGCCGTGCCTGTGCCCGTACAGGGTCGGCTCGCCTCCCAGAAACGTAACCTTACCCGCTCCAAGGTGGCGGAATGAATTCAGTAAACCAAGTGCATCTTCAAGACCAATCTCCTCATTGATGAAATGGGAGATGCTGGGCTTGTAGATACACTGCTCACACTCGAGATTACAGCGGTCTGTAATGTACATAAAGACCTGATGCAGCCGCCGAAAATGTGCACTGAACTCGGAATCAATTGTGAAAGTCGTACCCATAACTATTCCTTTGCCGCCCGGCTAGCCTACAGTTCGCCTACATATCAGGGGTAGCTACAACCATCCTACATGAACGAATCAATAACCCCAAGTGTATGTATTTTATATTGTTTTTTAGCAATGTGACACACCCACTTTCCAAGATCGCCCCTCCTCCGAGTTCCAAAGCCCCGACTTATGGAAGCTTGCACCGTGTTGCGTTCCGAGAGTCCAGATGCGAATTTTCGGCAAAAGCATAAATAGCATCCATGGAAAACCCAAGGAACAAGGATATGGATAGGAAATTCAACAGGCGCTGCCGCCCATTGCGGGGTGAAGATGTACCCGTGGTTTGGGGCTTGTCAACTTGCCCAATCGATCAGAGAGGGAGCCTGAGAGGCCATTTCGGACGTTGGACGGGTAAAGCGAGTCGTCGAGCGGCTCGTGATGCGACCTTGGGGTCGGTTGGGACAGGCGTCAGTGCAAGGGGATCTCGGCCTGGCTCGACGGGCGAATCGGTGTGGGGTTTCGGAAGCGAACCGGTTACCAGCTAACGGTTTGGTCGAACAGCCCCCCGGCGGCGGTTCGAAGAACGGTTCGTCCTCCGAGCATCACCTTCGGTTTGGTCCCAGTCGAAGGCCTGCTCTTCGGGCGGAGAAAGGGCGGTGTGAGACGGATAGCGGCAGCGGGGATTCCCTAATGTGGAGAAATCTCCATAGTGCCGGCACCGGCTCATTGGCGGTCGCAATGGCCAGGTTGGGGTGGCCAAACTGCGACGAAGTTCACACTGGCAAATCCAACTGCCAAGAGTCCATTCCATTGGATATGAACGTGTCGGCGAATGACAGCTTTCGTGAAAATCGCTACCGAAGCGGCCGCCGGCTTCGGTATCTGGAATGAGCTCGAAGCTGTTGTTCGAAGTCTCGCAACGACGGGCGAGTTTGGCCGAACTTCAGGCGGTGAAGTTAGCCTGTATGTCCACCTGCTTAGGGCACATTGCCGCCAATCACTGACGATCGCTGAACAATTGCTTTTGGACCATTAACAGGAATGTGACGATTAGACTTCCCCAACAACTCCGGCACATTCCGTTTTCTGTTCCGAAGTCAACGCTCTCCTCCACGCCGAAAACCGCTATGCACAAACAAACGGTTTTCCTTTGAATTCATCTCCCATTCGCCGCACTCTCACACTCCGAGTGGAACAGGAGACGATCCGATGCGGAGTGGGCTGTTTGGCGTGGTTCTTCTTTGGGCGACGGTTGCCCTGGCCGATGATGACGGCGAGCGGGCGGCGCTGGCGCGGGTGATCCATGAGATCGACGCGCTGAAGCCGCTGATCGCCAAAGCCGAAGAGCAAGCCAACCCGGATGCCCGCGTCAAATTCCATTATCCCTGGCTCAAACAGGATCTTGAGTACATCAAGCTCGGCATCCGGGAGCACATCGAGACGCCCCGCTCCGAACCGAGATCGTTTCCCCCGCTCAAGGGCGATTACCGCCGTTAAATCCGGCTGATGGCGATCGACGCCGCTTCATCCGCCGTCTTCGTTCAGGGTTCCGGAGTCGACGCCGCGACGCTGCAAACGACCGTGGTCTCGGTCGCCGCCGTGGGTGTCCTGCTCTGGCTGGCCTGGACCGCTTTGGCGCTGTGGCGCGATTGGCGGGACGGGAGCCTTGGCTTGATGGACCTGCAATGGGGCCTGATGCGGGCGGCGGTACTCAGTCTGCTGCTGATCTTCCTGATCCGGTAATCGCCGTTTGGCCTCTCTTCGATCAAATGGAGTGTGAGCACATGCATCCCAACAAACGTCATCTGCTTCGAAGTCTTGCAACGGTCGGCCTGGTGTATGCCGTGGCCGCCGGCCAGGCGCTGGCGGCCCTGCCCGCGCCGGTTGCGCCGAGCACGGCTCCGGCGGCCTCGGACTGGCTGGGTCTCATCAAGGGCTATATCAAGGACGGCGGCATCATCATCGGGCTGTTTCTCGCCGTAGCCGGGTTCCTTTGGCTCGGCTGGATGGCGCTCGCCGACCTGAATCAGGTTCGGAACGGCCGCAAGGAATGGGGCGAAATCGGCTTGTCCAACGTTGCCGGCGCGGCGGTGTTTCTGTTCGTGTCGTATCTCTTGGGCCAGGCCGCCAACGTCATCTGATCATGGAGGACGACGACATGCTCGCGGACCGGCTCAACCACGAGCCGGTGATCTTCCGGGGCTATTCCGACTCGGAGCTGTCTGTCGCCATCAAGGTGGCGGGAGTCATCTGCTTTCCGACGGGTCTGGTGGTCGGTTTCCTGTTCGGCAACGTCGCCATCGGCCTTGGCGGGGCGCTGATCGTGGTGATCGGCGCGGTGACGCTGGGCGCCACGGTGTTCCAGCGGCTGAAGCGCGGGCGTCCCGATTTCTATTTCCAGCAGAAGCTGCGCATCGCGCTGCATCGGCTGGGCTTGTCGTCCTGCGGGCTGTTCCGCCACCGGGGCCAATTGAGCCTGGGACGGGATGGCAGGAGGTAAGCCGGCATGGGCTTCCGCTACCGCAGCGAGAACGAGAACCTCAAGGCCCATATCGCCACCCTGCGTGGCTTGTCGGGCGCCTTGCTGCTCATCATTCTGGCGCTCTGGCACGGCTGGGAGGAGGCCAAGAAGGATGTGCGCCTGCATCTGCCGCCGGACCTCCGTTCCGGGGCGGTGCTCAAGACGGAGACGCCGGAACCTCAGAACGTCTACGCCTTCGCCCGCTATATCTTTCAGCAGATCAATTACTGGCCCGACAGCGGCGACAAGGACTACGGGGTCGCCATCTACCGCATGGCGGCTTATCTGACGCCCCGTTTCATCGACGAACTCAAGGCTGATCTGGAGCAGCGCGCCAAGCGCGGCGAACTGTCCGACCGCATCCGCGCGGTGCAGGACGTGCCGGGCCATGGCTATGAGGAAAGCCTCGTCACGATCCACGGCAACGGCGCCTGGACGATCATGCTGGATCTCCACATCGACGAGCACGTCCGCGGCATGTCCGTAAAGAGCGTCTCCGTCCGGTATCCGCTCCGGGTGATCCGCTACGACGTAAACCCGGAAACCAATCCCTGGGGGCTCGCGCTCGACGGCTATGACCCGCCGGGACCGCAGCGCCTCGAACCCGAGAAGCCCGGTCAACCGGCTCAGGAGCAACGGGGATGAGAGTTGAGCTGCCCATCGTGATGTGCATGGTCGTGGCGGGACTTGCTTTCGCCGATGATCCGGCCCAGGCGCCCGCCGTCGCCCAGCCGGCGTTGACCCAACCGGCTCTACCGGGACCTGTGGATTTGAACTCGCCAGGACCGGAACGCCTGATCTGGAACAAGATGCCTCTCTCCATCGCTTTGCCGGTGAATCGTGAGCGGATGGTTTCGTTTTCCGTGCCGGTCCGCGTCGGATTCCCCTCCGATCTCGGCAAGGACGTGCTCCGCACTCAGATCGTCGACGGCACGGCCTACTGGACCGCCTACAAAGCGTTCCCGGTGCATCGAATCCAGGTGCAGGCCATCGGCTCGGGCAATACCTATCTGGTGGACCTGTCCGCATCGGAACAGACCGGTGCGGCCGCGCCGGTCGAAGTCACGCTGCCCGAGAACACGCGGAAGACGGGCGACGGCACGGCGGCGATAGGGGCGGCCCATTCCGGGCTATCAGGCGAATCGCAGGTCAAACGCCCGCCCCAGCAGGACTACGTCACCCTGACCCGGATGGCGGCTCAACATCTCTATGCCCCGGAACGCCTGCTGCGGGTGCCGGAAGGCGTCTACCGCTTGCCGGTCGTCCAGTCGGCCACGTCCCAGCTGATCCGCGGCGGAGCGGTGGAAGCGACGCCGGTAATCGCCTGGCGTTCGGGGGCGCTCTATGTCACCGCCGTGAAGCTGCGCAACAAAACCTTCGATGACCTGATGCTCGATCCCCGAAATCTGCGCGGCGCCTGGCTGACCTGCGCCTTCCAGCACGCCCGACTCTTTCCCCGGGGCGATGAAAAGGATACGACCGCCGCCTATCTGATCTCCGACCGGCCGTTCGAGGAGGCGCTGGATGGGCGCTAACAAGTTGTTGCCGCTGTTGGGGGCCTTGGCCATCTGCATGGTGCTGTTCATCGGCGTCAAATCCTGTTCCCGCAAGCATGAGTCCGGGAACCCGGCGGGCTTCCTCAGCGAAGTGCCGAAGCCGCCCGCGCCGGATGCCGATTCGCCGGCGGACACGATCCGTTCGCTCACGGCCCAGGTGGCCGACATGAAATCGCAGACCGACCAACTCCGCCGCGAAAACCAGAATCTGCTGCAACAGCGCAACGAAATCGCCGCCCAGGTCAGCCATCAGGTGAAGGAAGACCTGCGCCGGGAGGCCCTGGGCGAACGGGATTCCGCCATCGCCCAGCTGTCAAACCGGCTGGATGCGGTGGCCGCCCGGATCGGGACCCATACCGCACCACCGGCGCCGACCGCCGGCGGCGATATTCCGCCGGGTTTGGGCCTGGACGATGTGGCGGGACTGGACGGGCTGGCCTGGGTGGAACCCTTGGGGCCTACGCTGATGCAGAAGGCCGGCTCGTCGGTCGGTGCCCTGGCGGGCAAGGCCAGAACCGCCGTGCAGGACGGCGGAAGCCTGCTACACGAGGCCGGCACGGAGGGCAATCCGATTCTCGACCATGCGGGGTTCGGGGGCGGGCCGTCGGGCCAGCCGAATACTCCACCGCCGCCGGAACCCGCCTACACCGTACCGCGCAACGCCACCCTGGTGGGCTCGACCGGCATGACGGCCCTCCTCGGCCGGGTGCCGATCAAGGGTCAAGTGGAGGACCCCTACCCTTTCAAGGTCATCGTCGGCAGCGAGAACCTGGCCGCCAACGGTCTCGAGGTTCCCGGCGTCGACGGCATGATCTTCACTGGCACCGCCATCGGCGACTGGACGCTGTCCTGCGTCCGGGGCGCGATCCATTCCGTGACCTACGTGTTCGACGACGGCACGATTCGCACCCTGTCGTCCGACGACCAGAGCCTGCAGCAAAAGACTCAGCAGAGCGCTCAAGCTTCGGGTCAACCGGCGACGACCGGCAACGCCGACAAGCCCCTCGGCTGGATCTCCGACCGGCGCGGCATTCCCTGCGTCACCGGCCAGCGCATCACCAATGCCGTCGGCTTTCTGGGCGGGCGCATCCTGGCCAGAGGCATCGAAGTGGCCGGCAACGCCTATGCCCGTTCGCAGACGACCGTCACCACGTCGCCGTTCACCGGCGGTTTCACCAGCGCCGTGACCGGCGATCCCGCCAAGTTCGCCATCGGTGAGACCGTCTCCGGCGGGGCCGACGAGGTGGCGCGGTGGATCGCCGAACGCCAGGCGCAATCCTTCGACGTGGTCTTCGTCGGCACCGGCGCCGAAATCGCCGTACATGTGGACCGCGAACTACCCATCGATTTCGAACCCCGCGGGAGGAAGCTCAATTATGCCCGGACGAGCCATGAGACGGATAGCGATCGCAACGGTCTCGATTAGCCTGCTTTCGGGCTGCGCCACCGGCAGCAAGGACACCATCCTGCCGCATACCGGCCCCACCATGAAGGAGGTCTACGACGCCCATTTCGAGCATACCCGGCAGCGTTTCCGCAATGCCCGCATCGACATGGGCAGGCGCGGCGTGGCGGACACTCCCTCGAACCTCGACGGCTACACCCGTGACGCCGACGCCGAGATCCAGGCGGTGTTTCCGCGCCTGCCGAATCCCAGCCTGGTGATGTACGTGTTCCCCCATCTTTCCCCCAAGGGCTATCCGGTGCCGGGCTATGCCACCCGTTTCCCCCTGTACGAAACGGTGGAATATGCCTTGCCGGGGGAGGTCGAGGGGCGGTGAGGTCGAGCCGATGACTCTGTTTTCCTTCGGTTGGCTGAAAAGCACATCGGAAATTCGGGGAGCACCCAAGGAAACCGTCCGCTACGGCCGCCGCGCCACGGACGGCCCTCCGACCGTGGCACGCATTCGGAAGATGTACGAGCGCCCGACCTCGTTCACCAATCTGCTGCCCTGGCTGGAATACGATCCTGAAACCCAGGCCTTCCTGTTGGACGACGGCTGCAGCCTCGGCGCCCTATTCGAACTGCGGGCGGCCGGCACCGAAGCGAGGCCACAGGCCTGGCTGCAGGATTTCCGCGACAAGCTGCAAACGGTGTTGACCGGGGCGATTCCAGAGAGTCAGGAACCCTGGATTCTGCAGGTGTACGTGCAGGACGAGGCACGGCTCGATCGATTGGTGGACGAGATCGAGCGTTATGCCCGCAACGATGCCAGGAAGATGGCGTTTTCGAAGACCTGGTTCGGCATTCTGCGGGAGCACCTACGGGACATCTCCCGCCCCGGCGGCTTGTTCCTGGACGAATTGGTCACCGGCGGTCCCTGGCAGGGCCGGCAACGCCGGGTCCGGGCCGTGCTGTACCGGCGGCGTCCGCCAGGGCCGCTGCCGTTTAGCGATCCGACTGCGGAACAGGAACTGAACGATGTCGCAGGACGGCTGGTGACCGCCCTGGAATCGGCAGGCATCTCGGCACGACGCTGCGGCGGGGCGGATCTCTATTATTGGCTGTTCCGCTGGCTCAATCCGCATCCGCCCACCACGGACGGCGATACCGAGGCGCTGCTGAAACTGGCGCCTTATCCGGGCGATGCCATCGAGGAGCGCCCGTACGGCTACGATTTCGCCGAGCAACTGATGCTGGGTCTGCCGAGTTCGGACCCCGAGCGGGGGCTGTGGTGGTTCGACGGACTGCCGCATCGGGCCATCACCGTACAGGGCCTGACGCAGATTCCCGGCATCGGCCAGATCGGTCTGGAACGGCGGATCGGCGATCACGTGTTCTCGGTATTCGACCGCATGCCGGAGCACACGGTCATGGCGATGACCATCACGATCCAGGCCCAGGACGAAATCCGGAATCACCTGGTGCGCATCGAACGCGCCGCCTTCGGCGATTACGCCGAAGCCAAACTGGCCGGCGAGGACGCGAAACAGGCCCAGATTTGGGTAGCCAAGGGCAACAAGATCTTTCCGGTTCAGACCGTCTTCTACGTCCGGGGCGATGACGAGGCCGATCTGCAGGCCAAGGTCAACCGCGTCAATTCGTTATTGATGGCCAACAACATTCGGCCCATCCACGAACGGCAGGATCTGTGCGCGCTGGACAGCTATATCCGGAACCTTCCCATGGCCTACGATCCCAAGTTCGACCGTCGGGAAATCCGGCGGTCGCGGTTCATGTTCTCGCGGCATATCGCCCACCTGCTGCCGCTGTACGGACGCTCCACCGGGACCGGCCATCCCGGCATGCTGTTCTTCAACCGGGGCGGCGAGCCGCTCACTTTCGACCCTCTCAACCTGCACGATCGCAAGAAAAACGCCCATGCCCTCATCGTCGGACCGACCGGGGCGGGCAAATCGGCCATGCT
Organism: Methylocaldum sp. 14B; assembly: GCF_002005105.1. Classification (GTDB taxonomy): domain Bacteria; phylum Pseudomonadota; class Gammaproteobacteria; order Methylococcales; family Methylococcaceae; genus Methylocaldum. The sequence continues at coordinate 49,805 of NZ_MSCV01000035.1, read as the reverse complement.
GTGCTATCTGATCCTGCACGTCCTGGCCGTGCACCGGCCGCGCATCTTTCTGGTCGAGGTGGGGAATTCCTTCGGACTCTTGGGGCAGTATCTCCAGGCCCAGGGCTTCAGCGTGAAGCAGGTGATGATCTCACCTTCCGCCGACGTGAGCCTGCCGCCTTTCGCCGATGCCTTGAAGCTGCTCGATCCGAAGCGGAAACGGCGGCTCGATCTCGCGCTCGTTGCCGAGCGGGATTCGAATGACGATGAAGAAACCGAGTTGGAGGACGACGACCGCGACATTTTGGGGGAGATGGAAATCTCCGCCCGGATCATGATCACCGGCGGCGATATCCGCGAGGACAATCGCCTGACCCGCGCCGATCGCCTGTTGATCCGGGAGGCGATGCTGGAGGCCTCGAAGAACGTCTCGGCGAGCGGCCGCGATCAGGTGCTGCCGGAGGACGTCGTGAAAGCCCTGCGGGGACGCCGGGATCTCGCCGAACGCCGCGCCGAGCGCGCCCAGGACATGGCGGACGCGCTGGCCCTGTTCTGCTCGCCCGGCAGCATCGAGGCGCATCTCTTCAACCGGCCCGGCCGGCCCTGGCCGGAGGTGGACGTGACCCTGGTCGATCTCGGCATCCTGGCCCGCGAGGATTACCAGGACAAGCTCACCGTCGCCTACGTCGGCCTGATGAACCACATCAACGCCCTGGTCGAACGCACCCAGCACGATCACCGGCCGACCCTCGTCATCACCGACGAAGGCCATATCATCACCACCAATCCCCTCCTCGCCCCATACGTCATCAAGATCACCAAGATGTGGCGCAAGCTCGGCGCCTGGTTCTGGATCGCCACGCAGAATCTCGAGGACTTCCCGGATGCGAGCCGGAGGATGCTGACCATGCTGGAATGGTGGCTGTGCCTGGTGATGCCCAAGGACGAGATCAACCAGATCGCCCGCTTCCGCGATCTCAGCGAAGAACAGAAGGCCCTGCTGCTGGCGGCCCGCAAATCGCCCGGCCAGTATGTCGAGGGGGTGGTGCTCACCGACCAGCTGGCGGCACTGTTCCGCAACGTCCCGCCGCCGATAGCGCTGGCCCTGGCCATGACCGAAAAGGACGAGAAGGCCCAGCGCGCCGAGTTGATGAAGCAGCATGGCTGTTCGGAGCTGGAAGCGGCTCTGATGATCGCAGAACGGATCGCCGCAAAAAGAGGTACGACATGAACGTTCTTCTCGCGCTGTCTCTGTTCCTGCTCGCAACGAGTCTCCGGGCGGATGGACCGGAAACGATGGAGGTCTTCACCGACAGCCGTTTTCCCGTTACCGGGCTCGAGGACATTCGGCAACGAAGCGGAGCGCGCGTGACGATCCACGACCTCGGCGCCCCGGCCGGATTGGAGGAAACCCTGAGCGGCGGTCTTCCGAACACCGAAGCGGAAGCACTGCAGGTCGTCCGGCAACGGTTTTCCGCTTCGTTCGGCGAGCTTCGACAGCGGTTCCTGCAAGCCTATCAAGGCCATACCCAGGCCATGACTTACGGCATCGATCGATACCCGGCGGTGGTCTTCGACGGGAGGGCCGTCCTCTACGGGGTCACCGACCTCGTCGACGCGCTGGCCCGTTACCACCGCTGGAAGGAGGTGCAAACGCCATGACGCTATCGCGGGTGGCCGCCTGCCTGGTGGCCGTCCATGCATCCGCGCTTCCGGCCGAGACCATCGACACGGCGACCATCACCGCGAGTGCCCTGAGCCCCTCGTGCATCGGCTATCGTCCCGTGGGGGTCTGTTTGTGGCTGGTCTGCACGCCCTTCGGCTGCAAGGTCCGCACCTCGGTCAAGGTCGGCCATTACAACCCGGATCTGGTGGTCAGCAGCTACAACGGCCTCGCCGGCAATCCCTGGCTGGAAATGCGGAGCCTCCTGGCCGGTGTCGAAACCGGCGGCGGGGCGGCGGTCCTATCCGCCTTGGGCGGCCCCCTGCCCGACCTGTTCGGCGGCGGCATCGCCACCGACGGCGTGCCCGGTCGGCCCGACCGGGAGCAGCCGAACCATACCGATCTGATTTTCAAGGAGGTGGACGCCATCGGGTTTCCGCTCGCGTCGCTCGCCGGCACTTTGGGCAGCGGCTATGTGTGCCCTTCCCAGGCCAACTCGTTCCAGCCCTATTTTCTCTCCGCCCTGGATGCCATCGCCTGGCGCTGGAGCATCCCGGAGGTGATCTATCCGCAGTCCTGGATTCCGGGGATGCGCGAGATCGGACAGTTTCCGCTGAACACCTGGGGCGCGGTCTATCCCCGCTCGGGTTTCACCACCCAGGCCGAGGATCCCAAGGCGGCGGCGGTGACCGCGCAACGCGCCGGCGATGTGGTCACCCGAACGCTGCAACCGCACGTCTACATTCCGCTCGGTTCCGGCCAAGAGGAGCGGAAGATCAAGGACCGGATGATGGTCTGGACGCCGGGTGCCCTGAAGGAAGGCGATCCCGGAACCGGACAATGGCAGATACTCCTGCCGAAGCAGTCGAAAAGCTGCGAGACCTTCGGCCGGAACGACACGCTCGCCGGCATCGCCGGCTGGGCCGGCGGCAAGGGGGCGGAGAGCGGCGATTACGCCTGGACGTTATGGCGTCCCTACAAATGCTGTCAGGTCAAGGGCGCCTTCATCGGCGCCATCGATTTTCGCGAGTTTCCGCCATGATGCTATTCGATACCCGAAGCCTCTCTTCACCAAACCTCGCCACGACCATTCGGGGACTCGCGGCGCTGTCGCTCCTCCTGGTCTCGTCATCGTCCGCCGAGATCGTTGCCCCGGCACGAAGCAGCGACTGGTACTACAAGATCGGCGGAGCCGAAGCCATTTCCGCCGCCGCCAACCGCAACGTCACCACGGTGACGCTGGGCGGCGCCCTGGACCTGGGGCTGGGTTACAACTGCGGCAACTTCAACCCGGTATTAGGCGTCACCAACATCCTCAACAACGTCAAATCCGGCGCCGAGCAGATGATGCAGCAGATGGTGACCGCCGCCACCGGCGCGATTGCCGCCTTGCCCGCGCTGATCCTGCAACGGGCCAATCCGGGACTGTACGATCTCTTTCACAATGCCCTCTTGCGCGCGCAGGCCACTATCTCCCTGGCCACCAAGAGCTGCGAGCAGATGCAGCAGGAGATCGCCCAGGGGAAGAACCCCTTCGACCGCTGGATCACCCTGGCGAAGGGCTACGACTGGAAACTTCAAATGGGTACCGGCGGGGTCAATTCCTCGCCGGTGGACGTGGCTTCGGCCAAGGACTCCGTGGAAAACAACTCCGGTTCGAACGGCGTCCCCTGGCTCGGCGGCACCCGCGCCGGGGGTCAGAATCAGCCGCCGATCCGGGTGATTACCGACACCGTGCGCGCCGGCTATAACATCGAACTGGGACGTAGCGTCACCGATCCAAGCGCGGCGCCTGCCGATGGAGCGGTACCGGCCCTCGCGAAAATGTGGAAGACTCCGAGCGAAGCCACCGCGTTTGCCGTCTACGTATTGGGCGACGCCGACATCAGGACCCAGAAGAACAGCCCGCGCAATGCGACACCGGGACATGGCCTCCTGCCCAAGATCGAGCAGGACAAGGCCACTCTGCTGAACGCGCTGACGAATCTGGTGAACGGCGGTCTCGATCCGACGCCGGCCAATCTGGAAAAGGTCTCGTCGCCCGGTACCCTGATGACCCGCGAGGTCATCGAAGCCATCCGAAAACTCCCGACCGCTCAGGAGCAGGCCGTGGCCATGGGCAAACTGGCCGGGGAAGCGGCGACCGCACTCAACCTGGAGCGTGCCCTGATGCTGCGGCGTTTGCTGCTGACCGGCCGCATGGAACCGAACATCTTCGCCTCCGAAGCCGGGGACGACATCGAGCAAGCCATCGTCACCCTGACGCGCGACATCGACAACGTGCTCTATGAAGCGCGAGTGCGTCGGGAGGTCTTCGCCCAGACTTCGGGCGTACTTCTGGATCTGAGCCGAGCGGTCGACGGCGAAGGCCGTGTATCGGCGCCGGCGCGTACCCATGACGTGAAACCGGTTCAGAACGGCGCGGTGCATTGATGGCGGCCACGAATCTTAATCGGGTGTTCCGGATCATCATGGGCGTGTTCGTCTTTGCGTCCGTGGCCATCTCGGGGTTTCTCTACCACCGCCTGGATACCCATGGGCTGGCGGCGATGGATGCTCGGCTTGCCGAGGTCAGACCGTGGTTTACCGGTCTTCGGTTGACCTTGCTCGCCGCGGTCATCGGTGGCTGGAACTGGTGGGTACGCCGGTTGGCCGACTATGGCGGCCTTACGGAAACTCAACGTCAGCGGGCGTTATCGCTGCGGTGGCGCATCGCCGGCTGGCTGGTCTGTCTCGATCTGCTGCTCGCCGAAGGCCTGTGGCGCCGCATCGGCGAACAGCTGAGGGCCATTCTGGAGGACTGAGGCAATGGATGTGGGCTCGGCCATCGAGATTTACACCAGTGTCCTGGGCTGGATGCTCTACGACCGGATATGGGAGACGCTGACCGATACCGGGCTGGTGTATCTGCCTTTCATTGGGCTGGTGGTGAAGAACTTCGCCAAGCCCTATGTCGCCCAAGGTGCCAACGGCGCGGCCGAAACCTCGATCCGGATGATGGAGATGGACCTTATCGCCATGTTCACCGTGGCCGCGCTGGCCGGCGCGCCGATGATCACGCTAAAAATCGGCGACCTGGGACACACCACGCCCTGCGGCGGTCCGTCCGTCACCGGTGCCAACACCCGGACGACCTACGACCAGGCCTTCGCCGCCATCGGCGGCCAGACCGCGGTCGTGCCGGTCTGGTGGTATGGCGTCCTGGCCATCGCCAGCGGGATCAACGAGGCGGTGATCGCCAGCGTTCCCTGTACGGCGGACATCCGCACCCTGGATTACCGGCTCGACAACACCCGCATCCAGGATCCGGAACTCCGAAGGCAGGTTCAGCTATTCGCGAACGACTGCTGGCTGCCGGCGCGGTCGAAATTCCTGGCCCGGCATGACGCGCTGCCCGCGGGCTATCCGCCGGACGACATCGACTGGATGGGCTCGCGGTACTTTCAGGACACGAATGGATACTATGGCAACGGCAACCTGAATCTGGCGCTCAGGGCGAGCGAGGAGATTCCGGGGTTTTCGTATGATGCGGCGCGGGATACCGAATACCAGGCAGGCTTCATCCCGATCAACGGCCGACCGGAATGCAAAACGTGGTGGCAGGACGGCGTGAATGGTCTCCGAAGGCGCCTGTTAGCGACGATCGATCCGGACGTGCTGACCCAGAGCGTTGCCGATGCTCGCGCCACCAACCCGACGGAAACAGCTACTTCCGTCGAAGATGCCCTGATCCGCAAGCTGTTCGAGCAGGAACGGGGACAGCTTGCCGCTCCGGCAAATCGAAGCGACGGCTCGACCCCTTCGATCTGGAGCCAATTCACCAACGAACTGACGGGCACCGTATCCGGCGCCGGCCTCACCTTCGAGTATCTGACCTGGCAACCGAAACTCTACGCGCTCCGCCAGGCCGCACCCATCGGCCAATCATTCATCCTGATGGCCATCTACCTGCTGCTGCCGTTCGTGCTGGTCTTCTCCAGCTTCTCGCTCGGCACGATGCTGTTTCTATCGATCGTACTGTTCGCCCTGAAGTTCTGCACCGCGATCTGGTCGCTGGCGACCTGGCTCGACACCAACATGATTCGGGCGCTGGGACTGGAGTGGTGGAAATATCAGTACGACGTGGAACTCGGCACGGCGACCCTGGTGGCCAACCTGGCCGCCGGACTGACGTTCGTGGTAATCCCGCTGGTGTGGTTTATGCTGCTGGGGTGGGCGGGGTATCAGCTCGGTAACGGACTCAATGCTGCTGTAAAAAACACTATTGATCCTGCTGCAAGCGGAGCAGACAGAGGGGCAAGAATGGCCAGCAACATATCAACGCGGGGCTTTAGCTCGCTAATCTCACGCGGAAAATAAGCCTTTAATCTTCATACCAACCGAATGGATCAAGTCCATCATCTAATTTCCCTTTTCTGTAGTTGTAAACACCGAACATCGATTGTTCTTTCTCTATATTCATGTTCGGCGATTTTCTGAGAAGCATGGCAAATAAGCCAATCGCGGCAAACAGTACGTAGCTCAAGCCATAGCCGAGCCAGCCCAATCGCCTGATGACAGGCGAATGAAATGCATGCTGGGCGGCTGCCATCGCTCTTTTCGGACCGCAAATCCAAATTGCACGCACGAACGCCACAACAGCCAGCACCGCCGATACCAGGAGTAGATAGATACCAATCGTGCCGACCCCATTGGTTCGCGGGAAACCGATATGGTATTGCGCCATGAAATCGCGGGCTCCGGTCGACCCGACCGACTCGGCGAGCCCTTGGTAAAGGATGTGTAGATCCCACCAGTCCTTGACGACCAACGTAGCGCCGATCAGGGCAAGTGACCAGCCGATATAGGTCAGAATGCGCCAGACAATGGATTCAGTCCGGCCACGGCTCAATCGCCAAGCGGCGAAATACAGTCCTGCAACAACAATGATTCCAACCACTGTGGCCATCTCGTTCATCCCAGCCTCCTTCTATGCCGGATCGGTAAACTTCGGTTATGGGACCTCGAATCCGGGCCAGTTCGGCAAATGTAAGCTCGGCGTTTCTGACTCAGTTATCCTCACGTCCACTCGCCCAGACTTCGCGCAACCATTTGACATAAAAAAGTGAGGAAGGCAAGAGCCTCGGATTTGCATCCGTTTATCCACAGTTCGGGTGGAAAAGTCCGTGGATAAGATTGTGAACGAAACGTTACAGCCAGTGGCTTTCCTGAGATGCGTGCTTATTGTCGAAAATGTGACACTTTCCCGGCCGGTGGATTAAGGCGGAAAAACTCGGCGAGGATGTCCGGCGAACTGATCAGCGCAAATCGACCGCACATCATTCAATCCACACAGTAGATTCGTTAAGACGCTCGCCGTAAATGCGGGTTCGGCTGGGGATTGGTGGTCCTGAAGATTCGTCCCACGTCCCGTACCAGAATCCCGTTGATCATCGTCGAACGGTTCTGTCCGGTCACAATATAGCGATGGACGTTCATGCCGTTCGCGGTTCGTTCGTGCAAGCCCAGCTTCAGGAAACGTTTCTGCACTTTGTCCCAGGGAGTATCAGATACGTCGGGCTCCTTTATGTAATCCTGAAATAAACCGGGACTGACCAGTAACACGCCTTCCGGTACGACATGAATCCGGGTGCCCGAATTGTTGTAATCCAGCTTTTTGCTGGCAATTCCCGCAGCCAGCCAAGATAGGAAGGCTTCACCAAGATCATCAGGAGAAGCGGAAGATAAAGGTGACTTTACCTCGGAGTTCTGATGATCGGCTGAATGGCCGGGTGTGTTGAGGCTGGCATTCATCTGGGTAGTCACGTATTCCAGAATCTCGGGGGCCGGGGTGGATCGAGGCTCGCCGGAAACCCCGCCTTCCAGCGTTTTATCCACCTGCACCGGCACCTGGCATTGAGGCGGAGAAACCGGCGTAACGGTCCCCTGGAATTCGTCGGGCCAGCGATCCCGACTCGGCCAAAGCCGGGAAACCGGAATTCGAATCAGCGTCAACTCATGCGCCCAACCATCGCCATTGACCATCGCACGCCAAACCGCGCGATCGTTGCACGTCAGCAGAACGCCGTGTTCCTGCAACACATCGAAGATACGGTCGTTCTGAGTCGGAATGCCGGCGTGTCCGGATTGCACGAGATGCAAACGTATGGCATCGACGGCGCGCTTGCTGACCATCCAGAGATCGTCACCGACTCGCCATCCGGCTGCGCCGTTTCGGTTGAGCGGCAGCTCCTTTTCCTCGATCAGAAACCGCAAGGCGGTGAGCAGCTTTTCATGCAACGGAACGACGGAGCTGGACGTTACTCGCTGCCCCGGCTCCGCCCCCAGATTCCGCGCCACCGATTCACCATCGGCCTTATTGACGATCTCGCCCATTACGCCGGCCTCCGCCAGGTCTCCGCCGATGCAGGAAAGCCAGGCCGAAAATGCCCCCCGGTCGCCGGCGAGCCAAGCCAAGCCCTCAGCCGGGATGATTCGGTTCACCAGTAGCAGCGACGCTTTTTCATGCAATCGGTACTGCCGCTTCGGCACGAATGCAGTGCGATACCACCGAGCATGGGGATCGTCCGTCAGACTGCCGATCCAGGGGTCCCACTGCCCGAAGTCTTTGCCGCGTTCGTCGAACACCGTAACGACCTGGTCGACGGCCGGTTTCGCCAGGTCGTGCAGCAAGGCCGCCGTGAAAACGGCATAGGTCCACAAATCGCGCTTGTGGTTTATATCCTCCGGCACAGCGTCGGGCGGCAACAGATAGGCTTGCCGCAGCTTCAACGCAATCGCAGCGACCTCCAATCCATGATCGAGCATGCCGCCGGCATAGGCATGGTGGTGAGCTTCCGAGGCGGGAAGCTGCTGTACGAATTCGGCAAATCGGTTGATGGCAGCGACGTAGTAGGCCTGGAAATGATGCCGAGTTACGCCCGCCAACTCCTCGATAAGGTTGACATGCTGCCGGCGACTGAGCAGCAACTCTCGGGGAGACAAGACCGGCAAAGCACCAGCCGGCTGGCGATCAGTTGGTTCAGGCGACAGCTCAGCCGGAGCAGTTGGCGACCGGTGCGTGAACCATCCAAAGATCGGAAGCTTCATGGTGAAAACTCCAAGATCCGCCTTGCCGTTCGCGGGCATTTCGAAGCTATATTCAAATTTAAGGAGGACAAGATTTCAGCTGCATCCAATGCAATGACAATCCCTGATCTTCATTGTCTTTGACGCCTTCCGTGAAACTTGCTATCTGCCGGCAGCTTACTCAGTGACTGATTGAAACCGTCACACGATCGCTGCATCCGGAAACGACTAAAATTCCCTGAAAGAAACATCAACAACTCATTCTTCAAGGAAAATGGAGTCAACAATGCGGGACGGCGCCGTAATAGTACTTTTGACGATTTGGTGGAGTTGGCCGCGATGCTGCCCTGGTGGTTAGCGTTGCTTTTGGCGGTCATTCTTGGATCGCTCCAGGAAGGCCGCCACCTCCGCTTCGATCGCCGCCGCCAACATTCGCCGGGCGCCTTCCCGTAACAACTCCGTCAAGGCATCCGCCACCGGCGTCGGTGCCCCTGGATTCTTCAGCGGAATGATCTTATCTTCACTCATGGCGTATTCGCTCCTCTTGTAGGAATTGATGACCTCGAAGACCATCAAGAATACGCCGCCGACCTCACACCCCATCCACAACTTTCGAGCATAATTCCTTGATAGATCCGAGGGTCTAAGCCTGATGATAAGGAAAGAAATTTTCAGCCGCTTAATGCGCTCCTACTAAGACAGGACAATTATTCGGTAAACACCTAGTCGATGGATATTGTCTCACCACAAGCTCGAAGCCGGATGATGTCAGGCATCAAGGGCAAGAATACCCGACCAGAGAGGCTTATCCGATCTTTGTTGCACCTCAACGGCTTCAGGTTTCGCTTGCATAGACGCGATCTGCCCGGTAGTCCTGACGTTGTGTTGCCAAAGTATAAAGCTGTAATCTTCGTCCACGGATGCTTTTGGCATCAGCATCCGGGCTGTAAATTATCGAAAATGCCAGCATCAAATGAACAGTTCTGGCGAGAAAAGCTGAGTGGCAATCTTGAGCGCGATCGGCAGAACATTGGATGTTTGCTCAACAATGGTTGGAGGGTTCTCATCATCTGGGAATGTGTTACCAAGTCGAAAGAACATGTCTTGCAACTTGGTGACGAACTGAAAGCGTGGATTCTGGGCAACGAATCGTTCAGGGAATTGCCAGGCACTCCTCTCTGATACTTCTCGATCGATGGAGCACAGGGGCTGCTGTAATGTCCTTTTTCGCTGGGGCGGCGAGAAATCCAGCGACGACATCGGCTATCTGTTTCGCAAGATACGGTGGTACCGCATTGCCAACCTGAGTGTACTGATGTTTCTTTGGGCCTTCGAAGAAATAATTGTCTGGAAAAGTTTGCAATCGAGCAGCTTCGCGTATAGTCAAGCTGCGGCACTGGCATGGGTCAGGGTGAATGTAGTAATGCCCATCCTTTGCAATATGGGACACTACGGTCGTGGCCGGTATTCCCCGACACTGGACTCGGAACCGATCGTCAAAGGGAACCTCTTCCGCGTTGACGTTTTTGTGTTCCGGCCATAGATCTAAAGGGAATTGAGCAAGTGTAGGGGATTTTTTGTGGATTTCTGCATAGCAGGCCGCAAACAGGTAACGATGCAAGTCACTTGGCATGTGGCTTCGGGCTTCGTGCTGACATACCCCGCCCAATCGCGAATCCCTAATCAGATGACTTAGCTCCGCAGGCATATGTCGGTCCGACCATGCCGAGTTTTCAATAAATCCAGCACCGCTGGATTCGATGAATTGGGCCTGTTGAATGGCCTCGACCATAAGCTCCTCAATCTCGGATCGACGCGGGTCTTGCCATCGTTCTAAAGTGCTGGGTGCGTCCTTGAGAGTCTGAAGCCAGTTCTCGAATGAATCGGTCTTGCGAGATCTGATCGACAAACGGCTTCGGATCTCGGGCATGCCGGATAAGGCAGCTTCGATAGGAACAACAGCAGTACGCCTAACCAGAGGGTGATGTTGTCTTGCAGCATAATCCTGACGCACCCCGAAGAGAACGACCCGATGCCTCCTTTGGGGGATTCCGTACCATTCAGCTTCGATAACAAAGTCGCTTGGTTTGCTGTTACCATTTTCCCGTACGAAAGACCGGATTTCGTATTCGAGATCCTTTTCTGGATGGGACAGGTCATCAAGAATCCTGTCGAATATCGGCGAGCCCCCGTGCTTTGATGAGAGAATCCCTTTGACGTTTTCCATAACGAAAACGGCTGGTTTGAACTCCTTTATGATTCTGAGGTACTCCTGATACAGAAAATGGCGCTTGTCGTTTTCGAATGCATGAGGATCTCCCCTGCGCATGCGAGCACGCCCAACCACGGAATATGCTTGGCAGGGCGGACCACCGATCAGCACCCATGGATCTTGGTTGCCAATCGCTTCCCGAATCCAATCGTTGACAATCTTAGGAGAGATTTCTCCCAACGTGGCACAGCGAGCCTCATACCCGGACCGCAGCCATTCCTCCTTGACCAATTTATTGGTGGTCAGATCCTCTTTTCCTATACTTCCCCTGATGTAATCGTAATAACAGTCTGGAACCGATCCGCTCGGAAAGGCCCTGAAAAAGGAACGCAGTTTGAGTGTTTCAAAGGCGTGTGGATCCTTTTCGATCGAAACTCGAACATCGAATAACGGCTCTCCACCCGCGTCAGTTAAGGACGAAAAACCTTCGCTCAATCCTCCGGGACCGGCAAACAGGTCAACAACGGGTATGCGATTTACTGGCATCGTTAAGTTTTTCTTATTTCGTTTTTGTTGCAAGAATCTCGAGCCAACGGAGGACTAAAAATGCGAGAGCTCGGTGATTTTGGTTAATCATCCCTTAATGATGATGGGCGATGCAGGGGTTTAACCCCCGTCCCTTGCTGTGTGAAACTCCGCCTATTTTTATAGAATTTTACCCCGGCTTTCCGTTGGCAGAACGTCGTGCCTAACCGAGTTACGCAAATTCTCGCTGCCCCCAAGCGGAGAGCCCACTGAGGCAGTATAAATTGTGAGCACAAGATGGGTGGCCATCAAATTCCGGTAAGGTTGAGATTGCGACTTTCAATTTGACCCGGGAGACATCGATGAAAGAACGAGAAGGCAGCATGCATATCTGGAGTGGTTAGGTCACACGGCGGGTCTACTTCCTGTGCAACCGCTTGGCCTGTTTGTCCAAAGTAAGCCAATCGCTGGTCGGCACCTTGGTGCACGAGGTGTTCGTCCGGCCCACCATGGAGAGGACTCGACTGGCATGGACAGCTCGCGGATCAACTGCGTCCTCTTTTCCCGAAAGCTGCGGACCTGATGGATCAGGTGGAAGCCGATGTGCTGCCCCCTCTGGAGTTCCCGGGCGCTCACATGATCAAGATTCACTCCACGAATATCCTGAAGCGACTTAAAACAGGAAGTGCGGCGGCGGGTCAACGTGATTGGCATCTTCGCGAATGAGGCCGGAATCGGCAGCCTGATCAGGGCGGTGCTCACGGAATAGTTGAACCGCTGCTCCGGTTCAACTATTTTCGATTGGAGCAGAATTGAAGAGTGGCAGTTGCAACACCGCTATTTGCCCAAGCACATGATGAAAACCTGTCGAGCAACGCCGATTTGGCGCCACTGCTCGTGTAAACCAGCGTACAACCGAGCCGGAGTTCGCCCTCGGAATTTACACGACCTTGACGCACTCAACCGCTAAATTCTTGCCTTCGATGTTCCACAGTTGGAACACAAAGGCCGGTTGAGAAGGGATATGAGTTGCCATCATGTGGCGAGAATACTCATCTAGAATAATTATGTAACATACATGTACATGAATTTGGTGGGGACTAGTTAACAAATATGGGGGAGAGAATGGACCTGGACGATTTCAGCGAAGATCTGCTGAGCGCGATACAGGTTCGTTTGCCTGACGAGCCGACGGAGGCAGATCGATGCTTCGCCTTCGTCTGTGAGGTTGGCGAACGCCTGACTCAGGCAGAGGAATTCCATGATTTCATTCCCAGCCATTTTTTTGGTACTGGATCTAAGAACCGCAAATTAAGAGTCGACGGCTATGAGTTTGATGAATCGGATGATTCCGTCCGACTTGTTGTTGCGGATTTTTCTGGCGGTATTCAGCGGGAAGTAATTACTCGTACTCGGGCAGAATCCCTGTTCGGTCAGTTACAGGCTTTTGTTGAGGATTCCTTATCCGGTCGAATCTGGAGCAACACTCCTTCCGGCATGGAAGATGGCCTGGAACTCGCAGGCATGCTTTCCGACAAGCACCCGGCGCTGACGCGTTACAGATTCTACCTGTTTACTGATGCACACCTGAGTGGCCGATTGAAAGATCTCACTCAAGGCGAAATCGATGGTCTACCTGTTGAATATCATATCTGGGACATCGGCAGGCTCCACACTGTATCCTTGTCCACTTTTGGGACTGAGGAGCTTGAGATCGATTTTACGGAGTTCGTACCAGGGGGGCTTCCCTGTCTTCCGGCAAGCAAGGGAGAAGACTATCAAGGTTATCTTGCAGTGATCCCAGGTAATGCGCTGGCCGAACTTTATGACAACTACGGTAGCAAATTGCTGGAGGGCAATGTCAGGTCCTTTCTTAGTGCTACCGGCAAGATCAACAAGGGAATTCAGGGCACTATCCTGAAGGAGCCAGAACGGTTCTTTGTTTATAACAACGGAATATCTGCAACAGCTACTTCTGCAGAGATAGTAGAAACTGCGCAAGGGCACAGACTGGTTTCGGCTAGGTACTTTCAGATCGTGAACGGTGGTCAGACAACAGCTTCGTTGTATGTGGCACGACGGAAAGGGAATGCCGATCTGAGCGAGATTCACGTTCAGATGAAACTGTCAGTGGTGACTGCTAGGGACACCGAGAAGCTGGACGACATGATCCAGAGCATCGCGATGTTCTCCAACAAGCAAAACAAGGTCAGTGACGCCGATTTCTTTTCCAATCATCCTTATCATCGAGCTATGGAGCGCCTCTCTCGTCGTATTCCTGCGCCTGCGGCTGAAGGGGCGCAGTATCACACATATTGGTTTTATGAGCGGGCGCGTGGCCAGTATCAGAATGCTCACTCGAGTCTGACCCAAGCTCGGAAAAAGGAGTTTCAGAGAACAAACCCTCGCTCACAACTAATCGTCAAGACTGACCTAGCAAAATTCGAGAACTCGTGGCGACAACTTCCCCATGTTGTCAGCACAGGAGCCCAGAAGAACTTTACTGCTTTTGCCGAGCATATCGGCAAGGCATGGGGTGAAGACGGTCATGTCTTCGACAATGACGTCTACTTCAAGGAGGTGGTCGCGCGTGCCATCCTATTCAGAGCAGTCGAGAAACTTGTCAGTGCAGCTGGCTGGTATGAAGGCGGATACAGGGCAAATATCGTCACCTATTCGATTGCCAAGCTGGCAAGCATGATCGAATTGCAGAAGCCGGGGTACGCGCTTGACTTCAAAACCATATGGGCACAGCAGGGACTAACCGATGCACTGAAGGGTCAGCTTGAGGAAATTGCAAAGGCAGTTGTTGATGCCATTACCAGCCCTCCCATCGCCCAAATGAATATTACGGAATGGTGCAAGAAGAAAGAATGCTGGCAAAAGGTGCTCGATTTACCAGTGAGATTGTGCGAGGCACTATCCAGGGAACTCATATCGCCCGATGAGGCAAGAAATATCAGCAGGGAAAAAGCCTGTCAGGGGAAGCTTGATTCGGGCATATATGCCGTATCGGCGGTAATTGAGCGCGGCACCGGTTATTGGACAAATTTGGCCAGTTGGGCGCGACATAATTCGCCACTTTACGGAAAGGAAGCCGATCTGGTCCGAAATGCCTCTAGGACAGGCTGGATCCCGACTCCATTACAGGCAGCCTGCCTGATGAAGGTAAGCGAGCGGCTGGAAAGTGAGGGCTTCGCTCCTGCTGGATAACACATAAAGAACAAGCATCAAGCGCTAGGGAGCGATGGATTTTCCTGAATCCATGGGCATTCGCCATCAGATTTTCTTGCTCGATGACGGAAGAAGGTTACCGATTCCGGCTTGGGCCAAAGCGGAGATATGGCTGGGTTGGTGGTGCAGGAAGTGGCAACTTGACAATGCACGTCTGCTCACAGTCGCAGTGCTGCCAGCGCGTGATCTTGCTGCCGCATTCGCAGCGCTGGGGTGCCTTCTCGCCGGATCGCAGCAATTCACCTGTGGTTTAACTTGGGAGGATCTGAGGAACCTGCCGGCAGGAAGCGCGATATTCTGGGGTATCCCCAACGAAAGAGCACGATACGAGGGCGTAATTCTGGAAAACCAGAGTGATGATCTTGTGCCAGTAAGAATCAGGAAAGGGCGACGGAGGGATGTGAATGCTGTCTGGTACTTCTCAAAGCAGAGATTCGCTCAATACCTGTTCAGCCAAGAATGTCTTCCTACCCAGCGAGGCATGTTCGCAATTGGTTCGGCACAGAGCTTCCAGCAAGGTCTTGGCCTGAAAACAGACCCACGGTGGTTATGGACAGCAGGTGCGGAAGCATGCGTGGTAACCAGCCAAGCCAGATTCGCTACCGCAATTGATAATCTAGGCTTGACCGCGGGCGACTCGCCCTTTTCAGACTTCCACGATGTCCTTTGTATGTCCAGCTCCAAAGACAGGAGTTTGGCAAAGCTGCGCATCACCTCGCCGCACAAGCCAATAGATCTGGCAGCGCCCGTGAGCATTCTCGATGGAAAGAATGCATTTGATCAGATCAGAGAGATCAACACCGGCAACATTCTGATATTGCTGGATCGAGGCGAGTATTCTCCGGAGATCCATAACCTGTTGCTGGAAGCGCAAAATGCTGCACGGCACCCTTCATGCGAGATGCTAAAGGATCTACCGGCTCGCTTCCCACCAAGCGTCGAGCTTGCAGCCTTTGTCCTTCCTGACGAATGACTTACATGGGGTATAGTCTTCTCCAGCAGACTGTTCACCGGTTCAGAAATGCCACTGCTCTGAACATCCGGAAAATTCATCTTCCCTGTCACCCGGTTTCTGGGGTACTGGATGCGTGCCGAGACCTTTTTGGCCAGTTTGACCGGCGCAATCCAAGTCAGGTAGAGCTCGTGCGAAAACTATGGCGATTGCGTACTCATATCCTGTTTACTCTTCTGCCATTTGACAGTACCGAACTTGCACTTGCTGAACAGCTTGATGCATTCAGGCAGGCTGCTTTATGCATCCCGAGTCTTATCGACGGTGCGACAAGCCTTGAAAGGAGCATTCACCGGCTACTGTCCCGGCCGGAGAATCCGAAGAGTCACTGGATAACTGACCGTTTAAGAGGGATCGGCATTTTAGACAACAAAAAAATTGGGCTTCTCGTCGTGATGGCTGGCGGAGGAAGAGTGGGAGTAGCTGCGACGGAAGTAGGGGCTTTTGAAATGCCCTCCGGTATCACAGTCATCGAATCCCGCAAGCAACTTCTGGAAAACGTATTCGACATGCTCATTATTCCGGGCACGTGTCACTACCTTTCAAACCGCATCCACACAGAGATTTTCCATATGGGCCGCATCCGGGAAATCGAAGTGCTGCTATACCCAGGAGAACGATTTTCGCTTAGAGACCGCCTCACCCCACCGGACAGTTCCATCTTCAGGGGCCGACTGACCAAAAGCCGTATCCTTGTTTCCAGCAATGACATCTCCGCTCTTGAAAGCGCCGATGATCAGGATACCGATAGGGAAATGAGCGAGGCTCTCTGGGATATGTCACACGATGGTCAACGATCACCCACCCCGAATCAGGTCAAATCGCGTTACGTACTGCTCATGGATGGACAGGGACTGTTTGTCCCGACAGAAAACCAGTTGCTTGTCTGGCGTGATGACGCGACCGAAGATGAAAAGTATCTGGCAAGTATCGCAGTTGATGAAGTCTGCGAAGGTGACTGTGTGGTCATGCAGCCGAATGACACAGGAAAGTTGCTCGACCTGGTTTCGGCAAGGGCTGGATTCGACCAGAAGCTGGAAGAGTCATGCGACTGGCGACCGGCGCTTGAGAGATTCCTGCTGACAAGTAGCCCCGAGCAGCTCGCCGCGATCATGCAGGCAGATGGTGCTTGTGGCTTGTCACTGGCTCAGAGTATCCGCAACTGGGCCAATGGATCGGTCTATGGTCCTGGAAGCCGAAATGAATTGCGGGTGCTGCTTTCAGTACTGGTCCGACAGGGCATGCTCGCGGCCCCCCTGGATTTCGATGAGTTTGTCGAGAATCACTGGAGGACGCTCCAGGAGGTTCGGGGCATTCGCCATCGTGCCGGTGCAAGCCTGCGTCAGGAACTGACCAGACAGATAGCGGATGCTCTGAAACGGCATTCATCTCTTTCTGAAGGCCAAATCCTCGGCCTGGATAACCGCATCAGCGTTCGGATCAGCCAGGTGGCGGCTGTAGATGACCGGTGTTCATGGGTTCCGTCTTCTTGCGTCATGCAGCTGAGACCCATGCGAGGTGGGCGATGGCAAGGATGATCCCACCGGACATCCCATCCGATGCACCGGCTGGTGAAGCAATCCTCTTCAACAAGCTCAGAGATGATCCCGGAACCGAGGGTTGGGTCGTCCTGCATTCTCTCGAGTTGCGGCGACACCGGACCAAGGCCGAAGGAGAGATTGACATGGTCATTCTCGCGCCGGGGCTGGGGGCTCTCTGTCTGGAGGTGAAGGGCTGTGACGTCTCCCGGAAAGATGGCCTGTGGGTCTATCCCTACGGAACATCCGTCGAAGGTCCCTTCCGGCAAGCATCGCGCGCCATGCACTCTATGCGCGATTATATCCAGAAACGAGATCCGTCTCTGACGGGCCTGCTCTATTGGTCCGCTGTTGCCTTCACGCGCATTCGTTTCAATGAAGAATCGCCCGAATGGCATCCTTGGCAGGTGATTGACCTTCGAACCTTGGGACGCAAGCCAATCTCGGAGATCATTTCTGGTGTCATTGAAAAGGCTCACCGCCATATCGGCTCCGGACCAGGTGGACGCGGCTGGTATGACCGACAGCGAAGTCGCCCGACAGTCGAGCAGGTTCGCCGGCTGACTGGCTTGCTGCGTGGCAATTTCGAGTGCGTCGTTCAGCCCCGCAGTGACATACAACGTATCGAAGAATCTCTTTTGCGGCTGACTGAGGAACAATATGACGCACTGGATGCTGTGCAGGAAAACCCCCGAATGATCATCAAGGGATTGGCAGGTACGGGCAAGACACTGCTCGCCATCGAGGCGGCAAGACGTGCCGTGACTGAAGGGAAGAACGTTCTTCTTCTCTGTTACAACAGACTGCTCGGTGAATGGCTGAAGTCGTTGTCCCAAGACATGGTGCAAGGCAAGAAAGGACATCTGCGTTGTGTCCATCTGCATGGTTTGCTGCGCGAGCTGGCGGGTGATTACGCCTGCATTCGCAACGACCAGAATTTCTGGAGGTACGAACTTCCCATTCATGTGATTGATTGTCTGCTTTCGGATGGCCAAGGCTGGCACCAGTTTGATCTGCTATTGGTGGATGAGGCACAGGACATCCTGGCTGATGAATATCTCGATGTGCTGGATCTGTTGGTGAAGGGGGGATTGGCCGGTGGGCAATGGGTGCTCTTTGGCGATTTCGAACGCCAGGCCATCTATTTAAATGGGGGAAAAGACGCCTCGGCGGAGGCACTTGCGGCGCTCAGGCAGCGTGCACCTAATCACGCCAGCTTTGGCTTGCGCGTCAATTGTCGAAATGCTGGCCCGATAGTGGAGACCCTGACGCTTGCCTGCAATGTCTCCCCCGGTTACAGTCGGTTCCTGCATGAAATGGAGGGAAGCAGTGTCGATCCTCTGTTCTGGAGTAATGCGGAAGACCAGTGTCTGAAGCTGGATCAGTCAGTGGCCGAACTGCGCACGATCTTTCATGTGAATGAAATCGTAGTTCTGTCCCTGAATGCCGATGACCGCAGCTGTGCGCACAAGAACTCGGCAAACCAGCCCGGCAGGTACATCCCCCTGCGCGAATCTGATGTTCCTGTTACTCGTGTCCGGTATGCCAGTGTGCACGCCTTTAAGGGGCTGGAGGCACCTGCGATCATCGTGACGGATATTGTTCGACTGGATGAGCAATCCCGTTCCCTGCTTTATGTGGCGATGTCCAGAGCCAGAATCAGGCTCACCCTGCTGATGCAGGAAGCCTGCCGCAAAGAATACGTCCGGATGCTCGAAGCCGGCCTGACCCTGAGCATAGGAAAGTGAAATGTCATTGACAGAAAATCTCGCCAATCGAACATGGCTGCTTGAGCGACTGCGCGCTGAAGTCGTCGGGCCTGATCCGGTAAAGGCCCCAGAAATTCGACTTGACCCAGCGAATCTGTGCAAACTCACGAAAGATGATTTCTATAAGAAGCGCAAGAGCCAGATCAACGGTGAAGAGATCCTCTGGCAGGATCCACCCAACAAGCGTTATGGCGCTGGCATCCTCTACCCGGCAGGTCTACCGCAAGCCGAGGTGGCTGAATCGAACGATGAGCAAGAGGGTCATGAAGAGAGCACCGGAGTACCGGAAATCGACGAAGTCCTGCTCAATGCAAACGAGGAGTTACTGGCACGCAATAACCGACAGGCGGATGAGTCCGAGGACTATGATGTCACGTTGGCTAATGCCTTTCGCCCGTCTGCTATCGGTCTGAGTTTCCTGGCCGACCTCGAGCGGGAAGTCACTGGCTTCATGGTCGAGTTGGTTTGTGTTGGTCGGCTGGGGGCTAACGAATTTTCACTGCAATCCGCAGCCACCTATCGGCATGCCACAGTGAAAGTGGGAGATCGAGGAGGAAATGAACTTGAACGCTCGATCTGGTTTCGGGTGCCGCTACTCGATGATAATGGCAAATTCCCGTATGTGGAGTTCAGCCGCGACGAGTTACTTGGTTATGGAACTGTGAATCGTCGGAAGTGGCTACCGGGCGTCGAGAACGTCGAGGTCGTGGTTGTTTCACGGCCTTGGACAGGAGACATGCAGAGCACCGCCAGGAGATTGGTGACAGTTTCTATAATCAATCGGAGGCAGGATGGCGGAAGTGGCATGGACGGTCAATGCGTCTTCCAGTCTGGTCTGCGTGTCAGAGGAGTCGCCAGTGACAACTGGATCATTCCGTATCCGGAGCATGGTGACGCAGCTATTGCAGACCTGCTTTCGGATGAGGCCGTCAATCGCCTGCTTTATCGAGAGTCCCAGACATATGCAATTGGCCACGGGTGCGCAGCTGACTGGCACGGCAATCCGCTCGAAGGAACCGGGGAGATCTGGAGCGACGTACTACCGGCACACGAAACACCACAGACAACGGCAGAACCTGAGGTCTTTAGGGAAAACGGCGTCATACGGCGCATCAAGGTCAGCATGCGCAAGCTGGCCGGACTCGATCCCAACGATGCCGGCCGAGAAGAACTGAATGAACTGGTCGATGCCTATGCAGGCTGGATCGATGAGCTGCAGCATGAGCGACCGAATGTGCCTCCAGTCCCCGACGCTCTGAAACGGACGGCTGGCGAACTGATCAGGCGCTGCAGAACCTGTCTGTCCAGAATTCAGGATGGCCTTCGCCTGCTGTCCGAGGAGACCGAGCAGGCAAGGCGTGCTCGTGATGCATTCAGGCTGGCGAACCATGCCATGCTCATTGCTCAGCTCAGGGCAGGCGTCAAGGTTCGACGACCGGCACCGACTGGAAATGGACAGTGGCAGTCACCGATAGAGAATCCTGACCCGGCTGACCCCAACCACGACCGAGGATTCTGGCGGCCTTTCCAGATAGCCTTTCTGCTCATGTCACTCCGAGGTATCTGCGATCCTGAACATGTAGACCGCGAAACCGTGGACCTCATCTGGTTTCCTACGGGCGGAGGCAAGACTGAAGCTTACCTTGGCCTAACGGCCTTCACAATCCTTTTCAACAGGCTATCAGGGCGCGAGCCGGGTGGAGTCGATGTTCTCATGCGTTATACCCTGCGCCTGCTCACAGCACAGCAGTTTCAGCGAGCAGCATTGCTGTTCTGTGCCATGGAATATCTTCGCCGCCGCGACCCAACCTTGGGTGAAAAACCTTTTCGACTTGGGCTGTGGGTCGGCACGGCAACGACGCCCAACACACGGCAAGACGCCATTCGCGCCCTGAGCAGGCTTGAGAAGGATTCAGCAGCAGAGAACCCTTTCGTACTGCTTAAGTGTCCATGGTGCGGTGCCGCCTTTGGACCATGGGAACGAAGTACTGCCAAAGGAATGCGTAGGCAAAGGGGCGACAATACAATCACAGTGAACGGATATGAGCGAGATGGTGTCGGCACATCGAAAACTGTTGTCTATCGCTGTCCGGACCGTGCCTGTGAATTTGGCAAGAAAGCTTCTCCCATCGGGAGACCTGCCCCGCCACTTCCAGTCATGGTTATCGACGAGGACATGATAGAGGCCCCACCCAACTTGCTGATCGGTACCGTGGACAAGTTCGCCATGCTGGCGTGGAAGCCGGAATTGCGAAGGTTTTTTGGCATCGAACAAGACGGGCAGCACCACAAGGAACCACCTGTTCTCGTAATCCAGGACGAACTTCACCTCATTTCCGGACCATTGGGTACCATGGTCGGGGCCTATGAAACGGTGATCGACCGGCTATGCCGCGAGCATGGCATCGGCAGGATTGGTCCCAAGATCATCGCCTCGACGGCCACCATCAGTCGCGCTGGCGAACAGATCCGTCATCTTTATGCTCGCGACAGCGTGGTGCTGTTTCCTCCTTCTGGACTGGAAGCCGGAGATTCCTTCTTCGCGAGGGAAGACCGAAGCAAACCCGGTCGCCTTTACGCTGGGGTAATGGCACCGGGCCATGTGTCATTGCAGACTACGCAAGCGAGAGTTTTCGCTACGCTGATGCAGTATGCGGCCGTCATGGATGCCGATGATGCGGCTCGTGACCCATGGTGGACATTGCTCTGCTTCTTCAATTCGCTACGCGAATTGGGTGGCGCAGCCACGCTGTTTGTGGCCGATGTGCGAGAGTATCTGCGCGTCATCATTGATCGACACGGAATCGACTATGGAAAGATTCGCAGTCCATTTGCCACGGAACTGACCAGTCGTATCCGCAGTGATGACATCCCCAAGGAACTGGCAAGGCTGGAAATTCCCTACGGCACGGGCAAGCTGCGAAGCAAGGACGATGCAACCGGTGACCGACCGGTCGATGTCTGTCTCGCATCCAACATCATCGAGGTGGGCATCGATATCCCGAGATTGTCTCTGATGGCTATCGTCGGCCAGCCAAAGACAACCTCCCAGTACATCCAAGTCTCCAGCCGTGTTGGACGAGACAGGGACAAGCCGGGCTTGGTTGTGGTGCTCTATGGCCAAGGAAAGCCCAGAGATCGCAGCCACTACGAACGCTTCCGCAGCTATCACCAGCAACTTTACGCCCAAGTAGAACCGACCAGCGTTACCCCTTTCAGTCTGCCTGCTGTTGACCGTGCATTGCATGGGTTGGTTGTCGCAGCAGTTCGACAGCTTGGTGAACAGCAGCGAGAAGGTGAACATCCTGCGCCATTTCCACTGGCGGAGGGGGAGCAGCTGCGCAAAATCATCGAGGACATGATCAGGAACCGGGTGGCTTTTGTGACTCACGATACGGAAACACAGCCTGTAATGGAGCGCTTGGCTAGGCGGCTGACTGAGTGGCAATACTGGAATCCAGACGAGTACGGAAGTTTCGGCAGCATGCCCGAACATCCACCGCTGATGTATCCGGCAGGTTCGAATCCGCTACCCGAATGGAACAATCACAGTTGGCCGACCCTTTCTTCGCTGCGGGAGGTAGATTCAAGTTGCGAAGCCGATGTGACCGACTGGTTCAACAGCGCTGTCGAACAACAACAAGACACTGAGTAATGACATGAGCCGTCCTGTTCGCAAATCGCAGGCCATTGCACCATTCGGGCCGGGTGCAATGGTGGATTTTCCTGGCCCGGTTTCACTGATTCACGCCGGGCTGGACGCATGGCCCTTTGACGAGAACAACCCGGATCATCGGGAATTCATTATAGATGACGAAAAACGACTGGCCAGACGCCTAGGTGTCGACTTCTTCGTCCAGCCACCAGATTTCCGAAGACCGAACCGTCATGGCGGTCAGCAGCGTAATATCAATCTTAAGTTGCCTTTCCTGCGCTTTCCGCTCTGGCATGTTTGCCCAAGGTGCGGCCGCATGCATCTAGGGCGCTATCATGACAAGGATGCGCCGATATGCGAAGGACCGATTTCGACCGGTTCGGATGCCGGCAAGATGCACCCGAAGCGTAAGACATTTCAAGTGCGTTTTGTCGCTGCCTGTGCAAAAGGGCATATCCAGGATTTTCCATGGGTGGAATGGATATTTAATGGCAACAGCATGGATTGGAAACCTGACGGAATTGATAGATGGTTGCGCATGACCAGTTCTGGTAGCGCCTCGCTAGCGGGCGTCTCCGTTCAGGCCGAGGAGAAAGATAAGGACGGGAAAGTTCAGGTTGTACGCTTTGGAGCTAATCAACTCGCGAAACGATCGCTTGCAGGAGCATTTGTGCACAATGATCCGCAGGCGGGCGAAGAGTGGAGCAAGGCGTTAAGTGAGATAAACGTCAGCTGTTCAGGCATCAATCCGGTGCTGGCGGTTGGAACCGATCTTCGACCTGCTGCCGGTTGTGGGCATCCTCTCCATGTGGTGCTTAAGAGCGCCACCAATCTTTATTTCCCTTCGGTGGTCAGTTCGATCTATATCCCGGATATTGATGACAAGTCGTTGACTCAGGAAGTCTTGGACCTTCTCGATGATCGCGACGTCAAGAACCGTCTGCGAGAGAGCGCTCTGGACTCAGACAACGGTCTTGTGAGCCATCGAGCCGCTGTCAATGCCCTTGCGAAGTATTACCCCGAATCTATAGTGGAGCCTGCCACTCTGGCCAAGGCGGCCAATCGTCATCTTTTGCACGGTATCCTTCTGGATAATCGCACAACACGCGCGTTCTTGGACCAGTGCATCAAATCAGCATCAGATCGCCAGCTGTCACTGGATGCTGTCGCGGCTGCGGTGAAGAGTCTGAACTGGAATGCTGATCCCACATTCATTTTGGATGCGCTCAGGTCGCATTTTTCCGGAAATGGCGTGGAAGTAAGAGCCGCCAACCCTGATGACGAAGAAGTAGGCTATCGTCAGCAGGAATTCAGCGTGTTCTCCCGCGACCTTCAAGTGGGCTACCCCAAGACGGATCTGGATATTCGCGGCACCGATATTACGAAGTATGACACATTCGTTCAGAGTGCCTTCAGTCGAGTTGCGCTTCTGAACAAGCTTCGGGAAACGCGGGCCTTCGAAGGCTTTTCCCGTATTTACTCCACTGGCCTCACGCCTGATGAAAAGCGTGCTCTATTCATGGCAGGTCACAAGAAGTGGTTGCCGGCCATAGTAGTGCGTGGGGAGGGTATCTTCGTTCAGTTTTCCGAGTCCCGCTTACAGCAATGGCTGGAGCGACATGGAATGGAACTGGATGGTCGACTGTCCCTTATGCGGAAAAACATGGATACGCTGGCAGAAAGACGCCATCGGGAACAGCGGCTGATCACCCCCAGATTTGTGCTCTTGCATACCTTTGCCCACCTGCTGATCAATCAACTTGTGCAGGACTGTGGTTACGGTTCGGCATCGTTGCGCGAACGAATCTATTCTGCCGAAGGTGAAAATCCCATGGCGGGGATCCTGATCTACACGGCTGCTGGCGATTCGGAAGGCACCATGGGCGGCTTAGTGCGCATGGGCCAGCCAGATCGCTTGGGAAGCGTGATACAACGTGCCATGGAGAAGTCTCGCTGGTGCTCATCCGATCCAGTGTGCATTGAGAGCCGAGGACAAGGTTCAGACAGCTGCAACCTGGCGGCATGTCATTCTTGCGCGCTTCTGCCGGAGACATCGTGCGAGGAACAGAATCGTTTGCTTGATCGTGGTGTGGTTCTCGGTACCATTGAAAACCCGGCTATCGGCTTCTTTTCAGGATTTGGCCAATGGTGATTTTGTCATTGATCTTTTCACGGGATCGGTAGCTTGGGTGAAAATTCGACTTCTGTTGTAATGATTTCAAAAATCCGATTTTTTAAGATTGGGACCTCCTTTACAGGCGACCGGCCGGTCGCTCACGGCATTTGTTCACAAGCCCGGGCTCGCCAGTCACTTCATCGATCGGGATCTGCGCCCAGCACCCGACACGGCAAGGAATCGACATACGGTTCCATCCATCCGTTCTTGAATCCGTTACGGAATCAAAGCAGCCGCGACAACGAATGTGATGCCCGGCTGTTGGCCGATGAAAATTGATGTTGGCTATCGGTAGTGTCAGTCCTGTTTGGCGCTTTGGTCACGTGACTAAAACGTGACAAACCCCGGTCAAGCTTCTTCATTTCGTGGCATTCTCAGTCCGGTTCACGCGGGGAGCATGTGCCTAAGTTACTGATTTACCAAGTCTGAAAAAATGATAGCTTCCCTCCTAAGGGGAAGGTCGTACGTTCGAATCGTATCCGGGGCGCCAACCGAATCAATCACTTAGCTAAGTTTTGATGGTCTTTCACGACCGTCAACGTGACTATTTCGTGACTTATCCAAGAGGCTCAACGCAGCCCTGGTATTTTCCCAGTTTTGAAAAGGCCTGCTCGATAGGATTGAGATCCGGACTATGGGGCGGCAGCGCCTTGAGAATGGCTCCACGGGCTTCGATGGCCGTGCGAACCTCGTTGCCGCGATGCGGGACAAGTTATCCCAAACAACGATAGAGCGTGATTTTCCAGGTCTCGAAATTACGGTTAGAATACCCGCCGTTCGATAGCCCATCTTTTTGGTTTCAAGCCCGAAAACTCCCGTATGTCTTCGGCTTGAAACAATACATGAAACAAGTAAAACAACGCGTTCGGCCTACCCGCCCTGCGGGACACTACTTTTATCTGCTCCTGTTGACGCTGAATGTCGTCACCGGTCTGTGGCGGATTCAGGTGGTTATGGATCTGGACCTGTCTTTGCCCCAGGCCGACTACGCGTCCCCGCTCGAAACCGCCGAGCGTTCACCGGATTGGGATGACGACGGAGAGTCGGATGCCGAGTCGCAGGACGAGGCGGATTATTCCAACCTGGATGACGACAGCCTGGCCCAGGATTCCTTGAGCTATTCGCCATGGGGGATAAAACCGGTGCGTTATCGGTCGGCCCCCGTCCTGTCCCGTTCCCAAGACATCATTCCCGAGCCGCCTCCCCCTCGCCGCTGTTAGCCCCCGATCCCGTGGATGAAGCTGGCCCCAGGCCATCTTTATCCGCCAGGCGCGATGAATGCTTATTCATCGCCTCCCGATCGACGACATCAAGCGAGAGCCATGACGGGTTCATCCCTACAAAAGACCCCAGCGCTACTACTGTGCGGGTTCTTGATTCTTTCCATGTCCGCCTCGGATTCGGCCGGTTCCTCGTTGAGCCTGGCCGACCTTCTGGCTTTGGCGGAAAAACATAATCCCGAGCTAACGGCTGCCCGGACCCAAATCGAGGGTGCGGAAGGCGATCTGATTACTGCCAAAGCCTATCCCAACCCGGAGATTCAGGTCGGGGCGGGCGAATCGGTGGCCCGTGATACCGGCGTCACCCGCGGCATTTTAACCGGCGCCGATATCGCCCAGCCGATCGAACTCCCGTATGTCCGCCGTCCCCGGCGGGAAGCGGGCGAAGCCGGCGTGGACGCGGCGAAGGCCTTTTATCGAACTATTAGCCTCAACGTGCTGACCCGGGTCAAGCAGGCGTTCTATAACGTGCTGCGGCAGCAGGAGCTGCTGGCGATGGCGGAGGCCAACCGGAGCCTGCTCGAATCCATCCGCGACAAGATCCGCATCCGCGTTGAAGTCGGCGAAGCCTCGCGTTACGAACTGGTCAAGGCGGAAGCGGAACTCCTCGGGGCCACGAAGAACCGTGAGAGCGCAGCGCTGCGCGTGGAGCAGGCCAAGACGGCCCTCAGGGCCTTGGTCGCCGGACGGCTCCCGCCCGACTCGGACCTGGTCGGCGAGCTCCCCGCGGCCCGCCGGGAACCGCCGAACCTCGATGCGCTCCGCGATCAAGTGCAGCGGAACCATCCGGCCCTCATTCAGGCGCGGGCGGAAGTCGACCGAGCCACGTCTCAGCTCGAACTGGAACAGGCGCTGCGCTATCCCCAGCCCACCATCAAGGCCGGCGTCTATCGAGAGCCCAATCTGGAGCAGTGGCGGGTCGACCTCATCGTGCCGCTTCCTCTGTGGAATCAGCGGCAAGGCCCCATCGCCCGCGCCGCCGCCGACCGCGCACGGGCGGACGCCCTAGCGGATCGGCAACTGCTGAGCCTTCTGTACGAACTCGACACTGCGATTACCGCCTACCGCATCGCCAGTCAGCAAATCGAGACCTTCGAGTCGGGTCTTCTCCGAGAAGCGGAAGCTGCCCTCAAGGTAGCGGAGGCCGCTTACCGTCTCGGCGAAAGAGGCATTCTCGATTATCTCGACGCCCAACGCACCTTTCAGGCGGTACGCGTCGACTATATCAACGCCTTGTTCGATAAGAACGCCGCGCTGCTCGAAATCGAGCGGCTTCGGGCTCAGGACTACCAGGATCAGTCGCTATGAAAATACTCATTCCCTTAGTGTTGTGCCTCATCGGCCTGGCGCCGGCCTACGGGCAGGACGCTGCCGGCGCGGTGACGGTAACCGCACCGTCCTCTCTACTCCAGAGACTAACCATCGCTCCGGTCGCTCCTAAGGAGACTGCCGAATCCCTGCATCTTCCAGCCCGAGTAGCCCTGGACGAGCATCGCGTGGCCCGCATCGGTCCCAGCGTCAGCGGACGGGTCGCCGAGATCAACGCCTTCATCGGCCAAACCGTCAAAAAAGGCGAGATCCTAGCCCGCATCAACAGCACCGAACTCGGCAACGCCCAAGCCGCCTATCTGAAAGCGAAAACCCGGGTGAATCTGTACAAACTTGCGGTGGATCGCGCGCGACGCCTGCTGCAAGCCGACGTGATCAGCCGGGCGGAACTCAAGGAACGGGAAAGCGAATTGATGGAAGCCGAGGTGGAGCTTCGCGCCAGTGCCGATCAGCTGCGCGTGATGGGCATGAGCGAGGGCGCCATCCAGCGCCTCGCGGCCACCGGCCAGATCGATTCGGTGACCCCGGTGACCGCCACCGTGGCGGGGACCGTGATCGAGCGGCATGTTTCCCTAGGCCAGATCGCTCAGACCACGGACGACCTGTTTACGATTGCCGACCTGTCCCGCGTGTGGGTGGTGGCCGAAGCGCCGGAACAAAAGGCCTATCTGATCGAACCCGATGGCCAGACCGAAGTGCAGATTCCAGCGCTGCCGGGACAGAAAATCAGCGGCAAGCTGATCTACGTCTCCGACATCGTGAACCCCACCACGCGCACGGTCACCGTGCGCATGGAGGTGAACAATGCGGAGCGCAAGATCAAACCCGAAATGCTGGCCACCATGGTCATCCGGAAGCCGGCTTTGACCGGCCTCGGTGTCCCGGCCAAAGCCGTGGTGAGAAGCGGCGATCAGGACTATGTCTTCGTCCGGATCGCCGCCGATGGGTTCGCCCTGCGTCCGGTTTCGCTTGCTCCCGAGCAAGGCGGATATCGCCGAGTGATCGAAGGGCTCACGGAAGGGGAACCGACTGTTGTAGATGGCGCGTTCCATCTGAACAACGAACGTATCCGCAAAGAACTGGAGTAGGCCATGATCGAAAACTTGATCCGCGCCGCCCTTAAGCAGCGATTGGTAGTCGTGATCATCGCGTTGTGCCTGGTCGCGTTCGGCTTTAACGCCATGCAGAACCTATCCATCGACGCCTTTCCCGACGTGACCAACGTCCAGGTCCAAGTGGCGGCCGAAGTGCCTGGCCGCTCTCCCGAGGAGGTCGAGCGTTTCGTCACCGTCCCGCTGGAAATCGCCATGACGGGGCTTCCCGGCCTGGTCGAGATGCGCTCGGTGAACCGCAACGCGTTGTCCCAGATCAATCTGGTGTTTACCGATGAGACTAACGTCTATTTCGCCCGGCAACTGGCGCTCGAACGGCTGATCGAAGCGGCGGAACGCTTGCCGGAAGGCGTTATACCGATTCTCGGACCGGTTTCCACCGGCCTGGGCGAAGTCTACCAATACACCCTGGAGCGGCCTGACGACGGCGAACGCGCCCTGACCGAGGAAGAACTGACCGAGCGCAGGACGATTCAGGACTGGGTGGTGCGTCCGCTGCTCCGCGGCATTCCCGGCGTCGCCGAAATCAACTCGATCGGCGGCTTGGAGCGTCAGTATCAGGTCCTTCCCAATCCCGACCGCTTGCGCCATTACGGCCTGACGCTAAAAGACGTCTACACGGCGCTGGCGCTCAACAATGCCAACAGCGGCGGCGGCAAACTGCCGCAATACGCCGAACAATACCTCATCCGCGGGATCGGTCTGATCGAAGACCTCGACGACATCGGCAATATCGTTCTCAAGGAAAGCGCCGGCACTCCGGTCTTCATCCATGACGTTGCCGAGGTGCGCATCGGTCATGCCGTGCGTTCCGGCGCGGTGATCAAGAACGGCTACACCGAGGCAGTGGGCGGTATCGTGATGATGATCCGCGGCGGCAACGCCAAGGAGATCGTCGGCCGGGTCAAGGAGCGGGTCCTGGAGATCAACGAACACGGCATGCTGCCGGGGAGCTTACAGATTACGCCTTATTACGACCGCACCGGCCTAGTCGATGCGGCAATCCACACGGTGACCAAAGTGCTGATGGAAGGCGTCGTGCTGGTGATCGTGGTCTTGTTGCTGTATCTCGGGGATATCCGCTCCAGCCTGATCGTGGTGGCGACGCTGATCATCACGCCGCTGGTGACGTTCATGGCGATGAACCACTACGGCATCTCGGCCAACCTCATGTCCCTCGGCGGGCTCGCCATCGCCATCGGCATCATGGTGGACGGCTCGGTGGTCGTGGTGGAGAACGCCTTCCGCCACCTGGGCGAGGCTAAAGAAACCGGCGAAAGCCGGAGCTTGATCGTTTTGCGCGCCGCCGCCGAAGTGGGCACGCCGGTCCTGTTCGGGGTGGGCATCATCTGCCTGGTGTTCCTGCCGCTGATGACCCTGACCGGCATCGAAGGCAAGATGTTCGCGCCGCTGGCCTACACCATCGCGATCGCGCTCTTTATCTCGCTCATCGTGTCGCTCACCCTGTCGCCAGTATTGTGTTCGTATCTTTTGAAAGGCGGCGCGGAGCACGACACGCGGATCATTGCTTTTCTCAAGCGGCCCTATCTGAGCCTATTAGACTTCGCCTTAAATAATCCCCGCAAAGTGATCATTGCCGCGATTCTGGTGTTGATCGGCAGCGTCTCGCTCGCGCCTTTTCTGGGGACCTCCTTCATTCCGGAGATGAAAGAAGGCTCCATCGTGACGGGCATCAACCGGGTTCCGAGCATGTCGCTGGATGAGTCCATCCACCTGGAGACGGAAGCCATGCGTCTGGTGACGGACGTGCCGGGCATCGCCCTGGCGGTGTCCCAGTTGGGACGTTCCGAAAACCCCACGGACACGCAACCGGAGAACGAGTCTACTCCTATCCTGACCCTCAAACCGCGGGAGGAACTGCCGCCCGGTTGGGATCAGGACGATGTAATGGATGCCTTGCGGGAAAAACTGAGCGTCTTGCCCGGCGTGCAAATCGTGATGGCGCAGCCGATCTCGGACCGGGTGGACGAAATGGTGACCGGGGTGCGCTCCGATATCGCCATCAAGCTGTTCGGCGACGAACTGGAGGTCCTGAAGCAAAAGGCCGATGAAATCATCAGGGTGCTCAACTCGATCGAAGGCGCCGCCGACATCCGCGTCGAACGCGTGAGCGGCCAGCAGTATCTCACCATCGATGTCGACCGCCAGGCCATCGCCCGCCACGGCATCAACGTGGCCGACATCAACGACATCATCGAGACCGCCATCGGCGGCCGCGTCAGTACCGAAATCTACGAGGGCGAGCGGCGGTTTTCGGCGGTAGTCCGGTTTCCTGAAAAATTCAGAAACAATCCGCAGGCCATCGGACAAATACTGCTGAAATCCCCCAATGGCGCCCTGGTGCCGCTGGAAGATTTGGCCATCATCGAGGTCGTGGACGGACCGGCGCAGATCAGCCGCGACAGTGCCCGGCGCCGCATCGTGATCGGCGCGAACGTCAGGGGCCGCGATTTGGGCGGCTTCGTCGCGGAACTGCAAAAGGCCGTCGCCGAGCGAGTGAAGCTTCCGGAAGGCTATTACGTCACCTGGGGCGGACAATTCGAAAATCTCGACCGGGCCATGCACCGCCTGATGGTGATTATCCCCATCACCATCGCGGCGATCTTCTTTCTGTTGTTTTTGCTGTTCAACTCGTTGCGCTTCGCCGCCCTCATCATTCTGGTGCTGCCGTTCGCCTCCATGGGCGGCATCTTCTCGCTGTTTCTCACCGGAGAATATCTATCGGTGCCTGCCTCGGTCGGCTTCATCACCTTATGGGGCATTGCGGTGCTGAACGGGGTGGTGCTGGTGTCTTACATCCGGGGACTTCGGGACGAGGGCTTGCGCCAGCGGGAGGCCATTGTCGAAGGCTGCAAGCAGCGCTTCCGGCCGGTGATGATGACGGCGACGGTCGCGATGCTCGGCCTGGTGCCCTTCCTGTTCGCCACGGGGCCGGGCTCCGAAGTCCAGCGCCCGCTGGCGATCGTGGTGATCGGCGGATTGATCACCTCAACCTTGCTCACCCTGGTGGTGCTGCCGGCCCTGTACCGATGGTTCGAAGAAAAACGTATCGAAGTTTGAAAGAGGAGAGTCCATGAAAGAGATCAAAGCCATCATCCAGCCCCAGCGGCTGAGCAAGCTCAGAAACGCATTCCGCCAGATGCGCGGCTTTCCGGGAATGACTGTGAGCCGGGCGGAAGGGTGTAGTCCGCATGACGAACCGGAAGTCGGGCATAACATCCGGGAAGAACTGACCGATTTTTCGCCCAAGGTTCGGGTGGAAATCGTCGCCCCGGACGATAAGGTGGAGGAAATTGTCCGCATCATCCACGCCCATGCCCATACCGGGCAGCAAGGGGACGGTCTCGTTTGGGTGACGGACGTGGTGAACGTCCAGTCCATCCGGCTGGAGCCGGTCTAAATTGGAAAGGGAGGCTCGAATCCGATGACTTCAGAAGCCTTCGGGGTGCGAATGCCTTTCAAATTTCGTCAACCCAACTAAACCGAGCATAGTGGTCAAAGGATACTTTAAACAGTTGCCGGGGATCATCGATGAAAGCATTCGTGCCGATTCCGGAAGCGTCGTTCAGCCGATGAACGATCTCGCCGCGTCTTGGCACTCGCTTCCGGTCGAGCAGGTCTTCGGGGAGCTGAACAGCTCGCCGGACGGGTTGTCGGCATCTGAGGCGGAGACGCGGTTACGCGAGCACGGCCCTAACCGGATCGAGCGGGGGCCGCGTCGGAGTTGGCTTAGGATCCTGTTGCATCAGCTCGCCGATCCGCTCGTGTACGTCTTGCTCGCGGCGGCGCTGCTCGCCGTGCTGATGGGCAAGGTAACCGATGGCGTCGTGGTCCTGGCGGTCGTCGTCCTGAACACGCTGGTAGGCTTCGTGCAGGAGATGCGTGCCGGCCAGGCGATCGAAGCGCTGAGCCGAATGGTCCCGCAGAACGCGACCGTTCTGCGCGACGGGGATCAGACCGCCGTGCCCGCGCACGAACTCGTGCCCGGCGACATCCTTATCCTTCAGCCGGGCGACCAAGTCTCTGCCGACGTACGCCTGTTCGAGGCCAATGGGCTCCTCGTGGAGGAAGCCGCGCTCACCGGCGAATCGGTGCCGGTTGCCAAACACGAGGCACCGGTCGAGCGCGATGCGGTGCTCGGTGATCGCCGTTCGATGGCGTTCGGCGGGACATTGGTCGTCTCCGGCACCGCGAAGGGCGTGGTCACCGCCACCGGGCCGCGGAGCGAGCTCGGCCGGATTTCCCGGCTGCTGAGTGAGACTGCGGAGTTGGAAACGCCCCTCACGCGCAGACTCGCCAGCCTCGCCCGCGCCATCATGCTGGGAATTCTGGTTGTCGCGGGACTGATCTTCCTCGTGGGTATGATGCGCGAATACCCGCTGCTCGACAGTGCGTTCGCGGCGATCACGCTCGCGGTGGCCTCGATTCCCGAGGGCCTCCCCGCCGTCATCACCATCGCCTCGGCGATCGGCGTGCGCCGCATGGCACGCCGCCACGCGATCATTCGGCATCTGCCCGCCGTGGAGACGCTCGGCAGTACGACGGTCATCTGCACCGACAAGACCGGGACGCTGACCCGGAACGAGATGACGGTGGAAGCGCTGTGGACGCCGGCCGGCCCGATCGAGGTGACCGGGATCGGCTACGCGCCGGAAGGCGAACTTCGCGCCGGTGACGAATCCGTCGATCCGCTGCCCGATGCCGTCAGGCACTTGCTCATTTCCTCCGTGCTCTGCAACGACGCGACTCTGGAGCTGGACGACGGCCGCTGGACAATCGTGGGCGACCCGACCGAAGGCGCGCTCGTCGTCGCGGCGCGCAAGGCGAAGCTGGACGAGACGGCGCTCCGCACGACGTTCCCGCGCGAGGACGCGATCCCTTTCGATTCCGAGCGGCAGTTCATGGCAACCCTGCACGTCGGTTCCGACAACCGTGCCCTTGTCTGCCTGAAGGGCGCACCCGAAGTCGTGGCTAAGCTCTGCCCGGCCTTCGCGGGCGGCCAGCCGATGACGCTCGACCTCGTTCACGAGGCGGCGCACGCCTTGGCAGCACGAGGCTTGCGCGTTTTGGGCGTGGCTTCGGCGATGCTCGACGAGCCGATCGCCAGCCTCGAAGGCACCGCGTGGCAGCGCGACTTGCGTTTCCTCGGGCTCGTGGGCATGGTGGATCCGCCCCGCGCGGAGGCCGTGCGGACATGCGGGCGCGCAGGCGTCGCCGTGAAGATCGTGACGGGCGACCATCCGGCCACCGCGCGTGCCATCGGGGAGATCTTCGGATTGCTCGACCCCGGCGGGTCCGGTCCCGGAGTCATCACGGGGCATCAGATCGAGACTGCATCGGACAGGGAACTCGCCGCACTCGCGCAGACAGCCAATGTCTTCGCGCGGGTCGCACCCGAACACAAGCTGCGGCTCGTCAAGGCGCTCCAGGCCGACGGCGAGATCGTTGCGATGACCGGCGACGGCGTCAACGATGCGCCCGCCCTGAAGCGAGCGGAGATCGGCGTCGCCATGGGCATCAGCGGCACGGCCGTGGCCAAGGAAGCCGCGGACATGGTGCTCGCCGACGACAACTTCGCGTCCATCGGCGCGGCAGTCGAGGAAGGGCGACGGGTCTACGACAACCTGACCAAGTCGCTCGCGTTCATCCTGCCGACGAGCCTCGGCCAGGCGATGATCATCCTCGTCGCGGTGCTGTTCTTCCCCGTCACCGAGGGGCGCCTGCTGATGCCGATCGAGCCGGTCCAGATCCTCTGGGTCAATCTGGTCGTAGCCATCGCGCTCGCGCTGCCGCTCGCGTTCGAGACCCACGAACCGGACGTGATGGAGCGGCCGCCGCGGCCGCCGAACGAGGCGCTGCTCAGTCCCTTCCTGATCTTTCGCACCTTCCTCGTCGGTGCGCTCATGACCGCGGGCGCCGTGAGCCTGTTCTTCCACGAGTACAACACGGACCTGCGGGAAGGCGTCGCTGCGGAACTCGCGCGTGCCGAGTCGCAGACGGTCGCCGTCACGACCATCATCCTGTTCCAGGCGATCTATCTCCTTAACTGCCGCTCGCTCACCGAGAGCGTTTTTCGCATTGGACTGCTCAGTAACCCGTACGTGTATTTCGGCATCGCGGCGACGATAATGCTGCAACTCGGCTTCATCTATCTGCCGCCGTTCAATCAACTGTTCCACAGCCATCCGCTGGATGCGACGGACTGGATCGCCCCGGTAGCGGTCGCACTTGCCGGCTTTCTCGCGATTTCGATGGAGAAATGGCTCTGGCGTCAGCGGTGGAATGCCGACTTGACTGGTAGGCACGACACCGATCTCTCACCCGACAGGGGAACTCTGCACATGACTCCATCGGAACCTGCCACGCTCCCCGTCCTTCCCTCGCCTGAAGCAGACCGCTTCTGGTCGCAAAGAGGACTCTCCGACCTTGCGCTGCTCGCGCTCACCGTTCTCGCCCTGTTTCTCTGCTACCTGATCGCGCGGCCTTTCGTTTCGTCGCTCGCCTGGGCAACGGCGCTGGCGGTCGTCGGCGGACCACTGCATCGTCAGGTAACGAAATGGATTCGCTCGCCAAGCCTGGCCGCCGGGTGCTCCGTCGTCGCGATCGCGGTGCTCCTGATCGTTCCTGCCGGGATGCTCGTTCCAGGCTTCATCAATGAAGCGGTCAAGGGATTCACGTTGATCAGGGCGCAGATCGAATCGAACGCGTGGGACGATGCGATCGAGCGGCACGAATGGATCGGGCCCGCATGGGAATGGGTGAAGGAGCGCGTGGATCTCAGTGACTTGGTCCAACAGGCGGGCGCCCTCTTGACCGCGGCGGGGTCGTTCGCGGTGAAGACTTCATTCCTCGGCGTGATCGAGCTCGCGCTCGTTTTCTTCTTTCTGTTCTACTTCCTCCGCGATCGCGATTCGCTCCTCGGGGGCATCCGCTCGCTGCTTCCCCTTGCATCTGCCGAAATGGATCGCATCATCGGTGTCGCGGCGGACACGATCTTCGCGACGGTCTACGGCAAGGTGCTGGTGAGCATCGTGCAGGGTCTGCTCGGCGGCTTGATGTTCTGGTGGCTCGATCTCCCGGCGGCGTGGTTCTGGGCAATCGTGATGGGCGTCTTCGCGATCATTCCGCTGCTCGGTGCGCCGGTCGTTTGGCTGCCGGCGGCCGGGTTGCTGCTGCTCGATGGCCAATGGAGCCAGGCCGCGATCCTGGCGCTCTGGGGCGCCGTGGTCGTGGGGTTGGCCGATAACCTGCTTTATCCGATCGTGGTCGGGAAATATCTCCATCTGCACACGGTGCCACTCGTGATTGCGTTGATCGGCGGCATCATCGTCTTCGGGGCGGCGGGATTCTTTGTCGGCCCGGTCGTGGTCGCGATCACCTTTGGGGCGCTCGATGTATGGCGTTTGCGCGCCGCAGCCTCAAAGACTTCACCGGGACGGCAGGCATGAAGACCTTGCGCCTCCGTCGCAGTGGAAGACGAAACAATCCTAAACCTTCAATACAGGATAATCCGTTTACACTGATTCTGGTCGGCGAGATACGAAAGG
Source organism: Methylocaldum sp. 14B (assembly GCF_002005105.1). Classification (GTDB taxonomy): domain Bacteria; phylum Pseudomonadota; class Gammaproteobacteria; order Methylococcales; family Methylococcaceae; genus Methylocaldum. Next base: position 13,685 of record NZ_MSCV01000035.1, on the reverse strand, counting down.
GGCAAGAAAGGGGTCCCTGCGATCAATCCAGCGAAAGTGCCGAAGAACCAGGAGGCATTGCTGAGCGCTGATGCTATCGGTGGGGGGTGTTCCGAACGAGGTTTCGGGGTGATGAAATAATCGATGGGGCCGCCCACCAGATAAAGCGGAAGAACGGCAACGGCTGCCCCGATGCCGACAAGGTGACCTACGACGGTGGCCGGCATACACACGATGGCGTTTCGTCCATACGGACCCTGCTCGAAAAGCTTCTCGGAGAACCGGTAGGCGGGCAGGGCTTCCGGATGCTGTTTCGGACTGACCGCGCATCCGGTTAGAACGACCATAGCCAGAAAGACGAGCATTCGTTTGTATCGCACGTTCGCACATCTCCATGAATCGTCATCCGTATCGTGCCGAAAGGCGTGAATCGCAGCCAGACTTCCTAAAGGATGCGCTCGGGGTAAATTGCCGTCAAGCAATGAGCAACGTAAGAACGTTCCGGCAAGGGTACTGGGCCGAGTACGCTTCGCCGAGGCTGATCGTGCGATAACCTCCATATTGGCGTAAGCCATTTGAGTACGGAAGCGGCGAATATCTCAAAAACACGATCGATGAGTCCTGGGCGCCTCGAATCTGCCGACCTGGTGGTACATCAGCACGGAGATCGGCGGCTTTTTCACGCTCTGTTGGCAACATCCCCGCTTTCCCAGTTGTTCGAGGTACGTCAGCGGGATTCCGGACCGGCCTGCATGGCGGCCGACTCCAACAGCCCAGCCGCCGCCAGCGCATCGATTTCCGCCAGCACCAAGGACTCGGTGAGTTCCACCCTTCGTAAGGCGATCTCGGTACGCGAACGGGTGGCGTCCAAGAGTTCGAGGAGGCTCCCCTTGCCGAACCGGTAAGCATCCTCCGCCATCTCTTTCAACTGGGGTAGACGCCCCGCCACATCCCGTTCGAACCGGACGAGGTTCTCCCGATTTGTCAGCAACACCCCCGCTGCGCGCTCCAATTCCGCCAGGATCGCATACAACAGGGCCTGCCGCTCGAAGGTGGCCGTACGCTTCTCCGCCTTGGCCCTGGCGATGGGACCCTGGCCATAATCGAAAATGGGTACTTCCACGGAAAGGCCGGCAAAGGAGGCTAGCCCGTAAGGATTGTTGGTCCAGACATTGCCCACGCTGATCACCGGGGTGGGCCAACGCTCCCGCTTGGCCTTTTCGATGCCGGCCTCGGCGGCTTCCTCCTGCCGGCGGGCGGCGTTCACGGCGGGGTTCATGGCTTCGGCCTGCTGCTTCAGGGCGGCAAGGTCGACGCTCACCCCGAGCGGCTGCAGCATTCCCTCCGCCCTGGGTTTCCAGCCGGGCAGGCTCAGCGTGGTTCCGATCTGACCGGACAGGTCGAGCGTCTCCGCCCGTACCTGCTCGGTTCGGGCGCGAAGATCCGCCGCTTCGACGTCCATACGCACCACTTCGTAGCGGCTGGCGGCGCCGGATTCCGCGCGGCCGGTCACGATAGCTTTGAGCCGATCCAGCTCGCCTTCGGTCTGCTCCAATGCGACGCGCTTTTCCTGAGCCGCCAGCAATTTCACGAACAGTTGCCAAGCGTCTTTCAAGAATCCCGCATAGGCATTGAGAACTTGCGCCTCCGCCGCCGTCACGCCCCGCTCCGCCGCCTCCCGTCGGGCGGGGCGCTGGCCGGCGATGAGTACCGGGATGTCCAGCTGGGCCTGTTGCTGCTGGCTGCCGTCGAACAAGGTGTTGACGCCCCCCAGGAGATCGTAGCGGCCGTAACTGACCACGGGATTGGGCAGAACGCCCGCCGCCACTACGTCGGACCGGGCGATGTCGATGCGGGTGCGCTCCGCCTGAAGGCGCGGGCTTTTTTCCCTAAGGATCTGCACCAACTGCTCCAGATTCACCGATTCAGGCAAGACGGACGTTTCCGCATGGGCGCCGGAGAAGCCGGCGAACATACATAATACCCATCCCGCCCACCATTGGCGGAGGATCATCCGTTTTCGCATCATAGTTCGTCTTGTTCCTCAGGCGTCAAAAGCCGCTTGGGCGTCAGATAGGTGTAGAAGACCGGCAGCACGAACAGCGCGACCAAGAGGGTCGTCACCATGCCTCCGACGATGACCATAGCGAAAGGTTTCTGGGTTTCGCTGCCGACGCCGGTGGACAGGGCCATGGGCAACAGGCCGAACAGGGCCAGCAATGAGGCCATGAGAATGGCGCGCAGGCGTTCCCGCGCACCCGCCAGAATGGCCGGCACCAGTTCCTCTCCGGCACGGCGGCGGCCTTCGATGGCGCTCAGGATGAGCAAGCCCATGAGTGAGACCTGTCCGAGCAGGGCGATGAACCCCACGGCCGCGCTGATGGACAAGGCGATATCGGTCAGCAGCAGCGCGAACACGCCCCCGGTCAGGGCGAATGGTACCGTCAGCATGATCACTGCGGCGCTGCGGCCGGAGCTGAGCGCCCCGTACAACAGCGCCATGACGATAACCACGGCGACGGGAACCACCAGTCGCAGGCGCGCCATCGCACGCTGCTGGTTCTCGAATTCGCCGGTCCACTCAAAGGAATGGCCTTCGGGCGGCTTGACCCGCTCGCTCACCACGCGCATGGCGTCGTTCACCACCGAGCCCAGGTCGCGGCCGTCCACGTTGAACTTAAGAGCAAGGAAGCGGCTGTTCTCCTCCCGGAATACAGAAGCCGGCCCCATGGCGACCTGGATATCCGCCAGATCGACGAGGGGAATGTGCGCGTCTGCCGGGGTTTCCACGGTGATTTGCTCGATTCTCTTAGGGTCGGCCTTTTCGGCGAAGGGAAGACTGACCCGGATGGGTACCGGGCGTTCCTTTTCCCACAGCTCGGTCACCACTTGGCCGGCCAGCGCGGCTTCGACGGTTTCTTGCGCCGTTTTTACGCTGATGCCGTTCCTGGCCAGGGCTGGCCGATCCAGCTTGATCTGGAGTTGGGGCACGACGGCGTCCCGGTAAAGGTCGAGATCGACGATACCCGGCACCTCCCGCAGCGCCGCCTTGACCCGCAGCAAGGTGGCGCGCATGGCCTCGAAATCGTCGCCGAACAGTTTGAGAACCACCTGGCCGCGCGCGCCGGCGAGGGATTCCTCGACGGTATCTCGGATGGGTTGGGAGAAATTGAAGATCACCCCCGGAATCTGATTCAGATTTTCCCGCATGGAATCGATGAGACGGTCCTTGTCCAAGCCATTCCGCCATTCGTCCCGAGGTTTGAGCAGGACCGTCACCTTGCCGAGATTGACGGTTTCATTGTCGGTCCCCGCCTCGGGACGACCCTGTTCGCTCAACGCTCCGCGCACCTCGGGGAAGGTGAGCAGCCGCTTACGGATTTCCTCGATGGTGGCCTGCCCCTGTTCCAGAGAGATGCTCGGAGGCATTTCCGCGAAGATGAACATATCCCCCTCGTCCAGTTCCGGCAGGAATTCGGTGCCGAGGCGGCTGCCCGCTAGGCTGCCGAGGGCCAGCAAAACGAGCGCCAAGCCGATCGCCGCCCGCCGCCGGGTCAGGAGCCACGCCAGCAGGTTGATGTAGGTATTGCGCAGTTTTTCCAGGAATGCCGGTTCCTCGCCCTTGACATGCTCGGTTTTGAGCAGCAGCGCGCAGAGCGCCGGGACCACGGTGAAGGCGAACACCAGAGCGCTGACCAGAGCGAAACTGTAGGTGAGAGCCAGCGGCTGAAAGATGCGCCCCTCGACCCGTTGCAGGGTGAACACCGGAATCAATGCGGCGATGATGATCATCATGGCGTAGAAGGTCGGCTGCCCCACATCCAGCGCGGCGCGGATGATCAGCGCCAAGCGTTCGCGCCGGGTCTTGGGTTTGTGTTCCTGAATCTGATGGATCACGTTTTCCACCAGAACCACGGCGCCGTCCACCAGAATGCCGAAATCGATGGCACCCATGGAAATCAGATTGGCGGACATACCCAGCGCATAGAGACCCGTGAAGGCCGCCAGCAGGGACAGGGGAATGATCGCAGCCACGATCAGCGAGCCGCGCAGGCTCCTAAGAAACAGCCAGACCAGCCCTACGATGAAGACGAAGCCGTGCAGGAGATTGTCCTGCACGGTCTCCAGCGTCTTCCCGATCAGGCTGCTGCGGTCGTAGAGAACTTCGATCCGCATGCCTTCGGGCAGGACGCTCCGGTTGATTTCCTCCGCCTTGTCGTGGAGAGCGTCCAGAACCAGGGTGGGGTTCTGGCCACGCCTGAGCAGCACGATGCCTTCCACATCCTCCCGGTTTTCATCGAGCGCGACGGAGCCGCGGCGAGGGGTATGTGACTGGAGCACACGGGCGACATCGCCCACGGTGACCGGGGTTCCTCTCTCGCTGCGCAGAACGATCTTCCTGATATCGTCCGCGCTCAGCAAATACCCGATGCCGCGGATCACCAATTCCTGGTCGCCCTGCGGGAGAAATCCGCCCCCCACGTTAAGGTTGGATTGCGCTAGGGCCTCGGCCACGTCCCGGATGGAGAGTCCGTAGGCATTCAGCCGCGCGGGGTCGGCTTCGACGTGCAGTTCCTTGTAAAAACCGCCGAAGGTGAAGACGTCGGCGACCCCGGGAATCCGCCGGAAGAGCTTCGCGACATTCCACTCCTGTTCCGAGCGCAGCTCATAGAGCGTATGGCGGTCGCTGGTGAGCCGGTAGATGAAAATCTTCCCTAGAGGCGTCGCATCGGGCGCCAGCACGGGCACGATGCCGTCCGGCAGATCGGCGGTGCCCAAACGTTCGGAGGTCAGCAGACGGGCCTTGAAACTGTCGAATTTGTCCTCGAAGGTCAGGATCAGCATCGACAGCCCGAAATAGGTCTCGCTGCGCAGACCGGTCATGCCGGGGGTGCCGTTCAGTGCGCGCTCCAGAGGAACCGTTACCTGCCGCTCCATTTCTTCCGGCGCAAGGCCGGGTCCCTGGGCGATGACGAAGACCTGGACGTCGGTCACGTCCGGATAGGCTTCGATGGGCGTATTCAAATAGGCGCGGACACCGAACAGGGCGAATGCCAGGGTGAGTGCCACCACCGCGACGCGGCGGTGCACGCAATGCTCGATCAGGGTTCGCAACATGCCGGATTTCTTACAACAGTTGCTCGGCTTCGCCGTCGAGCAGCAAGGCGCCGCGCACGACCACCCGTTCGCCCGGCCGGAGGCCGTCCAGCACCGGCACCCGGCCCTCCGAGGACACGCCTACGGTAACCGGGCGTTGCTCGTACACGCCCTCGGCGGTTTCCACATAGACCACCGTGCGTTGGCCGTTTTTGACTAATACGGCGGAACTGGGCAACAGCACCCGCTCGACTTGGCGAGGCCGAATCGCCACCCGCGCGTACATGCCGGGCCGGAGGCTCGGTGCCGATTCGCTCAGCGTGATGTACACCGGAGCCCGGCGCTGCTCGTCCGCGAACACGGCTCCCAAGGCCGTGACTTTGCCTCGGAGCGGACGGGTCGGCGACACCGAGATCTCCACATTGGTCTCGTCGCCTTCTCCTAACAAGGAGAGGTCCCGCTCGAATACCTCGGCCACGATCCACAGGGCGCCCGCATCACCCAGCTCCACCAGGGCTTCGCCGCCCGGTTCCACCGCCGCCCCCACTGTGGTTTTCAAATTCAGCACGGTTCCGGCGATAGGCGCCTTGACGGCGATCTGTGCGCCATCCCCCTTACCCAATAGTTGCGCAGCGCGGCTGGCCCGGTCGAACTCGGCCTTCGCTTCCGTGAGCTGCCGGTCCGCCTCCAGTTTTTCCAGTTCCAGACCGACCCCCCGCGCCAGCATCTGCACCTGGCGCCGCGCAGTCTCCTCGGCCAACTTCAGGCCCGCCCGCGCGGTCGAGAGCGCCGCGCGGGCGGCGGCGGCATCGGGGCTATGCAGCACCATCAGCACGTCGCCGGCACGCACCTTGTCACCGGCCTGCACCCGGATGGCGGCCACCCGTCCGGCGACCTGAGTGCCAACGCCGGATAACGCCTGTTGGCGAAACTCGACCCGGCCCGGCGCCCGCACCGGCTCGGTCGGTTGCAGGACAGAAACCGGCTCGACGGTCAGGAAAGGGCGAGACTCGGTCCGAATGCGGACGGTTTTGGTCTTCGAAGTCGGTTCATCGGGGATTGCCTGGCCGGGTTGAGCATCCGTCTCCGGCTGGGATTTTCGATCATCGGATGATGTACACCCGGCAACGGCCGACAAGATGAGCAATGGGACGAGATAGGCGCAACGAGAAATCGGCATGAGGATTCAAGGTCAGGGAAGTCATCCCTAGCCTTAAACAAAAGAAGTGCCAATTCCGCGCACCTCCGTGGAACGCCCGCCAGCGCAGGCGAACGGGATGGCTGGATACTTTGTATGGCGAAAGATACTGTTGCATTTTGCGGCATCCCTGTAGACTAACGCAGCAGTCAAGAATCTCTTTGGGGATCGAAGTCGAACCTTGCGTATCGTCACCAAACTCAGCCTGTCCCTGCTCGCTCTGAGCATGGCCGTATTCGGCGCCTACGGCGTCATTCACGTGCAGACCGAACGCAACGATCTGCACACCGCCCTGGAGCGGGAAACGCGCCTTCTGGCTTATGGTCTGCAAGTGGCCGTGGAAAATGCCCTGCGCGACCGGCAGCTCGAAGACGTGCGGGAACTGCTCCGTCAACTCGAGCGCATCGATCCTTCCGTGGATGTGCGCGTGTATATCCGTGACGGCCGCGTGGTCCGCTCCGACGCGGAATCCCTGCCTTGGGCCGCGCCGCTGGAAGCCGCCTTGCACGGTGCCGCCCTCGGGGGGGCGTCGCGATTGTTGTATTACCCGGATGCCGATCCCGAATTCATCGCGTTGTCACTCCCGTTTTCCGAAAAAGAAACTGCCGCCCACGGCAGCCTGGCGGTGGTGCGTTCATTGGAGGAACTCCGCCGCGATCTGCGCCGCACGGAGCGGGATATCCTGATTTCCCTCGCCTCGTTCGTCGCTTCGACCTCTCTGCTCTGTTTGGCACTGGGCCGGGTCTACATCTCCGGTCCGCTGCGAAGGCTCGGGGACGCCATGCGCCGGTTCCGGGGTGGGAACGATCCGCCCGATCCCCTGCCGATCGACCGTCGCGACGAATTGTCCGCCGTGGCCGAGGAATTCAATCGCATGGTGGCGGAACTCTCGATGGCTCACCGCCGGCTGGATACCGAGACGGAAAAGCGGCGCCAACTGCAACGCGCCCTCCAGGAAGCCGACAAGCTGATCACCATCGGCCAGTTGTCGGCGGGGCTCGCCCATGAGATCGGCTCGCCGCTTCAAGTCGTCAACGGCCGGGCCAGAGCCCTGGCCGCGTGTGCCGACCGTCCCGAGGAAGTGCGACGCCTCGCGGACATTCTGGTCGCGCAGACCGACCGCATCACCCGCATCGTGCAACGGCTGCTGGAGTTCGCCCGCCGCCGACCACCAAACTTCGTGCGCATCGATGTAGCCTCCGTAATAGGCGACGTGCTCGACCTGCTGCGGCATGAAGCGGGCCGCCGCCGTATCGAGCTGAAGTTCGAGCACCCCGATCTCCTGCCGCCCGCCCGCGTCAATGCCGACGGCGTGCAGCAGATCATCTTGAATCTGGTCGGCAATGCATTGGCGGCGACCGAAGACGGGGGCGTGATAACCGTCGATTTGCGGGAAAGCGCCATGGTAACCAACGATACCGAAGTTCCGGCGCTACGGCTGATCGTGGCAGATACAGGCAGCGGCATTGCACCGGAGCACCTGCCGCGCCTGTTCGAGCCTTTTTTCACCACCCGCGGCGGCCGGGGCGGCACGGGTCTCGGGCTAGCGGTGGTAAAGACGATCGTCACGGAGCATGACGGCACGATCGCCGCCGAATCCAAAATGGATAAGGGCAGCCGCTTCACCGTCCATTTGCCCTTGAACGGGCCATCTCGTCTTAAGGAGGCAGTATGAAATCGGATCGGAATCGGCGTCTGCTGGTCGTGGACGACGATTCCGGCGTCGTGGACTTTCTGGTGGAGATGTTGAAGCAGGCCCGATACTCGGCGCTCGGCGTGACCGATGCCGGCCAGGCCTTGGACGCCCTCGCCGAAGAACCCTTCGACCTGGTGATCACCGACGTGGAAATGCCCGGCATGCGCGGCCTGGACCTCATGGCTGCGATTCATGAGAAGCGTCCCGATCAGTTGGTGCTGTTGATGACCGCTTTCGGCAGCATCGATCTGGCCATGCAGAGCGTTCGGGCCGGCGCCTGTGACTTCCTGGCCAAGCCGTTCCGCATCGAGGAGCTCTACGCCTCCGTGGAACGGGCCTTGCGCGACCGGCAGATGCGCCGGACGGCGGTGCGGGTGGGTGCGCCGGATACGGATACGGTTACGGAGACGGGCGAACTCGGCTTCACCGCCCGGAGCCCTCGGATGCAACAGGTATTGAAGCTGGCGAAACGGGCGGCGGCCGTGACCTCGACCGTGTTGTTGGCGGGCGAGAGCGGCACCGGCAAAAGCGCCATTGCCCGCTGGATTCACGAACTGAGCCCGCGCCGGACAGGCCCGTTCGTGTCCGTCAATTGCGCTGCGCTGCCGCAGACCCTGGTGGAAAGCGAGTTGTTCGGCGCGCGCAAGGGCGCCTACACCGACGCCCGCCAGGATCGGCCCGGTCTGTTTGCCCAGGCCAACGGCGGCACCTTGTTCCTGGACGAGATCGCCGAACTGCCACTGGAGGTGCAGCCTAAACTGCTACAGGCGCTGGAAGCGGGAACGATCCGTCCTCTCGGCCACACACGGGAAACCGTGGTGGACGTGCGGCTGATTGCCGCCACCAATCAGCCGCTGGAACAGCGGGTCAATGAGCGGCTGTTCCGGGCCGATCTTTATCATCGCATCAATGTGATCCGGCTGGAGATACCGCCTTTGCGGGAACGGACGGAGGATATCGACGACCTGGTGGATGTCCTCATTCGTCGGATCGGCTTGCGCCTCCGGAAGCCCTCGCCGGCGGTGTCGGTAGATGCCCTGCGTTGGATCCGCGCCTACCGCTGGCCCGGCAACGTGCGGGAACTCGCCAACACCCTGGAGCGGGCCATCGCCCTGGCGGAACACGACACTCTGCTGCTCGAGGATCTGGCGCAGGCGTCGCGTCTGCCGGGAAACGATCATTTCCTGCACGACGCCCTGGCCCGCGGCTGGACCCTGGAGGACGTGCAACGGGCCTACATTCGGCACGTGCTGGATGCGACCGGCGGCAACAAGATCCAGGCCGCGCGCATTCTGGGCGTGGACCGGAGCACGCTGTATCGTAAGTTAGGTTGAACTGTTCGGCGAAGGATTGAGCTCGATCGTCTCGCCAATATGCATAAAGATCGCGGCCTGGCCTTTCAGCTCATAAACCACGCCTATTGAAAAAGGCTCCGCAGCAATAACGCCAAGCCATAACACACGCTGGTCGTTATCGCCGCAAGCCCGAGTGCGAGCCAGAAATTCAGCGCGCATTCCAGCAGCAGAGGCAAGATCCAGAAGAAGGCCAGTGAAGGTATCACCAGCCAGACGATTTGCCGCGAAAGCTCGGTTATCAGCTCGGTATCCCCGGTGTCGACATAGAGCCAGATGAGGGCCAGGATCGACGTGACGGGCAGGGAAGCAATGAGGGCGGCAACTAGACTACTCCGTTTCGCCGTCTCGGAAATCGCCGCGATCAGGAGGGCGGATATCAAGACCTTGATGGTGAAGTGCATGGGCTGTTTTTGTCGGCGTTCTGGACGAGGGCCGAGTGAGTATGCCAAAGTCTGGCGGCCGCGCAGCACTTTACGAACACACGCTCAGGGTTGATGTGCGGATAGGGATCTGGGTTCATGCAGTTGCGAGACCAGTATCTTGTCCACCCGGTTGCCGTCCATGTCGACGACTTCGAGCCGCAAGTCCTCGAATTCGAAACAGTCGGTGGCCTTGGGCACCCGGCCAAGTCGCAGCATGACGAAACCGCCTACGGTGTTGAAGCGTCCGTCGCGTTCCTCCGGCAATTCGTCCAGATCGAACAGTTCCTTCAGACGGTCGATGTCCACCATGCCGTCGATCAGCCAGGAACCGTCGTCCCGGCGGACGATGTCCGGTCTGTCCGCCCGCCCCCCGGCGGGCAAATCGCCGACGATAGCCTCTAAAACATCGCCAAGGGCCACCAGTCCATCGATTTCGCCGTATTCATCCACCACCAGCGCCGTGTGGAGATGGGATTTCCTGAACTCTTCCAGCAATTCCATGAGTGTCAGGGAATCCGGCACGAACAGCTCGTTGACCGCGATGGCGCGCAAGTCCGGCCGATCCCCCTGAAGCACACGATCCAACAGGTCCTTGGTTTTCACGAAGCCGACGACATCGTCTAGGCCGTCGTTGCACAAGGGCAAAACCCAGTGGGTGTGTTCCAGGATGCGCCTGCGGTTTTCCTCGAAGGGCTTTTGGAGGTCCAGACAAACGATGTCCTTGCGCGGGGTCATGATGGCACCCACCTTGCGGTCACCCAGGCGGAGGATGTTTTCCATGAATTGTTGCTCCGCTTCTTCGAAAACCCCTTCCTCGGTACCCTGCTCCAGCAAGATCTTGATTTCTTCCTCGGTGACCGTGGGCTCCTTTTTCGGTTTGATCCGCAGCAGCCACAACACCAGTTCCGTGGAGAGGCTGAGCAGTTTCACGGCCGGCAGCAACACCAGGGACAGCCCGTGCATGGGCCTGGCGATCCACGCGGCGATGTACTCGGGGAAATTGAGGGCGAGGCGTTTCGGCACCAGTTCTCCGACGATCAGGGAGAGATAGGTGATGACGACCACGGTGACCGCCAGCGCCAGTTCCTCCGCATAAGGCGCGAGCTGCGGAATTTGCTCAAGGTAGGGTAACAGCGGCTCGGCAATGGCGTCCTCGCCCAAGGCGCCGCTCAGAATGCCGATGGAGGTGATGCCGACCTGGATGGTCGACAGGAACCGGGTCGGTTGCTCGGCCAGTTCCAGGGCCTTGGCCGCCCCGCCGCTCCCGCCCTCCGCCAACTGCTGCAAGCGCACCCTGCGGGCGGACACAATGGCCATTTCCGACATCGCGAATATGCCATTCAAGAAAATCAACAATAAAATCAAACCGAATTCAAAAGCCATTCGTTAAATACTCAAACCAAAAAAAATCGTAGCTGTTGATCTGGAAGCTGTCTTCAAACTGCCGCGCGTCGCCATACCGGCTTTGCTCAAGGGCTCGAAATGCGGATGAAAAACATCCCTGTTTCTCACTCACCACATCTCTGTGGTTCGCCCCTATGGGCGGCCAAGCCGTGCACCAATTTGCCGGGAGCAAACCGGAACGTGCGAAGCACGACCCGGAGGACGAGCCTCAAGGAAGAGGCGAGTAAATCGACCTCGCCACGCTACGCTGTCCCGCTTCGCTCGCGAGTCCGGGGCAGCCCGTCCCTGGCCTGCCCGCTCGTCGCGTTGCGCCTCGCCCTGCCGATTTGTCACCTTGCCGGGTGCGCTATTGCGCGTCCCATTTCTCTCCATGGACTTTACCAATCCAACGGCTTGTCATCATTTAGTAATGACACCGTAAATTAATCGTCAACGATATGTAACAGTGCTCGCCTATCGTCACGCTCTCAAGCATCTGGTTGGGCTAAAGCTACGAGCAGTGTAATGATGAGCGACCGACAATCTCACATTCAGCGGGAAAGCGCCGGCGGTAAGCCATCAAATTACCGATCCGGTAATCCCACCTTCCGATCGATTTCGGCAAAGCGCCCGATTCAGAGCATGGTTTTAAGAGGTGGCACGGCGCGTGCCCTCTCGTCCGGCCTTTTGGAACAAGCAGGCACATTCAACGCGCTCTTGGCAATCCCAGCGTCAAAACCCGGAGAACAGCCGTCCCTTCGCATCAATCCGTCGGTATTCAATGCGACACCGGTAATGCGAACCGCTACCGCCACAGCATCGGCCGATCACGCCGAAAAGCAGCTCATTCTCTGGAGTCCACCGCTAGCAGGCAGCCATTACGCAATCAACGCCAAACCCGCTCCCGGCGACGAACCGGAGCAGCAAATCGGCTCCGAGCATTACGGGATGTATCTTTTTCCGATGGCCCGCGCCACCTTGACCTCTCATGGCCTTCTTTGCGCTAACCGCCGATATCTTAGCCAGCGGCTGCTGCATCCCTGCACGATTATCGGCGGAAAGCGTCCGGTCGACCCGATATCGAAAAAAGTTGCCGCTTATGGCGTGACTATCATGGAAATCAAAAAAGACGGCGCAGGTGAATGGAGCGTAATACCCGGCAAATACAATCGACGGATCACCGACAGCACGCCGGTGGACATTGCGGGTCCGGCGCGAGGTTCCGGCTTGCTGAAAACCGAGTACAGCCCGGACGGAACCAAAACCCGCGGAGTCTTCGTCAATTGCGCCTATAGTTTCACGCCTTGGCGAACCTATCTGGTCTGCGAAAGAAACTGGGCCATATACTTTATCAACCGAACCGGTCGTCCGCGAGAACATGCGCGTTATGGTATCAATACCGGCGGCGTCCGCCGTGAGTGGAGCGAGGACGACAGCGGCACCGGCGAGCACGCCCGCTTCGATGCTTCGGCAAGAGGCGCCGACGCCGCGGAAGATTATCGCAACGAACCAAACTGTCAGGGCTGGATTTTGGAGATCGACCCTTTCGATCCTGAAAGCACGCCCAAGAAACGTACCGCCATGGGACGGCTCGCCCATACCGGCGCCTGGCTGGCACCGGTGAAGGAGGGTCATCCGCTGGTCTGGTACATGAGCGATGATGACCCGGACGAGTACATCTACAAATTCGTCACCAAGGCTCGGTTCCACCGGCGAACCGCCAACGGCGACATGCTGGACGAGGGAACCTTGTACGCGGCACGGTTCAACGAGGATGGGACCGGCGACTGGCTGGCTCTGGACTTGGGCGATTCTTCCTTTCGAACCGCTGCCGCAGCTCGATCTGCGGTATTCAAGAACCAGGCCGATGTTCTAGTGAATACTCGTCTGGCGGCAGATGTAGTCGGAGCGACCGCGATGGACCGTCCGCAATGGCGTTCCGTCCATCCTCTATCCTGCGAGGTCTATCTCGCGATGACCGACGATCCCGACCGCACGGCACCAGGCACGCCGCGCGCCCCGAACAGCTGCGGCCACATCGTTCGCTGGAGCGAACAAGACAATCGCTCCTTTGCCACGAAATTCAAATGGGATCTCTTCGCAATTGCGCCCGAGAGCGACGCCCCCGCGCAGTCCGAGGCTCATGGTCCGGAGCGCTTGCCCAAGCGGACGGCTTCGCCGGCCTGAGCAACGTACGGATCGTTCCTTGAAAGTCTTCCCGGCCCGCGCATCCGCTTAGGTGGACGAATCGCCGGAAAACTGGCTCAACGCGCGTTGGGCGTCCTCGCGACCGATATAGTCGCCTTCGGTCCTAACGGCCTTTTCCAGGCGCTCCTTGGCCAGGGCCTTATCGCCCGCCTGGAGGTACACCATGCCGAGGTGATACTGGAAAATGGGTACCTCGGGCGCCTGCGCCACGGCCTTTTCCAACAGCCCCCGCGCCGTCGTCAACTCGCCCAACTGCCGGTAAATCCAGCCGAGCGTGTCGAGGAACGCGGGCTCGGTCGCCGTCTCGAACCGCTGGGCCAACGCCAGCGCCCGCTGGAGTTTGTCCC
>NZ_MSCV01000034.1 GCF_002005105.1 Methylocaldum sp. 14B | reverse complement strand
GAAGTCGCGGGTTCTGCGCGTTACCGCGCGGGCGACTTGTCAAGTCGGCAGGGTATATAGGTCAGTAGCTCAATTGGCAGAGCAGCGGTCTCCAAAACCGCAGGTTGGGGGTTCGAGTCCCTCCTGGCCTGCCATCTCTGCTGCAAAGTAATCGCTTTTAATTTTGGTTAGGGTGTTCATGGCTGCTCGAGCAGAGTCAGGTTCTTCGGTCATCGACACGGCGAAGCTCGTGCTCGCAATCGGTTTGTTGATTGCTGGAGTAGTCGGTTTTTACTACTTCTCTCAGCAGTCTTTATTGTACCGAGTGCTCGGTGTCGTCGGCTTGTCGATAGCCTCGGTTGCAATGATTTTAACGACCTCGCTCGGAAAGAGCTTTTGGGGTTTTCTGAAAGAGGCGAGGGTTGAGGTTAGAAAGGTGGTGTGGCCGACGCGCCAAGAAACGGTGCAGGCAACATTAATCGTTATGGCCTTGGTTTTCCTTGTCGGCTTAATGCTGTGGCTGCTAGATATGTTCCTGTTCTGGGTAATTAGCCAGCTGACCGGGCAGGGGGCATAGCATGGCATTGCGTTGGTACGTAGTGCATGCGTACTCCAATTTCGAGAATCAAGTAAAGCGTTCTCTGGAAGAGCGAATTAAGCGGTCGGGCTTGGAACGCTTCTTTGGGAAGATTCTTGTCCCTACAGAAGAGGTTGTTGAGATGCGTATGGGGCAGCAAAGGAAAAGCGAGCGCAAGTTTTTTCCGGGATACGTTCTGGTTCAGATGGAGCTAAACGACGAGACCTGGCATCTCGTTAAAGAGGTTCCGCGCGTTCTTGGTTTTATCGGCGGAACATCGGATCGGCCGGCGCCGATCTCGGATCGGGAGGCCGAGGCCATCTTGAGTCGGGTCGAAGAAGGCGCAACGAAACCAAAGCCAAAGGTGCTTTTCGAGGTTGGTGAGGTTGTCCGAGTAGTTGAGGGTCCTTTTAAGGACTTCAATGGCGTGGTGGAAGAAGTCAATTACGAGAAAAACAAACTCCGTGTGTCGGTTTTGATTTTCGGGCGTTCAACTCCGGTTGAGCTCGATTTCGGTCAGGTCGAAAAAGCATAATCCTACTGTTGTTCATAATTTCCCGCGGCGAGCGTAGGCAGTATGTTGCGGGCATGGGGAGCTTTAAAGCGTTATCACCCATCAGGAGTAAATAATGGCAAAGAAAATAACCGCATATATTAAGCTTCAGGTCAAGGCCGGTGAAGCAAATCCCAGTCCTCCCGTCGGGCCGGCGCTCGGCCAGCGCGGTGTAAATATCATGGAGTTTTGCAAGGCATTCAATGCTCACACGCAAGGTGTCGAAAAGGGATTGCCTCTGCCCGTTGTTATCACGGTATATAGCGATCGTAGCTTTACATTCATCACGAAAACGCCTCCGGCCTCGGTTTTGCTGAAAAAAGCGATCGGTTTGGCTAAGGGTAGCAGCAACCCGAATACAAACAAAGTGGGAACCGTTACTCGCGAGCAGTTGGCGGAAATCGCCACCTTGAAATCGCCTGACCTGACTGCGGCCGATATGGATGCAGCGATCCGTACTATAGCGGGCAGTGCGCGTAGCATGGGTCTGAATGTGGAGGGTGTGTAATGGCGAGGTTGAGTAAGCGTGCTAAAGCGATCAAAGAAAAGCTCCAGCCTGGAAAAATATACGCTGCCGACGAGGCCTTCGCTGTCTTGAAAGAGCTTTCGACAGTCAAGTTTGTCGAGGCGGTCGATGTAAGCGTAAATCTCGGTGTTGACCCGAGAAAGTCGGATCAGGCGGTTCGTGGTGCGACCGTGCTGCCCCATGGTACCGGAAAATCCGTTCGTGTCGCCGTGTTTGCGCAAGGCGCTAACGCCGACGCGGCGAGAGAGGCTGGTGCGGATATCGTCGGTATGGACGACCTCGCCGCTCAAGTCAAGGCAGGTGAACTCAATTTCGATGTTGTCATTGCTTCGCCTGACGCAATGCGCGTGGTGGGGCAGTTAGGTCAGATTCTCGGTCCGCGCGGCCTGATGCCCAACCCCAAAGTCGGCACGGTAACTCCGGATGTGGCAGGGGCGGTCAAGAACGCCAAGGCGGGACAAGTTCGTTATCGAACCGACAAGAAAGGCATTATTCATTGCACCATCGGCAAAGTGAACTTTGAGGCGGTGGCGCTGAAGGAGAATCTCGAGGCGCTGCTATCCGACCTTAAGAAGGCGAAGCCCTCCACATCGAAGGGCGTCTATCTGAAGAAAATTACCGTGTCATCCACCATGGGGCCTGGATTGCAGGTCGATCATGGTAGTCTGGCGGCATAAGTAAGACAGACTTTGGGTTGCCGGCACCGCCGGTAACCGTCAAAGACCGCAGGCGCGCCTGGTGCGCTTAATCGATAAAGCCTGCGCAGACGGTGTACTGAATCCGTGATCGGTGAAAGGAGCCGTTTTTAGGGGCATCCTGATTCTGGATGTTTTTTGGCTCTGAATGGTTCCCAACTGTTCAGACTACTATTGGAGGTAAAAGGTGGCGCTAAGACTGGATGACAAGAAAGCCGTCGTCGCAGAAGTCGCTGCTATTGCCGCTCAAGCGCACTCTGCAGTAGCTGCAGAGTATCGCGGGTTAACCGTTTCTGAACTGACCAACCTTCGTAAGGTTGCGCGCGAATCGGGTGTGTATCTGAGGGTTATCAAAAACACCCTCGCCCGTCGGGCCGTGGAAGGCACCGAGTTTGCGTGCATGCAAGAAGGGTTGGTCGGGCCGTTGATCTTGGCATTTTCGATTGAAGATCCAGGTTCCGCGGCTCGCGTGGTCTACGACTTTTCGAAGCAGCATGAAAAACTGGCAGTGAAGTTGGTTGCTGTGGGTGGAAAGCTGTATGGCGCCTCGGAGATCGAACGGCTATCCAAGCTACCGAACAAAGAACAAGCTTTGGCCATGTTGATGGGCGTAATGAAAGCGCCGATCGAGAAGTTCGTCAGAACCCTGGCGGAGCCTCATGCCAAGCTGGTTCGGACGGTGGCAGCGGTGCGCGATCAAAAGCAGGCAGCGTAAGCAAGGTTAGCAGATTTATTTTGGAGTATTTCGATGGCTGTATCTAAAGAAGATATTTTAGAAACCATTGCCAACATGACGGTGATGGAAGTAGTGGATTTGATTTCCGCCATGGAAGAGAAATTCGGCGTTTCCGCCGCGGCTGCGGTAGCTGTAGCGGCACCGGCAGCATCGGCTGCACCGGCGGCTGAAGAAAAGACCGAGTTCGATGTTGTTATGACCGGCTTCGGCGATAACAAAGTGAACGTCATCAAAGTGATTCGCGCGATCACCGGTTTGGGTCTGAAGGAGGCTAAGGATCTGGTCGAAGGTGTTCCTTCGACGGTCAAGGAAGGCGTGAGCAAGCAAGAGGCCGAAGATATCAAGAAACAATTGGTCGAAGCCGGCGCTGCGGTTGAAATTAAATAATTGTTGCTCCGTCTGACCTAAGTCGACCTTTATAAGGCTGGCAGCTGATGGCTGCCGGCCTTTCGGCGCTTGCGACGATCTTTCGTAAACGTGTATGGCTCGTCCTAGCGGAGAGCAGTTGAGGCGTACAGTGCAATCGAGTCCCCGGCCGAATTACTTCTACTGTCCTATGTCTAATTCTAATCCGCAAGTGGTCATCCGAGTCTTCTAATTTCCTTTTAGACATCGTGGTAATTTCGTTTGAACATTTAAGGTAAGGAACCACTATGGCCTATTCTTTCACCGAAAAAAAACGCATTCGTAACAGCTTTGGCAAGCGTCGTGACGTACTTGAAGTCCCTTATCTTTTAGCAACCCAAGTCGATTCATACAAGAGATTTCTGCAGGCTGACGTTCCTCCCAGCAAGCGTGTCGATGAGGGCCTGCATGCCGCGTTAAGATCAGTTTTTCCGATCGAGAGCCATACTGGGCATGCCATTCTCGAATACGTAAATTACTCCTTGGGCGAGCCCACGTTCGATGTCAAAGAATGTCAGCAGCGGGGCGCGAATTACGCGGCCCCCTTGCGTGTGCTGGTGCGTTTGGTGATCTATGACCGTGAGGCGCCTGCCAGTGCCAAGGTCGTGAAGGATATCAAAGAGCAGGAAATTTACATGGGCGAAATCCCGCTCATGACGGACACGGGGACTTTCGTTGTCAATGGAACGGAGCGCGTGATTGTCTCGCAGCTGCATCGTTCGCCCGGCGTGTTCTTCGATCATGATCGCGGAAAGACCCACTCATCCGGGAAGCTTCTGTTCAATGCGCGGATCATTCCCTATCGGGGATCCTGGCTGGACTTCGAGTTCGATCACAAGGACTGTGTCTACGTACGAATAGACCGTCGGCGAAAGCTGCCCGCCACAGTTCTTTTGCGGGCCCTAGGTTACGATAACGAGCAGATCATAAAACTGTTTTTCGAGACCAATCGCTTCTCGTTTATCAAAGAAGGCATTCTGCTTGATTTGATTCCCGAACGTTTGCGTGGCGACATCGCCAGTTTCGACATCAAGGCCGATGGTCAGATGATCGTAGAAAAGGGGCATCGGATCACGGCTCGGCACATCCGGCAGATGGATAAAGCGGGGCTGAAGCAATTGGACGTGCCGCGGGATTACCTCTATGGCAAAATTCTCGCTCATAATGTGATCGTCCCGAGCACAGGAGAGTTGGTGGCCAAGGTGAACGACGAGATCACGGAGGACCTATTGAGCCGCATCATTGCGGCCGGCATCGAGGCCATCGACACGCTTTACATCAACGACCTCGACCGCGGCCCGTACATGGCGAACGCCATGCGGATCGACACGACCGAGACTCAGCTCGATGCGCTGGTGGAAATCTACCGCATGATGCGGCCCGGTGAGCCGCCAGCCAAAGAAGCCGCGCAGACGCTGTTCGACAATCTTTTCTTCTCCCCGGACCGCTATGATCTGTCGGCGGTCGGTCGGATGAAGTTCAATCGCCGCCTCGGGCGTTCGGAGATTACCGGACCGGGCGTACTGACGAAAGAAGACATAATTGATGTCCTCAGGGAACTCATCAATATTCGTAACGGCATAGGCACGGTCGACGATATCGACCATCTGGGCAACCGCCGTGTACGGTCCGTTGGCGAAATGGTGGAGAATCAGTTCCGGCTGGGTCTGGTCCGCGTCGAGCGCGCCGTCAAGGAGCGCCTGTCCCTGGCGGATGCCGAGAACCTGATGCCGCAGGAAATCATCAATGCCAAACCGGTCGCGGCATCGATCAAGGAGTTCTTCGGCTCGAGCCAGTTATCTCAGTTCATGGACCAGAACAATCCGTTGTCCGAGGTGACCCACAAGCGCCGTGTTTCGGCCTTGGGACCGGGCGGCCTCGCTAGGGAGCGTGCGGGTTTCGAGGTGCGAGACGTCCATACGACCCACTACGGGCGCGTTTGTCCCATCGAAACGCCGGAAGGACCCAATATCGGTCTGATCAATTCATTGGCGGTTTATGCGCGTACCAATGAATACGGATTTCTCGAAACGCCATACCGTAAGGTGATCGACGGCATCGTCACCGACGAAATCGAATATCTTTCCGCGATTGAAGAGGGCAAGTATTTCATTGCTCAGGCCAGCGCCAAGGTGGATGAAAATGGTCGACTGATCGATGACCTGGTTTCTTGCCGGCACAAAGACGAGTTTACCCTTGCATCGGCCGATCAAATCAATTACATGGACGTGTCGTCACGCCAGATCGTGTCGGTCGCGGCATCGCTGATCCCGTTCCTGGAGCATGACGACGCCAACCGGGCATTGATGGGATCCAACATGCAGCGCCAGGCCGTACCGACACTGCGGACCGAGAAGCCCTTGGTCGGCACGGGCATGGAGCGCATCGTAGCCAGAGATTCCGGGGTAACGGTTATCGCCAAGCGTGGCGGGACGGTGGAGTTCGTGGACGCCGGACGTATCGTCGTGCGTGTGAACGACGACGAAACCGAAGCAGGCGTACCGGGCGTCGATATCTACAACCTGACCAAGTACACGCGGTCGAACCAGAACACCTGTATCAATCAAAAGCCCCTAGTAAAACTGGGTGACAGCGTCGCGAAGGGCGACATCCTCGCAGACGGACCGTCCACCGACATGGGTGAACTAGCCTTGGGTCAGAACCTTCTGGTGGCGTTCATGCCCTGGAATGGATGCAATTTCGAGGACTCTATCCTGATTTCCGAACGAGTGGTGCAGGACGACCGCTTCACGACCATCCATATCGAGGAAAAAACTTGCGTCGCTCGCGATACTAAACTCGGACCGGAAGAAATCACTGCCGATATTCCGAATGTCGGCGAAGCCGCGCTGGCCAAGCTGGATGAGTCCGGGATCGTTTATATCGGGGCCGAGGTAAAGGCGGGCGATATTCTGGTGGGGAAGGTCACGCCCAAAGGCGAAACCCAGCTGACCCCTGAAGAAAAACTGCTCCGGGCCATATTCGGCGAGAAGGCGTCGGATGTGAAAGACACATCTCTGCGCGTGCCCTCCGGCATGGACGGCACTGTCATTGACGTCCAAGTGTTCACTCGTGACGGCGTCAAAAAGGACGATCGGGCGAAGCAGATCGAGCAGGCGGAAATCGACCGGGTCAAGAAGGACCTGAACGACCAGTTGCGGATCATCGAAAAGGACTTTTACCAGCGTGTGGAGCAGATGCTGCTGGGCAAGCTGGCCGAATCGGGCCCGAACAGGCTGCGCTCCGGAGAGGTAATCACCCGCGAGTACCTGGAGGGACTCAAACAGTCCCAGTGGCTGGAGATTCGCCTACAAGACGAAGACTTGAACGTTCAACTCGAAGCCATCGCCGAGCAGATCGCTCAGCAGCGCGAGGAAATGAACAAGCGGCTGGAGGAAAAAAAGAAAAAGATCGCCATGGGCGATGATTTGCCGCCCGGGGTCTTGAAGATGGTCAAGGTCTATCTGGCCGTCAAGCGTCGCATCCAGCCGGGTGACAAGATGGCGGGACGCCACGGTAACAAGGGTGTTATTTCTCAGATCGTCCCCGTCGAGGATATGCCTTATCTTGCGGACGGAACTCCAGTTGACATCGTGCTCAACCCGCTAGGCGTGCCTTCGCGTATGAATGTCGGTCAGGTATTGGAAACCCATCTTGGCTGGGCTGCCAAAGGGTTGGGGCTCAAGATCGGCAAGATGCTGGAAGCCAAGGCCAAGATCGAGGAAACGCGCCAGTTCTTGAAGGAAGTCTATAACTGCAGTGGCAAGAACGAAGATTTAGACCTGTTGTCCGATAACGAGATTCTCGAACTCGCCTCCAACCTCAGGGGAGGGGTGCCCATGGCTACGCCGGTTTTCGACGGTGCCACCGAGGACGATATCAAGACCATGTTGCGCTTGGCGGATCTACCGGAAAGCGGCCAAACGCGGCTAACGGACGGACGTACCGGCGAAATCTTCGATCGGGCCGTCACCGTCGGCTATATGTATATGCTCAAGCTTAACCATCTGGTCGACGATAAGATGCATGCCCGCTCCACCGGACCGTACAGTCTGGTTACGCAGCAACCTTTGGGTGGCAAGGCCCAGTTCGGCGGTCAGCGCTTCGGGGAGATGGAAGTCTGGGCGCTGGAAGCTTATGGCGCAGCCTATACCCTTCAGGAAATGCTCACGGTCAAATCGGACGACGTCACCGGGCGTACCAAGATCTACAAGAACATAGTCGATGGTGACCATCGCATGGAGGCGGCCATGCCCGAGTCGTTCAACGTGTTGATCAAAGAGATTCGATCCCTCGGCATCAACATCGAGTTGGAACAGGACTAATACGCTAGACGCATGATCCGGACCGTCTAAAGGTCCGGATCGGCAGAACCGAATTTAGGAGAACGTCTGTGAAAGATCTCATTAACTTCTTAAAGCGTCAAAACCAGGCGGAAGAATTCGATAGCATCCGCATCAGTCTTGCTTCGCCCGATATGATTCGGTCCTGGTCTTACGGAGAAGTGAAGAAGCCCGAAACGATCAACTACCGTACTTTTAAGCCGGAACGCGACGGTTTGTTCTGCGCAAAAATTTTCGGCCCGGTCAGCGACTACGAATGTCTTTGCGGCAAATACAAACGCCTGAAGCATCGCGGCGTCATTTGCGAAAAATGCGGCGTCGAAGTGACTCTGTCCAAAGTCCGTCGGGAGCGCATGGGCCATATCGAACTGGCCAGCCCTGTCGCGCATATCTGGTTTCTCAAATCGCTGCCGTCTCGAATCGCGTTGCTGCTCGACATGACCCTGCGCGAAATCGAGCGGGTGCTCTATTTCGAATCGTATGTCGTTATCGATCATGGCATGACCCCGCTCACGCGCGGCCAGCTCTTGACCGAAGAGGAATATCAGCAGGCGGTACAGACGCACGGCGATGAATTCGTCGCGAAAATGGGTGCCGAAGCGATCTATGAGATGCTGAAGACCATGGATCTCAACGCGGAAGTAGCCACGCTGCGGGAAGAGATCGATTCGACCAATTCCGAAACGAAGATCAAGAAACACACCAAGCGCCTCAAGGCGATCGAATCGCTGATTTCGTCCAACAATCGTCCCGAGTGGATGATTCTGACCGTTTTGCCGGTATTGCCGCCGGAATTGCGTCCTCTGGTTCCGCTCGATGGCGGCCGTTTCGCCACCTCGGACTTGAACGACCTATACCGCCGCGTGATCAATCGCAACAATCGCCTGAAGCGGCTGTTGGATCTCAATGCGCCGGACATCATCGTGCGCAATGAAAAACGCATGCTGCAGGAAGCTGTCGACGCCTTGCTCGATAACGGCCGTCGCGGACGCGCCATAACCGGCTCGAACAAGCGGCCGCTCAAATCGCTAGCCGATATGATCAAAGGCAAGCAGGGGCGATTCCGCCAGAACCTGCTCGGAAAGCGCGTGGACTATTCCGGCCGTTCGGTGATCGTTGTCGGTCCTACCTTGAAGTTGCACCAGTGCGGCTTGCCGAAGAAGATGGCTCTCGAATTGTTCAAGCCGTTCATCTTCAGCAAACTTCAGTTCCGCGGGCTTGCGACCACGATCAAGGCCGCCAAGAAAATGGTGGAAAAAGAAAGCGCGGAAGTTTGGGATATTCTCGACGAGGTGATCCGCGAGCATCCGGTCTTGCTGAACCGTGCGCCTACGCTGCACAGGCTCGGCATCCAGGCGTTCGAACCGATCCTGATCGAGGGTAAGGCGATCCAGTTGCACCCCTTGGTCTGCACGGCCTTCAATGCCGACTTCGACGGCGACCAGATGGCGGTTCACGTTCCGCTTTCTCTGGAGGCGCAGTTGGAAGCTCGCACGCTGATGATGGCGACGAACAACATTCTGTCGCCGGCCAACGGCGAGCCGATCATCAATCCTACCCAGGACGTGGTGTTAGGGCTCTATTACATGAGCCGCGAAAGAATCGATGCCAAGGGAACCGGCATGTTTTTCGCGGACGTGGCCGAAGTTCATCGGGCGTTTCAAACCAAGTCGGTCGATCTCCATGCCCGCGTGCATGTTCGGATCCATGAAACCATTGTCGGGGAGAACGGCGAAAGAACGACCGCGTTTAAGCGGGTTGAAACCATTGTGGGGCGCGCGCTGATTTGGACCATCGTGCCGGAGGGAATCCCGTTCGAGATGATCAACCAGGATATGACCAAGAAGGCGATCTCCAGACTGATCAACTACTGCTATCGCACTTTGGGCATCAAAGCCACGGTTGTCTTTGCCGATCAGTTGATGTATCTGGGCTTTTCTCACGCGACCCGCGCCGGCATGTCTTTCGGTGTCGACGACATGGCTATCCCGACTCGGAAGGAAGAAATTATCCGGGCCGCAGAACTGGAAGTTAAGGAGATCCAGAATCAGTATGCTTCGGGTTTGGTGACCGACGGCGAGCGCTACAACAAAGTCGTCGATATCTGGTCGCATGCGAACGACCAAGTCGCTAAGGTCATGATGGAAGGACTGGGTACGGAAAAAGTCGAGATGCCCGATGGACAAACCGCCGAGCAGAAGTCCTTCAACTCGATCTTTATGATGGCCGATTCCGGTGCCCGTGGTTCCGCGGCGCAGATTCGCCAGTTGTCCGGTATGCGCGGCCTTATGGCGAAACCGGACGGGTCGATCATCGAAACGCCCATTACCGCCAACTTCCGGGAAGGATTGGACGTTCTTCAATACTTCATCTCGACTCACGGCGCTCGTAAAGGTCTCGCCGATACCGCGCTCAAGACCGCGAACTCGGGTTATCTCACGCGCCGGCTTGTGGATGTGGCCCAGGATTTGGTCATCACCGAAGACGATTGCGGCACCAATGACGGTTTGCTCATGGCGCCCTTGATCGAGGGCGGCGATGTGGTCGAGCCTCTGGCTGAGCGGGTGCTCGGACGGGCATTGGCCGAGGACGTCAGAGATCCGTCCACTCAGGAGTTGATCCTGACCGCCGGCTCGATCCTGGATGAACACGCCGTGAATGTGCTGGAAGCCCATAGCGTCGACAACGTGCGCGTACGGTCGGTCATCAGCTGCAGAACCCGCTACGGCGTTTGCGCTACGTGTTACGGACGCGATCTGGGGCGTGGCCACAAGGTCAATAGCGGCGAGGCGATTGGGGTTATCGCGGCTCAGTCGATCGGCGAGCCCGGCACCCAGCTGACCATGCGCACCTTCCACATCGGCGGTGCGGCATCCCGGTCGGCAGCCATTAGCAACGTGGAAGTGAAATCCGCGGGTACGATTAAGCTGACTAATCTGAAGACGGTCGTCAACAAGGACGGCAACCTGGTCGCCGTCTCGCGGTCGGGTGAAGTCAGCGTGATCGACGAACACGGCCGTGAGCGTGAGCGCTACAAGATCCCTTACGGTGCCGTTTTGTCGGTACGCGAGGGCAGTCCGGTCAGGGCCGGTCAGGTCGTGGTGAACTGGGATCCGCATACCCACCCGGTTGTTACCGAAGTTAAGGGTTACGCCAAGCTGGTCGATTTCATTGAGGGCGTCACGGTTCGCGAGCAATCGGACGAAGTGACGGGCTTGAGCTCCATGGTGGTCATCGATCCCAAGCAGAGAGGTGGCGCGGGCAAGGATTTGCGGCCGATGGTCAAGCTGGTCGATGAGCAAGGGAACGACATTCGGATTCCCTCTACGGAAATCGCGGCCCAATATTTTCTGCCGGCCGGTGCCATCATCGGTATTCACGACGGCGATTTGGTGCAGGTCGGTGACGTCTTGGCGAGGATTCCTCAAGAGTCCAGTAAGACTCGCGACATTACCGGTGGTCTACCTCGAGTTGCCGATCTTTTCGAAGCCCGTAAGACGAAAGATCCGGCAATTTTGGCGGAGGCTACCGGCACCGTCAGCTTCGGCAAGGAGACGAAAGGCAAGCGTCGCATCATTATTACCGATGCCCACGGCCACCAGCATGAAGTGCTCATCCCGAAATGGCGTCACATCACGGTGTTCGAGGGCGAGCATGTGGAGCAAGGAGAAACGATAGCCGAGGGCGATCTGACGCCTCACGACATCCTCCGGCTTCGTGGGGTGGCCGAATTGGCATCTTATTTGGTGAAGGAAATCCAGGACGTCTACCGGCTGCAAGGCGTGAAGATCAACGATAAGCACATCGAGGTTATCATTCGCCAGATGCTGAGAAAGGTTGAAATTACGGACCCCGGCGACACCATTTTCCTCAAGGGTGAGCAAGCCGATCGTGCGCGGGTGCTGGAGGAGAACGATAAGGCCGAGGCCGAAGGCAAGATTCCGGCGTGCTACGAGCCGGTTCTCTTGGGTATTACAAAAGCCTCGTTGTCTACCGAGTCGTTTATTTCCGCCGCCTCTTTCCAAGAGACTACTCGTGTGCTGACGGAAGCCGCGATTCGCGGTTTGAGCGACAAGCTCCTCGGGCTGAAGGAAAACGTTATCGTTGGTCGCTTGATTCCCGCCGGAACGGGATTGGCCTACCATCTCGATCGCAAACGCCGGGCGAAGCTCGCGGAGGGCGAGGAAGTCGAAGCGGCAGCAACGATCGATGCGGGTGACGTAGAAGAAGCCTTGAAACAAGCGCTGAGCATGTAGGACGGCATCCAAACGGCGGGCCGATCTCTCAAAATCGGCTTGCCGTTTTTTGTCGAGCGATTGTCAAACAGTGATTTATCGGTAATATAATTCGTTTAACTTTGGGGTCCTCGTTGTCCCCGACATGCTGCCCGGTTCAATCCGGGTTTTTGCTGTCTATGCGGGGGAGCAATTCATCGCGGCGCCTGTTTCGCTAGTTTGATAAGTCCGTAGATTCTTGGAGCACATTGAATGAAAACAAATAATTTGTGGGGCCTGATGGCTGCAGGTTTGGCTGGTGCGTTAATCGTTCCGGGCGTCAATGCGGCCGGAGATCCCGAAGCGGGAAAAACGAAGTTTTATACTTGCGAAGGGTGTCACGGGGTGGCTGGGTACACGAATGCCTATCCCACCTATCATGTGCCGCGCGTCGGGGGGCAGCACGCCGATTATGTCGTTTCAGCGCTTAAGGCTTACCGCTCCGGACAGCGTAAGCACGGAAGCATGCTTGGAAACGCGGCAAACATGAGCGATCGAGATATAGAGGACATCGCCGCTTATATATCGCGGTTCCGTGCAATAAACGTCAAATTGCCCGTTACTGGCAATCCGGCAGTCGGGCAAGGGAAAGCGGAAAGCTGTGGGGGATGCCATGGAGAAGACGGCAATACGACCGATCCGAACTTTCCGCGTCTTGCCGGACAGCATGAGAGCTATCTCATTAAATCTTTGCACGATTACAAATCCGGGGCCCGGAAAAATCCGATCATGAATGGCATCGCCGAGGGGCTGTCAGAGGAAGATATGAAGGATATCTCCGCTTATTACGCGAGCCAGAAAAAAGGTTTGACGATAGTCGAAGATTAGTCTTGATCCAACTCCCCGGTTTGGATCGATTCTAAATTAGTTTTGCTTTCTTGTACTTGCCGGAGAAGTCAGCTTCGGCAAGTCGTTCCCCGCGTGGTGAATGTGAAGAGTATCTGCGGTCGTGCCATTCTACGCCGTTGGCAGCTATCCGACGCCACCAGCCTCACGTCCTTAATCGTGTTCCGCCGCTCGTCGATTCCCGTTAGCGTAGACGAGTGCTCCAAATCTATAGCTTCGTGATGCGATTCGGCACCTTGATCTTCTTGTTGACACTCTCAATCGCGATTTTGGCTGCCGAGGCGCAGTCGGCCGTCCGCGAAAAAGCCGTCATGGGCTGGCTGGAATCCGTGTTTCTCAAGCCATGGAACATCCGCATAACGGCGAAGCTGGATACCGGCGCCAAAACGTCGTCTTTGCATGCCGACAACATCGAGCACTTTACGAAAAATAGTGAGGAATGGGTACGTTTCACGCTGACCGGAACCGACGACGATAAATCCATCACGGTTGAGCGTCCTCTAGTCCGGACTGTTTATATCAAGGAGCGTAAGACACGCGCGACCAAGCGTGACGTCGTGAAGCTGGTGCTGTGCAAGAATGGCAGAAATTACGAAACCGAGTTCACTCTTGTCGATCGGAGCAATTTCAATTACCCGGTGCTTTTAGGCCGAAGTTTTCTCAAAGACGTAGCGCTGGTCGACTCGGGGGACACCTTTTTGTATAAAGCGGATAGCGACCCTTGTGTGTCTAGCGAGTCTGACCAAAACAAAAGCAAATAGACGCACGGTTCGACTGTCACCCTTAACGTAGGATAAATTCTTGCGGAACCTGCACGTTAAGATACTGGCATTGGTTTTGGTGGCCATCGGTGTTTCGCTGTGCTGGTACAAGGTAACCCGGCTCGGTTTGCCTTTGCTGCCTACAGAGCAGGCGGAAGTGTGGACCGTCGAGGCGCGCATCGAATTCAAGGCGAAGCGGGATACGCCGGTAAAGGTGCATTTCTCCATTCCCCGCGCCCCTGTTGGTTACACGGTCGTCGACGAGAACTTCGTATCCAGCAATTATGGCCTGACGACCGAGGATGACGGGACACAGCGCTTCGCTGAATGGGCAGTGCGGCGGGTAAAAGGCTATCAGGTGCTTTATTACCGCATTAATCTGGCCCGCGATCCGATGGCGGCCTTGCCTTCCGCAATCTATTCGGTACCCAGTGTACAGGCGTCCGAGTTTCCGGAGTTGATGCGTTCGGCCGCATGGGCCTTGCTGGACGAGGTGCGCAGCAAATCCGCCGATGCCGCTACGTTTGCCCGTGAGCTGTTGTTGCGCCTTAATGCGCCGACTCCCGATCCTAACGTCGTTTTGCTCAGGCAGGACATCCAGGGTTCCGAAGACTGGGTTCGCCGAGTCATAAATTTGCTGGCTGCCGCGGATGTTCCGGCGCGAATGACGCATGTCCTGATTCTCAGGGACGGTATCAGTCACGGTGCCTTGACGCCTTGGCTGGAAATCTTCGACGGCGTCGGTTGGCTGCCGTTCGGTCCGGAAACGGGTGAAACCGGATTTCCCAAAGAAGCCATCGTGTGGCATTTGGGAGATTCTCCGGTGCTCGAGATAACCGGCGGCAAGCATGCCAAAGTCGAATATTCGGTGAGAAAACATACTCAGGACATGACCCTAGTAGCCGAGCAGCGAGCGCGGCAGATGGGTTCGCGCATCATGGAGTTTTCTCTGTTCAGCCTTCCGGTACAAACTCAAAACGTCTATCGCGTGCTGCTCTTGGTGCCGGTAGGCGCGTTTTTTATCGTGTTCTTGCGCAATGTCATCGGCATCAAAACGTTCGGTACCTTTATGCCGGTTTTGATCGCGTTGGCTTTTCGAGAGACCGAACTCTTATGGGGCGTGATGCTTTTTTGCGTACTCGTGGCGTCGGGACTCCTCATCCGCTTCTATCTGGAATATCTAAAGCTTCTATTGGTTCCCCGTTTGGCGTCGGTGCTGATCATCGTTATCTTGCTGATGGCGACGGTCAGCTTATTTAGCCACAAATTGGGTATAGATCGTGGTCTTTCGATAGCCCTGTTCCCGATGGTGATTTTAGCGATGACCATAGAACGAATGTCTCTGGTTTGGGAAGAGTCGGGTCCTGCCGAAGCCCTGAAACAAGGACTGGGAAGTCTGCTGGTTGCTTCGCTTGCCTATCTCATTATGAGCAGTAAAACCCTCGGACATCTCGTGTTTGTGTTCCCGGAAATCCTCTTGGTGGTACTCGCTATGACCTTGTTGCTCGGACGCTATACCGGTTATCGCCTGACCGAGCTATGGCGTTTCAGAGCGGCGCTGAGACGATAGGCATATGGGATTTTGGAGCATTCGATTTCCTTGGGAGCGCCTGCGCGGCCAGGGAATTATGGGAATGAACGAACGCAATGCTGATTTCATTCTCCCGTATAATCCCCGCCGCTATTTTCCCTTGGTCGATGACAAGTCCAAAACCAAAGCGCTTGCTTTGAGCGCTGGCATTGCCGTGCCGAAACTGTACGGAATCGTCGAGATCGAACATCAAATCGAGAAGTTAAGGGAGATGGTCGAGCCGTATGAGGATTTCGTCATCAAGCCGGCGCACGGCAGCGGCGGCGAGGGAATCCTGATCATCGTCGGCCGCCAAAACGGACGCCATCGAAAAGCCAGTGGCGCTTTGGCCAATGATGATGAAGTGGGGCATCACATTTCCAATATCTTGAGCGGTATGTACAGTCTGGGCGGGTTGCCCGATTCGGCGTTGATCGAATATCGGGTCAAATTCGACCCGATATTCGATCAGATCAGCTATCAGGGCGTGCCGGACATCCGAACAATTGTGTTCCGAGGGGTGCCGGTGTTGGCCATGATGCGGCTGCCGACGCGATTATCCGACGGCAAGGCGAATCTCCATCAGGGTGCCATTGGGGTCGGGATAGATTTGGCGAGTGGGCGAACGTTTTCCGGTGTCTGGCGCGAAACGCCCATTGATCAGCATCCGGATACGGGAGGCAAGCTAGCCGGATTGGAAATTCCGTATTGGAGTGAAATTCTTGCGCTGACGGCGCGCTGTCACGATTTGGTCAAGTTGGGGTTTATCGGTGTCGATATTGTTTTGGATAAGAATTTTGGTCCATTGATGCTCGAAATTAACGCTAGACCGGGCTTGAGCATTCAGCTCGCCAATAAAATTGGCATTCTGCCTCGTTTGCGCCAAGTCGAACGTATGGTTGAAATACCGCTTTCTGTAGAGGACCGAGTCGAGCTGGCACAAAACCTGGCCACTTCAAATCCATAGTTTTTCGGCCTCGAGTTGATTGGGGCACACTTTTGTAGGTTGATGAGATCTAAATACGGCGTTCGGACCCATGGCGGATTGAAATATTACGGTAACAATTCTTTGTTAAAAATGTCCTGCTGTGAGGCGATTTCCGGAATCTAGCCGTGGTTGATATTCAGTTTACGATGGGGGATCTAGTGAAAAATAAATTCTTGGGGTTCGCAGCGGTCATCTCGATGGCGCTGTTCGGCGCTAAGGCACACGCCGAAGCAGCCCGCGATTACATCAGTATTGTGGGTTCTTCGACTGTTTATCCGTTTGCGACGGTAGTCGCGGAACAATTCGGGAGAGGCGGCAAATTCAAGACTCCAAAAATCGAGTCGACCGGAACCGGCGGCGGCATTAAGCTTTTCTGCAGCGGTGTTGGCGTTCAATACCCCGATATCGCCAATGCGTCACGTCCGATGAAAAAGGCCGAGTTGGCCGCCTGTCAGAAAGCCGGCGTAAAAGAAATTACCGAGGTGAAAATCGGTTATGACGGGATTGTGTTGGCCCACGCCAAGTCAGCGGAGGCGATGGAGTTGACGCGCCGCGAAGTGTTTCTGGCGCTCGCCAAGAAAGTGCCCGATCCATCCTGCCAAGAATGCGACAAACTGGTAGATAATCCGTACAAGACTTGGAACCAAATCAATCCGGCTTTGCCGAATGTCAAGATCGAAGTGCTGGGGCCGCCGCCGACTTCCGGTACACGAGACGCCTTTGCCGAGTTGGCGCTGGAAGGCGGCTGTCAGACCTTCAAATGGATTAAGGCTTGGAAAGAAAAGGACGAAGCACAGTATAAAGGAATTTGCCAAACGGTCAGGGAGGACGGCGCGTACATCGAGGCGGGCGAAAACGACAATTTGATCGTTCAAAAGCTGAATGCCAACCCCAAAGCTTTAGGTATATTCGGTTTCAGTTTCTTGGACCAAAATGGCGACAAAATTTCAGCCATTCCCATGGATGGAATCGCACCGGATTACGACACTATCTCGGCCCAACAATATCCTGTTTCCCGGCCGATGTTCTTTTATGTTAAAAAGGCCCACGTCGGCGTGATTCCGGGAATCGAAGCTTATGTCGCGGAGTTTACGAGCGAGAAAGCCATGGGGGAGGAAGGCTATCTGACGGATAAAGGTCTGATTCCTTTGCCTAATAGCGAGCGCAAGGAGGTTGCACAGAATGCAAAGAGTTTGAAGAACTACTCGATGTGACGAAAGTCATTCGAGAAGCGATATTTCAGCGACCGGGTTGCAATCCCGGTCGCTTGTTTTTCGAGGGCTTGCCTTAGAATGCAGAAATCCACACTTCTGTTCCTGCTTGTATTGCTAAGTGCGGCCGCCTACCACATCGGTCGCCGGCGGTCTCTACAAGTGGCCGGTGGAACGGTCAGGAGTCTTCACTCGTTACCGAGTTATTACGGCTATTATGCTGCGCTTTGGTGTGGAATTCCGGCGTTATTGGTCTTGTTTTTATGGACCGCCTTTGAAAATTCGATCGTAATCCAACTGGTTGTTTCGGCACTCCCGGAAGAATTGAGCTCGGCCCCACCGGATCGGATCGGCTTATTGGTCAACGATATTCGGAATGTTGCAAGCGGCGCCGTTGCAGGGGAGATCGAGCCAGCCGTCGAGGCTGCGGCAAATCACTATCTTAGGCTCAAGGATACGAGTAATCGTTTACTGAGCGTATTGGCCACTTTCGTGGCTATCACCGGAGCCGCCTACGCTCGCCAACGAATCAGCAAAGAACATCGAGCCCGGAACCACGTGGAAAAATCGATAACGGTTTTTCTGATCGTTTGCTCGACCCTTGCCGTTTTTACGACGATCGGCATCGTTTTATCGGTTCTTTTCGAATCGATCCGCTTTTTTAAAGAAGTACCCATTACCGAATTTTTGTTCGGCTTGGATTGGAGCCCGCAGATGGCTATCCGGGAGGATCAAGTCGGTTCTTCCGGGGCTTTCGGCGCCGTGCCTCTGTTCGTAGGCACTCTGTTGATCTCCTTGATTGCAATGCTGGTGGCGGTTCCGATCGGTTTGCTGTCGGCCATTTATCTATCGGAATACGCTAGTTCCAGGTTCCGTGCCACGGCCAAGCCGCTTCTGGAAATTCTTGCCGGTATACCTACCGTTGTTTATGGCTTCTTCGCGGCGCTGGTGGTTGCCCCGTTCGTTCGCGATTTGGGTGCGCGGATCGGTCTGGACGTATCGTCTGAAAGCGCGCTGGCTGCGGGGTTGGT
Organism: Methylocaldum sp. 14B; assembly: GCF_002005105.1. Taxonomy (GTDB): domain Bacteria; phylum Pseudomonadota; class Gammaproteobacteria; order Methylococcales; family Methylococcaceae; genus Methylocaldum. The sequence continues at coordinate 54,264 of NZ_MSCV01000034.1, read as the reverse complement.
CATGGGCATCATGATTATTCCGTTCGTGTCGTCGCTTTCCGATGACTTCATCAACGCCGTGCCTCAATCGCTTCGCGACGGCGCTTATGCATTAGGTGCGACCCAATCCGAGACGATTAGGCAGGTGATCATACCGGCGGCGCTTCCAGGCATAGTGGGTGGTGTTCTGTTGGCGGTGTCACGCGCCATTGGCGAAACCATGATCGTGGTTATGGCGGCAGGGCTCACGGCCAATCTCACGGCTAATCCTCTGGCGGCTGTCACCACCGTCACGACCCAAATCGTAACCCTGCTGGTTGGCGATCAGGAATTCGACAGTCCAAAAACCTTGGCGGCTTTCGCTCTCGGACTGGTGCTCTTTTTGGCAACCTTGGCGCTGAACATCATCGCTCTGCATATCGTGCGCAAGTATCGGGAACAGTATGAATGAGATCTGTGAGATTTCGGGGGGCTCTTCTTCCGACCGGACTATCGATGTCGTCCATGCTAGCCTGGTAAAACGGCGACAGGCGGAGAAACGTTTCCGACTTTATGGGCTCTTGTCCATTGTTGCCGGTTTGTGTTTCTTGGTCCTTCTATTCGGAAGCATCATCGCCAGGGGGTATACGGCCTTTCAGCAAACGTCGATAGCGCTGGACGTCTATTTCGATCCCCAACTCATCGATCCAGACGGTAGACGCGACCCGTCCGCTCTCATGGAAGCGGATTATGACCGGCTTTTGAAAAACGCTCTGAGCTCGATGTTCCTCGACGTGAAGGAGCGCCAGGCAAAGAGAGCGCTTTATAGCCTCTTGAGTGCAGGCGCTTCCTACGATCTCCGCGACCTTGTTTTGGCCAACCCGGAGCTCATCGGCAAGACTCAGAAGGTGTGGATTTCCGCCGACGACGATACCGACATGCTTGTGAAAGGGCAGTTGGGACGGACCGGAGCGGAGGGCGAGCGACGCATCAAAGATAATCAAATCGCCTGGATTGATAAGCTCGAGGCTGATGGCCGTATCAAGAAATCGTTCAACACGGCCTTCTTTACGTCGGGCGACTCGCGGGAGCCGGAGTTGGCGGGGATATGGGGCGCCGTGATGGGGTCTTTGTTTACGCTCTTGGTAACCCTCAGTCTCTCGCTACCGATCGGCATGGCCGCGGCGATTTATTTGGAAGAGTTCGCGCCGCGGAATCGTTGGACCGATCTCATCGAGGTCAATATCAATAATCTGGCGGCGGTTCCATCGATCGTATTCGGTTTGCTCGGGCTTGCGGTATTCATCAACTTCTTCGGGCTGCCGCGATCGTCGCCGTTGGTCGGCGGCTTGGTGCTGACCTTGATGACCCTGCCCGTTATCATCATTGCCGGACGGTCCGCTTTGAAGGCCGTTCCGCCGTCGGTGCGGGAAGCTGCGCTGGGCGTGGGTGCTTCCCCGATGCAGATGGTGTTCCATCACGTTCTTCCATTGGCTGTTCCCGGGATGATGACGGGGGCTATTATCGGCATGGCGCGTGCGCTGGGTGAAAGCGCTCCGCTCCTCATGATCGGTATGGTGGCGTTCATTGTCGACGTCCCCCAAAGCATCATGGAGCCTTCGACGGTTCTTCCGGTGCAAATCTATCTTTGGGCCGATAGTCCGGAGCGTGCCTTTGTCGAGCGTACATCGGCGGCCATCATGGTTTTGCTGGTGTTTTTGATTTTTATGAACGGCTTGGCGGTTTATATCCGCAAGCGCTTTGAGCGACGCTGGTAATCACTAAGAACGCGCTTTCACCAAACGGTCGGAAAGATAATAGGTCGAGGTATGAATTCATTTATGGAATTTAAGACGTCGGTATCGCACAGAGAGCCGCCACGAATGAAAGTCCGCGAAAGAATTTCGGAAGCTTCCTTCAACCGGGAATATTCACACACGGTCGGTGAAATTACTTCACCGAATTCACGCATCGTATGCCGTAACGTAAACGTCTATTACGGTGAAAAGCACGCCATTCAAGATGTTGGTCTCGATATCGGCCGCAATGAAGTGATTGCGCTTATCGGGCCGTCCGGATGCGGCAAGTCGACCTTTATCCGATGTCTCAACCGAATGAACGACACCATCCCGGGGTGCCGAGTCACGGGGCAAATCGTACTCGACGGTCAGGATATCTACGACGGCTCGCTCGATGTGGTGCCGTTACGCGCTCAAGTCGGCATGGTGTTCCAAAAACCCAATCCGTTTCCGAAGTCTATTTTCGAGAACGTGGCCTACGGACCGCGGATTCATGGTTTGGTTTCCTCGAAGGCGGAGCTCGAAGAAGTGGTGGAGACGTCCTTGAGGCGCGCGGGCCTTTGGGACGAGGTCAAGGATTATTTGCATCAGCCGGGGACCAGCCTGTCGGGCGGACAGCAGCAAAGGCTCTGCATCGCGAGGGCGATCGCGGTCAACCCCGAGGTGATTCTGATGGATGAGCCGTGCTCGGCGCTAGATCCGATCGCGACGGCCAAGATCGAGCAACTGATTGACGAGCTTCGCTCGCATTACACGATCGCGATCGTAACGCACTCCATGCAGCAGGCGGCGCGCGTTTCGCAGCGGACGGCCTATTTTCATCTCGGCCGGCTGATCGAAGTGGGCGAAACGGCGCAGATTTTTACGAATCCCCGCCATCAGTTGACCGAGGATTACATCACCGGACGTTTCGGTTGATGAAACGGAATCCGGCCATGAACCGAGATGGGAGACGCGATGACAACTCAGGGTGAAGGGCACATCGTCAAACGCTTTGACGGCGAGTTGAGCCAGCTTCATTACCGCATCGTCGAAATGGGCGGGTTGGCATTGTCTCAGCTCAAGGATGCATTGCGGGCGATCAAGACCAAAGACATGGCGTTGGCCAGCAAGATCGGTCAGCGCGAGAACGAGCTCGATCTTCTCGAAGTGGAGACCGATGGGACTATTGTGGAGGTTCTTGCGCGCCGCTGCCCCGTTGGCGGGGATCTTCGGATGATCATGGCGGTGTCGAAGGGCGTTACCGATTTGGAACGTATCGGCGACGAAGCGATGAGGGTTGCGAACATCGCCCTGCAAATCTATGGAAACGATACCAGCGACCCGAACGAGCATCTGCTGCGCGATGTGCACGTCATGGGGCAAATGGCGGTCGATGCGCTGGAAAAAGCTTTGGATGCGTTCGACCGGTCCGATGAAGACGCGGCCCGAGACATCATCGCCCATCACCGCGCGTTCGAGGATGAGTTCGAGGCGAGCTTAAGGCGGTTGATGACTTATATCATGGAGGATTCCCGAAACATCGGTTTCGCGATCAACACGGTGTTGGCCGTCAAGGCCTTGGAGCGTGTCGGCGCCCATGCGCAGAATCTTGCCGAGTATGTCGTTTTTCAGATTAAGGGAAAAGACGTCAGGCACCAAAGTCCATGATGGCTCGCCCATTGCGATAGACCGCCGTCGGCTGGATATGCCGGCAATGACACGGTATAGTCCTATGCTGAAGCGCAACTCTTTCTAAAGCAGCGCATGCCTTAACCCTCATCTTCTTTTAGCGATCGCGCCCGTATTACTACGGTTTTTCGGCCGGTGGCGCTAACCGAAGCCGGTAGTGTGCGCCAATATACACAGATGCCAAAATCGACAATTCCACGAACCTTCGTATTCGAACGAAGGCTGATCGCTTTGCGACGTCTTGTGCTCCTCCGTTCCAGTTTGACTCGATTCGCCGCCGCGGGAGTGTTAATCCTCTCGGGGTGTGCCGGAACGCGGGAGGTTTCCATCGATTATCCGGAGACGGAATCGGCAGAACTGCGCGCCTTGCCGGGCATGTCTGCGGTGCAGGGCGATGATTTCTATGTTCAACTGATTTCCGAATTCGAATTCGAGCGCGATGCAAGCCGCGGACAGCCATGCCAGGACTTCGGCAGAAGCTATCAGAAGGGCGGTACCTCGGCCGCACTTTTATTCCAAATCAGAAACGATAAGCTCAAGCTTTACCAGGAAGTGCCCGCGCTCGTTTATCAGACGGCGGCCGGAGAGTGCAGCTTTACCTTCAATGCCAAGAAAGTTTATCTGACGCCTTGGATGAGGCTCGATACCGCCGAAGACACCCAAATCGACTTCAGTTTCGTCAATAGTTTGAACAGCGACGTCGATTTCGCCAAGCTGGCGAGCGATGTCGGCACGGCGAGTGGCGTGCTGGCCCTCACCGGAGCGGGAGCCGGTGTGGCCCTCGTGGGGCAGCTTGCCTCGGGGTGGATGCTGAATAACGAGAATCGGTCTGCGGAAATGACGCAGGCAGATGCTTCAGGGAGTCAAAGCAGGCGTGAGACACATTCGCTCCCAGCGGCCATTACGCTGAACAACCAGGGAGGCATCGTCAATAAAACCCGATTTGTCATCCGTGAGATTTCGGACAGTCCCGTCGCAATCCTGGGCACCGATGCAAAGGCTTTGGGCGAGGTCAGGGTCCATGGCGCCTTGCGCTCGTCCCTCCTGATGAAGATCAATCCGGACGGATTGCCGGATGCGAGAGATCTCTCTCTCGAAGAGCTTTGGCGCTCGAAAATGCAGGGGGGATCAGCGAATGGGACCTTGTTGAAATACATCGCCGAGGCGGATCATCCCGATCGCCCGAATCTTCAGCCGAACTGGGACAGTTATAAGGACGTCGAGAGCAGTTGTCGGAAGCTCAAGGTCGTGATGAAAGATCTCGGCTTCAATAAATTCGACCGCAATGCCGTGCTTTACTACTTCTTGGATAAGAGCGCCGATTGGAGGAACTACAACGTGCCGGGGCAACAAGTTCTCAGCGGAACTGTTCCCAATAGCCAGTTACAGCAGTACCGGGCTAAGGGCTTCGGCGGATGCTTGGCCTCGGAAGACTATGAGACGATGAAAAAAATGGGGTTGTCGGTCAATTCCGAGGAGGATTGGCGAGGAATCTTGCAACAGACCCAAGAGAAAGAAAGTTATTTCGCTGCCATTCGCTCCCTGGAGCGCCAACTCACCGCGGCGATGACGAACTCCGACCCTGCGGTGGCCGAGCGTCAATTGTTTCCTTTAATTGCGTCCGACGAAAAGGGGACGGGCACCGTATTGCTACAAAACCATCTCGCGGATTTCGGTCTCGAACAGATATTGAATGTTCCGGCCGTGCCGGGGGCCGGGATTGTAGCAACCTCGGCGCAATTGGCTCAGGTTTTTTCGGCACTTCAGATTGATGCCTTGAGCTGCGCCCGACCTGCATTCGAGCAGGGGCGACCGCTCAAAAACTTGGCGATTATGCTTTTTGCGACAAGAATCGGGAGTCCTTTGGCTAAAGGCGGAGCCCTGGAGTTCGAGTTTGACGGCGGAAAGGTCAAACGCATTGCTTTCCAGCATCCGGTCTATCGCGATCATTTGCAGAATTTGCGCGACTATCCGGACCTGGGTGGTTGCAGAGTCGACGCCGGATTCGTAGAGCGGCTTAACTGAATATCCGTGAAGCCGCGCAGCTCATGCGCGTTTGATAATAAATTGATTCCTGGGCACATTTAGCGGCGCAGGACGATCGGCCCGCAACGGGGCTAAAACGCCGTCTCGTGTTCCAAAGAGTTGGAATGTGGAGACGGCGCGTTTTTAGCCGTCAAATGTGCCGGGCGCGCCGAGGCGGAAAATTCGACTGGCTTTCGGAGCGAGGGCGTGCCTCGTTTACCCGGATATTACGCCCCTTGAGATCGGCGCCATCTAGCTGCTTGATAGCCTCTTCAGCGCTAGCCCGATCCGACATTTCTACAAAGCCGAAGCCCTTGGAGCGACCTGTAAGTTTATCCATCACGACGTTCGCGCTGGTAACCTCGCCAAAGCGTTCGAATGCTTCACGCAATTCCTCGCTGGTGACTTGATAGGACAAATTGCCGACGTAGATATTCATCGAAAACACCTGTTCATCACTTCGTGCCATTTCCTTATTAAATACATCAGCTGCTTAACGAATGGCACTAAGATCAAGAACTGATGATCGACTCCCTCTACGGAGCCAAATTGGCGGCCTATACACCCATTCATACCCGGTAATGGAGAAAGGCTGAACGTATCCCGAGATTCCATAAGCTTCAAAGGGAAGTTGTCCGATGTCAATAACTCGGTGATTGTTTCTGATTTTTCAAGAACAGTTCGACCGTTTCCCGATCGGGAATGCCTGGTCGCGCGCCCTCCTTGGTACAGCAAAGGGCGCCGGCGGCGCTGGCGTAGTGCAAGATATCCTGCCAATTTTGGCCGCTTGCAAGGGCGGCGGCGAATGCTCCGTGAAACGCATCGCCGGCTCCGGTAGTATCCACGGCCTTTACCGGAAATGCAGGGAGGTTTCCCGACTCGACGCCCTTCTTCCAGATCAGCCCATTTTCGCCCAAGGTTATGACGACTGCGGGTGAGCGTTCGGCCAAACGATTCAAAGCCTGCGCCGGATCGTCATCATCCAGCCATTGCCGCGCGAATTTTTCCGAGCACACCAGGAAGTCCACCGAGAACATCAGCGCGTCGGTTCCCTTGTGCAAAGAGCCGGCGTCCAGGACCGCGGGAATGTTTCTGGACTTCGCCCAGGCGCACAATGGTTCGGAGAGGGCGGGCTCGTGCCCGTCAAACAAGATGACTTTCGGCGTAACGTCCGAAAAATCGATGCTGTCCGCCGGCAAAGGCGCCCTGGCGCCCTTGTAATTGACCAGAGCCCGCTTGCCGTCCGGTTTTATCAGGATTGCGGACAATGGCGTGGGCGACGCGCCGCGGACGATGAGATCGGTAGACACGTTCTCCCGTTGCAATTCCTCGAAATGGATTTGTCCATAGGGGTCGTTTCCCAAATAACCGGCAAAAGCCGCGTTATAGCCGAGACGCGCTACGGTTACGGCCGCGTTCGCGGCCGGACCGCCGCCGCAGGACATCAGGGATTCGGCGAAGATTTTTTCGTCCGCTTCAGGATGGTGCGGTACGGAAAAGATGAGGTCGTACGATGCGTGTCCAACGCACAATACGTGAATATTTTGGCTTTCAATTTTAGGGGAGGGTGTGTTCATCCTTGTGAAGCTCATCCTATCCACCGAACGAAGCGGAAGCCTATTTTTCCAAACCGAGAAAGTTCCACAAGCGCTCCATGGCAGACGGCTCGTAAACCAGATCTTTAGCCTGGCCGGGAACGCCTTGGGCATAATTGAATGCGTAGACGCGAGCCGCATCGTCGGCCAATTCCTTCATATCCAGCTTGCGGTAGGCCTGTTCCATGATCTGCAAAGCCACGGGCACGGCCGGAGTACGCTGATAGTTGCGAATGATTTCGGCGCAGCGCCTGGCCGCCGCAAGATAGGCCCCACGTCGCATGTAAAAGTCGGCAACGTGAACCTCGTACATGGCCAGATTGTTTCTTAACGACACCATACGTTGCTTGGCGTCGTCCACATAGCGGCTCTTGGGGAACTTGGCAATCAGTTCTTCGAATTCTCTGTAGGCATCGCGAGCCGATCCAGGGTCACGCTGCGACGAGTCCGTCGGCAGAAAACGATCAACAAAGCTTATGCCTCGGTTATAATTGACCAAGCCCCTGAGGTAATAGGCGTAATCGACGTTCGGGTGAGTCGGATTGAGCTTGATGAAGCGGTCGGTGGCGGCAAGAGCGGAATCGGGCTCGTCGTTTTTGTAGTAAGCGTAGGCGATGTCGAGTTGCGCCTGAGTCGCATATTTGCCGAACGGATAACGAGCTTCCAGTTTCTCGTATAATTTCACCGCTTTTTCGTAACGTTTTTCCGTCAGCGCCTTTTTGGCCTCGGTGTAAAACTGCTCCGCGGTCCAGTCGGCGTATTCATCCCTTTCTTCGCGAGTGGTAGAACAGCCGAATAGCAGTATGGCAAAGGCGAGCGGCCAAAGAACGAAGCGCACAGGCCGAAAAAAAGTGAAAAAAGACGACATGATAGGAGCGGCAGTCTTAACGCTCGCAGTATACATTGAATTATCTATCCCATAGAAGTGAATTCCACCCGCGTTCTTACCGCCGAAATTCCTCCATCGCTAGCCGGCCGTCGCCTGGATCAAGCTCTAAGCGAACTGTTTCCGGATTTTTCCAGAAATCGTCTGCAAAGCTGGATCAAAAACGGGGCTGCCCGAGTCGATGGGGCCGTTTTGTCTCCGAAGCACCGGATTCTGGGCGGCGAACGGGTGGTCCTGCATGCTGAAGTCGAGGAGACCACGGCCGTCGAGAGCCAGGATATCCCACTTGCGATCCTTTACGAGGACGACGCGGTCCTGATCATCGACAAGCCCGCGGGTCTGGTCGTGCACCCGGCGGCCGGCCATCGTGACGGAACTCTGCAAAATGCTTTGCTGCATCATGCCCCTGGGCTGGCCGGTATTCCGCGTTGCGGTATCGTTCACAGGCTGGACAAGGATACCAGCGGATTGTTGATGGCCGCCAAGACCTTGTCCGCGCACAAATCGCTGGTGGAGCAGCTCCAGACTCGGACCGTGCATCGGGAATACCTGGCCTTGGTGCAGGGTGCCATCACCGCCGGCGGAACAGTGGACGAGCCGATCGGCCGGCATCGCACCGATCGGAAGCGCTTCGCCGTCCGCGAGGAAGGCAAGCCTGCCGTCACTCATTACCGCATCGCCGAGCGCTTCCCCCACCACACCCTGCTTCGGGTAAAGCTCGAAACCGGGCGTACCCATCAGATTCGCGTCCATATGGCCCATATCCATCATCCGCTGGTCGGCGATCCGGTGTACGGCGGTCGGCTCAAGATACCGGCCGGCGCGAGCGAAGAGCTGATCACAGTCATCCGAAATTTCAAAAGACAGGCCTTGCATGCCGAAAAGCTCGGGATCATTCACCCCGCAACCGGTGAGTACACGGAGTGGCAGTCGCCACTCCCTGCGGATTTCTCCGGTCTGCTTGCGGCATTGAGAGAACAGGCATGAGCCGATTCTGGATCGAACCCGAGTGGCCCGTGCCGCCCGGCGTCCGGGCGGCGAGCACGTTGCGCCGGGGCGGGGTGAGCATAGGCCCATATCGGAGCCTCAACCTCGGCGCTCACGTCGGGGACGAGCCGAGTCGGGTCTCGGAAAACCGGCATCGGCTGCGGGAGGCCTTGAGCCTGCCCGCGGAACCCGTGTGGCTGAATCAAGTGCACGGAAAACACGTCATTCGGGCCGACGTATCGACCTATCGAAGCGCGGATGCCGCATTCACATGCCAAACCGGCATCGTTTGCACGGTCATGACGGCGGATTGCCTGCCCGTTTTGCTGTGTTCGAAGGAAGGCGATCGGGTCGCGGCGGTGCACGCCGGCTGGAAAGGGCTTGCGGCGGGCGTCATCGAAGCCGCCGTCGAAGCGCTTGAAGGCGATGATTTGTTGGCGTGGCTCGGGCCTGCAATCGGTCCGGACGCGTTCGAGGTAGGTCATGAGGTCCGGGAGACCTTCGTCCGCAAGAGAGCGGCATTCGCCGCCGCGTTTTGCCAAACGGAGAACGCAAAATGGCTGGCGGATCTTTATCACCTCGCACGTATCGTACTGAACGATGTCGGAATTTCGGCAATCTACGGCGGGGGCTTTTGCACTTTCGGTAATGCCGACGATTTTTTTTCCTATCGCCGCGACCGCGTGACGGGCCGCATGGCTACGTTGATCTGGCGCGAATAAATAAACCTAGAAACAGCGGTTGACCGCTTAAATAACTAGAAAAGTTCCATGAATCCTTATTGCCCTACCTTCTACCTACGTCACCGTTTGGGTGACGCCGCTACGTACCCGATTGCACGGCAGGCGGACCGGCTGGCGGCGTTGCTCCTCCTCGCGGGAGAATACCCCGCCGCGTCGTCGCGCCTTGCTATCCGGTCCGCCTGCCGCACACTCGGGCACGTCCAACCGCCGCTTCTAGGTTTAAATAAGACATGAACCTTCTCCTCTGGATAATTATTTTTACCTTGATCGGCGGCGTTTTGAGCGTCCTTGCGGCATCGCTGTTCCTGATGATTCCCGACCATCATCATCCCCGCGTGCTCCCTCACGGCATCAGCTTCGCCTTGGGCGCGTTATTGAGCGTGGCGTTTCTGGATCTTTTGCCCCATGCTGTCGAAACGGTCGGCACGGAGCAGTCGGAGAGCGTCTTCGCCGCCGTTCTTCTCGGAATCTTGGCGCTATTTTTGTTGGAAAAACTGCTGCTTTGGCGGCATTGCCACGCCGGCGACTGCGAGACGCATACGGACGACCACTTTCACCAGCCGGCCGGCACTCTCATCGTATTGGGCGACGGTATCCACAATTTCGTGGATGGCGTGCTGATCGCCGCGGCTTTTCTTACCGATGTACATCTGGGGATAGTCACGAGCCTGGCGGTGTTCGCCCATGAGATTCCCCAGGAAGTAGGCGATTTTGCGATTCTTTTGAAAAGCGGTTATAGCCGTCCCAAGGCCTTGCTCTACAATCTGCTGTCCAGTTTGGCAACTCTGCTGGGCGGTGTCCTGGCGTATTACAGCTTGGAAAATCTGCGCGAGGCGCTGCCTTATTTCCTCGCCTTGGCGGCATCGAGTTTCATTTATGTAGCGGTTGCGGACCTGATTCCCAGTTTGCACCACCGCACCAATGCCAGTGCCGCATTTCAACAAATCGCCATGATCAGTGCCGGCGTGCTGCTGATCTTTTCGGCGCATGCCTATACCGAGGAATTTCATAAAGATCATTCCCCCGAGGCCGTTTCATCGAAATGCCCCGCCATCGTCCCGTAGGAATATCGGCCGAACGCTCATTTAGCCGAATCGCGCATTTGCGCCACGAGTTCCCGCAGAGCTTTGCCGCGGTGGCTTAGGCGATTTTTTTCGTCCGGGGACAATTCGGCCGAGGTGCAGTTTTTTTCCAGCACGAAAAACAGCGGATCGTAACCGAAGCCTCCTTTGCCGCGCGGTTCGCGCAGAATGATGCCTTCCCATACGCCTTGTCCGATCAATGGGCTCGGGTCCTGCGCGTGGCGCAGAAAAACCATGACGCAGCGAAATCGGGCGGTCCGCTCGGCGTCCGGAATATTCTCCAGTTCGCGGAGCAGCTTGGCGTTATTTTCGGCATCGTTCGCGCCGGGGCCGGCATATCGGGCCGAGAAAACGCCGGGCGCGCCGCCCAAGGCGTTGACTTCCAGTCCCGAATCATCGGCTATGGCGGGCAGGCCGGAAAGCTGGCTGGCGTGCCGAGCTTTCAGAATCGCATTCTCGACAAAGGTCAATCCGACCTCCTCGATATCCGGGACTCCGAAAGCGGATTGCGGTACGATCTCTATGTCATCGTTTGCTAATATGGCCTGGATTTCGCGGACCTTTCCGGGGTTATTGCTGGCGAGCAGGATTTTTTTCATCGTCGGCTTGTCTCACGATGGCGGGCCGAATCGCTTTCCGGGAAGGGGGCGTATCAGCCGGTGCGTCGGCTGCTGCTTGAGCAGGCGGCGTCATAAACAATAACAATCTCAGAGGAGAAAAAGATATGAGCCAAATCTTGAACGAAGTGCTCAGCGCTAATCAAGCGTACGCGGCGAGTTTCAATAAAGGCCATTTGCCCTTGCCGCCGGGGCGGCATTTCGCGATCCTGACCTGTATGGACGCGCGCCTCGATCCGGCCAAGTACGCCGGTCTTACCGAGGGCGACGCCCACGTGATCCGCAATGCCGGCGGACGGGCCAGCGACGACGCCATCCGTTCCCTGGTGATCTCCTACAAGCTGCTCGGCACCCGCGAATGGCTCGTGATTCACCATACCGATTGCGGTATGGAACTGTTCACCAATGAGATCATGGGCGATCTTCTGAGCAATAGCCTCGAAACCGCGACCATCGACGCCAGCGGTTGGCACGATGTGGGTAAGGGGCCGGGGTGTACCGACGGCAAGTACATCAACTGGCTGACCATCAAGAATCAGGAACAGAGCGTTGCCGAGGACGTGATGCGTATCCGCAATCATGTCCTGGTGCCGAAGAACATTCCCATCTACGGTTTCATCTACGACGTAAGATCGGGCAAGCTGGTGGAGGTGCCGGCGGCCATGGCTGCCGGACGTCCGCTATAAGGCGTTCCGGGATGGTCTGAGGCAAAGCCGGCTTCAGCCGGCTTTGCAATTTTCGAGCGCGGCTCGCTGATGAGCCAATAATTCTGCGATTCCTTTGCCGGCCAAATCGAGCATGGTGTTGAGTTCATCTCGTCTGAAGGCATGACCTTCCGCCGTGCCTTGAACCTCCACATAGGCGCCGGCCTCGTTCATGACCACGTTCATGTCGGTCTCTGCCTCGCAGTCCTCGCGGTAGTCCAAGTCCAGCACCGGCACGCCCTTGTAGATGCCGACCGACACCGAAGCGATTTGGCCGTGGATAGGATTGATCCGGAGCTTTCTTTGCTTCATCAGATTGCCTACGGCCAGGGACAAGGCCACATAGCCCCCGGTAATCGAGGCCGTTCGGGTACCGCCGTCCGCTTGGATCACGTCACAGTCGATGGTGATGGTCCGCTCGCCAAGGGCTTCCAGGTTCAGCGCCGCCCGCAGGGAACGTCCGATGAGCCGCTGGATTTCCATGGTGCGGCCGCCCTGTTTGCCTCTGGCTGCCTCCCTTCCCATCCGCTCATGCGTGGAGCGCGGCAACATGCCGTATTCCGCTGTAATCCACCCGCTGCCCTTACCTTTGAGGAAAGGCGGTACTTTTTCTTCGATGCTGGCCGTGCAGATCACGCGGGTATCGCCGAATTCGACGAGCACCGAGCCTTCCGCGTGTTTCGTATAATTGCAGGTCAATGCGATCTCTCGCAGTTCATCCGGCTGGCGTCCGCTCGGTCTCATGGTATTGCTCGCTCTTCGAAAATCGGGGCAGTATACCCGAATTCAATTGCCCTCGCTTTTTACCGGTGATCCATAACAGAAGTCACGATAATCGCTCATGAATGCTAAACGGTTCTTATATTTGTTCGGTTTCGCGTTGCTGTTCGTCATTGCGCCCGCCGCTTATCAGATTGACAGGATTGCCCAGTCGCTGCCGGTCATGGACGGCGAGGCGGGGTTGCCAGGACTCTCCGAAAAGGCCGAGGTGGAAGCGGATGAGTTCGGAATTCCGTCGGTGCGGGTGGAAACGCGGGAGGATGCATTCCGCGTGCTGGGGTATCTCCATGCGCGCGACCGGCTTTTCCAAATGGATCTGATGAGGCGCAAGACGGCCGGACGATTGGCGGAAGTTTTCGGCGCGAAAGCGTTGCTCCTCGATAAACGGCAAAGAGCTTACCAGTTTCAGCGCGCGGCCGAGGATGCTGTGAACCGGATGCCGGCGGATCAACGCAAGGTTTTGCAAGCCTACACGGATGGCGTGAATGCGTTCATCTCCCGGGCTAAGGCCTTGCCGTTCGAGTTCCGCGTCCTGGCTTATCATCCCGATGCCTGGCGGCTGGAGGACAGCATGCTGGTCGCGCTGGGCATGTTTCAAACGTTGAACGGACATGACAAGGACGAGCGAACCCTTACGCTGATGGATCGTCTCCTTCCTGCCGAGGTGACCGCTTTCCTGACTCCCGACACCGATCCCTACGTTACCGTTCTCTTGGGCGGTGGCGATTCGCACCGGCCGGCGCGCCCGGTTCCGGTGAAATCGATCGCGAGCTTGATCGAGGAGGTCGGAGACCAGAAGCTCGGCAGCGTCATCGAGCCGGAAGCGCCCAGCATCGGTTCGAACAACTGGGCGGTGGGCGGAACTAAAACCAAGGATGGGCGCGCCATTGTGGCCAACGACATGCACTTGGGACTTTCGGTGCCGAATATTTGGTATCGTGCCCGGCTGTTCTACGGAGATGTGGATTTGTCGGGTGTCACTCTGCCGGGAGTGCCGCTGGTCGTAGTCGGCAGCAACCGTCATGTGGTTTGGGGATTTACCAATGTAGACGCCGATTTGCTGGATTTGGTGCGGGTCGAACTGGATCCCGCCGATCCCGGCCGATACCGGACGCCGGAAGGCTGGCGTCGGTTCGAGACCCGGACCGAGACCATAGTCGTTAAGGATGGCAGTGCCGAGCCCCTCGAGCTGAAGAGCACGGTTTGGGGGCCGCTCGCACCGGAGCCGCTGCTCGGCCAGCCTGTGGCGGTCCGTTGGACTGCGCTGGACCCGCGAGCCGTGAATCTGGGATTACTGGGGATGGACCGCGTCAAAACCCTGAATGAGGCCATGGCAGTCGTGAACCGCGCCGGCGCGCCGCCCCAGAATGTCGTTCTGGCGGACGATGCGGGGCACATCGCCTGGACTTACATGGGCTTTTTCCCGAGGCGGGTGGGCTTCGACGGGAGCGTCAGCGTTTCCTGGGCAAACGGTAGCGCCCGCTGGGACGGATTCATTCCGCCCGAAGAACTGCCGCGGGTCGTCGATCCCGCCGAAGGGTTTCTTGCAACCGCCAACAATCGTACTTTGGGCAAGGAATATCCTTACGTGATCGGCCACAACTTCTCCTACAGCTACCGCGCCTACCGAATCGCCGAGACGCTTAAGGGGATGCCTCGGGTTTCGGAACAGGATATGCTGGCCTTGCAGCTCGATACGGTCAGCGAGTTTTACGAGTTCTATCGCCGCCTGGCCTTGTCCGTGCTGAACGGTGAGCCAGAAGACGCAATTCTGGCGGAGGCGAAGCGCTCGATCGAACGCTGGAACGGCCGGCTCGATGCCGATAGCATCGGTATAGGGCTATTGGTCGAGTGGCGGCGAAATCTCGCAAAAGCCGTGTTCGCTCCTCTGGTGAGTCGGTGCGCGGCGGCCGATCCGAATTTCGCCTATGCCTGGCGCGAGCAGGAAACGCCGCTTCGTACGCTGCTCACGGAACAGGTTCCGGAAACGCTGCCGGATCGGCAATATGCCGATTGGCGCAGTTTTTTGATCGAGACGCTCCGCCGCAGTGCCGAAGAGGCCAAGCAGCGGAACGGCGTCGACCGATTGGAGAATTTGGCATGGGGTGAGATCAACCGGGTCCATTTGAGCCATCCGTTCAGTCAGACGTTCACACTCGCCGGCTGGGTTCTGGATATGCCCGAGGAGCCCGCGAGCGGCTGCGGCAGCTTCTGCGTGCGAGTGCTGTTTGACGGCCACGGCGCCAGCGAGCGCATGGCGGTGTCGCCGAATCATCCCGAGGACGGCATTCTCCATATGCCGGGCGGCCAATCCGGGCACCCGTTCTCGGTGCATTACCGCGACCAGCAGCAAGCCTGGCTCAAAGGCGTTGCTTTGCCTTTCCTGCCGGGTGCGGCCAAACATCATTTGACGCTGATTCCCGAATAATCCGGCCTGCACCGGGCAATGCCGTTAAGTCAGGTCCTGCTTCGTCATTCTTCGTCGGAATCTAGAAGCCACGGAGGGCATTGGCCTGAATCACATCCTTGTGTCCTGGATGCCGGCATGACGGCTTAACTTAACGGCATTGCTGCGCTAGGGAGGACGTTATGAGCGACGAATACCTCGAAATCGCGATCCGTTTAGGGAGCGCATGGACGGCCGGCGCCCTTATCGGACTCGAACGTACCTTTCACGGTCGTCCGGCCGGATTTCGCACGCATGCTCTGGTCTGTCTGGCTTCAGCGCTACTGATGTTGCTGACCGGCTACCAGAGGCTGTGGTTGAAGGGTGTTCCGCTGGACACGATTCAGACCGATCCGACGCGCATGGCCCAAGGCATCATGACGGGCATCGGCTTTCTGGGGGCCGGGGTGATCTTCAAGGAAAGGCTCACCATCCGCGGCCTGACCACGGCCGCATCCATCTGGATGACTGCCGCCCTCGGCATTCTTTACGGCATAGGCTTCTATTACCCCGCGATTCTGGTTACGGGTGCGGTCTTGGGTACTCTGGCTCTGTTCCGATTGATCGAGTACTGGATACCGAGCCAACAATACGCCCAGCTGAGGCTGCGGTATTCGAGGGATTCGGCGCCCGATGAATCGTCCGTCTGTGCGTTGATCGTTCAATACAAGGCGCGCATCGCGGGCATGAGCTACCGTCTTGTCGACAGCGGCAAAGCCTTCGAGTACTGCATGGTCATCCGCACTTACGATCTAGTCCATTTCAGCCGGCTTGCCGATAGGCTACGGCAAGAAACCGACCTTCTTGAGTTCAGCATTTCACCGGTGGGGGATTAGCCCCCATTTATCCCGTCAAATCTGGCGAGTGGTCGAGATATGTTGAACTTGCCGCGTCATGCAAGTGATCTCAACCTTGAACATCGCGTCAACTCTCATGGGCGGTTCGCAAGTGCGCGTTTCGGGCACGCTACGATCGATTTCGCGACGCCCCTTGGTGGAGGCGTCGCTCTGATCCGGCTCAAATTGGATGAGATATAAAATCGGCCGGATCCGATCGGCCAATCGATATGGGCTGCACTATGAAGCGGATCGTGGGACGCTCATTCCTGGACCGCGATTCCCAAATTTTCCCCGACCCAATGGCTTCTGATCTGATGTTTGTACATCAAACGATAGAGTGTCATGCGCGACACCGCCAATTGCCGCGCCGCACGAGAAATATTGTTTTCCGTGGCTTGCAGCGTAAGCTGGATAATTTCCTTTTCGGTTTGGTCTTTGGCTTCTTCCAGGGTCATAGGATGGTCGAATACTCTGCCAAAGCTCGGATGGAAGTCGTTCAAGCCCAGGTCCGCCGAGTTGATCAAAGGACCTTCGCACATGACCTTGGCCCGTTTGATCCGGTTGATCAACTCGCGAATATTGCCGGGCCACTCGTAACGACGCATCGCTTTCAATGCTTCGGGCTCAAAGCCTTGGGCGGAATCGCCGTCGCCGTTGGCGAACACGCGAAGATAGTGCTTGGCGAGAAGTTCGATATCGTCCTGACGCTCGCGCAGCGGCGGAACGTTTAAGGTCAAAGCCTTGAGCCGCCGGTAGAGATCGTCCCGGAAGCGACCGTCCATTACCGTTTGTTCCAGGTCGGTTTGAGCGGTGGCGATGATCCGGACGTCGATCGGCGTTTTCGCGGTGTCGCTACCTGACGGGGTGGTCCCTTCCCGGAGAAAGTTGAGCAATTCGGTTTGAAGGTCTTCGGTCAGATTGCCGACTTCATCCAAGAGCAGCGTGCCTCCCGCCGCAGCTTCCAGACGGCTCTTGCCCGGTTCGTGGATGCGGTCATGCCGTTCTTTGTCGTGCCCGAACAGCTCCGATCGAATGACTTCCGGCGGCAATCCATCGCAGCTCACCTTGACAAAGGGGTTGTCGCATCGAGTAGAGGCTCGATGTATGGCGAGAGCGGTCGATTCTTTTCCGGTGCCGCTCTCGCCGATGATCAATACCGGCGCCTCGATGGCGGCGACTTTCTTGATGGTTCGGAATAGCCTGAGGCTTGCCGGGCTGCATCCGATCAGCTCCTCGCGATTTCTATGGATCGAGGAGGCTGCGGTGCGTTCCAAGATATCCGCCATGCCCAGAGCATGGCCGAGCGTCAATTGCAGGCGCCCGGTATCCAAAGGCAGGGTGTGATAATCGTAAAAGTAGCGAGAAATCAGCTCGCATAGGTCCGGTCTGTTCAAGGTCTCAGCCGCCAGCAAGCCGATCCATTCCATGGAGCGGCGTGCGGTGAAAAGATTCTTGATCGAGGATAAGTCGTTTGGCAGGTCGGAACCGAAGAAAACCATTCCAACCTTGAAACGATGATGATCGATGAGATTCTTGGCCTCGTTCAGATCGCCAGTGGAAAAGATAGTCCATTCGAGAGACCGCAGGGGATCGAGCGATTCGTTCCGAGCGGCCGGAAAATTGAAGCACAGTACCTTGCGCATATCCATATGTTGTCCTTCCTGGTTCACAAGTCTAGGAACTGCCGAGGATGTTGGATTCTTGGAATCCATAAGTCGGATGCCTGTCACCGGTTGTTGTATAGGGTTGCGGTGATTACGATGGCTTCAAGGAGCGGATCGAGGCCGCGGCCTAAAAACCCACCGGTCGGCATCATATAATCTCAGGCTACATGAGCCGGCGCAAGAACCCGACGACGGATAGCGCCGTTCTCGATCATGCGAGCGGAGCAAGCGACGGCACTTCCCTGTGCCGAAGTTAGAGGGCAGTCAGCTCAGGCCGCTTTGCGGAAGACGATCTCTCCGTCCTCCACGTCCGCGCTGACGGTATCGCCGGCGGCGATCTTGCCGGCCAGGATATCCTGCGCCAAGGGGTTCTCGAGTTGGTGCTGAATGGCGCGCTTCAGCGGGCGTGCGCCGTAGACCGGATCGAACCCGGCCTCTCCGAGTTTGTCCAGCGCGGCTTCGCTGACTTCAAGCGCGATATCGCGGTCGGCCAGGCGGTTTTGCAGGTAGCCGATCTGGATGCGGCTGATGGCGCGGATCTGCTCTTTGATCAGCGGGTGGAAGACCACCACTTCATCGATACGGTTGATGAATTCCGGCCTGAAGTAGTGGGTAACCACTTCCATGACCGCCGCCTTCATCCGCTGATAATTCTCCTCGCCGGCCAGCTCCTGAATACGGTCGGAGCCCAGATTCGAGGTCATCACGATAACGGTGTTGCGGAAGTCCACGGTGCGGCCGTGGCCGTCGGTGAGCCGTCCGTCGTCGAGCACTTGCAACAGTATGTTGAACACCTCGGGGTGGGCCTTTTCCACCTCGTCCAGCAGGATCACCGAGTAGGGTCTGCGGCGCACCGCCTCGGTCAGATAGCCGCCTTCCTCGTAACCGACATAACCCGGCGGCGCCCCGATCAGGCGGGCCACCGAGTGCTTCTCCATGAATTCCGACATGTCGATCCGGACCATGGCTTCCTCGGTGTCGAACAGAAACTCGGCCAAGGCTTTGCACAACTCGGTTTTGCCCACGCCGGTCGGGCCCAGGAACAGGAAGGAGCCGTTGGGGCGGCGCGGATCGGCGAGACCGGCGCGTGAGCGGCGGATGGCATCCGACACCGCTTTGATGGCCTCCTGTTGGCCCACGACTCGCCGGGCCAGGTTTTCCTCCATGTGGAGCAGCTTTTCCCGCTCACCCTCGAGCATTTTCGATACCGGAATGCCGGTCCACTTGGAGACCACTTCGGCGATTTCCTCGTCGGTGACCTTGTTGCGCATCAGCTTGGTTTCCTGCATCTCGGCCTGTGTGGCGAGATCCAGTTCCTTTTGCAGCTTGGGAATCTCGCCGTATTGCAGTTCCGACATGCGGGCGAGATCGCCGTTGCGCCGTGCCGCGTCCAGGTCCAGCCGAGCCCGTTCCAGCTTTTCCTTGATGGCGGCCGTGCCTTGCAGCGCGGCCTTTTCGGATTTCCAGATCTCTTCCAGTTCAGCGTATTCCCGTTCCAGTTCGGAGATGTGGTCTTGGAGTGTTTCCAGCCGTTTTCGCGAGGCTTCGTCGGTTTCCTTCTTCAAGGCCTCGCGCTCGATCTTGAGCTGGATCAGGCGGCGATCCAGACGGTCCATTTCTTCCGGTTTGGAATCGATTTCCATGCGGATGCGGCTGGCGGCCTCGTCCACCAGGTCGATGGCCTTGTCCGGCAGATTGCGGTCGGTGATATAGCGATGCGACAGGGTCGCCGCCGCCACGATCGCGGGGTCGGTGATGGTGACGCCATGATGTACCTCGTATTTTTCCTTGAGCCCGCGCAGAATCGCGATAGTGTCCTCGACGCTGGGCTCGTCCACCAGCACTTTCTGGAACCTCCGTTCCAAGGCCGCGTCCTTTTCGATGTACTGACGGTATTCGTCCAAGGTCGTGGCGCCTATGCAATGCAGCTCGCCCCGAGCCAAAGCGGGCTTCAGCATATTGCCGGCGTCGATGGCACCTTCAGCCCGCCCCGCGCCGACCAGGGTGTGCAGCTCGTCGATGAAGAGGATGATCCTGCCTTCCTGTTTCGCGATATCGTTCAGCAGCGCCTTCATCCGCTCCTCGAATTCGCCACGGAACTTGGTGCCGGCGATCAGGGCGGCCATGTCCAAAGCCAGCAGGCGCTTGCCTTTGACGCCTTCCGGCACTTCGCCGTTGACGATGCGCTGCGCCAGGCCTTCGACAATGGCGGTTTTGCCGACGCCGGGCTCGCCGATCAAGACCGGATTATTCTTGGTGCGGCGCTGCAGAACCTGGATGGTGCGGCGGATTTCATCATCGCGCCCGATCACCGGATCGAGCTTGCCCTGTTCGGCGCGCGCGGTCAGATCGATGGTGAATTTCTGAAGCGCCTGGCGTTGCTCTTCCACGTTGGCGTCGTCCGCCTTCTGGCCGCCCCGGATCTGTTCGATGGCTTGCTCCAGTTTGTTCCGGTCCAGTCCCGCTTTCCTGAGCAAATCGCTGAGCTGGCCACGGTCTTCGATGGCCGCCAGCACGAAGATTTCGCTGGTGATGAACGTGTCGCCGCGTTTTTGCGCCAGCTTATCGGTGAGGTTCAACAACCGGCCCAGTTCGTTCGAGATCTGTACGTCTCCGCCGATACCTTCTACGCGGGGGATGCGGTGGAGCGCTTCTTCCAGAGAGGTACGGAGCTGATTGACGTTGACGCCGCATTGCGAGACCAGGGGCCGCACGGTGCCGCCTTCCTGATCGAGCAGCGCCGCCATGACGTGAATCGG
The DNA here is from genome assembly GCF_002005105.1 of Methylocaldum sp. 14B. Lineage (GTDB taxonomy): Bacteria > Pseudomonadota > Gammaproteobacteria > Methylococcales > Methylococcaceae > Methylocaldum. Next base: position 33,709 of record NZ_MSCV01000034.1, on the reverse strand, counting down.
CTCGATGAACTGATGGTCGTGCCCCAAAGCCAGGCTCTGCGCTTCGGCCAGGGCTGCTTGGAATTTACTGGTCAGTTTGTCCATTCGCATTGGAAAAATGCCTTTATGTTGCTTAATCGAGATGACTCAATAGATTGGGGTGCCGTACCCGCTTTTCAAGCGAAGCCGGCGATGCAGTCGCTCGTTATCGATCCTCTATAGGAAGGCATTGTAGTGAAGTTCCAGCCTTAAAAGCCGCTTTGACGTGCGTCGGAGCTTTGTAATACGATCGCCTTCCATTTCCACTTTTATGCGCGGAACTCCCATGCAGGATGCAGTGCCCTTCGCGGCAATCAGCCGCTTCCGGTTTTCCGAACCCGAGGTCCTCTCCGGACAATTGCCCAACGGAACCCTCTCTCGTCTCTTAACGGAAAAGTAGGCCGTCGTGATGGAGACGACGGCTTTAAGCAATAGAAGTTTTCCAGGCGTCGGCATGAGTTTTCTCGCCGGCCTTCTGAGCGCCTCGATTTACGGCTTCGGAATCTCCCTCCTACTCGGGTTCGGTATCCATAAGATTTTTCTGTACTTGTGCGCCGCTGTCGTCATCTGTCTGGCGCTGTTGTCCCGCAGCGGCTTCCCAATCGATCGGCCGATGGCCGCTTTGCTGTCCCTCGTTGTTTTGCTGACCGGACAAGGCTATCTCATGGCGTCCGCCAACGAGACCGACTTTCGCTTTTTGGAGCATCTATCCTGGCCGGTGGCGGCGGTTGCCGGTGTGGTGATGCTGCCCGAGCGATTCGGCAGTCGCTGGCAATTGACCCATAAGCCGATTATCGCCGTGCTGGCTGCGTTCTACGTTGTCGCCCAGTGGATCGGCTTTGCGATTTTTCCCGATAAGTTCGGGCTGTTCGCCAATCCTCATTTCTTGGCGCTGTACTGCTTGCTGACGCTGCCGATCCTGTTCTATTTTTCGATCGCGAACGGCGGAGGACAACGGTGGCTGTTCATCTTGGCGTTGCTCGGCGATGCGCTGTTGCTGTTGAAGACCCAGTCCAGGCCGGGTTTTCTGGCTTTGCTGGCCGGCTCGCTGGCGATCGTCCCGTTCGTGGCGGTCAGGTACCGGTGGATGACGCTCGCGGCGGTGCTGATTATTCCCGGCTTGCTGTACGCATCGGGAATTTATGGATTCGACGACAGGATGGACGATTTCTTCGGTGATTTGCGCAAGGAAGAACGGGTGGCCATTTGGACGGAGACTGCCGAAATGCAGTCGGCGAGTTCGGTTCGAGAATGGATTTTCGGGCATGGATTCGGGCAGTTCTACCGCGATTATCAGGGGGTTTCCAGCTTTCATTCGGTGGTCGATTTCTCCTTTCCGCACAATTTCTTGCTGGAACTGCTGTATAGTCACGGGTTGATTGGGCTTATTGTTGTAATCGTCGGCTATGGGCTATTTTTCGCGAAGCTCTGGGTCCATACGGCGACTGCCGATAATGATACACGCAGGCAGATAGGCCTCCTTTTGATTGTCGTGACGACGGTCCATTTTGCGCATGCCTTTCTTACGCTGCCTTTTTTCTCCCGATCGACGCTCTATCCGTTGAGCTTGATTGTGGGGGGCGGTTTTCGTTTTTTTAAAGCTTCTCATGGCTCAGCCTGATTTTCCGCCGGTGGGCGTGATTATTCCCAATTTCAACGGAGTGCATTTATTGCGCCGCAATCTGCCGTCCGTGATACGGGCCGCCGCAGCTTATCCCGGCACCTGCTCGATCATCGTGGTGGATGACGGATCGGCGGACGGAAGTGCCGAGATGCTCCGGACCGAGTTCCCTTCGGTTCGTGTCGTCGTCCATGAAGCCAATCGCGGTTTCGCCGAAGCAATCCATTCGGGGGTCGATGCCGCCGACGCGGAATTCCTGATTTTTCTGAATTCCGATGTGCGGCCGCAGGAGGACTTCATGGCGCCGTTGATCCGGCATCTGGAAAAGGCCGAGGTCTTCTCCGTATCGCCCCTGGTTCTGGACGAGGACGGACGGGTGAGCCCGGTTTCGTGGCGGTGTTTCCGAATAAAACGGGGCCGGCTTAGGTCGGTGCGCTGGCGCTTCGACGAGCTGAAGTCCGCTGCGCCGACGGAGAGCTTATTTGCCTCCGGAGGCTCCGTCGCTCTGCGAAAATCGATGTTTGTGGCGCTGGGCGGCTATTTGCCGCTTTACAAGCCGTTCTATTCCGAAGACTTCGACTTGGGTTTGCGCGCCTGGAAACGCGGGTGGCGAACGCTCTTGGAGCCGGCGAGTCGGGTGGTGCATGAAAAAAAAGGTTCGATTTCGGAAAACGTGGCCGCCGATCGAGTCAGAAAGACGCGGGTGTGCAATCGATTCTTGCTCGAATGGACACATATGCCGGGGAAGGACTTGATGCTCTATCTCTTGCCGGGCTATCTGTTCCAGTTGATCGGACGCTTGCTAAGACTCGATCTGGTATACGTCAGAGGCTTTTTTGCCGCACTGCGCCGCCTTCCGGAAGCGCTTCGAGTACGAGCCGAAATCCGGAAGCACCAAGTCCTGGATTTTTGGCGTATCGTCGACGCCGTCGAGCGGAGTTTTGGCCTGAAGGCTTGATTATTAACGTGTTCGTGAAATTACGGAGACCCTATGGTTAGGGACAGGCCGATGTTTACCGTCTTTATTCCCACCTATAATCGCGCGGGCTTGTTGACTAGGGCTTTGTCCAGCATCGAGGCCCAGACCTATCGGAACTTCGAGGTCGTCATCGTCGACGACGGATCGACCGATGACACTGCTGCCGTCGTGGCTCGTTGGAAAGCGGGCGTCGAATTCCCAGTCATTTATGTCAAACAGAGCAATCAGGGCAAGCACGCCGCTCACAACAAAGGCGTGGAATTGGCCAGGGGGCGGCTTTTTTTCAATCTCGACTCGGACGACCGTCTCTTACCCGATACCTTGGAGCGTATCCGGCGTCATTGGGAGTCCATCCCCGAAAGTGAGCGCGAACGTTTCGCCGGTGTCGAAGGTCTGGTGGAGAGTATGGACGGGAAGCGGTCGCTGACCATTCCTTATCCCCATAATCCGCTGGATGCAAGCTTTCTGGACGTGCGCTATCGCCTGGGCGTGGGCGGCGACAAAAAACATGCGATTCGGACCGATGTCGCGCGCCGGTTTCCGTATCCGGTCTTTGCCGGCGAAAGGCATATCCGGCCCTCGCTGACCTGGAAACGGATTTCGCACCATTATGTCTTTCGTTGTGTCAACGAACCCTTCCAGCAGGTGGAGTACCTGGCCGATGGTCTGTCTTCCGACCGTTTTCGTCTGCGCATGCGCAACCCGCGCGGATTCCAGCTTTACTATCTGGAAGACGTAACCGAGCACCGGGCATGGCTCAGCCGCCGCCAACGGCGGCGCAGCATGGTCGATTTCATCCGTTTTTCCTTTCATGCCGGTGCCGGTCTTCTCAAGCAGGGAAGGCTGACCCGCTATGATCCCTTATGGCTGGCGCTGGTGCCTGCCGGATTCGGCCGCTGGCTGGTGGATCTCTACCGGCTGCGCTTCAAAAAGGGATACAAGCCGAATCGGAAAGAAACGCGCAACTGATGCGGGCGCTCTTAAGAGGTGTGAGAAGTCGTAGGTCGGCAATCCCTTGCCGACCAAGGCGTCGGAAAAGGATTTCCGACCTACAGCTACACCTTCGCAACGCGGCCATCGAGCCGCGCAGTAGCTTCTCACACACCCTCTTACAGCCACTCCGCGCGTTTCAGGCGTCTATACAGCCAAACGCAGCCGATCAAGGTTCCCGCCAAAGCGGCGGGATAGCCGAATCGGAAATCGAGCTCGGGCATGAACTTGAAGTTCATGCCGTACATGCTGAACACCATGGTCGGCAACGCCAAAATGGCGCCCCATCCGGCCAAGCGTTTGACGACTTCATTCTGCCGGACCGTGATCAGCGCCAGGTTTGCTTGCATGGCATCCGACAGGGTTTCACGCATGGTGTCGGTGGCGCGGATGATGCGGTGCACGTGGTCGTGTACGTCGCGGAAATAAACGCGCAATTCCTTGGAGACAACATCGGGGTGAAGCCGCATCAGTGCATTGCAGACGTCCAGCAAAGGCATCGCGGCATTGCGCAGCCGCAGCAGGCAGCGTTTGAGATCGTACAGGCGTTCCATCGCATCGCGATGCAAGCGGTTTTCAAAGATGTCTTCTTCTAGTTTTTCGAGCAGCGATTGGTAATGTTCGACGACCGGCATGAAGTTATCGACGATGAGGTCGAGGACTGCATAAAGCGCGAATCCGGAGCCTTTGGCCAGGAGTTGCGGCATGCTCTCGCAACGGACTCGGGCACGGCCGTAGCCTAGCGACGATTGGTGACGGATCGATATCAAAAATTGCTTGCCGACGAACAGATGCGTTTCGCCGAAATGAACCTTGCCGTCCTGAAGCTCTACAGTGTGCAAGACCACGAACAATGATCCTTTGTATTCTTCCAATTTCGGCCGTTGATGTGCGGAGCGGGCATCTTCCACCGCGAGTTCGTGCAGGCCGAATTCTTCCTGGAGTTGCAGCAACTCGTTCGGATCGGGTTCGGTCAAGCCAACCCATAAGAAGGTATCCGGTTCCGCAAGCAGTTCACTGATGTTTTCGACGCTGACGTCTCCGATTCGCTGGCCGTTGCGATAGGCGGCGCATCTGATATACACGATTAATCCTTTTCAGCCCCGAGCGGGACAATTGGTCATGGTTTTTGTACGTATTAGTTACATATAATACGATCAGTCGAATGGATGATTTCCCTTGATAGGTTTTTGATGGTCGATGCAAAGCGCTTGATGGGTGCCACGCGAACGGGCGGTGTTCTCCGCGGCGCATCTGTTGCGGCCGTACTGGCTTTGGGCGTTACGTTTTATTTTACCCCGCTGAAAAGCTGGCTGGATCAAGGCTTGATGCTCAAAGCCGAGTTGGCGAGTTACGGTTTGGCGGCGCCCTTGGTTTTTACCTCGGCCGGCGTAGCGCTCACAGCAATCGGGGCGCCTCGCCTGATTTTGTGCTCTCTTGGCGGATTGGCGTTCGGCTTTGCTTGGGGACTGGTGTGGAGCCAACTGGCGACGGTGTTGGGTTCATACGTGACGCTTCTGCTCATCCGCCGATTCGGCGTAGGCTACGGACTGAAGAAGGTTCGTCAGTTTGAGCGATTGGCACGGCAGATCAAGCAAAACGGCGTATTGGCCGTGGTGCTGATTCGACAGCTTCCACTGAACGGCTTCTACAATAATGTACTTTTGGGGATGACGGATGTCGGTCATCTGGATTTTCTCATAGGAAGCTTCATCGGGTTTTTGCCTATGGGGATTACCGCCTGTCTGATAGGCGCCGGCTTACTCCAGACCGATTTTGCCAAGGCCGCCGAATACATCGCCTTGGCATTGGCTTCGTCGGTGATTTTGGGCTATGCGTTGAAACGGCTCCACCGACTCGTATGCGCCAAGAACACCGAGTTGTCTTTTTTGGCCGATAAGGATGCGTGATCGGCTGCGCGGAATGTTTCGCCCGATGGCCGCATGCCGCTCGCTCTACACTAGACTAGGGACTTCATGAAAAATTTCGAACGGTTCAATTGACGTCCTTAGATTCGTGACGCCTCCTCGAGTTTGTCTTTTCATCCCCAGCTTCGGCAATGGCGGCGTTGGGCGCACCTTCGTTCACCTTGCCAATGGTTTTTCCGCCCACGGCGTACCAACGGCTTTGATCGTCAACCAAGCCGATACCGTCTTCGCCGACCGGTTGAACCCCGAAGTCGAGCAGGTGGCCCTCCATGGCCAGAGCGACCTGGCGCTCGAAAAAGATCTGCTCGCGTTCCTGCGGACCAATAGGCCGGCTGTCGTCATGACCGGCCAAGGGCGGGACGACCGCATCGCATTGAAGGTCAAGAAAAAGTTGCGGGATTCCGGCATACGGTTTTTCTTGCGCGTCGGTACTTCGCTGGGTGCCCGGACCGAACTCAAGCATCGGTTTTGGTGGTCGCGGTGGCTGTTCCGGCGCAGACAGCAACGCCTGTTCTCGCAAAGCGACGGCATCATCGCCAATTCCCGCGACGCGGCGGCCGATTTGTCGGCTTTCCTGAACATTCCGCTCGAACGCATCAGCGTGCTTCCCAATCCCACTGTAGCGCCGGATCTGCTGAACTTTGTCCATAAACCGGTGGATCATCCCTGGCTGAAGCCGGGCAGTCCACCGGTCGTCATGGGAGCGGGGCGGCTAGGGCGCGCCAAGGATTTCCCGACCTTGCTGAAGGCGTTCGCCCGGCTGCGTCGAGATCGGGTTTGCCGCTTGATGATCCTGGGGCAGGGCCGGCAAGCGGAAAAGCTGAAAAGCCTGGCGGCCGAGCTCGGCGTTCAGGATGATTTCGACCTGCCGGGCTTCGTGGACAATCCTTACGCTTTTCTCGCCAGGGCATCGCTGTTCGTTCTGTCGTCGCTGTGGGAGGGTTGTCCGAACGTGCTCATCGAGGCTCTGGCGGTCGGTACACCTGCTGTGGCCACGGATTGTCCTAGCGGGCCTAGGGAGATTCTGGCTGAAGGTCGTTACGGGCGGATCGTCGCGCCGGGCGATGCCGAAGCTCTCGCGGAGGCGATGGCCGCGACCCTGGAAAATCCACCGCCTTCCGAGCTCTTGCGCGAGGCGGTACGGCCGTACACTCTGGAAAACAGCAGTCGCGCCTATTTGGAATCTTTCGGGCTGGGCCACCCATGAGTTCGAGCCGTACAGATCTGGCTTTATTTCTGGCGACTTCCGGTCATAGCGGGGTCGATCGGATCATGCGCAATCTGGTCCCGGAGTTTGCCCGATGGGGTCTGCGGATCGATCTCCTTAGAGTGAAAGGCCATGGTCCTCATTGGGACGATCTGCCGCACAATGTCCGGACGATCGACTTGGGCGTTTCCCATGTCAACACCGCTTTGTCGGCGTTAGTCCGTTATTTGCGCCGCAGCCGGCCCGAAGTGCTATTGAGCGACAAGGACAAGGTGAACCGCACCGCCTTGACGGCACGGGCGCTGGCTCGCGTCGATACCCGCGTGGCGGTGCGGATAGGCACGACGGTCTCCAAGAATCTCGAGCGCCGCGGCTGGTGGGCGCGAAATGGCCAGTTGGCTTCGATCCGACTGTTCTACCGCCACGCCGACTGCATCCTGACGCCTTCCGAAGGCGCGGCGGAAGATCTGGCCAGGATAGCGGGGCTGCCGCTCAAGGCGGTGACCGTGGTGCCCAGCCCGGTGCTCACGGACCGTTTCGATGCGATGGCCGAAGCGACGGTGGATCATCCCTGGTTCGCGCCGGGCGAGCCGCCGGTGATACTCGGCATCGGCGAATTGTGCGCGCGCAAGGATTTCGCCACCCTGCTGAAAGCTTTCGCGGAGCTGCGGCGTGACCGTCCTTGCCGTCTGATCATCGGCGGCGAGGGGCGGCAGCGCGACAAGCTCCAGCAACTCGCCCGTCATCTGGGCGTGTCGGACGATGTCGACCTGCCGGGATTCCTGGCCAATCCTTATGCCTACATGCGCCGGGCCAAGGTTTTCGCTCTCACGTCGATTTGCGAAGGCATGCCGGTCGTATTGATCGAAGCCATGGCCTGCGGCACATCGGTGGTATCGACCGACTGCCCGAGCGGTCCCAAAGAAGTGCTCGGAGACGGTCGTTATGGTCCGCTGGTTCCGGTCGGCGATTCATCGGCCCTCGCGGCGAAAATCGCCGACATGCTGGATAGTCCGACCTCGCCCGAAGCGTTGCACGAGGCGACGATGCCCTACACCGTTACCAACAGCGCGCGGCAATATCTGAATGCTCTGGGTCTGCTGAGAGGAGAGGGGTAATGGGTCGTGCACAGCGTCTGGCGGTACTGATTTCGTTTTCCGGCACCGGCGGCGTGGAGCGCATGGTGATGAATCTGTTGCCCGCGTTCTCGCAGGAGGGGTTGGCGGTGGATCTCCTGGCCATCTTGCGCAAGCCCGCGCCCGAACTCATAAGGCTGAACGGTTCGGGGTTGCGGGTTCTGGACTTGGGCGTTGGACACACCGCCTTGGCGGTGCCGGGGCTGGTCCGCTATCTCAAGACCGAAAGGCCGTTTGCCCTGTTGGCCGCCAAAGACAGAGCCATTCGCGCCGCGGTGCTCGCCAAGCGCGTGAGCCGAGCGGATACCCGTCTGGTGGGCCGCCTCGGGACTCATCTTTCGGCCGCCATGGCGAACAAGCCGGCACTGATCCGCTGGGCACGCCAATGGCCGATGCGCGAAATGTACTCGGCGGTGGACCGTATTGTCGCCGTGTCCGAAGGCGTCGCGGAGGACACGCGGCGGATCGCGAAATTGCCGCCGGAAAAGATCGTGGTGATCAGAAACCCGGTCATTACCCCGGAGATGATGGAAAAGAGCCGCATGCCGGTGGATCACCCCTGGTTCGAGTCGTCGGACGTTCCCGTCATTCTGGGAGCCGGACGCTTGACGCGGCAAAAGGACTTTTCGACCTTGGTCCGCGCTTTTGCCCGCGTGAGAGCCGCGATGGATTCGCGGCTGGTGATCCTCGGCGAAGGCCGGCTGCGCCCCAGTCTGGAAAAGCTGGCTGCCGATCTGGGGATCGCCGATGCCGTCGCGCTGCTCGGCCATGTCGCGAATCCGTATGCCTACATGGCGCGGAGTTCGCTGTTCGTGCTGTCGTCCGCCTGGGAAGGTTCGCCCAATGTGCTGACCGAGGCCTTGGCCCTGGGAACGCCGGTGGTGTCCACCGACTGCCCCAGCGGTCCGCGGGAGATTCTGCGGGACGGCCTTTATGGTCCGCTGGTGCCGGTAGGCGACGTGGAGCGCTTGGCCGATGCGATGTTGAACACCTTGCAGTTTCCGCTTGAGAACCGGTTGCTTCGCGAGGCAGCGTCGGAGTATACGGTGGAGCGTAGCGCGGCTCGCTATCTGGAGGTGCTGGGATTTACGCCTTCCGGCTCCGCTAAGGTTTTGCATCCGGTTTGACACAACTCTTTTGAATCCATGTTGCTCTCCCTCAAATACAACTTCCTGTTCGTCCACATCGCCAAAACCGGCGGCACCAGCATTCGCGACTCGCTTTGGCGGCAAAAGTGGACCGATCCGTACCGGATTCCGCAGTTTCTCTGCAGCAAGCTGAGCGGGATGACCGGCCATAAGATCGGAGCCAAGTTCCCGCGCCACGCCAAGATCATCGCCGCCAAGGAAATGCTCCCGCGAGAGGTCTTCGAGAGCTTGTTCAAGTTCGCCTTCGTGCGTAACCCTTGGGATTTGCAGGTGAGTTCCTATCATCACATCCGCCGCGAGCGGCCGCAGCTGATTACCCACATCGACAGCTTCGAGGCGTTTCTCCGCTGGAAGCTCGATCCGGCCCGCCCGCCGCAGTATCACGCCGACATGTCGACGGAGCTGCAAAGCGACTATGTGATCGATTTGCACGGCAACACCGTCGTCGATTTTCTCGGACGCTACGAATTCCTGGCCGAGGACTTCGAAACGGCCTGCAAGCGGATCGGCATCAAGACCCCGAAACTGCCCCACAGCCGCAAGGCGACCGACCGCCGGAAGGACTATCGGGATTACTATAACGACGTGACGGCCCAACTCGTGGCGGATCATTACCGGCCCGACATCGAGCGGTTCGGCTATCGGTTCGACGAGCCGCTGGCCTCCAATCTGACCGGCTGAGATGTATCCGTCGCTGCATATTCTCGGCAGCCGACAGTTCGGCGGTGCGGACCAGTTCTACGTGCGCTTGCTGGGCGCGCTGCACGAAGCCGGGCAGCGGGTGATCGCCGTCAACCGGTCCGGCAGTCCGGTGGCAGAAGCCCTGAAGACTAGCGCCATCGAGCAGGTACACCTGCCGCTCGCCAATCAATGGGATCTCTGGTCGGTCTGGCGGATTCGCGAGTTGGTGGCCTGGCGACAGCCGTGCATCGTCCAGACCTACATGGGGCGCGCGACGCGCCTGACCCGTTTGCCTGCCAAGGCGAAGGCCGTGCATATCGCCCGCCTGGGCGGTTTCTACAAGATCGACGGCTATTATCGCCACGCCCATGCCTGGGTGGGTAATACGCGAGGCATCTCCGACTATTTGGTCAAGTCCGGTCTTCCCGCGGAACGGGTGTTCCACATCGGCAATTTCGTACCGGAGCCCTTCGTTTTTTCGAGCCAACACCTCGAAGAGCTCCGCGACAAACACAATATCCCAAGCGACGCGCTCGTGTTATTCGCCTTGGGGCGCCTGATCGACAAGAAGGGCTTCGACGATTTGCTGCATGCCTTTGCCGAACTTCCGGCCGAATCGAACGGACGCCCGCTGATCCTGCTCGTTGCCGGCAACGGCCCCGCGGTCGATCGGCTGAAGACGCTGAGCGATAGCCTCGGATTAACCCCTCGCGTCCGCTGGTTGGGCTGGCAACAACCCGACCCGTTCTACGCCTTCGCCGATCTGTTCGTCTGCCCCTCGCGCCACGAGCCCTTGGGCAACGTCATCCTGGAAGCCTGGAATTACCGCCTGCCGGTGGTCAGCACGGCGACCGACGGCGCTCTGGAGCTGATCGAAGACGGGGAAACCGGGCTCCTGGCGCCGTGCGGCGACCCCTCGGGACTCGCGGCGCAAATCCGGAGGGCGCTCGCGCTTTCCGATACCGAAAGAAGCGCGCTCGGCGAAGCCGGTCATGCGTTGCTGCAAACCCGGTACAGCCGCGAGGCGGTGGTCGGCGCGTACCTCGAGCTTTATCAGCGACTCATGGCGGACAGAGGCGACTGACACTGATGCCGGAAATCGATTCTCCGCCGCAACGCATCCTGATCATCCGGCTCAGCGCCATCGGCGATGTCATCATGGCTTCGGGACTGATTCCTGCGCTGCGCAAGGCGTATCCGAACGCCCGCATCGCCTGGCTGACGGAATCCGCCAACGCCGATCTCCTGCGCCATAACCCGCATCTGGACCAGGTTTATTTGTGGCCGAGGAGCCGTTGGCGGCAGTTGCGCCGGGAGCGCCGCTACCGTGCGTTCGCCAGGGAAGCTTTCGATTTGATCCGATCGCTTCGAGTCGAACGCTTCGACTGGGTGATCGATCTCCAGGGTTTGCTCAAGAGCGGCGTCTGGGCTTGGCTTTCGGGCGGACGGCGGCGCATCGGCCTCGGTTCGCGCGAGGGCAGCCAGTTTCTGATGACGGAGGTTATCGACCGGCGCGTGGATGATCTCCGCATCGGCAAGGAATACAGGATGCTCGCCGAGACCTTGACCGGCCAGACCGATACTTTTGAACTCGATATCGCCGTTTCGGAAGACGATCGAAAAGGGGCAAGAGAACTGCTGGAATCGGCAGGCGTGACCGGAGCATATGCCGTCATCTGCCCGTTCACTACCCGCCCTCAAAAGCATTGGTTCGACGAACGCTGGGCGGAGCTGTCGGTCCGCCTGGCCGGCGAACGCCGGCTCGCCGTCGTTATGCTGGGCGGTCCGGCAGACAAGGCGCGTGCCGAAATCATCGCCAGGCAGACGCCGGGCCTCATTAATTTGGCCGGCCGGACAAGCCTGGGACAGTGCGCGGCGATCATCGAGAAAGCGAGGCTGTCGATCGGCGTCGATACCGGAATGACTCATCTCGGCATCGCTCTGGGCGCTCCGACCTTGGCGATTTTCGGCTCCACCCGGCCTTATTTGGAAACCGGCCGTGCCGCGGCGAGAGTGCTTTACGACCCTCTCGAATGTTCGCCCTGCCGCCGTCGTCCGACCTGCGGAGGGACGTTCGATTGCATGCGTCTCCATACCGTGGACAAGGTGTTCGGCGCCGCCATCGAGCTTCTGGAAAAAAGATCATGAAAGTGCTGCACGTGGAAATGGGGCGTCACCTTTACGGCGGCGCCAGGCAGGTGGCCTACCTTCTCAATGGCCTGAGCCGGTTTCCAGGAGAGCATGTGCTGGTATGCAGCGAGGGCGCCGAGATCGTCGGGGCTATCCAAAATCCCGCCGTCGAGATTCGACCGCTTCCGTTCCGGGGCGACTCGGATCTCGGCTTTATCGGCCGGCTGCGGCGGCTGATTCGAAACGAAAAACCGGACGTGCTGCACATCCACAGCCGCCGCGGCGATCTTCTCGCCGCTTTGGCCGGACGGCTGGAAAACATTCCGATGATCCATAGCCGGCGAGTGGACAATCCGCCGCGCTGGGTCGACACCCGCATCAAGTTTCCGCTGTTCGAGACCATCGTCACCATATCGGAAGGCATACGCGAGGTGCTCATCGAAGCTGGCGTGCCGGCCGAGCGGGTGGTCTGCGTTCCGAGCGCGGTCGACACCGAGCGCTACCGTCCGGAATGCGATAAGGCTTGGTTTCGCTCGGAATTCGGCCTCGCGGAGGGCGAGACGGCGATCGGCATGATCGCCCAGCTGATCGGCCGCAAGGGGCATGAGGTGTTATTCGACGCCTTGCCCGTGGTCCTGGCTCGTCACCCCCAAACGCGGGTTTTGCTGTTCGGGCAGGGCCCCGTGGAGGCCGAACTTCGGACATCGGCTCGTGCCCGCGGACTCGATGACACCGTAATTTTCGCCGGCTATCGAACCGATATGGCGCGGGTCATACCTTGTCTCGATCTGGTGGTCCATCCCGCCTGGATGGAGGGGCTCGGCGTCTCGCTGCTGGAGGCTGCGGCCTCTGGGGTTCCGATCGTGGCAACACGGGCTGGCGGCATTCCCGAAATCGTGAAGGACGGCATCAACGGCCGCCTGATCGAGCCCGGCGACAGCGCCGCATTGGCTTCCGCTATCGTCGAACTGCTGGACGATCCGGCGCGGCGCCGTGAACTGGGCCAGGCCGGGCGGCGTTTGGTTCTCGAACGGTTCTCGGTCGAAGCCATGGTGGAGGGCAATTACCGGGTTTACCGGCAGGTTACGGAAACGGTTGCTGAACGCGGCTAGAGGATTTTCCGATTTGGCGTAGGTCGGCAATCCTTTGCCGACGCCTTCGTCCGCAGTGAAAACGCGCCAGTCAAGTCGTCAGATCCAGCCACACGCTTTGGCAATCCGCTCGGCGCGCTTCTCCCAGCTGTACTCTCGGGCCTTTTGCTTCGCCGCTTGCGCGAGACGGCAGGCGAGTTGCGGATCGTTTTGCAGCCGCCTGATCGCCGCGATCCATCCTCCGGTGTCCGCCGGCTCGACCAACAGAGCGGTTTTCTCGTGATCGACGATTTCCCGAATCGCGGGCAGATCGCTCACGATGATCGGACGTCCCGCCGCCATCGCCTCGAACAGCTTGATGGGGCTGATCGAATCGGCATGGGGAAGGCTTCGCTGGTAGGGCAGCAGGACCAAATCGGAGCGCTCCCACCAGGTCGGCACGTCCCGGTGCGGCACGAAAGGCACGACGTGCAGCTTGCCCGAGGCTTGGACCGTATCTTCCTGTTCGCCCACCAAGGTGACGTCGGCGATTTCCGTTGCAGCGATTTCCTGGAAGACGTCGAGGCCTCGGTCGCGGCTGAGGCGCCCGAGGTACACGATGCGAGGGGCGGAGAGACGGTCGGGATCGAAGGCCGGAATCTGGTCGAATGCGGAAAGTTTGGTCCCGCTCGGACTGACGAGCACGCGCTCCGCGACGGCCCCGGCCCGGATCAATACGTCTGCCGCGGCATGGCTGATGGGGACGAGCCATCCGATGAGTCCCTGCCGATGATGCTTCACGATGCCGGCCAAATACCCTTTGCCGATCAGTTCGCGCTCCGCCTCGTGGATTTCCAGTTGATGCGGTATTCCGGCAGCGGCCAATGTGGCGCTGATTTGCACGGAGCGGGTGTAAACGCCAAGAGCCTTCCGAAGTCGCCTGCCATAAAGCCGAACGAACGGGCGGGCGTTCCAGCGCCGATTCAGCAGCCAGCTGGAACGGATGTCCAAGGACGATTCGATGCCGAAATCGCGCAGCCGGCTTTCCAGGTCCAGCGAACCCGGCCACGGCGGCAAATACAGCGTAGCGTCGACGCCCGCTTGGCGGAATGCCTCCATCATCTGCAGGGTCTGGATCAGATTGGCGCGATTTCGTTGCAGGCGGCTTCGGCCCAGATAAACGACGGGTAGCCTAGTCATGGCGGGCCGCATCGGGATGCCAGGCAAAGCTATAGGCGATCCCGGCCAGTAAAATCCAATAGGCCCGGCAGTCGCCGTGCAGAATGCGGAAGTCGAACAGGCTCCACACGGCCAAGAGAATGAAGCAGCCGGCCAGAAACGCGAAATGGTCTTTCGGCAGAATCCCGGTCTTATAGCTGCGCCATACGTTGGCCATCACCAGAAGAACCGTTGCGGCCAAGACCAGTGCGCCCAAAAGGCCGAAGCGGACCAGGATTTCCAGATAAGTGTTATGAAAGTGGTCCATCCAGTCCGCTCCTTTCGCCTGTGGATGGATCAGCTCGGGTTGACCGCTGATTTCGACGAGATGCTCGGTAGAGCCGGGGCCCCAGCCGAACCAGGGCCGCTCCAAATATTTTTGCAATCCGAATTTCTGAATATCGTGGCGATAGCCGATCGACGTGCGCGGCAAGTGCTGGTTTTCTCCCTGCAAAATCGACGAAACGACCGCGTTTTCCTGATCGATCCGGGTCCGGATCTCGCCGTGGTTCAGGGCAAACAGACCCACAACCACGCCCAGCGCGAGGAGCATGAAAGGAACCGACTTTCCGAGCTGAAGGTCGGTTCTTTTTGTCTTCCAAAAATAATGGATACCCAATGCGCTGGGAACGGCTATGAGTGCGGCAAGCCAGGCGCCGCGGGATTTGGAAGAAATCAGCATGAAACTGGATAGATATAGGGCGGCCAGCCAACAGGCGAGGCGAAATAGGTCATTCAGGGGACTCGTGCGGGTGCTCCAGATTCGCGGGGTATAGATCAAGAGTCCCAGAATTGCCGATGCCGATACCAGGCCGCTGAAGATGATTCGGAGTTTGAATCCGGTTCTTTCGGCGACGGTCATGTGATACAAGTTCGACCAATCGGCTTTCCAAAGCATGCCGATCAGGAGCCCCCCGGTGGCCAGGATCAGCGTCCAGTGGATGCGCCGCAGGTCGCCGCGCAGCCACCAGGCAAACGGCAGAAAGGCGAACAATTTGAGCCAATTCGAGGCGTCTCGGATCTGAAGTTTGCGCGTTTCGGGAAATTCGTCGATCGCGAAATAAGCCCCGATGGCCACATAAATCGCGAAAGCGGCAAACAGTCCGAACATCGGATCGCGGCGAAACACCGGCCATGCCGACGGATTCAACAGAAATGCCAGCGAAAACGCGGCTAACGCGATATTGGTGCCGGCCGGACTCAGCCAGGCAAAAAAGGCGAAAGCCAAGGCAGCCGTGACGCCGGTATAATTGGCATACTGGACCGGGGGAGCGATGACTCCAGCGACCATTGGATGATTTCTATCCGTGTGAAAAAACCACGATTTTAGCAAAGTCGAACAGGCCGCTTGAGAAATCAGGACGGCCTTTTATTAAGCCTGCACGACCTCATGAGCGAAAAACACTCCGACCGAAAGCCACTCACCGATGGAATGATCATCTATCGGCGGCTGCTCAAATACGCTTTGCCCTACTGGAAGATGTTCCTGGCTTCAATAGTGGCCATGATTGCCTATGCCTCGCTGGGACCCGCTTTCGCCAAGCTGATTCAGCCGCTCATCGACGGCAGTTTCATCGAGAATGACCCCGAGATTCTGCGTCAAGCGCCTTTCATATTGCTGGGTTTGTCGATCGCCCGTGGTATCGCCGGGTTCGCCGGGGATTACTGTTCCGGATGGGTCGGACGGCGGGTGATCGCCGATCTCCGCCGGGATTTGTTCGATCAGCTATTGAATCTTCCCTGTGCCTATTACGATCACGCCTCGTCGGGGCAGTTGCTCGCCAAACTGCTGTACAACACCGAGCAGGTGGCGAATTCCTTGACCAAGGGCGTGGTCGCGGTGTTCAAGGACGGATTGACCATCGTCGGTCTCACTTTGTTGATGGTTTACGAAAATGCCTTGTTGTCCCTGGTCTTCATGGTGGTCGGCCCGGTGCTCGGCATCAGCATTCGCCTGGTCAGCAAGCGTTTTCGCAAGATCAGCATGCGTATTCAGGAGTCCATGGGCAATGTCGGCCACGTGGCGCAGGAAGTGATCGATGCGCAGCGCATCGTCAAGGTGTTCAACGGGAAAGGCTACGAAACCGAAAAGTTCGCCAAGGAAAACGAACGCAACCAGCGGCGGCAAATGAAGCTGATCGTCACCGACGCGGTTAGCGGCTCGCTCATACAGCTCATCTATGTCAGCGGGTTCGCGGCGATTTTGTACGTGGTCTCCCTGGACTCGGTGCGCCACACCATCACGCCCGGCAGTCTGATTGCCTTCATTGCGGCGATGGCCATGATGCTGAGCCCGATCAAGCGTGCCACCCAGGTCCTCAACATCATGCAGAAGGGGATCGCCGCCGGGGACAGCATCTTCGAGCTATTGGACAAGGAGCGCGAACACGATACCGGTACGCGAGAACTCGACGCGGTAAAGGGACATATCGAATTCCGGAAAGTCGGTCTTGCGTATCACGATGACGGAGATTACGCGCTGAAGAATATCGAGTTGACGGTAAAGCCGGGCGAAACCATTGCGTTGGTCGGACAGTCGGGCAGCGGCAAAACCTCGCTGATACGCTTGCTGCCTCGCCTTTACGAGCCCACTCAAGGCGAAATCCGCCTCGACGGGCGGGACATACGGGAGTTCACCCTGGAGAGTCTGCGCCGGCATATTGCTTACGTGGGGCAGGAAGTTACCTTGTTCAACGACAGCGTTGCCAGCAATATCGCTTACGGTTGCCGGGAGTCGGTGAGTTTCGAGGAGATTCGGCAGGCGGCGAGGACCGCCCATGCGCTGAAATTCATAGAAAACCTGCCGCAAGGCTTCGACACCGTCGTCGGCCAGCAAGGTATCGTGCTCTCGGGCGGACAACGGCAGCGTATCGCCATCGCGCGCGCCGTCCTCAAGAATGCTCCCATCCTGATACTCGATGAAGCGACTTCCGCGCTGGATGCGGAGTCCGAGCGGCACGTCCAGGAGGCGCTGGAGGTATTGATGAAAGGCCGGACCACCTTGGTCATCGCTCATCGTCTGTCCACCATCCAGAATGCGGACCGGATCTATGTCATGCGGGACGGTCGTATCATCGAAAGCGGCACTCACGAGCAATTGCTGCGCGGACAATCCTATTACGCGGAGCTTCATCGCTTGCAGTTCGAGCACAAGGCGCTCAGGCCTGTCCCCCACGTTCACGCGATGCCTTAGAAGCTGTCCCGGCAAGCCCTCGAGGCCCTTCGAGAAGTTCGGGACGAACCGGCTAGCGGCAAAATCGGCGTTTACAAAAAATGCGAGTTTCGGGGATTTCTTGCGCAAATTGTTGACTAAAGTCAAGAGAGATATTGCGGTTTTATTCGTTTCGGCCTATGGTGTGTCGGCTCGCACGCAACCGCGGTGACGCTCGGAACTTCAGGCGGCGGCTGGCGAGTCGATAGAAACTACAAGAAGAGGAGGAGAAAGATCATGATGCAATTGCTGGTCGGTCTGACGGTGATCTTCGTCGTATTTGTGATCTACGAGGTATTCAAGACCGTGTCTCGCGCGGATAGCACGCCAACCCCGGTAGCGGCGCCCGAAACGAAAGCCGAGGAAGCCGCCGGCGCGCCTGCTGTCGCCGAAACGGCCGCGCCCGCCGAGGAAGAGGCCGCGCAAACCGAGCGCGGCGGACAGTTGCGCAATCCGGCTACGGGCGAAGTCTCTCCAGTGCCGACAAATTATCGTTTCGCCAAGAAATGGGTCAAAGAAGCCCTGGTCGCGGAAGGATTGCTGGATCGAGTCTATAAGCCTACGGAGCTGAACGACGCGGTTGCCGGGAAGATCAAGGACGCTCTGGATAAGCTCAAGACTCTGGATAAATATCGGGCTTGACGGCGTTGGGCGATGGAGTAAGCCCTTTAGATTTTTTTAGTTCAGGGCGACGGCTGACTCGCCTCCGTTGTGTATCTCGGCCGTCCATCCTCACCGGTTTTCCGCATTTGCTCAGTCCAGTCCCAGCTTTTTCAACTTATAGCGCAGTGCGCGGAACGTGATGCCCAACTGCTTCGCCGCCGCGGTCCGGTTCCAACGGTTTTTTTCGAGAGCCTTGATGATCGCCTGCTTTTCGATCTCGTCCATATAGCTTTCCAGCGACAGACCGTGTTCCCTCACGGGGTTCTCCTCCGACGCAGTCGGAAAAGCCGTTTCGATCATCTCCAATCGCAAACGGTCATCCAGGGAGCGCCAGGATGACCCTTCCAATCGCAAACGATCATCCGGGGAGCGCCCGGATGACCCTTCCGGAAGGTTCAAGTCCTCGACCAGAATGCGATGCCCGTCGCAGAGTGCGACGGCCCGTTCCAGAATATTTTCGAGCTCCCGTACGTTGCCCGGAAACGGATAGCTCATAAGTGCGGTCAAGGCTTCGGCGCTCAGTTCGGCCTTGGTATCTCCGGGGGAGGTGAGTTTTGCGAGTATGTGGTCGATCAAGGCCGGAATATCGCTGCGGCGCTCGCGCAAGGGCGGAACATGCATCTCGATCACGTTGATGCGGTAAAAAAGATCCTGCCGGAAATCGCCGTTTCGGACCATCTCCGCGAGATTCTTGTGAGTTGCGCTGACGATACGTACGTCTACCGGAATTTCCCGAGGTTCGCCCAGCGGTCGAATCGATTTTTCCTGAATCGCGCGCAGCAATTTGACCTGCAACGACAGCGGCAGGTCGGCGACTTCGTCCAGAAACAGCGTGCCGCCGTGAGCCGCTTGAAATAAGCCCTGCTTGTCCCCGACCGCTCCTGTAAAGCTGCCTTTTCTGTGGCCGAAAAATTCGCTTTCCATCAGGTCGTGCGGTATCGCACCGCAGTTCACCGCGACGAACGGCTTTTCGGACCGCGGACTCATGGCATGGATCAGTCTCGCAACCAATTCCTTACCCGTCCCCGATTCGCCGCTGATGAATATAGGCGCCTGATTGCGTGCCAGCTTGGTGATTTTGGAGCGGATTTCGCGCATCGCTTGCGAATCGCCGAGCAATATATGGCGGGAGCGGCGGTCCCTGCCTTCTTGCTGACCGAGCTTGAGCGCCGTGTTCACGAGGTTCCTAAGAATGTGCAGATCCAGCGGCTTGGAGACGAAGTCGAAGGCGCCGTTCTTCAAGGCGCGAATGGCCGACTCCATATTGCCATGCGCGGTGATGACCGCCACCGGCAGTGCCGGAAGGTTGAGCTGGATGTATTCCACCAGGTCCAAGCCGTCGCCGTCGGGCAGACGCATGTCGGTCAGGCAAAGATCGAAATGCCGGTTCTGCAGGAGTTCTCGGGCCTGCCGCAATGCGCCGGCCGATTGCACGTCGATATCCATGCGCTCGAGCGTGATCTCCAGCAATTCGCGGATGGCGGGCTCGTCATCGACGACCAGGGCGGACGGTCTGTTCATAATTCGATTGTGGTTTTTTCTGCGTCGGCCAAACGGAGCCGGAAGCAACCGCCGCCGGCGACAGGTTCATATTCCAGTTTAGCCTGGTTGAGTTCCGCCAGCTCGCGCGCGATATAAAGCCCGAGTCCGGTGCCGCTGGCGGAGGTGGTGAAGAATGGCTCGAACATTTGCTGAACGGTCTGACTATCGATGGGCGCTGCATGATCGATGATTTCGACGCATGGTTCGCCCCGTTGGCGCCTTACGCGCACCCGGATGGCCCCGCGTTGCGGCTCGCCGTATTTCAGCGCGTTCGAAAAAAGATTTTCAAGAATCTGTTTGAGATGGCTGGGGTCGACCGTGACCAGCGCATCGCCGATCTTGATATCGAGTTGAAAGGCTTTTTCATGTATTCCCTGCGCCATTCGGTAGTCGCGCAGAAACTTTTTCAAACTAGACGCCAAGGGAAGTATTTCTCGCTTCGATTGGCCTCGTCGCGAGATTTGAAGCACATTCTCGATGACGATGTTAACCCGTGCGGTATGGTCGAGAACGATCTGTATCAGGCGCCGGTCTTGAGATTGCAGCGACGAGCACTCGGCCAGAAGCTGAGCGGCATGGCTGATGGCGGTCAAGGGGTTGCGAATCTCGTGAGCGATGCTGGCGGTGAGGCGGCCGAGCGAAGCCAGCTTGCTTTGCTGTACCCGCTGATTGTACAGGGCATTGTCTTCCAGGAATGCCATGTAAATCGGAGGCCATGTAGGCCCTAAGCGGGTGAAGCGAACTTGCAAGGGTTGTCCTGCCCGAGAACCGAGACCCACCGTGCCGGGGATCGGATCGTCCAGCCAATCCCAAAACAGCTCGGCCAACTCCGGACAGGCGGTTTCCAAGGACCGGGCGGTCGAAGAGATGCCGAGAAGCCGAGCGGCCGAATCGTTCATCATCCAAATATGATGCTGCTCATCGATGACGAGAATACCCGACTGCAGGTGGCGGATGATGAATTCGTTGAGCTGCTGAAGATTGGCCAGGTCGACGCCGCGTTGCGCCGCGATCGCTTCGCTCTGCTCCGCGCGTCTCGCCAGCACCAGGGCGAGAATCGCGATGCCGAAGAACGAGGCCCCGAGCATGCCGGCGTAAGTGTAGGCCGCTTCGAACGCTCCGGAGAGATCGGCGTAAACTTCTTCTCCCAGGACTGCCACGCTGGCCAGCGCCGCCAGCAGCAAAGCGCAGCGACCGCCGGTCAGGATGCCGCCAGCCGCCACCGACAAAGCCAGCAATACGCCGACGCCGGTCTCCACGCCTCCCGAAGCGTGCATGATACTGGGGATCAAGACTAGATCGGCGAGCACGTGCAGCTGTGCTTGAAGCGGGAAGGCGGGGCGGCGCAGGAGCAGAGGAATAGCCGAGAAAAAAATAGATCCTAGATAGATGCTGCTGGCTGCTGCATAAAGCACGGGGTCGTGTTTACCCAGCGACGACGGCAGCGCACCCAAAAAAAACAGGAACACCAAAACGCTACCCAGCGTCAGACGGTATAGAAGATAAACCGTTAGCGACTGCCAGGCTTGGTTTTCAGGAATGCGGTAATGTTTGGAGAACGGACAGGGCGATATTTGCTTGTTGTCGAAGTCCATTGTCCGTAGCAGCTGTTGAGCGCCGTAGAGCCTCGTGCCGGGTCGTTCACCGCAAAACCGTTTGCAGGTACCTTGCGCTCCCTCGTTTCACGGGGAGCGGAGACTCGCCCGAGTTCGGGGTCGGTGCGTGGCATTGCGACATGGCTGCGGTGCGGTTTCGGAGCGGGTCTATTAGAATAGCCGTAGACATTAAGAGTAGCATCGATTTGAGGATTGATGCCCGGCGCGAGAGCTAAACGGAGTATCCAATGAACCTACATGAATATCAGGCGAAGCATTTGTTTTCGTCCTACGGCTTGCCGGTCCCCCGCGGCACCCCGGCATTTTCGGAGCGAGAGGCGGTCGAAGCTGCGACCGCCTTGGGCGGCGGGCAGTGGGTGGTGAAGGCCCAGGTGCATGCCGGCGGGCGAGGCAAGGCGGGCGGCGTCAAGCTGGTCGGCAGCGTCGATGCGGTCGGGGCCTCGGCGGGTCAATTGCTGGGGTCGCGTCTGGTTACCGCTCAGACGGGCAGCGCCGGGTTGCCCGTGAATGCCGTGCTGGTCGAGGAAGTCCGCCCGATTGCGCGGGAGCTTTACCTGAGCGCGGTGGTGGACAGATCCAGCGCCAGGGTGCTGTTTTTGGCGTCCAGCGCCGGCGGAATGGATATCGAAGAGGTGGCTGCGCAGCACCCCGAGAAAATTCTGAGTCTGACGGTCGATCCTGCCGCCGGACTTCAGGCCTACCAGTGCCGGGAAATCGGCTTTGCCCTGGGGCTTCGGGGCGACCAGGTCAACGCGTTGACCAAGATCATGAACGGAATGTATCGGCTGTTTTTGGACAAGGATTTGAGCCAAATCGAGATTAATCCCTTGGTGGTGACGGAAGACGGTGCGTTACTGGTGCTGGACGCCAAGATCAACATCGACGACAACGCCTTGTTCGCCCATACCGATCTGGCTGAGCTCCGCGATCCGGCCCAAGAGGATCCCAAGGAGTCTGCGGCCCGCCAGCATGGACTTAGCTATGTCACGTTGGACGGGAATATCGGTTGTATGGTGAACGGGGCGGGACTCGCGATGGCGACGCTGGACGTCATCAAGCTTTACGGGGGAGAGCCGGCCAATTTCCTGGATGTGGGCGGCGGAACCACGGCGGAGAAAGTCGCCGAGGCGTTTAAACTGATTTTGTCCGACGCGAAGGTGAAAGCTGTTTTGGTGAATATTTTCGGCGGCATCGTACGCTGCAATCTGATCGCCGAAGGCATTATCTCGGCCGTCAAAGAGGTGCACGTTCAGGTGCCGGTGATCATTCGGCTCGAAGGAACCAATGCCGAGGAGGGCCGGCGCTTGCTCGAGCAGTCCGGTTTGGCGCTGATAACCGCGTCGGATTTGGACGAGGCGGCGAAAAAGGCTGTGGAGGCTGCGCAATGAGCATACTCGTCGACAAGAACACCAAGGTCATTTGCCAGGGATTTACCGGCAAGCAGGCCACTTTCCACTCTCAGCAGTGTCTGGAATACGGCACCCGGCTGGTCGGCGGCGTGACGCCGGGGCGTGGCGGGCAAACCCATTTGAATTTGCCGGTGTTCGACACGGTCAAGCAGGCGGTACGCGAAACGGGCGCCACGGCCAGCATGATTTACGTGCCCCCGCCGTTCGCGGCGGATGCCATCCTGGAAGCGGCCGACGGGGGTATAAAAGTGATCGTCTGCATCACCGAGGGCATTCCCGTGCTGCACATGCTCCGGGTCAAAGCGGCCCTGGCCCATTACGACACCGCATTGATCGGCCCCAACTGCCCCGGCGTGATTACGCCGGGCGAGTGCAAGATCGGCATCATGCCCGGTTTCATTCATCGAAAGGGTTCGGTGGGCATCGTGTCCCGATCCGGGACCCTGACTTACGAAGCCGTGCATCAAACCACCAAAGCGGGACTCGGTCAGAGCACCTGCGTCGGGATCGGCGGAGATCCCATCAAGGGCTTGGATTTCATCGATCTTTTGGCTTTGTTTCAGAATGACGATCAGACCAAGGGCATCATTCTGGTCGGCGAAATCGGCGGCAGCGCCGAGGAAGAAGCGGCCGAATACATCAAGGCGCATGTCACGAAGCCGGTAGTCGGTTACATCGCCGGTCTCACTGCGCCGCCCGGAAAACGCATGGGTCATGCCGGTGCGATCATCACCGGCGGCAAAGGGACGGGAACGAGCAAAGTGGCGGCCCTGCGGGCTGCGGGCGTGGACGTCGTCGATACGCCTACGGATATGGGGCAACGGATGAGTGCACTGTTAGGGAAGCCCTGAAAAGGCTTCTCCGGTTTCAGGGCGCCCAGCATGTAGGCTGGGGTGAGGAACGAAACCCGGCATTGTCGCGGGGTTGCCGGGATTCCTTCGTCATCCCGGCCTACGTTCGCCGCTGAGTTGACGAACGGGGAGGTTAGAGCGTTTTTCTCCGCCGTTTAGCGGTGAGGATCGGGAAATGCGTAGGTCGGCAATCCCTCGCCGACTTATCGGCTCGGCAAAGGACTTCGTCGGCAAAGGATTGCCGACCTACGTTCTTCCCGCCCGATACGAAGCCGTACACCGGCATGAAAAACGCTCTAAAGCGACCGTTTGCGATTGGGAAAGGAATGTCGACCTACCGTACCTTGGGGCGCGGCGTCAAACCGGAAAACGCTCTAACCTCCCCGCATTCTGCGCTGATCCGGCGTGATGGTCTCCAGCCTGAATGCATAGCTGCCTTGCTTGCGATCGGCGAAAAATAGACGCAGCGAGCGATAAACCGTTTCGAAGGAGATTTCGGTCCAGGGGATCTCGTCCTCCCTGAACAGGCGCGCTTCCAAGGTTTCCGAGCCGGCCGAGTAGCGTTCTTCCAGCATGTGGGCACGAAAGAACACGTACACCTGCGAAATATGGGGAAGGCTGAAAATGGTGTACACCGAGTCGAGCTCCACCTCGATATTCGCTTCCTCGCGAGCTTCGCGGCGGGCGGCGTCCGGCAAGGTTTCGCCGAGTTCCATGAAGCCCGCGGGCAGTGTCCAATAGCCGAGACGCGGTTCGATGGCGCGCTTGCACAGCAGTATCCGGTCCTGCCACACAGGAATGCATCCGGCGATCAGCTTGGGGTTCTGATAATGGATGGTCCCGCAGGAGTCGCAGATGTGGCGCGGACGGTCATCGCCTTCGGGAATGCCCGTTCGAAGCGATGTTCCGCAGTGTGTGCAATAGTTCATCGGCCGTATGGTGCCTCAGGCTTGGGCGGCACTGTCGCGACCAGTTCACGAGTGCTTCCGCCCGTTGCGGTGCATTGATCAGGCGATCATGCTCGAAATCAGTTGATCCTCAAGTTCGATGCGCATCGCCAATTCCTCGCCGAGCTTGGACAAATCATCCTCGAGATGGGTTTTGAGCCCGTCTCCGATCAGCGTTTCGTACTTGTCGTTGAACTCCACCGCCGCATCGGTGGTTTCGGCGATGCGAGGGTAAATGTTTTCCGCCAGTTCAAGTACTTTCCGCCTTCGTTCGGTTCCGTCGATGATGCGTTGGTAAATCCCGAAATGCCCCAGCGATATGTAATCGATGAGCAATTGGCAGAACTCCTGGACTTTCGTCCGAAGGGGCTGCTCGACCGTAAAGGGCTTCATTCCCGCAATTGTGCAGTACAGCGACCAAACTTGCCGCCTCTCCTCCAGAAGCTCCTCGATCATGTGATTCGTGTTTTGCCTGCGTTCGTTGATGCTCGCACTCATCATGACTGTTCCTGATTTTTCTTTTCCAGAAAGGCGGGCATACATTATGCCATCTTCCGCAGAGGAACAATCCTTTGCCGCAAAGTTAAATACCTTTAGGCGCGGCCAAGAAGGGGGGGGAATCTTACGGTGGAGCGATGGAGACCCGGAGTCGATCTCCGGCCGTTCAACTTTCGGCCGGTCGGCTGTCCGCGGAGAGGAGCCGCGAGAATTCTTCTATCGACTGCGGACGTTGCGCGGGATCTACGATCATGGCCAAATCGATGGCTTGCAGCAGATTTTGCGGATAGCGGCGTTTGAACGCTTTGACCGCCGGGATGAGGCTATCGCGTTCGGCGCGAATCGGAGCCGCGGGAGGCGGGAGGCCGTCCAAGCACATCCGCATGGTTGCGCCTATGGCGTAGATGTCGCTCCACGGGCCTAAGGCGCCGTCGTCCTGATATTGTTCGATGGGAGAGAAGCCGTTGGTCAGGACTTTGCCGATTCGCGTGTTTTCCTCGTACGGATAAGGCTGCGAGGCTCCGAAGTCCAGCAGCAAAGGATCGCCGCCCGAACGGATCAGAATGTTCTGCGGTTTGATGTCGAGGTGCAGCAGCCCGTTTTGGTGGATCGTCCTGAGGCCATCGAGGAGCGCCGGAAACACCATGCGCAGGAACTGATCGCTCACACCGTTTTTCTTTTCTTTCAGCAGATAATCGCCCAGGATTTTTCCATATTCGAAGGTCATTACCAGGTAGACCGTCGAGTTGGCCTGAAAGAAGTTCAAGACCTCGACGATGTTGCGATGTTTGAACCTGGTGAGAACTTTGGCTTCTTCAAGAAACAGTCGCCGGCCGCGCAGGAACATCGAGCGAGTTTCTTCGCTGTTCGGCACCACGTGATTTTCCGGCGTGCGATGCGCCAGGCGGCGCGGCAGGTACTCTTTGATGGCTACCTGGTGCTGGTCGGCCAGCTGGCGCGCCAGGTAGACGGAACTGAATCCGC
Organism: Methylocaldum sp. 14B; assembly: GCF_002005105.1. Lineage (GTDB taxonomy): Bacteria > Pseudomonadota > Gammaproteobacteria > Methylococcales > Methylococcaceae > Methylocaldum. Next base: position 7,862 of record NZ_MSCV01000034.1, on the reverse strand, counting down.
CCCCGGCCAAAGGGCGCTCGATCATGTATTGATCGACGATCGTTCCGGACTTCAAAAAGTAAAACTCTTTCGGAGGCTTGTCCGAAGAGTCTGGCCAGAGTTTCCGCATGGGAGGATTCAGCTTAATATTCCGTTCTTTCGCATTAGGGTTTTACGCAGGACCGACTTCAGTTCTCTCCCCTCCGGAAAAAAGGGCGAACCGACAAAATTCGGGACAGGCCAGAAGACTTAAATGCGTGATTCAATTTACTCAGTATAAAGCAAGATTTTCCATGATCCGCAGCATGACCGCTTTCGCCAGCGGCGAACGAGAAATTCGGGACTGGCTTTTCACCTGGGAGGTACGCTCGGTCAATCACCGCTACCTCGATCTTTCCCTGCGTTTGCCGGATGCATTCCGCTTTTTGGAGCCTGCCGCCCGCAGCCGCGTCGGTGCGCTCATCAACCGAGGGCGCTTGGATTGCATTTTGTCCTATAAGAAAAGCGTCGAAGGCGGCGCCGACATCCGCATGAACCGTGAGTTGGTCACCAAGCTGTTGGCGACCGCCCGGGAGGTGGACGATCTGAGCGATAGGCCCTTGGCCGGCTTCAGTGCCCTGGACGTCTTGAAATGGCCGGGCGCCTTGCACGAGCCCGAGGCCGACCGAGAGCAACTTGCCGCCGAAATTCTCGACCTTTTGACCGACGTGCTGAAGCAAGCCATAGTCGTACGGGAAAACGAGGGGCGCCAATTGGCGGCTTTGTTGAAAGAACGCTGCGTCAAACTGCGGGAACACGTATCGTCGGTGCGGGCGCGTATGCCGGAAGTACTCCAATCCATTCGGCAGAAGATCATGGCACGGCTGGCCGAAGTCTGCGCCAATCCGGATTCCGAGCGGCTGGAGCAGGAAATGGTCTACCTCGCACAGAAATTGGATGTCGACGAGGAACTGGATAGGCTCGATGCCCATGTCGATGAAGTGCTGCGGGCCTTGCGCCAGAAAGAGCCGGTGGGCCGCCGTCTCGATTTCCTGCTTCAGGAAATGAACCGCGAAGCCAACACGCTAGGCTCGAAATCCGCCGATGCTGAAACGACCAAGGCCTCGGTCGAGATGAAAGTGCTGATCGAACAAATGAGAGAACAGACGCAGAATATTGAGTAGCGTTTCACGCCAATTCACGAAATCTCATGATCCCTGGAAGCCGCTATTAACGCGGCTTTCTTTATGCCATACTGTTTCACGTCGTATCACAACATTTCGAAAATGCCGTGTACCCGGACGTGTACCCATAACGGTAATAGGTACACGTTTACGGGTACACACCCTGGAGGGGCTATGGGCAAGCTTTCAGACGTGCAGATTAAGCAGTGGATCAAGGCTGGCGAACGGTTCGATATGCGTAGCGATGGCGATGGGCTGTATCTGAGTTTTCGTAAGGACTATTCGATCCCGGTATGGCGGTTCCGATATCGCTTTGCGGGGAAGCAGCGTGTTATGAACATGGGCAGCTACAGCGATCTATCCTTAGCAGATGCGCGGAAGCTGGCGAAGGAGTTGCGGGCAAAGGTCTCCTTGGGTCACGATGTGGCAGCCGAGAAACAGGAGCGCAAAGCGGAAGCTGCGGCCAAGATCGAAGCCGAAAAGAATTCCGTGACCGTGGGGAAACTGGCCGACGAGTATTTCGAGAGAATGATTCTCGGGCGCTGGAAACACCCCAACATCGTGCGTAGCCGGATCGAGAGGGACATCAAACCGAGTATCGGGAAGATGAAGGTGGAGGACGTGAAGCCTGTCCACATTGACGCCATGCTACAGAAGATCGTCAAACGCGGGGCGCCGACGATCGCCAACGACGTTTTGCGCTGGACCCGGCGCATGTTCGATTTCGCGGTAAAGCGCTACATGGTGCAGTACAACCCGGCGTCCGCTTTCGACCTTTCCGACGCGGGCGGGAGAGAGGAAGCACGGGACCGGGCGTTATCGCGGGAAGAGCTGGTCATGCTGTTCGAGGCGATGAGAGACGCCAAGGGCTTTAGCCACGAAAACATGCTGACGGTGAAGCTCTTGCTACTGCTGGCCGTGCGTAAGCAGGAACTGACCGGAGCGCGGCAAACCGAGTTCGACTTGGATAACGCTGTGTGGCACTTGCCGGCGGAGCGAGTCAAGACAGAGACGGCTATCGATATCCCCTTGCCGCCTGCTGCTGTTGAGGCCTTACGCGAACTCCAGCAGCTCGCGTGTGGCTCGGAATGGCTGTTGCCGGCGCGAAAGGCGCAGCACCGCATGATTCCCCATATTCACGAAAACACGTTGAATGTCGCCATGGCAAAGCTGAAACCGCTCATGCCGGGAGTTTCGCCATTCTGCATTCACGATTTTCGAAGAACGGCGCGCACGCATTTGGCTGCGCTTGGAATCGATCCCCACATTGCCGAACGCTGCCTGAATCACAAGATCAAGGGTATCGAGGGGATTTACAACCGACACGATTATTTCGACGAACGACGCAGGGCCTTGGAATTATGGGCAAAGTTCCTAGATGCCTGTGAAAAGGGTAGCGACTGGAACGTGATCCCGTTGCGTCGGCCGGCGTGATCGACTCCTGATTCGGCGCGGGGGACCGCCGGTAAGCCAGGAGGGTTAAAAGCGAGTCGGAGTGGTGCAGCCTCACCAAACCGACCCCAACCACAACCCATCTGACGAAGAGGTGAAATCATGGCTATCGTTGATCTTACACCTGCTGAGACTCAGAAACTGGTCTTTCGGAATGCCGATCGCCCTTTTACAGAACTCTTTAGCCTACTCGATGCAACTGGCGAAGTGTTCCGGAAGTGTGACGATACGACCTTGGAGGCAATCAAGCAGCATACCTCTACTCCCTGGATACTTTGGAGAACGGCATATAGGGCATCGGCAAGCTGATCTATGAGAACGCCACACTCGAAAACGGGGCGAACCTGAACGCCATTCGTGATGTATCGTGGCTAGTCAACGAGATGGCTAATCTCGCGGGGGCAATACGGGTCGTCGAATTGAATGTCGGCTATGAGTTCCACGAGCGCGCGTCAGCGGGCTCCGAGCCGTTTTGACCAGGCTAAACGGCCGGCAAGAGCCGTTAGCGATAGCATTTCAAACTAAAGGGGGGTGCTGTTATGGCTAATAACAATGGGCGCCAAGTGAGCGAACTCGATCATGAAGCACTCGATTTCGAGGAACTAGGCCTGGCGCTGTGCAATGCGCTGGCCGTTGTCGAGACGTGCCGCATTCTGTCCAATTATTCCGTAGTCAAGGTGGCAGCGAACTACGATCTCGACGATATCACCATCCCTAACGCCTTGCTGTGCGCCCACGGCGAGATCAAGCGGGCACTGAAGATGCTTGGTCCCTATGGGGCCAGTTGGAACAAAGCGGCGGGAGTCGCGAACGAGGTGCACGATGGATAATCACCGTTCCGCGGTTATCCCTTCGCGCTCTGTCACGCCCGGCGTTTGCCAGGAAACCATCAGTATGCTCGAAACTCTTTTGGAAGAGGCTAGGAGTGGCAAGGTTCTTGGGCTGACCATTGTAGTCTTTGAGCGGGACCGAAAAATCAGTCTCGGCATAACGGGCGTGGCTAACATCGATCCGGTATCACATTGGGGCCGGTCTTTGTGTTGCAGCAAGAGCTTTATCGGCAGGTTAAGTCGGTCGATTAAAACCACATTACCGAATGGCCGCGCCTAGCCTTGGCCGGGCGAACCACGGGATACCCTTCACCTGTGTAGCGCGGCTTCCTTTGAAGGGTAACGCTCGAAGGGGGTGGTATGACGACTCCGAAAAAGCCGCGCAAGGTGGATATTCACACTCGACGATTGATTGTCCTTTCCGAAGGTGATGAAGGTGACGAGCGGCGCGGATTTGCCGAAATAGTAGACAAATATTTTGAGGAAGACCTACATAAGGGATTGATAAACCGCATCGCCGATGCGGTGAATGGGTACCGCGTCGTGATGAAGTTAAGACCTCCACCCCCAAATAAGCAATCGGAAGACCTTCGGTTACTGATTGAATCTCTCCGAGAAAGCGAGAAACGGCTTGCTAATATTCCTCTCTTTGCCATTCGCTTTGCACAACAGAAATTTGTTCCGTTCGGCCAGCGTCACCGCCTTGGGCGACCGAAATTGGAGGAAGAAATCATCGAAACTCGTGCGCACTTGGCCCATCTTGCAGGCTTCCTAGATGAATTCCTGAATACCTTTGACCTGGAAGAACTGGCGCGTACTAATCCTGGCAAGCCGGAACGTGATGCACTGGTTCTTGAATTGCTGGACATTTTTCACGCCGGAACCGAAGACGGCTATGAAGACTCGGCTAATGAACGCGCAAGCGACGCGGCTGCTTTCGTCAGCGACATTTTGAAGATGGCTGGTCTCAACGATTCCATCGATATCGCCCGCCTCATTCAACGCTTACACAAAAATTGAAACCCGCTCCGGGCGTGGATTCTTGAATCACACAAGTTTGAGCTGCGCGATTATCGTGCCCGTAATTTTTAAAACGGGTCACGCCATGTCATTCAGTAGCAACGCTCTAAATATCCTCGAAAATTTCGACCGCTTACCCGACTCGGCTTATGTACGGCAGCCGATCGTCGAGGCGCTATATGCCTGCTCGCCATCCACCGTTTGGCGGCGCGTAAGGGACGGCTCAATACCCAAACCAGAAAAGCTAGGGCCGAGGTCCACCGCCTGGAATGTCGGATTGCTCCGGCAATCCCTCAACCGCAATAAAGCGGCATAGGGAGGGGCCATGCTCGACAACAAAAAACCCGGTGCGTTGCTCCAACAGCGCAAACCGGGCTTAGGAAATACTTCACGTGTCCATTTTAGTCGCCTTGGGCACGTACCGCTAGCAGAAGCGCTAAAGCGCTGCGTTGTATCCGCAGCTACGCACGGCGAAATCACGCACCAAACCGCTGAGCGCTTGATTCAGGCGCTGGGCCTAGAAGGAGCGTAGCAATGGATGTGATTTCCAATTTCAAATCGGCCATGCAAGCCGCGGGCATTGTCCCGCCGACCGAAATCATCGGCGATGGGCGCTTGCATCGCTTCCATATCGAAGGGCAGCGGCACGGGACGCTCAACGGCGCGTACGTGCTGCATCTGGATAGGCATCCGGCCGGCTGGTTCCAGGATTTCAAGACGGGAGTATCCGGCACCTGGAAAGCCGGCGGCGGGACGTGGCGGATGGATGAGGCCACCCGGAAGCACATTGAAGAAGAACGCCGGAGGCGGCAAGCCGAGATCGAGACCCGGCACCGAAAGAAGGCGGCGGAAGCCCGCGTCTTATGGGGTAAGGCTTCACCTTGCATGGATCACCCTTACCTGAATCGCAAAGGCGTTCAAGCCCATGGCGTACGTGCCGGCAACTGGCCGAAGTGGATCGAAGGGCCAGACAGCTGGCGGCGGATTCTTGTCTCCGGGGCGCTGCTGGTCCCGATGCGAGACGAGCACGGCGAGTTGTGGAACCTGCAAGCCATCTTTCCCTCGGTTCACGCGGACTTGGGCCGTGACAAAGACTTTCTCGGCGGCCGGAAAGGGGGCCTGTTTCACATCGTCGGCAAACCGACCGACACCTTACTGATTGCTGAAGGCTACGCGACCGGGGCGACCGTTCACGAAACCACCGGCTATCGAACGTTTATCGCATTTGATGCCGGCAATCTCAAAACCGTGGCGGTGACGGTGCGAAAGGTCCATCCATGCGCCAGGATCGTGTTGTGCGCGGATAACGACCGGTTCACGGACAAGCCCATCAGGAACCCTGGACTGACCAAGGCGCGCGAAGCGGCGCTGGCAATCGGCGGCTGCGTGGCCTGCCCACAGTTCCCCGAAGGTGCGAAGGGCACCGATTGGAACGACTGGCTAATGGAGGCCCGCCATGGATGAGCCGCGCATCAAATTGGCTGTTGATAACGCCAAGCCGGTTGTTCCCCCGCACTCGGCCCCTTCGAACCCAGCGGCGGCCGATGCGTGGCCAGAACCGATCCTCCCGGGCACCGCCAAGACTCCCGACATTCCGGCGTCTCTGCTGCCGGGCTGGGTGGGAGCCATGGCCGGCGCGGTGGCCGCCTCGACGCAAACCCCCGAGGCTGCCTCGGTGATGCTGTGCCTATCGGCGTTGGCAACGGTATTACAGCGTCAATTCGAAGTGGCCCCGTGGAATGACGATTATCGCGAACCACTCTCTCTCTGGAGCTTGATTGCGCTGCCTTCTGGTTCCCGTAAAAGCGCTATTTTGACGGCCTTGACCGAGCCAATGGTGCGCTGGGAAAGGCGCGAGCGGGATCGATTGCGCGCCGAGATCGCGCGGAACTTCGCGCAACGCGAAGTAGCGGCAAAACGCGTTGAGAAGCTGAAGGCCGATGCGGGCAAGGCGAAAACCGCCGAGGATCGTGAACGGCTTGAGATCGAGATCCAGCAGGAGCGTGAGGCCATACCCGCGGAGCTGATCGCGCCCCGGATCTTCTCGGGGGACGTCACACCGGAGCGCCTGCAAGCGCTCCTGGTAGAACAGAGCGAGCGCATGTCGGTCTTATCCGACGAAGCCGGCATCTTTCAGGTGATGTCCGGCACCTACTCCGGCGGCATCGCGAATCTCGATGTGTTTCTCCAGGGGCATGCAGGAAGCCCTATCAGGGTCGATCGCGCAGGACGCGTGGCACATCTTGATCGCCCGGCCTTAAGCTTCGGCTTGATGATCCAGCCGGGGATTCTGGCCGACTCGGGTAATCAGAAGCGTTTCCGGGATTCCGGACTCTTGGCGCGGTTCCTTTATGCCCTCCCGGAAAGCAATGTCGGCACGCGGGATGTGCGCGAGCGGCGCCCGGTGCCGGACTCGGTCAAAACGGCATGGGAGGCGAATCTGCTCGACTTCTTGAACAGCCAGGAGCGGCCGGCCGGCGTGCCGCGGGTAATTCCCTTTACTGAGGATGCGCGCGAGATTTGGCTCGAATTTGCCGAACAGGTTGAGCCGGAGCAAAGGCCCGGCGGGCGGCTGGAGCATATCGCGGATTGGTCCTCCAAATTGCCGGGCGCGGTGGCGCGGATTGCAGGGCTTTTGGAGATCGCCTTGAACGGTCTTACTGCCGATGCCGTGGGCACCGATGCCGTGGCGCGTGCCGTGCTGCTGGGTGAAGCACTCATCGAACACGCCTTGGCGGCGTTTGCCCTCATGGGGGCAGTGCAGGCAGAGGAAGACGCCGCCTGCGTGCTGCGCTGGATTCAAGCCCGTGGGCTTTCCGAATTTACGCGCCGTGAGGCGCAGAAGGCAATGGAAAGTCGTTTTAAGTCTGTGGACAGGCTGAAGATCGCGCTGCGCCAGCTACAGGACTGGCACGTGCTCCGCCAGGTCGAGCGGCGGACCGAAACGCGCGGACGGCCTTCGCCTTGCTGCGTGGTCAATCCGCGAATTTTGTCGACGGGCTTGGATCGACATTAATCGGACAATTTTGGACAAAAATCTCCAAAAGGTATCTGAGAAGGGGATTTTCGCCGATTTGCCCTGATCGTCGTTTTAAGCGAATTTAACTCTTTTTTCCTTTATATATTCGATATTTAGGCTGCAAACGGGGGTGCTTCGGGTATAGTCCCGACAAAAAGACAAAAAAGATGAAATTCAAAAATACTCGACGGGCATTTTTGTCTTTTTGCCTTTTTGTCGAGGGGGTAGGGGTTGAAAACGACAGCGGGATTCGCGCGAACCGCCGCATTGCCCTGATCAAGGGGGTATTCACCCCTCGACGCGCGAATTCACGAAAATCGACGACCTACCCTCGGAGTTTAGTGCTGGTCGAAGTGGATCTTCCCTTCTGAATGGGGTTGGATAAAAGTGTTCTTACTT